>CAWCGP010000008.1:0-1043823 GCA_963795145.1 uncultured Actinomycetota bacterium | reverse complement strand
GAGCTCGCGGGTCGCGCTCACGGCGAACTCCACCCGGATGGGTCGGGGGTCACCGGCGTCGGTGTCGAGAAAGGCGTTGAGGACCACCCGCTCCGGCGCGATCGCCACGAAGACCGGGTCGTTGAGTGTCTGGGCCGGTACGGGGATCTCGGTGCCCGCGCGGATGACACGGGTCAGCTCGCTCATGCCGATCGCGGCCGTCGTCGTGCTGTCGTTGGTGGCCGCGCGCTCACGGGTGAACGACCGGTCCATCGTGACGGTCAGCGACAGCACCAGCGAAGCGACCACACCGATCAGCAGCATGGTGACCAGCAGCTCCGGTAGGCTCAGGCCCGACTCGCGGCGGTCGGCGACGACGTAGCGGCGCCAGAGGCCGGTTCCGCGTCGGACCGGCGCACCGGCAGGACGCCGCCCGCACCGGGGAATCACGGGGTCACCACGCGCGGGTCGAGCGTCACCGTGCCGGCGAGGGGATCGACCACCGACAGCGTCGGCGCCGCAGGTGCCGTGACGGCGATCTCGGCCGCCGTGACGGGATTCGAGATGTCGCTCGCCGTCGCGCCCGTGGTCAGCGTCCAGGTGCCGAACGGCAGCGCAATCGTCGTGGGAGCCGTGCCGCGCACGGCGCCGAAGGTGTAGGTGATCGGTGCGACGCACGCGGGCCCGCTGCCGGTCGGGGCGGCTGACACGGCCTTGAGGTACGGGCTCGCGCCGTCACCGGGCGCCAGCGTGACGATCCCCATCGGGACGTCCACCGCCGCCGTGCCGCCTCGCGGGGCGGTCGCTGCGGGGCTGCGGACGCCCGTCCAGCGCGTGCCGCCGCCGTCGACGAACGGCTGCCACTGACCGGGGTCGGCGGACGGGCACTCGCCGGCGTACGCCTGGTAGCCCGTGGCGTACGGGGTAGAGGCGGAAGCCCTGGGTGGTCGTCCCGGCCCCGCTGCTCGCGGACCGCGGGTAGGTGCCGTAGGTGTTGCGGAACGTGGTCGTCAGCGTCGCGGGCAGGACGTGCTCCGTCCGGCCGGCGGGTAGTTGCCCGGCGAGCCGCGCGGTGAAGGTGGCCGCGCGGTCGTAGAGGAACGCGATCGACGTCGAGCTGCCGGCGACGACCCCGGCCGTCCCCGTGGGCTCCGGGTTGTGGTTGCCGTCGACGTAGCCGACCTTCGAGATCTTCACGACGTTGGTGCCGGCCCCGTTGGGCGTCGCCTTGAGCACGTAGGTGCAGCCGCGGCTGTTCGTCTGCGGGACGACGGCCCCGGCGACCGGGCGCGTGGTCACGGTGACCCCGGCGCGCCGGTGCCGCGCCGTCCCGCACGGAGACGACGATCGTGCCCTTGACGGGGTCGTTGATCTGCGTCCCGCGGGTCGACGACGGTGTCGGCCTGGACCGGCTTGGTGCCGGCACGCATCGCGGTCCCAGGTGACCCGGACGTTGCACCCGCTTGTAGCGCAGCGTGCTCGCCTCGTGCCGGCGCCCGCGGCGCAGCTGACGGTCGGCGCTGGTGCTGGTCACCCACTCGGCCGTGCAGGGACGACGTGGAAGGTGTCGCCGTTGAGGTCGCACGGCGGCGCTCGACCGGCACGAGCGTCGAAGAGGCTGGACGCGTCGCGGGCGAGGTCGATCTCCTCGGCGGCGAGGTTGGCGGCGACCTGCCGGGCCCGCGAGTCGCGGCCGACGGAGAGCACCGAGAGCATCGTGTAGAGCAGGCCGGTCGAGAGCAGCGCGAAGATCATCATGCGCGACGACGACCTCGACGAGGCTCATGCCGTCGTCGCCGCGCCCGGGCGAGCCGGTCCCGGAGGGTGCGCATCGTGGTGTCCTCTCGAGTGGCTCGGTGCGGTGCGGCCGTCGTGCGGGTCGGGCAGGCGGGTGGAGGCGCCGCGGGGCGCGACGCCCCACACGGGTGGTGCAGGTCGGTGAGGCTCACCCGAGGGATCCCGGCCGGCGCTGGTCCTGGTGGTGCTCGTGGCCGTAGTGGTCGCGAGGCGGGCGTGGTCGTAGACGTAGCGTCGCAGGCTGGTGCCGTCGGCGTTGGGACGCGTGATCGCCGCGGTGACGCGCGTGGCGGTGTAGGACGACGCCCTTGGTCGAGAGCCGTTGGTCCCAGCAGGTCGCCAGCGTCAGGCCGGTGTACGTGCCGTTGTTGTCGACCGCGTAGGACTCGGCGGCGATCGCGGCGTTCTTGAGGTCGGCCTTGGCCTGGGAGGCCCAGCCCTTCTCGCGCTGGTTGAGGAACGACGGGATCGCGATCGCGGCGAGGATGCCGATGATGACGATGACGACGAGGAGCTCGATGAGGGTGAAGCCCTTCTCGCCCTTCGCGCGCTTCGTCCATGGTGGTGCGGATGCGAGCCTGCATGGTCCTGCCCTCTTTCGGGTCGTGATGCTGGTGGGGGGTGCTGCGACGGGGTGGGCCTGGCGACCGGCTCGGTATGTCCTTGCCGGACTCATCGGCCGAGGGCCACCGGCCGTGTGAGGCGTTCTGCGAGCCGGTTCCCGGTCGATTCACCCGGACGGCGGCAGCCGCGGGCCGGAACGGGCCGGGAAGCGCGCCGCGGAACGGCTCCGGGCGTCAGCCGACGAGCTCGAAGATCGAGAAGATCGGCAGGTAGAGGGCGACGATCATGCCGCCGATGACGCACGCCGAGGATCGCGATCATCAGCGGCTCGATGAGCGAGGTGAGCTGCTCGGTGGTCGCCTCGACCTCGTCGTCGTAGAACTCGGAGATCTTGGCGAGCATCGTCTCCAGCGCGCCGGCGTCCTCCCCGGTCGCGATCATCTGCACGACCATGGGCGGGAACACCGGGTGCCTGGCCAGCGGCGCCGGCCAGCGACTGACCGGTCCGCACGCTCTCCCGGACCTGGGCGCACGGCCCGCTCGACGACCCAGCTGCCGCTCGTCTGCCCGACGATCTCCAGCGCCTGGAGGATGGGCACGCCGGCGCCGAGCATGGTGCCGAAGTTGCGGGTGAAGCGGGCGACCGCGACCTTCGCGAACAGCGGCCCGAAGATCGGCAGCCGGAGCACCGAGCGGGTCCAGCCGGGACCGCACCGCGTCGTCGTGCGCGGTGCGCCCGCCACCACAGCGACAGCCGCGAGCGTCACGACGACGAGCGCCGGGCGCGACCCACGTCATCAGCCCGGACAGCAGCACGAGGAACTGGGTCGGCAGCGGCAGCGCGCCGCCCAGGTCGGCGAACATGTCCTCGAAGACCGGGACGATGAAGAGCAGCATGCCGATGACGGCGAGGATCGCCATGACGAACACCATGACGGGGTAGGTCATGGCGGACTTGATCTGTGGCCCGCAGCTTGACCTCGGCCTCGTAGTTCTCCGCGACGGACCGCAGCGCCTCCTCGAGGAACCCGCCGACCTCGCCCGCGCGGATCATGTTGACCATCAGCGGCGGGAACGACGTCGCGGTGCCGGCCCAGGGAGTCCGACAGCGCCGAGCCCGTCTCGACGTCGCTGCGGGTCTGGGCGAGCACCTTGGCGAGCGGCTTGCTCGGCGTCTGCTCGGCGAGGATCGACAGCGTCCTGAGCAGGGACAGGCCGGCGGAGATCATCGTGGCCATCTGCCGCGACATGACGGCGAGGTCCTTGAGCGTGATCCTGTCGCCCAGGCCCGGCAGGGTGATCTCGCGCTGCAGGCCGCTGGTCCGGACCTCCCCGACGGCGAGCGGGGCCATCGCCCATCGTCCGCAGCCGGTTGACGACCGCGGCCTCGTTGGTCGCGTCGATCCGGCCCTTGACGACCTTGCCGCCGCGGTCGGCGACCGAGTACTCGTAGGTGCGTGCGACGGCCATCAGTGCGCCCCTCCCGGGTCGAGCCGGTGCGGCGGACGACCAGCCGCCTGGCCGCCCATGGCCGGGCGCCCTGGTTCATGCGCGCCGAGCGGCCCGCGAGGTTGTTGTAGTCGTCGACGTGGTGCGCCTTCTCCAGGCCCGCCTCGTAGGTGATCCGGCCCTCGCGCACGAGCTGCGGCCAGGTGCTGGTCGAGGGTGTGCATGCCGTGGTCGACGCCGGCCTGCATGGCCGAGTAGATCTGGTGGGTCTTGCCCTCGCGGACGAGGTTGCGGATGGCCGGCGTCGCGAGCATGACCTCGGTGGCCACCACCCGGCCCAGGCCGTTCGCCGTTCGGCACAGCGTCTGCGACACCACGGCCTGGAGCGCGCCGGCGAGCTGCGTGCGGACCTGCGCCTGCTGCTCGGCCGGGAAGACGTCGATGATGCGGTCGATCGTCTGGGCGGCGTCCTGGGTGTGCAGGGTCGCGAACACGAGGTGACCGGTCTCGGCGGCGGTCAGGGCCACCGAGATCGTCTCGAGGTCGCGCAGCTCGCCGACGAGGATGATGTCGGGGTCCTGGCGCAGCGCGTGCTTGAGCGCGCTCGCGAACGAGTGGGTGTCCGCGCCGACCTCGCGCTGGTTGACCAGGCACCCCTTGTGCCGGTGGAGGAACTCGATCGGGTCCTCGACCGTCATGATGTGGTCGCGCCGGGTCCGGTTGGCGAGGTCGATGATCGACGCGAGCGTCGTGGACTTGCCCGAGCCGGTCGGCCCGGTGACCAGGACGAGCCCGCGGGGCAGGCCGGCGAAGCTGCCCACGACCGACGGGACGCCGAGCTCCTCGAGCGGCTTGATCTCGTGCGGGATGAGCCGGAACGCGGCGCCGACCGACTCGCGCTGGCGGTACAGGTTCACCCGGAACCGCGCGGCGCCCGGGATCGCGAAGGCGAAGTCGAGCTCGAGCTCGGCCTCGAACCGGTCGCGCTGGCGCTGGGTGAGGATCGCGTAGACCGATCGCTGCAGCGCCTCGCTGGTGAGCGCGGGCGAAGCCGTCGAGCGGCCGCAGCGTCGCCGTCGACGCGGACCATGGGCGTGGTGCCGCTGGTCAGGTGGAGGTCGGACGCGCCGGCCGCGATGGTCGCGCGCAGCGCGGCGTCGAGGTCGACGCCGCCCTCGGTGGGCTCGGCCTCATGCCCAGCCGGGCGCCGGCGCCGGGCCCGGTGGCGGGCCCGGTGGCGGCGCCCGGGACGGGGCCGGCCGCGGGACCGCCGATCGGCGACGGAGCCCGGGCGGCTGGCGACGCCGGCCGGCTCGGGGGCCCGGCGCGACCGGCGAGCCGGACGCGTCCCAGGCCGCCGACTGCTCGCCGGCTGCCGGCACGGAACGGCTGGGCGGCCCGGTGACCGAGCCGGTGGGCCGCCGGTGAGCGTGCCGGCGGACGGTGCGGTCAGCTCGCGGCGGGCTCACAGATGACCGCCAGGCTGGGGCGCTCGTCCACGGCATGCGCCTCCGCGGCTCGCAGCGCCCGCGGCGGCCTCGGGCGGGCGCACCGGCGTGCGGTGCGCTGCGGGTGTCCTATCGACCCGGCCCTCGGCCGCCATGAGTCGATCCGCGGAGACCGGAGAGCTCAGCGGATGCGCAGACTCGGCGGATCGCCGCGGGCTCAGCGGATCGGCGCAGGGCTCGGCGTCGACGCCGGGCTCGAGCGGGCCGGCGCAGGTTCGGCGGGCGTCACCCGGTCACGCGACGACGCGCAGGATCTCCTCGACCGACGTCAGCCCAGCGGCGACCTTGCGCCAGCCGTCGTGCGCGCAGCGGGACCATGCCCTCCTCGCGCGCGGTGCGCGCGATCGTCGGTGCTGGACGAGCGCGCGACGGCGTGCCGCTCGATCGCCTCGGTGACCCGCATGACCTCGTGCACGGCGAGACGCCCGCGGTAGCCGGTCTTGCGAGCAGCGTAGACGCACCCCACGGGCGCGGTGCAGCACCGGCAGGTCCTCGCCGCCGGCGTCCAGGCGAACTCGCGCGGCCTGCAGCTCCGCGGGCGTCGGCGTGTACGGCTCGCTTGCACTTGGTCGCACAGCCGCCGGGCGAGGCGCTGGGCGACGACGGCGTCGAGCGCCGAGCCGACCAGGAACGGCTCGATGCCCATCTCGACCAGCCGCGTGACCGCCGACGGGGCGTCGTTGGTGTGCAGCGTGGAGAGCACCAGGTGACCGGTGAGCGCGGCCTCGACCGAGATCTGCGCGGTCTCGTGGTCCCGGATCTCGCCGAGCAGGACGACGTCGGGGTCGGACCGCAGGATCGAGCGCAGCGCGCCGGCGAACGTCAGGCCGGCCTTGGGGTTGACCTGGACCTGGTTGATGCCCGGCAGCCGGTACTCGACCGGGTCCTCGACGGTGATGACGTTGATCTCGGGCCGGGACACCGCGTTGACGGTCGCGTACAGCGTGGTCGACTTGCCGGACCCGGTCGGGCCGGTGACGAGGATCATCCCGTAGGGCTTGGTGTACGAGCGGCGGTAGGTGTCGAGGTTGTCGTCGGCGAACGACAGCTCGCGCAGGTCGAGGCTCGCGCGTGGAGTTGTCGAGGATCCGCAGGACGATCTTCTCGCCCCACACGGTCGGCAGCGTCGCCACGCGCAGGTCGATCTTGCGGCCGTTGTGGGTGACCGACATGCGCCCGTCCTGCGGCTTGCGCCGCTCGGCGATGTCGATGTCGCGCGAGGATCTTGATCCGGGAGATGACCCCGCCCTGGATCTGCTTGGGCGCGCGCTGGGTCTCGTGCAGCACGCCGTCGATCCGGTACCGCACCCGCAGGTCGTGCTCGGTGGGCTCGATGTGGATGTCGGACGCGCGGTCGGTGATCGCCTGGGTGACCAGCAGGTTGACGAAGCGGACGATGGGGGCGTCGTCGTCGGCGATCGCACCGGCGCGCGCGAGGTCCTCCTCGACGACGTCGGGCACCTCGAACGCCGAGGAGAGGTCCTCCATCTCGCCGTCGACGCGGCAGTACCGGTCGATCGCCCGCAGCAGGTTGTCGTGCGTGGCGACGACGGTCCGCACGGCCATGCCGGACATCGCCCGGACGTCGTCGACGGCGACGACGTTGCCGGGGTTGGACGTCGCGACGACCAGGACGCCGTCCTCGATGGCGATCGGCAGCACGGTGTGGCGCCGGCACAGCGCGGCGGGCACGAGGGCGACGGCGGTCGCGGTCGACGGCGTAGTCGTCGAGGTCGATGAACGCCATGCCGACCTGGGTGGCGAGCGCCGCGGTGAGCTGGGCCTCGGTGATGCACCCCGATCTCGACGAGCGTGCGGCCCAGCGACGTGCCGCGGGCGCGACTGCTCGTCGAGCGCGGCCGAGCAGCTGGGACTGCGGTGACGGCGCCGCCGTCGAGCAGGA
This sequence comes from uncultured Actinomycetota bacterium, assembly GCA_963795145.1. Taxonomy (GTDB): domain Bacteria; phylum Actinomycetota; class Actinomycetes; order Actinomycetales; family Cellulomonadaceae; genus Pengzhenrongella. Next base: position 1,036,623 of record CAWCGP010000008.1, on the reverse strand, counting down.
TCTCGCCGAGCTGCTTCACGGGCGTTCCTCCGGGGTGCGTCGCTGGGCTCCGGCGCCGGTGGACGCGACCCGGAGCGGGCGTCGCTCGACCTATCGGCCGCGCCCGCCGGTGCTTCCGTGAGGGAACCGGGGCCGCCGCTCAGGCCCCCGGTCAGGAGCTCGAGGCGCTGCCCGCAGCGCGGCGTCCATCGCCGCCAGCGGCGCGACCCGCCCGGTCATGAGGCGCACCTGCTCGACCGCCTGGTGCAGCAGCATCCGCTCTCCGCCGACGACGGCGCCACCGGCCGCCGCCCACGCCACGGACAGCGCGGTCGGGCGCGGGTCGTAGACGACGTCGAGCAGGACGCCGCGGACGCGCCGCCCCGCGAGCTCGGCGGCGAGACCGTCCGCCGCGTGCGCCGGGACGGTCGAGACCACGACGTCGGCGTGCGCGACGGCGTCCGCGGCCGATGTCCAGCCCGGTGTACCGCGGCTCCACGCCCATCCGGTGCGCCGCACGGATGAGCGAGCCGGCGCGCGCCGATCGCCCGCAGGTGCACCGACGGCGTCGTGCAGCCGAGCTGGCCGAGCGCGGCGAGCGTCGACGCGGCGGTCGCCCCGGCGCCGATCACGGCGGCGGTCAGCGGCCCGGGACGGGTGACCAGCCGCTCCTGGAGCGCCGCCACGAGCCCGTGCACGTCGGTGTTGGCGCCGACGAGCACCGGACGGCCCGGGCGCGTGCTGGACCAGCACCGTGTTGACCGCACCGACCACCTCGGCGAGCGGCTCGACGTGGTCGAGCAGCGGGATGACCGTCTGCTTGAGCGGCATCGTCAGACTCAGGCCGGCCCAGGTGTCGTCGAGGCCACGCAGGACCTCGGGCAGCCCCTCGGACGTCACGTCGAGCGCGTCGTAGCGCCAGTCGTCCAGGCCGAGCGCGCGATACGCCGCTCGGTGCAGGACCGGGGAGAGGGAGTGCTGGACGGGGTGCCCGAGGACGGCGGCTCTGCTCGGCGCGGTCAGCTGGTCGCCTCGAGCCACTGCTCGGAAGCGGGCCTTGCCCGCCAGGAACTCGTCGTAGGAGTCGGTGAAGATCGTCTCGCCGGTGTCCAGGTCGACGGTGACGAAGTACACCCACGGACCGTCAGCGGGGTTGAGCGCGCCCGCGATGGACGCCTCGCCGGGGTTGGAGATCGGCGTCGGCGGCAGGCCGAGGTGGAGGCGGGAGTTGTACGGGTTGTCGATGTCGAAGTCCGACCCGACGAGCTCGATGGCCGGCTTGCCGAGCCCGTAGGCGTTGATGGTGTCGATGCCGAGCGGGATCTGACGGTCCAGGCGGTTCTCGATGACCCGCGCGACCTTGGGGTACTCCTCCGCGAAGGAGACCTCCTTCTCCGCGACCGACGCCATGGTGAGCACCGCCTGGCGCCGCTCGACCGGCACGGCGAGCCCGTCGAGCACCGAGACGGTCTTGGCGACCATCTGGGACAGGATCGACGTCGCCGTCGACGCCGGCTCGAACGGAGTAGGTCGCCGGGAACAGCCAGCCCTCGACGCTGCCGCCGGCCTCGGCCGGCAGGCCGATGCCCGCCGGGTCCGCCGCGGCGGCCTGGAGGTCGGCCACCGGGATCGCGGTGACGGCGGAGATCCGCTCGAACGCCTGTGCCGCGGTCAGCCCCTCCGGGACGGTCACCTTGTAGGAGATCCGACGGGCCGGGTCGAGCAGCGCGGAGACCGCCTCGGAGGCCTTCATCTCGAGCAGCAGCTCGTAGGTGCCGGGCTGGATCGAGGCGGCGTCGGGGTTCGCGGTGTAGGCGGTGCTGAACGCGCCCGCGGTCGCGACGACGCCCGCGGTCTCGAGGGTCGAGCCGATCGCGGCCCCCGTGTCCCCCGGGTTCACGACGACCTGCACGGAGCCGTGACCCGGACCGGGGTGGTCGGCGACCGTCGCGACGCTCCCGCCGCGGTCGAAGAGCGAGCCCAGGACGGCGACGACGGCGTAGCCGGCCCCGACGAGCACCGCGAGTCGCGACGACGATGGCCACGACGCCGCGGCGCCCCCGCCGTCGTCGCTCGACCTCGCGCTCGTCCGCGCGGCTGCGGGACCGGGTCGAGGGGACCGGTTCGACGTCGACGCTGCCGAACAGCTCACCGACGGCCGTCCCGTGCCCGCTGTCGGTGCCCGGCCACTGGCGGGTGTCAGCCCCGTCCGCGTGTTCTTCGTTGCGCACTGTCTACCGCTCCGTCGTCTCGCCGTGGCCTGCCGCGCCGCTCGCCGGAGAGCCGCGGTAGACACCGACCGGCTCCCCTGCTCGCGACCCCCCGGCGCGCTCCGCCTCGAGTGCGGACTGCAGGATCACCACCGCGGCCGCCTGGTCGACGACCTGCCGGTGGCGGCGCCCGGACCTCCCGGACGCGTGCAATGCCTGGTGAGCGGTGACCGTGCTCATCCGCTCGTCCACGAGACGGACCGGGATGGGCTCGACCGCGGACGCCAGCACCCCAGCGTAAGCGCGCGCCGCCTCGGATGCCTTCCCTTCGTCCCCGGACAGGTGACGCGGCAGCCCGACGTACACCACCTCGGCGAACCGGTCCGCCACCTCGGACGCGATCCGGGCGATGTCGGCCGGCAGCGGTGCCCCCGGGCTGCGCCCGTACCGGGTCCAGCCCGCGGCGTCCCGGGGCACCGTCTCGACGGGGGTCGCGACGATCCCGTCCGGGTCGCTGGCGGCCAGCCCGACCCGGACGGAGCCGACGTCGACCCCCACCCGCGCGCCGCGCGGCGGCCCGACGGGGGTGTCCGGTACGTCCGGGCCGGCGTGCGTCATGTCAGGCGGCCGGTCCGGACGAGTCCACCGAGCCGAGCGCGGCCGCGATGCCGGCCAGCGCCGCGGGCAGCGCCGCGACGTCGGTGCCGCCGCCCTGCGCCATGTCGTCCTTGCCGCCCCCGCCGCCGCCGAGCGTCGTGGAGGCCGCCTTGCGCCAGCGCGCCGGCGCGGACGCCGTGCCGGCGCGCCTCGGCGTTCGTGACCACGACGACGAGCGGGCGGTCGTCCTTCACCCCGCCGACGGCGACGACGGCCGGCGCGGACTCGCCGAGCCGTCCGCGGACGTCGAGCGCGAGCGCGCGCAGGTCGTCGGCGGACGACACCTCGCCGGCGTCGTGCGTGACGACGCGGGTGCCGTCGGCAGTGGTCACCGGGTCGGTGGCCAACGTGCCCGCGGTGGCGAGGAGGCGGGCCTGACGCAGGGCCGCGAGCTCCTTCTCCGCCTCCTTGAGCCGGCCCACGAGCGACGAGACGCGGCCGGGCAGCTCCTCGGTGCGCACGTTGAGCAGGCCGGTCAGCTGCCCGACCAGGGCGTGCTCCTTCGCGTGGAAGCCGTACGCGCCGTCGCCGACGAGGGCGTCGACGCGCCGCACGCCCGAGCCGATGGACGACTCGCCGAGCAGCGTGACCATGCCGAGCTGGCCGGACCGCCGCACGTGCGTGCCCGCGCAGAGCTCGCGCGACCAGTCCCCGCCGATCGACACGACCCGCACGCGGTCGCCGTACTTCTCGCCGAACAGCGCCATGGCCCCGGACGCCCGGGCGGCGTCGATGTCCATGATCGCCTCGGTGACCTCGAGGTCGTCCGCGAGCCGGGTGTTGACCCGCTCCTCGATCTCCCCCAGCGACCCGGCGGGCAGGCCGGTCGCCGTGCCGGAAGTCGAACCGGATCCGGTGCGGCGCGTTCTCCGAGCCGGCCTGGGTCGCGGTGTCGCCGAGCGCCTCCCGGACCGCCTTGTGGACCATGTGCGTCGCGCTGTGCGCGCGGCTGATCGCCTTGCGCCGCTCGGTGTCGATGGTCGCCGTGCCCGGGTCGCCGAGCGACACGGTGCCCCCGATGAGGCGGCCGCGGTGCACGGACATCCCCTTGATCGGTGCCTGGACGTCGTCGACCTCGACCACCGCGCCGGAGTCGAGCACGATCGTGCCGTGGTCGGCGAGCTGCCCACCGGCCTCGGCGTAGAACGGGGTCCGGTCGAGCACGACCTCGACCGCGGCGGGCGCCGTCGCGATCGGCTCCGGGACGCCGTCGACGAGGAGCGCCTCGACCCGGACCCGCGCGACCGACTCGGTGTACCCGAGGAACTGCACCGGCTCGCCGAGGGACTGCTGCAGCGCGCGGTACGCCTCGGTGCCCGCCGGACCGGCCTTCTTCGCCATCGCGTCGGCCCGCGCGCGCTGGCGCTGCGCCTGCATGAGCGAGCGGAACGCGGGCTCGTCGACGGTCACGCCCTGCTCGGCCGCCATCTCCAGGGTCAGGTCGATCGGGAAGCCGTAGGTGTCGTGCAGCGCGAACGCCTGCTCCCCGGTCAGCGCCGGCGTCCCGGACGCCTTCGCCGCGGTGACCGCGGTGTCGAGGATCGTCGTCCCGGCCACGAGGGTGCGACGGAACGCCTCCTCTTCCGCGACCGCGATGCGCGCGATGCGCGCGTAGTGCGTCTCGACCTCGGGGTAGGAGTCCTTCATCGCGTCCCGCGAGGTCGCGAACAGCACCGGGAACGTCGGGTCCTCGACGCCGAGCAGGCGCATCGCGCGCACGACGCGGCGCAGGAGGCGGCGCAGCACGTACCCGCGGCCCTCGTTCGAGGGGCGTCACGCCGTCGCTGATGAGCATGAGCGCGGAGCGCACGTGGTCCGCGACGACCCGCATCCGGACGTCGTCGTCGTGGTCGGCGCCGTAGCGGCGGCCGGACAGATGCTGCGCCGCCTCGATGACCGGGAAGACCTCGTCGATCTCGTACATGTTGTCGACGCCCTGGAGCAGGAACGCGACCCGCTCCAGCCCCATGCCGGTGTCGATGTTCTTCTGCTGGAGCTCGCCGCGGATGCGGAAGTCCTCCTTGGACCGCACCTCGTCGATCTCGTACTGCATGAAGACGAGGTTCCAGATCTCCAGGTACCGGTCCTCGTCGGCGACCGGTCCGCCCTCGACGCCGAACTCCGGGCCGCGGTCGACGTAGATCTCCGAGCACGGGCCGGCGGGGCCGGGCTGGCCGGTCGACCAGTAGTTGTCCTTCTTGCCGCGGCGCTGGATGCGCTCGGTCGGGCATGCCGGCGACGTCCTGCCACAGCTGGTACGCCTCGTCGTCGTCGTGGTAGACGGTGACCCAGATCGTCTCGGGGTCGAAGCCGTAGCCGCCCTGGTCCTGCGGCGTGGTGATGAGCTCCCACGCCATCCGGATGGCGCCCTCCTTGAAGTAGTCGCCGAAGGAGAAGTTGCCGTTCATCTGGAAGAACGTTCCGTGGCGCGTGGTCTTGCCGACCTCCTCGATGTCGAGGGTCCGGACGCACTTCTGCACGCTGGTCGCGCGCGGCCACGGCGGGGTGCGCTCGCCGATCATGTACGGGATGAACGGCACCATCCCGGCGACCGTGAACAGCAGCGAGGGGTCCTCGGAGACCAGCGACGCCGACGGGACGACGGCGTGCCCCCGGCTGGAGAAGTAGTCGAGCCATCGCTTGCGGATCTCGGCGGTACGCATGGTGTCCTCGGTCTCGGGTCGGCCGTCGGATCGGCCGGGTGTCGCTGCCGGCCGGTGCCGGTGGTTCGAGCGCACCCGGTCGCGGGTGCGAGATGGTGCCGTCGGTCGAAGGTCGCGGGTGTCAGTAGAAGGAGTAGCCGAGGTCGCCGTCGTCCGGGTCCTCGGCGCGGTGGGCCCCGCCTCTCCCCCGCCGACGCCCTGCTGCCGCGGCCGAGCCGGGACGGGCGGGGGCGGTCGGACCACCGGTCGCGTCGTCGGGCGCGGGCCGGTCCGGGCGCTCGGCTCGCTCTGCCCCGTCGGCCCGCGCGGCCCGCTCCGCTCGCCAGGCGTCCACCCGGGCCCGCGCGTGCGGGAGGTCGGCGCCGGCCAGCAGGTCGGTGCGCAGCTCGGCCTCGCGCTCGGCGGTGCCGGCCCGGAGCTCGTCGACAGCGCGCCGGGCGAGCGTCGGCAGCCGGCTCCCGAAGCGCGAGGCCGTGGGGTCGCCGTCGTCCTGCGCCCAGCGCACCGTCCCGGCGATCGCCGCAGCGCCCGACCGCCAGCCAGAACAGGCGCTTCACGACGCCTTCTTGGGCAGGACGGCCGCCGACGCCGCGGCGCACGCCGTACGTGAGGGCGGCGAGCTTGAGCATCGGCTCGCCGACGGTCGCGGCGAACAGCGACGTGAGGGCGGAGACGTTCTCCCCGACCTGGGCCGGCCGACGTGGTGATCGTGTCGACCTTGCCGAGCTGGGTGTTGGTCGAGGCGATCGTCGCAGCGGTCTCGTCGAGGACCGGCACCGTGTGGTCGGTGATCTCCTTGACCGAGGCCCGCGTCTCGTCGAGCACCCGGCCGAGCTTGACGAACGGCACGGCCAGCACGATCACGAGCAGGACGAACGCGATCGCCGCGATCAGCCCTGCGATGTCCCCGACCGACATGTCCTGCTCCCTCGCGCCGCCTCGCTGCTCCGGGCGAGCGCCCGGTGAACCGCCAGAACACTACCGCCAGACGACGGACGCCCCGGTCGCGGCCGTGAGGCGCGAACGGGGCGTCCGGGGACCGGTCGGCGGGAGCCGACCGGTGGGAGGGGTCGGGTGGGTCAGCGGGCGTAGTACTCGACGACCAGCTGGACCTCGCACGTGACCGGGACCTCGGCGCGCTTGGGGCGGCGCGTCAGGACGGCGCTGAGCTTCTCGAGCTGGACCTCGAGGTAGCCCGGGACGGCCGGCAGCACGTCGCGGTGCGCGCCGGCGGCGGCGACCTGGAACGGCACGGTGGCCTGGCTCTTCGGCTTGACCTGGATCGTCTGGCCCGGCTTCACGCGGAAGGACGGACGGTCGACGATCTGGCCGTCGACGAGGACGTGACGGTGCACGACGATCTGGCGGGCCTGGAGGATCGTCCGGGCGAAGCCGGCGCGCAGCACCAGGGCGTCGAGGCGGGTCTCGAGCAGCTCGACCAGGGCCTCACCGGTCAGACCGGCGTCCTTGCGGGCCTCCTCGAAGGCACGCGCCATCTGCTTCTCGCGCAGGCCGTACTGGGCGCGCAGACGCTGCTTCTCGCGCAGACGGACGGCGTAGTCGGACTCGGTCCGGCGGCGGGCACGGCCGTGCTCGCCGGGCGGGTAGGGCCGCTTCTCGAAGTGCTTGACGGCCTTGGGCGTGAGCGCGATGCCCAGCGCACGGGAGAGGCGCACCTGGCGGCGCGCACGGGTCACAGAGGACACGGTGTTCTTCCTGTCGTTTCGTTGGTGACGTCACGCCCGCGGTCGGAGATCGTCTCCGGCGGGCGTGGGGCCGACCTGTTGCGGAAAAGCTCGCGGCGGCTGAGGCCCCAGGGTGGTCGCCCGGCCCCGCGCAGCGGGTCCTCGGGTGGGCAACCCCGATACCCTACCGCACGCGGCGGGTCCCCTCAGCGGTCGTCGAGGATCGCCCGGATGCGGTCGAGCCGCTCGGCGACCGAGCGCTCGAACCCGCGGTCGGTCGGCGTCGTAGTACCGCGTCCCGACCAGGACGTCCGGCAGGTACTGCTGCGGCGCGACGGCGTGCGGCTCGTCGTGCGCGTACCGGTAGCCCTGCCCGTGCCCGAGCTTCGGCGCCCCGGCGTAGTGCGCGTCCCGCAGGTGCGGCGGCACGCGTGCCGATCTGTCCCGGCCCGCACGTCCGCGAGCGCGGCGTCGAGCCCGAGGTAGGCGCGGTTGGACTTCGGCGCGGTCGCGAGGTGCACCACCGCCTCGGCGAGCAGGATGCGGGCCTCCGGCATGCCGATGAGCGCGACGGCCTGCGCGGCGGCGACGGCGGTCTGCAGCGCGCTGGGGTCCGCCATCCCGACGTCCTCCGCGGCGGCGATGACGATGCGCCGGGCGATGAACCGCGGGTCCTCGCCCGCGGCGATCATCCGCGCCAGGTAGTGCAGCGCGGCGTCGACGTCGGAGCCGCGCATGGACTTGATGAACGCGCTGATGACGTCGTAGTGCTGGTCGCCGTCGCGGTCGTAGCGCACCGCCGCCACGTCGATCGCCCGCTCGACCGTCGCGAGGTCGACGACGACGGGGCTGCCCGCGCCGTCGGCGGTCGCGGCCTCCGCGTCGGCGTCGTCGGCCGGCACCTCCTTCGGCCGTCGGACAGGGCCGCGCCCGGCGGCGGCCTCGAGGATGGTCAGCGCCTTGCGCGCGTCCCCGCCCGCGAGGCGCAGCAGGTGGTCCTCGGCCTCGGGCTCGACGACGACGGCGCCGCCCAGCCCGCGCTCGTCCGTCACGGCCCGGCGCACGAGGGTGCGGACGTCGTCGGTCCCGAGCGGGCGCAGGGTGAGCAGCAGCGACCGGGACAGCAGCGGCGAGTTGACGGAGAACGACGGGTTCTCGGTGGTCGCCGCGACCAGCGTGACCCAGCGGTTCTCGACGCTCGGCAGCAGCGCGTCCTGCTGGGCCTTGGTGAAGCGGTGCACCTCGTCGATGAACAGCACGGTCTCGCCGCCGCCGGTCGCGAGGCGGCGGCGGGCGTCGTCGATCACGGTGCGCACGTCCTTGACGCCCGCGGTGACGGCGGAGAGCTCGACGAAGCGCCGGCCGGACGTCGCGGCGATGAGGTAGGCGAGCGTCGTCTTGCCGGTGCCCGGGCGGCCCCCACAGCACGACCGACGTCGGTGCGGCGCGGCGCGAGGCGTCGTCGGCCGGCTCGACGAGGCGGCGCAGCGGCGACCCGGCGACCAGCAGGTGCCCCTGGCCGGCGACCTCGTCGAGGGACTGCGGCCGCATGCGGACCGCGAGCGGAGCGTTCGGCGCCGCCGTCGGCAGACCCGTGCGCGGTCGAGGTGACGGCGTCGAACAGGTCCATGCGGCGAGCCTACGCACCGCCACCGCACTGCCGTCCGCTCGCGCTGGCCCGGTCTGCGCTGCGGCGCCGAGCCACCTGCGATGCTGACCCGCGTGTTCGAGACCCTCGGCCGGCGCATCGCTCGCCACCCCTTGCTCGTCGGTCGTCGTCTGGGCTGGTGCTGACCGTGCGGCGGGTTCGGCCTCGCGCTGGTCGGCGTCGACGGCGAGAGCCTCTTCGACCGGCTCTCCACCGGCGAGCCGACGGTCCCCGGCTCCGAGAGCGAGGCGGCGGACGACATCCTCCGGGAGTCGTCGGTGCAGGGCGCTTCCCTGACCTTGCTGCTCGACGGCGTCGACCCGGCCACCGAGGGCCTCGCGGAGGCGCTGACGCCGGCGCGGGCGGACCTGGCCGCGATCGACGGCGTGGCGTCCGTCATCGACCCGCTCGTGCTGCCCGAGGGGGTCGCGAACCCCGCGGCGCCCCCGCTCGTGGCGACCGGCGGCGACGGCTTCCTCGTCGTGGTCGAGCTCGCTCCCGACCTCGGCGAGGACGCCGAGGAGCGTGCGCTGCTCGCCGTCGAGGACCGGCTCGAAGGGGTGCCCGCCGAGCTGGCGGACGTCCCGGGCGCGGCCGGCGTGACGGGCGTCGTCGGCGGCGACGTCCCTCATCGTCGAGGCGATCACCGACCAGGTCGAGGAGGACCTGGCCACCGGGGAGGCGATCGCGCTGCCGATCGCACTCCTCGTCATGGTGCTCGTGTTCGGCGGGCTGCTCGCCGCCTCGATGCCGATGGTCGGCGCGATCGCGTCGATCGCGGGCGGGCTCGGCAGCCTGCTCGGCTTCTCCTACCTCCTGGACATGGACTCGTCGGTCGTCAACGTCGTGACGCTGCTCGGGCTCGGGCCTGTCGATCGACTACGGCCTGCTCATCGTGTCCCGCTTCCGCGAGGAGCTGCACACCCTGGTCGCCGCGGGCGGGCCGCCGCGCAGCCGCCGACGCGGGCACGGCGACGCTGCCGTCGCGCACCGCGGTCGCCCGGACGATGGCCACCGCCGGCCGGACCGTCGCGTTCTCCGCGCTCACCGTCGCGATCTCGATCGCCGGGCCTGCTGCTGTTCCGGCCGGACATCCTGCGCGCGTTCGGCGCGGCCGGGGTCGCCGTGATCGTCATCGCCGTCGCGACCGCGCTCACCCTGGTCCCGGCGATGCTCGCGCTCGCTCGGCCGCCGCCTCGTGCGGCCCGGCGTGGTCAGCCGCATCCCGGGGCTGCGGTCGGTGCTGCGCGCACACCGCCGACGTGCAGTCCGAGGAGGGCTCGTTCTCCCGGCTCGCCGGCGCGCGTGCAGCGCCGGCCGTGGGCGGTCCTCGGCGGCGTGCTCGTCCTGCTCGCGGTGCTGTCGCTGCCGCTCGCGCACCTCCAGCTGCGCAACTCGACCATCGAGCTGCTCCCCGAGGGCACCGACGCAGCGCGACTACGTCGAGGCGCTCGGCGCCGACTACCCGGCCTCGACGTCGCCCGACCGTCGTCGTCGTCGCCGAGACGACGCTCGACCGCGGCGACCGCGTGGGCGACCGAGCTCGCCGAGGCTCGACGGCGTCGAGTCCGTCGACCCGCCCGCCGTCCTGGGCTCGCGCGTCGTGCTCGGTGTCCGGCCGCGGGCCGACGACGCCGGCGGCGCGGAGGTCCAGGACGTCGTCCGCGCCATCCGCGACCTCGACCCGGGCTTCCCACCTGGGTCACCGGGCAGGCCGCGGGGCAGATCGACTTCGTCGACGCGCTCACCGACCGCGCGCCGTGGGCGGCCGGGATCGTCGTCGCTGGCGACCTTCGTCCTGCTGTTCCTCATGACCGGCTCGGTCGTCATCCCGATCAAGGCGCTGCTCACCAACATCATCTCGCTGGCCGCCTCGCTCGGCGTGCTGGTGTGGGTCTTCCAGGACGGCAACCTGTCCGGACTGCTCGACTTCGCCTCGACCGGCGGCATCGAGACCTACGTCGTCGCGCTCGTCGTCGCCTTCGCGTTCGGGCTGGCGATGGACTACGAGGTCTTCCTGCTCTCGCGCATCAAGGAGCTGCACGACGCCGGGCACTCCGACGACGACGTCGGTCCGGCTCGGGCTGCAGCGCTCGGGCCGGATCATCACCTCCGCCGCGACGATCATCGTCGTCGTGTTCGCCGGGTTCGTGTTCGGCGAGCTGCTGGTCATCAAGGAGGTCGGCTTCTCCCTCGCCGTCGCGGTGATCATCGACGCGACGCTGGTCCGGCTGCTGCTCGTCCCGGCGACCATGACGCTGCTCGGTCGGTGGAACTGGTGGGCGCCGCGCCGCTGCGGCGGTGTACGAGCGGCTCGCGATCAGCCACGACCGCGCCGCCCCTCCGCACTGACCGGAGTGGAATAGACCTCGGACCCTCACGGTTGAGGCCGATGTACATGCAGATGCATCGACTTCGAGAGGGACGCGGACATCATGCAGTTCGGGATCTTCACCGTCGGGGACGTCACCACCGACCCCACCACCGGCCGCACGCCGGACGACACCGAGCGCGTCCGGTCGATGCTGACCATCGCCCAGCACGCCGAGGACGTCGGCCTCGACGTCTTCGCCACCGGCGAGCACCACAACCCGCCGTTCGTGCCGTCGTCGCCCGACGACGATGCTCGGCTACCTCGCCGCGAAGACCGAGCGGATCATCCTGTCGACGTCGACCACGCTGATCACCACGAACGACCCGGTGAAGATCGCCGAGGACTACGCGATGCTCCAGGTCATCTCGGACGGCCGCATGGACCTCATGATGGGCCGCGGCAACACCGGGCCGGTCTACCCGTGGTTCGGGCAGGACATCCGCCAGGGCCTCAACCTCGCGATCGAGAACTACGCGCTGCTGCGCCGCCTGTGGGACGAGGAGGTCGTGGACTGGCAGGGCAAGTTCCGCACCCCGCTGCAGGGCTTCACCTCGACCCCGCGCCCGCTGGACGGCGTGCCGCCGTTCGTGTGGCACGGCTCGATCCGCAGCCCCGAGATCGCCGAGCAGGCCGCGTACTACGGCGACGGCTTCTTCCACAACAACATCTTCTGGCCGTCCGAGCACACCGCGAAGATGGTCGCAGTTCTACCGCCGCCGCTTCGAGCACTACGGCCACGGTCCCGCGGACCAGGCGATCGTCGGCCTCGGCGGCCAGGTGTTCATGCGGGCCAGCTCGCAGGACGCCGTCCGGCGAGTTCCGCCCGTACTTCGACATCGCGCCCGGTCTACGGCCACGGCCCGTCGCTGGAGGAGTTCACCGCGCAGACCCCGCTGACCGTCGGCAGCCCGCAGCAGGTCATCGACCGGTACGCGGCGATGCGCGAGCACGTCGGCGACTACCAGCGCCAGCTGTTCCTCATGGACCACGCCGGCCTGCCGCTCAAGACGGTCCTCGAGCAGATCGACCTCCTCGGCGGCGGAGGTCGTGCCCGTGCTCCGCAAGGAGATGGAGGCCAAGCGCCCCGCGCACGTGCCGGCGAACCCGCCGAGCCACGCCGAGCGGGTCGCGAAGGTCCGGGCGGCCGGCACGCGGTCGCCGAGCACGTCGGCGGCACCGAGGACCGCTGGACCGGCCGCACCGCCGAGGACGACCGCACGGCCGTCACGGCCGGCGCCGCGTCCGGGCTCTGACGCCCGACCACCCGCACACCACGTACCCGCGACACCCCGCACGGACAGGACCCGAACGACATGACCACCACCACCCGCTCCATCGCCGTCGTCACGCGCGGGCCTGAGCAAGCCGTCGTCGACCCGGCTGCTGGCCGACCGCCTCGCCCAGGCCACCGTCGAGGAGCTCGCGGCCTCGCGGCGTGACCGCCGAGGTGACGACGATCGAGCTGCGCGACGTCGCCCACGACATCGTCAACGCGATGCTCACCGGCTTCCCGAGCGGTGACCTGGCCGACGCGCCGTCGAGACGCTCACCGCCGCCGACGGCCTCATCGCCGTGACGCCGCTGTTCACCACGACGTACTCGGGGCTGTTCAAGTCCTTCGTCGACATCCTCGACAAGGACTCCCTCACCGGGCATGCCGGTCCTGCTCGGCGCGACCGGCGGCACCCCGCGGCACTCGCTGGCCCTGGAGTACTCGGTGCGGCCGCTGTTCACCTACCTGCGGGCCGACGTCGCCTCGACGTCGGTCTTCGCCGCCACGGACGACTGGGCCGGCGAGACCGACCGGGCCAACCCGCTGCCCGCCCGCATCCGCCGTGCCGGGCGCGAGCTCGCCGAGATGGTGGCGAGCCGCCAGACCGAGGCACCGGCCGACCTCTTCGCCGACGCCCCGTCGTTCGCCCAGCTGCTCGGGGACCTCTGATCCCGGTCGACCCGGCTCCCGGGATGCTGCCCGAGCCCGCGGCCGACCCGGGCCGGTCCTGGGGCCCGCCGACGTCGTCGGCCTCGCCGACCCGCACGGACCGCGCGCCGGTCAGCTGGCGCCGGGGTCGTGGACCCGACCGGTCCCTTCCTGCCGTCCCGGGCGGCTGCGTCCGCGGCCGGGGTGACCGCCGGCATCGCCGCTGACGCCCCGAGCCTGGCGCGCTGGGGTGATCTGCTCTACGGCGGGCAGGTCGTGCCCACCCCGCTCGTCGCACGCGAGACCGCGGTCGCCGTGCTCGTCCCCGCCACCGCCGGGGTCCGGCTCGGCACCGGCCACGACGCCGCCGACCTGGCGCTCGAGCTGCACCGCGCGGTCGCCACCGGGCGCGGCTGAGCGCCCGCCGTCAGGACCCCGGGGACACCGGACCCGCGAGGTCGACGAGCCCGGGGACGGGATCGGGTCGCTCGCACGTCGTTGCGACGTCCGTGCCCCCGCCCGCGTCTGCCGCTCCGAGCACCGACTCCATGACGTCGAGGACGTGCAGCGCGAGATCGGCGTCCGCCCGGTGCGGCGTCCCGGCCTCGATCCCGAGCGCGAGGTCGGCGACGCCGATGCCGCGGCCGCCGTCGAGGTAGCCCGCCGACGGGGTCCACGGCGGTCCACTCGCGGGGCATCGCCGCGGAACAGGGCGACCTCGCCGTCGAAGTGGTTGGGGTCCGGGCACCGAGAGCGACCCGTCGCTGCCGTACACCTCGATGCGCGGCAGCCGGGCGGCCCAGGTGTCGAAGCTCACCATGAGCGTCGTCAGCGCCCCGCCGACGTGCTCGAGGATCGCCGGTGACGTGGGTGTCGATCTCGACGTCGAACGCGGTCCCGGCGCGCGGTCCCCTGCGCGATGGTGCGGGTCGCGCGGGGGCGCGACGACGCGCCGACGACCCGGCGCACCGGCCCGAGCAGGTGCACGAGCGCGCGTGAGGTAGTACGGGCCCATGTCGAGCAGGGGTCCGCCGCCGGGCGGTAGTAGAACTCCGGGTCGTGGTGCCAGCGCTCGTGCCCCGGCGTCATCATGAACGCGGTCGCCGCGTGCGGGACGCCGATCGCGCCGGCGTCGACCGCGGCGCGCGCCGTCTGCATGCCGGTCCCGAGCACCGTGTCCGGCGCGCACGCCACCCGGACGCCCGGCCGCGGCGGCCGCCTCGAGGACGGCCCGCGCCTCGACCGTCGGTGGCGGTCAGCGGCTTCTCGCCGTAGACGTGCTTGCCCGCCGCCACCGCGGCCAGCGCGACGTCGGCGTGCGCGGCCGGGATCGTGAGGTTGAGCACGACGTCGACGTCGTCCGCGGCCAGCAGGTCGTCCAGGGACGTCGCCCGGGCACCGGGGTGCGGCCGCGCGAGCGCGGCCGCGCGGCCGGCGTCGAGGTCGGCGACGGCGGTGACCCGGACCTGCGGCAGGCGCGCGAACGCCGCGCTGTACTGGCCGCTGATCTTGCCCGCGCCGACGACGCCCACCCTCAGCGGGCCGCCCACAGCAACCCCCGCTCGACGATCGTCCGGACGTTCGGGTCCTCGAGCACCTCGACGCGGTGCCCCGGCGTGCAGACGAACACCCGTCCCGCACCCCACTGGCGGGTCCAGACCGCGGGGCACGTGACCGGGCGCTGCCACGGCACCCCACGGCCGCACCGCGGTCGTCGTCGTCGCGAGCACGTCGACGTAGTCGTCGGTGAGCACCCAGTACTGCTCGGTGGTGAGGTCGAAGTCGGCGATCCCGGCCGTGATCGGGTGCTCCGCGCCGGCCGGCGTCATCCGGACCCGGTGCGGGACGTAGTTGTCGGACTGCTCGCCGGTCCGCTCCTCGGGCGGCACGGCCGCGCGCGTGGTGGGCGAACTGCCCGCCGACGAGCTGGAGGTAGTCGGCGCTGGCGCGGTAGGAGTCGGCGATCCCGCCGTGCCAGCCCGCCAGGCCGGTCCCCGCCTCGACCGCGGCGACGAGCCCGGCGAGCTGGTCGGGCTCGATCGTGCGACATCGTCACGCACTGCACGACGAGGTCGACGCCGGCCATGATAGTCGGCGTCGGCGTACACCGCGGGCGACTCCTCGACCCGGACGCGTGAACCCGCTCGCGCTCCAGGAACGGGCAGGAACAGGTCGGTGGCCTCCACCGGCTGGTGCCCGTCCCAGCCGCCGCGGACGACGAGCGCCTGCCTGGTGCGCGGCGAGCCTCCGTCGGTGGGGGTGCGTGCGGCGTCGTCGTCGGGCATGGCGCTCCTGGTGCCGCGGCGTCGCGGCGGGTCGGGACGGTCGACCGCCGCGGACGCGGCGGGCTCGAGCCGGGAACTTACGTGGACCGTCCGCCCGCGGCAACGTGGCCGTCGGCGAGTCGCCGACACCGCGACGCGATCCGCCCGCCGACGCTCCCGCGGCGGGCGCCGCGCACCCCTCGATCAGGGCGCCGGGGTGGTCGACGCCGCTCCCGGGCCGCCGGCCGCGGCGGCCGGGGTGCCCTGGGTCGCGACCGAGCCCTCGGGAGTGGCCGGGCGGACCGGCTTGGCGTCGACGCCGGCCTCGCGGCGCTGCGCGGGCGTGATCGGCGCCGGGGCGCCGGTCAGCGGGTCGTAGCCGCCGCCCGACTTCGGGAACGCGATGACGTCGCGGATCGACTCCGAGCCGGTGAGCAGCGCGAGGATGCGGTCCCAGCCGAACGCGATGCCGCCGTGCGGCGGGGCGCCGAACGCGAACGCGTCGAGCAGGAAGCCGAACTTCTCCTGCGCCTCCTCCTCGCCGATGCCCATCACCTCGAAGACGCGCTGCTGCACGTCGCGGCGGTGGATACGGATCGACCCGCCGCCGATCTCGTTGCCGTTGCAGACGATGTCGTAGGCGTAGGCGAGCGCCTCGCCCGGGCTCTCCTCGAACCGGTCGATCCACTCCGGGGTGGGCGACGTGAACGCGTGGTGCACCGCGGTCCACGACCCGCTCGCCGACGGCGACGTCGTCGTCCTCGCCGGTGGGCTTGAACAGGGGCGCGTCGACGACCCAGACGAACGCCCACTCGGTCGGGGTCGATCAGCCCGCAGCGCTTGCCGATCTCCAGGCGCGCGGCGCCGAGCAGCGCCCGGGCGTCGGACGCCGTGCCGGCCGCGAAGAACACGCAGTCGCCGGGCTCGGCGCCGACGGCCTCGACCAGGCCGGCGCGCTCGGCGTCGGACAGGTTCTTGGCGACCGGGCCGCC
The DNA here is from genome assembly GCA_963795145.1 of uncultured Actinomycetota bacterium. Classification (GTDB taxonomy): domain Bacteria; phylum Actinomycetota; class Actinomycetes; order Actinomycetales; family Cellulomonadaceae; genus Pengzhenrongella. The sequence goes on along the minus strand of CAWCGP010000008.1, from coordinate 1,020,230 downwards.
GAGCTCGCCGTCCTCGGCGACCGTCACGTACGCGAGGCCGCGTGGCGCCGCGCTGCTTGGCCCAGTCCTGCCAGGCGTCGAACGTCCGGCGGGGCTGGGACGCGCCGCCGGGCATGACGACGGCGCCGACGTACGGGCGCCTGGAAGACGCGGAACGGCGTCTCGCGGAAGTAGTCGGTGAGCTCGACGAGCTCCTGGCCGAAGCGCAGGTCGGGCTTGTCCGAGCCGTAGCGGGCCATCGCGTCGGCGAACGTCATCCGCGGGATCGGCGTCGGGATCGACGTACCCGATGAGGTCCCACAGCGCGGTGAGGATCTCCTCGCCGACGGCGATGACGTCGTCCTGCTCGACGAAGCTCATCTCGACGTCGAGCTGGGTGAACTCGGGCTGCCGGTCCGCGCGGAAGTCCTCGTCGCGGTAGCAGCGGGCGATCTGGTAGTAGCGCTCCATGCCGGCGACCATGAGCAGCTGCTTGAACAGCTGCGGCGACTGCGGCAGCGCGTACCAGGAGCCGGGCGCGAGGCGCGCCGGGACGACGAAGTCGCGCGCGCCCTCGGGCGTCGAGCGGGTCAGCGTCGGGCGTCTCGATCTCGACGAAGTCCTGCGCGTCGAGCACGCGCCGCGCGGCCTGCGTTCGCCTTGGCGCGCAGGCGCAGGGCCGCCGCCGGGGCCGGCCGGCGCAGGTCGAGGTAGCGGTAGCGCAGCCGCGCCTCCTCGCCGACCTGTCTCGTCGAGCGCGGACGACACCTGGAACGGCAGCGGCGCGGACTCGTTGAGCACGACGACGTCGGCCGCGACGAGCTCGACCTCGCCGGTCGGCAGGTTGGCGTTCTCGTTGCCCTCGGGGCGGCGGCCGACCTCGCCGGTGACCTGCAGGACGTACTCGTTGCGCAGCGCCGTGCGCGACGGCCTCGTCCCGGATGACGACCTGGGCGATGCCCGAGGCGTCCCGCAGGTCGATGAACGCCACCCCACCGTGATCGCGGCGCCGGTCGACCCAGCCCGTGAGGGTGACGGTCTGGCCGGAGTGCTCGGCTCGCAGCGAGCCGGCGGTGTGGGTGCGGAGCACGGAGTGGGTCCCTTCGAGGTGGTCGGGCGCCGCGATCGGCGCCCGGACGAGTCTAGTGGCGGCGCACCGATCGCCCCGGCGGCGCCGGTCCGCCGCGGCTGCGACCTCGGCGCGCGGTGCCGCGGGCGGGTCGCACGGCAGACTGGCCCGCGTCCCCGACCTCTCCCGACAGGAGCCGTCCATGGCCCGCACCATCGCCACCGCCGACCGCGTCTCGCGCGAGGAGCTGCTCGACTTCATCCGGCCGCGCCACCACGCGGTGCTCATGACCGTGCGCTCGTCCGGGCTGCCGCAGCTCTCCCCCGTCACCTGCGGCGTCGACGACGACGGCCGCCTCGTCGTCTCGACCTACCCCGAGCGCGCCAAGGCGGTCGAACGCCCGCCGCGACCCGCGGGTCTCGGCGTGCGTGCTGTCCGACGACTTCGGCGGCGCCTGGGTGCAGGTCGACGGCACCGCCGAGGTCCTCGACATGCCCGACGCGGTCGAGCCGCTGGTCGAGTACTACCGGAACATCGCCGGCGGAGCACCCGGACTGGGCCGAGTACCGCGAGGCGATGGTCCGCCAGGACAAGTCGATCATCCGGCGTCACGATCGAGACGTGGGGCCCGATCGCGACCGGCGGGCTTCCCGGCCCGGCTCGCCGACGCGTGACCGGCGGCCGTCAGAACAGCGTCGTGCCGCAGCGTGTCCGGGTCGAGCGGCGTCCGACCCCCGTCGAACGAGGCGACGCCCGAGCCGCCCCACCCGACGAGGCTCCCGGTCGGGAACGACCCCTCTCGGCCGGGGCCGCGGGATGCCGCCGTCCTGCCGCTCGGCGCGCCGGCGCTCGAAGCCGTGCGCGTGCGCAGCAGCGGCGCCGTCCGGGCGCGCAGCCAGTCCCTGTAGTCGGCCGGGGCGTACGCGGCGTTCCCGTAGAGGCGCCGGTACCGGCCGACCAGCGCCGGGGTGCTCGCGCGCGAGCCAGGCGAGGTACCAGGGCTTGACCGCGCCGCGCAGGTGCAGCGGCGAGCACCGTGACGCCGGTCGCGCCCGGCGTCGGCGAGCTCGCCGAGCAGCGCGTCGAGGTGCTCGATCGGTGTCGGTCAGCCACGGCAGCACCGGCGCGATCATCACGCCGCAGGGCAGGCCGGCGTCGCGGACCGCGCGCACGAGGTCCAGCCGTGCCCGCGGCAGCGGCGTCCCCGGCTCGACCGACTGCTGGAGCGCCGGGTCGAGGACCGCGATCGACACCCCGATCCCCACCGGGACCTGCCTCCGCCGCGCGCTGCAGCAGCGGCAGGTCGCGGCGCAGCAGCGGTCCCTTGGTGAGGATGGACAGCGGCGTCCCGGACGCGGCCAGGGCCTCGATGATCCCCGGCATGAGCCGGTACCGGCCCTCGGGCCGCTGGTACGGGTCGGTGTTCGTGCCCAGCGCCACGTGCTCGCGCCGCCAGGACGGACGGGCCAGCTCGGCGCGCAGCACCTCGACGACGTTCGTCTTGACGACGATCTGCGTCTCGAAGTCCCGCCCGGCGTCCAGGTCGAGGTACTCGTGCGTCGTGCGGGCGTAGCAGTAGGTGCACGCGTGCAGGCAGCCGCGAGTGGGGTTGACCGTCCACCGGAACGGCATGCTGCGACGCGGCCGGGCACCTTGTTGAGCGCGCTCTTGCAGGCGACCTCGTGGAACGTCACGCCGGCGAACTCGGGCGTCCGGACGCTGCGGACGCAGACCCGCCAGCGTGAGGCCGGGCAGGGCGCCGTCGTCGGAGGTGGTGCCGTCGAGCCGCTGACCGTCCCATCGCATGACACCCAGTCGAACACGTGTTCGAACGGGCGTGGCAACCACGACGCGCCGGACGATCGAGGCCAGGGCCGCGGCGGGGGCGTCCGGATCAGCCCGCGGCGACCACCGTCGGCCAGCGGTCCTCGGCCGGTGGCTCCCACGTCCCCGCGTCCGCCTCGACCTGCGTCGCCGGACCGGATGTCCTTGACCTGGTCGGGCGTCGCGGCGACCGCGGTGCCGTCCTCGGCCGTGCCCGCGGGGCTGCCGGGGAACCAGACGAACGGCACGCCGCGGCGGTCCGCGTACTTGATCTGCTTGCCGAACTTCGCGGCGCTCGGCGCCACCTCGACCGGGATGCCGCGGGCCCGCAGCGCCGCCGCGACGCGGTCGGACGCCGCGCGGGTCGTCCTCGCTGGTCACCGCGACGACGACCGCGCTGCGGCACCGAGCGCGACGCCCGCACCAGTCCGGCGGCAGCAGGCGGGACACCAGGCGCGAGACGCCGACCGACAGCCCGACGCCCGGGTAGGTGGTCGCCGCCGTCGGACGCGAGCGTGTCGTAGCGGCCGCCCGAGCAGATCGAGCCGAGCCCCTCGTGCCCGACCAGCACCGTCTCGTAGACCGAGCCGGTGTAGTAGTCGAGGCCCGCGCGCGATCTTGAGGTCGGCGACGACCACGCCCGGAGCGCGCTCCGCCGCGGCCGCGATCAGGGCACCGAGCTCGCCCAGGCCGGTCTCGAGCAGCTCGGACACCACGCCGTGCCGGACCGGCGAGGTCCCGCACCCGGGCCACGACGCCGTCGTCGGCCCCGGAGATCGACGCGAGCTCCAGGCAGGCCGCGGCCTGGTCCGCCGTGGCGCCGGTCTCCGCGACGAGCAGCTCCGGCGACGGCGTCCGGCCCGATCTTGTCCAGCTTGTCGATGCTGCGCAGGACGCCGTCGACGTCGTCCAGGCCGAGCCCGCGGTAGAAGCCCTCGGCGACCCGGCGGTTGTTGACGAGGATCCGCACCGGCGGCACGCCGATGGCGGCGAGGGACCCGAGCGCCTCGGCGATGACCAGCGGCAGCTCGACCTCGTAGTGGTCGGGCAGGTCGCCCGCGCCGACGACGTCGATGTCGGCCTGGACGAACTCGCGGAAGCGGCCGTCCTGGGGGCGCTCGCCGCGCCACACCTTCTGGATCTGGTAGCGCTTGAACGGGAACGCGAGGTGGCCGGCGTTCTCCAGGACGTACCGCGCGAACGGCACCGTGAGGTCGAAGTGCAGGCCGAGCTGCCGGTCGTCGGCGGACCGGGGGCGTCCACGGCGTCGGCGGCGCCCGTCCCGGGTGTCCTCCTGCAGCCGGCGCAGCACGTAGACCTCCTTGGAGGTCTCCCCCTTGCGCAGCAGCTGGTCCAGCGGCTCCACCGCCCGCGTCTCGATGCCGGCGAACCCGTGCAGCTCGAAGGTGCGCTGCAGCGTGGCGAGGACGTGCTGCTCGACGATGCGCTCAGCGGGCAGCCACTCGGGGAATCCGGACAGGGGGGTGGGGCGGGCCATGGGCCGTCATCCTGCCAGGAACGCGTTGGTGCGAAGCTCGGAGTCCATCCGCGTGACCGGCCCGTGACCGGGCAGCACGAGGGTCGACGGCGGGATCGCGGCGATGCGGTCCCGCAGGGTGGTCATCATCGTGTCGGTGTCCCCGCCGGGCAGGTCGGTGCGGCCGATCGTCCCCGCGAACAGCACGTCGCCGGTGAGCGCGGTCTCGCCGGCACCGTGCAGCAGCACCTCCAGCGACGGCGAGTCCGGCAGGACGCTGTCGCGCCCCGGGACGCCCGCGACGAGGTACACGGTGGCCCCCTCCGTGTGCCCGGGCGCGTGCATCGCGAGCAGCGGCGCGCCACCGAAGCGGATGTCCCCGAGGTCGGGCTCGCCGGCGCGCTCGCCGACGTCGAACGTGCGGACCCGCGCCGGACGGCGGTACGCGGACGGCGGGCTGCCCGCGGCGGTGAGGGCCTGCGCGAGCGGTCCGGCCGGGTCGTGCGCGCCCGCGCCGAGGATGCCGAGCGTGCCGAACGGGTCGTCCAGGCGGTAGGCGTCCGCGGCGTGCAGGTGGAGGTCGACGTCCCACGCCTCGACGAGGGCCGCGGCGTCCCAGGTGTGGTCGACATGACCGTGGGTCGCGAGCAGGGCGACCGGTCGCAGACCGTGCTCGGCGACGAGCGCCTGCACCGCCGCCGCCACCCCGCCGCCGGGGTCGACGACGACGCACGAGACGCCGTCGTCGGCCACCAGGACGTAGGTGTTGGTGCCGAAGACCGGTGCGACCACGGTGAGGACGAGCATCGCCCCAGGCTAGCCAGACCGAGTGGCCCGTCTGTGCCGGGCCGGATGCGCCCGGTTGCCTAGACTGTCCCGCGGACGTGTCCACCGACTCCGGGCGCGTCGTCAGCCACGTGGGAGGTCCGGTTGTCCTCGAGGGAGCGCGAGCGCCTCGCCGCACGCCGGCGCCAGGAGAAGTACGAGCGGCACCTCGCGGCCGTGCGCGCGCGGCAGCAGCGCCGCCGGCAGATCGCCGGTGCGGTCTTCGCCGTCGCCCTCGTCCTGGTCGGCGTCGCCTTCGCCGTCAACTTCCTCGGGGACGACGACGTGGTCGACCCGGCCGCCCAGCCCGCCGCCCCGGTGCCCGGGGACACCGCGCCCGCCGAGCCGACGCAGACCTACGCGCTGCCCGACCCGTCGTTCGCCGAGGGCCGCACCTGGAGCGGGACGATCACCACCGACGTCGGCGTGATCGGCATCGAGCTCGACGGCGCCGCGGCCCCGCAGGCGGTCGCCTCGTTCGTCAGCCTCGCGCAGCAGGGGTACTTCGACGGGACGTCGTGCCACCGGCTCGTGACCGGCGGCATCAAGGTGCTGCAGTGCGGTGACCCGACCGGCTCCGGCCAGGGCGGGCCGGGGTACGCCTTCGGCCCGGTCGAGAATGCTCCGGCGGACGACGTCTACCCGACCGGGACCATCGCGATGGCGCGCGTCGGCGACGACGGCAGCTCGATGGGCAGCCAGTTCTTCCTCGTCTACGAGGACTCCACGATTCCCGCCGACTCGGCGGGTGGCTACACCGTCATGGGTCGTGTCACGTCCGGTCTGGACGTCGTCACGGCAGTCGCGGACGCCGGGGTACAGGGCGGCGGGTCCGACGGACCCCCGGCCACCGGCGTCACCATCCAGGGAGTTGAGACCCAGTGACCGAGCACACCACGCACGCCACGAGCGGCGAGCCGCAGCGGCAGGACCCTTCCGTGTCCGCCGAGGAGACTTCCCCCGCCGACGCGACAGCGGTCGCGGCCGAGGTCCGGGCGCCGCTCGATCAGGGTGTCGACGGGGGTGGTGGCGACGCGGGTGCTGTCGGCGACGGCGCTGCCGGCGACGGCGCTGCCGACGACCCGGGTGCACCGGCTGTGGTCGCGACGGAGGTGCCGGACGCCGAGGTCGACCCGGCGGAGGGGCTCGAGCAGGGTGTCGACGAGGGCGGCGCTGACGACGACGAGGGCAGCGCAGCCGAGTCCGCGTCCGCGGTGGAGGTGCCGGACGCCGCCCACGACGCCCCGGAGCCCGCGGCGGCGGACGTGATCGTGGCCGACGACGTCGCCGCGGACGTGCTGATGCCGGACGAGCCCGCCGCGGAGGCCGCCGGCCTCGTGCGTCACGGCGCGGGGGCCCCCGTGGCCGCCGGCGTCGCGTCGCCCGAGACTCCCGCGACGACCGAGGTGGCCGAGACGCCCGCTGCTCCCGAGCTCTCCGAAGGGGCCGACACCCCCGCTGTGTCCGAGGCCCCGGTGGTCGAGGCGCCCGTGATCGAGACGCCCGGAGTCGAGTCCCCGGTCGATGCCGACGACGACGCCGCGTCCCCGGGCGAGACGCCCGTCGACGAGGAGGCGCCGACCGAGCCGACCGTCGACGAGGCCTCGCCGACCGAACCAGCGGAAGCGGTGTCGACGACCGTCGCCGAGCCGACGGCCGAGACGCCCGCCGAGCCGGCGACCGAGCCGGCGGCCGAGCCGTCCGCCGAGTCGGAGACCGAGAGCGCCGCCGAGCCGGCGGCCGAGACGCCCGCCGAGCCGGCGGCCGAGAGCCCCGCCGAGCCGGCGGCCGAGACCCCCGCCGAGCCGGCCGCGGCCAGCTCCTCCTCCGCTCCCGGCCCGCGTCCGACGCCTCGGCCCACACCGCGGCCGGTGCCTCGGCCGGTCCCCCGCCCCGTGCAGGCGCCGGCGCCTGCCGCCGGCGGGCCCGTCGCCCCCGTGGCGCCGCCGCTGGATGCGGTCGAGGCCGCCCATGCGACGACGTTCGGCCGGGTCGACGAGGAGGGCACGGTCTACGTCCGCGAGGGCGCGGGCGAGCGCGCCGTCGGCCAGTTCCCGGGTGCGACCGCGGACGAGGCGCTTGCGCTGTACGTGCGCCGGTACCTCGACCTCCACGCCAAGGTGGTCCTGTTCGAGGCACGCCTGAGCTCGGCCGACCTCCCGCCCAAGGAGATCGACCAGACCCTCGCGAAGCTGACGGAGGAGCTCGTCGAGCCCGCCGCGGTCGGCGACCTGGACGGTCTGCGGTCCCGCCTCGACGCCCTGCGGTCGGTCGCCGCCGAGCGTCGCGCCGCGGCCGACGCCGAGCGTGCGGCCGCCAAGGAGACGGCCGTCGCCGCCCGGACGACGATCGTCGAGCAGGCCGAGAAGATCGCCGCCACCGACCCCGAGCGCATCCAGTGGCGTCCCGCGGGCGAGCAGCTCCGCCTGCTGCTCGACCAGTGGAAGGACGCCCAGCGCAACGGTCCGCGCATCGACCGCCCGACGGAGGAGTCGCTGTGGAAGCGGTTCAGCCACGCCCGCACGACGTTCGACCGGGAGCGGCGCCACTTCTTCGCCGAGCTCGAGTCGCGCAACGCGTCGGCCCGGGCCGCCAAGGAGGCGCTCGTCGCGCAGGCCGAGAAGCTCTCGACCAGCACCGACTGGGGCGCCACCGCGGGTGCCTACCGTGACCTCATGGCGCAGTGGAAGGCGAGCGGCCGCGCGAGCCGCAAGGAGGACGACGCCCTGTGGGCCCGCTTCCGCGGTGCGCAGGACGCCTTCTTCGCCGCGCGCGACGTCGGCATCGGCCGAGACCGACGCCGAGTTCCGCGGCAACCTCGAGGTGAAGGAGGCGCTGCTCGTCGAGGCCGAGAAGCTCCTGCCGATCCGCGACCTGGGCGCCGCGAAGGCCGCGCTGCGGTCCATCCAGGACCGCTGGGACGCCGCCGGCAAGGTGCCGCGCGGTGACCTGCAGCGGGTCGAGGCACGGCTGCGGGCCGTCGAGAACGCCGTCCGCGACGCCGACCAGTCGGCCTGGACCAAGGGCAACCCCGAGACCCGCGCGCGCGCCGAGGGGGCCGCGGCCCAGCTCGAGGCGGCGATCGCCGGGCTCGAGGCCGACCTCGCCGCGGCCCAGGCCCAGGGTGACGCCCGCAGGATCGCCGACGCGCAGGCCGCGCTCGACGCCCGTCGTGCGTGGCTCGAGCAGGTCCGGCGGGCCGCCCAGGGGTCCTGACCCGGCCCGTCAGACGAGCCCGTCGCGGGGCTCGTCCACGAGCGGCGCCGGCGGGGTCGTCGTCCACAGCGGACGGCGGCCCCGCCCGTGCGTCCGGCGCCCTCCGGGCGATCCTCGGGCGATGACCGCCACCCCGACCGGCAGCCCGACCGCCGCCCCGACCGGCAGCCCGACCGGCCACCCCGACCGGCAGCCCGACCAGCACGGGGCCGGGCACGAGCCACGGCCCAGCGGTCGTCGCCCCGACCGCACTGGACTGGCTGCGCCCGTCCGCCGACCCGGCACCGGCAGGGGTCGGCGCGGCCGACCTCGGGTCGGTCGGCTACCAGGTCCTCGTGCACGACGGCGTCCTGCGGCCGGTGTGGGGCGACCTGGCCGCCCCGGCGGTCTTCCCGACCCCCGCGGCGCTGCGGGCCACCGCCGTCCGGGCGCTCGTCCCGCCGCGCGCGGTGCTCGGCCGCGCCGGCGCCGTCTGGGTGCACGCCGGCGGGCCCGCCCCCGAGCGCTTCGACGTGCTGGTCGGGCCACGGGTGCGCCGGCCGTCCCCGCACCCCGCCCGGGTGCCGCACGAGTGCCCCCTCCCGCCCGACGACGTCGTCCGGCTCGGGGAGGTCCGGGTCACGACGGTGCTCCGGACGGCGCTCGACGTCGCCCGCTGGCTCGAGCCCGCCGAGGCGGCACGGCTGCTCGCGCGGCTCGTCGCCGACGCGGGGCTGGTCCCGGACGCGGCTCTGCGGGCGGCCGCGCGGTGCCCGGACCGTCGCGTCGAGCCCCGGCTGCGGGCCGCGCTCCGGGTGGTTCAGCCGTTCTTGGCGGGGACCCCGGCGCGCCTTGGACCCCGTGATCCGGTAGACGTCGAAGACGCCGTCGATCTTGCGGACCGCGGCGAGCAGCGACGCGAGGTGCCCGGGCTCGGCCATCTCGAACACGAACTTCGACATGCGCGACCCGGTCGCGCGTCGTCGAGACCGTCGCGGAGAGGATGTCGACGTGGTGGTCGGACAGCACCCGGGTGACGTCCGACAGCAGCCGGCTGCGGTCGAGCGCCTCGACCTGGATCTGCACGAGGAACAGCGCGTCGAGCCGCCCTGCGTCCACGTCGACCTCGACGATGCGCTCGGGCTGCGCCTGCAGGCTCGTCGACGTTGACGCAGTCCGATGCGGTGCACGCTGACGCCCGCACCGCGGGTGACGAAGCCGATGATCTCGTCGCCCGGGCACCGGCGTGCAGCACTTGGCGAGCTTGACCCAGATGTCGTCGACGCCCTTGACCTCGACGCCCGGGTCGCCGGTGCGGACCCGGCGCGCGGTCCGGCCCGGGACGCGCGGTCTCGGCGATGTCCTCCTCGGCGCCGGGCTCGCCGCCCATGGCGTGCACGAGCCGCTGGACGACCGTCGCGGCCGAGACCTGCCCCTCGCCGACCGCGGCGTACAGCCCGGAGACGTCGGCGTACCGCATCTCGTGCGCCAGTGCGACGAGCGCCTCGTGCGACAGCAGGCGCTGGATCGGCAGGTTCTGCTTGCGCATCGCCTTCGCGATCGCGTCCTTGCCGTGCTCGATCGCCTCCTCGCGGCGCTCCTTGGAGAACCACTGGCGGATCTTGTTGCGCGCGCGGGGGCTCTTGACGAAGCCCAGCCAGTCGCGGCTCGGCCCGGCCGTCTCGGACTTCGAGGTGAAGACGTCGACGACGTCGCCGTTCTCCAGCGTCGAGTCCAGCGGCACGAGCCGGCCGTTGACGCGGGCGCCCATCGTGCGGTGCCCGACCTCGGTGTGCACCGCGTAGGCGAAGTCGACCGGCGTCGAGCCGGCCGGCAGCGCCATGACGTCACCCTTCGGGGTGAACACGTAGACCTCGGCGCCGGCGATCTCGAACCGCAGCGAGTCGAGGAACTCCGCCGGGTCGGCGGTCTCCTTCTGCCAGTCGACGAGCTGCCGCAGCCACGCCATGTCGTTGCCGGCGGCGTCGGTGACCTGCGGCGCGGACTTCGGCGACCTCCTTGTACTTCCAGTGCGCCGCGACGCCGTACTCCGCGCGGCGGTGCATGTCGTGCGTGCGGATCTGGATCTCGACCGGCTTGCCGCCCGGCCCGATCACCGTCGTGTGCAGCGACTGGTAGAGGTTGAACTTCGGCATCGCGATGTAGTCCTTGAACCGGCCGGGGACCGGGTTCCACCGCGCGTGCAGCGCGCCGAGCGCCGCGTAGCAGTCGCGGACCGAGTCGACCAGCACGCGCACCCCGACCAGGTCGTAGATGTCGGCGAAGTCGCGGCCGCGCACGATCATCTTCTGGTAGATCGAGTAGTAGTGCTTCGGCCGCCCGCTGACGGTCGCCTTGATCCGCGCGCCGCGCAGGTCCTGGCCGACCTGGTCGCGCACCACGCGCGAGGTACTCCTCGCGCGCCGGCGCGCGCTCGGCCACCAGCCGGACGATCTCGTCGTACACCTTGGGGTAGAGCGTCGCGAACGACAGGTCCTCGAGCTCCCACTTGATGGTGTTCATGCCGAGCCGGTGCGCCAGCGGCGCGTAGATCTCGAGCGTCTCGCGGGCCTTGCGCTCGGCCGACGCCGCGGGGACGAACTTCCACGTCCGGGCGTTGTGCAGGCGGTCGGCGAGCTTGATGACGAGCACGCGGATGTCCCGGGCCATCGCGACGACCATCTTGCGGACGGTCTCGGCCTGCGCGGCGTCGCCGTAGCTGACCTTGTCGAGCTTGGTGACGCCGTCGACCAGCATCGCGACCTCGGGCCCGAAGTCCTTGCGCAGCTGCTCGAGCGAGTACTCGGTGTCCTCGACGGTGTCGTGCAGGAGCGCGGCCGCGAGCGTCGCCGTCGTCATGCCGAGCTCGGCGAGGATCGTCGCCACCGCGACCGGGTGGGTGATGTACGGGTCGCCGCTCTTGCGCATCTGCCCGCGGTGGGCCTGCTCGGCGACGGCGTAGGCGCGCTCGATGATGCCGAGGTCGGCCTTGGGGTGGTTCGTGCGGATCGCCTGCATGAGCGGCCCGAGGCCCGGGCGTCGCCGGGCTGTGCCGGGTGCCGAACCGGACCAGGCGCGAGCGGACGCGGCTGCGCCGCGGCGCCGTCGGGCATCGGCTCGACGGGCCTCGGGCGCGTCCGCGGCGGCGGGCGCGACCCGCCCCCCTGCGCGAATGTCCTCGCTCATCGACCCTCCAGGCGGTCTGCCGATCGGTGAAGTCTACGTCGGGGGCACCCCCGGCCGACGCACGGGTCCCGACGGCGGGCGCGTGCCCGGCCGCTCGGGCCGTCGGGTGGCCGTCGGCTGGCCGTCGGGCGGCCGGACGCGGGCGTCAGCCCGTGGCGAGCAGGGACTCGACCGTCCGGCCCGGCAGCCGGTCCCGTCCGGCCAGCGCGGTGAGCTCGAGCAGGAACGCCAGCCCGACGACGACGCCCCCGGCGCGCTCGACCAGCTCGGCCGTCGCCGCCGCGGTGCCGCCGGTCGCCAGGACGTCGTCGAGCACGAGGACGCGGGCGCCCGGGGCGATGGTGCTCGGGTGCAGCTCGATCGCCGCGTCCCCGTACTCGAGCGAGTACGACGCCGCCAGAGCGAGGGCCCGGGTAGCTTGCCGGCCTTGCGCACCGGGACGAACCCCGCGCCGAGCGCGGTCGCGACCGGGGCGCCGAGGATGAACCCCCGCGCCTCCATCCCGGCGACGAGGTCGACGCCGCCGAGCGCGCGGGCGCCCGGCCGCCAGGTGGTCGACCACGGCCGCGAACGCGGCGCCGTCGGCGAGGAGCGGGGTGATGTCCTTGAACGTCACGCCGGCCGTCGGCCAGTCCGGCACGTCGCGGACGAGCGGCAGGCAGCGCTCGACGAGCGTGTCCCCGCCCGGCGCGGTTCCGGTCGTCATGCCGGTCGTCGTGCGGGTCACGAGCGCGTCACCGGCGGTCGGTGCGCTTGCGCTTGGGCTGCGCCGCGGTGCCCAGGTGGTGACCCGGCACCACGTGCGCCGACGGGGCCACGCCCGCGGCCACCGTCGCGGGCGTCGCCTCGCGTCCCTGCAGGCGGGCGCGGTCCTCGAGCACCTCGGCGGTGTGCCGGGCGATCCGCGCCTCGCCGCCCCGCATGGAGACCTCGAGCGGCGTCGCGAGGAAGACGGAGGAGAACGTCCCGACGATCATGCCGACGAAGAGCGCGAGCGCGATGTCACGCAGCGTGCCCGCGCCGAGGAGGAAGGCGCCGACGAACAGGATCGCCGCGACCGGCAGGACCGCGACGATCGTCGTGTTGATCGACCGGACGAGCGTCTGGTTGATCGCCGAGGTTCGCGCGCTCGGCGTAGGTCGACCGGTGCTGGTCGAGGACCCCGACGGTGTTCTCCCGCACCTTGTCGAAGACGACGACCGTGTCGTAGAGCGAGTACCCGAGGATCGTCAGGAACCCGATCACCGTCGCCGGCGTGACCTCCCAGCCGACCAGGGCGTAGATGCCCACGGTGATGACGAGGTCGTGACCGAGCGCGAGGAGCGCGGCCGCGGCCATGCGCCAGGCCCGGAAGTACAGGGTCATGACGAGCGCCACGAGCACGAGGAACACGACGAGCCCGGTGATCGCCTTGCTCGAGACGTCCTGACCCCAGGACGGCCCGATGAAGGCGCTCGTGACGTCGTCCTCGCTGACGCCGTAGGCCTCGGCGAGCGCGGAGCGGACCTCGACCACCTCGTCGGCCGACAGCTCGGCCGTCTGCACCCGGATCGCCGTCGCCGCCGACCGTGCTGACCCTGCGGGACCTCCTCGGCGGAGATGTCCGTCACGGCGTCGATCGCCGCGCTGCTGGTCCGTCGTCTCGACCCCCGAGACGGTGAACTGCGAGCCGCCCCGGAACTCGATCCCCGGGTTGAGCCCCCGGATGAGCAGCAGGGCCGCGGAGAGCACGACGATCGTCAGCGCGATCGCGTACCACCGGCGCCGCTTGCCGACGATGTCGTAGGACCGGCGACCGGTGTAGAGGTCGTTGCCCCACTGGGAGAAGTTGACGGCGGCCATCAGGACTCGCTCCCGTCGGTGCTGGGGTCGGTGGTGGTCGGCGGCGACGGCGCGCTCACGCTCGGCGGCGCGCTGGGCGGCCCGCTGGGCGGCACGGCGCTCGGCGATGGTGCCGCCCGGTGCGGTGCCGTGGCCCAGGCCCGCACCGGCCGCGGTGCCGTCCGTGCCGGACGACGCGCCCGACGTGCCGGACGACGCGCCGGACGGGATGCCGCCCGCGTCGTCGAGGACGACGCGGTGGCTGCCCCCGGCGGTGACCGGGACGGTGGCGTCGGCACCCGACGGCCCGCGGACGACGTCGTCCGCGGCGGTGCCGGCGGTGCCGCTGGTGCCGCTGGTGCCGGCGTGGGCCGGGACGGGGGCGTGCGCGACGCGACCACGGCCGGCGTAGACGGCTCCCCGCGCACCGAGGCGCCGCGGGGTCGAGGCCGGAGAGCGGGTGGCCGTGGCTGAAGAACGGGGTGCGGGCGACGAGCTGCATGACCGGGTGGGTGAAGAGCATGACGACGATGAGGTCGAGCACGGTCGTCAGGCCGAGGGTGAACGCGAACCCGCGGACCCCGCCGACGGCGAGGAAGTACAGGACGACCGCCGCGAGGAAGCTGACGGCGTCGGAGGCGAGGATCGTCCGGCGCGCACGCTCCCACCCGCGGTCGACCGCCGCGACGAGGGTGCGACCCTCGCGCAGCTCGTCCCGGATGCGCTCGAAGTACACGATGAAGGAGTCGGCGGTGATGCCGATCGCGACGATGAGGCCGGCGACGCCGGGCAGGCTCAGCCGGTAGCCCTGCACCCAGGACAGGACGGTGATGACCCCGTAGGTCAGCAGCCCGGCGACGAGCAGCGACGCGATGGTCACCAGACCCAGCGCCCGGTACTGGAACAGCGAGTAGAGCGCGACGAGGACCAGGCCGATCGCGCCCGCGACGAGCCCGCTGCGCAGCTGCTCCGACCCGAGGGTCGCCGAGATCTGCTCCTCGCTCTGCACCTCGAACGTCAGCGGCAGGGCGCCGAAGTTCAGCTGGTTGGCGAGGGTGGCGGCCGACTCGCGGTCGAACGGTGCCGGAGATCTCGGCCCGGCCGTCGGAGATGATCACGCCCGGCGACAGCGACGGCGCCGAGATGACCAGGCCGTCGAGCACCATCGCGAACTGGTTCTGCGGCGGCGGTCAGCGCCTGCAGCCGGGTGGTCACCTCGCGGAAGATGTCGCGTGCCCTGCCGCGTTGAACTCGAGGTTGACGACCCAGGTGTTGGTCACGGCACCGGTCTGCGTGGTCTGCAGGCCCGGACGTCGCGCTGGTCGAGCTCGCTGCCCTCGAGCTCGATCGGCCCGAGCAGGTACTTCGCCGAGCCGTCGGCGTCGCAGGTGACCAGCGGCTCGTCGTCCGCGCCGCTGACACCGCCGGCGAGGTTGGCCGGGTCCGTGCAGTCCAGGGCGTCGAGCGCGGTCTGGACCTCAGGGGTCAGGTAGAACTCGATGTCGCTCGGCGAGTCCGGGGCGCGGCTTCGGCGTGGTCTGGGCCGGGGCGGGCGTCTCCTCGGCCGCCGGCTCGACGGGTGTCGGCGCGGCGATCGTCAGCACCGGACGGAACCGCATCTGCGCGGACGTCCGCACGAGGTCCAGCGTCTCCTCGCGAGGGGTTGCCCGGCAGCGCGACGACGATGTTCGTGCCGCCCTGGCTGGTGATCTCGGCCTCGGCGACACCCGAGCCGTCGACGCGCTGACGGATGACCTCGATCGCCTGCGCGATCGTCTCGTCGGTGATGTCCTCACCGCCCTCGGCGACCGGCGTGAGGATGAGCTGCGTGCCGCCCTCGAGGTCGAGCGCGAGCTGCGGCGTCCAGGCGGCGTCGGACCATGCGGGTCCCGGCGGCCAGCGAGCCGAACAGCGCGGCGACGCAGCACGGCCAGCGTGATCAGCGTCCGGAGGGGCCGCGAGCGGCGTGATGTGGTGGCCAACGTCTGGTCTCTTCTCGTGCGTGCGACCGCCCGCGGCGGCGGGCGGCGCAGTGGCGTGTCGGCGGGGGTGCCGTGCTCGCGGTGAGCCGGGTCGAGCTGTCGCTCAGCGGCGGTCGGTGCCGTCGTCCGTGCGGCGCTCATCCAGCGTCGACAGGTCGTCCGGGACGTCGATCCGGTCGGCGCGCGTCGCCCCGTGGTCCTTGGTCAGCCGGACGCCGTCGTCGGCCGGACGCCGCCCGTCGGTGTCCACGGCCGCTGCGTCGTCGTACGCCGCGTCGTCGTACGTCGTCGTCCTGGTACTCCGTCTCGTCGTACTCGGCCTCGTCGTACTCGGCGTCGTCCGCGGTCTCGTCGTCCTGGTCGACGAGGGTGTCGTCGGCCGGCGACGAGCTTGGCGATCGCGGCACGGATCCAGCGGGACTGGTTGCCCGGCATGGACTCGAGCGTGATGGTGTCGCCGTCGACGGCGACGATCGTCCCGTACAGCCCGGAGCCCGTCATGACCTCCTGGCCCACCTCGAGGTTCGCGCGGAAGTCGGCAGCCTGCCGCTGCTGCTTGCGGGTGCGGTTCGTCATGAGCCACATCGCACCGAGGGCGAGTGCGAGGATGATGAACATTTCCATGGCGGAACACGTCTTTTCGGGTTCGGGGATGTCCGCCGCAGTCTAGGCGCCGCGGCACGGCTGACCCAACGACCCTCCGGGAGGTCCGGTTCCTCGTTCGCCGCCGGCCGCCGGCCGGAGCACCGCGGGGACCGCCCGGGACTCAGCCGAACAGCGTGTCCGGGCCGCCCACCGGCGGCGTGAGCCCGAGGTGCGTCCAGGCGCCCGGCATGGCGACGCGCCCTCGCGGGGTCCGGCCGACGAGACCCTCGCGGACGAGGAAGGGCTCGGCGACGGTCTCGACGGTCTCCGGCTCCTCCCCCACCGCGACCGCGAGCGTCGTCAGGCCGACCGGTCCGCCGCCGAACCGCGTGCACAGCGCGGTGAGCACCGCCCGGTCCAGCCGGTCCAGCCCGAGCGCGTCGACCTCGTAGACCTCGAGCGCGGCGCGTGCGGCGCGCCAGGTCGAGCGTGCCGTCGCCGCGGACCTGCGCCCAGTCCCGGACGCGCCGCAGCAGCCGGTTGGCGATGCGCGGGGTGCCGCGCGAGCGCGAGGCGACCTCCGCCGCCGCGTCCGCGTGGAGGTCGACGCCGAGCAGCCGCGCCGAGCGCACCAGCACCCGCTCGAGCTCCTCGGCCGAGTAGAAGTCCAGGTGACCGGTGAACCCGAACCGGTCGCGCAGCGGGGCGGGCAGCAGCCCGGCGCGAGTGGTCGCGCCGACCACGGTGAACGGCGGCAGCGCGAGCGGGATCGCGCTCGCCCCCGCGCCCTTGCCGACGACGACGTCGACCCGGAAGTCCTCCATCGCGACGTACAGCAACTCCTCGGCCGGGCGCGCGAGGCGGTGGATCTCGTCGAGGAACAGCACCTCGCCCTCCTCGAGCGAGGACAGCACGGCGGCGAGGTCGCCCGCGTGCTGGATCGCCGGGCCGGACGTCAGCCGCAAGGGCGCGCCGAGCTCGGCCGCGATGATCATCGCGAGCGTCGTCTTGCCCAGCCCGGGCGGCCCGGACAGCAGCACGTGGTCGGGCGGGCCGCCGCGCTGCACCGCCGCCTGCAGCACGAGCGACAGCTGGTCGCGCACCACCCGCTGGCCGACGAACTCCTCCAGCCGCCTCGGCCGCAGCGCCGCCTCGGCCGCGCGCTCGACGTCGTCCGCGCCGGGCCGGACGAGCCGCTCGGTCGTGACGCCGGCGTCCTCAGCCACGGCCCGACCCCAGCGCGCGCAGCGCGGCGCGCAGGACGCCCGCGACGTCGACGTCGGTCTCGGGTGCGGCGTCGTCGTCCACCACGCCGGCGACGGCCTCCTGCGCGGCCTTGGTGTTCCAGCCGAGGCCGACGAGCGCCTCGACGACCTCGTCGCGCCGGTCACCGGCGCGCGGGTGCCGGTGCGGTCGTCCCGCCGGACACGTCGACGGGCGCGCCGAGCCGGCCGGCGAGCTCGAGCACGATCCGCTGCGCGCCCTTGTGGCCGATGCCCGGCACGCGCTTGAGCGCGGTGAGGTCCTCGGTCGCGACCGCGCGTCGCAGCGCGTCGGGGCTGTGCACGGCGAGCATCGCGAGGGCCAGGCGCGGGCCGACGCCGGAGACGGTCTGCAGCGTCTCGAAGACGGCGCGCTCGTCGGCGTCACCGAAGCCGAACAGGGTCAGGGAGTCCTCCCGGACCACGAGGCTCGTCGCAGAGCAGCGCGGGCGAGCCGACCGCCAGGGCGCCGAGGGTCGTCGGGGTGGCGTGCACCAGCAGGCCGACACCGCCGACCTCGACCACCGCGCCGTCGAGGCGGACCGACTGCACCGTGCCACGAACCGACGCGATCACCGACGCCGCCCTCCCCCGTCGACCCGCCCCGGCACCGATCCGCGGAGCGAACACCTGTACGAACGGCGCCCACGGTAACAAGGGCGGTCAGCCGCGGGTGGGTCGACGCGCCGCGTGCTCGGCCGCGGCCCACGCCCGCTGGGCCGGCGGTCATGGACTGCACCGGCCGCTGCGGCGAGGACAGCGCCCCGGCCGGACGCCAGAGGTGGCAGATCGCCAGCGCGAGGGCGTCGGCGGCGTCGGCCGGCTTCGGGCAGCTCGGCGAGGCCGAGGATCTGCGCGACCATGCGCTGGACCTGCACCTTCTCCGCCCGCCCGGAGCCGGTGACCGCGGCCTTGACCTCGCTCGGGGTGTGCAGCGCGACCGGGATCTTCCGGCGGGCCGCGGCGAGCATCGCCACGCCGGCGACCTGAGCGGTCCCGATCACGGTGCTGACGTTGTCGCTGCGGCGAAGTACGCGCTCGACCGCGACGACGTCCGGGCGCGTGCCGGTCGAGCCAGCGCTCGATCTCCTCCGAGATCGCCAGCAGGCGCAGGTCGATGTCGTCGGTGGTGACGGACCGCGCGACCCCCACCGTCGACGAGCGCCGCCTTGCGCGCCGGCTGCGGCGTCGACGACGCCCAGCCCGCACCGGGTCAGGCCGGGGTCCACTCCCATGACGCGCACGGCCCCACTCTCCCAGGCGGGAGCGGTGGGGCCGTGCAGGTGGGCCGGGCGCGCCCGGGTCGGCGTCAGTCGTCCTCGAGCTCGGCCATGACCTCGTCGGAGGCGTCGAAGTTGGCGTAGACGTCCTGGACGTCGTCGAGGTCCTCGAGCGCGTCGATGAGGCGCAGGATCTTGCGGGCGCCCTCGGCGTCGACCTCGATCTGCGTCGACGGGTGGAAGACGACGTCGGCCGAGTCGTACTCGATGCCGGCCGTCCTGGAGCGCGGTGCGCACCGGGACGAGGTCGGTCGCCTCGGAGAGGATCTCGAAGGTCTCGCCGTAGTCGTTGACCTCCTCGGCGCCCGCGTCGAGCACGGCCTCCATGACGGAGTCCTCGCTCACGCCGTCGCGCCTTGGGGACGACGACGACGCCCTTGCGCGAGAACAGGTACGAGACCGAGCCCGGGTCGGCCATCTGGCCGCCGTTGCGGGTGAACGCGACCCGGACGTCGGAGGCGGCGCGGTTGCGGTTGTCGGTCAGGCACTCGACGAGCACGGCGACGCCGCC
The DNA here is from genome assembly GCA_963795145.1 of uncultured Actinomycetota bacterium. GTDB lineage: Bacteria > Actinomycetota > Actinomycetes > Actinomycetales > Cellulomonadaceae > Pengzhenrongella. The sequence continues at coordinate 1,001,234 of CAWCGP010000008.1, read as the reverse complement.
GGAGCCGTAGCCCTCGTACATGATCGTCGAGTACTCGGCGCCGCCGGCCTCCTGGCCGGAGCCGCGCTTGAGCGCGCGGTCGATGTTGTCGTTGGGGACCGACGACTTCTTGGCCTTCTGGACGGCGTCGAACAGCGTCGGGTTGCCCGCGAGGTCGGCCGCCGCCGGTGCGCGCCGCGACCTCGATGTTCTTGATGAGCTTCGCGAAGAGCTTGCTCCGCTTGGCGTCGACCACGGCCTTCTTGTGCTTGGTGGTGGCCCACTTGGAGTGACCCGACATGCTGTAGTTGCTCCTCCGTCTGCGTCCGGACCCGACGGGGCGACGTCAGCCCTCGCCGTCGTGGCGGGGCTCGGCGTCGTCCAGGGCCTCACGGACGATCTGCACGAACAGTCGGTGCACGCGCAGGTCGCCGGTGACCTCCGGGTGGAAGGAGGTCGCCAGCAGACCGCCCTGTCGCACCGCGACGATCCTACCGGCGGCCGGACCCTCGCCGACCGCGGCGAGCACCTCGGCGCCCGGGCCGGCCTCCTCGACCCACGGGGCGCGGATGAACACGGCGTGCACCGGGCTCGCCGTCGATGCCGACGACGTCGCAGGTCGGTCTCGAAGGAGTCGACCTGCCGGCCGAAGGCGTTGCGCCGCACGGTGATGTCGAGGCCGCCGAGCGTCGTCTGGCCCGCGGTGCCGCCGACGACGCGGTCGGCGAGCAGGATCATCCCGGCGCACGAGCCGTAGGCCGGCAGCCCGGCGCGCAGCCGCTCCCGCACCGGCTCGAACAGGTCGAAGGCCCGCAGCAGCTTCTCGATGGTGGTCGACTCACCGCCCGGGATCACGAGCCCGTCGATGTCGGCGAGCTCGCTCTCGCGGCGGACGGGGACCGCCTCGGCGCCGCTCTCCGTCGAGCGCGCGCCAGGTGCTCGCGCACGTCTCCCTGCAGGGCCAGCACACCGATCCGCGGTTTCACGGGGGTGCACTCTACGGGCCGGTCGGGGCCCGGTCGGGCTGCCGGGTGCACAGCTCCCGGGTCACGCCGTCCCAGCCGCCCAGCAGGCCGCGCACGAGGTCCGGCAGCCCGTGCGGGAAGACCTCCTCGTCGAGCGCGGCGAGCTCGTCGAGGTCCCACCAGCGCAGCTCGTCGATCGTGTCGTGCTCGATGTCGGTCCAGCCGTCGCGGCTGAGGACAGGGAGCGGGGCGTCGCCGGGCCACCGGCCGAGGAAGAAGAGCTCGTCCTGCCGGCAGGTCTCGCGGAAGAAGTCGAACTCCGCGCTGCGGCGTGAACACCGGGCCGACGAGGTCCGCCGCGGCGATCGAGCAGCCCGGTCTCCTCGAGCACCTCGCGGACGGCGGCGTCGAGCGCCGACTCCCCCGCGTCGATGCCGCCGCCGACCGTGAACCACCAGGTGCGCTCGCGCTGGTCGGCGTCGCAGCCGTGCAGCAGGAGCACCCGGTCGCGGGCGTCGAGCAGGATCACCCGGGCCGCGTCGCGGAACCGCACGCCGTCCGGCCTGACCGCCCACTCCGGTCCGAGCCGGTGGACCGGGCCGTGTCGGCCCCGTCGGCCGTGGCTGCGGCACGTCACCAGCCGCGCTCGGCCAGCCGGTGCGGGACGCGGGACGTCGTCGACGTTGATGCCGACCATGGCCTCGCCGAGCCCGCGGGAGACCTTGGCGATGACGTCGGGGTCGTCGTAGAACGTCGTGGCCTTGACGATGGCGGCGGCGCGCTCGGCGGGGTTGCCGGACTTGAAGATGCCGGACCCGACGAAGACGCCCTCGGCGCCGAGCTGCATCATCATCGCGGCGTCGGCCGGGGTCGCGATGCCGCCGGCGGTGAAGAGCACGACGGGCAGCTTGCCGGCGGTCGCGACCTCCTTGACGAGGTCGTACGGCGCCTGCAGCTCCTTGGCGGCCAGGTACAGCTCGTCCTCGGGCAGCGAGGTGCAGCCGGCGGATCTCGTCGCCGCAGCGTGCGCATGTGGGTCGTGGCGTTCGAGACGTCGCCGGTGCCGGCCTCGCCCTTGGAGCGGATCATCGCCGCGCCCTCGGTGATCCGGCGCAGCGCCTCGCCGAGGTTGGTCGCCCCGCAGACGAAGGGCACCGTGAAGGCCCACTTGTCGATGTGGTGGGCGTAGTCGGCCGGGGTGAGCACCTCGGACTCGTCGACGTAGTCGACGCCGAGGGACTGCAGCACCTGCGCCTCGACGAAGTGGCCGATGCGGGCCTTGGCCATGACCGGGATCGAGACGGTCGACGATGATCGCGTCGATGATGTCGGGGTCGCTCATCCGGGCGACGCCGCCCTGGGCGCGGATGTCGGCGGGGACCCGCTCGAGCGCCATGACGGCGACGGCGCCGGCGTCCTCGGCGATCTTCGCCTGCTCGGCGGTGACCACGTCCATGATCACGCCGCCCTTGAGCATCTCAGCCATGCCGCGCTTGACCTGCGCGGTGCCGACGGCGTGCGTGGCTGTTCTCGGTGGTCACTGCAGGGCCTCACAGGTCAGGTCGGGGATCGTGCGGCGGCGATCACGCGGCGCAGCTCCGGCCATTCTAGACCTCGCGCGTCGGGCCCCTGAGCGCCCGGTCGGCCCAGCGCGGGCGGCCAGCGCGTCGTCGATGTCGAAGGGGTGCGGCATGGGCGCGTGACCCGCCAGCCGGAGCGCCCGGACGAGCGTCTTCTGCCGCACGCGCCGGGTCTGGACCACCGCCTCGTTGTGGAACCGGCGGGCCAGCTGGACCCGGAACCACGCCGCGGCGAGCGCCTCGACGAGCTCGGCCCCGCCCGGCTCGGCACGCACGGCGGCCACCTCGTCGGGGTCCTCGAGGGCGGCGCGCAGGGTCGCGGACAGCTCGCTCTCGGCGAGCCCGCGCTCGACGGCGGCGGCCGCGGGCTCGGCCTCGGTGGCGTCACCCGGCCTCGCACGTCGCCCCCGAGCCGGCACCCGTCGGCGGGACCGCGACGGCGCCGGAGGCGCGTCGGCCCGACCGAGCCGGGCCAGGCTCGGCGGGGACCGGCGTCATCCGGCCGGTGTCGTCGTCGCTGCGCGTCCAGCGCCGCGAACGCCGCCTCGCCCACGAGCACCGAGCTCACCGGGTCGAGGACGCCCGAGGACGCGAGCTCGACCGCGGCCGTGGCCCGCCGCGCCAGCTGGGTCTCGAGGGTCGCGAGCGACGCGGCGACCTTGCGGTGCAGCCGGTCGATCCGGGACGCCTCGACCCAGACGCGCCCAGCAGCAGCACGGCCAGGACCGCGCCGACGAGCAGCGCCCACTCGGCGCAGCCTCATCCGCGCTCCCACCGGTCGGCTGCGCACGAGCCGGCCGAGGGCGGCGCGCCGGGAGGTCGGGTCCTCCCCGACGTGCCGGTCGCTGCCCGCCTGGACCATCTCGTACACGGTGAGCACCTCGTGGGTGACGTGCGACCAGTCGTACCGCTCGACGACGTCGGAGGCGTGGGCGCGCGCCGCGCTCCGCGCAGCTCGTCGTCGTCGAGCACGCGCAGCGAGCGTCGCCGGCGAGGTCGGCCGGGTCGCCGGTCCGGAACAGCGTCCCGGCCGTGCCCTCGTCGAGCACCCGCCGGAACGCGCCGAGGTCGCTCGCGACGACGGCCGCGCCGGCGCTCATCGCCTCGACGAGCACGATGCCGAAGCTCTCCCCGCCGGTCTGCGGCGCGCAGTAGACGTCGACGGACCGCAGCAGCGCGGCCTTCTCGTCGTCGGTGATGCCGCCGAGGAACTCCACGGCCCGCGCATCGTCGCCGAGCAGCTCGCGGACCTCGTCCGGGCCGGTCTCGCCGCGGCCCGCGACGAGGAACCGCGCGCCCGGGCGCGCTCGCGCAGGACCGCGGGCACCGCCGCGAGCAGCACCGGCAGGCCCTTGCGCGACTCGTCGAGCCGGCCGAGGAACGCGATGGTCGGGTGCGTCCGGCGTACCGGTCCAGCGCGGGTCCGGGTCCGTGCCGGCGGAACCGGTCCACCCACACCCCGTTGGGGATGACGACGGCGTCCCCGCCCATGTGCTCGACGAGCGTGCGGCGGGCGTCCTCGGACACGGCGATGCGCGCCGAGATCTTCTCCAGGCTCTGCCGCACCAGCGGGTAGGCCATCTGCAGTCCGCGGGAGCGGATGAGCGCGGTGTGCATCGTCGCGACGATCGGCCCCTCGGCGAACCAGCAGCGCGAGCATCCCCAGGCTCGGGGTGACCGGCTCGTGCAGGTGCAGGACGTCGAAGTCCCCCGTCGGTCAGCCAGCGCCGCACCCGCGCGGCGGTGACCGGCCCGAACGTCATCCGGGCGACCGCGCCGTTGTAGCGGACCGGGACCGCGCGCCCGGCGGACGTCATGTACGGCGGGATCGGCGTGTCGTCGTCGGCGGGCGCGAGCACCGAGACCTCGTGGCCCTGCGCGATGAGCGCCTCGGCGAGGTCGCGCACGTGGAACTGCACGCCGCCGGGGACGTCGAACGAGTACGGGCAGACGATGCCGACCCGCAGCGCGCGCGGCGTCGTCGCGGCTCACGGCGCGGTCCCCTCCGCTGCCCACCGGCGCCGCCGCCGCCGAGCCGGGCCGAGGCCGGCCGAGGCCGCGACGGTCGACCGAGGCCGCCGCGCGAGGCGGCGCGACGCGACGCGTCGACGCGTACCGCGTCGGGGTCGAGGTCGTCGACGAAGACCTTCTGCAGCATGTGCCAGTCCTGGGGTGCGCGGCGATGCCCGCGGCGACGACGTCGACCCAGCCCTGCGTCAGCGCGGGCGACCGCCTCGGCGCGCGGCAGGCCGGTCGGGACCGGCAGCGGCGGGTGGAAGTCGACGACGATCCCCCACGGGGACCGCGCCGCGCGCCGCCGGGCGCCGATCAGCCGCTCGTAGTGCGATGGTGACCGGGCACAGCCGCGCGCCGGTCGCCGAGGCCAGCGCGGCCGGTCCCGCGGCGACCCGGGCGGTCTCGCCCCACCACCGCACCTCGATCGCCGCGCGCGGTGAGGTCGCGGTCGGCGAGCAGCGGCACGAGCCGGCCGCCGCGCTTGACCGCCGACGACCAGCCGCCGGAACACCTCGCCGCCGCTGCGGTCGAGCGGGATGATCTCGATGCCCGAGGCCCTCGCGGAAGGCGAGGAACTCGGCGAAGACGCGCTCGGGCTCGAGCCTCTCGGCGACGGTGGTCACCGGGGCGACGTGCCGGGTGGCCCAGGCGCCGGCCAGGTCCCAGTTGCCCTGGTGCGCCCAGCGCCAGGACCACCGAGCGGCCGGCGTCGAGCTCGGCCCGCAGGTTCTCCACCCCGAGCGCGCGGACCCGGGCGTCGGTCTGCGCCGGGGTGAACGACGCCGAGCGTGAACGCCTCGGCGTAGTAGCGCATGTAGGAGCGCATGCCGGCGCGGGACAGCCGGCGCAGCTCGGCCGGGCGACGCCTCGGGCGCACCCGGGCGAGGTTGCGCTCGAGCTGGCGGCACGCCGCCCGCGCCGGCGCCACCACGACGACGTCGGCGCCGAGCGCCGCGGCGCGCGCGCAGGACGGGCCCGGGGACGTACCGCGCGACCCGCCAGCGCGAGGCCGAACAGGCCGACCGATGTCGACCGTCACGGCGACGCCACCCGCGCCTGGCGGCGCACGGTCGCCATCCGCTGGACGACGGTCACCGCGCTCGCCACCGCGAGCAGCGCCAGCACGACGGTGAGCACCACGCAGCGGCAGCCCCGCGCCGACGAGCGCGGTCGCGAGCAGGACGGCGAGCAGGCGGTCGGCGCGCTCGGCGATGCCGACGGCGGCGGTCATGCCCAGCCCCTCGGCGCGGGCCCGGGCGTACGGGACGATCGACCCGAGCACCAGGCACGCGAGCGCGAGGACCGCCGGTGAGTCGGTGGTCGCCGTCGCCGGTGAACCACAGCAGCAGGCCGCCGAAGATCGCCGCGTCGCCGAAGCGGTCGAGCGTCGAGTCGAGGAACGCGCCCCAGTCGCTGCTGCGGCCCGAGCGCCGCGCCATCACGCCGTCGAGGGAGTCGGTGAGGACGAAGCAGCGCCGATGACCAGCGTGCCGGCGAGCAGGTGCCCGGTCGGGTACAGGGTCAGCGCCGTGACGACGACGGCGAGCGTGCCGACGATCGTCACCGCGTCCGGCGAGACGCCCGCGGGCGAGCAGCAGGTCGGCGAGCGGGGTCATGACCGTGCGTCATGCCGCCGCGCAGTCGGTTCAGCACCGGTCGATCATCCCTCGCCGGTCGCCGGCCGCTGCGGCCATGCGGCGGCCAGCCGCGCGCGCGTGTCGCCGAGCAGCTCGGGCAGCGCCTTGGTGCGCGCCGACGATCGGCAGGAAGTTGGCGTCGCCGCCCCACCGCGGGCACGACGTGCTGGTGCAGGTGCGCGGCGATGCCCGCGCCCGCGACCGTGCCCTGGTTCAGGCCGAGGTTGAACCCGTGCGGTGCGGAGACCGCGCGCAGCACCCGCATCGCCGTCTGGGTGAGGGTCGTCACCTCGACCGTCTCCGTCGGGCGTGAGGTCGGTGTAGTCCGGCGACGTGCCGGTACGGGCACGACCATGAGGTGGCCGGGGTTGTACGGGTAGAGGTTGAGCACCGCGTAGGCGAGCCGCGCCGCGCGCGACGACGAGGCCCTCCTCGTCGGGCAGCGTCGGGACGCGGCAGAACGGGCACTCGCCGGCCCCGGCGTCGGCGGGCTTGTCCTGCCCGCCGATGTAGGCCATCCGGTGCGGCGTCCACAGCCGCTCGAAGCCGTCCGGCACGCCGGGGTGGGCGCCCGCGGGCTCGAGTCGTGGGTCCCGTGGCTCGGCGAGGCCCGTCCCGCACGGGCGTCAGACCTGGGCCCGCGTCGCGGACCGCCGACACGATGCGCTCGACCGCCTCCGCGACCGGCACGGCGTTGTCCTGCCGGCCGTCGCGGTACCGGAACGACACCGCGCCGGCCTCGACGTCGTCGCCGCCCGGCGATGAGCACGAACGGGATCTTCTGCGTGCTCGCGGTGCGGATCTTCTTGCCGAAGCGGTCGTCGGAGACGTCGACCTCGGCGCGGATGCCCTCGGCCCGCAGCTGGGCGACGACGTCGGCCAGGTAGTCGTCGAACGGCTCCGGCGACCGGCACCGCGACGACCTGCACCGGGCGCGAGCCAGGCCGGGAACGCGCCCGCGTAGTGCTCGGTGAGCACGCCGAAGAACCGCTCGATCGACCCGAACAGCGCCCGGTGGATCATCACCGGGCGCTGCCGGGTGCCGTCCGCGGCGGTGTACTCGAGGTCGAACCGCTCGGGCAGGTTGAAGTCGAGCTGGATGGTCGACATCTGCCAGGTGCGGCCGATCGCGTCCCGCGCCTGCACGGAGATCTTCGGCCCGTAGAACGCGGCGCCGCCCGGGTCGGGCACGAGGTCCAGGCCGGAGGCCGTCGGCGACCTCGCGCAGGGTCTCGGTCGCCTCCTCCCACACCTCGTCGGACCCGACCGACTTCTCCGGGTTCCGGGTGGACAGCTCGAGGTAGAAGTCCTCGAGGCCGTAGTCCTTGAGCAGCGCCGAGGACGAAGCGCGAGCAGCTCGCGTCAGCTCGTCGCGCATCTGCTCGCGGGTGCAGTAGATGTGGGCGTCGTCCTGGGTGAAGCCGCGCGCCCGGGTCAGGCCGTGCACGACGCCGGACTTCTCGTACCGGTAGACGGTGCCGAACTCGAACAGCCGCAGCGGCAGCTCGCGGTAGGACCGGCCCCGCGACCGGAAGATCAGGTTGTGCATGGGGCAGTTCATCGGCTTGAGGTAGTAGTCCTGCCCGGGCTTGCGCACCGTGCCGTCGGCGTCGCAGCTCCGCGTCGAGCGTGCATGGGCGGGTACATGCCCTCGGCGTACCAGTCGAGGTGGCCCGGAGATCTGGAACAGCTGCCCCTTGGTGATGTGCGGGGTGTTGACGAAGGAGTAGCCCGCCTCGACGTGCCGGCGTGCGGGAGTAGTCCTCCATCTCCGTCCGGATGATCCCGCCCTTGGGGTGGAACACCGGCAGCCCGGAGCCGATCTCGTCCGGGAAGCGAGAACAGGTCGAGCTCGGTGCCGAGCCGGCGGTGGTCGCGCCGCTCGGCCTCGGCGAGCCGGTCGAGGTGGGCGCGCAGCTCGTCCTTGGTCGGCCACGCGGTCCCGTAGACGCGCTGGAGCTGCGGGTTCTTCTCCGACCCGCGCCAGTAGGCCGCGGCGGAGCGGGTCAGCTGGAAGCCGTTGGCGATGAGGCGGGTGCTCGGCAGGTGCGGCCCGCGGCACAGGTCCTGCCACGCGACCGTGCCGTCGCGCCGGACGTTCTGGTAGATGCTCAGGCCGCCCAGCCCGACCTCGACGGACGAGCCGTCGTCGTCCGCTCGCCGAGCCCTTGAGGCCGATGAGCTCGAGCTTGTACGGCTCGTCGGCGAGCTCGGTGCGCGCCTCGTCCTCGGTGACGTCCCGCCGGCGGAAGGTCTGGCCCTCCTTGACGATGCGCTGCATCGCCTTCTCCAGCGCCTTGAGGTCCTCGGGAGTGAACGGGGTCGACCACGTCGAAGTCGTAGTAGAAGCCGTCGGTGATGGGCGGGCCGATGCCGAGCTTCGCGGCCGGGTCGACCTCCTGCACCGCCTGGGCGAGCACGTGCGCGGCCGAGTGCCGCAGGACGGCGAGGCCGTCCGGGGAGTCGATCGTCACGGCCTCGACCACCTCGCCGTCGGCCACCGGCAGGTGCAGGTCGCGCAGCTCGCCGTCGACGCGGACGACGACGACCTCGCGACGCTGGGCGAACAGGTCCGCCGCGGTGGTCCCCGTCCCGACCGTGACCTCGACGCCGTCGACGGTGAGGGAGAGGGTCTGGGCGGACGGTGCCGACACGGTGGGGGTCTCCTTGCGCTGGTCGTGCGCCCGGTCCGGACGCTCGCGACGATGCTACCGACGCCCCGCGCGGCTCAGGTCGAGCCTCCGGCGGTCCGAGAGATCACCTGCGGCTGCCCCCCGCCGTTCCGGGAGGAGCCCCGCTTGACCCGTGGCAGTAAGTCAGTCACCATTGAGGCAATGGACGCTGATCGAACCGAGAGCCTGCGGCGACGAGCCGCGCTGCACCGGGCTCTCGCCGACCCCGCCCGGCTGCAGATCGTGGACAGCCTCGCCCTGGGCGACGCCTCCCCGTCCGAGCTGGCCGAGGCACTGGGCATGCCGTCGAACCTGCTGGCGCACCACCTCAAGGTGCTCGAGCGCGAGGGGGTCGTGGGGCGCGGTCGATCCGAGGGCGATCGGCGCCGGTCGTACGTCCACCTCGTGCCCGGCACCCTCGACCGCCTGGGATCCCCGCCGGCGCGGCCGGCGGCCCGGGTGCTCTTCGTCTGCACGGCGAACTCCGCCCGGTCGCACCTCGCCGCCGCCCTGTGGCGGCGAGCCAGCGCGATCCCGGCCGAGTCGGCCGGGACGCATCCCGCCGCTGCCATCTCCCCCGGCGTGTTGGACAGCGCTCGACGGCACGGGCTCGACGTCCCCGAGGTCCGCCCCCAGCACGTGGCCGACGCGCGGGGCGACGACGACCTGGTCGTCACCGTCTGCGACCGCGCGCACGAAGAGCTCGTGATCCCGGTCGACGTCCACTGGTCGATCCCCGACCCGCTGCGCCTCGGCACCCCGGAGGCGTTCGACGGTGCCCTGGAGGAGATCGCCCGCCGCGTCGACCACCTCGCCCCGCATCTCGTCCCCACGTCCTGACCCCACCACGGCCGCTCGGCGGCCGGCGAGGAGAACCCCGATGTCCGACCGCCCCTCCGTCCTGTTCGTCTGCGTCCACAACGCCGGTCGCTCCCAGATGGCCGCCGGCTACCTGACCGCCCTGTCCGGGGGGCGGGTGGAGGTCCGCTCGGCCGGCTCGATGCCGGCGGAGCAGATCAACCCCACCGCCGTGGCGGCCATGGCCGAGGAGGGCATCGACATCACCGCCGAGAAGCCCAAGGTCCTGACCGCGGACGCCGTGCAGTCCTCCGACGTCGTCATCACCATGGGCTGCGGGGACGCCTGCCCGTACTTCCCGGGCGTCCGCTACGAGGACTGGGAGCTCGAGGACCCCGCCGGCAAGGAGCTGGACACCGTCCGCCGGGTGCGCGACGACATCCGCGGTCGGATCGAGGCGCTGCTGGGCGAGCTGCTGCCCGCGAGCGCCTGACCGACGCCCGACGGCGCCGTCCCGGTCCGACCGTCGACACCGCACACCTCTGAGCTGGTCCTCATCCCGGACGCACTCATCGGGTCAACCGCCGCCGCGAGGCCGACGGACCGGGGGTCGGGGCGCAGCTCCACCTGGCGCGGAGCCTGCCACCCAGCCTCGACGCCGTGCCTCGGGGGCGACCGACGGCACCCGTGCATTGACAATCGTCGATGTTCGGAGCAGCCTCTCCGTATCGACAGAGATCGATACCAGGGGGACCGCCCCGTCCGACGCTGGAGGATCGACTCGTGACCACCCTGACGCCCCCGGCCGCCGTCACCGAGGCCGTCCGGTCACTTCCCGTCGTCGTCATCGGCGCCGGCCCCGTCGGCCTGGCCGCCGCCGCGCACCTGACCGATCGCGGGCTGCCCTTCCTCGTGCTCGAGGCCGGACCGGCCGCGGGCGCATCCGTCTCCGCCTGGGGGCACATCCGCACGTTCACGCCGTGGCGGTACATCATCGATCCCACGGCCGAGAAGCTGCTCGCCCCGACCGGATGGACCCTGCCCGGGCACCCCGGTGCCGCCCACCGGAGCGCAGATGGTCGAGCACTACCTCGCGCCGCTGGCCGCCCTCCTCGGCCGACCGGGTCCGCTACGGGCACCGCGTCGTCGCGGTGTCCCGGGACGGTCTGGACAAGGGCCGCAGCCCGGGGACGCGAGGACCGTCCGTTCCTGGTGCGGGTCCGCGACGCGCGGCGGCGCGGTCACCGACCTGCGCGCCCGCGCCGTCATCGACGCCTCGGGCACCTGGGACGCACCGCAACCCGCTCGGCGCCTCCGGACTCCCGGCGGCCGGCGAGGAGGAGGCCGCGCGACGTGCTGGTCGGCGCGCTGCCCGACGTCCTCGGCGCGCGACCGCGCACCGGTTCGCCGGCCGCACCACCCTGGTCGTCGGGCGCCGGGCACTCCGCGGCCAACACCCTGCTCGCCCTGGCCCGGCTCGCCGCGACGAGCCGGGCACCCGCGTCGTGTGGGCGATCCGCGGCGGCGACCCGTCCCGGGTGTACGGCGGCGGGGTCGACGACGAGCTCGCCGCCCGCGGCCGGCTCGGGCACCGACCTGCGCGCGCTGGTCGAGTCCGGCGCGGTCGAGCTGCGTCACCGGGTTCGCGATCACCGCCCTCGTGCCGTCGACGGGACGCCGTGACCGTCACCGTGGTCGGCGACGCCCGCGACGGGCCGGTCCGCCTCGACGGCGTGCACCACGTCGCCGCCGCGACCGGGTTCCGTCCCGACCTGGACGATGCTCGCCGAGCTGCGCCTCGACCTCGACCCCGGCCTGGAGGCGCCGCGCGCGCTCGCGCCGCTGATCGACCCCGCGTTCCACTCCTGCGGCACCGTCCCCCCGCACGGGCACCGCGACCTGGCCCACCCCGAGCCCGGGTTCTTCGTCGTCGGCATGAAGTCCTACGGCCGCGCACCGACGTTCCTCATCACCACCGGCAACGAGCAGGTCCGCAGCGTCGTGGCGGCCCTCGCCGGCGACACGCTCGCCGCGGACGAGGTCCAGCTCGTCCTCCCGGAGACCGGCGTGTGCTCGGTGAACGCCCAGGGCGAGGACTCCGCGGCGGCCGGCGGGTGCTGTGGCACGCCGTCCGGCGTTCCCGGACTGGAGGTTCCGGCCGAGGCCCACCGCCTCCTGTCCGTCGGGGCGACCGCGCAGGGGTTCCGGACCGGCGTGACCGGCGGCGGGCGCCTGGCCGAGCTCGCCCTCACCGACGTCACCGCCCCGGCACCCACCAGCGGGTGCGGCACGGGCGGCTGCTGCGGGGGATGACCACCGGCGCGGTGGCGCTGTTGGGAGCGGCGCTCCGCCGGGAGCGCGCTCGGCGTGACACAGGTCAGGCCCCACCGGAGTGGGGCCTGACCTGGGGAACATCTGTGGGCGATACTGGGTTCGAACCAGTGACCTCCTCGGTGTGAACGAGGCGCTCTACCACTGAGCCAATCGCCCGTCGTGCCGTGCGGGACGAGGTCCCGAGCGGCGACGTCGATGATGCTAGCGGAGTGCCGGCGCAGATGACGAACCGGCGTCGGGGCGCCGCCACCTGGGTGAAACCTGCACGTATTCGTGCCGCCGCGCGGGTCGCCGTCCCGTAATCTCGCCACTACCCGAGAAGGAGGCGACGATGGCAGTCCGCCCGTTCGACGTCGTCGAAGTGGTGACGATGCAGCTGGTCCTGTCCGACGCGTCCGTGCTGGGCGTGACCGCCGAGCTCGGCTTCCGCGCCGCGGACCCCTACACGGTGCGCGCGGTGTTCACCGGTCCGCACTCCATGTCCACGTGGCTCATCGGCCGCGAGCTGCTCGCGCAGGGCATCCACGCGACCCAGGACGCCCCCGCCGGCACCGGCGACGTGCGCGTGTGGCGCGACGACGACCCCGCCTACGTGCTCATCTCGCTCAGCGGCGTCGAGGGCGACGCGCTGCTCGCCGCCCCGGCCGAGCCCGTCGAGCGGTTCGTCACCACCACGCAGCAGCTCGTGCCGTTCGGCGGCGAGAGCAGCCGGATGGACCCCGAGATCAGCGCGCTCATCGCCGCGCTGCTCACCGCCTGACCCTCTCGGCACCCCTCGTCCCCGCGTGACCACGTCGGCCCTCGACCCACCCGGGTCGGGGGCCGACGTCGTCCCGCCGGCCGCCGGGTCGGGATCGGGGTCGGGGTCGGGCGGGGATCGTCGGTCTCAGGGGTCGACGTCGTCGGCGAGGCGCGCCTCGAACATCGCCTCGGCCTCGCGAGTCAGCGGCCCGACCGCGACGTCGGTGCCGTCGAGCGCGACCACCGGCTGCACGTTGCGGATGGACGAGGTGAGCGCGAGGTGCGCGCGGCCGGCCAGGACGTCGTCGAGCGCGGTGAACGGCAGCTCGCCGGGCTTCGACTCGCGGACGGGCAGTCCCGCGGCGACGCCCCACTCCAGCAGCGAGCTCGCGGGTGATCCCGGCGAGGCAGCCGCTCGTCGAGCGGCGGCGTGAGCAGCTCGCCGTCGCGCTCGACGACGACGTTCGACCCGGTGCCCTCGCACAGCTCGCCGACGGTGTTGGCGAAGATCGCCTCGTCCGCGCCGCGGTCGACCGCGTAGGCCAGCGCGACGACGTTCTCCGCGTAGGACGTCGTCTTGAGGCCCGGCGACCGCGGACCGCTCGTTGCGGACCCACGGCACCCGCACGACGCGGGACGTCGGCGCCGCGCGTCGCCGGGCCGGCCACGACGACGACGGTCTGCCGGTGGGTGCCGGCGGGATGCCGGTTGGACGCCATCGGCCCCGGGCCGGCGGTCACCGTGATCCGCAGCCGGCCCAGTCTCGCGGTGCCGCCGCCCGTCCGCCAGGCACGGCGTCGACCCCGGCGCGGATCTCGTCCTGTCGGGCGCGGCGAGCCCGAGCCCGGTCGCCGAGCGCTCGAGGCGGCGCAGGTGCCGGGTCAGGGCGAAGGCGCGCCCGCGGTGCACGGCGCACGTCTCGAAGACGCCGTCGCCGACGGTGAGGCCGTGGTCGACGGCGGTCGATCACCGGCTCGTCCTCGGTGCGCAGGCGGCCGCCGGACCAGATGACGATGCTCATGCGGCTCAGTCTGGCCCGAGGCGGTCCGGCGCAGACGGCGCAGACGCGGAGGCCAGGCGATCAGTCGGCGCGCCTTGAGCTCGGTCTCGGCCCACTCCGCGCGCCGGGTCGCTGCCCCAGGTGATGCCGGCGCCGGTGCCGAACCGGAGGGTGCCGGCGGGCGCCGGGTCGGCGCCCGTGTCCCGGTCGGCGTCCACCAGAACGTCCGGATGCCGACCGCGAGCTCGGCCCGTCCGGCGTCGGCGTCGATCCACCCGACCGCCCCGCAGTACGGGCCGCGCGGCGACCGGCTCGAGCGCGGCGATGATCCGCAGGGCTCGAGCTTCGGGGCGCCCGAGACGGACCCGGGCGGGTACGTGGCCGGCCAGCACGCGGCGCCCAGAGGTCGTCCGCCGCGAGGACGTCGGGGCGCAGCCGGCCCTGCACCGCGGAGACGAGGTGCACGAGGCCGGGGTGCTCCTCGACGCGCCAGCAGCGACGTGACCTCGACCGTGCCGGGCGCGGCAGACGCGCTGCAGGTCGTTGCGGACGAGGTCGGTGATCATGACGTTCTCGGCGCGGTCCTTGGCGGTGAGGCCGTCCGGGGTGCGCGGCGGTGCCCTTGATGGGCGCGGACGTCAGGACGCCGTCGGTCCAGCCGGAGGTAGAGCTCGGGCGACGCGGTGACCACCCAGGCCGGCGGCAGCCCGCTCGCGGCGGGCACGTGGACGACGCCGGCGTACGGCGCCGGGTTGCCGCGCGCGAGCCGGGCCGCGCGAGCGGCGCCGGGCCGTCGGGCTCGGGTCCGTCGCGCCCGCGTCTCGCCGGCGAGCGGTGCGGACAGCACCCGGCAGATGTTGGCCTGGTAGACGTCGCCCGCGCGCACGTGCTGCGCGCACCCGCTCGACGCGCGGCCACGTAGGCGGCGCGGTCGAGCGAGCGAGGTCCAGGCGTCGCCGGGGGGCCGTGCCAGGCGGGGCGGCGTCCGCCCGGCGTCGTGGCGGCCGATCCGCGGCGCGACCGTCGGCGAACGCGCCAGGCGCGGACCGGGCCGTCGAAGTCGCCCACGACGGCCCAGAAGCCGCCCGGGCGACGACGCGCGGCGTCGCGGCCAGGTCGACGCACTCGACCGCCCGTCGGGCGCGCACTCCGGCGAACCAGGCCTGCCCCTCCCGCGTCGCCGTCCGGCGCACGTCCGGGCCCGGCGGCGCGGGTGCGGCGGGACGGGGCACATCCGTCACGCTACCGAGGTCGGGCAGCCTCCCGGTCGGGCAACCGGGCGAATCGTGCGGCTCGGCGGTGGGCCGTCAGGCTGGGGGTCACTGGTCAACCGGTGCGACCTGGCGCACGATTGGACGGTTGGCCTCTCGCCGTCGAGCGGCTAAAGTCTGGGACGCGCCCGGAGCACCGGCGCGAAAGCGACGGGATGCGCGGTCATCGCGGACGTGGCTCAGTGGTAGAGCATCACCTTGCCAAGGTGAGGGTCGCGGGTTCGAATCCCGTCGTCCGCTCGGTAGTCCCACTCCTGGTCGGCTTCCCGGAGCTCGCGAGGTCGGGTCGCACGGTGGAGTGGCCGAGAGGCGAGGCAGCGGTCTGCAAAGCCGTCTACACGGGTTCGAATCCCGTCTCCACCTCGCAGACAGCACGCACGGGCGATTGGCGCAGCGGTAGCGCGCTTCCCTGACACGGAAGAGGTCACTGGTTCGATCCCAGTATCGCCCACCAGCAACACCGCAGGTCACAGGCCGTCCCGGAGAGCATCCGGGGCGGCCTTCGTGCTCTCCGTGCGGCCGCCTGCTAGTCAAACTGCTAGTCAGCGCTCCCGGCCCGACGTGAAGATGTCGTCCATCGCGCGGGCGCCACGGGTCAGCACCGGACGCAGCTCCTTGCGGTAGACCGTCTCCGTCACCTTCGTGCCGGCATGGCCGACGAGGTGAGAGATGTCCTCGATCGACATGCCGGAGCGTCGCAGGATCGAGAGCAGCCGTCTACCGTGTCGGTGCTCAGCCGCTCAGCGCGGTCGGCCAGCCACCGCTCCACCTCCGCCGGCAGTCAGCTCGTTGAGCCGCCTCGCACCAGCTCCGGGAGCAGGTGCATCATCGCAAGGCTCCGGCGGTTCGCCACCGTGCTCGCACCCCGACCGGCCATCCCCTGCTCGAGCCACGACTCGACCGCGTCCCGCACCGTGTCGTCATGCCGCCCAGCCACGATCCCGACGTCGTGAGCCCGCTGCGCCTCGCGGAGCCGAGCTCGAGCCTCGGTCTTCGTGCGGCCGCTGATCCACTTGACCCGCCGCTTGCCGTTCGGCCAGTAGCCCAACGACACCAGGCCGACCCACCTCTGCCGCGACTCGTTCCAGTAGAGGCTCCCCTCCCCCGAGCTACGCCGCGCGCCCGCCACTGCCGCCCGCCTCGCTGACCAGCAGATTCACGTAGTCCTCGATGGCCGCTGCCGGCACCCAGCGCCTCCGGCCGACGGTCACCGTCACCAGCCGACGAGACCGAATGAGCTCGTAGATCTGCGTCCGGCTCAGGTTCAGCATCGCCATCGTCTCGGGCACGTCGTACAGAACCCGCGTCACCCCTACTTGACCTGCGGCCACGAATCTCTCGACGACGAGGGGACCGCCTGTGGACAGCGCTTCGGCAACTTCATCGGCCGCAGAGGTGCACCAGGTCAACCGAGACGAGAGGAAGTCGCTTGTCGCGCGCGCTCGTACTGCTCATGCCACCGGCAGCGCTCCATCACGCTGGCCACGACGACTGTCGTCCAGGCGGCAGACCTCACCGGACGGCTCTGCTCGATCGACGAGACCGCCGTCCAGACCAGAGAGACAGGCCGTGGGAATACCCCTGGGGGTGTCGTGTTGTACTGTGTGTACATACCCCCCCCGGTATCAAGCCGGGCGAGTGCGAGGAGCTACTGATGGACATCGCCAGCCTTACCTACCGCGGCGACCTGCAGATCGTGGACGTGCGCGAGGACGACGAGTGGGCCGCCGGGCACGCCCCCGGCGCCCTGCACATCCCGCTCGGCCAGCTCGGCGCCCGCCTGGGCGAGCTGGACCCGCGTCGGACGCTGGCCGTGGTGTGCCGCAGCGGCAACCGCAGCAGCCGCGCGGTCGCGGCTCTGACCGCCGCGGGCCTGACGGCGCACAACGTCGACGGCGGCATGACCGCCTGGGCCGCGGCGGGTCACCCGGTCGTCACCGACGACGGCCGGCCCGGCCAGGTCATCTGAGCCGCCACGTCCGTCCCGACCTTCCCGCTCGGCACCGACGTCTCTCCACGGCACCGACCACCACGCCTGTGAGGACCACCATGATCGAGATCCACACCATCGAGACGACCAGCCTCGGTGACCGCAGCTACCTCGCCCACGACGGCGCGACGGCCGTCGTCGTCGACCCGCAGCGCGACATCGACCGCGTCCTGGACCTGGTCGGCGCGCCTGGGCGTGACGGTCACCCACGTGGTCGAGACCCACGTGCACAACGACTACGTCACCGGTGGCCTCGAGCTCGCCGCAGCGGGCCGGTGCGCGACTACCTGGTCCCGGCCGACAGCGGCGTGGAGTACGACCACGTCGCGGCCGGTGACGGCGCGGTGTTCGAGGCCGGGCGACATGCGCCTGCGGGTCCTGCACACCCCCGGGCACACCCACCACCACGTCTCCTACGTGCTGCAGACCGCGACCGGTGAGGTGCGGGCGGTGTTCACCGGCGGCTCGATGCTCTACGGCTCCACCGGGCGCACCGACCTGGTCAGCCCGGACGACACCGAGGAGCTCACCCACGCCCAGTTCCACTCCGTGCGCCGCCTGGCCCGTGAGCTGCCGGCCGACGCCGAGGTGTTCCCGACCCACGGGTTCGGCAGCTTCTGCTCCGCGACCCCGACCAGCGGCGACGCCTCGACCGTGGGTGAGCAGCAGCGGGTCAACCCCGCCCTGACCCAGGACGAGCAGGTCTACGTCGAGACCCTCATGGCGGGCCTGGGCGCCTACCCGGCGTACTACGCCCACATGGGCCCGATGAACCGCCGGGGCCCGGGCCCGGTGGACCTGTCGCTGCCCGAGCCGGTCGACCCGGCCGAGCTGCGCCGCCGGATCGAGGACGGGGAGTGGGTGGTGGACCTGCGTGAGCGCACCGCGTTCGCCGCCGGCCACCTGACCGGCTCCTACGGGTTCGAGCTGTCCGAGCAACTTCATCACCTACCTGGGCTGGCTGTACTCCTACGGCACCCCGCTGACCCTCATCGGCGAGACCGAGGAGCAGGTCGCCGACGCCCGCCGCGAGCTGGTCCGCATCGGCATCGACGACCTCGCCGGCATGGCCGTGGGCGACATCGAGACCCTCGCCGACGGGTCGCCGCTGCGCTCCTACCGGGTCAGCGACTTCGCCGGCCTCAAGGCGGCCAAGGCCGCCGGACCGGTCCAGGTCATCGACGCCCGCCGCGACGACGAGTGGGCCGGCGGCCACGTCCACGGCGCCGTCCACGTCCCGCTGCACCAGCTGCAGTCCCGCCTGGACGAGGTCCCCGACGGCGAGGTGTGGGTCTACTGCGGCTCGGGCTACCGCGCCTCGGTCGCCGCGTCGATCCTGGACCGCCCCGGCCGCGACGTCGTCCTGGTCAACGACTCCTACGGCTCCGCCCAGGACGCGGGCCTGGAGGACGAGCGACCCACCCAGGGCGCCGGCGCCTGACCCGGCGCCGACCCCGACCCCGTGATCGGCCGGTGGCGGCGGCCCCCCTCCGCCGCCACCGGTCCCGCCCGGCGCGCCCATCGGCGCCCCCCCCGCCACGCACCGACACCCACGACACCCACGACGACCCACGACGGAGAGACATGACCACCACCCGAAGCACCCCGACCGCTCCGACACCGTCGACGCCACCACGGTGATCGACTGGGCCGCCCGCCCCGACGACGTCACGATCATCGACGTCCGCACCCCGGCGGAGTTCGAGACGATGCACATCCCGGGCTCCTACAACGTCCCGGTCACCCTGCTCGGCGAGCACGCCGCGCAGTTCGCCGCCCGCCTGGACCGCAAGGTCGTCCTCGTCTGCCAGTCCGGTGCCCGGGCGTCCCAGGCGCGGCTGCGCCTGGCCGGTGTCGGCGCGCAGAACCTGCACATCCTGGACGGCGGCGTCCCGGCGTACGCCTCCGCCGGCGGTGACGTCGTGCGCGGACAGGCCCGCTGGGCCATGGACCGCCAGGTCCGCCTGGCCGCCGGCTCACTCGTCCTGACCAGCATCCTGGCGAGCCTGAAGGTGCCCGCCGCCCGGTTCCTGGCCGGCGGCATCGGCGCCGGGCTGACGTTCGCGGCCCTGACCGACTCGTGCGCGATGAGCAAGGTCCTGGGCCTCCTGCCGTACAACAAGGGCCCGGTCGACCGCACCGTGCACGAGGTCCTCGGCGAGCTGCCCCGCGCAGCGCGTCGCCGCGTAACGGGGCCGGCTCATGACCGTCCTCACGATCGCCCTGGCCGTCCTGGTCGGCCTCACCCTGGGCATGCTCGGCGGCGGCGGGTCCATCCTGACCGTCCCGCTCCTGGTCTACGTGGCCGGCCTGGACACCAAGGCCGCCATCGCCACCTCCCTGCTGGTCGTCGGCGTCACCAGCGCCGTCGGGGCGGTGTCCCACGCCCGCGCCGGACGGGTCCAGTGGCGCACCGGCCTGATCTTCGGCGCCGCGGGGATGGTCGGCGCCTACGCCGGTGGGCGGGTCGCCCACTACATCCCCGGCGAGATCCTGCTGCTCGCGTTCGCCGCGATGATGATCGCCACCTCGGTCGCGATGCTGCGCGGTCGACGCGAGGTCGACGCGGCGAAGGTCCACGACCAGCTCCCGGTCGCCCGCGTCCTGCTCGACGGCGTCGTGGTCGGCCTGGTCACCGGCCTGGTCGGCGCCGGCGGCGGGTTCCTCGTCGTCCCCGCGCTGGCCCTGCTCGGCGGGCTGTCCATGCCGGTGGCGGTGGGCACCTCCCTGGTCGTCATCGCGATCAAGTCCCTCGGCGGCCTGGCCGGGTACCTGGCCACCGTCTCCATCGACTGGGGCCTGGCCCTGGCCGTCACCGCGGCCGCCGTGGCCGGTGCGCTGCTCGGCGGGCGCCTGGCCGGGCGCATCGCCCCCGACCACCTGCGCCAGGCGTTCGGCTGGTTCGTCCTGGTCATGGGAACGGTCATCGTCGCCCAGGAGCTGCCGCGCGAGTGGCTGGGCGCCGCGGCCGCGGTGCTCGTCGTCGCCGTGCTGGTCGTCGGCGGGATCGCCCTGACCCGCCGGCGCCGGTCGTCGGCCGCCGCCGGGCACCGACGCCCCGAGTAACCGCCGATGCCCCGGGGCGGACGCTGCGGTTCCTCCGCCGGTCCGCCCCGGGGTCTCGGGCTGCGCCGTCCCCGCTCGCTTGCGGACACCCCTGACTCACGCTTCTCTCGTCATCCACCTCGTCCCTGGAGCATCCATGTCGTACCTCACCTCGACGGCGCCTGTCGCCGGGCGACCCGGGCGGGCGTGGACCCGCGCCGACTCCCGCAGCCTCGCGCGACTGCTCGGCGTCGTCGCAGCCCTGCACGTCGTGGGATGGGGAGTGCTGCTGCTGCTCGCCGCACCCGGGAGCAGCGTGGCCGGCGGTGTGCTGGGTCTGGGGCTGGGCGTCACCGCGTACGCCTTCGGGGTCCGCCACGCGTTCGACGTCGACCACATCGCCGTCATCGACGGCGCGACCCGCAAGCTCACCGCGGACGGTAGCGGCCGCTGTCGGTGGGGTTCTGGTTCTCCCTGGGCCACTCCACGCGTCGTGTTCGTCCTGGCGCTGCTGCTGGCCACCGGTGCCCGCTTCGCGACGTCCCTGGTGCAGGACGGCTCCGGCGCTGCACGACGCGCTGTCGACATTCGGCACCGGCGCTGCGGGCGCCTTCCTGTGGGTCGTCGGGCTGGTCAACCTGGTGGCCTTCGCCGGCGTGCTGCGTGCGCGGCGCCGCCTGGTCGCCGGGACGCTGCCCGAGCACGACCTCGAGCACGCCCTGCACCACGGGCCCGCGGGCCTGGCGCGCGTGCTCGGCGGGCTGACCCGGTCCATCAAGCACCCGGCCCAGGCGTACCCCGTCGGTCTGCTCATGGGTCTGGGCCTGGACACCGCCACCGAGATCGCCCTGCTCGTGCTGGCCGGCACCGCGGCCATCACCCTGCCCTGGTACGCCGTCCTGGTCCTGCCCGTCCTCTTCGCAGCCGGCATGAGCCTGTTCGACACCCTCGACGGCGCCGTGATGAACGTCGCCTACGACTGGGCGTTCGCCCGCCCGCTGCGCAAGCTGACCTACAACGCGATCGTCACCGGCGTCTCGGTGGTCGTCGCCCTCGGCGTCGGCACGGTGCAGCTGACCTCGGTGCTGGGCGACACGCTCGGCGCGACCGGCGCCCTCACCGGGTGGGTCGCCCACGTGCCGCTCGCCGACAGCGGCCTGTACCTGGTCGCGGTCCTCCTCGGGGCCTGGGCCGTGGCCGCGTGGTGGCACGCGCGCCGCCCGGCCGGCCGGCCGATGGTCACCTCACCGTGACCGAACGAGGTTCGGCCTCGGCGGCCACACCGCGGCACTGATCTCGATCGTCGCGTTCGGAGCCGCCAAGGCGCTGACGAACCTCGCGGCCGGAAGCCTGTCCGACCGACACGGGCGCAAGCCAGTGCTCGTCGCGGGCTGGCTCCTGGCGGTCCCCGTCCCCGTCCTGATCATCCTGGCGCCGACCTGGGGCTCGGTCGTCGCGGCCGACGTCCTGCTCGGGGTCAGCCAGGGGCTGACCAGGTCCACCACGGTCATCATGAAGATCGTCCTTGCCGGGCCCGCCCGGTGTGGCACGGCGATGGGCGTCAACGACGCCGCCGGGTACCTCGCCCGTCGCCGCGACCTCCCCGGTCATCGGATACCTCGCCCAGACCCGGGGCCTGGGACCGGCGCCATTCCTGCTCGGGCTGGCTCGCCGCTCTCGGGCTGGGGCTCTCGACGGCAGCCGTCCGGGAAACGGGGGGGTCACGCCTGGCTCGAGGCCGACGACCGGCACGCCGAGCACGCAGCCGTCGGGACCGCACCGCGCGGCGTCCCGACGGATCGGGAGGTGTTCGCACGGACCAGCCTGCGGGATCCGACGTCGTCCGCCGCGAGCCAAGCCGGGCTCGTCAACAACCTCAGCGTCGGTCTCGCCTGGGACCTGCTCCCGGTGCTGTTCACCACCGCCGGCCTCACAGCGAGCCGCATCGGGGTGCTCGTCGCGCCCTACGGCGCGGTATGGGGCCTTGGGTAGCTGGTCACCGGGACGCTGTCCGACCGCTGGGGCCGCAAGCCCTTCGTCGTCACCGGCATGGTCGCGCAGGCCGCCGCCCTGGGCCTGGTCGCACCCGGCGACACCTTCGCCGTCTGGGCGGTCGGCGCCGTGCTCCTCGGGGCGGGCACCGCGATGGTGTACCCGACCCTCCTCGCCACGATCGGCGATGTTGCACACCCGTCGTGGCGCGCACGCGCCGTCGGGGTCTACCGACGGTGGCGCGACACCGGATTCGCCGTCGGCGCACTGCTCGCCGGCCTCGTTGCCGACGCCCCGGGCGTCCATGCGGCCGTGTGGGTGGTCGCCGCCCTGACGGTCGCCTCCGGAGCGATCGTCGCGCTGCGGATGTCCGAGCCGCACCCGGCCGGCGCTGCCACGGTCACCCACCGCCTGCTGGTGGGGCGGTGACGGAGCACGCACCCGTCCGTGCGCGTGTCGGTATCTGGCCTGCCGCGGTGCTCGCCTGCGCGCGTCGCCTGGCCCTGCGCGCAGATGCTTGCGCGGGTCATGCTGCGCGCCGCGATCGCGCCCAGGAGGAGGAGCTGAAGATGAAGGGCGTCGTTGTCCGCCTGATCGACGGTGATCCGGCGGTGCAGCGCGGGGTGCTCCGCAACGCGATCAATCTGCTGCCCGAGCTCCCGGCTGGGACCGATCGACGTCGTCGTCCACGGACCCGGCCTCCGCCTGGACCTGCCGGGCGCGGAGACCAGTGCGGCGCTGGCCGAGGCGATGGAGGCGGGGCATCCTGCTGGCGGTGAGCCGCAACTCGAACGCGGTCGCCGGACCTGACCGACACCGACCTCGTGCCAGGAGCGGTACCCGTGTCTTCCGGGGTGGGCCACCTGGTCGCGCGCCAGCGTGACGGCTGGGCGCATCTGCGTCCCTGACCGACTCGGGCCGGACGGAAGCCACAGGGTTCGCCCGCGCGCGACGCACGAACGCCCGGCCTCCCAGCTTCGTGCCGGGACCGGGCGTTGGTGGTGGAACGGGCAATGGTCTAGGCCAGGGACAGGAACAGCTTCTGCATCTTCTCCACGTCCAGGGTGTCCTTGCCGTCAGGCGCCGTCAGGCATTGCTTGAGCCCGGAGGAGATGATGACGAAACCCGCTCGGTCCAGAGCCTTGGAAGCCGCGGAGAGCTGGGTGACGATCTCTTCGCAGTCGCGGCCCTCCTCGAGCATCCGGACCACGGCTGCCAGCTGCCCCTGAGCGCGCTTGATGCGGTTGATCACCGGGCCCATCTCGTCACGGTCAAGCTCCATGACCCCTGCCTTCCTCGTCTCGCCCGCTCAACGATACCCCGGTGGGTACCGGGCCCGGCATGATGTTTGTGGTCACGCTGCACCCAAGGAATCCAGCGCCGCCCGGAGCCGGCTGGCGGCGTCATCGGCGACACCCTGCAAGGCGGTGTTACCCGTGACCTCGACCATGGTCAGCGGGTCGAGCGCCTCCACCACCGTGCGGTCCTCGCCCGCGGCGCGGACCACCACGTTGCACGGCAGCAACAGCCCGATGGACTCCTCGGCCTGCAGGGCCCGGTGGGCCAGCGGAGGGTTGCACGCGCCGAGGATCACCTGTGCGGCGACGTCGACGTCGAGCTTCTTCTTGAGCGTGGCGGCCAGGTCGATCTCGGTCAGGATGCCGAACCCCTGGTCGCCGAGTGCGGTGCGCACGGAAGCCAGTGCCGCGTCGAACGGCTGGTCGAGGGTCGTGCGGATGCCGTAGGTCATGGGTTTCTCCTCCAGGTGTGCAGATGTGCGGTGGGCGTAGGGCGGTCAGCGGGTGGGCTGGGTGGCTCGGGCGGCGAGCTGCGCGCGTACGTCGTCCATGTCCAGCTCCCGCACGGCCGTGATGACCTGCTCCAGGCCCTTGGCCGGCAAGGCGCCGGGCTGGGAGAAGACGAGCACTCCCTGACGAAAGGCCATCAGCGTGGGGATCGAGGTGATGCTGGCCTGTGCGGCCAGCGCCTGCTCGGCCTCGGTGTCCACCTTGCCGAACACGATGTCGGGGTGCTGATCTGAGACCGTCTCGTACACCGGCGCGAAGCGGCGGCACGGTCCGCACCAGGCGGCCCAGAAGTCGACCAGGACGAGGTCGTGGTCCCGGATGGTGTCGATGAAGGTGGACTCGGTGAGGTTGACGGTGGACATGGTCTCTCCTGCTCGACGAGCTGCACTGGGTGGATGTTGGTCCCGCCCGATGAGACCCCGGTTCGCCGAGGGCGGGCGAGTACCCCTAGGGGTATAACGCTCGTGCGCTCAGGCTATTCCACCGAACTCCGAACGCGACGTGGGCGACGAGCGCGTGCTCGGGCAGGCCCACGGTCTCGCTCATCGAGCGCTGTCCGTGCCGACGACGCTCACGACCCGGTTTGCGGTCGCGAGCGGCAGCAAGGCTTTCACCGCGCTCGCGGTGATGCGTCTGGTCGAGGACGGTGTCCTCGCCGTGCAGGACCGGGTACGACCTGTCGACGACCTGCCGCTCATCGACGACTCCGTCACGGAGGCCGACCGCGATCCGGTCCCGAACTCCCGTTCGAAGGCGGCGTCCCCGAGCAGGAGAGCCTGCAGCTGTGCCTTCGACGCAGGGACGACGGTCACACGCGAGTCGTCGTCCGTGTGACTCACCCTGACCCACGCGCCGGTGCGCGGTCAGCCTCTTCTCAGCTCCTCGGCGAGCATCAC
Source organism: uncultured Actinomycetota bacterium (assembly GCA_963795145.1). Taxonomy (GTDB): domain Bacteria; phylum Actinomycetota; class Actinomycetes; order Actinomycetales; family Cellulomonadaceae; genus Pengzhenrongella. The sequence continues at coordinate 976,510 of CAWCGP010000008.1, read as the reverse complement.
GAGGATGCCGCTGGGGCCGCGGACGTAGGTGAGCTTGTACACGTCCTCGTACGTCGCGACGCCGCGCAGCGGGTGGCAGCCGTGCTTCGCCGCGATGGCGAGGGCCTCGTCGATGTCGTCGACCGAGAAGGCCACGCGGTGCATGCCGATCTCGTGGGGCCGGGTGGGCTCCGTCTCGATCGCGTCGGGGTGGATGTACTCGAAGAGCTCGAGGCGACCGTTGCCGTCCGGCGTCTGGAGCACCGCGATCTTGGCGTGGTTGCCATCGAGGCCGACGGCGGTGTCGGCCCACGTCCCGCTGACCGTGTCCCGGCCGAGGACGGTCAGCCCCAGGTCGGTGAAGAAGGCGATCGTCGCTTCGAGGTCGCGGACGGCGATGCCGACGTTCTCGAGCTTGATGGGCATGCGCGGCACGCTACCAAGCCGGGGCTCCGGCCTTCCGTCGCACTGTCGCCGTCGGTTCGGGCGCCTCGGGTCAGAGGTCCGGGTCGTCCTCCGGGCCGTCCGTCCACCCGGCGGTGAAGCGGACATCCGCTGCCCTCGTCTCCTGGACCAGCAGGGCGAGCAGCTCCGCCGCCGTCCCCGACCGCAGCAGGGCGAGCCGGTCCATCGAGCCGAGCGGGGCGATGCCGGCGACCTGCCAGAGGCGTCGCGCGGGATCGGCGGACAGCTCGATGTCGGGCGACCAGCGCAGCTCGACGAACTCGCTCGCCCGGGTCAAGGTCGCGCGAACCAGAGCCTCGGCCGCGGCGAGCGCCGAGAGGGTCGCGGCGTCGATCGCCAACGTCGCGAGCTCGCGCACCTCGGCCCGTGGGAAGGGGTCGTCGTCCAGCCAGCGCACGACCTCGAACCGTGCGCCGCCGGTCGCGAGCAGCCCGATCGACCCGTCGGAGACCTCCACCGAGGCGATGCGCGCGACCGTGCCGAACCCGAACCGGACGTCGCCCCCGCCGACCTCCGAGCCGCGCTCGATCAGCACCACGCCGAACTCCGCCTCCGCGTCGCGCAGTACCGAGGAGAGCATCTCGATGTACCGGGGCTCGAAGACCCGGAGCGGCATCGGCATGCCCGGCAGCAGCACGGAGCCGAGCGGGAAGATCGGCAGCTCACGCGTGTCGCCGGACATGACGGCGATCCTCCCGTGCCCGGTCCGCCGACGCGAGGCCGGCCCGAGGAGTGCACGAGGCACGCTCCCCGCCCCCGCCCGGCGCAGTGGCGGGCTGAACCGCGGGCTACGGTGCGCGGATGAGCAATCTGAGCGCAGTCGGCGACCGGGACTCGTGGCGCTGCTGGCTGTGCGACGAGCCGGTGGATCCCGACGCCTCGGTCAACTCCGACCGCGGACCCAGCGTCGACCTCGGCGTCGCGAAGTCCAAGAAGGCCGCCGTGGGCACCGAGCGGCTCGCGCACCGCGCCTGCAACACCCGCAAGGGGGCGGTGAGGCCGGTGGTGCCGTGGCCGCCCGAGCTCCTCGTCGTCGACCCCGCACCGATCGTGGCGACCGTGGAGCGCCTCGGCCGCAAGGGAGGGCGCGAGGTGGTGGCGCGCTGCCCGAGCCGTGCGGACGCCGACCTGGCCGCCGAGTGGCTGCTCGACCGGTTGTCCCGTTTCGCCCCCGAGCTCTCCGTCGCGACGCAGGTCGAGTCGGGCGGTGGCCAGTTCCTCCTGGTGCTGCGCACCGCCTGACGCCGCCAGGAGCACGCCCGACCATGCCCGTGCCTCGGCCGACGCCGCGGTCGGTGCAGGACCACGGGGTCAGCGTCCTGCTGGCGGCAGTCCCGGCCGTCGGCGATGCGGTCGGCGACCCGCCAGGCGTTGGCCATGATGGTCAGCGTCGGGTTGGCGCCGGTGCCCGGTGGGGAACGGGCCGCCGTCGACCACGAAGAGGTTGTCGACCGTGTGCGCCCGGCAGTCGCGGTCGAGCACCGAGGTGGTCCGGGTCGTCGCCCATCCGGGTGGTCCCGTGCTGGTGGGAGCAGTTGCCGGTGATCCGGTCGGGGTAGACCTTCTGCACGCTCGTGGCGCCGGCTGCCTCGAGGATCTCCGCGCTGCGGTCGATGAGGAAGCGGCCCATCGCGAGGTCGTTCTCGTGCGGGGTCAGCGTGATCCGCGCGACCGGCAGGCCCCAGTCGTCGACGACGGTGTCGTCGAGGTCGACGCGGTTGTCGTGCTGCGGGAGGTCGTGCACGACCATCGACGCCGCCATCGAGTGGTTGAAGTAGCTCGCGGTCGACGCGCTTGGCCTCGGCACCCCAGGCCGGCCGGTCCGGCAGGGACCAGTTGATCGGCAGCGGGATGCCCGACGCCGGACGTCGCCATGTGGCCGCCGCCGGCGAACCCGCGGCTGTCGTCGTGCGCGTAGAACTCGAACGAGCTCGCGCTGACGTAGCCCCCGCCCGCCCACGCGTAGATCGGGTCGTCGAAGGTGCCCACGGCCGAGCTGAACTCGTGGAAGGTGACGTTGCGGCCGACGAGGTCGTTCTCGTTGGCCAGGCCGTGCGGGTGGCGGGCCGACGTGGACAGCAGCAGCAGGCGCGCGGTCTCGACCGCCCCGCAGGCCAGGACGACGACGTCGGCCTCCTGCTCGTGCAGCCGTGCCCTCGGCGTCCTCGTACACCGCGCCCTTGGCGCGTCCCCGCTCGTCGACGGTGATCTCCCGGACGTAGCTCTCCGGGCGCAGGTCGTACCGGCCGGTGGCGACCGCCTGGGGGACGAAGACGTTGAGCGCGCTCGAGCGCGTGCCGGTCGGGTCGCCGTGCTGCTGCGCGAAGGCGCTGAGCACCGTCGCGGGCCGGCCGTCGAAGGGCTGGGACAGGGCGGCCTGCGGGGTCGGGAACGAGTTCCAGCCGAGGGCCGACGCCCCGGCGTGGTACTTCTCCGCGTACCGCGACATGGGCATCGGCGGGCACGGGTAGCCCTTGGAGCGGAACGACTCGTAGCGGTTCGCCCCGGCCTGGCCCGAGACACCGAACGCCCACTCGACCGCGGTGTAGTACGGCTCGAGCTCGGCGTAGTTGATCGGCCAGTCGGCCAGGGAGGCGCCCGGGACGTCGCCCACGACGCTGTGGAAGCGGAAGTCGTCCTCGGTGAAGCGGGGCAGCCAGCCCTGCCAGTGCACGGTGCCGCCGCCGACCATCTGCGGCACGGGGCAGAACAGCTCCGTCGTGGCCGGCTGATCGGCGCCGGCGCGGTGCGTGCGGGGGTTCAGCAGCGGGTCCGGCCACAGGTCGTACCGGTTGATGCTGGCGAGCTCGTCGCCGCTGAAGGTCTCCCTGGTGCGCCAGGGCCCCTTCTCGAGGGCGACGACGCGCAGCCCGCGCTCGGTGAGGACCTTGGCGGCGGTGGCGCCCGAGGCGCCGGCACCGATGACGAGGACGTCGGTGCGGTCGTGGCGGGTGGTCGTGGTCATGTCAGTCCTCCGTGCCGGGGTGGACCCGGTTGTCGGCGAAGTAGTCGATGGTCGTGTAGCGGCCCTGGTGGACCTCGGCGAGGCTGGCCGGCCCGGGGAAGCCGATCACCTGCCAGCCGACGTGGCCCCGGTTGCCGCCGTAGACCGGGTCGGCGTAGAAGCCCTGGCGGGTGTGCAGGGCGAGCAGCGGGACGAACCCGAGGTCGACCTCGGCGCTGGTCTGCTGCAGTGCCGTCTCCACGGGCGCGCCGTAGAGGGTGACCTGGCGCGGGCCAGGTCTGCCTCCTCCTCGCGCCCCTCGGGGCGCTCGACCTCGCGCAGGACGTCGTCCTGGGCCTCGGGGTCGAGGTCGACGAAGTCCGCGCCGCGCGTGCGGGCGGCGGCGTCGAGCGCCTCGACGCCGGCGACGTACCGTTCCCGGACGAGCTCGATGCGGCGCGTCCAGGCGTCGAGCCGCCGCCCGGTGAGGGTCTCGAAGCCGCTGCCGTCCGGGGTCGCGTAGACGTAGCCGGGACCGGACAGGTAGCGGTCGAGGAAGTCGATCGTCCCGGCCTCCGCCGCGCCGGGCGCGTCGTCGGTCGGGATCATCCGGGCCATCGCCGCGGCGATGGTCGCCCGCTGGTGCGGGTCGAAGAACGTGTCGTCGGTCATGCGGGTACCTCCACCCAGGTCCGGGTGCGCGACGAGCGCACCACCGCGTCAGTGATCCGAGCGGCGCGTGCGCCGTCGGCGAAGGTCGGCAGGCCGGGCACCTGCTCGCCGTGGACCCGGCGCGAGACGTCGGCGACGAAGGCGTCGAAGCTGTCCTGGTAGCCCTGCGGGTGCCCGGCCGGCAGGACGGCGTAGCCGGCGGCAGCCGGGTCGAGCGCGGCGGGGTCGCGCAGCACGGTGCGGTTGCCGTCCGTGCCGCCGACCCACAGCTCCTCCGGCCGCTCCTGGTCGAAGGCCAGGGAGGCCAGCGTCCCGTCGAAGGAGAACGCGAGACGGTTCTTGCGGCCGGGCGAGGCCTGGGAGACCACGAGGGAGCCGGTGGCTCCCCGGTCGGTCTCGAACACGACCGAGGCGCCGTCCTCGGTGGTGACCGGCCGTGCCGGCCCGCTCCGGATGCGCGACCGCGGTGCGCGCCGCGAGGGCGGTGATGCGGTGCCCGGTGACGAACTCCATGAGGTCGCACCAGTGGATGCCGACGTCGCCGAAGGCCCGCGACGCCCCGCCGCGGCGCGGCGTCCACCCGCCAGTTGGTGCCGCCCGGCCGCGGCCAGCCAGTCCTGCAGGTAGGAGCCGTGCAGCAGCCACAGCGTCCCCGCCTCGCCGCGGGCCACCATCGCGCGCGGCGTGCCGGACCGTGGGGTAGAAGCGGTAGACGAACGGGACGGCGGCCACGACGCCCGCCGCGGCGGCGAGCCGTTCGAGCTCGGCCGCCTCGGCCGGGTCGGTGGCCAGCGGCTTCTCGCAGACCACGTGCTTGCCTGCCCGCAGCGCCAGGCGCACCAGGGGCGCGTGGGTGTCGTTCGGCGTGCAGACGTGCACGACGTCGACCTCCGGCGGAGGCCACGAGCTCCGGCCGCGTCCGCGGCGCGCCGCCCGGCGCCGAGGGGGGCCGACGGCGGCCTGTCCGCCGCTCCGGGGTGATGCCGGCCACCAGGGTGACGATCGCCCCGGCCGCGTCGGACCGCGCGGGCGTGGACGGTCGCCATGAACCCGGTGCCGACGATGCCGTGGCGCAGCGGCGCGGCGCTCACTTCCGCCTCGCCAGGGCGACCGCGAGGATGATGATGACGCCGCGGACGACCTGCTGCTGGCTGGTGTCCAGGCCGGCCAGCACGAGCCCGTTGTTGATGAGCCCGATGAGCAGGGCACCGACCAGGGTGCCGACGACCGACCCGGCCCCGCCGAACAGGCTGGTGCCACCGAGGATGACCGCGGCGATCGCCGACAGCTCGTCGCCGCTGCCCCACTGGAACCGTCCCGACTCCAGCCGGCCCGCGTAGAGCATGCCGGCCAGGGCGGCCAGCACGGAGGAGATCACCAGCACCTGGAACTTGATCCGGCGGGTGTTGATCGCCGGTGAAGTCCGCGGCCATCCGGTTGCCGCCGGTGGCCAGGACCTGGCGACCGAAGCGGGTCTTGGCCAGGCCGACGGCGCCGATGGCGACGACGATCGCCATCCACACGAGCAGGCCGGGCACGGGCCCGAAGTTGCCGCCGCCGAAGACGAGGTTGTAGGTCGGGTCGAGGATCGGCTGCGGGCGCGGAGTCGGTGATCCACTGCGCGACCCCGACGGCGATGCCGAGCATGCCGAGCGTGACCAGGAACGACGGGATGTTGAGCATGCTCGACGAGCGCGCCGTTGATCGACCCGACGACGACGCCCACCAGCAGCCCGGCGACGACGCCGAGCCAGCGAGGCCGTAGTCCGAGACCGCCATCGCGGTGATCACGCTGGCCAGGCCGGCGGTCGACCCGACGGACAGGTCGATCTCCGCGCAGGCGATCACGTAGGTCATGCCGACGGCGATGATCGCGATGATCGCCGACTGGCGGACGATGTTGAGCAGGTTGTTGGCGGTGAGGAAGCCGTTGTCGCCCAGGGTCGCCGCGAAGGCGAGGAACACCAGGACGAAGCCGATGTAGATGATGTAGCGGCGCCAGTCGAGCCCCTGGAGGAAGGAGCTGCGGCTCGCGGCGGCGTCGCGGCGGTAGACGGTGGACGGGGACGTGGTGGTGGCCATGGTCAGGCTCCTTGGACGGAGAGTTGGAGGGACTGCTCGTCGGGGATGTCGGCGCGCGCCAGGACGCGGTGCACGCGGCCCTCGCGCAGCACGACGACGCGGTCGCTGACGGCGAGCAGCTCGGGGTACTCGGAGGAGATGACGAGGACGCCCATGCCCTCGTCGGCCAGGCCGCGGATGGTGTCGAGGATCTCGGTCTTGGTGCCGATGTCGACCCCGGCGGTGGGCTCGTCCATGATCAGGACGACCGGGTCGGTCCCCAGCCACTTGGCGATGACGACCTTCTGCTGGTTGCCGCCGGACAGGCGGCGCACGGCCTTGGCGTCGTCGGCCACCTTGACCCGGAACCGCTGGATGAGGTCGCGGGCCGTCCGGCGGGCGGCGCGGTCGTCGACGAGGGGACCGCGGCGGAACCGGCCCAGCAGCGGCAGCAGCAGGTTGTCCCGCACCGAGTGGTCCAGGACGAGGCCCTGGGCGCGCCGGTCCTCCGGGATCATCGCGATCCCGGCGGCGATGGCCTGACCGGGGGCTGGCCAGGCGCACGGTCCGGCCGCGGACGAGCACCTCGCCGGCGGTGATCGGGTCGATGCCGAACAGCGCTCGTGGCGAGCTCGGTGCGTCCGCTGCCCATCAGCCCGGCGAGCCCGACGATCTCCCCGGGGGCGATGGAGAAGGAGATGTCCTGGACCCGCGGGCCGGCGGTGACGCCGCGGAGCTCGAGCACCGGGCGTCGGCCCGCGGCCGCGGGCGGAGTGGGCGGCGCGCCTGCGGTACTCCATCTCTCCTTCCATCTCCTGGCCGACGATGCCCTCGACCACCTGCGCCGGGGTGAGGTCGGCTGAGGCTCTCGGTGAGCAGTCGGCGGCCGTCGCGCAGGATGGTGATGCGGTCGGCGATCCGGAAGACCTCGTCCATCCGGTGCGAGATGTAGATGATCGAGATCCCGCGTGCCTTGAGCCGTCCGACGAGCTCGAAGAGGTTGTCGGCCTCGTGCTTGGCCAGGCTCGCGGTCGGCTCGTCCATGATGAGGACGCGGGCGTCCTGGGCGAGCGCCTTGGCGATCTCGGTGAGCTGCCAGTAGGCGGTGCCGAGCCGGCCGACGGTGGCGGTCGGGTCGACGTCGACCTCCATCTGCGCGAAGACCTCACGCGCCCGGGCGACGGCCTCCCGGTCCCGGATGAGCCCGGAGGCCAGCGGCTCGACGCCGAGGAAGATGTTCTGCGCCACCGTCAGGGTCGGGACGAGGCTGAACTCCTGGAACACCATGCCGATGCCGACGGCGCGGGCGTCGTGGGTGCTGCTCAGCTCGCACCGGCTCGGCCGTCGACCTCGATCTCGCCGGCGTCCTTGCTGTAGACGCCCTGCAGGATCTTCATCAGCGTCGACTTGCCGGCTCCGTTCCCGCCGGCGAGGGCGTGGATCTCGCCGCGCCGCACCTCGAAGTCGACGTCGGTCAGGACCCGGACCCCGTCGAAGGACTTGTGGATGCCGTGCATGCGCACCGCCGGTGCCTCGGTGGCCGTGCCGCCGGTGGCCGTGCCGCTGCTCGCTGACCTGGCTCATGTCGCTCCTTCGCGTCCGCGCCGTGCTGTCGGTTCGGGGGGGCTCAGTCGACGTAGGAGTCGGCGAGGTCGGCGGGCGCCTCCTCGGCGTAGACCGTCTCCCAGGCCTCGAGGACGTTCTCGTGCGTGACGCCGAGCGAGGGCAGGGCGACGTAGGCCGGGGTCTCCTCGCCGAGCAGAGCCAGCGCGGCGAGGCGGGCCTCGGTGACGCCCTGCTCGTAGGGCCGCTGGGCGCCGAGCCCGACGACGTTCTCGTCCTGGGCCAGCGAGATGCCCGACGTTCAGGCCGAGGTCCTGGGTCGCGACCTTGAGGTCGTCGCGTCCCGCGGCCCGGGCCGCGGCGAGCACCCCCTCGGCCGGGCACGTCCCACACCGCCCACAGACCGTCGAGGTCCGGGTTCTGGCTGAGCATCGCGTTGGCCGCGGTCTGGGCGTCGCCGGCGAAGTCGGGGCCGGCGATGCCCTGCTCCTCGACGATCTCGATGTCGGGGTAGTCCTGCTCGATGGTCTGCTTGAAGCCGTCGTACCGCTGCTGGGTCACGAAGAAGTCGGCCTCGTGGAAGATCAGGCCGATCGTGCCCTCGCCGCCGAGCGAGCGGGCCATCAGGTGCGCCGAGATCACGCCGTTGCCGAAGTTGTCGGCCGAGACCGCCGAGACGTAGTCCGTCGCCGGCGACGAAGCCCTCCGGGACGTTGTCCATGAAGACGAGCTTCACGCCGGCGTCCACGGCCGCCCGGTAGGCGCCGGCGGTCGCGACCGGGTCGGTGGGCAGCGAGACGATGACGTCGGGCTGCTGGGTGAGCGCGTTCTCGATGTCGGAGACCTGCTGGGCCGGGTCGAAGTCGGCGTCGGTGACGGCCACGACCTCGATGCCGAGGCGCCCGAACTCGTCCTCCAGCCCCTTGATCTGCGAGGTGGACCAGTCGTCACCCGCGTAGTGCATGACCACGGCGGCGCTGGCGCCCAGGGCCTTGACCTGCTCGACCTGCTCGTCGGTGAGCTCCGCCGCGTCCGCGGACTCGGGCTCCTCACCGTTGGGGCCGGTGCTCAGGACCTGCGACTCGACCTCGGCGAGCGCCGCGTCGACGCCCTCGAGGAAGGCCTGGTCGACCTCGCCCTCGGGCTCGGAGGCGCCTGCCGCCGGCGGCGGTGCAGGCGGTGAGGGCGAAGCAGAGCGCGGCGGGCACCGCGAGCAGACGGATCCCGGCGCTGCGGCGGGTCCGGCGAGCTGATCTGGGCATGGGAGGGCCTTTCGACAGGGGTTCGACGGGGGGTGGGGGCGAGGAGAAGCGGTCGGAGTGCTGCGGGTCAGGACGTGACGCGGTCGAGCAGGTCGCGCAGGTAGGCGTGGCTGACGGCGGCGGCGTCCTTCGGGTCGCCGTCGGTGGAGTCGAGCTCGACGACGAGCCAGCTGTCGTAGCCGGCCTCCACGACGGCGGTGCACGATGTCGTCGAAGTCCAGGTCGCCCTGCCCCGAGGGGCAGGAAGGTCCCGGTGGTCGCGAGGTCGATGTCCTTGAGGTGGACGTGCTTGAGGCGCTCGGGGTAGCGGCGGATCAGCGCGGCCGGGTCGCCACCCCCGGCGGCGAGGTGAGCGGTGTCCGGGCAGAAGCCGATCCGGGTGCGTGCCATCAGCCGGTCGAGCTCGTCCGGCGACTCCACGATCGTCGACAGGTGGGGGTGGTAGCTGGCCTCGAGCCCGTGCTCGGCCGCGAGGTCGACGACCTGGTCGAGAGCGGCGCCGAGCCGGTCGTAGTCCTCGTCGGCGGTGCCCGCGGCCCGGCGGGCACCGCCGCCGACGACGAGGCGGGACGCTCCGAACTGACGTGCCAGCTCGCACGCCCTGCGCAGTCGCGCCATCTCGTCCGGGCAGGACGTCGGCGTACACGAAGTTGGCGCCCGAGTAGACGCTGACGAGCTCGACGCCGGACGCGGCCAGCGCGTCGAGGAAGGGCTGCGGGTCGTCGGCGATCGCGGCGAGGTTGCCGTCGAAGACCTCGGTCCCCTGGTACCCGACGGCCCCGATGTCCCGTACCGCCTCGATGATCGAGCCGTGCGAGAGGTAGTTGAGGTCCTTGATGCTGGTCACCCCGGTGGGGTGCCCGACGACCCCGCCCCAGGTGATGGTGTGGTGAGCGATCCGCATCGTTGCGTCCTTTGCTGTCTGCTGTTCGGCCGCGCGGCTGCGCCCCGGTGCGACTGTCTGCTTCGATCGGTCCGATGGTGGTGTGCGGGTGGCCGCGCGGGTGGTCTGACCTCGACGCCTCGCGGCCCGGCGGACTCTTCGACGAAGCCCGACCGTCATGAGTGTGAACGTTCGCCCTGCCCGGCGTCAAGGGGTAGGGCGAACGTTCGCTCGTCGCCCGGGTCGGCGAGCTGGTCGGACCGGCACGGCGGGCCGCCGACCGATGCCCGCGCCCGCCCCGCAGGGCGCACGGTCAGACGTGCGCGGTCGACCGGCGGACGACCAGCTGCGGGGGTGGCCGGCGTCGTGTCGACGGACCGGCCGTCGATGAGCCCGAAGCAGGATCTCCATGCACCGCGAGCCGACGGTCGCGAAGGACTGCCGGACGGTGGTCAGCGGCGGGTGCATCTGTGGTGCGAACTCGTTGTCGTCGAAGCCCACCACGGAGATGTCCCCCGGCACCGAGACGCCGGCCTCGTACAGCGCGCGCAGGAAGGCGAGGGCCATGAGGTCCGACGCGACGAAGATCGAGGACGGGAGGCCCTCCGCGACCATCTGCCGACCGATCCGGTACGCGCTCTCCCCTGACCAGTCGCCGTACCGGATCGCCCCGGCGGGGATCTCGTGGGCGTCGAGCTCGGCCTGCCACCCGCGCAGCCGGACCTGGCCGTCGAGCCATTCCTGGTTCCCGGCCAGGTGCGCGACGTCCCGGTGACCGAGGTGGACCAGATGCCGGACCGCGAGCCGCGCCCCGAGCTCCTGGTCCTCGTAGAACACCGTGATCCCGGCCTGACTGGCCTCCCCGGGCGCCAGCATCACCACGGGGATGTCTCGCCGACATCTCCTGGGCGACGTGAGCCATCGGCACCCGCGGAGCGATGACGACGATCCCCTCCACCCCTCGCTCCGCGAACTCCCGGAACGTGTCCGCCACCAGGTCCGGCCCGGGATTGCTCATCGTCACCACGAGAGCCGTGTAGCCCGCGTTCCGAGCGGCGGACTGCACCGCGGCCAGCGTGCTCACCGGCCCGAACCGCGGCGACGCGTCCGCGATCACCCCGATGGTGCGCGACCGGCTCGTCACGAGCGCGCGGGCGGCGTCGTTGCGCCGGTAGCCCAGCTCGGCGATCACCGCGAGCACGCGGTCCCGGGTGGCGATCGAGACCCGCGGACCGTCGTTGATGACCCGGGAGACCGTCTGGTACGAGACCCCCGCCTCCCGGGCGACGTCCTTCAACGACGGCGGCCTTGCCCTGGACATCACGATGCTCCTCCGACGTTCGGTAGGCGGCCCCAGCGATCGGGTCCGAGTGGCTCTGCGTCTCGAGGGGGTCCCGGGCGGCGCGGAGTCGCGACCAGTGCTCGGTCGTCCCCGTCGGTAGCGTAGAGCGGCGCGCCGGGCGGTCAGGCCGGACTCGTCAACGCCAGACGGTCGTCGGCTCTCCCCTGCTCGGGCCGGCCGGCGTCGTCCGCGGTACGCAGGGAGTGCCACAGCGAGAACCCGAGGCCGATCAGCGCCACGCCGTTCGGCACGGCGAGCAGCCGGTAGAACGGGTCGGGCAGCACCGACAGCACGACCGTGATCACGCCGCCGAACGCCAGCAGGGCCGCAGCCCACCGCGCGAGCACCCGGGCGCGGAACAGGGCCACCCCGAACACGAGCCCGCCGGCCAGGAAGGCGAGGTCCTGGACCTGGAGCAGGGCCCCCAGCGTGCCGATGTCGCCCTCGGGGGCGCCGCCGGTGATGACGGTGAGGACGTCGTCGACGTAGCCGGTGCTGGTGCCGGCGATGGTGGGCAGGACGTTCGCGGCGACGAGGACGGTGTTGGCGATGAGCCCGTAGCCGACGGCGAGCACCAGGTACCCGACCAGCCCGAGGACGCCGATCCGGCGCACCTGGCGCAGGTACATGCCGGTGACGCCCACCAGCGCCAGGACGGCCATGACCACCTTGGCCGCGTTGCGGACGACGACCTCGGTGGTCGTGATCGACTCCGCGTCCAGGTGGGGGTGGCCGATCTGGACGGCGACGAACAGCGCGCCGGCGCCGATGGCGGCCACGGCTGCGCCTCGCAGGAGGGTCGTGGGTGTGATGGACATGGTCGGCTCCCTTTTGCGGATGTGCCCGTGGCCGGTGCCGCGGGTGTCCGGAACGTACGGGCCGACGGGTGGGCGGCGGCTCACACGGCGTGGTGACCGAGGATGTGATCGTGGTCCGGGAGGACGGACGAGGGCGTGCCCCGAGGTCGCGGACGCCCCGGCGGGTCGGACCGGCGACCCTGACGCGCGAGCCGACCTCCCGCGTCGGCCGTCCCGCGCACTACCGTCGGGCCCAGGCGGCCCGAGGTCCGCACGCCGGCGCCGGGGCGACCGGCCCCTGGGGACGATGCCTCGGGTCGAGAGGCGGGCGGGAGACGGCTGATGACGGACCTCCTGCTGGACAGCAAGATCCGCGTCCCCCGCCGGCGGCGGGCCCACGTCGACCGTCCGCGACTGCACCAGCGCCTCGACCGCCTCACGGACACGCCGTTGACCCTCGTCTCCGCACCGGCCGGCTTCGGCAAGACGACCCTGCTCACCGAGTGGCTGGCCGCCGACCCGACGGGCGGCGGATGCGTCGCCTGGTTCTCGCTGGACCCGCGGGACAACGACCCCGCGGTGTTCTGGCGCTACCTGGTCGGGGCGGTCCGGAGCGCGGCGCCGGACGCCGGGCAGCAGGCGCACGCACTGGTCCAGGCGGGGCACGCGACCACGGACGGGGTGCTGGCCGTGCTGCTCAACGACCTGGGCACCCTGGACCACGACCTCCTGGTCGTCCTGGACGACTTCCACGTCGTGGAGTCGGCCGAGGTCCGGGAGCAGGTCACCTTCTTCCTCGAGCACCTCCCGGCGCAGGTCCACGTGGTCATCGCGGCCCGGGCCGACCCGCCGCTGCCGCTCGCACGATGGCGTGCTCGCGGCGACCTCGTCGAGCTGCGGGCGGCCGACCTGCGCTTCACCGCCGAGGAGACGGCTGCCTACCTGGGCGACGTCCTGGGTCTCCCCCTCGGCGACGGCGACCTGGAACGGCTGGACGCGCGGACGGAGGGCTGGATCGCCGCCCTGCAGCTCGCCGGTCTGTCGATGCAGGGGCGTGAGGACGTCTCCGGTTTCATCGCCGGGTTCGCCGGTGACGACCGCTTCGTCGTGGACTACCTCGTCGAGGAGGTGCTGGAACGTCAACCGGACGCCGTCCGCCGCTTCCTGCTCCGCACCTCCGTCCTCAGCCGGATGGAGGGCTCGCTGTGCGACGCCGTCCTCGGCGCGGACGGGTCCGACGCCGTCCTCGTCTCGCTCGAGCGGGCCAACCTCTTCGTGGTGCCCCTCGACGACCGGCGGCACTCCTACCGGTACCACCACCTGTTCGGCGACGTGCTGCGTGCCCGGCTGCTCGCGGAGGAGCCGGCCGCCGTCCCTTCGCTCCACCACCGCGCGAGCCTCTGGTACGAGGCGCACGGCGACCTGGGTGAGGCCATCCGCCACGCGTCGGCCGGCGGGGATCCCGCGCGGGCCGCCGATCTCCTGGAGACCGCCCTGCCCTCGCTCCGGCGGGCACGCCAGGAGGCCACGCTCCGGACCTGGATCGAGGCGATCCCGGACGACGTCCTGCGGCTGCGGCCCGTCCTGAGCGTCGGCTACGCGGGCGCCCTCATGGTCCGGGGCGAGCTGGAGGGCGTCGAGCGGCGCCTGCTCGACGCCGAACGGTGGCTGGCCGACCCCGTCGCCTCGCCCGACCGGTCCCCGGACCCGGCAGCGGGCGGCGGGATGGTCGTGGTGGACACCGAGGCCTTCGGCGACCTCCCCGGGGCGATCGCCGTCTACCGTGCGGGGCAGGCGCTCGTGAGCGGCGACCTGGCCGCGACCGAGGTCCACGCGCGGCGGGTCCTGGCGGTGGCCCGCGCGGACGACCACGTGGCCCGTGGGTCGGCCGCCGGGCTGGCGGGGCTGGCCCGCTGGTCCACCGGCGATCTCGACGAGGCCCACCGGTGGTACGAGGACTCGATCGCCCACCTGCGCACCGCCGGCCACCTGTCCGACGTGCTCGGCTGCTCCCTCGCCCTGGCCGACATCCAGGTGGCGCAGGGACGCCTGACCGACGCGATGACCACCCTGGGGTCCGGGCTGCGGCTGGGCACGGAGCACGACCCACCGCTGCGCGGCACCGCCGACATGCACGTCGGCCTGGCCCGGCTGCGGCACGAGCGGGACGAGCGGGACGCCGCCCGGGACCACCTGCGCGCGGCCGCCGAGCTCGGCGACCACGCCGGCCTGCCGCAGAACGCGTACCGGTGGCGCCTGGAGACCGCCCGCCTCCGGGAGGCCGACGGCGACCTCGTCGGCGCGCTGGCGTTGCTCGACGAGGCCGAGCCCGTGGTCACGACGGACTTCTCCCCGGACGTGCGTCCGCTGGCTGCCGTGCGGGCACGCCTCGAGATCGCCCGGGGACGGCTGGACCGCGCAATGGCGTGGGCCCAGGAACGCGGGCTGACGGCCGACGACGAGCCGTCCTACGTGCGCGAGTTCGAGCACCTGACCCTGGCCCGGGTGCTCCTCGCCCTCGGGCGGCAGGGGCCCCGCGAGCACCGCACCCGGGCCGCGCGGCTCCTGGACCGGCTCGGGGCGGCCGCCGCGGACGGCGGCCGGACGGGGACCGCGCTCGAGGTCCTGGCCCTGCAGGCGCTGGTCCACGCCGCCGACGGCGACCGCGCGTCCGCGCTCGCGGCGCTGCGCGGGGCCGTGGGCGCGGCCGAGCCGCACGGCTTCGTCCGCGTCTTCCTGGACGAGGGCGCGCCGATGGCCGCCCTGCTGCGCGAGCTGGTCACGCGGCCCGACGCCCCGCACCACGTCCATCGCCTGGTCGGACCCGCTCCGGCCGGGGACCGGGTCGCGGCCGGATCGGGGACGCTTCCGGAGCGGCTCAGCGCCCGCGAGCTCGAGGTCCTGCGGCTGCTCACCACCGACCTCGACGGCCCCGAGATCGCGGGCGCGCTGGTCGTGAGCATGAACACGGTGCGGACCCACACCAAGAACATCTACGCCAAGCTCGGCGTCAACAACCGCCGAGCCGCTGTCAGCCGCGCCCGGGAGCTCGGCCTGCTGACGCACGCCCCGGCGGCCGACCGGCGCTGAGCCGAGGCCCCGCGCGGGCCCGAGTCGCACGGATCACCCCGTCGCTCACCACACCGGGTGATCCGCGCCCACCACCTGCGTCCCTAGCGTGCGACCACGCCACGCGCCGGAGAGCAGGCAGGAGAACCATGACCCCCGCACCGACCGGTCACCACGGCCCGACGCCCTACGCGTTCCGCGTGCAGGGCCGGCTGGGCCCCGGCTGGTCCGCCTGGTTCGACGGCATGGAGGTCACCAGCGCGGACGACGGCACCTCCACCATCCAGGGCCCGGTTGCCGACCAGGCCGCACTGCACGGCGTCCTGGAGAGGCTGCGCGACCTGGGACTGCCGGTCCTCGCGGTCAACCAGGTCCTCACCGACGACGACGGCCCGCCGGCACCCCTGCCCCGCACGCACCACTCGCCCCACTCGCCCTCCGGGAGACCGACATGACCACCACCGGCACCACCACCACGTCGGCGCAGGCGCCGACCGACCTCCTGCGCCGGACCGCCTTCCTCGGTGGCGCCTTCTACGTCCTGACGTTCCTCAGCTCGATCCCCGCGACCCTCCTGCTCGCCCCCGTCCTCGACGACCCTCGCTACGTCCTCGGCACCGGGCCGAGCACCCAGGTCGTCGTCGCCGCCGGCCTGGAGATCGTCAACGCGCTGGCGTGCATCGCGACCGCCGTCGTGCTCTTCCCGGTGGTCAAGCGCCAGAGCGAGACCCTGGCCCTCGGGTTCGTCGCCAGCCGCGTGCTCGAGGCCGCCATCCTCGTCACGGGCGTCGTCAGCGTGCTCGCCGTGGTGACGCTGCGCCGGGACGTCGCCGGCACCGCGGGTGCGGACCCCGACTCCCTCGTCGCCGTGGCTGCGGGACTCGTCGCGGTGCGCGACCTGACGCTGCTGCTCGGGCCCGGCATGGCGATCGCGAACGCGTTGCTGCTCGGCACGCTGATGTACCGGTCCCGGCTCGTGCCCCGGGTCATCCCGCTCCTGGGCCTGGTCGGCGCGCCGCTGCTGCTGGCCGCGAACATCCTCACGATGTTCGGGTACAGCGAGCAGTTCTCGCTGCTGTCGCTCGTCGCGCTGCCAGGCATCTTCTTCTGGGAGCTCAGCCTCGGCGTCTACCTCATGGTCAAGGGCTTCCGGCCCGCGCCGATCCTCGCCTCCTCGTGACGTGGGCGGCCCGCCTCGGTCCGGCGAAGTCCACGAGCAGCTCAGCCTTCGGTCGTTCCTGCTCGGTGGGCGCCGGGCACCGGGCGCCGGGTGCCGCCGGTGGTCGCCGGACCGTGCCGCCGGTGGTCGCCGGACCGTGCCGGCGGTCGTCACGACCTTCGTCCGGACCGGCGGCGGCCGGGAGGTCGCCGGTGCCTCCGCCCGTGCCGCCGCACGAGCCGGAGAGCACCACGACCGTGACGGCGAGGCCGAGGCCGACGGTCCACCGGCGGTCCTTCGCGCGGCTGCTTCTCCTCGTGCTCCAGGCTAGATCCCCGGCCTGGACATGGCGCCGCCCGCGACCGAGGGGAACCGTCAGGTCCCGCGGCGACCGCGGGCGGTGCCGGGTCCGGCCGGCGGACGAGAGTCCACCGGCCGGACCGCGCCGACGATCAGAAGTCGAAGTCGCCGATGTTGTCCGCGTCGAAGGTGAACGGCTCACCCAGGACGACGACGCCGTCGGCCTCCACGGTGAACTCACCCAGTCGGCCGGCCTCGAAGGTGTCGCCCTCCTCGCCCGTGATGTCGCCGTTGATGAGCGCCGCGGTCGCGTAGGTGGCCAGGTAGCCGAGGTCGCCCGGGTTCCAGAGGGCGAACGCGGTCACGGTGCCGTCCTCGACGTAGGGCCGCATCTGGTTCGGGGTGCCGAGCCCGGTGAGGGCGACCTGGCCCTTGGACGACGAGTCCTGCAGGTAGCGGGCCGCGGCCGCGATGCCGACCGTCGTGGGCGAGACGATGCCCTTGAGGTCGGGGTGGTTCTGCAGCAGCGCCTCGGTCTGGTCGAACGACTTCTGGTCCTCGTCGTCGCCGTACACGGTGTCGACGAGGGTGATGTCGGCGTAGTCCGGGTTCGACTCGAGCTCGGCCTCCATCATCTCGATCCAGGCGTTCTGGTTGGTCGCGTTGGCGCTCGCGGACAGGATCGCGATCTCGCCGGAGCCGCCGATCTGCTCCGAGATGATCTCGAGCTGCTTGGCGGCGATGCCCTCGGGGGTGGCCTGGTTGATGAACAGGTCGCGGCAGTCCGGGCTGGTGTCGGAGTCGAAGGTGACGACCTTGACGCCGGCGCCCTGCGCCTCCTCGATCGCGTCGCAGATGGCGGTGGGGTCGTTCGCGGAGACGATGAGCCCGCCGACGCCCTGCTGGGCGGCCGTGTTGATGTACTGGACCTGCGCGTCCGGGCTCCCGGTCTCCGGTCCGACCTCCTCGATGGTGGCCTCCAGCTCGCCGGCGGCCTCCTCGGCCCCGGCCGTGCTGGTGTCGAAGTACGGGTTCCCGAGGTTCTTGGGGAGCATCGTCAGGGTGAGCTCGCCCCCGCCGCCCTCGGCGCCCGTGCCGAGGTCGGCGCTGTCGCCCTCGTCGTCGCCGCCCCCGCAGGCGGAGAGGGACAGCGCGACCGAGAGCGTCAGCGCGACGAGCGCCGTCCTGCGCGTGGAGTGGGACTTCATCGTTCTCCCTTTCAGGTGCTCGAGCCGGCGCCGGCGGTCGCCGCGCGCTCGGACGAGGAGGGACCCGACGCTCCGGATGAGGCGCGGGAAGCCGGGCGGCGCACGCGACCCGACACGGCGGCGACCAGCCCACCGGAGACCACCGAGGCGATCAGCAGCAGGCCGATGATGATGTTCGTGACGTTGACGGTCACACCCTCGAGGCGCAGCGCGCTGGAGATGACGCCGATGAGCACGACGCCGGCGAGCACGCCGTGCAGGCGACCCCGGCCGCCGAAGATCGACACGCCGCCGAGCAGCACCGCCGCGATGACCTGCAGCTCGAGGCCCGTGGCGTTGTCGCCGCGGGCGCTGCCGAACCGCAGGGTGAAGTAGACCCCTGCGAACGCGGACACCACGCCGGAGAGGACGAACAGCACGAGCTTCGTCCGGGCGACGTCGACGCCGGTGAAGTGCGCCGCCTCGTCGTTGAGCCCGATGTCGTAGACCCCGCGGCCGAAGGTGGAGAAGTGCAGCAGCAGCGAGAACCCCACCGCCAGGAGGGTGAAGGGGACCATGACGATCGGGATGCTGCTGCCGCCGAGGGTGCCGGTGGCGAGGTCGGTCCAGCTCTCGGTGAACTCCGTGACCGCCGTGGTCCCCAGCAGCCCGACGGCGACGCCCCGGAACAGCGCGAGCGTGCCGATGGTCACCGCGAGCGACGGGAGCCCGACGAAGGCGACGAGGAACCCGTTGAGCGTCCCGCAGGCGGCGCCCACGAGGAGGGCGACGAGGCCCGCGAGCGGGACCGGCATGCCGCCCTGGTGCAGGACGCCGAGGACGACGCTGCTCAGCCCCACGATGCTGGCCACCGACAGGTCGATCTCCCCGGTGACGATGATGAGCGTCATCGGCAGCGCGATCAGCAGGATCGGGGCGACGTCCTGCAGGAGGAACTTCAGGGTCAGCGGCCCGTCGAAGTTCTGGACGGTGACGAGGGAGTACACGATGACGGCGACGGTCAGCGCGATCACCGCCGACTCGCGGGTCAGCAGGAGCCGCTGCCACAGGGGCCGGGAGTACGCGGCGTAGGTGCGGCCCGGGGTGCCGGTGCTCGTGCTCATGACAGGTCCCTCGCCTCGACCAGCTTGCGGGCCTGACGGGCGGCCAGGACGCGGTCCAGCACGATGGCGCCGAGGATGAGGACGCCCCAGACGGCGCGCTGCCAGAAGTCCTCGACGCCCAGGCTCGGCAGGGCCCGGTTGATGGTCACGAGCAGGAACGCGCCGATCGCCGCACCCCAGACGGTCCCGCTGCCGCCGAAGATCGCGACCCCGCCGATCACGACGGCGGCGACGGCCTGCAGCTCGAAGCCGACCCCGACCGCCGAGCTGACCGTGCCGTACCGGGCGGTGTAGAGCACCCCGGCGAGGCCGGCGAGCGCGCCGCTGACGGCGAACGCGGAGAGGATCCGGCGGTTGACGGCCAGGCCGTAGAGCACGGCGGCCGCGGGGTCCGAGCCGATCGCGTACAGCTCGCGGCCCCCTCGCGCCGTGTAGAGGTAGTAGCCGACGACGACCAGCACGACGAGGGCGATGATCGTCAGCAGGGGGACGGTCAGGTAGGACCGGGTCCCCAGCCGGAGGAAGCCCGCGGGCAGGTCCCCGGCGTTGATCCGGTCGCTGCCGGCCCAGGTCAGCATGACGCCGCGGTAGACGTACAGCGTCCCGAGGGTGATGACCAGGGACGGCACCCGGCAGTACGTGACCAGCGCGCCGTTGACCAGCCCGAGGACCGCCCCGGCGACGACACCCGCGAGGAACACCACGAGGATCGGCAGGCCCGGCACCTCGAGGAAGAGGCGACCGGTCAGGTAGGCGGTGAGCGCCATGACCGACCCCACTGACAGGTCGACGTTGCGGGTGATGATGACGACGGCCTGGCCCACGGCCAGCAGCAGCAGGATGGACGGGTTGAGCAGGAAGTTGCGCCAGCCGTCGTCGCTGAAGATGAACCCGCTGCTGCGCGCGGTCGCGACCACGACGACGGCGACCAGCACGAGGAGGATCGACAGCTCACGCGAGCGCAGGACCGTGGTGAGCAGCCGCCGTCCCCGCGGGAGCCGGCTCGGCTCGACGAGCAGCGCCTCGGCCGTCGTCACCTCGGCGCCGTCGGCATGGTGCAGTGCGGGCGGGTCCATCGCGGGCTGGCTCATCGGGCCGACTCCTCGGGTGCGGCGGAGCGGGACGCGGCGGAGCGGGTCGCGGCGGAGCCGGCGAGGGGCTCCTCGTGGTGGGTGGCGGCGAGCATGACGGCCTCCGGCGTCGCTTCCGCACGGTCGAGGTCCGCGGTGATGTGGCCCTCGGCGACGACGAGCACGCGGTCGGCCATGCCCAGCACCTCGGGCAGCTCGGAGGAGATCATGAGGATCGCGAGGCCGCGCCCGGCGAGCTCGGACAGCAGCCGGTGCACCTCGGCCTTGGTCCCGACGTCGATCCCGCGCGTGGGCTCGTCGATGATCAGCAGCTGGGGGTCCGTGGCCAGCCACTTGGCGATGACGACCTTCTGCTGGTTGCCGCCGCTCATCGTGGCGGCGTGCATGTCCAGCGCGCTCGTCTTCACCTCGAGCCGCGACGCCCAGGGGGCCGCGGCTCGGTTCTCCGAGCCGGCGGTGAGGAGCCCGGCCCGCGCGAGCCCCTCGCGGATGACCCCGGCGACGTTGCGGGCGACCGAGGAGTCGATGACCAGACCCTGCTTGCGGCGGTCCTCGGGGACGAAGGCCATCCCGGCCCGGATGGCCGCGCGCGGGCTGCCCCCCGGCACCGCGGCCCCGCCCACGCGCACCGTGCCGGAGGCGTACCGGTCCACCCCGAACACGGCCCGCGCGATCTCGCTGCGCCCGGCGCCCACCAGCCCGGCGAGGCCGACGATCTCGCCGGCGCGCACCTCGAACGAGACGTCGGAGAACACGCCGGGCGAGGTCAGTCCCTCCACCTGCAGCACCGGCGCCCCGATCGGCGCCGGAACCTTCGGGTACAGGTCCGCGACGTCCCGACCCACCATGGCCGCCACCATCGCGTCGACGGACGTCCGGGCGGTCGCGTGCGTGGAGATGTACTCGCCGTCGCGCATGACCGTCACCGTGTCGCAGAGCGCGAAGACCTCGTCGAACCGGTGGGAGATGAAGACCAGCGCCCGGCCCTCGTCGCGCAGGCTGCGGGCGACGGCGAACAGACGCTCGACCTCCACGCCGCTGAGCGCCGCCGTCGGCTCGTCCATGATGAGCAGCGTCGCGTCGAGCGAGATGGCCTTCGCGATCTCGATGATCTGCTGGTCCGCGATCGACAGCCCCTCCGCGGGCCGTCGCGGGTCGATGTGGACGCCCAGCCGGTCGAAGAGCCGGCCCGCCTCGGCGTACATCGCGGCGCGGTCGATCCGGCGCCCGGCGCCGACCGGCTGGCGGCCCATGAAGATGTTCTCGGTGACGGACAGGTCCGGGAACAGCGTGGGCTCCTGGTAGATGACGGCCACGCCCTGGGCCTTCGACTCCGCGGTCGACCCGAAGTCGACCGGCCGGCCCTCGAGCAGGAACTCCCCCGCGTCCCGCCGGTGCACGCCCGCGACGATCTTCACCAGCGTCGACTTCCCGGCGCCGTTCTCCCCGACCAGGGCGTGGATCGAGCCGGGCCCCACGACCAGGGTGCCGGACCGGAGCGCGACCACCGGGCCGAACGCCTTGCGGATGCCGCGCAGCTCGAGCGTGGGCACCACGTCAGTGGGGTGCTCCGCCATCGTCCCCCCCCGGGTGTGAAAGGTTTCAGCGCCAGTGCGTAGCGTGCTGTCGCGAGCCCTCGGCCGTCAAGGGGCCCGGCGGACGGCGCCCGGCGCACGCCGCCGGACGACCCGTCCAACCTACGCTGACCTGCGGTGATGCGGTGGGACGACGCGGGCGGACGCGCGGGTGGCGCGTCGCCCGCGCATGGGTACGCGCGACGAGGCCCACCGCGCGGGGTCGCCCTCGCCCGGTGGGCCTCGTGGTCCCGGCCGTCCCGGCCGTCCCGGGTGGGCTTCAGGCGCCCGTCGAGCGGGGCAGGACGGTGAGAACCCGCTCCACGTGGTCGCGGAACTCGGTCATGAAGGTCCGGAGGAACTCCTCGGTCGACGCGTCCGCCACCTGCCCGTCGTCCGAGAAGACCTCGGGCGTGAACGTGATGTAGGCCTCGGGCGCGGTCAGCTGGCGGGCGTTCACGAAGCTGAGGACGGCCCGCAGGCTCTGCTGGGCGAGGGCGGTCCCGATCTGGCCGATCGAGGCACCGATGACGCCGGCCGGGATGTGGTCGAACGAGTTCTGCCCCCAGGGTCGCGAGGCCCAGTCGATCGCGTTCTTCAGCGCCCCGGGGATGGACCGGTTGTACTCCGGGGTGACGAACAGCACCGCGTCGACGGCGGCGATCGCGTCCTTCAGCGCCCGCGCGGGGGGCGGGAAGTCGGCGTCGTAGTCCTGGCTGTACAGGGGCAGGTCCCTGATCGGGATCTCGACGAACTCGAGGTCGTCGGGGGCCAGGCGGATCAGCGCCTTCGACAGCACCCGGTTGACGGACGTGGAGGACAGGCTTCCGACGAAGTAGCCGACCGTGTACGTGGTCATCGTGGTCCCTTCGCGACCGGCGCCGCGCGGTCGACATCGGTGAGGGTGTCCAGCGACGGACCGGGACCCGCGGCATCGGGGGCTCGCGCCGGATGGTGACCGTGGAACGTACCAGGCCGCCGTCGCGCGGAGCCAGGGCGACGACCCGGGTGACGCCGCCGGTCGCGTCCGGCGCGAGTCCGGCGATGAGTTCGGGTCCCCGGCAGGGTCGACACCGGCATGACCACGACACCGGCCCCCCAGGCCTCCCTCGCCACTGCCATGTTCACCGTCGCCGACCAGGACGCCGCGCTCGAGTTCTACAAGGGCCGCCTCGGCTGGGAGGTGCGCGGCGACGTGACCTACGGACCGGACGGCGAGATTCGTTGGGTCGAGGTCGCGCCGCCGGGCTCCGTCGCCCGGCTCGCGCTCAACCCGCCGATGACCGGCACGCCGGGCGGGTCCTCCATCGGCGTCGAGGTCGACGACGTGCTCGCCGAGCACGCACGCCTGACCGCCGTCGGCGGGATCGACGTGGACCCGGCCCCTGCCGACATCTCGGGAGCGCCGCTGATGTTCTCCCTGCGTGACCCCGACGGGAACGACATCTGGATCGTGTCGCGGGCCGGCTGACGCCCGGCTCGGGAGCGGTGCGCCGGTCCGGGTCGCTGTGAGGACGCCGAGCGCGGACGCACGGACGTGCGGGTGACCTCGTGGACGAGGTCACCCGCACGTCGGGGTGCTGCTGGTGTGGTGCGGACTAGGAGAGCGGCGCCAGGGCGGGCGCGATCGGGGCGCCCCCGCCGCCGACGGTCGTCGCGGTGCTGTTCGTGACGACGCGCATCTGCCCATGGAGGATCTTCCAGGCGGCCGCGGCGCGGCTCGTCGCGGTCGGGTCGCAGGCGGACTCGCAGTACAGGGCGCCCATGCCGCCGCGGTCCACGACGTAGGCGCCGTACCGCTGCAGGGCCTTGGCCAGGGCGAGGCCCTCCGGGCTCAGGCCCAGGGTGGTGACGTCCACCGTCGAGGGGATCGCGAGCAGGGTGCCCATCGGGACCTGGCCCTTGTAGGCGGTGGCGCCGTTGGTGTCCTGGGACTTGGCGGGCCACACGAACCCGGACCTCAGCACGCTGTCCGGCACGGCGACGGCCAGGGCGTGGTTGATCTGCTTGTCACGCAGCTCGTGCGAGCGGATCAAGCCGGCGACGAACGGGACCCCGGCCGCGCGCACACCCAGGTTGATGCCGGTGCCGGTGAGGTCGGTGACCTTGGCGACCTGCGCCTCCCAGACCGTGGCGCTGACCTTGACGAGCTTGTAGGTGTCGTAGGAGGTCCGGCCGTCCGGCTGGATGATCGTGGCGTGGCCGTCGGCGAAGCCGCCGGAGCCGGCGGCGCCGGTGGCGTTGGCCGGGATCCGGATCTGCCAGGACTGCTTGGTGCGGACGGACCTGAGCGTCGCCAGCACGTCGCTGGTCGTGGCCTGGTAGACGGCGCTGGACCAGATGGTGCTGTTGATGACCGGCTTGGCGGTGAGGAAGGACGACGTCTTCGGCCCGGTCTTCGCCTCGAACTGGGCGCCGGACCCGATCGCGGTGTTCCACACGGAGGTGGAGGCGAACGGGTGGAGGGGGGCCACCCGCCCGGCGGCCTCGGCCGGGGCGACCGTGAGAGCCAGGACCGCGGTGGCCAGGAGTGCGGCGAGGACGGCTCGCATGCTGGTGGAGCGCGGGGACGAGAGCTGACGCATGGTGGTGTTTCCTCTTCCTTCGGCGGCCTGGCGAACCACGTGGGTCCCATGGCTTTGCGTCCCTGCCTCGCGGCAGGTATGCCTTTTTCGTGGACACCTCCCCCATCGGCCCGCAAACCGGACCTTTCACCCGGCGACGCGTGACCTGGGTCACATCCCTCTCGGCGTGGGTCGTTGTCCCCCCCCAGTGGCGGTGGTAGGTATGGCCTCATGTCGGCCACCGATGGCACGTCCCCCACGGCCCGCGACGTCTCCGCCGCGGACTCCTTCCCCACCAAGAACCTGCCGCGGCCGGAGGTCCGGGATCTCCCGGACGCCCCGCTGAAGTACCGCAAGCTGATCGGGCCGGGAATCATCGCGGCCGGCGTCGGCCTGGCGTCGGGAGAGTTCATCCTCTTCCCGTTCATCGCCTCCCAGGTCGGCCTGGTGTTCGTGTGGGCGGCGCTGGTGGGGCTGGTGACCCAGTACTTCATCAACCTGGAGATCGAGCGCTACACCCTCGCCACCGGCGAGACGGCGCTGACCGGGTTCAGCCGCTACTGGCGGCACTGGGGCCTGGTCTTCGCCTGCCTCACCTACTTCGCCAACCTCTGGCCGGGGTGGGCGACCAGCAGCGCGACCCTGGCGTCCTACATCTTCGGCGGGACGCCGCGCTACATCGCCATCGGGATGCTCGTGGTGATCGGGCTGATCCTCACCCTGGCGCCGGTGGTGTACGTGGCCCTGGAGCGCGCGCAGATGATCAAGGTGGCCGCCGTCCTGCTGCTCTTCGTCGTCGGCGCGATCTTCGCGGTCGGTGCCGACGCCTGGGGCGACGCGCCGCAGATCGTCACCCGCCCGCAGATCCCGGTCGAGGCGCTCGGGTTCGCCACCCTGCTCGGCGCGCTCGCGTTCGCCGGCGCCGGCGGCGGGCAGAACCTGGTGCAGGCGAACTGGATCCGGGACAAGGGCTTCGGGATGGGGGCCTTCGTCCCCCGGCTCGTCAGCCCCATCACCGGTCAGCCCGAGGCCGCGCCGTCCACCGGCTTCGTGTTCGAGCCCACCCCGAAGAACATGTCCTCGTGGCGGGGATGGTGGAAGTTCGCCAACCTCGAGCAGATCTTCACGTTCGTCCTCATCACCTTCGTGACGATTCTCTTCACCTCGCTGCTCGCGTACTCCACGGTCTTCGGCCGGGAAGGACTGGCCAGCGACATCAGCTTCATCCAGACCGAGGGCGAGGTGCTGGGCGACCGGGTCGGTCCTTGGTTCCAGTACTTCTTCTGGATCATCGGCTCCTTCTCCCTGTTCGCCGCGGCGCTGGGCATCGTCGACTACACCAGCCGCCTGGCCGCCGACGTCATCAAGACGAGCTACGCCCGGAACGCGAACGAGTCGAAGATCTACGCCGGGCTCGTCTGGGGCCTCATCGCCGTCGGCATCGTCGTCCTGCTGCTCGGCTTCGACCAGCCGATCGTGCTCCTGGTGATCGCCGCCGTGGTCGGCGGATTCATGATGTTCATCTACTCCGGGCTGCTGATCCTCATCAACCGCCGGACGCTGCCCGCGGCGATCCGGGTCCGAGGGGTCCGCCTGGGCATGCTGATCTGGGCGATCGCGCTCTTCGGCACCCTGTCGGTGCTGACCTTCCGGGCCCAGCTCGAGAACCTGTTCGGCGGCTGACCGCGGCCACCGCGCAGCACCTGCTCACGCGCTGATCCGGTCCAGGTGCTGCAGGAGGTCGTGAGCGGCGAGCTCGACCTCCTTGTGGCGCCACTCGGACGCTCGGTAGACGCACGCGATCAGCCCGGAGCGGTGCACCCGGCGGAAGTCGCCGGCGACGAAGGCGTACCGCGCCTTGGTCTCGTCGGTCGCACCGACCGTGAGGCCGAGATGCCAGGCGGCGTACTCGGGCCAGGAGTGCCGCTCGAGGTACGCGTCCTGCGCCGCCGCGTCCGGCTGGCTGTCGCCCCAGTCGCTGTCCAGGACGTACTGCCGGGCGTCGACGAGTGAGCGCAGGTGCGTCACCGCTGCCGTGTTGAGCGTGTACTCCGCCATCACGACCCCCTCGTCGCCCTCGAGGCACGGGCCCGGTCGGTCCGCCGGGCGGGCCGGCCCGGCGGTGACCCACCCCGTCGGCCCCAGGCCGACGAGGACTTCGCGTGTCAACGTACTGCGCGCCGGCGACCTCGCGGCACGGCCCGGCCGGCACGCGCGGGTCAGGTGTCGGGAGCCCGCAGACCGACGGCGTCGTCCCGCATCGAGGAGGGACGGGGTGAGCCTCCCGTGCCCCACGACGTCGCCGTCGTCCGCCACGACCGAGAGCCCGTCCGTGGGCGTCTCCAGCGCCCGCAGGTCCCGCACGAGCGCCGCGAAACGGCCGTGGTCGTCGGACGCCGCGTCGTGGAGCCGGCCGACGGGGTCGTGGTCCTCGGGCACGACGGCGCCGCCCGCGGGGGTCACGCACGCGAACGCTGCGGTCAGGTCACCGCCGACGACGCCGTCGACGTCGTCGGGCCAGCGCAGCGGCCCGGTGACCGACCGGGGTGGAGGGACCTGCCCGCGCGTCTCCGCCGTGCGATCGACCATGGTGCCGCCCCCGCGTGTCGTCCCGGATCCCCCGGACCCCCCGGATCCGCCGGATCTCGGAAGGATGCCCGAAGGATCCTCATCGCGGACCCGTCACGCGACCCGCGGGCGCTCGGCGCGAGCGCCGAGGTCCGGCCGGACGTCGTCGTCCGCTCGTGGGGGGACGGCCCACAGGTATCCCGGGCGATCCAGTCGGACCTCGGAGGTCCGGGCGCTCACCCGGCGGAGCTCGATGCTCGCGAACGCCGCCTCGTAGTGGTCGGGGTCCACGTAGCTGGCCAGGAGGACGGGCATGTATGCGACCGCCTCGGTGCGGAGCATGGTCTCGGTGACGAAGTCGTGCCCGTCCCGGTAGTGGTAGACCAGCTGGACCTGGTCGAGGAACCGCCGCTCCGCCGCGCTCTCCGTCGCGAGCATCTCGCCACCTCCGTCGGTGTCGTGCCGGGAAATCGATGTCGACGTACGGAGCAGGGCGGGGGCGGCCTGATGCAGCGGAGGGCACGGATCACCCGCCCGCGACGACCGAGGCGAGACCGTGGCAGGACATGCGCCCGCCGCAGCCCGACGGGGCATGGCCGCAGCGGACCGTCGAAGGCGTAACGTCGTCGGAGTGCTGGTGGGACCAGCGCGGGTGCGACCGGGATGCTGGGGACCCGGACGGTGACGGCAGGGGGTGAGCCGATGCGCGACGACCAGACGCCCGTGTCGGAGCTCGTCCAGGACGCCCGGGCGGGCCGGAGCGAGGCGTGGGACGCGCTGGTCGAGCGGTACACGCCGCTCGTGCTCTCGGTGATCCGCCGCTACCGGCTCCAGGGGTCGGACCTCGAGGACGTGGTCCAGACGCTGTGGCTCCGGCTCGTCGAGCACCTCGGGGACATCCGGGAGCCGCAGGCCCTGCCGGGCTGGATCGTCACGACCGTGCGCAACGAGTGCCTGGGCACGCTGCGCCAGCGTCAGCGCACGCGGCCGTTCGACCCGCTGGCCGCGGTGGGCGAGCTCGAGCTGACCGGTCCGGTGTCCGGCGACGGGGCGGTCGCGGTCGACGTCGCCGTGGTGGACGGGATGGCCGAGTCCGGGCGGCACGAGGTGCTGCTGCAGGCGCTCGCGGAGCTGCCCGACAACCAGCGCCGCCTCCTCCTGGTGCTCGTGACCGACCCGCCCCTCACCTACGGCGAGATCAGCAGCCGTCTGGGGATCCCGATCGGCAGCATCGGCCCGACGCGCGCCCGCGCCCTGCAGCGGATCCGCGAGCACCCCGCCGTCGCGGCGTGGGCGGCTGCGAACACCACCGAGGACGCCGCCCGATCCTGACCGCCCGGCAGCGGCCGGCGTCAGGTCCGGGCGTGAGGGGTCGGCGTCCGATCCGGACCCGGTCAGGTCCGGGTCGGCGTCAGATCCGGACCCAGTCGGTGACGAGGGTCCCGGCCGCTGTGGTGCACCGCAGGCGCACGGGGCCGTCCGGGGCGGTGACCTCGACGCTGAAGAGACCTGCGTCGTCGGCCGTGGCCCGGACGAGGTCCTCGGTCCTCGACTGCACCACGACCTCTCCGGGGGCCCCGGGGACGAGCTGGCCGACGATCCGGCCCGGCAGGACGTCGAGCTCCACGGACACGTCGCCCGCCTCGAACACCAGGCTCCGCGGACCGTCGGTCGGTGCCCCCGTCCCTCCGCGCACGACCGTGAGGTCGTCGAGCAGGGAGTCGTAGGTCAGGGCCGCGAGCTCCGCGTCGACGGTGCGCCAGGCGAAGGCGCCGCGGCCGGACTCGAGCAAGGCGTCGTCCGCGGGACCCGCGTGGGCGAGTGCCGCCTTGAGGTCGGCCAGCAGGGCGTCGTCGTCCGACCATCGTGGTTCCGTCATCGTCATCACCTCACCCGTCCCGCGTCGTCCGGCGCCCGCACCCGGGTAGGAGCAGTGTCCCACTCCTCCCCTCGGGTCACGAGGCGGCGTCGACCACCGTGCGCAGCGCCTGTCCACACATTTTTCGTCCTCCATCGGAGCACGGGAGGCCCGCGGTGATACCGGGAGCGCGCCCGCCGTCGGTCCCGGGCCCGCCCGGCGGCGGCCGTCACGTCGCCGCCGCCCCTGCGAGCACCCCGCCGAGCCGCTCGGTCGCCGGCAGCGCCGACAGGTGGCCGACGCCGAGCAGGACGAACCCCGCGGCGGCCGCGCGGAAGGCGGGCGCCTGGCTCCGCATGGCCGCCTGGGCGCGGGCCAGCGCCTCGGCCGGCGCAGAGCCCGCCCCGAGCTGCCGGTGGTAGGCCGCCATGAGGCTCACGGTCGGGGAGTCCGCGACCGGGACGACCGACGCCACGACGGTCCCGGTCCCGCCCGCCATGAGCGCGGCGGTGAACCCGAGGATCTCGTCCCCCGCCACGACCTCGGACCGCCCGGTGTCGCACGCCGCCAGCACCACGTGGTGCGGGGCACGTCGCAGGCGCTCGAGGTCGTAGACGGTGAACGGACCGTCGGCGAGGGACAGCGAGGAGAAGAGCGGGTTGTCGGACCGCACCGTCCCGTGCGCCGCCAGGTGAACCAGGGCCGCGCCGTCCATCGCCTCCTGGACGTTCGCGGCGGTGGCGTCCTCGCCGACGAGCACGCGCGACCCGGGGTACAGGCCCGCCACGGCGTCGGCCTCGGTCCGAGCCCCGTCGAGCCGCGGACCCGCCACGACGACGACGCGCCCGGGCGACCGCCGACCGCGCGCGGCGGCGGCGTGCCACAGGGTCGCGGACGGGCTCACGCTCACGGGGCGCGCGAGGCAGGACGGCAGGAGCGACCAGGGGACCGACTGGAGCGGTCCGACCGGGACCACCACCAGGGGCACGTCGCCGAGGTGTCGCCAGAGCGGCCGGAGCAGGACGTCGTCGAGCAGGTCCCCGGCACGATCGAGGACGTCGGTCGCGGCCGCGAGGCTCGCCGGGCGCGCCCGCCCGGCGGAGAGCCGGCGGAGCGCGAACGGGATGTACTGCGCCGCGTCGCGGATCCGGTCCACCGGCCCGAGTGCGTGCAGCCGGACGCGGCCGCGGGACACCGTCACCGCGTGCAGCTCGCCGTCCCGCTCGACGTACTCCACCAGCGCCGCCTCGCCGAGCGCGTCCCGCAGCTGCGCGACCGACGGCGGCCGCGCCCGCGCCTCCCCCGCGGACCCCGGGTACTCCCGGCAGTGGTCGCGGATCCGTCGCTCCAGCACCACCTGCCGCCGGACGAGCGCCTGGGTCGGCTGCTGGTCGACGCGCCGTTCCTCGATCGACGTCATCGCGGCGCGCAGCTCCGCCAGCAGGTTCGCGAGCACGGCGTCCGACGGCGGCTGCGCGGCCCGGACGAGGGTCGACGTCGCCCGACCGCACTCCGCCCACCACAGCGCCGAGCGCGCGTTGCCGTCCTCGACGGCCAGCCGCAGGCCCATCCGCGCGATGGCGCCCCGGTGCACGGTCACGTGGGCCCGCAGCTCGGTCGCGCCGAGCGTCGCCCGGTAGTCCTCGAGGACGCGCAGGCCGGCGCGCAGGGCGAGCACCGCTGCCGGACGTCGCCCGTCGGCCTCGCGCAGCAGGGCCTCGCCGAGCCAGGCCCGCGCCCGGGCGTCCGCCGGGCCGGAATGCCGGGCGCGGGCGGCCTCGGCGAAGTCCCGCCGCGCCTCCGCCGCCAGGCCGCGCTGCAACGCCAGGCGCCCCGCGAGCAGCCGCGCCTCGAGCGCGGGCACCTGCCATCCGGCGGCGGCCAGCGCGTCCGCGGCGACGCGGCACTGACGGGGCGTCACCCGCTGCTCGCCCGCGATCATCGCCTGGATCCGCGCGTACCGGGACAGGACCAGCCACTCGTGGCGTCCGAGCCGCGTGAACTCGCGCGCGGCCGTCCGCGCCGCCGCGAGCGCGGCGACCGGATCGCCCTGGACGAGGGCGATGGTCGACAGCAGGAGCCGGGACTCGGGCAGGTGGTTGCGGCGGCCGTCGCGCTCGTCCGCCGCCACGGCGGCGTCGGCCGTCACCCGGGCCTCGTCCACGAGCCGGACCGCGAGCAGCAGCTCGGCCTGGTCGGCCAGGACGGACCCCAGCGCGAGCCCGAGCCCCTCGAACATGACCCGGGCCGAGCCCAGGTGCCCGAGGGCGGACGGGACGTCGCCGCGCTGCGACTCCACCCACGCCAGGTTGTGCTCGACGATCGCCGCGGGCAGGCGCAGGCCGTGCTCGCGGGACAGCCGTCCGGCCGCGAGGAGGTCGGCCTCGGCGGCGGCGAACTCGCGCCGCGCGCTGTGCAGCAGCCCGCGGTTGGACAGCGCCCTGGTCTCCCACTGCACGTCACCGGCCCGCCGCAGCACCGGCAGGGCCCGGCGGAGGTCGTCCAGCGCCTCGTCGAGGTGCCCGAGCTCCTGCGAGATGGCCGCCCGCTGGGTGAGCGCCCGTGCCGCCGCGACGCCGTCGAGCTCGGACAGCGCTCGACCGATCTCCACGAAGGAGCGGGTCGGCCGTCCCGCGCATCATGAGCGCGGAGGCCAGGCTCATCCGCGCCTCACCCGTGCGCTGGGGGTCCCCCGCCCGTCCCCCGGCGACGATCGCGGCCCGCAGGTGGACGACGGCGTCGTCCAGGCGGGACTGCTGCATCGCCGCCACGCCCAGGGCCCGCTCCGCGACGCACACGACGTCCCACCGCCGGCTCGCCCGAGCCGTCGACGCCACCCGCTCGGCGAGGTCCCGGGCCGCCGCGGGCTCGACCGCGGCGAGCCCGAGCGACTCGCGAGCCGCCGCCAGGAGATCGGTCACGCTGCCCCCGAGGTCGCCCCACGCTGTCCACCTGTGACAGTTGCCGCTCCGGCGCCGCGCGTCAACGGCCGCCGACCGCCGCCGACCGCCGACGACCGGCGCCGACCGCCTTCCGCGGCCCACGCGGGCGCTGCCATAGTGGGCCTCCATACCGGCACGGGGGCACGGGGGCGTCCATGATCACGTCAGGCAGCCAGGTGAACGGCGGGACGACCGCCGAGGTGGACTTCCTCGTGGCGATCGAGCACGCCCGCCTGGTCCTGAGCGTGCTCGGTCGCTTCGGGGTCACGGGCGTCACGCCGACGGACAGCGTGCCCCTCGGCCTCACCCGGATCGTCGGGAGGCTCGCCTGGGACGCGGTGGCCCAGGTGGCCGCAGAGGACCCGGTCGACCACCTGCTCGCCGGGCTCCGCGCGCACTTCGAGGCGGACTACGCCCGGTGGGCGCCCGTCATGGGCAAGAACCGGCTCCTCGGTGGGGTCAACAGCGGGGGCGGGACCGTCTCGCACGGTGGCGGGCCGGACCCGAGGCCGGTCACGGGCGGCCTGACCCGCACCGGCAGGGCCGGGGCCGGTATCACGGTCGGCGTCCTGGACACGGGGCTCTCGCCGAGCAACGACCTCGCCGGGGGGTACCTCGCCACCTTCCCGGACGACTTCCTCGCCGCGACCCCGGACGGTTCCCCCTGGTACTACGCAGCGGGGCACGCCACCTTCGTCACCGGGCTGGTGCTGCGCGAGGCGCCCGGTGCCGCGGTCCGGGTCCGCCGGGTCCTGAACGACCAGGGGGAGGCGTCGTCGTGGGACGTGGCGAACGCCATCGTCGAGCTGGGCCGCAGCGGTGTGCAGATCCTCAACCTGTCGCTGGTCTGCTACACCGACGACGGCCGCCCCCCGCTCGGGCTCGCGACCGCCATCGACCGGCTCGACCCCGAGGTGCTGGTGATCGCCTGCGCGGGCAACCACGGGGACCCCGGCCTCGGCTTCGACGACGACAAGGAGTACCGCCGGCCGGCCTGGCCCGCGGCGCTCGACGACGTCGTCGCGGTCGGCTCCGCCAGACGCGTGGACTTCAAGGGCGCCCGCGGGTACGAGCTGTCCCCCTTCACCCCGCACGGCGCCGCCTGGATCGATCTCCTCACACCCGGCGAGGACGTCGAGAGCACCTACTTCACGGGCTTCGGGAAGGGCACGGACGGGAAGGGCGCGAAGCCTGTCGAGTTCTCGGGCTGGGCGACATGGGGCGGGACGTCGTTCTCCGCCGCCCTCCTGGCCGGCAAGGTCGCGGCCGTCGCCGCCGAGAAGAGGATCTCGGCGCGGGCGGCCTACGAGTCGCTCATGGAGCCGCTGACCCTGCGCCCGTTCGTCGCCTCCGGCCCCTTGCCGCTGCTCCCGCCGTTCCTCGACATCTGACGCGGACCGCTGGCGCAGCGGCGCGGACCGGTATCACACGCGGGGCCGCCGGCTCCGTACCGCAGGTGCGCCGGTCGACCCGCCGGCGCGACCGCCGAGACCGACACCGGAGAGCGGGAGCCTGACATGAGCACGACGACCCCGACCACCTCACCCAGGGCACCCACGCGACCCACCACCGGCGCCCGCGCGCTCGTCCACCCGCAGGTCGGCCCGCCGTCGGGGGCTCCGGCGTGGTCCTCGATCGGCCGGGACGGGTGCGTCCGGAAGCCGCCGAGCCGGGTGCCCCGAGGCGCGGCAACGGGAAGCGGTTGGCCCCGGGGGGTTGTGATCACGGGCAGGTAACGGGTCTACTGACGTCATGGTCCTCTTCAGCATCGTCGCTGTCTGGCTGGCTCTTGCCCTCGTCCTCGGTGTCACCGTCGGGAGGTCGATCCGTCGTGCGGACGTCGTCGAGCTCGCCGCTCGGGCGTCGTGGGACGCCGAGCGCGGCCCGGACCGCTCGACCGCCGCCGCCTCGCCGGCGGCCTCCTCGCACAGCGCGGACTCCTTCAGCCTCCCCCTCGCCAAGGCCGCGTAGCCGGCTCCGGGCGACCCACCGACGCCACCGACCCACGGGTCGGTGGCGTCGCCGTGTGCGCCGTCCGCTCGCGGATGTCCCGCCGGCGTCAGCCTCGGAGCGCCT
The DNA here is from genome assembly GCA_963795145.1 of uncultured Actinomycetota bacterium. Taxonomy (GTDB): domain Bacteria; phylum Actinomycetota; class Actinomycetes; order Actinomycetales; family Cellulomonadaceae; genus Pengzhenrongella. The sequence goes on along the minus strand of CAWCGP010000008.1, from coordinate 943,030 downwards.
CGAGTGACCCGGCCGTGGGCGTCCCGGGGCGACCGGGGTGACCGGGGTGACCGGCGGCGGACAGGGCGTCGTCGAGCGTGCGGTGGATCACGAACACCCGGATCAGCGAGGAGATGCGGAACGTCCGCAGGACGCTCTCGCGGTCGACGACCAGGTGCAGGGTCCCACCTCGCTGCGCGAGCCGCGCCCGCTCGCCGAGGAGCACGCCCAGACCCGTCGAGTCGACGAAGGTCACCGCGGTGAGGTCGACGACGACCTGCCGTCCGCCGCCGTCGAGCAGGTCGACGAGGTCCTGTCGCAGCGCGGCCGCGCCCGGCAGGGCGAGCTCTCCCTGGACCCGGATCACCGGCACCCGTCCGTCGACGGTGTGAATGGTCGTGTCCACGTCGTTTCTCCTCGTCCTGGCCCGGCAGCGCCGCCCGCCCGAAGTCGTCCCCCGCGGCGTCGATGCCCGGCATTGAGCACCGCATTGTCTGGGTGCCGCCGGACGCGACTGTGCCGACCGCACGTGAAGGCGGCGCAAATCGGTACGGGCGGTCCTTCCTCCCGCGGCGCGGTCTGCCCATCCGCCGGATCCCCCTCCGCACCGGCGACCTGGGGCATCGATGCAGGTCAGCATGCCTACGACGGGCGCCCGGGGTGTGGTCCGGTCCGACGACACGCCCCCCCGGAGGTCCTACGACCTTCGGGTAGATGGCGCGTGACGCGGATTTCTGCGGGTCGGCGGAAATCCGGTGCGCCGGCACCGGTGCACCGCGGCGTTTGACGGCCATTTCACGTGCGCGCAATGTCATGGGACCTGCTCGGCGCAGTTCGGCGAGTACCGTGCGGCGCGGCCGCCGGCACGACGACGGGAGCAGCCGTGAGACGCCTCGAGGTGCGCCGGGGGCAGGGCACGCGCGTCCGGCACCGACCCGGGCCCTCGGCGGACGACGACATCGACGCCTCCGCGGACCCGCCGTGGCACGTGCTGGCCGACGGCCGCCCGTCCTCCGCCCGGCGCGTGGACCTCTCGCCCCGGCGCGCCGTCACCGTCTTCGTCGGTCTCAGCGTCCTGGCCCTCGTCGGCATCCTCGTCCTCGCCGGCCTCGTCGGCAGCCGTGCCGCGCGCGAGCAGGCGTTCCTCGACGCCCGGTCGACCACGGATCTCCTCGCGTCGGTGGTCGTCGAGCCGGCGCTCGAGGACGGTCTGCTCGAGGGCGACCCCGGGGCGCTCGCCCGGCTCGACCGGGTGGTGCGCCAGCGGGTCCTCACCGAGGGGCTGGTCCGGGTCAAGGTGTGGGGACCGGGGGGACGCATCCTCTACTCCGACGACCCGGCCCTGATCGGTCGGGTGTTCCCCCTCGCCGACGGACCGCTCGGCGTCCTCACCGGGACGTCGACGGTGACGTCCTTCGCGCGGGCCGCCGACCCGGACGAGTCCCCCGACCTCACCAGGGTCGGACTGGTCGAGGTCTACCACGTGGTCCACCTGCGCGACGGCACCCGGCTGATGTTCGAGACCTACACCCAGGAGGAGCGCATCGATCGCCGCACGAGCGAGTTCCTGCGCACCTTCGGGCCGATCGCGATCGCGACGGTCGCCCTGGTGGAGCTCTCCCAGCTCACCCTGATCCACGGCCTGGTCCGCAGGCTCCGCGCCGCCCGCCACCGCAGCGAGCGGTCGCTGCGGCGCGTGATCCGGGCCTCCACCTGCGAGCGGAGCAGGATCGCGGCCGACGTGCACGACAACATCGTCCAAGGCCTGGCCGGCGCCTCGTTCGTCGTCGCCGGCGCGGCCGACGTGGTCGATCGCCGCGGTGACAGCGCGCTCGCCGACGAGCTGCGCGCGGCCGCCGGCGCCCTGCGCACGAGCATCCGTGGCCTGCGCTCGTTCCTGCTCGAGATCTACCCGCCGAGCCTGTCCGCGGCCGGCCTCCCCGTGGCCCTCGAGGACATGGTGGCCGCGCTGCGGGCGCACGGGATCGGCGCCTGGGTCGACGCTCCCGGGGTCACCGACCTGTCCGGCGCCCAGGAGGCGCTGATCTTCCGGGTCGCGCACGAGGCGCTGCGCAACGTGGCGGAGCACTCCGGCGCGAGGAGGGCCTGGTGCACCCTGCGCGTGCGGGACCACCGCGCGGAGCTGGAGATCGCCGACGACGGGGGCGGCTTCGACGTCCGGGAGGCGATCGCCCGCGAGGGCGACCACGGCCTGCGCACCCTGACCGACCTGGCTCGGGACGCGGGCGCTCGGCTCCGCGTGCGCTCCGGCGCCGGGTTCGGCACGGTGCTGGTTCTCGAGGTCCCCGGGGGCGACGCGGAGCGGTCGGCATCGAGTCGCCGGCGGCCGACGGTCCGGAGCGTCCCGGCCGCGCACGGCGTCCGCGCGGGGCAGGATCGGTGACCGTGACGCACCGTCCGGGTGCGGAGGGTGACCCGGGTGCCCGGCGTCTCCCGGTCCAGCGAAGGGTCCCGCACCGATGACCGCCACCACCGACACCCCGGCGTACCGCGACCCCACCCTGCCGGTCGAGGCGCGCATCGACGACCTGCTGTCCCGGATGACGCTGCGGGAGAAGGTCGGGCAGATGCTCCAGCTCGACGCGCGGGGCGACCTGGACGACATCGTGCTGACGAAGGGTGCCGGGTCGATCCTGCACGCCTCCCCGGAGGCGATGCTCCGGGCGATCGAGCTCTCCCGCCGCACCCGGCTGGGCATCCCCCTGCTGACCGCCGACGACGCCATCCACGGCCACTCGTTCTGGCCGGGCGCGACGATCCTGCCGACGCAGCTGGCGATGGCGTGCACCTGGGACCCCGGGCTCCTCGAGCGCGGGGCGCGGGCGACGGCGGTCGAGGTGGCGGCGACGGGGCTGCACTGGACGTTCTCCCCCGTGCTCTGCATCGCGCGGGACCTGAGGTGGGGGCGGGTCGACGAGACGTTCGGGGAGGACCCGCACCTCATCGGCGAGCTCGGTGCAGCGATGATCCGCGGCTACCAGGGATCCGGGCTCACCGACCCGACCGCGATCCTCGCGTGCGCGAAGCACTTCGCCGGGTACTCCCAGACCCAGGGCGGCCGGGACGCCAGCGAGGCGGACCTGTCCCACCGGGCGCTGCGCTCGTGGTTCCTGCCGCCCTTCGAGCGCGCGGTCGCCGAGGGCTGCCGGACGTTCATGCTCGGCTACCAGTCGATCGACGGGATCCCGGTCACCGCGAACCGGTGGCTGCTGGACGACGTGCTGCGCGGCGAGTGGGGCTTCACCGGGACGCTCGTGACCGACTGGGACAACGTCGGGCGGATGGTGTGGGAGCAGAAGGTCTGCGCCGACGACGTCGAGGCCGCGACCGTGGCGGTCGTCGCGGGCAACCACCTCGTCATGACCACGCCCCAGTTCTTCGACGGTGCCCTGGGCGCGCTCGAGCACGGGCACCTGCAGGAGACGCAGATCGACGAGGCGGTCCGCCGGATCCTGCGCCTGAAGGTCGAGCTGGGCCTGTTCGAGGACCCGCGCGCGCCCGACCCCGAGCGTCAGGCGCAGGTGATCGGGTCCGCCGCGCACGCCGAGCTCAACCTCGAGGTCGCCCGGCGCGCCCTGGTGCTCCTGCGCAACGACGGCCTCCTGCCGCTCGACGGCGGCCTGACCCGGGGCGAGGACGGCCGCGCCGCCTCCGCCCGGGGTGCCCGGACGATCGCCGTCGTCGGCCCGAACGCCGACGACCCGCACGCGCAGCTCGGGGACTGGGCCGGCGCGTCGGGCCAGGTCCCGTGGATGCCCGAGGGCCACCCGCGGCACCTGGTCGAGACCGTGCTCGACGGGATCCGCGCCGTCGTCCCGCCGGACTGGACCGTCACCCACGCCCGCGGGGCCGAGATCGGCACCCTCGTGCCGGACCCGGACGGTGCGACCTACCCCGACGGGCAGCCGCGCCCACCGGTGTTCGCCCCGGTCGACCCCGACCCGGCACAGGTGGCGGAGGCGGTGACCGCGGCCGGCGCCGCCGACGTCGCCGTCGTCGTCCTGGGAGACACCGTCGCCCTGACCGGCGAGGGACGCTCCACGGCGACCCTGGAGCTCCAGGGCGGCCAGGTCGCCCTGCTCGACGCCGTCGTCGCCACCGGGACCCCGGTCGTCGTCGTGCTGGTCCACTCCAAGCCCGCCGTCCTGCCACCCTCCGCGATGAGAGTGAGCGCGCTCGTCGAGGCGTTCAACCCCGGCATGCGCGGCGGCCGTGCGATCGCCGAGCTGCTCCTCGGCCTGATCGAGCCGTCCGGTCGGCTGCCGATCTCGGTGCCGCGACACGTCGGCCAGCAGCCGGTCTTCTACAACGTGGTCCGCGGCCAGCACGGCAACCGGTACGCCGACCTCACCCAGGAGCCGCAGTTCGTCTTCGGGGAGGGGCTGAGCTACACCACCGTCGAGTACACCGACCTCCGCGTGCACGACGACGTCGTCCCTGACGACGGCACCGTCCGCGCCGCGGTCACGCTGCGGAACACCGGGGACCGTCCGGCCCTGGAGACGGTCCAGGTCTACGTCTCGGACCTCGTCACCAGCGCCACCTGGGCCGAGCAGGAGCTCAAGGCCTTCCGCCAGGTCACGGTCGACCCGGGTGGGTCCGTCGTGGTGGAGCTCGAGGTGCCGGCGTCGTCGTGCACCCTGCTCGACGCGGCCGGCCGCCGTGTGGTCGAGCCCGGGCGCTTCGAGCTCCGGGTCGGGCGCAGCTCACGGAGGTCCGACCAGCTGACCGCGGAGCTCTCGATCACGGCCGGCACCGCAGGCTGACCGGCGCGGCCGGGGCGACCCGGGCCTGTCCTCGGCCACGGCACGGGCGTAGCGTCGCAGGGTCGTCCGAGCCCGCCGTGGCCACGGGCGGCCCCACCGGGAGGGGACCAGCATGTTCGTCCAGGTGATCCAGGGTCGGACGTCCGATCCCGCCGCACTCCGCGCCGCTCTCGACGAGTGGGCGGCCGAGCTGGCGCCCAGCGCCGCCGGCTTCCTCGGCTCGACCGCCGGTGTCACCGCCGACGGGCGGTTCGTCGACCTGGCCCGGTTCGAGTCCGCGGAGGCCGCCCGCCGCAACAGCGAGCGGCCCGAGCAGGACGCGTGGTGGGCCCGGACTGCTCGCCTGCTGGACGGCGAGGCGACCTTCCACGACAGCGACGAGGTCGACGTCGACCTCGTGGGCGACCCGGACACGGCCGGCTTCGTCCAGGTGATGCAGGGCCGGACGACTGACCCCGCGCGCTCCCGGGAGCTGATGTCGGACGACTCCCCCGCGTGGGCGTCGTTCCGGCCGGACATCCTCGGCAGCATCTCGGTGGACCACGGCGACGGGGGCTGGACGTCCGCGGTCTACTTCACGTCCGAGGCGGAGGCCCGCGAGCGCGAGCGCACCGAGCCGCCCCCCGAGATCGCCGCGCAGATGGCCGAGATGGAGGCGCTCGCCGACGGCCCGGTCGAGTTCTTCGACCTCGCCGACCCCTGGCTGTTCACGCCGCGCTGACCCGAGGAGTGGGCCGGGTGGTGGACCTCGACGGCACCCTGTGCCGGCTCATCGACGGCCGCCTGCCCAGCAGCCGGGTCCACGGGGACGACCGCGTCGTCGCGCTCCTGGATCACCGGCCCGTCAACCCGGCCAGGCCGACGGCCCGGCCTCCTCCGGAGGCGATCGGCCACGTCCACCTGCACGTGGTGCCGCGGCTGGTCGGGGACTCGGTGCTCGGCACACCGAGGCTTGACACGCGGGTGTGACCCGACCCACACTGGCGTGGTGATAAACCGATTTACCGGGCGCTCGCGATGAAGCGGCCCGGCATCAAGGACGTGGCTCACCGCGCGGGCGTCTCGCCGACGACGGTGTCCCTCGTCCTCTCCGGGCGCACCGAGGCCCGCATCCCGGACACCACCCGGGAACGGGTGCGTGCGGCGGCGACGGACCTCGGCTACGTGCCCAACTCGCTCGCCCGCAGCCTGCGCACCCGCCGGACGCACACGATCGGCATCGTCTCCGACCAGATCGCGACGACGCCGTTCGCCGTCCGGATGATCGAGGCCGCCCAGGCGGTGGCCCGCTCCCAGGGACACCTGATCTTCCTGGTGGACACCGGCGCGGACCGCGACGTCGAGCGCGACGCGATCGAGGCCCTCGTGCACCAGCAGGTGGACGGCCTGGTGTACGCCTGCATGTGGCACCAGGTCGTCCCGCCGCCGGCGAACCTGCCGGCCGGGACGGTCTTCCTCGACGCCCGCCCGGCGGGCGGCGGCTTCCCCGCCGTCGTGCCCGACGACCACGGGGGCGCGGTCGCCGCGGTCCGCGAGCTCGTCGACCACGGGCACCGGCGGATCGCCTACCTCGGGGCCGGCGACGAGCCGATCCCGATCGCGACGAGGCTGCGGCACCGGGGCTACCTCGAGGTCCTCCGGGCCTCGGGCATCGAGCCCGACCCCGAGCTCGTGCTGGCCGTGCCGGTCACGAGCGCCGGGGGCGGCGCGGACGCGGCGGGCGCCCTGCTCGACCTGCCGGCCGACCGCCGGCCGACCGCGGTCTTCTGCTTCAACGACCGGATCGCGATGGGCGCCTACCGGGCCGCCCGCCGCCGGGGGCTGGAGGTCCCGCGGGACCTGTCGATCGTCGGCTACGACGACCAGCAGCTCATCGCCGAGGCGCTCGACCCGCCCCTCACCACGGTCGCCCTGCCCCACTACGCGATGGGGCGCTGGGCGATGGAGGTCGTCCTCGGCCTCCGTACTCCCCCGACGGACGACGACGGCGTGCTGCTCATGCCGTGCCCGCTCGTCCGCCGGGACTCGGTAGCCCCGCCGCCGGACACGCTCGTCGGCTGACCGCCTGACCGGCGACGGGGAGTGACACACCACAGATGGACGCCCTCCGGCGTCCACCGACCCCCGGGCGCGACCTGCCAGTCGCTCCCGCAGAGAGGAACCACGATGAATCGCAAGTCCCTGCTGCCGATGCTAGCCATCGCGGCGGCGTCGGCCACCGTGCTCGCGGCCTGCGGCCAGGCCGGTCAGACCGAGGGCGGTGAGGGTGGTGGCGGCGGCGACGGCGGCACCACCGAGCTCACCATGTGGACGCACTCGGCCGGGAACCAGGCCGAGCTCGACATCTACGAGCAGATCATCGGCGACTACAACGAGTCCCAGGACCAGTACGAGGTCGTGATGGAGTCGTTCCCGCAGGGCGCGTACAACGACGCCATCGTCGCGGGCGCCGCGGCCGGCGACCTGCCCTGCCTGCTCGACATGGACGGTCCGATCGTCCCGAACTGGGCGTGGGCCGAGTACATCCAGCCGCTGGAGATCTCCGACGAGATCATCGACAGCCTGCTGCCGACCGTGGTCGGCCGGTACCAGGACACCGTCTACTCCGCCGGCTACTGGGACGCCGCGCTGTCGGTGTTCGCCCGCGAGTCGGTGCTCACCGCGAACAACATCCGGATCCCGACCGTCGACGAGCCGTGGACGCTCGAGGAGTTCGACGCGGCCCTCGTCACGCTGCAGGGCGCCGGCTACGAGACCCCGCTCGACATCGGCGCCGAGGACGCCGGTGAGTGGTGGTCGTACGCGTACTCGCCCATGCTGCAGAGCGCCGGCGGCGACCTCATCGACCGCGACACCTACCTCACGGCCGACGGGGCGCTCAACGGTCCCGAGGCGGTCGAGTTCTTCGAGTGGTTCCAGGGCGCGTTCGAGCGCGGCCTGACCAGCGACGCCGGCACCATCGGCAACGAGGAGTTCAACAACGACGAGGTGGCGATGAGCTACACCGGCGTGTGGAACGCGCTCGGGTCGATCGAGGCCGTCGGCGACGACCTGCTGATCCTGCCGCCGCCGGACCTGGGCAACGGCCCGAAGATCGGCGGCGCGTCCTGGCAGTGGGGCATCTCGTCCTCCTGCGACGCCGCCGACGGTGCCCGCGAGTACCTCGAGTTCAGCTTCAAGCCCGAGTACCTCGCGGCGTTCGCCGACAAGCAGGTCGTCATCCCCGCGACCGCCGAGGCCGAGGCCCTGTCGGAGAACTTCCGCGAGGGTGGCCCGCTGCGGCCGTTCGTCGAGCTGTCCCAGAAGTTCGCCCTCGAGCGCCCGCCGACGCCGGCGTACCCGGTGATCTCGAGCGTCTTCGAGCGGACGGCGAAGGACATCAAGGACGGCGCGGACGTCCAGTCGGCCCTCGACGACGCCGTCGCGGAGATCGACACCAACATCGAGTCCAACGACGGGTACGGCTTCTAGCCGACCGGTCTCACCTCGGACCCGGGGACGCGAGCCTCCGGCCGGCTCCGGGGAGCGCCTGCACGGCGCTCCCCGGGCCGGGCGACCCTTCGCGCCGCCGGCGTGCCCGGAAGGGATTCACCATGACCGTCTCCACCCAGCAGATCGAGCCGCACGCGCTCCCCCGCTCCACCGAGCGCACCCGACGACGCGCCGCCCGCTCCCGCGGCGGATCCCGCGCCGCGTACGGGATGGTCGCCCCCGCGACGTTCCTGCTCCTGCTCTTCCTCATCATCCCCGTGATGCTGGCCTTCGGGCTGTCGTTCACCAACGCCCGGCTCATCTCCCCGAACGCGCCGCGGATCGTGGGCGTGGACAACTTCATCCGCGCCTTCACGTCCGACCCGACGTTCGTCCGGTCGTTCGTCAACACGTTCATCTTCGCCGCGTTCATCGTCCCGCTCCAGGCAGGGCTGGGCCTCGTCATGGCGATCCTGGTGAACCAGAAGCTGCGTGCGGTGACGTGGTTCCGGGTCCTCTACTTCGTCCCGGTGGTGACCTCGATCGTCGTGGTCTCGATCCTCTGGGAGCTGATGTACCAGGAGGACGGCCTCGTCAACTCGGTGCTCGACACGATCACGTTCGGTGCCGTGGCCGGCACCGACTGGCTCAACAACCCGAGCACGGCGCTCGGCGCCATCATCGTGCTGTCGATCTGGCAGGCCGTGGGATTCCACATGATCGTGTGGCTGTCCGGCCTCCAGACCATCCCCGAGGAGCTCTACGAGGCCGCCCGGATGGACGGGGCCAACGCCTGGGAGCAGTTCAAGAGCGTCACCTGGCCCGGCCTGCGCTCGACCATGGTCTTCATCCTCGTCACCATCACGATCGCCGCGCTCGGCCTGTTCGCCCAGGTCAACGTCATGACCCAGGGCGGCCCGCGGGACTCGACGACCACCCTCGTCTACCACGCGGTGGTCAAGGGCTACCGCGAGCAGGAGACCGGCTACGGCTCGGCCATCTCGCTGATCTTCTTCGCCGTCGTGCTGCTGGTCGCCCTCGTGCAGCGCTTCCTGACCCGAGAGAAGGACTGACCATGACCGCGTCCATCGCGTCCACCGCGGCCGATCGTGCGGACCGCGAGGCCGAACGCCGACGCTCGGCGCAGGAGGCCAAGGTGCGGAGTCAGCGGCGCCGGCTCCTCATCTACGTGCCGATGGTCCTGCTCGCCCTGTTCTTCCTGTTCCCGATGGTGTTCATGTTCATCTCGAGCTTCAAGCCGGACGCGCAGATCCTCAGCGACGTCAACTCCCCGGCGGCCTTCCTCCCGGTCGGGGACATCAGCGGCCAGAACTACGTCGACGTGTTCGACCGCGTCCCGGTGGTCCGCTTCCTGCTGAACTCCATCGGCATCACGGTGCTCATCGTGGGGCTCGGCCTGGTCGTCAACAGCATGGCCGGCTTCGCGCTGTCCCGCCTGGAGTTCCGCGGCCGCAAGATCCTGCTCACCGTCGTCATCGCGACGCTCATCGTGCCCTTCGAGACCATCGCGATCCCGATGGTCTACTGGGTCTCGAAGCTGCCGACGATCGTGTTCGAGGGGGCGATCCCGCGGTACGACTTCGGGTGGCTGAACACCTACGAGGTGCAGATCGTCCCGTTCATCGCCAACGCCTTCGCGATCTTCCTCTTCACGCAGTACTTCTCGACGATCCCGAAGTCGTTCGACGAGGCCGCGAGGATCGACGGTGCGGGCTGGTTCACGATCTACCGGCGCATCATCGTGCCGCTGTCCGGCCCGGCGTTCGCCACGGTCGCGATCCTCACGTTCCTGCCGGCGTGGAACCAGTACCTGTGGCCGCTCATGGTCGTCCAGCAGGAGGAGAAGCGCCCGGTCATGGTCGGGATGCAGTACTTCTTCCAGATCAACCCCGCGTGGGGCGAGGTGATGGCCTACGCGACGATGATCACGCTCCCCGTCCTGGTGATGTTCCTCGCGTTCCAGCGCTCGTTCGTCAGCAGCATCGCCTCCAGCGGCGTCAAGGGGTGACGACGTGACCCTGAGACTCGCCGACCACTGGGTCTGGGACAGCTGGGGCGCCTACGACGGCGAGCACCACCACCTGTTCTTCCTGCGCGCCTCGCGCGCGCTGCACGACCCCGGCCGCCGTCACCTGCGCGCCTCCGTCGGGCACGCACGGTCGACCGACCTGAGGACCTGGGAGCTCGTCCCGGACGCGCTGGTCACCGCCGACAGCCCGGCGTGGGACGACCAGGCCACCTGGACGGGGTCCGTCGTCCGGGCCCCCGACGGCTCGTGGCGCATGTTCTACACCGGCGTCGAGCCGGGCCGAGCGCGGGTTCGTCCAGCGCATCGGGGTCGCCCGGTCCGACGACCTCGAGACGTGGCACCGGGTCGGCGACGGCCCGCTGCTCGAGGCCGACCCGCGCTGGTACGAGAAGCTCGACCTGGACCTGTGGATCGACGAGGCGTGGCGCGACCCGTACGTCTTCGCGGACCCGGGCGGGGACGGCTGGCACATGCTCATCACCGCCCGCAGCGCCGACCGGCTCGACGACCGCGGCGACCCGGCCGGTCGGGGCGTCATCGGGCACGCGACCTCGCCGGACCTCGAGCACTGGGAGATCGGTCCGCCCCTCACGACGCCGGCCGGGTTCGGCCAGCTGGAGGTCCCGCAGGCGGTGGAGGTGGACGGCCTCCCCGTCCTGGTCTTCTCCTGCTGGCCCGACCGGATGAGCGACGCCAGGCGTCGGGACGCGCCGCCGGGCGGCGTGTGGGTGGTGCCCGGGGCCTCGCTGACCGGCCCCTGGGACATCGCCGCAGCCACCCCCTTCGACCACCCGAGCCTGTACGCGGCGCGGCTCGTCGAGGAGGCACCGGGGAGGTGGGCGCTCCTGGGGTTCCGGGACACCGAGGACGGCGCCTTCGTGGGCGTCATCCCGGACCCGCTCCCGGTCGTGCGGGACGGAGGGACGCTGCGGCTGGCCGACTGAGGGCACCGTCGCCCGACACCGGCAGGCGCCGGCGGGTGGCAGGGGTCACATGCCTTGGAGGCGTGGGTCCGGGGTGTACCCCTCGTTGATCTTCCCGCAGCGGACGCACTCGCCGCGGGACCCGCCGGGGTCGCCCGGCGTCGGGCGACGGACCCACTTGTGGAACACGAACAGGCAGATGATCCGACGCCATCTCATCGGGGTACCCCTCACCTGTGGTCCGGACGCATCCTGCGCTCCCAGCGTCCTGCGGTGCGTCGGGACGCCGCAAGGACGCGGGGGTCACCCGACGCGCTTGCGGACCTTCCAGATCTGCTCGGACGGGAAGCGGTGCGCCCACTCCCCCGGCACCGCGAACGGCGTGCCGATCTCGGAGCCCGACGCCTGCGGCTCGCGGTAGTCGAGGACGTCGAAGCCGACCTCGTCGAGGAGCCGGAACCACCGGGCGGTCGGCAGGACGAACTCGATGCCGCCGGGGTCGACGGGCACGTCCCGCCAGTCGAGCCGGTGCAGCGTGAACCAGTCGCGCACCAGCGCGTACCCGGCGGGCGACCCGTCGACCGGCGTGCAGACGGACGCCAGGGCGTGCGTGGTGAGGAAGGCCAGGAGCCCGCCGGGGCGCAGGAGCCGGTACGCCTCCCGGACCCACACGTCGGGGTCGCACCACAGGGCCGCGCCGTACTCGGAGACGGCCACGTCGAACGACGCGTCCACGAGCGGGACCCGCTCGGCGTCGCCGTGGAGCCACGTGATGCCGAGGCCGTGCTCGGCCGCGAGCCGCCGCGCGGTCACCAGCTGCTGCTCCGAGCTGTCGATGCCGGTCACGCGCGCCCCGCGCCGGGTCATCCACGCCGAGACGTACCCCGTGCCGCAGCCCAGCTCGATGGCGTCGAGGCCGGTCATGTCGTCCGGCAGCAGGCCGACCTCGGACTCGGGCACCCCCCACTGACCCCACGACGGCTCGGACCGCCACAGCCGCTCGCCGGCCGCGACCCACCTCGGGGCGTCGTCGTCCCACCGGGCGCGGTTGACCGCCACGTGCTCCGGGAGATCGCTCATCCCGCCAGTCTGGCGAGCCGCCGGCGGCGGGCGCCAGGGGGTGGGCGGGCGGGCCGCCCGGTCCGGTGGTGGAGTCGACCGTCCGTGAGCACCGAGCGACGGTGGACCCCATCCGCACGCCGTGACCCGGGCGAGCGGGCCGCGGGCGCCCGATGGGCGGAATGTGACGCTGCGTGACGCGGGGAGGCCGACCGCCGTCCAGCATGAGAGAAAGCCCGCGCACGCGTGGAGATCCGGTCCGGGACGGGAGACGATCGTCCTGGTCACGAGCCCCAGCGTGTAGCCCCGGCTGGCTGGGCAGCAACCCCTCTCCCGACGGGGTGCTCCGGAAGATGACCCGGCCGCGCGGCAGCCCTCGGGTCCGCCGCACGGCAAGCGTGGACGCCGACCGTGAGGACCTCGATGACCATCACCAACCCCACCTCCGTGGGCCCTGCCACCGCCCGGTTCGACGGCGTGCCGAGAGCCGCACTGCCGGCCGACGACTTCCGGGCGGTCTTCCGCTCGCACCCGGCCGGTGTCGCGGTGGTGGCCCTCGTGGACGACGGTCGTCCGGTCGGGTTCACGGCGACGTCGGTCATCTCGGTGTCGGCCGAGCCGCCGTTGCTCGCGTTCTCGCTGGCCTCCACGTCGTCGTCGTGGCCGGCGGTCGCCCGGGCGCGGACCCTCACGGTCAGCTTTCTCGCCGACCACCAGGACGACGTCTCGGCCCGGTTCGCCACGAGCGGGATCGACCGGTTCGCGGCCGGCGGGTGGCGCACGCTCCCTACCGGCGAGCCGGTCATCGACGACGTCGTGTCGTGGGTGCGCGCCGAGGTGCTCGAGCGCACCGCCGTCGGCAGCAGCTTCCTCGTCACCGTGCAGGCGCTCTCGGCGAGCGTGGGCCAGGAGCGGGCGACCGAGACCACGAAGCCGCTCGTGTACCACGACCGCCGCTACCACCGGATCGGCGACCACTCCGCGCTGTGAGGCGACCCGTTCGGCAGGCCGCGGATCGCCCGGGCGCGCGAACGTCAGCGGGTCATCGGCAGAGTCAACGGCAGGTCACCGGCGCAGCACGCGCCGGGCCAGGCCGTTGCCCGACCATCTGCGCCGCCTGCACGACGACGACGATCACCGCCACGGTGACCCAGGTGACCACGTGGTTGAACCGCTGGTAGCCGTACTGCAGCGCGAAGTCGCCGAGGCCGCCGCCCGCGACCGCGCCGGCCATGGCCGACATGTCGACGATCGCCACGAAGAGGAACGTGTACCCGAGGATCAGCGGGCCCAGCGCCTCCGGGATGATGATCGACGTGATGATCCGCAGTCGGCTCGGCGCCCACGGCGCGGGCGGCCTCCACGACGCCGGGGTCGAGCGCGACGAGGTTCTGCTCGACGATCCGGGACGTCCCGAACACCGTGATGATGGCCATCGGGAAGATGACCGCCTCGGTCCCGAAGCTCGCCCCGGTGACGCTGTGCGTCAGCGGCAGGATCGCGGTGATGAAGATGATGAACGGGATGGGCCGGATGATGTTCACCAGCATGTTGAGCACCGAGAACACGCCGCGGTTGGCGAGCACGTTGCCCGGCCGGGTGACGTAGAGCAGGGTCCCGAGGGCCAGGCCGCCGAGGCCGCCGGCGGCCAGGGTCGCCGTGACCATCCACAGCGTCTCACCGAGGGCCGCGACGAGCAGCGGCCAGCAGGTCGGTGCCTCCGCTGGTCATCGGACCTCCTCCGGCCGCGCCGCCGACGCCGAGGCGCCGCTCGCCACCGGCGTGGCCGCAGGGTCGTCCGTGGTCGTCGTACTCCTGGACGGCGGTCCAGGACCGGCGCAGGTCGTCGAGGACCGCCTCGACGCGGTCCGCGTCGCCGACCAGCTCGAAGGTGAGCGAGCCCAGCGGCCGCGCGCCGACCTCCGTGATGCCGCCGAAGACGACGGACGCGTCGACGTCGTGCGTGCGGAACGTCTCGGTCAGCGGTCGCGCGGTCGTCGTCGCCGGTCGTCGTGCACGAGTCACCGTGACGATGCGGCCGGGGTGGCGCTCGCGCAGGCGCGCGACGACGTCGGGCGCGGGGCGGTCGTGCAGCGCGGTCCCGATGAAGCGGCGCGTGACGTCGCTGCTGCGGCGCGGAGAACACGTCGTAGACGTCGCCCGAGCTCGACGACCTTGCCGGCCTCGAGCACGGCGACCCGGTGGCACAGGTACGACGACGACCGCCATCTCGTGGGTGATGACGACGATGGTGACGCCGAGCTCGGTGTTGACCCGCCGCAGCAGGTCCAGCACGTCGCGCGTGGTCTCGGGGTCGAGCGCGCTGGTCGACTCGTCCGCGAGCAGCAGGGCCGGCGACGTCGCGAGCGCCCGGGCGATGCCGACGCGCTGCTTCTGCCCGCCGGACAGCTGGTCGGGGTACTGGCGCGCCTTGTCGGAGAGGCCGACGAAGTCGAGCAGCTCGGCGACCCGCTCCTCGCGCCGCTTGCGCGGCCAGCCGGCGACGCGCAAGCGGGTAGCCGACGTTCCCGGCCACGGTCCGGGACCGCCACAGGTTGAACTGCTGGAAGATGAAGCCGATCCCGGCCCGGGCGTGGCGCAGCTCGCGTCTCGGTCGCCCGCGTCAGCGTCTGCCCGTCGACGACGACCTCGCCGCTGTCCGGCAGCTCGAGCGCGTTGATCAGCCGCACGAGCGTGCTCTTGCCGGCGCCGGAGTAGCCGATCACGCCGAAGATCTCGCCCCTCGCGATGTCCAGGCTCAGTCCGTCGACCGCGCGGACCGGGTCCCTGCTTGCCGGGGAACACCTTGGTCACGTCGCGCAGCGACACCATCGTGGTCGTGGTCGTCGTCGTGGACGTGGTCGTCGGCGTCGTGGTCATGGCGGGCGCCGCGCGTCAGCCGGCGTCGCTCGTCCGGACGAGCTCCTCGAGCTCGGCGAGCTCCGCCTGGAGGTCGGCCGGCTCGACGACCTCGGTCACCGCCGTGCCGCCGTTCTCCTCCTCGAGCGCCTCGAGCACCTCCGGCGACTGGTAGATCTCCACGAGCTTGAGGTACGTCGGGTTGTCGGCGTCCTCGGCCCGGGCGACCCAGATGTTGAGGTACGGGCGCGCCGTCGTCGGTGTCCTCCAGGTCGGAGTAGATCGCCGTCGTCGGGTCGATGTCCGCGTCGGTCGCGAAGTTGTTGTTGATGACGGCGCCGTCGAGCGTGTTGACCTGCACCGCGGTCTGGTTGGCGTCGACCGGGACGACGGTCACGCGCGACGCGTCCTCGTCGATCTCGGCCGGCGTCGAGAACGCGTTGCCGCCGCCCTCGAGGCTCGATGAGCCCGGCCGACTGCAGCACGAGCAGCGCGCGGGCCTGGTTGACGACGTCGTTGGGGATGGCGATCTCGGCGCCGTCGGGGATGTCGTCCGGGGACTCGTAGTCCTGGGTCGTGTACAGCCCGAGCTGGTAGAGCGCCGTCGAGCCGATCGGCCGTGAGGTCGTCGTCGGACGCGACGTTGTAGTTCGCCAGGTACAGCAGGTGCTGGAACTGGTTGAGGTCGAGGTCGCCCTGGCTGAGGATCGGGTTCGGCTGGGTGTAGTCGGTGAAGTTGACCAGCTCCACCTCGATGCCCTCGTCCGCGGCGAGCTGCTCGAACGTGCGCCAGTACTCCTGCGCTCTGGTCGGCGACGCCGATCGTGACCGGCCCGTCCGGACTCGGTGCCGCCGGCCGCCCTCGTCCGTCGCCGCCGTCGGCCCCGCCGCACGCGGCGAGGCTCGCAGCGACGGTCGACGGTGGCGAGGAGTCCGGTGATGGTGCGCTTCATGGGGTGGTGCCTCTCTGGGGATGTGCTCGCAGGTGGCTCGGAGCGCGGGTCCGGGCGTCCGCAGGGACGGGCCGGGAGGAGGCGGGTGGACGCTCAGCGCGATCGACGGACAGCGGCGCGCGGCCGGGCCGGTCATGGTGCCTCCATCGGTCCTGGCGGTAGCACCCATGTCGGGACCGCGAGGTCCCCGGGTTGCTGCGGCGTCGTCGAGCCAGATCTCTCGGCCGCTCTGGATGGTCGAGGCGATGCTAGGAACGCCGGAGCGGCGCGTCCAGTTCGCGGGGAGCGTTTGTCCGGATGGTGAGACACCTACTCTCACCTGTTGACATCGGCCGGGTGCGACGACGGGTGCCGCGCAGAAGCGGCGAGGCGGACGGAGGTGGCCGACGAGGTGGAGGTCGACGTCGTCGTCGTCGGTGGCGGCGTGATGGGCTCCGCGACGGCGTGGCAGCTGGCCGGACCGGGGCTCGACGTCGTGCTGCTCGAGCGCTTCTCGCCCGGCCACGTGATCGGCGCGTCCCACGGGGCGTCGCGGCTGTTCCGGCACACGTACATCGAGCCCGAGTACCTCGACCTCGCCGAGGAGGCCGGCCGGCTCTGGCGCGAGCTCGAGGCCGTCTCCGGCGTCCCAGCTGCTGACGATCACCGGGCGGTGTCAGCCACGGCCCCGGCCTCGACCCGCGCCTCGCCGACGCCCTGGCCGCCGCGGCGTGCCGTTCGCCTGGCTGACCGCGCGACGAGGCGGCCGAGCGCTGGCCCGGCCTGCGGTTCGAGGGGCGCGTCCTCGCACGAGCCGGACACCGCGGGGCGCCTGCACGCCGACCGTGCCGTCGCCGCCCTGCAGGACGCGGCCACCGGTGCGGCGCCGTCGTCCGCCACGGCACGACGGTCCGGCGCCTCGAGGTCCTCGCCGGCGGGCCCGGGCCGGATGGCAGGTCGCCGGCGGCGCGCCCCGAACGGGTCCGCGTCGTGACCGACGACGGCCCGGTCGTCGCGCGACGCGTCGTCGTCACGGTCGGGTGCGTGGTCGGCCGGGCCTGCTCGCGGGGTGCCCGGCTTCCCGGCGGACCGGGCCGCGTGGCCGCTGGTCGTCACCCAGGAGCAGCCGGCTCACTTCGCCCTGCGCCCCGGCGCTCCGGCCCTCGACGCCTGGCCGAGCTTCGTGCACGACGTCGCCCCCGGCGCGTGGCCGAGCCGGACGTACGGGCTGGCGACGCCCGGCGAGGGGGTCAAGGTCGGGTTCCACGGCGTCGGTCCGGTGACCGATCCCGACCGCCGCACCTTCCTCCCGGAGCCCGCGCAGCTGGAGCGGCTGCGGTCCTACGTCGACGCGTGGGTCCCGGGCGTCGACCCGGAGGCGCTCGAGGCGATCTCGTGCACCTACACGACGACGCCGGACCACGACTTCGTGCTCGACCGGCGGGGCCCGGTCGTGGTCGGTGCGGGCTTCTCCGGGCACGGGTTCAAGTTCGCCACCGCGGTCGGCCGCGTGCTGGCCGACCTGTCCGACCCGCGCCTGTCGGTCGAGCGCTCCGTGTCGGCGGCGCGGGACCGGTTCGCCCTGGCCCGCCTGCTCGGCCGGGCGCCGGCCCGCGGCTGACCCGGCCGGCGGCCGAACCGGCCGGCGGCCGAAACCGTCGCGCTGCTGGCATCGGCCGGCCGGTCGGCTCCCGGCCCGCTGCCGTGGAGCCCTGCGAGCCGTCGGGCACGGGAGGTGGAAGGGTGGGGAACCATGAACCCGGTCGGCATCGAGCGGAATCCCTGTCCCTCCCGGTCACCGGACGGCGACCCCTGCATGCGGGTCGCCGACCACCTCGACCCGCACCGGCGGGACACCGACGGCCGGCGGTGGACCGGCGGCGTCTTCCGGCCCGCGACGTGGGCGGCGGGCTACCAGTCCAACCAGAGCGCCGCCCACTACAGCTCGTGGGACACGTACGGCGGCTGAGCCGCAGCCCGCGCGGGCCCGGCGCCCACGGCGGGCCGCCCGAGAAAGGGTCACCGTCGGGGCCAGGCCCAGGACGGTCCCTCCAGCGCGAGGCGACCGGCGATCGTCGTCGCGCCACCGCTGCGCTCGAGCTCGAGCAGCCGTGCCTCCGGACGCAGCGCCCGGACGAGGTCGCCCGAGTGCGTCACGACGACCACCTGGGAGCGCTCGGCCGCGTCGAGGACGAGGGCCGCGAGGGCCGGCATGAGGCTCGGGTGGAGGCTGGACTCGGGCTCGTTGAGGACGAGGAGGCCCGGGGGCCGGGGCGAGAGCAGCGCGGCGGCCAGCAGCAGGTAGCGCAGGGTGCCGTCGGACAGCTCGGCGGCGCCTCACGCGGCGAGCAACGCGACGATCCTCGTCGCCGGCGCCGTCGGCAGCTACGAGCTCGCGCTCGTGGCCCGGGTCCTGGGTGGACTGGCGCACGCGGGGATGTTCTCGGTCGCGATCGCCACCGCGGTCGCACTCGCCCCGCGCGGGAAGGCCGGCCGCGCCGTCGCCGTCGTGAACCTCGGCGTGACGGCGGCGCTCACGCTCGGCGTCCCGCTGGGGACGGCCGCCGGGACCGCCTGGGGGTGGCGCGGGGTCTTCGCCGCCGTCGCGGTGGCACTGCTCGCGGTCGCGGCCGTGGCGCGGGTCGTCCTGCCCGCCTCGGACTCCCCTCGTGCCGTGCCCGGCCCGACGACGCCCGGCCCGACGACGCCCGGCCCGACGACGCCCGGCCCGACGACGCCCGGCTCGCGTGCTGCGGGCTCGCCGGCTGCGGGCCCGACCCACCGCCCGAGCGTGCTCCGGGCGCTCGCCCACCGCCCGCTGCTGCACGTCGCCGTGGTCACCGCGGTGCTCGCGCTGGGCCACTACACGGCCGACACCTCTGTCGCGCCCCTCGTGCTGCACGCCGGGATCGGTGCGGGCGACGTCGGGCCGGTGCTGCTCGTGCACGGCCTCGCGAGCCTCCCGGGTCTGCTCCTCGCCGGCCTGCTCGCGGACCGGCACCCGGACGCGGCGCTGCGGTCAGCGATCGCCCTGGCCGCCCTGTGCCTGTTCGTCATGGCCGCCCTGCCCGGCCGCCCGGTCGCGCTCGTGACCTCGATCGCGGTCTGGGGACTCGCGTTCGGTGCGCTCCCCTCGCTGCTGCAGACCGCGGCCCTGCGGGTCAGCCCGTCGCGGGACGCCGCGCCGGCCATCGTCAACGCGATGTTCAACGTCGGGATCGCCGCCGGCGCGTGGACCGGGGGGCGGCTCGTCCTCCGGGACGTCACGAGCGTCGCGCCCACCGGCGCCGGCATCACCCTGCTGGCGCTCGTCCTGGCACTCCTCCTCCTGCGGCGCACGCGTCGCGGCGCCATGGGCGCCGCCCCGGAGCTCATCCGGCCGGCACCGCCAGCGGGACGGTGACGGTCACGGTGGTGCCCCGTCCCGGGGCGCTGTCGACCTCGAGCTCGCCGCCGACCGCCCGGGCGCGGTCGCGCATCGTCGTCTGACCCAGGTGCCCGGGCGGGACCGCGGCCGGGTCGAAGCCGCGCCCGTCGTCGGCGACGCGGACGCGCAGCGTCGACCCGGTCGGCCCGGCGGTCCCCGACCCGGGCCCCAGCTCGATCGCCACCCGGATCGCGGTCGCGCCGGCGTGCTTGACGCTGTTGTGGAGGGCCTCGAGCGTGAGGCGGTACAGGTGCTCCTCCGCCACCGCGTCGAGCGGCAGCCGGGTCGACGGGGCGTCGACGGCGATGTCCCGGCGTTCCCGGGACGCGAGCGCCGCCACCTGCCGCCGCAGCGCCGCGACCAGCCCCTCCTCCTCGAGGGCGCCCGGTCGCAGCTCGAAGATGAGGGCCCGCATCTCGGCCAGCGACGTGTGAGCCAGGTCGGCGACGGTCGCGACCGACGCCGCCACCGGGGCGTCGGCGGGGAGGTCGAGCCCGGCGAGCTGGCGCTGCGCGGTGCGGGCGTGCAGGTTCATCGAGAACAGCGACTGGCTGACGGAGTCGTGCAGCTCGCGGGCCAGGCGCTGGCGCTCGACGAGGGTGGCCTGGGCCTGCACCCGCCCGAACAGGTGCGCGTTCTCGACGGCCACGGCCACCTGGTTCCCCACGGCCTCGAGGAACAGCTGCTCCTCGTCGGTGACCCGCCGTCCCGCGGCCACGTAGAGCAGCAGGCACCCGATGTCGGTGCCGCGCATGCCCAGCCGCACGACGACGGCGTCGTCGGCGTCGAGGGAGCCCATGGTCGCGGCGAGGGGTGCGAACTGCGGGTCGGCGAGCACGGCCACGCGGAAGCCGGGGACCACCGAGACGACGCCGTCCGTCGTGATCACCCGCAGCAGCGAGCGCGCCCCGCCCGCGTACGACGCCTCGAGGCCGGCGCGGTACCCGGGGGGCAGGCCGTCGTCGCCGAACGCGATGACCCGGTCGAGACGGTCGTCCGGCCACACGATGGCGGCCGCGGCGCGTGACCCCGTGGCGGCGCGGACCGACCGGGCGACCTCGTGCAGCGTGTCGTCCAGCGGGCGGTCGAGGGTCGTCGCGTCAGCCACGGCCGCGAACGCCGCGATCCGCGCCTCGAGCGTCTCGTAGGCGCGGACCCGTTCGGTCGCATCGGTGACGACCTCCATGAAGCCCGCCACCCGGCCCGCGACCGAGGTCGGGACGAAGGCGAGGTCCCAGTGGGTCACCAGCTCGCCCTTGACGAGCCGCAGGGACTGGCGCCGGACGACCTCCCCCGCGAGCACGCGGTCGATGTCCGCGCCGAGCGCGGGCTCCTGCTCGAGGAACAGCTCGAAGAAGTGCTGGCCCGCGCGGACGGTCGGCGCCGGGACGCCGAAGGCGTCCTCGACGAAGCCCGCCCAGGTCGGGTTGAAGCGCTGCAGCCGCCGGTCGGCGCCGAAGACGGCAAGGCCGGCCGGGACCTGGCCGAACATGATGCGCAGGATCGCGGTGTCGAGCTCCCGCGCCCACCCGGCGGGTTCGGGGGTGGACCGTGCCCGAGGGCCCCGGGCCGGTCGGCACCCCCGACCCGCTCGGCCCGCCCAGGTCGTCCGGTCCGCGGGCGCCGGAGGCCGCCGTCGTCATGGCGCGGGGTCGGTGGCCGGAGGTACGAGGCCCTCCCGGACGGCCCACATCGCCGCCTGGGTCCGGCTGGTCAGGCCCAGCTTGCCGAGGATGTTCGACACGTGGGTGCGGGCGGTCCGCTCGGCGACCCCGAGGACGTCCGCGATCTGCTTGTTGGTCGCGCCCCGGGCGATCGCGACGATCACCTCCCGCTCGCGCGGCGTGAGCGCGGACGTCTCGGCCGCCGGAGCGCGCAGCGACGCGGTGAGCGCCTTGGCGACGGCCGGGTCCAGGTGCACCTCGCCCGCCATGGCCGCGCGGATGGCTGTGGCGACGTCGGCCGCGTCGGCGTCCTTGAGCAGGTACCCCGCAGCACCGGCGGCCAGGGCTGCGCGGATCCTCTCCTCCTCGAGGAAGCTGGTCACCGCGACCACCTCCACCACGGGCCACCGATCCTTGATGGCGGCGGTGGCGGCGAGGCCGTCCATGACCGGCATGTGCATGTCCATGAGGACGACGTCCGGCAGGGCCTCGGAGTCCGCGAGCACGGCGAGGGCGTCCAGCGCCGCGCGCCCGTCCGCGGCCTCGCCCACGACCTCCATGTCGGGCTCGGTCCCGAGGTAGGCGGCGAGCCCCGAGCGCACCATGCCGTGGTCGTCGACGAGAAACACCTGTGTCACCGGTCCCCCTCCGGTCTGCGGCCTACGGCGTCACCCGGCCGGAGCCGGGCGTCTGGCGGCGCCTGCGGGGAGCATGGCACGCCCGGCCCCCTGCCGCCGGGCGAGGTGGCACCCGGCGTCACGCGCACCCGGACCGGGTCGGGCGCGCCACCCCCGTCCTCACCGCAGCGGCAGCGGCCGGCGGGCTCCATCCCCGCCGCGCGGTAGGCGGCGTCGACCAGGCGCATCGTGGAGAGGGCCTCGGCGGTGCCGATGACCACCCGCTCGCCCCTCAGGACGGCAGCGGCGAACGCGCGCAGCGCTCGCCCGTCAGCCGTCCGCTCATCTGCGGGTGGTCGGGCATGTGGACGTCGAGGGTGCCGTCGGTCCCGACGAACCGGGCCGACGCGCGGGGGTCGGCCTCCTCGACCATGCTCGTCCGCACGGTGGCCTCGACGCCGCCGAGGTCGAGGACGACCGTCATGGTGGCGTCGATACCGCCCGCGTCGGTCGCCGTCGCCTCGCGCACCTCGCCGTCGCCGACCACGTGCTGCAGCAGTCGCGGCGGGTAGACGCCGTCGTCCCCGAGCCCGCCGCCACCGAGCGCGGGCTGCCAGCGGATGTCGGTGCGGTCGAGGATCGGCACGCAGAACGACGCCTCGGCCGTCCGGACCGCACCGATCGCGCCGTCGTCCAGGAGGCGGCGGACCCGGTCCCCGAGCGGGTGGTGCCGGGAGTGGAAGGCCTCCATGACGAGGCCTCGGCCGCCCGGTCGCGGTCGCGGGCGGCGATCGCCTCGTGCCGGATCTCGGGCACGCGGGCCGCGGGCTCGGCCACGGCCGTCCCGGGGATCTCCGCCGCCCCGAGGATGCCGAGCCGGACGGCGCGCCCGCCGGCCCCCGGCCCGGTGGCGGTCCCGCCCGACGTCGTCACATGGCCGCCGCCTCGACCCGGACGACGACCGGCTCGAGGCCCTCGGCGGTGACGGTGACCCGGACCGTCCCCACCCCGGCCGGGCGGATGATCGCGAGCGCCCGGCCGTCGAACGTCGACCGCGTCGAGGCGTCGAAGCGCTCGGCGGTGCTCGGGTTGCCGCTGCCGAGGCCGGCGAGCACTCCCGCGCCGCTCACCTCCACGGTGACCGGCACGTCGGCGCCGGTCACCAGCACCCCCGACGCGTCGCGCAGCTCGATGGCCACGTAGGCGAGGTCGGTGTCGTCGGCGCGGACCGTCGCGCGGTCCGCGGCGGCGGTGAGGACGGTCGGTCCGGACGCCGAGACGAGCGACGTGCGGCCGACCTCGGCGCCGGCCCGGTACGCGACGGCGACGAGCTCGCCCGGACGGTAGACGGTGTCGAGGGCGGCGAGCATGGGCCGCCGCTCGCCGACAGGTCCGCGGGCCACCTCGGTGCCGTCGAGGAGCAGCGCGACCTCGTCGGCGTCGGCGGAGACCTCGACGGTGACCGGGCGGCCCTCGTGGCCGGGCCAGGTCCACGAGGACACGAAGTCGCTCCACGCCCACGGCGACTGCATGGTCACCGTGTGGCCGTGCCGCTCGGGGCGGATCACGGCGATCGCCGGCTCGGTCCGCAGGCCGAACACGATCTCGCGGTAGTACGAGACCGGCAGCCGCCACCCGGTGATGTCGTGGTCGCCGCACCAGGCGGTGAGATACGGGTACTCGCGCTCGAGCTCGGCGAGGTGCTCGGGGTCCTCGGCGTAGGCGGTCGCGCCGATGCCGACCTCGCCCAGGTAGTCCCAGCCGGTCCAGGTGAAGTCGCCGATGACGTTCGGGTTCGCGAGGACCATCGGCCACAGCGTGCCGATCTGGGACGGGAACGTCTCCGAGCCCACGAGGACCCGGTGCGGGAACAGCTCGGCGTCCTGGACGTACCGGCCCTCGGCGTAGTTCAGGCCGAGGACGTCGAGCACCGAGCTCGACTCCGCGGTGCGCCGGGTGGCGGTCTCGGACGACCCGATGGCGCTCATGCCGGCGCCCGGGTCGGCCATCATCTCGTTGAGCCCCTGGTCGTCCGCGGCGCCGATCGCCGACACCTCATCGAGCACCGCGAGCAGCGCGTTGACGCCGTTCGTGACCAGGCGGGTGGGGTCGAGGGCGCGGACGTGCTCGGCGAGGTCGCGGGCCAGGGCCGCGCCGTGCGGGGTGCCGACCTCGACGATCTCGTTGCCGATCGAGTACATGATCACGCTCGGGTGGTTGTAGTCCTTGGCGACCAGGGACTCCAGGTCCGCGCGCCACCACTGCGGGAAGTCCAGGGCGTAGTCGTAGGGCGTCTTGCCCCGCACCCACATGTCGAAGGCCTCGTCCATGACGAGCATGCCCAGGCGGTCGCACGCGTCGAGCATCGACGGCGACGCCGGGTTGTGCGCGGACCGGATCGCGTTGAACCCGGCCTCCTTGAGCAGGGCGATGCGGCGCTCCTCGGCCCGCGCGATCGACGCGGCGCCCAGCGGGCCGTTGTCGGAGTGGAGGCAGGCACCGCGCAGCAGGACGCTCTCGCCGTTGATCCGCAGGCCCTTGCGCGGGTCGACCGTCACGGTGCGCACGCCGAACGTGACGACGACGTCGCCGGCCGTGCCCGCCTCGATCGCCGCGGCGGCGTCGACGGCCGCGTCGGCGGCCTGGGTGGCGGACACGGCCGCGCTCTCGGCCGGGGTCACGCCCGTGCGCGCGGTGTAGAGCGACGGCGAGTCCACGCTCCACAGCGCGGGGTCGGGCAGGTACAGGCGCTGGCGGACGACGGCGGTCCGGCCCGGCGCGAGGGTCAGCGGCGTCTCGTCGCCCTCGACCCGGGTCCCGGCCGGGTCGGTGACCTCGGTCCGCACGGTCACCGCGGCGGTCGTGAGGCCGCGGTTGTCCACGGTGGTGGCCACCTCGACGACGGCCTGGTCGTCCTCGACGCGCACCGTCGTCACCCGGACGCCGTCCGGCACGATGTGCACGGGCTCGTCGACGTGCAGCAGCACCGGGCGGTGCAGTCCCGCGCCGGCGTACCAGCGCGAGTCCTCCCCGGAGCGGACCTCGATCCGCAGGGTGTTCGGGGCGCCGAACCGCAGGTACGGCGTGAGGTCGACGAAGAACCGCGCGTACCCGTCGGCACGGTTGCCCGCGAACTCGTCGTTGACGAACACCATCGCGTGCCGGAACGCGCCCTGGACCTCGAGCCGGACGATCCGGCCGGCCCACGCGGCGGGCACGTCGAAGGTCTTGAGGTAGGTGTACGCACCGGCCGGGTGGTAGGCGGTGCCGCCCTTCGACGGGACCTCCGGCGAGCGATCGGCGTCGCGCAGGGCGTCGTGCGGCAGCCGGACCGGCGTGAGCTCGGCGCCCTCGCCGCTCACCGCGGCGAACGGCCCGAGCGGGGCCCGGTAGGCCCAGTCGTCGTTGAAGGGCGTGCCTGGCATGCGGGTCTCCGGTCGTCGGCGCTGGGGATCGGCCCGAGCCTAGCGGCGGCCCTGCGGCTGTCCGCCGGGCCGGGGCCGTGCACGTCACCAGGTGGTGTCCCCGCGCAGGACGGCGTCCGAGCCGCCGTCGACGAACACGACCTGGCCGCACAGGTGGGTGTTCTCCACGCCGGCCAGCCAGGCCAGGAGCCGGGCCGGGACCTCGGGGTCCATGAGGCCGTGCAGGGGCATCGGCACCTGCTCCGCCAGCGCGGCTCGGCGCTCCGCCGTCGAGAGCAGGCTCGCCATCATCGGCGTCCGGACGACACCGGGGGCGACGGCGTTGAGCGGGATGCCCGCGCCGGCCCACTCGGCGGCCGGCGCGCGCCGCCGCAGCCACCGGCACAGCGCCGCCTTGCTGCTCGCGTAGAGGAGCCGGCCCCGCCCGGCGTCGACGAGCGCTCCGGCGCGGGCGAGCGCGGCCGGCTCGTCGCCGTCCAGGCACCGGTCGACGAGGTCGTCGTCGACCGGCAGGAGGCTCGACATCGAGGCGGTCACGACCGCGCGCGGGGCGGGCGAGCCGGTCAGCAGCGGACGCAGGCCCTCGAGCGTCGCCACGGCGCCGAAGACGTTGACCGCGACGTCGGCCGGGGACCGCCGCGAGACGCCGGCGTTGGCGACCACGGCGTCGAGCCGCCCGCCGGCCAGTGTGCCGACCTCGTCCACCAGCCGGGCACGCCCGTCTGCCGTGGCGAGGTCGACGACGACGTCCGCGTCGTGGAGGTCCACGCCGATGACCCGGTCCCCGCGCGACACGAGCAGGTCCGCGGTGGCCCGCCCGATGCCGGACGCCGACCCGGTGACGACGACCGTGCGCATCCGTCCCCCTGTCGCGTGTCCTCGCGGTCCGTGGACCGGCCCGGGGCGCCCGGGCGGTCACCAGCCTGCCCCGGACGGCGCCGCGCCGGAGCGGTTCGGGCAGTCCGCCTACAGCTCGTGCTCGGCGAGCTCACGGAACTCGTCCGGGACGGCACCGGACCGCCGCAGCACCGCCGGCAGGTAGCCGACGGCGTCGCCGCCGAACCGGGTCCGGATGGCGTCCATCGACCCGTCCACCGCCCGCCGGGCCGCGCCCGTCGCCGAGCCCGGCCGCCAGGCGTCGTCGGGCTCGAGGTCGAGCTCGAGCTGGATCGCGCGCTGGTCGGTGAGGTTCGCGACGGAGATCGCGAGCAGCGTGATCTCCGGCGGCTCCGGGGCGTCGTCGATCGCGGACCACACCAGCCGCTCGGCGATCTCGGTGAGCGTCAGCGTGGTCGCGACCGGCTGCGCGAGCGTGCGGGAGCGGGTCACCG
Organism: uncultured Actinomycetota bacterium; assembly: GCA_963795145.1. Taxonomy (GTDB): domain Bacteria; phylum Actinomycetota; class Actinomycetes; order Actinomycetales; family Cellulomonadaceae; genus Pengzhenrongella. Next base: position 916,506 of record CAWCGP010000008.1, on the reverse strand, counting down.
AGCGCATGCCCGCGAACCGGACCCGGACGGTGACGGTGCGTCCGGCCCGCTCCTTGGCGCGCATCCGGCGCGACACCCGGTCGGCGAGGTGGGCCAGGACGGCCCGGACCTCGTCCGCCTCGGGCGTCCGCCGGCCGAGCGCGGCCTGCGCGCCCACCGACCGGGCGCGGTGGGCGGTGACGACGCGGCGCGGGTCCTCGTCGTGAGCCATCGCGCTCAGCTTGTGCCCGACGGCCTGCCCGAGGATGCGCTCCACCGCCGACGACGGCGTCTGCGCGAGGTCCCCGATGGTGCGGATGCCGCGATCGGCGAGCCGCTGCTGGTTGACCGGCCCGACGCCCCAGATGAGCCCGACCGGAAGGGGGTCGAGGAACGCCCGCTCCGTGCCGGGCGGCACGACGACCAGCCCGTCCGGCTTGGCGACCTGGGACGCGATCTTCGCCAGGTGCTTCGTCCGGGCCGCGCCGACGGAGATCGGCAGCCCGACGTCGGCGCGGACCCGCTGCCGGATGAGGGCGCCGATCGCCTCGGGCGGCCCGAAGAGGTGCGTCGCCCCGGAGACGTCGAGGAAGGCCTCGTCGATGGAGATCCGCTCGACCAGCGGGGTGATGTCCGCCAGCACCGCCATGACGGCGTCCCCCAGGCGCTGGTACTCACCGAAGTGCCCGCGGACGAACCGGAGCTCGGGGCACAGGCGGGCGGCGCGCCAGCCGGGCATACCGCCCTGCACCCCGAACGCCTTCGCCTCGTAGGAGGCGGCGAGGACGACCCCGCCGCCCGGTCCCCCGCCGACGGCGATCGGCCGGCCCCGGAGCCCGGGGTCGAGCAGCTGCTCGACGGACGCGTAGAAGGCGTCGAGGTCGGCATGCAGGATCGTGGCGCCCGCCGCTGGCATCCACCGATCGTAGTCGAACACGTGTTCGAACGGGAGCCCTGCCGGCGGCAGCGCGGGGCGTCCATGCTCTGGACCGCGGACGGTGCGCGCCCACGGGGGTGCGACTCTCGAGTCGCGAGGACCCGTGACCTGAGTCACGTTAGGGGTGCTGCGGCCCGCGCCGCGGCTCCCCGCCGACCCCGGGAGGCCGACCGATGACCGTTCCGGAGCACGCCTCCAACGATCTCGTGACCGAGAACCTGGCCCTCGTCCGGTACCAGGTGAACGCTCTGACGGCACGCCTCCCCCCGCACGTGCACCGCGACGACCTGGTCTCGGCGGGCCACCTCGCGCTGGTCCGCGCGGCCCGGTCGTACAACCCCTCCACCGGCGTCCCGTTCGGCCGGTGGGCGGCGCTGCGGATCCGGGGCGCCCTCATCGACGAGCTGCGCAGCATGGACTGGGCCACGCGCCAGGCCCGGCAGAAGGCCACTCGCGTGGCGACGGTGACGAACGAGCTCGCGAGCACGCTGGGCCACACGCCGACGATCCTCGAGGTCGCGGAGCACACCGGGATGACGACCGAGGAGGTCGACTCCGCCCGCGCCGTCTCGGACGTCCGGATCCTCTCGATAGACGCCGGTCCGGACGAGTCGTCCCTCGCCGACAGCGTGGCGGACGACGAGCTGGGCCCGGAGGAACGGCTGCTGGCCGAGGAGCGCTACGGGTACCTGCGGGCCGCGGTGGCGGCCCTGCCGGACAAGATGCGCCAGGTGATCCAGGGGACCTTCTTCGAGGGGCGGTCGGCGGCCGACGTCGCCGCCGAGCTCGGCGTCACCCAGTCGCGCGTCAGCCAGCTGCGGACCGAGGCGATGGCGCTCATGAAGGACGGCATCAACACCCACCTCGACCCCGACCTGGTGGCCGACGCCGACCGTCCCGAGGGCGTCGTGGAGCGCCGGCGACAGGCGTACTACGCCCGGATCGCGGCGGCGGCGGCCGAGGCGGCCGTCGTGAACCTGCCCGCCCCGGCCCGCCGGCGAGCGCCGCACCTCGTCGCGTAGCGAGTCGCCGACGTCGTCGCGGAGGGACCTGCCGACGTCGTCGTCGCGGAGCGACCCCCCCGGTCAGGCCTGGCCGGTCGCCGGCCCGCCGGCGTGCTCCTCGAGGAACCGGTACACGGCCGACTCGTCGACCCCGGGGAACGTGCCGCTCGGCAGCGGCGCGAGGATCTGCGCGTGCACGGCCGCGCTCGGCCAGGCGTGCGGTGCCCACCGGGCCGCGAGCGCCGGCTCCGCCTGACGGCAGCACGCCGGGTCCGGGCACGTGGACCGGGTGCGCGTGGCGGTCTCCCGACCACGGAACCACTTGGCCGCGGCGAACGGGACGCCCACGCTGATCGAGAACGCCCCGGACGACGCCGTCCCGGTCTGGGTCGAGTCCCAGTACGTCCCGGCCGGGGTGTCGGTGTACTGGTGGTACTCCGTGGTGCGGTCCCGGCGGGTGAAGGCCCGGCGGGCCGGCCACTGCCGGCACACGAGCTGGCCCTCGATCGCGCCGGTCCCGTCCGTCGGGAACGGGATGCCGTCGTTCTCGTACCCCTTGTAGACCGCGCCGTCGTCGCCCACGCGCATGAAGTGCACGCGCAGGTCCAGGTGGGACGTCAGCAGGTTCGTCATCCGCTGCGCCGCGGTCTCGTGCGTGACCCCGAAGGCGTCCCGGAAGTCCTCCACGGCCAGGTCCTTGGCCCGCTTGGCCTCGGTGAGGAACGCCACCGCGGTCCCGCGCGGGAGCAGGCAGGCGGCCGCGAAGTAGTTGATCTCGATGCGCTGGCGCAGGAAGTCCGCGTAGTCCCGGGGGCGCTCGTGCCCGAGCACACGGTGCGCGATGGCCTGCAGGGCCAGCGAGCGCAGGCCGTGGCCGCCCGGGATCGACGCCGGCGGCAGGTAGATCCGGCCGGTGGTGAGGTCGGTGACCGTGCGGGTCGAGTGCGGCAGGTCGTCGACGTGGAGGAGCGTGAACCCCAGGTGCTCGGCCATCCTCGCCACGCTGCGGTGGGTGAGCGCGCCGGACGTGTACCCACCGGTGCGCAGGGTGTCCTCGGCGGCCGCCTCGATCTCGGGCAGGTGGTTGTCCCGCTCGCGCATCCAGCGCCGTAGCGCGGTGTTCGCCCGGCGCGCCTCCTCGGGCGTCGCGATCGCCGCGTCGGCCCGGCGGGCCAGCTCGGCGTGCAGGCCGACGAGCGCCTCCAGCGCCTCCGTCGGCATCGACCTGGACGGCCGGACCGTAGGCAGCCCGAGGCCCGCGTAGACCCCGCTGCGCTGGGCCTGCTCGAGCGCGATCTCCAGGGCGGCGCGCCGGGAGGGCGGCTCGACGGACAGCAGGTCCGCGACGCGGACGTCGAGCGCGGCGGCGACGGCGCTCAGGAGCGACAGGCGGGGCTCGCGGTGCCCGTTCTCCACCAGGGAGAGCTGGCTGGCGGTGGTGCCGGTGAGGGAGCCGAGCCGGTCGAGGGTCATGCCGCGGTCGGTGCGGTAGTGCCGGATCCGGCGTCCGAGCGTGAGCAGGTCGCTGACCGCCGGCGCGTCCTGCGGCCCGTGCACGTCGATGACCGGGCCCCGCGCGCCGTCGCGCGTGCCCGCCCCGGGACTGGTCGCCATGGATGTGACGGTACAGAAAGAAGCCTCGTTCTTGTCGCGACGGCGTGCTTGTCCGGGCACACGCGCAGCGGGAGGCTGCGAGAGAACGACCGAAGGACGACGACGCCCACGCCGACCCGACGCACCGCCGCACGCCGAGAGGACCCTCGCGATGAGCCTGACCCTGGATGCACCGCACGCCGCCACTGCCGTCGTGGACGAGCCCGCGGGGGTCGAGCCCGCCGTCGACGCGCCCGCCGCCGACGCCGCAGTCGACGCGGCGTCCGTCCGGAACCGCGGCCTGCGGGCGTGGGTCGCGTCGATCGCCGAGCTCACCCAGCCCGACGAGGTCGTCTGGTGCGACGGGTCAGCGGCCGAGTACGACCGCCTGACCGGGCTCCTGGTCGACTCCGGGACCTTCCTGCGCCTTGACCCGGTCAAGCGCCCGCGCAGCTTTCTCGCCCGCTCCACCCCCGACGACGTCGCCCGGGTCGAGAGCCGCACGTTCATCTGCTCCGAGCGCGAGTCGGACGCCGGCCCGACCAACAACTGGCGCGCACCCGGCGCCATGCGCGCGCAGCTGCAGGACGTCTTCGCCGGGTCGATGCGCGGCCGGACGATGTACGTCGTCCCGTTCTCGATGGGTCCGGTCGGGTCGCCCCTCGCCCGGATCGGCGTGGAGGTGACCGACTCCCCCTACGTCGTCGTCTCGATGCACGTCATGACCCGCGTGGGCACCGCGGTGCTGGCGGCCCTCGGCGTGGACGGCGACTTCGTGGCCGCGGTGCACAGCGTGGGGATGCCGCTCCTCGACCCGCCCGGCCTGCCCGGCCCGTCCAGCAGGGAGGGGACAGGCGGGGTCGTCGCCGCCCGGACGTGCCCTGGCCGTGCAGCCCGACGAAGTACATCTGCCACTTCCCCGAGACGCAGGAGATCTGGTCCTACGGGTCGGGGTACGGCGGGAACGCCCTGCTCGGCAAGAAGTGCTTCGCGCTGCGGATCGCGTCGGTCATGGGTCGCGACGAGGGCTGGCTCGCCGAGCACATGCTCCTGCTGCGGCTCACGTCGCCGGAGGGCCGGGCGTTCCACGTCGCGGCGGCCTTCCCGTCCGCGTGCGGCAAGACGAACCTCGCGATGCTCCGCCCGACCGTTCCGGGGTGGACCGCGGAGACGATCGGGGACGACATCGCGTGGATGCGCCCGGGCGGTCCGGGCACCGACGGCCGGCTGCGGGCGATCAATCCCGAGGCGGGCTTCTTCGGGGTCGCGCCGGGCACCGGGGAGTCGACGAACCCGACCGCGGTGGCGATGGTCGCCTCGGACACGATCTTCACGAACGTCGCCCTCACCGACGACGGCGACGTGTGGTGGGAGGGCCTGACCGACGACGTCCCGGCCCATCTGGTCGACTGGCAGGGCAGGGACTGGACCCCGACGTCCGGGCGCCCGCGCCGCGCACCCGAACTCGCGCTTCACCGTGCGCGCCGACCGCTGCGCCACCCTCGCCGACACGTGGGAGGACCCGGCCGGGGTCCCGGTCGACGCGATCGTCTTCGGCGGTCGCCGCGCCACCAACGTGCCGCTGGTGGCGCAGGCGTACGACTGGGCGCACGGCGTCCTGATGGGCGCGACGATCTCGTCCGAGCAGACCGCGGCTGCCGAGGGCACGGTGGGTGCGTTGCGACGCGACCCGTTCGCGATGCTGCCCTTCTGCGGCTACAACATGGCCGACCACTGGGCCCACTGGCTCCGGATCGGCGAGCGGCTCGGCGACGCCGCCCCCCGGATCTTCTGCGTGAACTGGTTCCGCAAGGACGCCGACGGCAACTACCTGTGGCCGGGGTTCGGGGAGAACTCCCGCGTCCTGGCCTGGCTGCTGCGTCGGGTCGAGGGAGCCGCCGACGCGACGCCGTCGCCGGTCGGGCTCCTGCCGGCCGCCGGTGCCGCTCGACCTCGACGGGCTCGACCTGGCACCCGGCGCCGTCGAGGAGCTCTTCCGGGTCGACGCCGCGCCGTGGCAGGCCGAGACCGCGGCCGCCGAGGAGTGGCTCGCCGGGTTCGGCGACCGCGTCCCGCCGGCGATCACCGCGCAGGTGCGGCTCCTGCGGGAGCGGCTCGGAGCGTGAGCCGTCCCGGGGTGGCCGCCCGCTGCCCGGTCACGGGCGCGGCGGCGCCACCGAGGGGAAGCGCGACTCGGTCGGTGGGCTGCTGAACGTCCGCCGGCCGAGCTCCAGCAGCGTGGCGAGGTAGCCCAGCCCGGACGCCGCACCGACGACCGCGACCGCAGCGACCGGCGCCCCCGCCGCATCGGTGACGAGCGCACCGAGGGTCCCGGCGACGATCGCGTTGACCGCGGCCATGAACACCGAGGTGCTCGCCAGGACGTGGCTGAGCGTGGTGCGCCGGATCCCCATCGAGTACGTGCCCATGAGGCCCGCCTGGTCGTCGTGGTCGGACGTCACGAGGTAGCGGGAGATGCCCGGGTCGAGCTCGACGTAGGCGGCCCGGAGCCGGTTCATCCCGACGATGAGCGCGGCGTCGTCGTGGCTCGCGTTCAGCACGCGCATCCCGGTCAGGGTGCCGAGCACCAGGACGGCGGACGTCAGGCCGATCGACAGGACGCGGAACGGCGTGCCGAACCCGGACGCCTGCGCCACCAGCGCGAGGACGACGAGCGACGCCGACGTCACCGTCAGGTGGATCGAGATCCGGCTCATCACCTCCGACCACGTCGTGCTCCGCGTGGCCAGCAGGCTCCAGTGCTCCGTCGCGAGCAGCTGCGCGCGGACCGCAGCCGGGACGGCACTGCTCGACGGCGGCTCGGACGGTCCGGGCGGCGGCGTCGGACTGGTGGACGACATGCGTGGTGTCCCTCCGTCGCGGGGCCCCGAGCGGGGGTCCCACGCTAGGCCGCGGCCGGGTGGCGCCACCAGGGCCGGTCCCTCCTGCCCGTTGCCCCGTGGCGTCCGCCGCGAGCACACTGAAGGGTTGGGTGGAGGTGGAGGGCTCGCTGAGGGGCGGTGCGAGCATGGATCCGCAGGACGACGTCGCGGTCGGACGCGCGGAGCGCGAGGACCTGCGCCGTGCCCTGGCCGGCGCCACCGAGCAGATCACCGCGACGAACGAGGTGCTCACCGTCCTCGGGCGCTCGGCGTCCGACCCCGACGCGGTGCTCGACACCATCGTCGGCACCGCTCGCCGGCTCTGCCGCTCGCAGGCGGCGCAGGTCTACCTCATCGAGGGCGGCCACTTCCGGCTGGCGGCGTCGGCCGGGCAGACCGCGGCTCTGCGGCAGCACCTGGCCACCCACCCGATCCGCATCGACCGGCAGACCCTGGTCGGGCGGGCCGCGACCGACCGCTCCGTGCAGAACATCTCCGACGTGCTGGCCGACCCCGACTACGGGCGGCCCGACATCCAGGCGATCGCCGGCTTCCGGACGGTCGTCGCCGCGCCGATGATGCTCGACGACGAGGTGGTCGGCGCGCTGTCGCTGCTGCGCAGCGAGATCGAGCCGTTCGACCCGAGCGCGATGGCGCTGCTCGAGGCGTTCGCGGCCCAGGCGGCGATCGTCGTCCGGCACGTGCACCTCGTCCGGGCGCTCGAGGCACGTGGTGTGGAGCTGGGGCGGCGGGTCGAGCAGCTCGAGGCCCTCAGCGAGGTCGGTGCCGTCGTCAGCTCGAGCCTCGTGCTCGACGAGGTGCTCTCCACCATCGTCGCCAACGCCGTCCGGTTCTCCGGCTGCGACGGCGGCTCGATGATGGAGTACGTCGAGGACGAGCGCCGGTTCTCCGTCCGCAGCGCCTACGGCACCAGCGCGGAGGTGCTCGCCCGGCTCCGTGACGCGCGCATCGACCTCGACTCGACGCTCGTGGGGCGGGCGGCGCGCGAGGGGCACCCGATCGCCGTCCCGGACCTCGACGAGGTCGACGACGTCGACCTCGACCCGCACCTGCGGCTCCTCCACGCGGACGGCTGGCGGTCCGTGCTGGCCGTCCCGGTGGTCCGCGACGGCCGCATCATCGGTGCTCTCGTGGTCCGGCGCCGGTCGCGCGGCCCCTTCCCGGCCGAGACGGTCGAGTTCCTCGAGACCTTCGCGAGCCAGTCCGCCCTGGCGATCTTCAACGCCCAGCTGTTCCGCGAGCTCGAGGGCAAGACCGGCGAGCTGCAGGTGGTCAGCCAGCACAAGTCCGAGTTCCTGGCGAGCATGTCGCACGAGCTGCGCACGCCGCTCAACGCCGTCATCGGGTTCTCGGAGGTGCTGCTCGAGCGTCTCTTCGGCGACCTCAACGACCGGCAGGAGGAGTACCTGCGGGACATCCTCACGTCGGGCCGGCACCTGCTCGAGCTCCTCAACGAGATCCTCGACCTGTCCAAGGTCGAGGCGGGACGGATGGAGCTGGAGTCGGCGCCGTTCGCGGTGCGGCCGGTGCTCGAGGGCGGCATCGCGATGGTCCGTGAGCGGGCGACGCTGCACCGCATCGACCTCGCGCTCGACGTCGACCCCGACCTGGGCGAGGTCGACTCCGACGAGCTGCGTGTCAAGCAGGTCGTGGTCAACCTGCTCAGCAACGCGGTGAAGTTCACGCCGGACGGCGGGCACGTGCGCGTCCGGGCCCGGCGCGTCGGCTCCGAGGTCGAGGTCACCGTCCGCGACGACGGCCCGGGGATCGCCCCCGAGGAGCGCGAGCGCATCTTCGAGGCCTTCCAGCAGGGCCGCCGCGGCGCGCCGAAGGAGGAGGGCACCGGGCTCGGGCTGACCCTCTGCCGCCGGATCACGGCGCTGCTCGGCGGGCGGATCTGGCTCGACACCGAGGTGGGCGTGGGCAGCACGTTCGGCTTCGCCGTCCCGGTCGGGGACCCGATGCCCGACGTCGCCGAGGTCCCGGCCCCGGTCACGACGCCGGCCGACGGTGATCCCGGCGCCGGGTACCGCACCGTCGTCCTGGTCGACGACGACCGCGCCTCGCTCGACCTGCTCGGCGCCTACCTGGGCGGGCTCGGGGTGCGGGTCGTCCCGGTCGCGGACGGTCCCGCGGGGCTGGACGCCGTCCGCCGCGAGCGCGCCGCCGCCGTCGTGCTCGACATCCGCCTGCCCGGGCTCGACGGGTGGCAGGTCATGGAGCAGCTGCAGGCGGACCCCGCGACGAGGTCGCTCCCGGTGATCATCGTGTCGATGCTCGACGAGCGGCCCCGCGGGCTGGCCCTCGGCGCGGCGGACTACCTGGTCAAGCCGGTGAGCCGGGACGACCTCGTCGCCGCCCTCCGCCGGGTCGACGCGCTGCCGGCCGAGGGGCCGGGTGACGGGACGGGAGACGGGCCGGAAGGCGACCCCGATGACGCGCCCGGCGCCGTCGACCCCGTCGACGCCGTCGCCGGGCCCGGGGTGGCGCGATGACCGGGCCGCGGGTCCTCGTGGTCGAGGACAACCCGCTCAACCTCAAGCTCGTCCGGGACGTGCTCCGGGCCGCGGGCTACGAGGTCGCCGAGGCCGGGTCCGGCGAGGAGGGGCTCCGGGTGGCCCACGAGAGCCCGCCCGACATCGTGCTCATGGACCTCCAGCTCCCGGGCATCGACGGCGTCGAGACCCTGCGCCGGCTCCGGCTCGACCCGGCGGTGGCTGACGTGCCGGTGGTCGCCGTCACCGCCTTCGCGATGCGCGAGGACCGCGAACGGGCCTACGCCGACGGGTTCGACGGCTACCTCGCCAAGCCGATCAGCGTCCGCGCCCTGCCGAGCCAGGTCGGCCGCTTCCTCACCGGCGGTGCGGACGATGACTGAGCCGACCGGTGCGCCCGTCACGATCCTCGCCGTCGACGACCAGCCGACGAATCTGCGCCTGCTCGGGGCGGTGCTCGAGCCCCGCGGGTACCACGTCGTGCCCGCCGCATCGGGCGAGGAGGCGCTCGCGGTCCTCGCCGCCGCTGCCGGCCCCGGTCCCGGCCCGGCCCCCGACCTCGTCCTGCTCGACATCCTCATGCCGGGGATGGACGGCTACGAGGTCTGCCGCCGCATCCGGTCCGACCCGGCGACCGCCTACCTCCCGGTCGTCATGATCACCGCGAGCGGGGAGCAGGAGAAGCTGCGCGCGATCGAGGCCGGCGCCGACGACTTCGTGACGAAGCCGTTCCACCAGGGCGAGCTCCTCGCGCGGATCGCGTCGCTGGCCCGGGTCAAGCGGTACGGGGACACGATCCGTCGCCAGGCGGACGAGCTCGCCGCCTGGAACGTCGAGCTCGAGCGGCGGGTCGCCGCGCAGGTCGAGGAGCTGCAGCGGCTGGGCCGACTGCGCCGCTTCCTCTCCCCGCAGCTCACCGAGCTCGTCCTGGACTCCGGGGACGAGTCGTTCCTGGACAGCCACCGGCGCGAGATCGTCGTCGTGTTCTGCGACCTGCGCGGTTTCACCCCGTTCGCGGAGTCGAGCGAGCCCGAGGAGGTCATGGGCGTCCTCGGCGAGTACCACCGGGCGCTGGGCGAGCTCATCCACGCCCATTCGGGCACCCTCGAGCGGTTCACCGGGGACGGCCTCATGGTCTTCTTCAACGACCCCCTCCCCTGCCCCGACGGTCCGGAGCGCGCGGTCACGATGGCCGTCGCGATGCGCGACCGGGTCGCCGAGCTCGCGACGGGGTGGTCGCGCCTCGGGCACGACCTGGGGTTCGGGGTGGGCATCGCGCAGGGCTACGCGACGCTCGGGCGGATCGGGTTCGAGGGGCGGTTCGACTACGCGGCCATCGGGAGCGTGACGAATCTCGCCGCCCGCCTGTGCGCGGTGGCCGGGGCCGGCCAGATCCTCGTGAGCCGGCGCATCCACTCCGCCGTCGAGCACCTGGTCGACGGCGATCCGGTCGGTCCGCTCGACCTGCGGGGCTTCAGCCGGCCGGTGCCGGCGTTCGCGGTCCGGACGGTCGCCCCGCACCGCCCCGGCCGCCTCGACCCACCGTCCGGCGATGTCGACGACAGGAGTGCAGCGGACATGACGACCCTGGCCGAGCTCGACGAGGACCGGCGCGGAGACCTGTTCCAGCGCCTGCAGGACCGGATGCCCGGCGTCTGGGACGCGTTCCGCCAGGACCTCGACGACGAGTCCGTCGTCGTCGTCCCCTCGAGCAACGTCGACCCCGAGGTCGTCCGCAGCGGTGGGATCATCCAGGCGTTCGAGGAGCGGTCCCTGTTCCTCCTCCTGCTGCTCCGTCAGCCGCGGCTGCGGATGACCTACGTGACCTCGATGCCGATCTCGCCGCGCATCGTCGAGTACTACCTGGCGCTGCTCCCGGGCGTCATCCCGAGCCATGCCCTCGCCCGGCTCACCCTGCTCTCCGTGGACGACTCCTCGCTGCGCCCGCTCAACGAGAAGCTCCTCGAGCGGCCCCGGCTGCTCGCCTCGATCGCGGCCCGGATCCCCAACCGCGAGCGCTGCCACCTCATCGCCTACAGCACGTCCGGTCGGGAGCGGGACATCGCCCTGAGCCTCGGCATCCCGCTGTACGGGTGCGACCCGCGGCTCATGGGGCTGGGCAGCAAGACGGGCGGGCGACGTCTGTTCCGGGACGAGGGCGTGCCGCACCCGGCGGGCGCGGAGGACCTGCACGCGGTGGACGACGTCGTGGACGCCGTGACGACCCTCGTCCGCGAGCGCCCGGGCATCGCCCAGGCCATCGTCAAGCTCAACGAGGGCGTCTCGGGCAACGGCAACTCCGGGGTCGACCTGCGCGGCCTCGACCGGGGGTCCGCCGACCTGCGGAGCCGGGTCGCCGAGCGCGTGCGCGACCTCACCCTCGAGTCGCGGTTCCTCACGCGGGAGGTCTACTGGGCGCGGCTCGCGCAGGGCGGCGGTGTGGTCGAGGAGCGGGTCGTCGGCACCGAGATCCGCAGCCCCAGCGTCCAGCTGCGCATCCGCCCGGACCGGAGCCTGGAGCTGCTGTCCACGCACGACCAGCTGCTCGGCGGACTCGGAGGCCAGAGCTACCTCGGGTGCACGTTCCCGGCGGACCCCGCGTACTCCCGGCTCATCAGCGAGCCGGCCGAGGCGGTCGGCCGTCGGCTGGCGGCCGAGGGGGTGCTCGGGCGGTTCGCGCTCGACTTCGTCGTCGCGCGCGACGGCGACGGCGCCTGGAGCGCCCACGCGATCGAGCTCAACCTGCGCAAGGGGGGCACGACGCACCCGTTCCTCACGCTGCAGTACCTCACCGGCGGCCACTACGACGCGCCCTCGGGCCGGTTCCTCACCCCCGCCGGCCGGTCCAAGCACCTGGTCGCGACCGACCACCTCGAGTCACCCGCGCTCCGGCTGCTCTCGGTCGACGACCTGTTCGACGTCGTCGCGCGCCACCACCTGCACTTCGACCACTCGACGCAGACCGGCACCGTGTTCCACATGATCAGCTGCCTGACGGAGCTCGGCCGGGTCGGCCTCACCGCGGTCGGCGACACCCCCGAGGAGGCGCGGGCGCTCTACGAGCGCGCCGAGCGGATCCTGCTCGAGGAGGCGGCCCTCGCCGCTCAGGCGCCCCACCTGCCGGTCTGACGCGGGCCGCCGTCCGTCGGCTGTGCCGGCGGCACGTGGCGGCAGCCGGCGGCACGTGGCGGCAGGGCTCAGCGGCTACGACCCGCCGCCCCCGCCGTCCCCGCCGCCGCCACCGAAGCCGCCGTCGAACCCGCCCCCGTAGCCGCCGCCCCCGGAGCCGCCGCCGTCGTGGCCGCCCCCGTGGTGGCCCCCGCCGTCGCCGCCCCCGACGTACCCCGCGTGGTGCCCGTGCCCGCCCCAGCCGCCCCCCCACACCCACAGCAGCGCCGCCGCCCCCGCGGCCGACCCGGGGGCGGCGGAGTGGCGGGAGACCCCGGGCCGGACGTCGTCCGGGTCGGGGATGGGTGAGTGGATGCGGCGGGACCGCTCGGTCGCCCAGGTGATCGCCCCTGCGGCGACGACCGCGACGACGACGACGGTCCACAGCGGCTGGTCGGCGAGCGCCCACCAGCCGAGCACGACCGCGAGGAAGAGCGCGACGGAGAAGGCCTGGCTCAGTCGGGGGTTCATGGGGTCACCATCCCTCGGACGGGGGCGGCAGCCGGTGCGGCCCTGCCCCGACGCTAGGGCCGGACGGACCGGCGGTCACGGGTGCCGAGCGCGGACCGTCGGGCCGTCCACGGGTCCGCCGCTCGCGGGCCGCGAGGGCCCCGAGCGGTACGGTCACGCCCGTGCCCGACGACCAGCGCTGCGGCGCGCCCCTCCCCCGATGCCGTGCGGTCGACGACGCGCCGTCCCCGACGGTCCGCCGGCTGGCGGACGGCCCGGACCGCTGCGGCGGCGCCGCGTGACCGGGACGGACCCGGTGCACCGGGGCGCGCGCGGGTGGACGGTGCTGGCGCTGGTCGGGGTCGTCGGCGGGCTGCTGTCCGGCGCGTTCGGCGTCGGCGGCGGGATCGTGATGGTGCCGCTGCTCCTGGCGTTCGCCGGGATGGACCAGCGGCGGGCCGCGGCGACGTCCCTCGTCGCCATCGTCCCGACGGCGATCGCCGGCGCCTCGACCTACCTCGCGAACGGCGAGGTGGACGTCCCGGTCGCCGTCCTCGTCGCGGTCGGCGGCATCACCGGCTCCTACCTCGGGGCGCGGCTGCTGCGGACGATCCCGCTGCTGTGGCTGCGCTGGCTCTTCGTCGCCCTGCTCGTCGGCGTCGCCGCCCGGCTGCTGCTCATCGCCCCCGTCCGGGCGGCCGAGATGGAGCTCGACGTCCCCGTCGGGCTCGGCCTCGTCGCGACCGGACTCGTCATGGGGGTCGCGTCCGGGCTGTTCGGCATCGGCGGCGGCGTGTTGCTCGTGCCCATGCTCATCGCCGTCTTCGGCGCGGGCGACCTCGTCGCGAAGGGCACGTCGCTGCTCGTGGTCCTGCCGACGGCGGCCGTCGGGACGCTGACCAACCTGCGGGCCGGGCTGGTCGACCTCCGCGCCGGCGCCGTCGTCGGCGTGGCCGCGACGCTCGCATCGTTCCCCGGGGTGGCGCTCGCGTTCGCCGTCCCGGCGCGCCTGTCCGGGGCGCTGTTCGCCGCACTGCTGCTGGCCACCGCCGTCCAGCTCGTGGTCCGCACGCTGCGCTCGCGCGGGACGCGCTGAGCCGTCCCGACCCGTGTCGACGGGCGACGATCACCCGTGGCGGGGCGTCAGAACCTCTGGTCCTCCCGGGTGGCCAGGGTCGCCGGGACCTCCACCCGCTCGCCGTCGCGCGCGACCGTCAGGGTCACCTCGGCGCCGCTGGGGTACTGCCGGATGACGCCGGTGAGCGACTCGGCGCTCGTCACCGGCTCGTCGTCGACCCCGACGACGACGTCGCCCGGCCGCAGTCCCGCCGTCTCGGCCGGCGTGCCCGGCTCGACGGTCTGCACCTCGGCGCCGCTCCGCACGTCGTCGCCGACCTCGGCGACCGAGTCCCCGAGCGTCACGCCGAGGTACGCGTGCTGCGCGACACCGCCCTCGATGAGCTGGGTGGTGATGAGGTCCACCAGGTTGCTGGGGATCGCGAAGCCGAGCCCGATGCTCCCGGAGACCCCGCCGGCGCCGCCGGGCATGGACGCGATCGAGCTGTTGATCCCGATCACCCGGCCCCCGGCGTCGAACAGCGGGCCGCCCGAGTTGCCGGGGTTGATCGGCGCGTCGACCTGGATCGCGTTCGTCGTGACCCGGGCGCCCTGGCCGGTCGCGGAGGCCTCGGACGTCGTGACCGGCCGGTCCAGCGCGGAGACGATGCCGGTCGTCACGGTGTGGCTCAGGCCCAGGGGGTTGCCGATCGCGGCGACGGGGTCGCCCACCTCGACGGCGTCGGAGTCGCCGAGCGTCGCCGCTCGCAGGTCCGCGGGCGGGTCCGCGAGCTCGATGACGGCGAGGTCCGTGGGCGGGTCGGTGCCGACGACCCTCGCCTCGAACATCCGGCCGTCGGACAGGGTGACGACGATCGCGCCGCCGTCGGCCGCGGCCCCCACGACGTGGTGGTTGGTGACGATCCGGCCGTCGTCGGACACCAGGACCCCCGAGCCCGCACCGCTGCCGGACGCCGTCCGGACGTCGATCGCGACCACCGTCGGGCCGACGGTCGCGGCCAGCGTCACCCAGTCCGGGACGGTGCCCGTCGCGGTGACGACCGGCTCCGCGGCGTCGGCCGGCTCGTCCCCGCGCGGGGCCTCCTCGGACGACTCGGCGGCGGCCCGCTGGACGGACGCCGGGGCGTCGTCGTCGAGGGCGGTGGTGACGACGGCGGTCGCGCCGGACGCCACCAGCGCCGCGCCCAGGGCGGTCGCCACCAGCGCCGGCCACGTCGGGCCTCGCCGGCGCGTCGGCGCGGGCGGCGCGACCGTCGGGGGTGCGGCGGGCTCGAGCCCGTCCGCCGGACGGACCGGGTCGTGCCAGGGGGAACCGAGGCGGTCGGTGCTGCTCATGGTGCTCCAGGTGGGGTGCGCGGGTCCTGGCACCAGTACAGCCCGCGCGGCGACGGCGCGCGCGCCGTGCATCGGCGGGGCACGCGTCGGGCGGGGAGGGGTGCCGGCGCGATGGGGCGGCCCGGGTGCCCGGACCGGCGTCAGACGAGCCGGAGGGGTTTCGGGTGCCCGGCCGGCAGCTCGACCGTGACGGGGTCCCCGGCGCGCACGACGCCCCCGGCGACCACGACGGACATCACGCCGGAGAGCCGGTGGACCGTGCCGTCCGGGTCACGCGCGAGCATGCGTGCCATGAGGCCGGGGGCGAAGTCGTCGATCTGCCGGCACGGGTTGCGCAGACCGGTCACGCGGACGGCCGCCCGGTCCCCGAGCCGCAGCACCGTGCCCTCGGGCAGGTCGAGCAGCGGCACACCGCTCGTGGTGACGTTCTCCCCCAGCTGCCCCGGCGCGACCGCGAAGCCGTCGGCGGCCACCGTGTCGAGGAGCTCGACATGCACGAGGTGCACCTGGCGGAGGTTGCGCCGCTCCGGGTGCCGGTTGCGCGCGGACCGGTGCTGGACGGTCGCGCCGGCGTGCGCGTCCCCCTCGATGCCGTGACCCTCCACCAGGGTGATGCTGTCGACGACGGGCTTGCTGAACCGATGGCGGTCGTCGCGCGCGACCGCGACCACGCGACCGGCCGGACCGTCGGGACGCACGTCGGGGGGCATGGCGCGAGCCTCGCACGTCACCCCCCGGCCGGCTCGCCGCGCCCGTCCGGGCGGAGCGCGTGCCGCTGCCACCTGCGGCGTCGTGTGAGAGCGTTCACCCGTGAGCGCCACCGAGCAGCGTGCCGTCCCGGCGCCGGCCCGGACCTGGGGGGAACGGCGCCGCGGTACCGGGACGCCACCCGCCCCCGCAGCGGACGCGCGGGCACGTCGGCTCCCCGGCCCGGTGATCTCGCTGCTCGTGTTCACCGGGTACCTCGCCTCGGCCCAGTTCGCCTTCTACCTCGACGACCCGGTGACGTCCGGCGCGGCGCTGTGGCCGGCCGCCGGCCTCACGCTCGGGGCGCTGCTGCTGCTCCCCCGGCGCCGGTGGGGCTGGGTCATCGCTGCCGTGGCCGCCGCGGAGCTCGGGGGCGACCTCGCGCAGGGTCTGCCGCTGGTGCCCAGCCTGGGCTGGACGCTGGGGAACTGCGTCGAGCCCCTGATCGGCGCGCTGCTCTTCCGGCGCTTCGCCGGGCCCGACCCGACCCTCACGCCCGTGCGGCGTCTGCTGCAGTTCGTCGCGCTGGCCGTCGTCGCCGCGCCGCTCGTCGGCGCGACGATCGGCACCACCGCCACCGTGGTCGGGGCTGGGGGTGCTGGAGTGGGGCCACGTCTGGCCCAAGTACGTCGTGGGCGACGCGCTCGGGGTGCTGGTCGTGGCGCCGGTGGTGCTGACCGCCCGAGGGCTGCGCGCGGTGCGCCCGCCGCGCCGAGGGCATCGTGCTCGCGGTGGCGGTCACGGTCGCGGTGGTGACGGTCTTCGCCACCCCCGGCTCCGCCTGGTTCAGCCGCGACCGCGTTCGTGCTCGTGCCGTTCTTCCTGTGGGCCGGCCTGCGCTTCGGCGTGCGCGGCAGCGCCTGGCTGTCGCTCGGCGTCACCCTGGTGGCCAACACCCTGACGACCGCCGGTCGGGGACCGTTCGCCGGTGACGTCGCCGCGGCCGGGCACGCGGAGACCCTGCTCCAGCTCTTCCTCGGGGTCGCGGTCGGTACCGTCGCTGCTCGTCGCCGCGCTGACCAGCGAGCTCACCGACCGGCACGAGCTCGAGGCGGTCCTGCGCCGCCGTGCGCCGTCCGACACGCTCACCGGCCTGCCGAACCGGCTCGCCCTCGGCGACGCGATCGACCGGGTCCTGCGTGCGGGGGCGGGCGACCCGACCCGGGTCGCGCTGCTCGTGTGCGACATCGACCACCTCAAGCTCGTCAACGACACCATGGGCCACGGGGCGGGCGACGCGCTCATCCTCGAGGTGGCGCGCCGGATCGAGGGCCGGTGCGCGACGGCGACGTCGTCGCGCGCATCGGCGGCGACGAGTTCGTCGTCGTCCTGCACGACGTCGACCAGGAGGACGGCGCTCGCGCTCGTCCGAGCGGACACGGCCGCCGCGGTGAGCCGCACCGGTGGTGCTCGGGCCGCACCACCGCGCGAGCCCGTCGCTGTCCGTCGGGCTGGCGATGGGCGAGATCGGGGTCAGCGGCGAGTCCGTGTTCAACGCCGCCGACGCCGCCCTGTACGAGGCGAAGCGGCTGGGCCGCGGCCAGACGGTCGCGTTCGACGAGCGGCTGCGCCGCGACGCGCAGGACCGGCTCGAGATCGAGCGCGACGTCGCCGCCGCGATCGAGGCCGGCCAGCATCACGTGCGTCCACCAGCCGCAGGTCGACCTCGACGACCGGGGCCGTCGTCGGGCTGGAGACCCTGGCCCGGTGGGAGCACCCGCAGCGCGGCACCATCCCGCCCGACCGGTTCGTGCCGGCGGCCGAGCGGACCGGGCAGGCCGGGCCGCTGTTCGACAGCATCCTCCGGCAGTCGCTCGACGCCCAGGCCCGCTGGGCCGCCGAGCTCGGGACGCACCTGACGGTCGCCGTCAACCTGTCACCGCGTGCAGCTGCGCGACCCCGACCTCACCGCGTCGGTCGCCCGGGCGCTGGCGCGGCCGGCGCGCCGCCCGGACAGGCTGTGGCTCGAGCTCACCGAGAGCGCGCTGGCCGAGCCGTCGGCGCTCGCCGCGCTCGACGAGCTGCACGACCTCGGGGTGCGGATCGCCCTGGACGACTTCGGCACGGGCTGGTCGTCGCATGTCCCGGCTCGCGCAGGTGCCGTGCGACGTGCTCAAGCTGGACAAGTCGTTCGTCGCCGCGCTCGGCGTCCAGGACAGCGCCGACCACCTCGTGCGCGCGATGATCGTCATGGCGCAGGCGCTCGGGATCCGCACGGTCGCGGAGGGTGTGGAGACCCGCGCCCAGCTCGACCACCTCGTCGACCTCGGGTGCGACGTCGTCCAGGGCTACCTCGTCTCCCGGCCGCGTCGGCCGACGCTCCGACCTCGTGGGTCCGGTCGGCGCGTGGCGTGGCGCCGCGGCCGGCACCGCGTCCCTGACGGCGCGGCGACCGGCCCGCTGCGTCGCCTCGACCCC
Organism: uncultured Actinomycetota bacterium; assembly: GCA_963795145.1. GTDB lineage: Bacteria > Actinomycetota > Actinomycetes > Actinomycetales > Cellulomonadaceae > Pengzhenrongella. The sequence goes on along the minus strand of CAWCGP010000008.1, from coordinate 898,400 downwards.
GCGTCCACTCGAGCTCACCCCCGACACCGGAGGACCCCATGCCCGTCCCCCGCTGCCCGACGACGTCCGCGCCCTCCTCGCGCGCCCCAACCCCGCGGTGATGGCCACGCTCGCCGCCGACGGGCGACCGGTGACCGTCGCGACCTGGTACCTGGTCGAGGACGACGGCACCGTCCTGCTCAACCTCGACGCCGGCCGCGCGCGGCTGCGGCACCTGCGCACCGACCCGCGGGTCTCGCTGACCGCCCTCGCCGAGGGCGACTGGTACACCCACGTCAGCGTGCAGGGCCACGTCACCTCGCATCGCCGACGACGACGACCTCGCCGACATCGACCGGCTGTCGCGCCACTACACCGGCCACGACGTACGGCCGGCGCGACCGCGCCGCGGGTCTCCGTGCACGTCACCGTCGACCGCTGGCACGGGTGGGGCGCCGCCGGCTCCGCCTGAGCACCACCGGGCGGACCGGGGGCGACAGGCGCCGGTGCGCGACGACCCGCCGTCGTGCACCGGCGCCCTCGCGCCGTGCCCCGCGGGCGTCAGACCGACGCGGGCTCGGCCTCCGGGACGCCGGCCGCACCCTCGGCGAGCCGGTCGGAGATCTTCGAGTCGCGCGTGCCGTCGGCGGCGCTCGCACCACCGGTGAACGCGCCGTGGTACCGGCGCGCCGGGTGGGTGTCCTCGGCGAGCACCTGGCCCGGGCCGTACAGGCTCTCGCGCAGGGTCGAGCCCTCGTACTCGGTGCGGGCGCGGCCGCGCCGCTGCAGCTCCGGGACCACGAGCTCGACGAGGTCCTCGAAGGTGCCGGGCGTGATCGCGTAGGCGAAGTTGAAGCCGTCGATCCCGCCCTCGTCGACCCACCGCTCGAGCTCGTCGGCGACGGTCTGCGCCGACCCGACGATGACCGGGCCCGAGCCCGCCGACGCTGCGCTGCTGCGACGATGTCCATCGGGGTCCACGCCCGGTTCGGGTCGATCGTTGGCGAGCGATGGTCAGCGCCGAGCGCAGGCTGTCGTTCTCGACCTCGACGAGCGGCTGGTCGGGGTCGTACTGCGAGAAGTCGACGCCGGTCCAGCCGCCGTAGAGCGCCAGGGCGCCCTCGGCCGAGGCGTAGGACAGGTACTCGGCGAACTTCGCCTGGGCCGCCTCGTCCGTCTCGGCGGTGATGACCGTGACCAGCGTGAAGATCTTCACCGAGTCGCGCGAGCGGCCGCAGCGCCTCCGCGCGGTCGCGGATGTCGTCGCTCGTCGCCCGGGCCTGCGCGATGGTGCCGGGGCTGATGAAGACGCCCTCGCCGTGCTTGGCGGCGAAGGCCCGCGCCCGCGGGGCGACGCGCCGGCCTGGAAGATGACCGGGGTGCGCTGCGGGCTCGGCTCGCTCAGGTGGATCCCGGGCACGCTGTAGTACTCGCCCTGGTGCCCGATGGGGTGCACCTTGCGTCGGGTCGGTGAAGACGCCGCGCTCCTTGTCCCGCACGACGGCGTCGTCGTCCCAGGAGCCCTCCCACAGCTTGTAGGTGACGTCGAGGAACTCGTCGGCGAGGTCGTAGCGCTCGTCGTGGCCGAGCTGCTTGTCGAAGCCGAGGTTGATCGCGGCGCTGTTGAGGTAGCCGGTCACGACGTTCCAGGCGACGCGCCCGCCGGTCAGGTGGTCGAGCGTGGAGAACTTGCGGGCCAGCGCGTACGGCTGCTCGTAGGTCAGGGCGCTCGTGACGCCGAACCCGAGGTGCTCGGTGACGGCGGCCATGGCCGGCACCTGCGCGAACGGGTCGTTGACCGGGACCTGCACCGCGTCCGTGAGGGACGCGGCCACGGTGTCGCGGTAGACGTCGTACACGCCGACGACGTCGGCGATGAACAGCGAGTCGAACTTGCCCGCGCTCGAGCAGCTGGGCCAGCTCGGTCCAGTACTCCGAGGGTGTTGTAGTTCCAGGCCTGGCTGTCGGGGTGGCGCCACGTGCCGGCGGACTGGTGCGTCACGCAGGTCATGTCGAACGCGTTGAGGACGATGCGGCGAGGCATGGGGGCTCCTTCGGGTTGCGGGCGGAGGTGCGCGCCGGGGCGCGCCGGTAGCGGGTGCAGCGGTGCAGGGCGGGTCAGCGACGGCGACAGCTGTGGCGCACGATGGGCTCGTCTCGGTCGTCGTTACCCGCACGGGACGCGCGGGTCGGGTCCTCACCCGGAGCACCCCCACGACGAGGAGGGGTTGCCGTCCAGCAAGCCGGGGCTGAGCGCTGGAACTCGTGACCTGGGCGCGACCGTAGAAGCGTCTCGGTGGGTGGGTCAACCATGTCCGCATCGCGGACGGCGATCGGGCCGCTCAGGGGTCGGGGGTCTCCTCGGCGTGGGCCACGTGGGCCAGCTGGCGCCAGAGCAGGACGGTGAACAGCGCCGATCCGGCGAAGGCGAACCAGAACGGCGCGACCACGCCCCAGCGCTCGGCGAGCAGCCCACCGATCCCCGAGCCGACGACCAGGCCGCCGAACACGCCGACGAGGTTGACGCTGCCCACCCGGCCCTGCAGCTCGGTCGGGACCGCGCGCTGGCGCACGGTCGTCGACGTCGTCCCCCAGATGAAGGCGTGCGCGCCGAACACGAGGAAGATCGGCAGCGCGACCGACGGCCGGGTGGTCAGCGCGAGCCCGAGGTGCGTGAGGGTCTCGACGACGAGCCCGACCCGCATGAGGTTGCCCAGGCTCACCCGTCGGGTGAGCGCGCCGTAGAGCGCGATGCCGACCAGGCCGCCGACGGCGCTCACGGTCGTGAGCAGACCGAACCCCACCTCGCCCAGCCCCAGGCGGCGGGTGGCGTAGAGGACGAGCACCGACCACGCGGCGCCGAACGTCACGTTGAAGACGAGGATGGTCAGCACGAGGGTCCGGACGGCTGCGTGGTGGCGCACCCAGCGCACGCCCTCCGCGATGTCCCGCCGGACGTGGGATGCCGGCGGGCCGGGTGGGTCCGCCACCGTCGGTCGGGTGGCGGTGCCCGCGGGCGGGGTCGGCAGGACGACCCGGGCCATGAGGATGGCCCCGCCGGCCACCACGAGCGCCTGCGCCGCGAACGGCCACGCCGCCCCCGCGGTGAACAGCGCGGCCCCCAGCGGGGGTCCGGCGAGCTGGTTGAGGGTGATGAAGCCGGTCTGCAGCCGGGCGTTCGCCAGGGCCAGGTCACCCCGGGCGACCAGCATCGGGGCGAGCGTGGCCGACGTGGTGTCCGCGAACACCTCCGCGATGCCGACCAGGAACAGGGCCGTGAGGACGACGGCGATGCTCGCGCGGCCGCCGACGACGGCGAGACGAGCCCGGCCAGCACCAGCGCGCGGGCGACGTCCACCCGCACCACGAGCAGCCGGCGGTCCAGCCGGTCCGCCGCGACCCCGGCGACCAGGCCGAGCAGCAGCGGCGGCAGCCACTGCAGGGTGGCCGCGAGGGCGACGAGGCGTGCGTCGTCGGTGAGCGAGGCGACCAGCAGCGGTCCGGCGGCGAGAGCGATCCCGTCGCCGAGGTTCGTCGTCCACGACGACGCCAGGAGGGGGCGGAAGGCGGGCCCCAGGCGCGCCGGCGCGACGAGCTCGCGAGTCGGCCCAGCACGCCCGTGACGCTAGCGGTCCGAGGTGGCCCGGAACCGCGCGACGGGACGCGCGGGCGGGCGCGCCGAGAATGGCGTTGTCGCCCGAATGGCGTAACAATGGCGGGGTGCTCATCGTCGAGCTGTTGATTCTGTGGATCGTGACTCTCCTGCGTGTTCGGTCTGCCCCTTGGTCGGGCGATCCGGCGGGCGGACGTCCGAGAGTTCCCGCTGCGCGATTCCCCGTGGTGGTGCGAGGTCGCCGACGACCGTCGCGAGCTCGACCTGTCGCGCCTCGGCGCCGGCGCATCCTCCCCGTCTGACCCGTCCGCCGCGCGGTCGGCGATCCGCGACTCCCCTCCGTCGTCCTGACGTCTCCGATCACAGTTCCTTGTGACCCCGGACGACGCCGTCCTAGGGTCGAGGTCGCGGGCACGGCCGCCGCGCCGAACCACGCCCGCGCTCCCCCGGAGGCGCCGTGAGCCACTCGTCCGACCCATCCCCCTCCCGGACCGACCCCGACCCGCGCGAGGGCGACGCCGTCGTCGTCGAGGGGCTGCGCATGCGCTACGGCACGACGGACGTGCTCACCGGCGTCGACCTCGTGGTGCACCGCGGCGAGGTGGTGTGCCTGCTCGGGCCGAACGGCGCGGGCAAGACCACGACGATCGAGATCCTCGAGGGCTTCCGCCTGCGGTCGGGCGGGGACGTGTCGGTCCTCGGGGCGGACCCCGCGCACGGCGACGAGGACTGGCGGGCCCGCACCGGCGTCGTCCTGCAGTCGTGGCGCGACCACCCGCGCTGGACGTCGCGCCGCCTGCTCGCGCACCTCGGCGCCTACTACGTGCCGTACTCGACGCCCGCGCGGCCGCGGCCCTACGACGTCGACGAGCTGCTCGAGCATGGTCGGGCTGACCGCGCTCGCCGACCGGAAGATCGCGACCCTGTCCGGCGGGCAGCGCCGTCGCCTGGACGTCGCGATCGGCGTCGTCGGCCGGCCCGAGCTGCTGTTCCTCGACGAGCCGACCGCCGGCTTCGACCCCGAGGCGCGGCGCGACTTCCACGAGCTCGTGCTGCGCCTGTCCCACCTGGAGGACACCACGATCCTGCTCACCACGCACGACCTCACCGAGGCCGAGAAGCTCGCCGACCGGATCCTCATCCTGGCCGGCGGGCGGATCGTCGCGGACGGCAGCCCGGTCGACCTCGCCGCCGAGATGGCCACCGAGGCGCAGGTGCGCTGGCGGCGCGACGGGAGCGCGTTCGCCGAGTCGACGACGGACGCCACGGCCTTCGTCCGCACCCTGCTGGCCGACGGCGGCGAGGTGACCGACCTCGAGGTGCGGCGCGCGAGCCTCGAGGACACCTACCTCGCGATCGTCCGGCGGCACGAGACGCGAGCCTGGCGGCCGCGCCCGCCCCGCCGTCCGGGGCCCGGTCGTGAACCGCCGTCGGCACGCCGTGCGCGTCGGTGCCGCGCGCGGCTGGACCGAGTTCGCGCAGAGCGTGCGCAGCACCCAGGACCAGGGCTTCTACGTCTTCACCGCCCTGCTCGTGCTCGGCTACCTGTTCGTCAACCGCGGCGACCGGGTCGAGGGCACGTCGCTGCTGCTACCCGTCGGTCGCGATGCCGAGCATCCTCGGCGCGCTGGTGACGTTCGGCGTCATCATCGGGCCGGCGTACGCCCTGGCGATGGAGCGCGAGGACGGGACCCTGCTGCGGTCCAAGGCCGTGCCAACGGGCTGCTCGGCTACGTCACCGGGCAGATCCTCTTCCAGTCCCTGAGCCTCGTGCCGTCGCTGGGCGTCATCCTGCTGCCCGGGTTCCTGCTGTTCGACGGCCTGATGAGCGGTGGCGCCGAGCGGGCTGGCTCACCGTGGTGTGGGTCCTCGTCCTCGGGCTCCTGGCGGCGATGCCGATCGGGATCCTCATCGGGTCGCTCGTCCCGAGCACGCAGAAGGTCAGCACCTGGGGGATGCTGCCGGTCGCCGCGCTGGCCGCCATCTCCGGCATCTTCTTCCCGATCCAGGCGCTGTGGGGGTGGGTGCAGGTCATCGCCCAGGTGTTCCCGATGTACTGGCTGGGCCTCGGGATGCGCTCCGCGTTCCTGCCCGACGCCGCCGCCGCGCTCGAGATCGGCGGCTCGTGGCGCACGCTCGAGACGGTCGGCGTCCTCGGCGCGTGGGCGGTCCTCGGGATGCTGGTCACGCCGGTCGGTCCTGCGGCGGATGGCCCGGCGCCAGTCCGGGTCCCAGGTCGAGGCGGCCCGCCAGGCTGCGCTGCAGTGGGTCCGTCGAGGGCTGCCCGGTGCGCGCTGCAGCCTCCCCGTCAGCCCTCCCCGGCCGCCTGCAGCGCCTGCGCGCGGACGATCCGCTCGAGGTCCTCGCGCAGGTCCCGCAGCCGGTCCGACGGCGCCCGGGCGTCGTGGGCGCGGAGCCACGCGTCGTGCGCGGTCCGGACGTCCTCCGACGTCACGCGCACCCGCCACGCATGCTCGGGGGCGGTCATCGGACCGCCTCCGTGTCCCGCCGAGCCGCGGCCGCGCGCTCTGCCTGCCGGGCGCCGGCGCGCCATGCCTGCCGGGCGCCGGCGCGCCATGCCTGCCGGGCGCCGGCGCGCTCTGCCTGCCGGGCGCCCGCGCCATGCCTGCCGGGCGCCGACGCGCGATGCCCTCTCCATCGTCGACCAACCCTCTGCTCATCCGACCCCTGCCGGAACCGCACGCTTCCGCGCAGCTGTCAACGGAGCGTGAACTCGTCCCCGGTGGGGTGATGAGGCGTCCGGGTGGCCCCGTGTCGGTCCCGTCGCGGTCCGCCGGGCGGCCGTCCGTTCACAGCACCGGTCGTCGCCCGTCATCGGGGTGAAACGAATGGCTGGCACGCTCGGCGCGTGCCGACCCTCGTGAGACCCCGCACCGCCACGTTGTGCCTCCGCCTGGACCCCCAGGACCGGCCGGCCGAGTCCGACCTCATCCTGGCCACCCGCGACGGGGAGGTGGTGTGGCGCGGGCAGGCGACCCCCGGGCGCCTGGCTCCTCGGCCTGCGGATGCGCGACCGGTGCACCGGCACCCGCGAGGACGCCCTGTGGCTCCTGACCCGGGCGCTGCTCGAGGCCGAGCTGGTCACCCACGGGCTGCACCGGGACGGCCCGGTCGACCTCCGCGTCGAGGTCGACCACCGGCGACGACGGGACGACGGTCGAGACCCGCTGCGGAGTCATCCCGATGGCCGACCGGCCCGGTGTCCACACGCTGCCGCAGGCGCGGGTCGACGAGCACGTGCGCCGAGCCAGCCGCGCGCTGCCCGCGACGGTCGGGGCCGGGGTGCGCCTGCTGTGACGTGGGCGACACCCCGGAACGCGTGACGCGCACCACGGGGCCGCTGATACGGTGAGGTAATGCTTACCTTGGTCGAGGCGGCACAGGCCCAGCAGCCCGTGTACCCCGCCTACCGTCCCTTCGCGGTGACGGTCCAGCGCGTGCTGCGGATGAGCCCCGCACCTCGTGCGGGTGACGTTCACCGGCCCGGACCTCGGCGTCTTCGGAACCACCGGCCTCGACCAGCGGATCAAGGTCCTGATCCCGTTCCCCGACGGCCGCCTCTGCGACGTCGGGTGCGACGACCCGCAGGCCCTCCTCGACGGCAGCTGGTACGAGCGGTGGCGCGACCTGCCCGACGAGGAGCGCAACCCTTTCCGCACCTACACCGTCCGCAGCGTGCGGCCCGAGCGGCTCGAGCTCGACGTCGACATGGTGCTGCACGACGTCGCAGCCCGGTGCGTCCGACGGTCCCGCCGCGGCCTGGCTGCGTCGCGCTCAGGTCGGGGACCGCGTCGTCGTCGTCGGACCGGACAGCCGGTCCTCCGACCCGACGGTGGGCTGCGACTGGCGGCCCGGCGCCGCGCGGCACCTGCTGCTCGCCGGCGACGAGACCGCCGCGCCCGCGATCTGCAGCATCATCGAGTCCCTGCCCCGCGGCGTCACCGCGCAGGCCTTCATCGAGGTGCAGAGCAGCGCCGACATCCAGAACGTCGTCCCGCGCGGGCGCTCCCGGGTGTCCTGGGTCGCGCGGGACGCCGGGTGCGAGACCGCGGAAGGCTTCCAGGCCGTCGCGCCGCACGGGCTGCTGCTCGTCCAGGCGGTCACCGCGCTGGCTGCCCCGGCACATGAGCCAGCTCGCCGGCGTCGTCCGGGAGACCCCGGAGGCCGTCGAGGACGTCGACGTCGACGTCGAGCTCATCTGGGACTCCCCGCTCGACCCGACGACCGGCGACTTCTACGCGTGGTTCGCCGGCGAGGCCGCCACCGTCAAGGCCCTCCGCCGCCACCTCGTCAGCGAGGTCGGCGTCGCCCGCAGCAACGTGGCGTTCATGGGGTACTGGCGCCGCGGGCGCTCCGAAGGCCAGTGACCACGCCGGCCCCCGGCGACGTCGGGGTCCCGGCTCCGAGCGCGCCCGATGGTGCCGTGCCCGCCGCCCCGACCGTCCGGCGGGTCGTGGGCGGGTTCCCGTTCGCCCGGGCGGCGCTGCTGGTCCTGGCCCTCGCCGTGAGCGTGACGGTGAGCCTGGCGGTCGGCGCGCGGCCCACCTCCCTCGGCAACGTCCTCACCGCCCTGCTCGACCCCGCCGCGCTGCCCCCCGAGGCCGACGGCCGACGCCGTCGTCGTGCACGAGCTGCGAGTGCCGCGCACCGTGATCGGGCCTGCTCGCCGGTGTCGGCGCTCGGTCTCGCCGGCGTCGTCATGCAGGGCGTGACCCGCAACCCGGTCGCCGACCCGGGCCTGCTCGGCGTCAACGCGGGCGCCGCGTTCGCGGTCGTGCTCGGGATCAGCGTCGCCGGCGTCACCTCCGGGCCCGGGCTCGCCGCCTTCGCACTGGCCGGTGCGCTGGCGCGCGGCCCTGCTCATCGCGTCGGTCGCCGCGTCCGCCCGGGCCGGCACCGCCCCCGCCCTGCTCGTCGTCGCCGGTGCAGCCGTCACCGCGGGCCTCACCTCGCTCACCACGCTCGTGCTGCTGGGCGACCCCGAGACGCTCGACCGCTACCGGCTGTGGACCGTCGGGTCGCTCACCGGCCGCAGCCTGGACGGCGCGGCGGCACTCGCCCCGGTGCTGGTCGCCGGTGCGCTGATCGCGCTCGGCCTGAGCCGGGCGCTCGACGCGCTCGCGCTCGGCGACGACGTCGCGCGCGGGCTCGGGCTTCCGGCCGCTGCCGACCCGCGGCTGCGGCGATCGCGGCGATCGTCCTGCTGTGCGGCACCGCCACCGCGCTCGCCGGGCCGCTGGTCTTCGTGGGGCTGGTCGGCGCGCACGGTGCCCGCGCCCTCGTCGGGACCCGGCACGCTGCGGCTGCTGCCGGTCGCGGCCGTCCTCGGCGGCGGTGCTCGTGCTGCTCGCCGACTCCCTCGGCCGGGTCGTCGCGCCGCCGGGCGAGCTCGAGGTCGGCATCGTCGTCGCCGCCGTCGGGCGCGCCGCTGCTCATCGCCCTCGTCCGCACGCCGGCGCGGGGACTCGCTGTGAGCCGGTGGAGGCGCTGCGAGCGCAGCGAGCAGGGCACCGCCGGCGCACGGGACTCGTTGCGAGCCGGTGGAGGCGCTGCGAGCGCAGCGAGCAGGGCACCGCCGCCGCACGGGCGGCGCTGTACGGCGGTGCTCGCGCCGGTCGCCACCTCCGCCACCGCGTCGATCGCGGCCGGGGTCGCGTCGCTGCGCGGCCGGGAGCGTCGGCGCGGGGTGGTCGTCGTGGCGGTCCTCGTCGGCACCCTGGTCGTGCTCGGGATCGCGTCGCTCGCGCTCGGCGCGGTCCCGCTCACCCCGGCGGACGTCGTCGGCGGGCTCACCGGCACCGACGCCGGCGCGCGGTTCATCGTCACCGGGCTGCGGCTGCCGCGCCTCGTGCTCGGCCTGCTGGTCGGCGCCGCGCTCGGTCTCGCCGGGGCGCTGCTGCAGGCGGTCGTCCGCAACCCGCTCGCCAGCCCGGACATCGTCGGGCCTGACCGGCGGCGCGAGCGCGACGGCCGTGCTCGCGATCGGCGCGGGCGCGACCGGCGCGGCGGTCGACGGCGCGGCGCTCGCCGGCGCGCTGGTCGCCGCGGCGGCCGTGTTCGCGCTGAGCGGCGGGACGTCCGGCACCCGGTTCGTCGTGGTCGGGGTGGCCGTGGCCTTCCTCGCCAACGGCGTCCTCGGCTACGCGCTGACCCGGGCCAGCCTGACCGAGGCGCAGAGCGCGTTCTTCTGGCTCGTCGGCAGCGTCGGGACCGCGCCCTGGCGAGACGTCGCCCGGGTCGGCGTGCGTGCTCGCCGCGGCCGGCGTCGCTGCTCGTCGCGCTGCGCCGGCCGCTCGCGACGCTCGCCCTCGACGACGACAGCGCCCGGTCGATCGGCTCGCGCCCCGTGCGCCACGCGGGTCGGCGCGATCGTCCTGTCGAGCGTCCTCGCGGCGGTCGCCGTCGCGGTGGCCGGGCCCGTCGCGTTCGTCGCCTTCGTCGTCCGGGCCGATCGCGCGCCGGGTGCGCGGCCGCGGGCCGGCGCTCGCGACCGCGGCGCTCGTCGGCGGCGTCGTCGTCGTCGCCGCCGACCTCGTCGCGCAGCACGCCGTCCCGGGCACCCTGCAGCCGCCCGTCGGGCTGGTCACCGGCGCGCTGGGCGCGCCGTTCCTCATCTGGCTGCTCGTCCGGGGCGAGCGACGCAAGGAGTCCGCCGCATGACCGCCGCACCCGCCGCGCCCCCCGCACCGACCGCCGGTCCGCCACGACCCCGCCGCGGCTGCGCGCCGAGAACCTCACGCTCGGCTACGGCCGCACCGCGATCGTGCACGGCGTCGACCTGGACGTGACCCCGGGCGCGCTGACCGTCCTCGTCGGCGCCAACGCGAGCGGCAAGTCGACGCTCGTGCGCGGCCTGGCGCGCCTGCTCCCGCCGCAGGGCGGCGCGGTGACCCTCGACGGCACGGACCTGTCGCGGCTGCCCAACCGCCGCGTCGCCCGGACCATCGGCGTGCTGCCGCAGAACCCGGTCGCCCCGGACGGCATCCGGGTCGGCGACCTCGTCGCGCACGGTCGCTACCCGCACCAGCCGGTCTTCCGCGGCCATCGCAGCGACGACGACGACGTCGTGGCCGCCGCCCTCGCGGCGACGGACGCCGGCGACCTGGTCGACCGCCGCGTCGACGAGCTCAGCGGCGGCCAGCGGCAACGGGTGTGGATCGCGATGGCGCTCGCGCAGCAGCCGCGGATCCTCCTGCTCGACGAGCCGACCAGCGCGCTCGACGTCGCCCACCAGGTCGAGGTCCTCGACGTGCTGCGCGCCGAGGTGACGCGCGGCATGACCGTCGTCCTCGTCATCCACGACCTCACGCTCGCCGCGCGCTACGCCGACGACGTCGTCGTCATGGCCGGTGGGCGGATCGTCGCCCGGGGCGAGCCGATCGGCGACCCTCACCGAGGCCGTCGTCGAGCGGGCGTTCGGGGTGCGGGCCCGCGTCCTGCGGACCCGGACACCGGCCGGCCGGTGATCCTGCCGCGCTCGACGCGGGCGTGGCGTCCGGCCCGGTCGACGGCCCGGAGCCGGAGCCGCGGACCCGGTCGATCCGGCGCGCGACGACGGGGCGGACGGGCCGGTCCGACCCGCGGACGACGCGTCGGCGGAGAAGTTCTTAGGGTAGCCTCACCTACATGCACGCCGCACTGGGTGCGCGACACATCCGCCGGGCGCGTGCGTGCCCGGGCGTGCCCGACCCCTTCAGGAGCCCACCGTGACCGCACATCGCCGGCGCGCCGCGTCCGCCGTCCTCGCCCTGACCGCCCTCGCCCTCGTGAGCGCCTGCGCGGGCGGGTCCGCCGAGGAGCCCGCCGCCTCGCCCGCCGACACGTCTGGGAGACGGCCCCGGGACGGCCACCGACGGGTTCCCCGTCACGATCGAGCACGCCCTCGGGTCCACGACCATCGAGGAGGCGCCCGAGCGCGTCGTCACGTGGGGCTGGGGCTCGGCGGACGCCGCCGTGGCCCTCGGCGTGACCCCGGTCGCGATCCCGTTCCAGGGCTACGGCGGCGACGACGAGGGCGTGCTGCCCTGGATCCGCGAGGCGGTCGACGCGGCCGGCGACGAGATCCCCGAGGTGCTGCCCGACACCGGCGACGACGTCCCGTTCGAGGAGATCGCGGCCGCCGCGCCCGACGTCATCCTCGCCCAGTACTCCGGGCATCACCGAGGAGCAGTACGCGACCCTCAGCGAGATCGCACCCGTGGTCGCGTACCCCGGCGACCCGTGGTCGACGCCGTGGCGCGACGTCGTGACCATCGCCGGCGAGGCGCTCGGCCGCACGGCCGAGGCGCAGGAGATCCTCGACGAGATCGACGCCGAGATCGCCGCGAACCGCGAGGCGCACCCGGAGTTCGAGGGCCTGACCCTGGCCACCACGTGGGAGACGGCCGGCACGGTCTACGTCTACGCGGACGAGGACCCGCGGGTCGAGTTCATGCTCGACCTCGGCTTCGTCAACGCACCCGCGGTCGACGCGCTCGAGACCGACGAGTCGCCGTTCTACTTCACGCTGAGCAAGGAGCGCCTCGACGAGCTGCAGAGCGACGTCCTGGTCGCCTACGGCACGACCGAGGAGGAGCTGCAGGCGTTCCTCACCGCACCGGAGACGCAGCTGATGCCCCAGGTCACCAGCGGTGCGGTCGCTCCCCTGGTCGGCGCGGAGTTCATCGCGTCGGTCTCCCCGCCCACCGCGCTGTCGCTGCCGTGGGGCCTGGACGAGGTCGTCACCCAGCTCGCCACCGCCGTCGAGGCGCGCGACGCCTGACCGCCAGGCACGACCGCCCGGGTCTCGCCCGGGCCGCAGGTGCACGTCACCCCCGGCAGCCTCGGTGCCGGGGGTGACGTGCGTGGGCCCTCGGGGTGGAGCGTCCGCGGGGCTCAGACCACCGGGTCGACGCCCTTGGCCGCGTACAGGGCACGGTCCGCCCGCTCGACGAGCTCGTCGGCGGGGACGGGGACGTGCGTGAGCGCCCACCCGAGGGAGACACCGACCTCGACCTCGGTGCCCGCGTCGATCCGGTACCGGCCGGCCACCGCGGCGCTGAGCCGGTCGGCCAGCGTCTGCGCCTCGGCCTCGTCCGTGACGGCGTGGCAGACGATGACGAACTCGTCGCCCCCGTACCGCGCGACGAGGTCGCTCGACCGCATCGCGGCCCGCATCCGCTCCGCGGCCAGGCGCAGCAGACGGTCGCCCGCCAGGTGCCCGTGTCCGTCGTTGACCTGCTTGAAGCGGTCGAGGTCGGCGAGCACGACGAGGACGGACGGGCCGCCGTCGGCGGTGCGGGCCAGGACGGTCTCGAGGTGCTCGCGCAGCTGCCGGCGGTTGGGCACCCCGGTGAGCTCGTCGTGGCCGGCCTGGTGCTCGAGCAGCCGCCGGGCCCGGCGCAGCTCGGTGACGTCCCGGTACTGGCCGGCGACGCGGTCGTCCCCGACGTCGCGGAGGTAGATCTCGAACGTCCGGCCCGGTGTCCCGGGCTCCGCCGGGTCGACGTCGAACTCGACGAGCATCTGGCGCCAGCGGCCGGTGCCCAGGAGGGTGCGGAGGTCGTCGACGAGCGGGACCTCGCCGTAGACGTCCCGGACGCTGCGACCGAGCAGGGCGCGCCGCGCGTTGCGCTCGGTCGCCTCGTTGACCCACTCGTGCAGGAAGTCGACGACGTCCCCGGCCGGCGTCCCGGATCGCGCGCATGAGCACCAGGCCGTCGTCCGGGTGCACCGCGAGACCGCGCCCGAGGGCCGCCCACCGGGCGTCGTCGGCCAGCGGAGGAGGGTCGGCGGTCACCCCCGCATGATGACCGAGATCGGCCCGGTTCCGGGCATCCTCCACCTGAACGAGGGGGCCGGGGACCGAGTCCTCGGCGGCGGTCGCGGCGTCCGCCTCGACCCGCCGGTCGACGCCGTGGTCGACCGGCCGTGTCAGGGGCTCACCCGGCGCGTTCGTCATCCGTCAGGGGTACCGCCGCGGTCGAGCGGCCGTCAACGGGCCGGCGACCTCGCGCCGTCGACCCGTGCCGTCGATCCGCGCCGTCGACCCGCGCCGTCGGCCCGCGGGTCAGCCTGCCCGGACGGGGAACGTGCCCTCTTCGCGGATGCGCTCGTTGAGCAGGTCGAGGTACTGCCCGTCGTCGAAGCGGAGCGGGACCTCGCCGCCGGTCCAGCTGGACAGGTGGATGGCGTTCGCGAGGCGTACGCCGTGGATGCCGTCCGCGCCCGGCGCGACCAGCGGCGTCCCGTCCAGCACGTTCAGCGCGAAGTTCTCCAGGACGTCCGCGTGCTGCTGGCCGAACGGTGACTCCAGCTCGATCGTCTCCTGCGTGAAGAGCGTGTCGAGGTCGATCTGGCCCATGAAGAGGCGGCCCACGTCCTCGGTGGCCATGCCGCTGCTGAGCTCGACCTCGGGCTTGCGCAGGCGGGTCACGACGGCGCGCTTGCTGTCCTCGACGACGATCTTGCCCGCGGTGCCGAGGATCTCGAACCGGTCGGTGCCGGCGATGTCGTACGTGCACGTGACGAACGTCCCGGTGGCCCCGTTCGCGTACTCGACCAGCGCGGTCACCTCGTTCTCGACCGCGATGTCGCGGTTCACGCCGTACCCGAGCTTGGCGTAGACCTTCTCGGGCACGCCGCAGATCCACTGCCACAGGTCGAGCTGGTGCGGGGCCTGGTTGACGAGGACGCCGCCGCCCTCGCCGCCCCACGTCGCCCGCCAGGCGCTGGAGTCGTAGTAGCCCTGCGGCCGCCACCAGGTCGTGATGATCCAGTTGCTGCGCTGGATCTCGCCGATCTCGCCGTTCTCGACGATCTCCTTGAGGCGCTGGTAGAGCGGGTTCATCCGCTGGTTGAACATGATCCCGAAGGTCAGCTCCGGCTTGGTCGCCGCGAACTCGATGAGCTCGGTCGCCTGGCGGGTGTAGACGCCGACCGGCTTCTCCACGAGCGCATGGAGGCCGGCCTCGAGCGCGGCGATCCCCATCTCGGGGTGCAGGTAGTGCGGGACGGTCGTCACGACGGCGTCGACGTCCCCGGACGTGAGCATCGCGCGCCAGTCCTCGTGCACCGCCACACCCGGGTAGCTCTCCTGGGCGGCGGCGCGCTTGGCCGGGTCGCTGTCGCTGATCGCGCCGAGGCTCATGTGCGGCACGCGGCCCTCGCTGATCAGTCGTGCGTACAGGCCGCCCTGCTGACCGAGGCCGATGATGCCGAGCCGGACGGTGTCCGCCATGGGTGCTCCTTCTCCGGGATGGGGTGCGGGCGGGGGACGTCGTCGCTCCCCGCCGGCGCAACGGTGCGCCGGACCATCCACCCAGGTCGGGCCCGAGCGCTGCAAGCGGTTGCCCCGAGTTGCCTGGGTGGCAGACGGAGTCCGGACGGCACCCGCGGCCGCGGGGCAACACGCTGCAATCGGTTGCCGCAGCGCCCGCCGACTTCTAGCGTCGCGGTTCGAAGCCACCGGCGGGACGATCCCCGGTGCGCCCGCTCATCCGTGCTGGACCCATGCATCGTCCGATGCTCGACCCGATGGAGGTACACGACGATGTGGATCATGTCCGGCTTCGCCGACGAGATCGATCCGGACCTGACGACGCAGTGCGACGTCCTGGAGGGCCTCGGGATCCGGTACGTCGAGTTCCGCAGCGCGTGGGACGTCAACGTCCTGGACCTCACCGACGAGCAGGTCGCCGAGGTCGAGGCGCATCCTCGACGAGCGCGGCTTCGGCGTCTCGTCGATCGGGTCCCCGATCGGCAAGATCAACATCACGGACGACTTCGACGAGCACCTGCGGCGCATGGAGCGCGCCGTCGAGGTCGCGCAGGTCCTCGGCGCCCCGTACATCCGGGTGTTCTCGTTCTTCCTCACCGTCGACCAGCGTCCCGAGGACCACCGCGACGAGGTGGTGCGCCGCATGACCGCGCTCGCCGCAGGTCGCGGCGGCCGGTGGCGTCGTCTGCTGCACGAGAACGAGAAGGAGATCTTCGGCGACATCCCCGAGCGGGTCCTCGACCTCGTGACCGCCGTCGACTCCCCCGCCCTGCGCCTGGCCTGGGACGCCGGCCAACTACGTGCAGTGCGGCGTCGTGCCGTTCCCGGAGGCGTACGCGCAGCTGCGTCCGTACACGGACTACATCCAGATCAAGGACGCCGTCCTGGCCACCGGCGAGGTGGTGCCGGCCGGCGAGGGCGACGGCCGCCTGCGCGAGACGGTCCGGGCGCTGGCCGACGACGGCTACGAGGGCTTCGTGTCCATGGAGCCGCACCTCGCCTCCGCGCACCACCTCGGCGGGTTCTCCGGGCCGGACAACTTCGTCCGGGCGACGAAGGCGTTCACGGCCATCCTCGACGCCGAGGGGGTGCAGTACCGGTGAGGTTCGCCCTGGTCGGGTGCGGGGTCATCGCCCCCACCCACGTCCGCGCCCTGCTCGAGCTCGCCGGCCGCGCGCGAGCTCGTCGTGTGCTCCGACGTCGTCCCGGAGCGCGCCGAGGCGTTCGCCGCCGAGTTCGGTCTCCGCGCCGCGCCGTACGACGAGGTCCTCGCCGACCCCGACGCATCGACGCCGTCACCGTGTGCACGCCCAGCGGGCTGCACGCCGAGGTCGGCGTCCCCGCGCTGCTCGCCGGCAAGCACGTCGTCGTCGAGAAGCCGCATGGAGGTCAGCGCTCGAGGCGTGCGACCGCGCTGCTCGCCGCCGCAGGCGACGTCGGGCGCGACGCTCGCGGTGATCTCCCAGCACCGCTTCGACGCCGCCTCGCAGGTGGTCAAGGCCGCGGTCGACGACGGCGACCTCGGCCGCCTCGTGCTCGGCCGAGGCCCGGATCCCCTGGTACCGCACGCAGGACTACTACGACTCCGGCGACTGGCGCGGCACCTGGGCGCTCGACGGCGGCGGCGCGCTCGATGAACCAGGGCGTCCACACCCTGGACCTGCTGCGGTGGACCTGCGGCCCGGTCGAGACCGTGTACGCCCAGGCCCGGACCGCCGCGCACGAGCGCATCGAGGTCGAGGACGTCGTCTGCGCGACCGTCGAGTTCGCCGGCGGCGCGATCGGCACCGTCATGGCGTCGACCGCGGCGTACCCGGGCTTCCCGGCGCGGCTCGGCGTGCACGGCACGCGCGGCGGCGCGGTCATCGAGGGCGACCGGCTCGCGACCTTCGCGACCGTCGACGGCGTGCTCGCGGGCGGCGGAGTCTGCGAACGCCCATGCAGTCCAGGTCGCGACCGGCGGCACCCGCGCCGCGACGAAGGCCGTCGACGAGTCCGCGCACGCCGTCACGGCCGAGCTCGCCGACGACGACACCGTCGACGAGACCACCGAGCCGGCCGACACGTGGGGACGGGCCCACCGCGCGCAGCTGCTCGACTTCATCGAGGCGGCCGAGCGGGGCCACCGGCCCCTGGTCGACGGCGTCGAGGGACGCAACGCCGTCGAGCTCGTGCGGGCGATCTACGAGTCCGCCCGCACCGGCGCCCCGGTCACGCTGTAGCCCGGTCGCCCGCAACCCCGCACACTGCCGCGCGCCACCGCGCTGCCGCCTCACCCCACCAGCCCACCCAGACATCTCTCGACGAGGAGAAGGACCCCCCATGGCACAGATCGGCGTCCAGGCCAGCACCATCAAGACCGCGTTCACCGAGCTCGGCACCTACGAGACCCTCCAGCGGGTCACCGACCTCGGCTACCGCGCGATCGAGATCTCCCAGGTCGCGATGACCCCGGAGAACGTGGCGGACATGCGCCGCGCCCAGGACGAGCTGGGTCTGCGGATGGCGGCGCTCTCGGCCAGCCTGACCCCGCGGGTGCCCGGCGACGGAGTCGCTCGACGACGACGTTCGACAAGATCGTCGCCGACTGCCAGACCCTCGGCACCACCATGGTGCGGATCGGCATGCTCCCGTTCGAGGCGATGGGCTCGCTGGACCTCGTCACCGACTTCGCCGGGAGCGCGAACGAGGCCGCCAGGGCGCTCGCCGCCGAGGGCATCGACCTCTACTACCACAACCACCACGTCGAGTTCGCGAAGTTCGACGGCCGCTTCATGCTCGACGTCATCGCCGACACCGCCCCCGACGTCGGCATGGAGATCGACGTCCACTGGGTGCACCGCGGGGGCCAGGACCCCGTGGCGACGCTGGCCCAGCACGCCGGGCGGGTGAAGCTCGTGCACCTCAAGGACTACCGGATCGGCGCCATGCCGCCGGCCGCGATGGAGATGCTCGCCGCCGGCGACGTCGGCGGCTTCATGGGGGCGTTCCGCGACCTGGTGCAGTTCGCCGAGGTCGGCCAGGGCAACCTCGACTGGAAGGCGATCGTCGAGCAGTCGCTCGTCAGCGGCGCGGAGTACCTGTTCGTCGAGCAGGACGACACCTACGGTCGCGACCCGTTCGAGTCGCTCGCCATGTCCCGCGACCACCTCGTCTCGCTGGGCTACGGGAACCTCTTCTAGAGATCGTCTCATCGAGCCGGTCCGTGCCCGGCGTGTCGCGCAGATTCACCCCCCGAAACGGCGTCATGATCAGGCTGTTCGGAGTACTCCATCTGTATCAGGCCCGCACCGTCGCGGGTCGAGGGGGTGGGTCCCATGGCCACAGGTAACCGGTGGGTGTCCGAGCGCCGCGCGCCGCGGACGGTCGACAGCGTCCGGCTCGTCTACCACTACCGGGACGGCCACGACTTCACGACCGAGGCGATGCTCCGCAGCGAGGCGCTGGCCTACATGCCGCTGCTCCACGCGGTGTGCGTCGACGCAGAGCACTTCGAGGCGTCGTTCGGCTCGATCGAGCTGCGCGCCGGCTGACCCGGCTCGTCCTCCGGGGTGGGGCTCACCGTCCGGGCGGACGGAGGGCCACGAGCTCTCCCGAGCCGACCGCCACGACCGTGCCGTCCGGCAGGAGTGCCGGCGCTGCGCCGTCGCCCGGGTGGGGACCCGACCACACCACCTCTCCGCTGACGACGTCCCGTGCGACCAGCCGGGGGTTCCGCGGAACCCCCTCGACGATGAGGACCCTGCGCCCGTCGCTCACCAGGCTGCCGCCCGACCGGGGGGCGTCGTCGGCCGTGGACGTCCAGCGGAGCGTGCCGGTGCGTGCGTCGAGCGCCGTGACGCCGCCGTCGTCCCGCACGAGCAGCAGCCCCTGCACCACCGCGGCGCGGCCCGTCGGCGTGGTCACGGTCCAGCGCGTGGCGCCCGTGGCCGGGTCGATGCCGGCGATCTGCAGCGGCCGGGCCGGGTCGTCACCACGGACCACGTACAGCCGGTCCGGCACCGAGCCGTCGTCGAGGGTCGGCAGGACGAGCAGCCCGGGGACGGTCGCCCGGGTCGAGCCGTCCCTCTCCCGCACGACGGTCTCGGCGGACCGGGCGGCGTCCGGACGGCTGACCGCCGTGGCGCCGTCCGCGAGGCGGAGCGGTCCCCAGGTCGGCTCGCGGACGAGCTCGCGGGGCGGGATGCGCGGGATCCGCCGACCTGAGCCGGCGTCGAGCGTCAGGGTCCACGGGCCGAGGTCGAGCTGGACGACGGTCGCGTCGATCGAGGACCCCCAGCCGTCGGTGGGCGGCAGCATCTCCGGGCTGCGGTAGGCCCACCGCTGCTCGCCGGTGAGGAGCGACCAGCGGGCGGCCTCGGCGTGCCCGTCCTCGGCGATCCCCAGCGTCACGACGTCCGAGCCCACCGTGGCGTACGACGTGCGGGGACCGAGGTCGATCGTGCGCAGGACGACGCCGGTGGCCGGGTCGAGGACGTGCGCGGCCAGGGGCAGCACGTGGCCGTCGTCGACCCCGCCGGTCGAGAGCTGCTCGACGCAGAGCACGAGATCGTCCGGCCGGTCGGTGAGGCCGCGGTCGGTCGCGGTGGCGTCGACCGAGGCCCGGTCGATCGAGGCGGGTTCGCCCGAGGCGGGGTCGCCCGTCGCTGGCCCGACGGGCACCTGCTCGCACGCGCCCTCGCGGGACCAGCGGACCGTCCCGGTGGCCGGGTCGACCCCGAGCACGCCGCGGGTGCCCGCGGCCCGGACGAGCACGGTGGCGCCGATGACGCCCGCGACCCCCGTGCCGGGGACCCGCCATGCCTCGATGAGCGGACGGTCCAGGGCAGCGCTCAGCCCCGCGACGCCGGCGAGACGGTGGTCGAGCCGGGCGTCCCGCACGTGGTCGACGACGTCGGTCCCCGTCACGGCGAGCGCGACCAGGCCGGCGGCCGCGGCCCACCACCCGCGTCGGCGCACCCGGGCGGCGGGAGGGGGCGCGTCCTGGCGGGCGCCGCGGTCGTCGGGGCCGGGCTCGAGGCCGTCCTCGAGCAGCTCGACCTCGAGCAGGCGCTCGACGGGGCGGCTCACCCGTCGAGGCTAGCCCGGCCCGAGCGCACCGACCGCCCGGGGCGGGAGGCGCTCGAGCGGGTGTCAGTCGAAGAGGACGACGGCGATCGTGGCGACGTCGTCGACGGGGATCAACCCGCCGTCGTCCAGCGTCAGGGTCGGCGCCTCCGGGTCGAACCGGCCGGTGGCGCGGCCGACCGGGTTCCCGTCGGCGCCGGCGAAGGTGACGCTCAGCGCCTTGCCGGCGCACAGGCCGGGACCGGTGACCTGGGCACCGGCGACGCCGAACCCGTCGGGCCCGCCGCGTTCGACGGCGTAGGTCACGCCGAGGTCGGCCACCAGGCAGCGCTGCCGGTCGTCGACGGTCAGGCCACCGCCGACCAGCTCGTCGACCGACCCGGTCCCCACCGAGCGCACGCCGAGCACCGCGAGCGCGACGAAGGCGCCGGAGAGCAACCTCCGGCCCCACAGATGTGTGCGATCCATCGCCACGGTGATCCTCCATGAGTCCCGTGGTCGTGAGGGTCACGCTCACGGGTACCACGCGTCTCATCGGCGGCCGGGCGGGGATGTGACGGGCGCGACCCGTGTTCGCCCGATCGCGCGGGGTGCGTCACCCGACCGGGTGGGGGCGTCGGGGTCAGCCGCAGGAGAGGTCGGCGCTGCCGGTCGCCGACTGGTGGCCACGGATCCAGAGGTCGCGGGGGTCGGAGGCGGTCAGCGTGTCGGTGAGCGGGGTGTCGGCGGCGACACGTGCGACCGGCAGGGCGGAGCACACCGAGGTGACGGTGGCGTTCGGGCTCGCCGACACCCCGCGGGGGGTGAAGGCGATCGCGGGGTCGGCGAAGTTGACGGCGAGCGACCACTGCAGGTTCGCGCCGCTCGTCGTCGTCAGCCGGACCCACAGGTCGGTGTACGCGCCGCCCGAGCCCGGCGTCGTCACGGCCATGATCGTCGCCGAGCAGGTCTGCCCGGTGGGCGCATCCACGACGCGGGTCGACCCGACGACGCGCACCACACCGGTCACGGTGCACGCGACGGCGGGGGCCGGCGGGACCCAGGTCGTCGGGATCGGCCAGGCCGCGAGCGTGACGAGGGCGCGCTGGCCGGTGGACGGCGTGAACCCGGTTCCCGTCACGACGAGAGCCGTGCCGGCGGCCGGGACGGTCCCGGTCGCGGTGAAGGCCGCAGGCGTGCCTGCGGACGCGGACGTGTCCCAGACCTGGACGCGCAGGGCCTTCCCGGCGCACCCCGGGGCGAGGTCGCTGACGGTCACGGAGGTCGTCGACCCGGTCCCGGTGGGGGTCACGGTGACGGTGTCGGCGCAGCGCGAGGTGGCCTCGACGCTGAACGAGCGCGAGCCGCCGGTCAGGGGCAGGCGCGCGGCACTCGCACCCTCGGGCAGGACCAGGACGGCCAGGAGGACGGCGAGGAGCGGGGCGCACCACCGCAGCGCCCGGCGCGCGGGGCGTCCCGTGCTCACGGTCGGGCCGCCGCGGGGTCGTCCGGAGCGGCACCGGGGAGTGCGTCGGTGCCGGCCTCGGCGTCCGCCTCGCAGTCGGCGGTCCTCTCCTCGTCCGCGTCGGCGCCCTCTTCGGAGCGGCGGGGCCACAGGAGCAGCGCGAGGGCGAAGGCGATGAGCGAGAGCCAGATGACCGGGCTGGTCATGGCGGCACCGAGGATGCCGATGCGCGGCACGTGCAGCTGGGCCACGCCGACGACCTCCTCGCCGCGCGGGGTGAAGGGGTCGACGAAGCTGTTGTTGTCGCCCTGCATCTCCCACCCGGCCGCGGCGTCGCCGCCGATGACGCGGTGGATGATCCGGGCGCCCCCGGTCGACTCGGGCTGGTAGACGATCACGTCGCCGACCTCGGGCTCGCCGCAGCGCGACAGCACGAGGTCGCCGGTGTGGTACGTCGGGTCCATCGAGTGCCCGGACACGATGGTCAGGGTCGTGCAGCCTCCCAGGTTCGCCGGCCACAGGTACCCGACCGCCACCAGCGCCAGCACCATGAGCACGCCCTGCGCGCACGCGCCGAGCAGCCGGCGGGGGGATCCCCCGCCGGCCGGCGGTCGCACGGCGAGCGGCGCGTGGACGGTGGTGATGATGAGCTCCTGGAGTTCCCTGCTGGGCGGGCGGGACGGGGCGCGTCCGGGGGGGGCGCGGGTCAGCTGTAGATCGTGAGCGAGACGGTCTTGACGCTGTCGAGCTGTGCGGTGGTCAGGGCGGAGATGTTGACGGCCAGCGCGCTGGTCGCGGGTGCCACGACGGTCGCGACAGTGCCGCTCGCCTCGGCGACGACCGGGGCGTTGGCGGCGTCGAGCACGGCGAGCTTGTAGCTCTTGCCGGCGCAGGCCGCCGCGATGCCGGTGAGGTCGATCTGGGTGGACTTGTACGTCGCGCCGACGCGGGTCGGCGTCGCGAAGGACACCGGGATCGCGGTGCTCTGGCAGTCCGAGTTGACCACGGCCACGGAACCGGCCTGGAGGGTCCCGGCCGCGGGGCCGGTCAGGTTCAGCTGGGCGGCGGACGCCACCGACAGCCCGCCGATCCCGACGACGGCGAGGCCGAACGCCAGGCCCTTCCGGGTGAGCGAGATCTTGGTCGAACGCATGTCGTGCTCCTACGGACTCGGTGGCTTGGGCCACTCGGGGGACCGGCAGTGTCCGGTTCACCCCGTCAATCGGCCGATCGGCCGAGGGCCTAAGTCATTCGTCCGATATTCCTCGGTTCGACCGGCCGGACCCGGACACGAGCGGACGCGCCGGTGCCCGGTTGCGGACCACGACCACCCGCGCGGCCCAGTCCCGGACGGGTGACGGCCACCCGGGCGGCCCAGTCCCGGACCGTCGGTGCCCATCCCGACGGGTGACGCCCTCGGCCTACCCGGCGTCCGTGTCCGCGCCGTCGGGCCACGGACCGCCGCCGGCGCGCCGGGCCTTGCGGGCGTACATGTGCGCATCGGCCGCGGCGACGAGCTCGCGCACCGTGCCGCCGTCGCGCGGGTGCACGGCGGTCCCGATGGTCACGGAGATCCGGTGCTCGAGCCCGTCGACCGTGAACGGCCGGGCGAGCGCGGCCGACAGGTCGTCCGTGACCCGGGCGACGGCCGCGATGCCGTCCCCGGGCAGGTCCGTGACCAGCGCGATGAACTCGTCGCCCCCGATCCGGGCGGCGGCGTCGTCGCCACGCAGCCGCTGGCTCAGGCACTCCGCGACGTGCACGAGGAACCCGTCGCCGACGAGGTGCCCGTACCGGTCGTTGACGTCCTTGAAGTCGTCGACGTCGAGGAACAGCACCCCGACGGACGTGCCGCGCCGCTGGGCCCGGGAGATCTCCCGGGTCAGTCCGGTCGTGAACGCCGCCCGGTTCATCAGCCCGGTGAGCCCGTCCCGGGTCGCGGCGTGCGAGGCGGCCAGCTGGGCGCGCACCTCGGCGGTGACGTCGTGCTGGACGGCGACGAAGCGGGTGAGGCGTCCCTGCCCGTCGCGCACCGGCGAGATGTGGACGTCGACCCAGTACGCCGTCCCGTCGGCCCGGTAGTTGACGAGGCGGGCGCGGGTGAACCGGCCCGCGCGCAGGTCGTCGCGGATCGCCCGCACGACGGTCCGGTCGGAGTCCGGGCCCTGCATGAAGCGCGCGTTGCGACCGAGCGACTCGGCGGACGTGTACCCGGTGAGCCGCTCGAAGGCCGGGTTGACGTAGACGATCGGCATGGCGGGGTCGGTCGCGTCGGCGACGCAGACCGCGGTCTCCATGGCCGTGACGGCCGCGAGCAGGAGATCTGCCGTGTCGCTGGGAGTGTTCACCTGAGCCCTGTCCGCCGCTCCGCCGCCCCCGGCAGTCGCACCGTACATCGCCCGTCGCGGCGTGCCACCACCGACGGGACGGGATCGGCGCCGTGTCCCCCGGAAGGGCGACGGCGCACGTCACGGGTCGCGCCGGGCGCCTCGCCGTGGTGCGACGGCCGGGCGTGTGGGTGGCCCGGTCCACCATGGGACGAGCATCGGGTGTGCGTCGGCGGCGTCGGCGGGGCGTCGGCGGGGCATCGGCACGCGGCGGCGGAGCGACGGGAGGTCGGGCATGAGGTTCGGACTGGTGGGCAGCTTCGGGACCGCCGGGCAGGCCGTGCAGCTCGCGCGCGAGGCGGAGGCCGCCGGCTGGGACGGCTTCTTCACCTGGGACGGCATCAGCGTCGGCCCGATGGACACCTGGGACCCGTGGGCGCTCCTCGGTGCGCTCGCGGTGAGCACCGAGCGCATCCGACTGGGCGCGATGGTCTTCCCGCTGGCCCGTCGGCGGCCGTGGAAGGTCGCCCGGGAGGCGATCACCGTGGACCACCTGTCCGGTGGTCGCCTGGTGATGCCGGTCGGGCTGGGTGCGGTGGACGACGGCGGCTTCGCCCGCGTGAGCGGGGAGGCGACGACGGCGCGGGAGCGGGCGGAGCGGCTCGACGACGCGCTGGCGATCCTCGAGCGGGCGTGGTCCGGCGAGGTCTTCTCCTCCGCGGGCCGGCACACCACGGTCACGGACCTGGTGTTCCGGCCGCGGCCGGTGCAGCTCCCCCGCATCCCGGTCTGGACCGTCGGCGCCTGGCCGAGCGAGCGGTCCATGGGGCGTGCGGCCCGCTGGGACGGCGTCCTGCCGCAGAGCCGGACCTCCCGGGACGCCCTGACGCCCGACGACATCCGCGACCTGGTCGCCTGGGTCGCCGGACGCCGGCGGGCCCTGGCCGCGCGCGAGCCGCAGCGGTACCTGGGCCCGTTCGACGTGGTCGTCGAGGGCGTGCTGCCCGAGGGTCCGGCGGAGGCGGCGGCGCATGCCGGGGCGTACGCCGCCGCCGGGGCGACCTGGTGGGACGAGTCGCGCTGGGACCCCGACCGGGACACCCCCGAGGAGCTCCTCCGGGTGGCGCGCCGGGGTCCGCCGCCGCTGTCCGGGGCCCTTCGGCGGTGAGCCACGCGGCCCGGCCGGGACCTCCCGGGCCGGTGTCAGGCCCCCAGCTGGTCCAGCTGGGCCACGACCGCGTCGCGCAGGCCGTCGTGGTCCGCGAGGTCCGGCGCGAGGCAGGCGATCACGCGCTGGACCGCCTCGGCCGGGGTCCCGGTCACGAGGGCGAGGACGTCGTCGGCGCGCACGTCCTTGACCGGGGCGCCGGTCCCCCGCAGGTGCAGCACCCAGGCGGCGATGACGCGGGTCGCGCCGGTCGGCACCCGGCCCGCGGCGAGCTCGGCCCGCAGGGTCGGCAGGATCCGGACCGGGAGCTTCTGCGAGCCGTCGGCGGCGATCTGGGCGAGGGCGTGCCGGATCGCGGGGTTCGCGGAACCGGTCGAGCAGGGCGGCCCGGTAGGCGGCGACGTCGTCGGCGGGCAGGGTGAGGTAGGCCGAGCGCCTCCGTCCCACCACTCCTCGACCCAGCCCCGCAGGACCGGGTCGGCGATGGCGTCGGCGACCGTCTCGTGGCCGCGGACGGTGCCGGCGTACGCCAGCAGCGAGTGCGCGCCGTTGAGCAGCCACAGCTTGCGCTGCTCGAACGGCTCGACGTCCGCCACGACGTGCGCACCGGCGGCGTCCCAGGCGGGCCGTCCGGCGGCGAACGTGCCCTGGATGACCCACTCGCTGAACGGCTCGGTCGGGACCGGCGCCGCGTCCTCGAGGCCGGTCGCCCCGGCACGAGGGCGCGGTGCTCGTCGGTCGTGGCCGGGGTGATCCGGTCGACCATCGTGGTGGCGAACTCGACGTGCTCGTCGACCCAGGCGGCCAGGGTCGGGTCGACGGCCTCGGCGAGGTCGGCGACGACCGCGGCCAGCGCCGGCCCGTTCTCCGGGAGGTTGTCGCACGGGACGATCGTCAGCGCAGCCGGCGCCGGCCGCCCGGCGGGCGAGCAGCCCGGCCACGAGCCGGCCGGGCGTCGTGCGGACCGGGGCGGACGGGTCCGACCGGAGCGCCGCGACGTCGGCCCGGACGTCCTCGCGGCCGGCGTCGAGGCGGCCGTCCGGTCCGCGCAGGTAGCCGGCCTCGGTGACGGTGAGCGTGACGACGACGACGTCGGGCGAGGCCCAGTAGCCCAGCCAGGCGGCGTGGTCGTCGGACCGGTGCACGGCCGCGACGCTGCCGACGACGTCGAACAGGTCGCCGTCGGCGCCGCGCGTCGACGAGCGTGTAGAGCCCGTCCTGCGGCTCGAGCGCCTCCGCGACCGCGGGCGACCGGCCGGTGAAGGCGGCGATGCCCCACGGTCGGCGCTGTCGGCCCGGTTGGCCTGATCGGTGTACCAGGCCTGGTGGGCGCGGAAGAAGTTGCCGAGGCCGAGGTGGACGACGCGGACGGGCGCGGCGGGATGGCCCGGCGCCGTCGTGCGGGAGAGCCGGGCGCCGGTCGCCGCGGGGTCGGTGGTCGTGATCGGTGTGGTCACAGCTTGAACGCCTTCCGGGGGCTGGCCAGCACGAGGTCGACGGCGGTCTCGAGCGCCTCGTCCATCGTCAGCCGGTGGTCGGCGACCAGCTCGGCGAGGAATCCGGAGTCCATCCGGCGGTTGGTGTCGTGGCGTGCCGGGATCGACAGGAAGGCGCGGGTGTCGTCGATGAAGCCGGACGTCCGGGTGAAGCCGGCGGTCTCGGTCACCGCGCGGCGGTACCGGCGCGATCGCGTCCGGGGCGTCGATGAACCACCACGGTGCCCCGACGTAGACCGTCGGGTAGAAGCCGGCGAGCGGCGCGAGCTCACGCGAGTACACCGTCTCGTCGATGGTGAACAGGACGAGCTGGAAGTCCGGCGCGGTGCCGAAGGCGTCGAGCATCGGCTGCAGCGCGTTGGTGAACTCGACCGCCATCGGGATGTCCGCGCCGACGTCGGCGCCGAAGCGCTCGGCGGTCGGGCCGTGGTGGTTGCGGTCGGACCGCCGGGTGCAGCGTCATGACCAGGCCGTCCTCGGCCGCCATCCGGGCCATCTCGAACATGAGGTGCCGGCGCAGCGCGTCGCCCTCCTCGAGCGTGATCTCGCTCGTGCGGCGCGGCGGCGTACAGGCGGTCGGCCTCGGACGGGTCGAGCGGCTCGGCTCGGGCGTCGCGGTGCGAGTGGTCGGTCGACACCCCGCCGTGGGCCTGGAAGAACGCGCGGCGCTCGGCCATCGCGGTGACCCAGCCGCTCAGCGTCGCCGGTGTCGACGCCCGCGACGCCGCCGAGGGCGTCCACGAGGTCGGTCCACGCCGGGGTCGGCCGGCTCGAGGTAGCTTGTCCGGCCGGAACGTCGGGACGACGCGTCCGCGCCACGTCGGGTCGTCGCGCAGGGCCCGGTGGTGGCGACAGGTCGTCGCACGGGTCGTCGGTGGTGGCGAGCACCTCGATGCCGAACCGTTCGTACAGGGCGCGGGGCCGGAACGTCGGGCGTGACGAGCGCGGCCGGCGATGCGTGTCGTAGATCGCGTCGGCGGTCTCCGCGGACGGGCACGACGTCGACGCCGAAGACGTCGACGAGCTCGGCCTCCAGCCAGAACTTGACCGGCGTGCCCCGGTAGGCCTTCCAGTGCGTGCAGAGCAGGCGGAACGCCTCGCGCTTCTGGGCGTCGGTGAGCGACGTCCCCTGCCCACGCCGAGGTCGGCGAGCGAGACGCCCTGGGCGTGCAGCAGCCGGGTCACGTAGTGGTCGGGGGTGAGCAGCAGCGACGTGGGGTCGCTGAACGGGACGTCGTCGGCCAGCCACTGCGGCGGGACGTGGCCGTGCGGGGAGATGATCGGCAGGTCGCGGACCGCGGCGTACAGCTCGCGCGCGATCCGACGCGTCGTGGGGTCGGCCGGCAGCAGCCGGTCGCGGGTGCAGGGTCAGCGGTGACATGACGGCCATGGTCACGACTCCGCCCGAGCGCCGGCGGCAATCGGTTGCGCACTGTTGCCGCGGTCGGTTGCCCGGCGCCGTCCGGCGGGGGCAGGGTGAGCGCATGACCTCGACCCTGGACCCCGCTTCCCCGACGCCGGGCCGCTCGCCGACCCCGCCCGCGCGCGGATGATCGGCGGTCCAGGCAGCGTGCTGACGCCGGACGAGGTCACGGCGCTTCGTCACCGAGGCGCTCGCCGAGCGCCGACCTCGACGGCCGCAGCGTCTGCCTCGTCATCCCGGACGGCACCCGGTCCAGCCCGCTGCCGCTGCTGCTGTCGGCGGTCCACGGCGCGCTGATCGGGCGGGTCACGCCGGCTCACCGTGCTCATCGCGCTCGGCACCCACCAGGCGATGAGCGACGCCGCACTCGCCCGCCACCTCGGCCTGGGCGAGGGCGGCCTGGAGGCGCACCTACCCCGGGATGACCGTCCTCAACCACGAGTGGTGGGACCCGGACGACGTTCGCGTCGGTCGGCCGGATCAGCGCCGACCGGGTCCGCGAGCTGTCCGAGGGGCGGCTCGCGGTCGACGTCGACGTCCGGCTCAACCGCGCCGTCGTCGAGCACGACGTCGCGCTGGTCGTCGGGCCGGTGTTCCCGCACGAGGTCGTCGGGTTCTCCGGCGGCAACAAGTACTTCTTCCCGGGCGTCGCCGGGTCAGGAGATCATCGACCTCTCCCACTGGGTCGGCGCGCTCATCACGCAGCAGCGAGATCATCGGCACCCGCGGCATCACGCCCGTCCGGGCCCTCATCGACGAGGCGGCGTCGCTGCTGCCCGAGCCGAGCGGCTCGCGCTGTGCGTCGTCGCGCAGTCCGGCACGCCCGACCTGCACGCCGCTGCCTTCGGCGCGCCCGAGGCCGCCTGGGCCGGCGGCCGCCGAGGTCTCCGCCGAGACCCACGTGCGCTACCTCGACGCCCCGGTGCAGCGGGTGGTGTCGATCATCCCGAGCAAGTACGAGGACATCTGGACCGCCGCGAAGGGCTTCTACAAGCTCGAGCCGGTCGTGGCCGACGGCGGCGAGGTCATCCTCTACGCCCCGCACGTCACCGAGATCTCGCGTGACGCACCCGGAGATCGACGAGATCGGCTACCACTGCCGCGACTACTTCGTGAAGCAGTGGGACCGGTTCTCCGGACGTGCACTGGGGCGTGCTCGCCCACAGCACCCACCTGCGCGGTGCCGGCACCTACGACCACGAGCACGGCGAGCGCTGCCGGGTCGACGTCACGCTCGTGACCGGCATCCCGCGCGAGAAGGTGCTCGGGGCCAACCTCGGCTACCTCGCCCCGGAGGACTTCGACCTGGCCGCCTACGAGGCGCGACCCGGAGACCTTCGTCGTCCCCAACGCCGGCGAGGTGCTGTTCCGGCTGCGCTGACCGGTCCGGTCAGTCCGGCGACGCTCCCGGCCGGCCGGCCGGCCGAGCCGCCGGCCGCGCGCCGCCGGCCGCCCGACGAGCCGCCGAGCCGCGCCCGCCGCCGGCCGTCCGGACGTGCCGCCGATCGCCGAGCTCGCACCGTGCACGCGTGACCGCATGTGGCACGGTGCGATCTCGTGCGGAGGGCGCGGTCTCGCGGTGGTGGACTCGTCGGCGGACTCGGCGGACTGCCGGGGCTGCGGGCGCCGGACGGTCGCGCCGTGCCGGAGGCCGGGCGCTCAGCGCCGGGGGCGGGCCGTGGAGCCGCGGACGACGAGCCGGGTCGGCAGGACGAACGCCTCGTCGCTGCGCGGGAGCGCGCCCCGGATCATCGCCAGGACGTTCTTCACCGCGGTGGTGCCCATGGTCCGGGCCGGCGACGCGACGGTGGTCAGCCCGGGCGAGACGAGCTCGGCCGGCAGGATGTTGTCGAACCCGATGACGCTGACGTCCTGGGGCACCCGGATGCCGGCGGAGGCGAACGCGAGCATCATCCCGATCGCCACGAGGTCGTTGTAGGCGACGACGGCGGTCGGCAGGTTGTCGATCAGGCTGAGGGCCGCGGTCCGGCCCCCCTCGACGGTGGGCGCGACCGGCCCGGCGCGGCGCGTGTGCAGGTGCAGCTCGAGGCCGGCCTCCCGCAGGGCGCGCCAGCGCATGCCGTCCGCCCAGGACGCCTCGGGTCCGGAGACGTAGGTGACGCTCTCGTGGCCGAGCTCGCCGAGGTGCTCCACCGCCCGCCGCGTCCCCCGGGCGTTGTCCGTCACCACGCTCGGGATGCCGAGCAGGTGCCGGTTGAGCACCATCGTCGGCTTCTGCTTGGCGACCATCTGCAGCGTGGAGTCCGACATGCGCGAGCTGCCGATGACGATCCCCTCGACCACCGGCAGGACCCGCTCGAGGGCCTCGCGCTCGAGCACGTGGGACTCGCGGGCGTCGGCCAGCACGACCGTGTAGTCGACCTCCGAGGCCGCGATCTGCGCCCCCCGGATGAGCTCGGCGTAGAACGGGTTGGTGACGTCGGAGATCATCAGGGCGAGCATGTGGGTCTTCGACGTCGACAGCGCGCGGGCCAGCGGGTTCACGCGGTAGCCGAGCTCGGCGGCTGCGGACCGGATGCGGGCGGCCGTCTCGGCGTTGACGCGCCCCGGGCGGGCGAAGGCCCGCGAGACGGTCGACGGCGCGACGCCGGCGAGCCGGGCGACGTCGTAGATCGTGACCGACTGACGCGACCCCCTGGTCGTGGCGGCGCCCCCGGCGCCCGGTACGACGTCCGGTACGACGTCCGGTACGACGTCAGGCTCGGTCGCTGCGCTCACCTCGTCGTCGGGCACCCGGCCACGCTAGGCGGGCTCGCGCCGGAGTGGCAAGCGCTTGTCATCCCACCCGCCGGCCGATCCGCCGGCTGATCCGTTGATCGTGTCCGACGGGTCAGGGCAGCGGGCCGACCTCGAGGGTCATGACCATCGTGTGCGACCGGCCGGGGGCGAGCACGAGCGCGGCCGCCGCGA
The DNA here is from genome assembly GCA_963795145.1 of uncultured Actinomycetota bacterium. GTDB lineage: Bacteria > Actinomycetota > Actinomycetes > Actinomycetales > Cellulomonadaceae > Pengzhenrongella. The sequence continues at coordinate 867,674 of CAWCGP010000008.1, read as the reverse complement.
CGTTGCAGGTCTCCACGCACACCATCTGCGCCCACTCGTCGTCCCCGAGGTCGGGCAGGGTGGCGGCTCCCTCGGCCCACGGGTTCCAGACGACGGCGTTGGCGGATCCCTGCGAGTGGACGTGAAGCGCACGGTTGCCCGCCCAGTCGGCCACCGTGACGGTTCCGGGCCGGATGTACAGGTGGTCGGTCGCCGCGACGACGTGCAGGCGCGCGCCGGCGGGCGTGCGGCCCTGCCGTCCGGTCCGCCGGTCGAGCCGGTCCAGGTCACCGAGGCCGAGGATCGTCGCCTCGCGGATGTCGCCCACGCCCAGGTAGGTGTGCAGCGCCTCCTCGAACCGCAGCGGCCCCGTGCCGGTGCTGGTCACCTCGAGAGCGAGCGTGAGCCGAGCGCCCACGGTGACCGTGAGCCGGAGCGCGAAGCTCCCGCCGCACGCGTCGGGCGCCGTGGCGGCGAGGGCGAACGTGAGGACGACGTCCGCGTCGTCCCACACCCACCCCTCGAACGTCCACGGTCGCGTGCGGACCACACCGTGCAACGGGCCCGAGCCGGACGGGTCCGGGCCGAACCACGGGAAGCACACCGGGATGCCGCCCCGGATCGGGGTGCCCGCGGCGAAGGCGCTGTGCGCGCTGGTCCAGACGACGCGCGCCCCACCGGTCGGCGTCCATGACGTCACGTGGGCGCCCTGGAGGTACACCTCGGCCTCGGCGGCCGGGGTGCGGACCAGCACACGCGGCAGTCCCCCGCGGCCGGCCTCCAGCCGGACCGGCTCCGAGCCCGGTCCGGTCGACGCTGGGCCGATGGAGCCCGGTTCGATGGAGCCCGGTTGGATGGAGCCCGGTTCGGATGGAGCCCGGTTCGATGGAGCCGGGTCCGGTGGAGCCCGGTCCGGGCGCCGGCGAGGCGGCGGGTGCGGACGCGGGTGCTGCTGCGGCCGGACCGGTCCGACCCCTCGGGTCGGGAAGAAGCTGGGTCATCGTCGTCCCGTCCGGAGTTCGTCGCGTCGTCTCGGTCGCAGCCCGGCCGGAGCCGGCTCAGGCGGCCGTGGCGGCGTCGGCAGCCCGGGCAGCCGCGAGCTGCAGCCGGGCGTCGCGGCGGTCGGCCTGGCGGTCGGGGTCGGGGACGGGCGAGGCCAGCAGGAGGCGCTGGGTGTAGGGGTGCTCGGGCGCCTCGGTGACCTGGCGTGCCTCGCCCTGCTCGACGATCTCGCCCTTGTACATGACGGCGACACGGTGGCTGACGTGCCGGACGACGTCGAGGTCGTGCGAGACGAACAGGTAGGAGACGCCGGTGAGCTGCTGGATCTCCAGGAACAGGTCCAGGACGCGGGCCTGCGTCGACAGGTCCAGGGCGCTGACGGGCTCGTCGCAGACGATGAGCTTGGGTCGCAGCGCCAGGGCGCGGGCGATGGCGATGCGCTGGCGCTGGCCGCCGGAGAACTCGCGCGGGAGCCGGCCCATCGCGTCGACGGGCATGTGCACCCGGTCGAGCAGCTCACGGACGCGGTCGCGGGCGGCCTTGCCGGTCACGCCCTGGATGCCCAGGGGCTCGGCGAGGATGTCGCCGATCGTCAGGGACGGGTTGAGGGACGTGTACGGGTCCTGGAACACGACCTGCAGGTCCCGGCTCAGCGTGCGGCGGTCCTTGCGGCTCGCGTGGGTGATGTCCTTGCCCTCGAACGTGATGGCGCCGCCGGTGACGGGTGCCAGGCCGAGGACGGCGCGGCCGAGGGTCGTCTTGCCGGAGCCGGACTCCCCCACCAGGCCGAGCGTCTGCCCCTGCTCGATGGCGATGGAGACGCCGTGCAGGGCGCGGAACGGCTTGGCGAACAGGCCCTTGCCGGGGTACTCGACGACGACGTCGTCGACCCGGAGCAGCTCGGCGCTCATCGCGCGGACTCCGTGACGCCCGTGGTGATGACGGCCGGGGCGACAGGAGCGTCGGCCGCGTCGTCGGGAGCGGTGGCCAGCAGGCGGGTCATGGGTTCCTTCCCTTCGAGCATGGAGGACAGCAGCATCCGGGTGTAGGGGTGCTGCGGGGAGCGCAGGATCGAGCGCACGGGGCCCTGTTCGACGAGCCGGCCGCTCTGCATGACGGCGACCCGGTCGCAGACGTCGGCGACGACGCCGAAGTTGTGGGTCACGAGGATGACGCCGAGCCCGGTGCGGACCTGCAGGGCGCGCAGGACGTCGAGGACCTCGGCCTGGACGGTGACGTCCAGGGCGGTCGTGGGCTCGTCGGCGATGATGAGGTCCGGCTCGCAGGAGAACGCGCCGGCGATGAGGACGCGCTGGGCCATGCCGCCCGAGACCTCGTGCGGGTAGGCCGCGAAGGTCCGCTTCGGCTCGGGGATGCCGACGCTGGCGAGCAGGTCCAGGGCCCGCTTGCGGGCCTCGGCCTTGGAGATCCCCAGGACCCGGACCATGGGCCGCACGAGCTGGGACCCGATGGTGAACGCCGGGTCGAGGTTGCTCATCGGCTCCTGCGGGATGTAGGAGATCCGCTTGCCACGCAGGCCGTTCATGCGGGCCTGGCGCACGTGGTCGTCGCCGGGGGCGACGGTGTAGGCGCCGTCGAAGGAGATGGCGCCACCGGTGACGACGGCGTTGTCCGGCAGCAGGCCGAGGATGGTGAACGCGGTCTGGGACTTGCCCGAACCCGACTCGCCGACGATGCCGAGCACCTCGCCCGAGTCGACGTGGAACGAGACGGCGTCGACGACCTTCTTCACGCTGCCGTCGGCCTGCGGGTACCCGACACCGAGGTCGGTGACCTCGAGCAGGTGGTGGGTGCCGCGGGCGGGGATGGGGGCCTCGGGCCGCTCGCGCAGGTGGTGGCGGGAGGTGCCGGGGACCGGCTTGGCGCGCTTGGCCTTGACCTTCTCCAGGTCCTCGAGGGAGTCGCGGACCGCGTTGCCGAGCAGGACGAAGGCGGCGATGGTCAGGGCGATCGCGAGGGTCGGCCAGACCAGGGTGACCGGAGACCGGAAGATGTTGCGGAAGCCGTCGCTGACCATGACGCCCCAGGTGGGGACCGTCGGGTCGCCCAGGCCGAGGAACTCCAGGGCGGACTGGATCGAGATCGCGATGCCGCAGACCATGGCGGTCTGGATGATGATCGGCGCGCGGACGACCGAGAAGATGTGCCGGGAGATGATCCGGCGGTCGGACAGGCCCGAGACCCGGGCGGCGTCGACGTACAGCTCGTTGCGCACGGACTGGACGGCGGTCCGGGTGAGGCGGAAGTAGCCGGGGCTGAGCAGGACGCCGAACACGATCATCGCGACCCAGGTCGAGGGGCCGACGGCGGCACGGACCGCGAGCAGGACGATGATCGACGGCAGGGCGAGAAGCACGTTGGTGGACCAGTTGGCGACGGCGTCGAAGCTGCGGCCGTAGTAGCCGGCGACGAGGCCGGACGGCAGGCCGATCGCGATCGCGACGCCGGCGGCCAGGGCCGCGGAGAGCAGCGTGACCCGTGCCCCGTAGAGCAGGCGGGACAGGATGTCGCGGCCGGCGCCGTCGGTGCCGAGCGGGTGGTCACCGCCCGGCGGGACCAGGACGGCGGCGAGGTCGGCGAAGGTCGGGTCGTCCGGCGCCAGGAGCGGGGCGAAGATCGCGGCGAGGGTGAGCAGCCCGAGGACGACGGCGGCGAACAGGCCCATCGGGTTCCGCAGGATGCGGCGCAGGGCGGAGGCGCGCACGACGGTGCCGGTCTGGCCGACCTCGGTGGCGGGCCCGGCGGGGGTCTGCAGGGCTTCGGTCATGACACACGCACCTTCGGGTTGAGCCACCCGTTGACGATGTCGACGAGCAGGTTGACGACGATGACGATGAGCACCGTGTAGAGGACGACGCCCATGACGAGCGGCAGGTCGCTCTGCGTCGTGGCGGTGATGGCGAGGCGGCCCAGGCCGGGGATGGCGAAGATGCTCTCGATGATCACCACGCCGCCGAGGAGCCCGATGAACTGCAGCGACAGGACCGTCAGGCCGGCCGGTGCGGCGGACCGCAGGACGTGGCGGAAGAGGATCTCGCGCTCGGAGATGCCGCGGCTGCGCAGGGTGCGCACGTAGTCCAGCTCGAGCTGCTTGATGAACGCGCTGCGGATCTGGGCCGCGGCGCTGGCGACACCGTTGATGACGAGGGCGACGACCGGGAGGGTCAGGGAGGCGACCCACGCCGCGGTCCCGGCTCCGGGCGAGATCGTCGAGATGGCGTTGAACCACCCGAGGCGGATCGCCAGGACCCACACCAGGACGACGCCGATGATGAAGCCGGGCAGGGCGTTGCCCAGGATCGCGCCGACCTGGACGACCCGGTCGACCCAGCCGCGGCGGACCGCGGCGACCATGCCGAGCAGGGTCGCGACGAGCGCGATGAGCAGGATCGCGGTGATGACCATGGCCAGGGTGACCGGCAGCCGGCCGCCGATGGCGACCAGCACGGACTCGTTGGTGAACCAGGACCGGCCGAGCTCGCCGCGCACCGCGCCGCCGAGCCAGTCACCCAGCCGCGTCAGGAGCGGCTGGTCCAGCCCGAGCTCGGCGTTCTTCAGGGCGACGGCCTCGTCGGTGGCCTGGTCGCCGAGGATGTTGCGGGCGATGTTGCCCGACGAGGCGTACAGCAGCACGAAGGTGAGGACCGACACGACGAAGAGGACGGCGGCCCCGGAGGCAAGACGCTTGAGGATCATGGCGAACATGGTCGGCTCCGTTGCAGACGGGGGGTCAGGGGGCCGGGGGCGGGGCGGGTGCCCCACCCCCGGCGAAGGTCCGGCGATGGTCCGGCGCAGCGGGTGCGCCGGTCCGGTTCGGTGGACCGGGGGGCGTCAGGAGGTCAGGACGCCGGGAGGTAGTTGTAGATCGACGGCACGGCCATCTGGATCTGCGGCTCCACGGACAGGACCGAGGCGTCGTAGAAGTACAGCTGCGCGGGCCGGAACCAGGGGGCGAACCACGCCTCCTCCGTCACCAGCGTGTTGAGCTCCTTCGCCGCGGCCTCGCCGTCGTCGCCGCCCAGGCGCAGCCGCTCGATGAGCGCCTCGACCTCGGGGCTGGTGGAGTCGAACGGGTTGTACAGGGCGTCGGTGGAGATGATCTGCTGCGCCGCGACCCACGAGGGGCCCTGGAAGAGGTTGAACACCGCGGCGGCGAACTTGCCCTGCCCCAGCGACGGGACGTAGTCCGCGCCGGGGACCGAGGTCTGCTGCACCGTGATGCCGACGTCGGCCAGCTGCTGGGAGACGAAGGTCATGATCGTCTCGAAGCCCGGGGTGAGCACCGGCATCTCGATGGTCAGGCCGTCCGCGTACCCGGCCTCGGCGAGCAGCTCGCGCGCCTTGTCCGGGTCGTAGGTGTAGTACTCGTCGAGCTCGGCGTCGTACCCGGTGGTCTTGGTGCCGAACACCTGGCTGGTGACCTCACCGAAGCCGCCGCCCACCTGCTCCAGCAGCGCCTCACGGTTGAACGCGTAGTTGATCGCCTGCCGCACGCGCACGTCCCCGAGCGCCTCGTTGACGGTGCCGGCACGGTCCATGAGGAGGAGCCCGCTCCAGTCGGTGCCGTACTCCAGGAGCGTCTTGCCTGCCCCCTCGGCCTGCTGGTAGGTCGTGGCGTCCAGCAGCGTGGCGTCGACCTCACCCGAGACGAGCGCATTCACGCGCGACGTGGGGTCCTCGAGCACCCGCAGCTCGATCTGGTCCCAGTGCTGCAGGTCCGCGTTCCAGTAGTCCTCCCGCGCCGTGAACACCGACTGCGAGCCGGACTGCGACTGGGCCGCGTCCATGACGTACGGCCCGGTGCCGACGGGCACCCGGTCCATCTCGTCGCTGCCGAGCGCCGCGGGGCTGCCCATGAGGCCGAGCGCCTGGCTCAGGTAGTACTCGATCGCCGGGTCGGGCTGGCTCAGCGTGAGCTCGACCGTGTCCTCGTCGACCGCGGTGACGGACGCGATCGCCCGGGCCTGCGCCGCCTGCCGGCCGTTGTCGGCCTTGAAGTGCTCGATGTTCGCGACCACCGCGGCGGCGTCGAACGGCGCGCCGTCGGAGAAGGTCACCCCGGACTCCAGGTCCAGGCTCATCACCATGTTCGTGTCGTCGGTGTAGCCCCACTCGGTCGCGAGCATCGGCGCCAGGCTGCCGTCCGGCTCCCGCAGGAGCAGCGTGTCGTACGCAGCCTGGTAGGGCTGCAGCGCGTGACCCACGTGCGCCTGCGCCGGGTCCCACGAGGGCAGCTCGCCCACGATCCCGAGCGTCAGCGTCCCGCCCTGGCCCCCGCCGGCCGCGGCACCGCCGCTGCCCTCCGTGCTCCCACCGCCCGCCGTGCCGCCTGCGCCCCCAGCACACGCGCTCAGCGTCACCAGCGAGGCCGTGGACAGCGCCACCAGCATCATTGTCCGAGACTTCATCGTCGCTTCCTTCGGTCGTGGCCGGCCGTCCTGTCGACGTCCGGAGCTCGTGAGTGGGGCCGACGCTGCGGTGCGTCCCTGGCCGGATCTCCCGGTGTGACGCAGCGCACCGGTGCGGCTGCAGGGCCTAGTACGGCAGGGGCCCGTGCACGCCGACAACCGGTTGCCGTGAGTTGCCTCAGGTGGCCGACGGACGCTGCCGACCACCGGATCGGGTGGCAACGGATGACAACCGCTGATCGGGTGACCGCGGCCTCGGGCATGGTCCGGAGCAGGCAGAACAGGGCTCAGGGACCCGGCGGAGGCCCGGCGGCTGCCCCCGCGGACGCGGGTACGGTCGCTGGCGGGCCCGACGCGGGACAGGAGCGCACGACGGAACGAGGAAACACGTGGCAACCGGTGGAGTGCTCTGGATCGACGCGACGGCGGGGGTCGCCGGCGACATGCTGCTCGGTGCACTGGTCGACGCGGGCGTCCCGCTCGGCCACCTCCAGGCGTGCGTCGACGCGGTGATCCCCGGCTCCGTCCGGTTGACCGCGGCGACGGTCACCCGTGCCGGCCTGCGGGCCACCAAGGTCGAGGTCGAGGTCCTCGCGGACGACCCGCCCCACCGGACCTGGTCGACCATCCGCGGCCTGGTCGAGGACGCGGACCTGCCCGACGGCGTCCGCGCCCGTGCGCTGGCCGTCTTCGGTCGGCTCGCGGAGGCCGAGGGGCGCGTGCACGGAGTCCCGCCGGAGAGCGTCCACTTCCACGAGGTGGGTGCGCTGGATGCGATCGCCGACGTCGTCGGCAGCTGCGCCGGCGTCGAGGCGCTGGGACCGGCCGCGGTGGTCGTCTCCCCCGTCGCGCTGGGCTCCGGGACGATCCGCGCCCACCACGGCGAGCTGCCGGTGCCGGCGCCCGCGGTGCTCGAGCTCTCACGCGGCTGGGACGTGCTCGCCGGCGGCCAGGGTGAGCTCGCGACGCCGACCGGCGTGGCGCTGGTGACGTCCCTCGCCGGTGACAGCGGACCGCTGCCCGAGGTGCGGGTCGAGGTCACCGGCATCGGGGCGGGCACGCGCGACACCCCGCACCGCGCGAACGTCGTCCGCCTCGTGCTGGGTCGTCCCAGGCCCGTGCCGTCGCCCGACGACGCCCCGCGCGCGGGTCGTCACCCCGCGCCCGGGCCGGCGTCCTTCGCCGTGCCCGACGACGCAGGCGGCGCCTCGGGTGGCGGCGAGCGCGGGAGCGAGCCGGACGGCGACCGTGCCGGCGACCGTGCCGCGCCGTGCGTGCTCGAGGCCAACGTCGACGACCTCGACCCGCGGCTGTGGCCGGTCGTCCTCGACCGTCTGCTGGCGGCCGGGGCCTGGGACGCGTGGCTCACCCCGATCCTCATGAAGAAGGGCCGCCCGGCGCACACCCTCCACGTCCTGAGCGCGCCGGAGGACGTGTCCGACCCTCGAGGCGGTGGTGTTCGCGCAGACCACCACCCTGGGCGTGCGACGGGTCCCGGTGACGCGGGTGTCGCTCGAGCGCGCGTGGGTGGAGGTCGACGTCGCCGTCGCGCGTCCGGCGGTCGCCGGTCTCGACGCCGACGGTCCGGAGGCGCAGGTCGATCCAGAGGGTGGCGCAGGGGCAGCCCGGGCGCGGGCGGGGGGCGCCGTGCGGGTGCGGATCAAGGTCGGTCACCGCGGCGGGCGCCTGGTCGTCGTCATGCCCGAGTTCGACGACGTCGTCGCGGCGGCGGAGGCGGCCGGCGTCCCGACCGGTGACCTCCTCGTCCGGGCGCACGCGGCCGCGGCGTCGGCGGGTCTCGTCGCCGGTGCGGCGTGGCCCGCTCCGTAGAGTCAGAGCGCTGACCAGCCCTCTCGTGCACCGGAGGTCCGACCGTGAAGCTTCCCCACCTGCACCGCACGGCGCCGGACCCGGACCCGGACCCGGACCATGGCGCGGACGCGACGCCGGCGGCCGCGTCCACCCTCGGCCTCGACGACTGGCACGGGAACTGGCCGGTGGACGACACCCCGCCCGCTGAGGGCCAGGGGTCCGAGGTCCCGATGCTCATGAACCCCGGCAGACCCACCATCGGTCCGTCCTGAGCGACCCGGACGGGCACAGACCCGCCGCGGAGAAGCGCGACGGCGGAGTGAGCGACGGCTGACGGGGCTCACCCCCGAAGAATCGGCTCAGCCCTGCGGCGCGGCGATCTGCGCGGCCAGGTGGCCGGCGCCGTACCCGTTGTCGATGTTGACGACCGCGACCCCGGGAGCGCACGCGTTGAGCATGGTCAGCAGCGCGGCGAGCCCCTCGAAGGCGGCGCCGTAGCCGACCGACGTGGGGACCGCGACGACGGGCGCGGCGACCAGTCCCGCCACGACCCCCGGCAGGGCGCCGTCCATGCCCGCGACGACCACGACGACGCGGGCCGACCGCAGCAGGTCGAGATGCCCGAGGACGCGGTGCAGTCCTGCGACGCCGACGTCGACGACGAGCTCGGCCGACCGGCCCAGGTGCGACGCCGTGAGCAGGGCCTCCCGCGCGACCGGCAGGTCGGACGTCCCGGCTGCCACGACGACGACGAGGCCGCCGACCGACGCGGGCGGCTCGCCCGGCCACGCGACGAGCCGCGCCTCGGCGTCCAGGTGCGCGCCCGGGAGGGCGGCGAGGAGCGGCTCGACGTGGTCCGGACGGACACGGGTGAACAGGGTGCGTGCCTCACGCGCCCGCACGGCGGCGGCGATGCCGACGACCTGCTCGACGGTCTTGGACTCGCACAGCACGGCTTCGGGGTACCCGCGCCGCGCGGTGCGGTCGTGGTCGAGGTCGGCGAAGTCGGCGAGAGCCCGGGGCGGCGTCCAGGAGTCGGTCACCGCTCCTCGTCCGCTCCTCGGTCCGCTCCCCCGGCTCGCTCGCTTCCTCGAGGATCGTCAGCCGACCCGGCCGACCCGGCCGCTTCGGGGTCGTCGTCCGGGACGGCCGAGCCGGCGACGGGGGGCGACCCGGTCGACCCGCGCGTGACGAGCGGCAGCGTGAACGCGCCGGACTGGACGCCGGCGAGGTCGAGCGCGACGAACCGGAAGCCCGCGGACCGCACGGCGCGCAGCACGTCGTCGCGCAGCGGCGCGGTGGCGACGGCGGCGAGCTGGTCGGGCGGGACCTCGAGGCGCGCGACGTCGTCGTGGTGGCGGACGCGCAGCTCGGTGAGGCCGAGCCGCCGCAGGGCAGACTCGGCGACGTCGATCTGGCGGAGCTTCTCCGGCGTCACCTCGTGGAAGTGCGGGATGCGGGACGCGAGGCAGGGGGCGGCCGGCTTGTCGGCGACCGGCAGGTCGAGCGCCCGCGCGACCCGCCGGACCGCCGCCTTGTCGAGGCCCGCGTCGGCGAGCGGGCGGAGGACGGCGTGGTCGGTGGCGGCGCGGGACCCGGGACGATCGGGGCGGCGGGCGTCGTCGGCGTTCTCGCCGTAGGCGACGGCGGTCAGGCCGTGCGCCGCGACGAGCTCGGCGTCGATCCGGACGAACAGCTCCTGCTTGCAGAAGAAGCACCGGTCCGGACCGTTGCGGCGGTACTCCGGGTCGTCCCCCTCGTGCGTGCGGACCTCGACGAGCGGGACGCCGATGTCGGCCGCGACGTCGTGCGCCGCCGTCCGCTCGTCCGACGCGAGGCTCGGCGAGACGCCGAGGATCGCCAGGACGCGGCCGGTCCCGAGGGCTCTCGCGGCCAGCGCGAGCAGCGTCGCGGAGTCGACGCCGCCGGAGAAGGCGACGCCGAGCCGACCGTCGCCGACGTCACGGGCGAGCGCGTCCGAGACGGCGTCGACCGCCCGGCGATCGGCCTCGTCGAGGCCGGTCGGGGCGGTCGAGCCGGTGGTGGTCAGGGTCACGGGGCGGTCACTGGGTGGTCTCGGTGCGGTCGCCGGTCCACTCGGTGTGGAAGGTGCCGGTGCGGTCGGTGCGGGCGTAGGTGTGGGCGCCGAAGAAGTCGCGCTGGGCCTGGATCAGGTTCGCCGGGAGCCGTTCGGCGCGGACCCCGTCGTAGTAGGCCAGGGAGGAGGAGAACGCCGGGACCGGGACGCCGTTGGTCGCGGCCGCGGCCACGATCCGCCGCCACGCCGCGACCCCGTTGCCGACCGCGCCGGTGAAGTACTCGTCCGCCAGCAGCAGCGGCAGGTCGGGGTGGCGCTCGTAGGCCTCGGTGATCCGGTTCAGGAACCGGGCCCGGATGATGCACCCACCCCGCCAGATCCGCGCCATCGCCCCCCGGTCGATGTCCCACCCCCGCTCGGCCGACGCCGCCGCGATCTGGTCGAACCCCTGGGAGTACGCCACCACCTTCGAGGCGTACAGGGCCAGACGCACGTCCTCGACGAACGCGTCCCGGTCGGTGATCGCCCACTGCCCGGTGTGCGCGGGCAGCACCCCGACCGCCGCGGTGCGCTGCGGCACCGACCCCGACAGGGCCCGGGCGAACGTGGCCTCCGCGATCCCGGTGATCGGCACCCCCAGGTCCAGGGCGTTCTGCACCGTCCACCGCCCGGTGCCCTTCTGCTCCGCCCGGTCCGCGACGATGTCGACGAACGCCCGCCCGGTGCCGGCATCGACGTGCGCCAGCACGTCGGCGGTGATCTCGATCAGGAACGACTCCAGGTCCCCGGTGTTCCACTGCGCGAAGATCTGCCCGATCTGCGCCGCCGACGCGCCCAGGCCCTGGCGCAGCAGGTCGTACGCCTCGGCGATCAGCTGCATGTCGGCGTACTCGATGCCGTTGTGCACCATCTTCACGAAGTGCCCCGCACCATCGGGACCCACATACGTGCAGCACGGCACCCCGTCGACCTTCGCCGAGATGTCCTCCAGGATCGGGCCCAACGTCACATACGACTCACGCGACCCGCCGGGCATGATCGACGGCCCGTTCAGCGCCCCCTCCTCACCACCGGACACCCCCGACCCCACGAAATGCAACCCGTGCGCCCGCAGCTCGACCTCCCGGCGGATCGTGTCCGGGAAATGGGCGTTACCGGCATCGATGACGATGTCCCCCGCCTCCAACAACGGCACCAGCTCCGCGATCACCGCATCGGTCGCACCGCCCGCCTTGACCATCACCACCACCTTGCGCGGCCGCTCCAACGACGCCACGAAATCCGCCATCGACTCCGACGCCACGAACACCCCGTCATCCCCATGCTCCGCAACCAACGACGCCGTCCTGGCGAACGACCGGTTGTGCACCGCCACCGTGTACCCATGCCGAGCAAAGTTCCGCGCCAGATTCCGACCCATCACCGCCAGACCCGTCACACCGATCTGCGCCGTCCCGACCGGGAAGGTGCCGCCCGTGGTCGTCGTCGTGCCGGGGGCCGTGACGGCCGCCGTGTCCTGTGCCGTGGTGGTGCTCGTCATGGTCACGCCTCCTGGGCGCTGGTGGGGGCGGTGGTCGTCGTGGCGGGGGTGGTCGCTGGGGTGTCCTCGGCGTCGCGCGCGGCTCGCCGGGCGCGGGTCTGGGCCACCATGGTGGTGAAGGTCTTCTCGGTCAGAGGGTAGGCCAGCATGATCCCGACGCCGATGGCGATGAAGATCGCCGGCACGAAGCCCGTGATGTAGCGGATGCCGTCCTGCGCGGCCTGGGTCTGCTGCTCGGAGCCGGCGAGGTAGCCGACCAGCCCGAGGCCGTACGCAGCGGCCGCGCCGCCGATGGCCTGGCCGAGCTTGCGGGTGAAGGAGAACACCGCGTAGGTGGTGCCCTCGGTTCGGACGCCGCTGCGCCACTCGCCGTACTCGACGGTGTCCGCCTCCAGCGCGAACATCAGCATGTTCACCGCGGCGAGGCCGATCCCGTAGAGCGCGAAGAAGACGATCGCCAGCCAGGCCATGGAGGCGGGCGTCAGGGCGATCCCCAGCGCGGCGACGACGGCGACCGTGCCCGCGCCGATGTACGAGGCCTTCTTGCCGTAGCTCCGCACGAGGCGCGGCAGGACGGGCGCGACGAGGAACATGGCGGTCGTGCTCACCACGGTGAGGACGATGAACAGGTTCGCGTCACCGAGCACGTCGCGGGCGTAGTACGCCTGCACGGTCTGCAGGGTGAACATCCCGGTGAGGAAGGACAGCGCGCTCAGGCAGAGCATGAGCAGCGGGCGGTTGCCCCGGAGGGTGCCCAGGCTCTGCCGCAGGCTCACCCTCGCGACGTCGCGCTGGACGTTCTCCTTCGAGGTGCGGAAGAGGATGCCGTAGAGCCCGAGACCGAGCACGACGAAGAGCAGCGTGGTCATCGTGAGGGACTGCTGGAGGTCGTCCGAGCTGCGGATCTGCGGGGCGACGACGAACGCGAGCATGATCATCGTCGCGGCGCTGCCCACCATCCGGAAGCTCGCGAGCTTCGCCCGCTCCTCGGGCACCTGGGTCATCGCCGACGCCAGGGAGCCGTACGGGATGTTGACGAGGCTGTAGGCCAGGCCGAGCAGCGCGTAGGTGGCGTAGGCGTAGACCAGCTTGCCGGTGCCGCCGAGGCCGCCGGGGACCGTGAAGGTCGCGACGCTGAGCAGCAGCAGGGGCAGCGAGCCGAAGAGGAAGAACGGCCGGAACTTGCCCCAACGGGTCATCGTCCGGTCGACGACGCGGCCGGCGAAGATGTCGGCGAAGGCGTCCCAGGCGCGGACGACGAGGAACAGCGTGCCGGCCGCGGCGGCCGAGATGCCCACGACGTCGGTGTAGTAGATGAGCAGGAACATCGACGACATCGAGAACGCCAGGTTGTTGGCGGCGTCGCCGGACGCGTAGCCCAGCAGCTGCGACAGCCGCAGCCGCGTCGCCGGGGCAGGGCCGGCGGCAGTGCCAAACGCGCCGGCAGTGCCGGACGCGCCGGCCGCGCCGGACGGACCGGACGCGTCGACGGTGCCGGGCGGGCCGGACAGACCGGACGCGTCGGCGGTGCCGGACGGGCCGGACGGGGTGGTGCTCGGCGCGGCCGGCGGTACGGCAGCAACGGTGCTGGTCATGGCGGCTTCCTTCTCGACGGTGTTCACGCTCCGGCGATAGACGCCCGGGGTGCCTGGTCGGAACCATGGGAGATCGCCGTGCGCGGTCACGACAAGCGGTTGCCACGCCTTGCCGCTCGGCCCGCCGCGGCCCGCTCGACGCGCGGACCTGCGCGGCAACTGGCCGCAACCGTTTGCCATCGGTCGGGCGCCGACGGTGGGGTGGGGTCACCGGCAGCGAGGGTGGCCCTCGACCGGGCTCCGCGCCCGGCGCTCCGGGCCCACCCCCGACGGACGAGGACGGATCCCCCCATGAGCACACCGGCGGACACACCGGCGAGCACACCGGCTGCCCCACCCCGCGTCGTGGTCATGGGAGTCTCCGGCTGCGGCAAGTCGACCGTCGGGTCGATGCTCGCTCAACGCCTCGGGGTCACCTTCGTCGACGCGGACGGCCTGCACCCCGAGGACAACATCGCAACGATGGCGGCCGGCATCCCGCTCACCGACGACGACCGCTGGCCCTGGCTGGCCCGCGTCGGGGACGTGCTCGCGGCGCCCGAGGGCGCCGTCGTCGCGTGCTCCGCGCTGCGGTTCGCCTACCGCGAGGTCCTGCGCGACCACGCGCCCGGCGCCGTCGTCGTGCACCTCGACGGCACCCGGGACCAGCTCGCCGCGCGGATGGCCGCGCGGCTCGACCACTTCATGCCGCCGTCGCTGCTCGACACCCAGCTCGCCACGCTCGAGCCGCTGCGGGCGGACGAGGCGGGCGTCGTCCTCGGCATCGCCTCACCCCCGGACCGCATCGTCACCGAGGCGGTCGCGTGGCTGGCCTCCGTCGGCCGCGGTGGCGAGCTCGAGCCGGCTGCCCGGGTGGCCGCAGCCGGCTGACCACGGCGTGCGGGCCGTCAGCCCCTCGCTCGAGCACGACGGCGCGTCGCCGGGCCCGAACGGGCGTCGGTCCCAGTTCGAGCGGGATGGAGCGTCGCCCGCGCTCGCGCGGGCGTGCGTGACCGCCGGCCGTCGGGAAGGCCGCCGGCTCCGGGTCAGGCGGCGGGAGCGGTGATGCGCAGGATCACGCGGGGCCGCGTCCGGCGCGCGACGACCCGCTCGATCAGCATCATCGCCCGGTACTGCAAGCCGTACTTCCCCCGCAGGGCGGCGACGTGGCGCTCGTGCTCGGCGGGATCGGTCAGCACGTGCGCGACCGCCGTGGTCGGGACGACGCCGTCGGCCACTCTCCCGCCGCGCCCGCACGGGCGCAGCTCGACGCGCGAGGTGTGCCGCAGGCGCTTGACCTTGCCGCTGTCTGCGGGCGTGGTCACGACGAGGGCGTCGCCGTCGGCCGCGACCCAGACCGGCGTCGAGACCGGCGCTCCGGACCGGCGGAACGTGGTGAGCGAGACGAAGTCCTCACGGGCAAGGTCGGCGACGGCTGCGGGCGACGGTGTCGGCATGGCCCCACTCTCACCCACGCGGCCGGCCGGCACCCGTCAGGCGGGTGTGACGTCGTCGGCAGGCACGTCGCCCTCGGCAGGCTCGAGGTCCACCGGGAGCGACGGCGCGAGCCGGCGCAGAGACGTGAACGCGGGGACCAGGGCGTCGTAGAGCTCGGTGAAGACGGGCAGCAGCGACGCGTAGACCGCGGCGGCGGCCGGGCGCGGACGGATCGTCTCCCCGATGTCCACCATGTCGGCGACGACGTCGATCGACTCGATGAGGCCGAGCGCCTCCATCCCGAGGAGCGCCGCGCCGAAGCCGGACCCCTCCTGGCCGTGCGCGAAGTCCACGTCCATGCCGAGGGTGTCGGCGAGCATCTGACGCCACAGCGGGCTCCGCATGACGCCCCCGGTGGCCCGGACCTGGGTGACCTCGAGCCCCGCGGCCCGCATCGACCGCAGGACCAGCGCGAGCTGGAAGCACACACCCTCGAGCGCGGCCCGGACGAGGTGCTCCCGCCGGTGCGCCCGCGTGAGGCCGACGTACGCGCCGCGCGGCAGGGAGCTCCAGTGCGGGGCCCGCTCGCTCAGCAGGTACGGGAGCATGAGCAGGCCGCCCGACCCGGGCGCCGCCCGCGCGGCGAGGGCGAGCAGCTCCTCCTCGGGAGGGTCGGCAAGATCGGGCGCGAGGGCGTCCCCGGACCAGCCGAGCACCAGCCCGCCGTTGTTGATCGCTCCGCCCACGACCCAGCGGGTCGCGGTCAGCGCGTAGCAGAAGACGCCGCCCAGGGGGTCGACCGCGGGCCGGTCGACGGCGACCCGCAGGGCACCGCTCGTCCCGATCGAGCACGCCGCGACGCCCGGACGGACGGCGCCCACCCCCAGGTTGGCGAGCGGGCCGTCCGCGGCGCCGACGACGACGGGCGTCTCGCGCGGCAAGCCGGTCGCCGCTGCGGCGTCGTCGGTCAGGCCGGGCAGGACCGTCGTGGTCGGGACGATCTCCGGCAGCTGCTCGGGCAGGATCCCGGCGATCGCGAGCGCCTCGTCGTCCCAGGCGAGCGTCGACATCGTCATCAGCCCGGTCGCCGAGGCGACGGAGTGGTCGACGACGAGCGCTCCACACATGCGGGAAAGCACGAACTCCTTGATCCCGACCCAGAAGCCGACTCCCTCGCACAGCTTGGGCTCCTGCTCGCGGAACCACACGAGCTTGGGCAGCGGCGACATCGGGTGGATCGGCGTGCCCGTGCGCCGGTGCAGCGCGAGCCCGCCGACCGAGGCGCGCAGCCGCTCGGCCTGCACGCGCGACCGGGTGTCGGCCCAGGTGATGACCGGGGTGACGGGGTCGCCGGTGGGTGACAGCCCGATGAGGCTGTGCATCGCCGAGCTGAACGCCAGCCCCGCGACCCGGTCGGCGCCGACCGCGGCCACGACCTCGCGGACCGCCTCGAGCGCGGCCGCCAGGATGACCAGCGGGTCCTGCACGGCGTGACCGGGGTGCGGCTCGTCGAGCGGGTAGCCCTGGGAGTGCGAGGCCTCGAGCGTCCCGTCGGTCCGGAACGCGACCGCCTTCGTGCTGGTGGTGCCGAGGTCCACGCCGATGACGACGACCCGTCCCGTGTCGCTTCCCGCCATGTGGTCGCTCCCGTCCGGTGGGGTGCGGCGGCGGTCGCGCCGCCGCCGACGTCGATGCCGGTCCGACCTCGGTGATCGCCGACTGCCCGTGTCCCCCGGAAGTGTCTCGCGATGCGCGGTCGGGCGAGCGGCGAACCGCGCCTCGGGCGGGGCGCGCGCTACCGGACGACGTCCGGCGGTCGGCTTCGTGCGGCACCGCGGCTACCGGACGACGCCCGGACGACGCCCGGTCGGCGGCCTCGGCTACCGGACGACGTCCGGCGCGTCCGCGTCGCCGCCGGGCTCGCGCGTCCTGGGTGGGCCGTCGCGACCGGCCTCCGGCGTGACCGGGGCGTCGGTTCCCACCCCCGGCTCGATGTCCGCGTTGGTTCCCCCCGGCGTGCTCGAGGCGTCGCCACCCGCCCCCGGTGCCGTGTCCCGGGACGGCACGAGGTGGGCGACGCCGGCGTCGACGTCGAACCACGGCGGGTCGCCCGACTCGGGCAGCTGGACGTGGTCGCGGCGGCGCTCCTGCTCCGCGACGACGTGCCGACGGGACGGCTGGAACGCCTCGATGAGGTCACCGAGGAATCCGCTGCTTGTGCCGGCTCCTCAGCGACGTCCCGCCCGGTCCGGTCGTCCGAACCGCTGCGTCGTCACCCGGTCGCCCCCTCGTGGCGGACGGCCGACCCCTCCGGCGTGCGGTGTCGAGGCCGTGCAGGACCAGCCTCCCACCGCCGAGGGGATCGATGGCTCCGCCGCGGGCGCTCGGTCGTCGAGGTCAGGCGGCCCGTCGTCCGCCGCGCGGTCGCCGTCGTCGGGGCCACCGGTCGCTCCGGTGACCGGCCGTCGGTCGCCGACGTGGGTCGCCGCCCGATCCCGCCCGCGGGGAAACCCTTACCCCTACGCTGAGGCCCGTGCCCGGACCTGTGACCCTCAGCCAGGTGGCCCGCGAGGCGGGCGTCTCCCTCGCGACCGCGTCGCGCGCCATCAACGGCAGCGCGAACCGCACCGTGCGCGCCGACCTGCGCGACCGCGTCCTCGAGACGGCGCAACGGCTGCGCTACTCCCCGGACGCCAACGCGCAGGCGATGGCACGCGGGCAGACGACGTCCCTCGGGCCTCATCGTCCACGACATCGCCGACCCGTACTTCTCCTCGATCGCTGCCGGGGTCTCCGACGCCGCCGACCGGGCCGGTCTCGCGGTGACGCTCGCCAGCACGCAGCACGACTCGACGCGCGAGCCCCGGTTCGTCGAGGTGCTCACGCGCCAGCGGGCGCGGGCGATCATCGTCGTCGGCGGTCGACCCGACGACGACGAGGCCAACGAGAGCCTGCGTCGCGCGCTGGAGGACTTCCGCGGCTCGGGCGGGTCGGTCGCGCTGGTGGGGCAGCCGCTGCTCGGGGTCAACACCGTGGTCATCGAGAACCAGTCGGGCGCGGCCGCGCTCGCCCGGGCCCTGCACGAGCGCGGCTACCGCCGCTTCGCCGTGCTCGGCGGACCGGAGCACCACCTGACCGCTCGCGAGCGCCGGACCGGCTTCGCGCGAGGCACTCGACCGAGCTGGGCGCTCCGCTCGACCCCGCCGACGTCGTGCCGTGCGCCTTCACGCGCGACGGCGGCTACGACGGCATGACGCGCCTGCTGGCCGAGCGGCGGGGCGACGTCGACGTCGTCTTCGCCGTCAACGACGTCATGGCGGTCGGGGCGATCGCCGCGGCACGGGACGCCGGCGTGCGCGTGCCCGACGACGTCGCCGTCGCCGGCTTCGACGACATCGTCAACCTGCGTGACATCACCCCGGCCCTCAGCACCGTCCGGGTCCCGCTCGTCGACGTCGGCGTCATGGCCACGGAGCTGGCGCTGACGCCCGAGGCGGACGAGCCGCGACTCGTGCGCGTCGACGGGACCGTCGTGCTGCGGGAGTCGACGCCTGACCGCACAGCCTGACCGCACGGCCGGATTGCAGCCCACGCACGGGCGGACGCACAGCGGACGCACGGCGGACCGCACGGCCGGACCGCCCGGCGGACGCACGGCCGGACCGCACGGCCGGACCGCACGGACGCACGCGGACCGCACGGCCGGACCGCACGGGGGTACCGGCGGTCGACAGGGTGAGCAGCCCGCTCCCCTTGACGTCCAGCCCGTCCACCTGCCTACGCTCGGGAAAGCGCATTCCTCGTCGCTCCGAGATGTCCGCCCAGCGCCGGGCGGACCCTGCGGCCGAGGGCGGCCGACACCGTCCCGTCCGTCGACACCCCGGAGACATCTCATGGCCTCGTCAGTCCTTCGCATCGCGATGAATGGCATCACCGGTCGGATGGGCTACCGCCAGCACCTGCTGCGGTCGATCCTGCCGATCCGCGACGCCGGCGGTGTCGAGCTGCCCGACGGGTCACGCGGGTGCAGGTCGAGCCCATCCTCATCGGCCGCAACGAGGCGAAGATCCGCGAGATCGCCGAGCGAGCACGGCATCGAGCACTGGACCACCGACGCGGACGCGGTCGATCGCCGACCCGTCGGTCGACATCTACTTCGACGCCCAGGTGACCTCGCGCCGCGCCGCCGCGCTCACCACCGCCATGAAGGCCGGCAAGCACATCTACACCGAGAAGCCGACCGCCGAGACGCTGGACGAGGCGATCGAGCTGGCGCGGCTCGCGCGGGACGCAGGCGTCACGGCCGGCGTCGTGCACGACAAGCTGTACCTGCCCGGTCTGGTGAAGCTGCGCCGCCTCGTCGACGAGGGCTTCTTCGGCCGGATCCTGTCGCTGCGCGGCGAGTTCGGCTACTGGGTCTTCGAGGGCGACGTCCAGGAGGCGCAGCGCCCGAGCTGGAACTACCGCGCCGAGGACGGCGGCGGCATGACCGTCGACATGTTCTGCCACTGGAACTACGTGCTCGAGGGCATCCTCGGCGACGTGAAGTCCGTCGTCGCCAAGACGGCGACGCACATCCCGACCCGCTGGGACGAGCAGGGCAAGGAGTACGCGGCCACCGCCGACGACGCCGCCTACGGCATCTTCGAGATCGAGACGCCGTCCGGCGACCCGGTCGTCGCGCAGATCAACTCGTCGTGGGCCGTCCGCGTCTACCGCGACGAGCTCGTCGAGTTCCAGGTGGACGGCACGCACGGCTCCGCCGTCGCCGGCCTGCGCAAGTGCGTCGCGCAGCAGCGCGCCCACACGCCGAAGCCGGTGTGGAACCCGGACCTGCCGGTCACCGAGCCGTTCCGCGACCAGTGGCTCGAGGTCCCCGCGAACGGCGACCTCGACAACGGCTTCAAGCTGCAGTGGGAGGAGTTCCTGCGCGACGTCGTCGCCGGGCGCGAGCACCGCTTCGGCCTGCTCTCCGCCGCGCGCGGCGTGCAGCTCGCCGAGCTCGGTCTGCGGTCGTCGGCCGAGGGCCGCCGGCTCGAGATCCCGACGATCACCCTGTGAGCGGCGGGGCCGTGATGGAGGCGTTCGCCCCGGCCGGCGACGCGCTCCGGTGACGTCTCGCGGCTGTCGCTGAACACGGCGACGACGAAGCGCGTGGACGCTCGCCGAAGCGGTCGACGGCACGGTGCGCGCCGGGCTCGGCGCGATCGGGCTGTGGCGCGACCGTGTCGCCGAGGCCGGCCTGGCCGAGGCGGCCGCGCGGGTCGCCGACGCCGGCCTGCGCGTCTCGTCGCTGTGCCGGGGCGGCTTCCTCACCGCGGCCGACGACGCCGGCCGCGCCGCGGCGCTCGAGGACAACCGCGCAGCGATCGTCGAGGCGGCGACGCTCGGGACGTCCGAGCTCATCCTCGTGGTCGGCGGCCTGCCGGCCGCCAGCGCACCCGGTGGGCCCGCGCTGCGCCGACGGCGACCGCGACCTCGTCGCCGCGCGCCAGCGGGTCGGCGACCGCATCGCGGACCTCGTCCCGTTCGCCGTCGAGCACGGCGTCCGGCTGGTGCTCGAGCCGCTGCACCCGATCTTCGCCGCCGACCGGGCCGTCCTCTCGACGCTCGGCCAGGCGCTCGACCTCGCCGAGCCGTTCCCGGCCGAGGCGGTCGGCGTCGTCGTGGACACCTACCACGTGTGGTGGGACCCGGACCTGGAGGCGCAGATCCTGCGAGCCGGCGCCGCTGGCCGGCTCGCGGCCGTACCAGGTCTGCGACTGGAGCCTCCCGCTCGCTGCGGACGCGCTGCTGTCCCGCGGGTACATGGGCGACGGCTACGTCGACTTCGCGGCGATCGGCCGATGGGTGACGGCGGCCGGCTACACCGGTGACGTCGAGGTCGAGATCTTCAACCAGGACGTCTGGGACACCCCGGGCGACGACGTGCTGGCGATCATCACCGAGCGCTACCTGCGGCACGTGCAGCCGCACCTCCGAGGAGCCCGGGCGACGCGCTGAACCGGCGCTCGTGGCCGGCGGCGTCGTCCGGCCGATCGGGCGGCGCCTCACGTGCGGCTGACGGAGTGGCGGTCGCCGGTGATCTCGTGGCCGTGGCGGTCGGTGAAGACGAACCGTCGCCCGTGGAGGGTGATCTGGATGCTCTTGCGGTGCACCAGTCCGTGGTGGAACGTGCACAGCAGGAGCCCGCGTCGGACGGCGGTGCGGCCGTGCTGCTTGGCCCATTCGTCGAGGTGGTGGCCGTCGCAGAGGATCGGTGGGGCGGTGCAGCCGGGGTAGCGGCAGTGCTTGTCCCGGGCGATCAGGGCGTCGCGTCGCGCGCCGGTGAAGGTCCGCTGCGTCCGTCCGACGTCCAGGACCTCGGAGTTGGCGCCGAAGACGTAGCGGGCGAACTCGGAGTCGCAGCACGCCAGGTCCAGCTCGGTCCGGCTGATCGGGGTGCCGTCCTCGTACTGCGGCCCACCGACCACGTCGGTCCCGGTCACGTTCCCGCGGGTGGCGAAGGACGGGGAGCGGACCGGGCCCTGCGCGCCGCGGGTGCTGCGGGTGCCGATCTCGTCGAGGGTGCCGCTCTCGCCTCGGGTGGCGATCGCTGCCTGGGTGCCGCACCGGGTCCGGCCGCCGGTGACCAGGTCCTGCAGGGTGGCGTACGGGACCAGGATCCCGAGGCGGTGGCGGATGGTGCGCCGCCTGCCTCCCGCCTGCTGGGCGTCCAGGGCGACCCGGCACACGTCACCCAGGGCGTGCGCGCGGCGCTGGGACGCGGACCGGGTGTCGTCCGGTGCTCTCACCGGCGTCAGCGCCGCCAACGCGGCCTTCAACGCCTGCCCGACCGGGATCGTCACCTGCCCGGACACGTCGACCATGTCGCCGAGCCGGGTGATCTCCAGGTGCTCCCGGTCGCTCGCCTCGACGTACCCGCGGTCGTCCGCGTCGGGGTCGGTGTGGGCGGCCCAGCGGCGCATCACCAGCCGCAGCCCGTCCACCCGGACCTGCTGGGCGGTCTGGACCAGGAACGCCTCGTTCGTCTCATTCGCCGGGTCGGCCAGCGCGTCGCGCCGCTGCTCGGTCGTCGGACCCAGCTGGGCCAGGATCCTCGCCTGCTCGACCGTGACCCGGCCCTCGGCCACCGCCGCGGCCGTCAGCGGCAGGTGGTCCCGCAGCGTCCGCCCGAGCCGGACCTGCGCCCGGGCGGTCTGCACGGCGAGGTGGTGCTGCTCGGCGACCCAGAGCGCGAACGACTTCGACCCGCCCGCGGCCCACATCCCGTCCGCCTCGACCACCGGCAGCAGGCACGCACCCAGCGCGCTCGACCGGCCGGCACCGGCAGCGAGCAGTGCCGCGAGAAGCTCGGCCTGCGGACCGTCCACGTCCCTCGCGGCGACGGCCGCGCTGAACGTCTCGATCGCGGTCATGTACGCGGTCGCCGCCCCGGCAAGCTTCGGCGGCAGCAGCGCAAGATCCAACCCGGCCCACGGGTCGAAGGCGGCCGGACGCTCGACCTCCTCGCTCATCCCACCCACCTCCTTCCGCCCCGGCCGCCGCCGTCGCCCGTGCCGGCGACCTTGGCGACGAATCGCGCATCGAGCCGATCTGCGTTCTGAGAATCAGGCTAGACCGAGCCACCGACACCCGAAGACGTCGGCGAAGAGCGTGTGGAAGAGCAGTTCGAAACCCCATCCGGGGTCGGGCGGAAATGCTTCGGCATGGACCACCGACATTCGGGTCGCCACGGCCGAAGGCCTTGTGCACATCGGGCTGGGCGGCGCACCTGGGGACGGCTCCATGACGCGAAGACGGCGAGTTCCGTCACCCTTCGCGCGCCGGGCGAACGCCGGAACGCGCCGCGCGGATTCTGGACGGCGCGGAATGGGCATTGGCCCACCGGACCAGCCCGACCACGACTGGCGCCGCGTGCGCCGTGTCGATGAACCGTTGCCGTCGGTGCGCGCGATGGAGCGCTCGGTTGTGGGACCGGGAAAGTCCTGCCGGCGCGGCCCGCTCACACCTTTTCGCCGCGCGCCGCGCGGCACTGCCGCCGCGGCACCGAACAGCTACCGGACCCCAGCCCCCTCCCGAGCACCACCCCGCACCACGCCCGGCACCAGCCCCGGCAGCAGCTCGGCGAACCGCTCGCCGATGTGCCGCTGCCCGGCGGCGTCGGGGTGCAGCAGGTCGGGCATCGGCATCGCGTCCCACTCGCGCCGGCCGAACAGCTCGAGGCCGTCGAGGTAGGTCAGGTGCGGATCAGTGGCCGCTCGTCGCCCGACGACGTCCGCCAGGACCTCGCGGATGACCCCGAGGCTGAGCTTGCCCCCGGCGAGCTCCTCCGGCCGGCCGGCGGTACGGAACACCGGCGCGTCCCCGGGCGACGCCGGGTCGATCGACGTCGGGCCCGGACGGTCCTCGACCATCGGGCACAGGATCGGCGAGATCACCACGATCGGCGTCGTGGAGTGGCCCTCCCGGATCGTGTCGAGGAACCCGTCGACGGCCGGCGCGAACGACCGGCGACGGAAGCAGTCGTGATTGACGACGTTGATGCCCAGCTTGAGCGTGATGAGGTTCGCCGGCTGGTCACGGATCGCCCGCGCGGTGTACGGGTCGAGCACGGCGTTCCCGGAGAAGCCGAGGTTGTGCAGGTCGAGGCCGGCGCGGCGTGCGGCGACGACGGGCCAGATGCCGGACGGCGAGTCGGCGTTCGCGCCGTGGCTGATCGACGACCCGTGGTGGACCCAGCGCGGCCGGACGCCGGTCCCGACGGCCCGCGTGACCGGTGCGTCCGTGCGCACCCCGACGAGGTGCGTGACCTCGGCGTACGGCAGCCAGATCGCGACGTCCTTCTCCCCCGGCGGGAGCTCGGGGAAGACCACGGCGGTGACCGGACCCACGCCGCCCGACGTCGTGCCGCCGAGCGGGTCGAGCTCCAGGAGCCCGTGCTCCTCGGCGACGCCCTGGCCCACGACCTTGCCGTCGACGACGACGTCGTACCGCCCGCCGTCCGGCACCGGACGGCCCGCGACGAAGGTGCGCGCGGCCCGGACGTCGAGCTCCAGTCGCCGCGCCGTGGTCCGCAGAACCAGGCGGACCCCCGACGGCTGCGCCTCGCACATCCGGATGAAGTCATCGGGCAGCTGGGCTCGGGCGGCGGCGGGAAGCCGGTGGACGACGACGCCCGTCACGGTCTCCTCGACCTCCGCCGCACCCCGGATCCGCACCGGACCACCGACCACTGGCGTCCTGAACCACTCAGTCACGTCGTTCTCCTCGCGTCCTAGAAAGGGGTGTCGGCGAAAGGGCCGGGCAGGAGGTCAGAAGATGTTGCGGTGCTCGCGGTACTCGCGCCACACGTTCTCGAAGAAGTCGTCGTCCTCCGGGATGGGCCGCACCGGTCGCCAGGTGAACCTGGCGACACCGGCGGGGTCCTCCCCCGCGCCCGACGGCGGCGTCCACGCCGCCTCCTGGATCTCGCCGTCCAGCGCGCCGCCGTCGAGCGTGAACCGGAAGACCTCGGGCAGGTCGAGCGCCGTCTGCGCGTCGGGCCCGTGCCCGACCACCGGCAGCGACCCCGCCGCGTCGGTGTACAGCACCGACCCGCGCGACCGGCCGCCGTGCGCGACGTAGTCGGCCATCGCGGAGAGGTACACGTACGCCGTCGTGAGGATGTCCCGCACGAGGAACGTCCGGTTCACCGCCCGCCGCGACGACGCGTCGGCGCTGACGAGCCCGTCGTACCGCGCGAGCCAGTCGTGCACCTGCACGAGCGCCTCGTGGATCGACTGCGCGGACCGCACCGGCCCGGCCTTGGCGCTCATGAGCTCGCCCACGTCACGCAGCAGGTCGCCGGTGTTGTCCGGCACGCCCGACGCGGCCCGGGACGTCGCCCCCGCGATGAGTCCGAGCGCGCCGGCCAGGACGGGCTCGGCGACCGCGGCGAAGCCCTCGGACGACACGGGTGCGTCGGCCCGGCGCGCGGCGATGAACTGCGCCGCGCGGGTCGCGCCGACCTGGCCGCTGTTGAGGGCCGCGCCCCCGGGCCGGTACACGCCGTGCGCACCGCCGGCCTCGCCGACCGGGAAGAACCCGGCGACGTTCGACTGCCACCAGGCGTCCACCACGAGCCCGCCGTTGTTGTGCTGGGCGCACACGTCGACCTCGAGCAGATCGGTCTCGAGGTCCACGTACGGGTTCTTGTTCAGGTAGAACTCGTAGGCGGGCAGGTTCATCCGCTTCAGGCGCTCGATCGGCGTCCCGAAGAGGACGTCGGCCTTCTCCAGGTAGGCGTACGCCTCGGGTGACAGCGCGCTCGGGTCGAGCTCGTCCCGCATCGGGTTACGGCGGAAGTCGAGGAACACCCGCCGGCCCCGCAGCACCGTCTCGCGGTACACGAGCAGATCGATGAGCGACGAGCCGTCGAGCGCCTTCCGGACGTCGAACGGCCATTGATAGCCCTTGAGGAAGATCATCGAGAGCTGGCGTCCGTAGTCCGGGATCCCTTCGGTGAGGAACTCCCGCTCGTCGTTGCCGTCGGCGTCCGTCGACACGAATCGAGGCAGCACCTGCATGTAGGTCCCGGAGACGTTCCAGCGCGGCTTGGTCGACGCGAGCCCGAACTGCCATTCCGTGACATTCTTGCCGTGCACGCCGGCACGGTAGGCGGCGCCGGACGCACCCCACTGACCGTTGGGGAACACGCGCGTCGCGTACAGCCCCGCCGGACCGCCGGTCGCGTACACGATGTTCGTGCAGCGGAACAGCAGGAACGGGCTCTCGCCGTCGTCCGGCAGTGACCCGTCGACGCCGACGTCGGTGCGCACGTCCGTCCGCAGCACGAGCAGGCCGACGACGGCGCCGTCACGCACCACGAGGTCCACGACGCGGCAGTCGTCGAAGATCCGGGTGCCGTTGCGGGCGACCTTCTTCTCGAGCTGCTCGACCATCGACCGGGACGTGTACGGACCCACCGAGGTGGCCCGGCGGCGCGGGTCGTGGTCGGTCTTGTACCCGATGAACTCCCCGTACCGGTTCTGGGGGAAGGGCACGCCGAGCTCGCACAGCCGCAGGAACCCGCGCGCGGACAGCGCCGCCTCGCACAGCGCGTTGTCGCCGTCCATCGCCCCGCCGGAGAAGAGCGTCTGCGCCATCTCGCGCACGGAGTCGCCGTCGTCCCCGGAGAGCGTCATCTTGTAGTAGGTCTGCTTGTCCGAGCCGGCGTTCCGCGAGGCGCCTGCGCCGACCTTGTCGGTCACCATGACGACGTCGGTCTGGCCGAACTCCCACAGCCGGTCCGCCGCGCAGAACCCGGCCGACCCGGTGCCGACGACCACCGTGTTGGCCGTCACGACGGGGACGGCGACGGCCGGCGATCCGCAGCATCTCGGGCTCGTGGCTGGTCATCGGTGACCTCTCGTTCGGTGCCGGTGCCGTCGTGCAGGGTGAGGGACGGGCGGGGCGGGTGCGGGACGGACGCCCGGCGTCAGAGCCGGGCGATGTGCATGCCGCCGTCGACGTGGAAGATCTCGCCGGTCGAGTAGGGCGCGTCACCGCGCACGAGCATGCGCGACGGCGCCGCCGACGTCGTCCGGACGGCCCCAGCGCGGCATCGGCGCGAGGCCGTTCGCGAGCAGGGCGTCGTACTTCTCGGTGACGCCCGGCGGTCATGTCGGTCGCGACCACTCCCGGGCGGACCTCGTAGACGACGATCCCCTCGGGCGCGAGGCGCGCGGCCCAGAGCTGTGTCGCCATCGCGACGCCGGCCTTGGAGAGGCAGTAGTCGCCGCGGTTGGTCGAGACGGTTGTCGGCCGAGATGGACGAGACGTTGACGATCGTCCCGACCGGTCGCTCGGGCAGGCCGTCCAGCGGTCCCGCGCAGGTCGATCGCCGCGCGCGCGAACGCCTGGGTGAGGAAGTACGGGCCGCGCAGGTTGATGCCGAGCACGCGGTCGAAGCTCTCGGTGCCCGCGTCGAGGATGTCGTCGCGCACGGTGGGGCCGACGCCGGCGTTGTTGACGAGGACGTCGAGCCGTCCCCAGGCGTCGATGGCGTCCTGGACGTACCGGTCGTGGTCCGCCGGGTCGGCGACGGAGCCGCGCACGTACCGGACCCGGTCGTCGGTCCCGGCCAGCCCACGGAGCTCGGCCAGCACCTCGGCGGGCTCCTCGCGGGTGGCGAGGATCGAGACGGCGAACCCGTCGGCGAGCAGGCGCCGGGTGATCCCCAGGCCGATCCCGCGGTTGCCTCCGGTCACGAGCGCCACTGCCGGCATGGGTGCCTCTCCTCGGGTTCGTCGTCGAGCCGTGGGCGTCCGTCCCGCCCGGTGCCGATCCTGGCACGAAACGAGCGCGTGGGCAAGCGCTTTCCGCTTGTGGAGATTCTCGGGACATCGGCGTCCCGGCGTCCCCACGGCCGACGTCACGAGTGCGACGCCGTGCAGCCCTTCGGTGAGGAGAAGGGTGCGCAGCGTCGCACTCGCGATCGCGCCAGGCGGACGGGTGGGCCGCCGAACGGACCGGCGGACCGGCGGCCCGACCAACGGGTGGCCCGACCTGCCGACCGGGCGCCACCGGCCGACGGCCTGCCAGGGCCGAGCGGAACAGCTCAGGGGCGCAGACGGCGCTCCGCCGCGGTCCAGCGGTCCTCGCCGCGGACGAGCACCCCGGGCGTGTACCGCCGCAGCTCCTGTCCCGCGCGCACCGACCGCCCGCAGCGCCGCGAGGTCGCCGTCGAGCACGCCCGCCGCCCGCGCCTGGACGAGCACGTTGCCCAGCGCCGCGGCCTCGACCGGGCCGGCCACGACGGGCAGCCCGGTCGCGTCGGCGGTGAGCTGGCACGAGCAGCTCGTTGCGGGACCCCGCCGCCGACGACGTGCACGACGTCGACCTCGCCGCCCGGCGAGCTCGCCCGCCTCGCCGCACCGCCCGCCGGTAGGCGAGCGCGAGGGAGTCGAGGATGCAGCGGACGGTCTCGGCCTGGGACTGCGGCGGCGTCTGGCCCGTCCGCGCCGCGGCCGCCGCGATGCGGGCCGGCATGTCGCCCGGCGGCAGGAACGTCGGGTCGTCGAGGTCGACGACGGTCGTCAGCGCCGGGACCTGCGGCCGCCGCGGCCAGCAGGTCGGCCAGGTCCGCGGGCAGCCCGGCGGCGTCCCACGTGCGGATCGACTCCTGCAGCACCCACAGCCCCATGACGTTGCGCAGGTACCGCACGGTGCCGTCGACGCCGAGCTCGTTGGTGAAGTTCGCCGACGCGGCTCGCCTCGGTGAGCACCGGCGCGTCGAGCTCGAGCCCGACCAGCGACCACGTGCCGCAGGAGATGTAGGCGAACCGCCCCCACCGGCGTCCGGCCCGGAACCCTCGCTCGCCGTCCCGAGCCCGGCGGCGCCGGCCGGGACGCCGACCACGGCCGACGCCGTGTCGTGCGAGCCGACCGCGAGCACCGGGAGGTCGCCGTGGTGCCCGATCTGCGTGAGCACCTCCGGACGGACGGTCCCGATCGTCGACCCGGGCTCGCGCACGGCCGGCAGCAGGTCGGCGTCGATGCCCAGCGTCGCCGCGAGGTCGGTCGCCCACGTCCGGGTCCGGACGTCGAGCAGCCCGGTGGTGGACGCGTTGGTGACCTCGGCGCCCTCCGCGCCGGTGAGCCAGTACGCGAGCAGGTCCGGGAACGAGCAGCAGGCGGCGCGCGGCCGCGAGCTGCGCGTCACCGGCCGCCGCGACGAGCTGGAACACCGTGTTGAACGGCTGGATCTGCAGGCCGGTCCGGCCGTACAGGTCCGCCGCCGGCGACCTGCGCGAACACCTGCTCGGGCACGCCGTTCGTCCGCCCGTCCCGGTAGTGGACCGGGTTGCCGAGCAGCGCGCCGTCGGCGTCGAGCAGGCCGTAGTCCACGGCCCACGAGTCGATCCCGACGCCGGCGAGCGTGCCCGGCCTCCCGGGTGGCGGCCCGCAGCCCGTCGAGGACGCCGCGGTACAGCGCCAGCACGTCCCAGTGCAGGGTCGGCGCACCGGCGCCCCGGCCGAGGGCACGGGCGTGTTGGCGAACCGGTTGACCTCGTGCAGCTCGATGCGCTGCTCCCCCGCCGCGCCGGTCACCCGGCCGACGATGACGCGGCCGCTGGACGCCCCGAGGTCGACCGCCGCGAAGGCGGCCGACCCCGGTCCGCCGGCGGTCGAATCCATGCCCACGACCTGCGCCGCTACCGCAGGAACGCGGCGGCGACGCCCGAGTCGACCGGGACGTGCAGGCCGGTGGTCTGCACGAGGTCCGCGCCGGTCAGCGCGAAGACCGCGGCCGCCACGTGCTCGGGCAGCACCTCGCGCTTGAGCAGGGTGCGCTGGGCGTAGTACTGGCCCAGCTCCTCCTCCGGCACGCCGTAGACCGCGGCGCGCTTGGCGCCCCAGCCGCCGGCGAAGATGCCCGACCCGCGCACGACGCCGTCGGGGTTGACCCCGTTGACGCGGATGCCGTGCTCGCCGAGCTCGGCGGCCAGCAGCCGGACCTGGTGCGCCTGGTCGGCCTTGGTCGCCGAGTAGGCGATGTTGTTCGGGCCGGCGAACAGCGAGTTCTTCGACGAGATGTAGACGATGTCGCCGCCCAGCCCCTGCTCGATCATCACCCGGGCCGCCTCGCGGGAGACCAGGAACGAGCCGCGCGGCCATGACGTCGTGCTGCAGGTCCCAGTCCTTGGTCGTGGTCTCCAGCAGCGGCTTGGAGATCGACAGGCCGGCGTTGTTGACCACGAGGTCCACCCCGCCGAAGGCCAGCGCGGCCGCGTCGACGAGCGCGCGTGACGTCGTCCTCGGACGTCACGTCGGCGCGCACCGCGATGGCGACGTCGGGACCGCCCAGGTCGAGGCGACCTCCTGCGCGCCCTCGAGGTCGAGGTCGGCGACGACGACGCACGCGCCCTCGGCCGCGAGCCGCTCGGCGATCGCCTTGCCGATGCCCGACCCGGCGCCGGTGACCAGCGCGACCCGGGTGGCCAGCGGCTTGGGCTTCGGCATCCGCGCGAGCTTGGCCTCCTCGAGCGCCCAGTACTCGATGCGGAACTTCTCCGCCTCGTCGATCGGGCGCGTAGGTGCTGATCGCCTCGGCGCCGCGCATCACGTTGATCGCGTTGACGTAGAACTCGCCGGCCACGCGCGCGGTCTGCTTGTTCTTGCCGAACGAGAACATGCCGACGCCGGGGACCAGCACGATCGCCGGGTCGGCGCCGCGCATCGCGGGGCTGTCCGGCGTCGCGTTGCGCTCGTAGTAGGCGGCGTAGTCCGCGCGGTAGGCGGCGTGCAGCTCGCGCAGCCGCGCGACGACGTCCTCCACCGGCGCGTCGGCCGGCAGGTCGACGACCAGCGGCTTGACCTTGGTGCGCAGGAAGTGGTCCGGGCACGACGTGCCCAGCTCGGCCAGCGGCGCCAGCCGCTCCGCGCGAGAGAAGTCCAGGACGACGTCGGAGTCGGTGAAGTGGCCGACCTGCGGCCGGTCCGCGCTCGCCAGACCGCGGATCACCGGGGCGAGCGCGGCGGCCTGGGCGCGGCGCTCGGCCTCGGGCAGCGCCTCCGACCCGGCGACGACGGCGCCGAACGGGTGCTCGCCCTTGCGGCCAGCTCGGCGTCTTGGCGTCGATGTACGCCTCGGCCGTCCGCGATGATCTCCAGCGACCGGGCCTCGGCCTCCTCGCTGGTGTCGCCCCACGCGGTGATGCCGTGCCCGCCGAGGACGCAGCCGATGGCCTGCGGGTTGGCGGCCTTGATCGCGGCGATGTCCAGGCCGAGCTGGAAGCCGGGCCGGCGCCACGGGCACCCACGCGACGGTGTCGCCGAAGACCTCGCGGGTGAGCGCCTCGCCGTCGGCGGCGGTGGCGATCGCGATGCCGGAGTCGGGGTGCAGGTGGTCCACGTGCGCCGCGTCGACCAGGCCGTGCATGGCCGTGTCGATCGACGGCGCCGCGCCGCCCTTGCCGTGCAGGCAGTAGTCGAACGCGGCGACCATCTCGTCCTCGCGGTCGACGCCCGGGTACACGTCGACCAGCGCGCGCAGCCGGTCCAGGCGCAGCACGGCCAGGTTCGCCGCCTTGAGCGTCCCCAGGTCGCCGCCGGAGCCCTTGACCCACAGCAGCTCGACCGGCTCGCCGGTGACCGGGTCGGTCTCGGTGCCCTTGGCGGAGGTGTTGCCCGCCGGCGTAGTTGGTGTTGCGCGGGTCCGCGCCCGAGCCGGTTGGAGCGCGCGATGAGGTCCTGGCCGCCGCGGTCGGCGTGCGTGCTCGCGCTCGTCGTCGGACGTGCGTCGTCGTGTCGCTCATCGGTTCAGGCTCCCCATCCGGCCTGCGTGCCGCCGACGCGCTCGGCCACGATCTTCTCGGCGTAGCCCGACGCGGCGTACGCGGCGATCGGGTTCGGGTCCAGGCCCTGGGACTCGCGCAGCTCGGCGAGCAGCGGCCGCACGTCGGTGTTGTAGGCGTCCATGAGCGCGCCGTTCGCGCCGAGCACGTCCCCGGACCGCTGAGCGCGCGGCAGCGCCTCGCGGTCGACCAGCAGCGCCTTGGCGGTCGCCTCCTGGACGTTCATCACCGAGCGGATCTGCGCCGGGATCTTCGGCTCGATGTTGTGGCACTGGTCGAGCATGAAGTTGACGCCCGAGTCCGGCGCGAGCGCCCCCGACCGGACGATCTCGTGCATGATCCGGAACAGCTGGAACGGGTCCGCCGAGCCGACCATGAGGTCGTCGTCGGCGTAGAAGCGCGAGTTGAAGTCGAACGCGCCCGAGCCGGCCCACGCGCAGCAGCTGCGCGACGATGAACTCGATGTTGGTGCCCGGCGCGTGGTGGCCGGTGTCGAGCACGACCATCGCCTGGTCGCCGAGCGCCAGGCAGTGCAGCAGCGAGGTGCCCCAGTCCGGGATGTCCATCGAGTAGAACGCGGGCTCGAAGAACTTGTACTCGAGGATGAGCCGGTGCTCGGGGTCGAGCGGCGGCGTAGATCTGCGCCAGCGCACTCGGCGAGGCGGTCCTGGCGGGCGCGCAGGTCGTCCTGGCCGGGGTAGTTCAGGCCGTCCGGCAGCCAGATCTTCAGGTCGGTCGAGCCGGTCGCCCGCATGACGTCGATGCACTCGACGTGGTGCGCGACGGCCTTGGCCCGCACCGTCGCGTCCGGGTGCGTCAGCGACCCGAGCATGTAGTCGTCGTCCTGGAACAGGTTCGAGTTGATCGCCCCGATGCTCACGCCCAGGTCGGCCGCGTGCTTGGCCAGCGCGTCGTAGTCCTCGACCTGGTCCCACGGGATGTGCAGCGACACCCGCGGGGCCACCCCGGTGTACCGGTGCACCTGGGCGGCGTCGGCGATCTTCTCGAACGGGTCGCGCGGCACGCCGGCCTGCGCGAACACCTTGAAGCGGGTGCCGGAGTTGCCGAACGCCCAGCTCGGCAGCTCGATGGTCTGGGTCCTCAGGGCCGCCAGGGCCTCGTCCCGCCGGGCCTCGGTGCCCGACGTCGTCGCTGTGCTCACGTGTGCCTCATCGCCTTCGGAGTCGGTGCGTCCCACGCCGCTGTGAAACGTTTCAACGGAAAGGTACCGGGTCGCGGCTCCCGGGGTCAACAGGTGCCCGCGCGGGGTGCGGGCGGATGTGGTCATGCCGGTCAGCCGCCGTGCGCGGCGGCGCCGTGCGCGTCGCCCCCGTGTGCGGCGGCACGCTGCGCATCGAGGTCGAAGACGCACTCGAGCTGGACGAAGCCCTCGTCGGGCGGGCCGTCGCTGCCGAACAGCTCGGCCATCTCGCGCCTGCCACCGGGTGTTGACCTCCCGCGCAGCCATCGCCTGCGCGCGCGGCGTCGAAGTCGTCGACGTCGACGACGCCCACGAGCAGCCCGTCCGGAGCGAGGTGCAGGGTGTAGTCGCGCCAGCCCGACTCGTGCAGCGCGTCCAGCATCTCCGGCCACACCTCGGCGTGCCGCCGCGTGTACGTCTCGATCTGGTCGGGGCGGATGCGGGAGATGAAGCAGACGCGGGCCATCGAGCCTCCTGTCGAACGTGCCGGACGGTGCGACGACGCACCGGGTGGGCAATCGGTTCCCCATTGAATCGGTTCAAGGCATGATGACCGTAGGGGGCGCTCCGACGGGCGTCAACAACCGCAGCTCCGAGCCGATCCCGAGCCGATCCCGAGCCGAAGGAGACCCAGGTGGCCACCACCCCGGAACGGGCCGGCGCCACCAGGCGTGGGTCGCGGCGGACCAGCATCAGCGACGTCGCCCGGAACGCCGGGGTCTCCCTCGGCACGGTGTCGAACGTGCTGAACCGGCCCGAGCGCGTCTCGGAGGGCACCCGGGACCGGGTGCAGCGCGCGATCGAGGAGCTGTCCTTCGTCCCGAACGGCTCCGCCCGCCAGCTCCGGGCCGGCACGATCACGACCGTCGGTGCGGTCCTGCTCGACATCGGCAACCCGTTCTTCACCGAGGTCGCCCGCGGGATCGAGAACCGTCTCGACCGCGACGACTACACGCTCATGCTCGCGAGCTCCGACGGCGAGCTCGACCGCGAGGCGCGGTACCTGCGGTTGTTCGAGGAGCACGGCGTCCTCGGCGTCCTCGTGACGCCCGCCGGGCCCGACCTCGAGCACCTGCTCGAGCTGCGCTCGCGAGGCGTGCAGGTGGTGCTGCTCGACGGCACCTCCCCCGACCCGACCATCTCGTCCGTCGCCGTCGACGACGTCGCGGGCGCCGCGATGGCCGTCGAGCACCTGCTCGGCCTGGGCCACCGCCGGATCGGGTTCATCAACGGCCCGGCGACCATCCAGCAGTGCGTGGACCGGCGTGCGGGCATGCTCCGTGCGCTCGACTGCGGCCGGCCTCGACCAGTCGGCGATGATCGAGGTCGAGGTCCCGGCGCTGAACTCCGACGGCGGGGAGGCCGGCGCCGCCCAGCTGCTCGAGGGGCCGCTGCCGACCGCGCTCTTCTGCGTCAACGATCTCACCGCCCTCGGCGCCATGCGCGCGCTGCGCGCGCACGGCATGCGGATCCCGGACGACATGGCCGTCGTCGGGTACGACGACGTCAACTTCGCCTCGATGCTCACGACCCCGCTGACCTCGGTCCGGCAGCCGACCCACCGGCTCGGTGAGGTCGCGGCGGACCTGCTCCTGCGTGCCGCGGGTCCGGACGCCCCGCCGGCCCAGCAGGTGCAGTTCCAGCCCGAGCTCGTCGTCCGCGCCTCGTCGGGCCCGCCGCGCGCCCCGGCGTCCGCGCGGCACGCGCCGAGCGGTGCTTCCGCGACCGACCCCCACCCCTCGCCCCGGAGAGACGAGCACCCCATGACCCTGCAGGTCGCGATCGTCGGCACCGGGGCCGTCGCGCACCACCACGCCCAGGCGCTCGAGGCCGACCCGCGGGTGCGGCTCGTGGCCGTCGCCGACCGCAGCCCGGACCGGGCCGCGGCGTTCGCGGAGCGGTACGGCGTCCCGGGCCGGTTCGGGTCGATGGACGAGCTGCTGGCGGGCGGGGCGCTCGACGTCGTGCACCTGTGCACCCCGCCGGACGCCCACCGCGAGCAGGCGCTGGCCGCCTTCGCCGCCGGGCGTGCACGTCGTGTGCGAGAAGCCGCCGGCGCTGTCCCTCGCCGAGCTGGACGACATGCAGTCGGCCGCCGACGACGCCGGGCTGGCGTTCGCGACCGTCTTCCAGCAGCGCACCGGGACGGCCGCGGCGCACGTCCGCGGGCTGCTGACCTCCGGCGCGCTCGGCCGTCCGCTGCTCGCGCAGTGCCAGACGCTGTGGCACCGCGGCGACGACTACTACGACGTCGACTGGCGCGGCACGTGGGCCGGCGAGGGCGGCGGCACGACCGCTGGGCCACGGCATCCACCAGATGGACCTGCTCGCGCACCTGCTCGGCGACTGGGCCGAGGTCGACGCGCGGCTGTTCCGGCTCGCCCGCGACATCGAGATGGAGGACGTCTCGACGGCGACCATCCGCTTCGCGTCGGGTGCGGTCGCGGTCGCGGTGTCGAGCGTGCTGTCGCCCCGCCAGTCGAGCGTCGTCCGGATCGACGCCGAGCGGGCCACGGTCGAGGTCGAGCACCTCTACGGGCACAGCGGCGCGAGCTGGCGCCTCACCCCGGCACCCGGCGTGAGCGAGGAGCGAGGCGACCGGTTGGGCGCTGCCCGCCGACGACGAGCCGAGCGGCCACGTGCCCCTGCTGCGCGCCGTCGTCGACGCACTGGTCGCCGGTGCGCCCGCTGCCGGACCTCGTCACGCACGCGCGCCGTCCGCTCGAGCTCGTCACCGCGATCTACGCGTCCGCCACCCACGGCCGCCCGGTCACCCCGGGCGACCTCGACGCCGACGCGCGGTTCGCGACGTCGCTGGAGGCGGACGTCGAGGACCTGCGACCCGGCCGGTGAGCTGAGCGGTGAGCCGGCGGCCCGGACGGGCTCACACGGTGGCCCCGGGCTCCAGGTCCCGGGCCCAGCGGTGCTCGACCGCGAGGACGGCCATGCCGAGCAGCCCCCCGACGACGAGGAGGAGCGCCACGAGCATCCACACGAGGACGACGACCATGGTCACGGCCGCCACGAGCAGCACGGAACCGGTCGGGTCCGCGACGGCCCGCCGGGCGGCGGCCCGCACCGCCGCGACGCCGCCGCGGCCGGGCGCCCAGGTGCCGGCCGTCCGCAGCGCGACGACCAGCGCGGCGACGCCGACCGGGACGCTGACCCAGGTGACGAGGTCACCGCCGGGCAGCGCCCCGGTGCCCGACAGCCACACGTTGAGACCGAGCAGGAGGAGCAGCACCGGCAGGACGATCCCGGGCAGCCACAGGTCGCGCAGCGCGGACGCGAACCCACGCAGGAGGTCCCGCAGGCCGTCGGGCTCGCCGGACAGGTGCCGGCGGAGGTGGAGCACACCCGCCGCCAGGGCCGGGACCGCGGTGACCAGCGGGATGCTGAGCACCGCGACCACGGCGCCGACGAGGAGGACCTCGCCGAACAGCTGCAGCCGGGTGGTGCCGCCGGCCAGCGGGCCGCGCGGCGCGGACAGGTCGCGACCCTCGTCGTCGTCCCGACGGGAGGAGCCCCGCCTGCCCGCGTCGCCCCGGCTCATGAGCGCAGCCTGCCGCACGTCAGCCCTTGAGGCCCTGCGTCGCGACGCCACCGACCAGGTACCGCTGGAACAGCAGGAAGAAGAGCATCACCGGGATGAGCGCCAGGACGGACATGGCCATCTGGGCGCCGTAGTCGGACGTCGAGGTCTGGTCGACGAACAGGCGCAGCGCGATGGGCAGCGAGTACAGGGCCGGGTCCTTGAGGTAGAGCAGCGGCCCGAAGAAGTCGTTCCACGACCAGATGAACGCGAAGATCGAGCTGGTCACCAGGGCCGGCTTCATGAGCGGGAGCATGATCGGCGGTGAAGATCCGCACGTGCCCGCGCGCCGTCGATGCGCGCGGCCTCGTCGAGCTCGCGCGGCAGGTTCGCGCATGAACTGGACCATGAGGAACACGAAGAACGCCTCGGCGGCGAGGAACTTGCCGATGAGCAGCGGGATGAACGTGTCCACCAGGCCGAGATTGTTGAACATGATGTACTGCGGGATGATCACGACGTGGAACGGCAGCAGCAGCGTCGCGATCATGAGCGCGAAGAACACCTTGCGGCCGGGGAACTCGATCCGCGCGAAGGCGTAGGACGTGACCGACGCCGACAGCGTGACCCCGACGACCGACGTCACGGCGAGGAACATCGAGTTCCAGAAGAACGTCCAGAACGAGACGCCGCCGATCCCGTTCAGGGCCGTGGCGTAGTTGGCGAGGTGTCGCCGAGTCCGGCCACAGCGAGACGTTGCCGACGATCTCCGACGTCGGCTTGAACGACGACATGAGCATCCACAGCGCCGGGTACAGCACGACCGCGGTGACCGCGAGCACGAACAGGTGGAAGAGCAGGCCCGTGCCGCGGTCGCGGTTCTTGGTCTGGCGGCGCAGCTGCTGGCTGCGTTCGCGGCTGACCGTGCCGCGGGTGACCGTGGCAGGTGTGGCCGGGCGCGGCGGGCTCGGGCTGGATGACTTCGGGGTTGGTGGTCATGGCTACTTGGCCTCCCCGCTGTAGTGGACCCACGCCTTGGAGCTGCGGAAGAACAGCAGCGTGATGATGCCGACCACGACGACCAGGACCCAGGCCATCGCCGAGGCGTAGCCCATCCGGAAGTCGGCGAAGCCGCGCTGGTACAGGTACAGCGTGTAGAAGAGCGTCGACCCGGCCGGACCGCCGGTGCCGCCGGAGATGATGAACGCCGACGCGAAGATCTGGAACGAGTGGATCGTCTCCAGCAGCAGGTTGAAGAACAGCACCGGGGACAGCATCGGCAGGGTGATCCGGAAGAACTTGCGCACCGGACCCGCACCGTCGACCGACGCCGCCTCGTACAGCTCGACCGGGACCTGCTTGAGGCCGGCCAGGAAGATGACCATCGGGGCGCCGAACTGCCACACGGTGAGCAGGATGAACATCGGCATCGTCTTGGACGGGTCGCCGACCCAGCCGCCGCCCGTCGAGCCCGACCGACTGCGAGATCCGGTCGACGATGCCCTGGTCGATGAACATCGCCTTCCACACGATGGCGATCGAGACGCTGGCACCGATGAGGGACGGGGCGTAGAACACCGACCGGTACAGACCCTGGCCCCACCGGTTGTTGTTGAGCAGCATCGCCACCGCCAGGGCCGCGATGAGCTTGATCGGGGTCCCGAGCACCACGTACAGACCGGTGACCTTCGCCGACTGCACGAACCGCGGGTCGGAGAACAGCGTCGTGAAGTTGTCCAGACCCACCCAGCCCGGCGGGGCGAACAGGTTGTAGTCCGTGAACGCCAGGTACAGCGAGGCGAGCATCGGACCGGCCGTCAGGGCGAAGAAGCCGATCAGCCAGGGGGCGAGGAAGGCGTAGCCGGCCCGGGTCTCCGCCGCCCGCCGCCGCCGCCGGATGGCGGACGGGGGCGGGACGGCGGCACGACCTCCGGTCCCGGTCACCTCGTCGATGAGGGTCACGGTGGGATCCGTTCGGTGGGTGGGTCGGGGAAGGGGGCGGGGACGACTACTGGGTCATGAGGGCGGCCTCGGAGAACCAGCCCTCGACGAACTCGTCCTCGGTGATCGTCCCGTAGGCGAGCTCCTCGGCGAGGCGCTTGTACTCGGCCTCGATCGCACCGAAGCCCTTGACGGGCACCGGCACGGGCTCGGTCACCTGGTCGGCGACGGCCGCCTCGTACGCCGTGACGCGGGCGTCGACGCTGCCCTCGCTCGAGGGTCATCGCGTCGCGCTGGGCCTGCGTGGCCGGGACGCCCTTCGAGGTGCCGAAGATCGCGCCGACCTCGGGGTCGTTGATGAGGAAGTCGATGAGCATCGCGGCCTCGGCCGGGTGCTCGGTGTTGGCGCCCGCCGAGAGCAGCATGGACGGCTTGAAGAACATCGACTTCTCGCCGTCGTCACCGGTGGGCACGGGGAGCATCTGGATGTCCTGGTCGGCCGAGTCGGCGGTGTAGCCCGCCGAGGAAGTTGTCCCAGGAGATCTCGGACGCGGACTCGTTGACCGTGAAGCCGCCGAGCGGGAGGAGCTGGATGCCGCGGTCGACGGGGTAGACGGCCTTGTCGGCGCGCAGCTCCTCGCTGGTGGCGAGGAACGTCGAGCATGTCCTGCCTCGTCGAAGCCCAGCTCGCCGTCCTCGGTGAACGGCGTGACGCCCTTCTGCACGAGCCACTGGAGGAAGAACCAGAAGGTGTTCGGTGTAGTCGGCACCGCCGAAGATCGGGTTGCCGTCGGGCGTGGTCGCGCCCGCGGCGGAGACGGCCGCGATGAACTCGTTGTACTCCTCCCAGGTGTAGTCCTCGCCCGGCGGCCTCGACGCCGGTCTGCTCGAGCAGCGCCGGGTGGTAGAAGAGCGCGAGCGTGTTGGTGCTCGTCGGGATGCCGACCTGGGTGCCGTCCAGCTCGCCCGAGGCGAGGAGCGACTCGTCGATCTCGGCGGTGTCGATCGCGTCGCCGACGTACTCGCCGAGGTCGAGCAGATGGCCGTTCTCGTTGTACTCGCGCAGGTAGGACAGGTCGAACTGCATGACGTCCGGCAGCGAGCGGCCGGCGGCCTCGGTCGACCGCGCGGTCCAGTAGTTGGGGAAGTCCTGGAAGCTCGTCTGCACCGTGATGTTCGGGTGGTCCTCGCGGAACAGGTCGAGCGCCTCCTCGTAGCGGGCCGCGCGGTCGTCGTTGCCCCACCAGGTGAAGTTGAGCGTGACGTCGGCGTTCGGGTCGGCCGTGGCCGCGCCCTCGGCGGGCGTCTCCGCGTCGCCGCCCGAGCAGGCCGCCAGGGCCAGTGCGGCGGTCGCCGCCAGTCCGACGGCCTTCAGGGTGTACCGCTTCATCGTGGTGAGCCTCTCTGCTCCGGGGTGCTGTGAAAGCGCATTCCCGACCGTACGGGCGACCCCCGCCGGGGGTCAAGAGGCAATCTGAAACGTTACAATGGACGGGTCGTGGTGCGACGCCCGCTGCCCCCGCAGCCCGGCGACGCTCTCGTGTGCGCCCGCCACCGGCCCGAGGAGCCACCGTCCCCGCCGAGCTCACCGTCCCCGCCGTCCCCACCCGGGCCCGGTGGTCCACCCTCGTGACACCCGCACCTGACCGACGCCCCGCCGAGAGGAACCTCGTCCCGATGACGCACAGCACGCCCGCCACGCGACCCACCCCCACCCCCACCGGTCCCGCCTTCCCGGTGGTGTCCGGGCTGGCCTACGGCGGCGACTACAACCCCGAGCAGTGGCCGCTCGCCACCCAGCTCGAGGACGTCGAGCTCATGCAGCAGGCCGGCGTCAACCTCGTCAGCGTCGCGATCTTCTCCTGGGCGATGCTCGAGCCCCGCGAGGGCGAGTACGACTTCGGCTGGCTCGACGCCGTGCTGGACCGGCTGCACGAGGCGGGCATCGGCGTCGCACTGGCGACGGCCACGGCGTCGCCGCCGCCGTGGCTGACCCGCCGCCACCCCGAGATCCTCCCCCAGCTCGCCGACGGCACGGTGCTCGGCCAGGGCGGGCGGCAGGCGTACGCGGTGTCGTCGCCGCTGTTCCGCGACTACGCCCTGCGGATGACCCGGGCCATGGCGGAGCGGTACGGGCAGCACCCCGCGGTTCGGCTCTGGCACGTCGACAACGAGCTGGGCTGCCACGTCCCGCACGACTACTCCGACCACGCGGCCGCGGCCTTCCGCCGGTGGCTGGAGTCCCGCTACAGGCACGGTCGAGGCCCTCAACACCGCCTGGGGCACCGCCTTCTGGTCGCAGCGGTACGACTCCTTCGACGAGGTCCTGCCGCCGCGCACCGCGCCGACGTACGCGAACCCGAGCCAGCAGCTGGACTTCGCCCGGTACTCCTCCGACGAGCTGCTCGCGCACTACCGCGCGATGCGCGACGTGCTGCGGGAGGTCACCCCGCACCTCCCGACGACCACGAACCTCATGCTGTCGTCCGGCACGAAGTGGATGGACTACTTCTCCTGGTCCGACGACCTCGACGTCGTCGCCAACGACCACTACCTGGTCGCCGCGGACCCCGAGGGCCACGTCGAGCTCGCGTTCAGCGCCGACCTCACCCGCGGCGTCGCCGGCGGCCTGCCGTGGATCCTCATGGAGCACTCGACGTCGGCCGTCAACTGGCAGCCGCGCAACCGCACCAAGGGCCCGGGCGAGATGCTGCGCAACTCGCTCTCGCACGTGGCGCGCGGCGCCGACGCGGTGATGTTCTTCCAGTGGCGCCAGTCCGCGGCCGGCGCCGAGAAGTACCACTCGGCGATGCTCCCGCACGCCGGCACCGACACCGACGTCTGGCGCGGCACGGTCGCCCTCGGGCAGGCGCTCCAGGCCCTGGCCCCGGTCAAGGGCAGCCGGGTGCGTGCCGACGTCGCCCTCGTCTTCGACTACCCGTCCTGGTGGGGCAGCGAGCTCGACTCGCACCCGACGCAGGGCCTGCGCTACCTCGACCAGGTCCTCGCCTGGTACCGCCAGCTGTGGCAGCGGGGCGTGACGGTCGACGTCGTCCCGGCGGGCGCCGACCTCGCCGGGTACCGCGTCGTCGTCGTGCCGACGCTCTACACGGTGACCGACGACGCCGCGGAGCGGGTCGCGCAGGCGGCGCGCGGCGGCGCGTCCGTCCTGGTCACCTACTTCAGCGGGATCGTCGACGAGAACGACCACGTGCGGCTCGGCGGCTACCCGGGCGCCTTCCGCGAGCTGCTCGGGGTCCGTACGGAGGAGTTCTACGCGCTGCAGGACGGCGAGCGGCTGACCCTCGACGACGGCACGACCGCCGACGTGTGGAGCGAGAAGGTCCACCTCGCCGGCGCCGAGGCCGTCCGCACCTTCCGCGACGGCGCCCTGCCCGGCGGCCCCGCGGTGACGCGGCACGCCGTCGGCGACGGCGTCGCCTGGTACGCCGCGACCCGCCTGGACGACGACGGCGCGTCCCGCCTCACCGACGCCCTGCTCGCCGAGGCGGGGGTCCGCCCCACGGTCGACGGGGTGCCGCCCGGGGTCGAGGTCGTCCGCCGGCACGCGGACGACGGCGGCTCGTTCCTCTTCGTCCTCAACCACACCGCCGAGCCGGTCACGGTCACGGCGTCCGGCGTGGACCTGCTCACCGGCACGTCCGCGGACGGCGAGCTGGGCGTCCCGGCGCACGGCGTCGCCGTCGTGCAGGAGGCCTGACCGCTCGCCGCCGGTGCCGTCGCCCCGGGGGTCTGCCGCCGGGCGTCGGGCCGTGGACGGCCGGCGCTGGTACGGACGGCCCGGACGGCCTGCACGCCGGCGCGGGTGGCAAGGAGACCCGGTGCGGAGCACATGTTCGACGGCCGTGACCCCATCGACCTCCAGATCGCCGACGGCATCCGCGCCCGGACGCAGGGCCGGCCGGGACCGAAGCCGCGGCAGCCCGCCGTCCACCCGGAGATGAGTGCGATGAGTGCCGGGGCGTCGCCCGGTCTGCACCCCCGACGGACTCCCCCGACCGAGAGGGCACGACCATGGCCACCCAGATGTACGTCAACCTGCCGGTGAAGGACCTCGACCGCTCGGTGACCTTCTTCACCGCGCTCGGCTTCACGTTCAACCCGGACTTCACCGACGAGAACGCGACCTGCATGGTCATCGGCGAGGACACCTTCGTCATGCTGCTCGTCGAGTCGTTCTTCTCCCGCTTCGTCACGAAGCCGGTCGCCGACGCGACCACGCACACCGAGGTGATCGTGTCCCTCTCCGCCGAGAGCCGGGAGCGCGTCGACGAGCTGGTCGAGAAGGCGTTCGCCGCGGGCGGCCGACCGGCCGCGGACACCGTCGAGGAGCAGGGCATGTACTCGCGCAGCTTCCAGGACCCGGACGGCCACCAGTGGGAGTTCGGCCACATGGACCTCAGCGCGATGACCGAGGGCTGACCGGCCGGCGCGGCCCGCGTCGACGACGCGCCGCCCACGACCCCGGTCGGCGCGTCGCTGCGCGTCGTCGCAGGTCCGGCCGGGTCATCCACTCCTGGCTCCCCGGGTCGAGGCGAGCGGGGTCACCGTCGTCGACCACGACGGCGCGCGGACCCGGTGAGCAGCCGCTCGGGATGCCGGATGGCGCACCGTGACGCATGGTCGGGAGACCAGGCGGTCGCGCTCCCATCGGCACGTGGCGGGGGTCGCCGCGACATCCACGCACGGGGAGCGTCGCATGTATCTGCACGTCCAGCGCCTCATCAACGAGATCATCCCGGACGAGCCCGACCCGGCCGCCGCCAACGCCCTGCAGGAAGGCCTCGGCGGCCAGTTCGGCGAGATGCGGACGATGATGCAGTACCTGTTCCAGAGCATGAACTTCCGCGGTCCGGCGGGGAAGCCCTACAAGGACCTGCTGCAGGGCATCGGCACCGAGGAGATCAGCCACGTCGAGCTCATCGGCACGACGATCGCCCGGCTGCTCGACGGCTCCCCGCGCTACCAGGGCAAGAAGACCGACCCGCTGGACAAGCCGGGCGCCGGCGGGGACACCCCGCTGTCCATCGCGCTCGACACCAGCAACATCCACCACTACCTCGTGGCGTCCCAGGGCGCGCTGCCGGTGGACGCCGCCGGTAACCCGTGGATGGGCAGCTACGTCTACAACTCCGGCAACCTCGTGCTCGACCTGCTCTACAACCTCATGCTCGAGTCGACCGGCCGGCTGCAGAAGTGCCGGATCTACGAGATGACCGACAACAAGACGGCCCGCTCGACCATCTCGTACCTCATCGTCCGCGACCAGGCGCACGAGAACGCCTACGCGCGGGCGTTGGAGACGCTCGGCGTCGACTGGGGCAAGGTGCTGCCGATCCCCAAGACGAACGCGGAGCGGTTCCCGGAGGTCAAGAAGCTCGTCGAGCTCGGCCTGCAGAGCAAGCAGTACACCTTCGACCTCACCGGGGAGTCCGAGGCGGGAAAGATCTTCCGCGGCATGTCGCCGTCGAACGACGGTACGGAGCTCGACGGGCGCGAGCAGGCGCCGCTCGGCGCCCCGATGACCATCGCGGAGGAGCGCTTCGAGGAGTTCTCCCCCGGCCTCGACCCGGAGCTGCTCGCGCTGATCCAGGCGACGGCCGAGATCGAGCTCGGCGAGGTGGCGCCGCCGCTGTACGGCAACCTCCCGGCCGCCGACGCGAGCTGACCCGAACGGCGACACGCGACCCCGGAGCCCGACGAGGGCGCCGGGGTCGCGTCACGTCCTGAGCCGGTCCGCGTCGCCCTAGGCTGGACGCCGCCTCCAGCACGCGAAGGACCCGATGACCGTCCCGCCCGTCCCGCCCGTCCCCCACGCCTCGCCCGACGACGACGTCGTCCTCGCCCTGCGCGCGGCGGGCTGCGTCTTCGCCGAGG
This sequence comes from uncultured Actinomycetota bacterium, assembly GCA_963795145.1. Lineage (GTDB taxonomy): Bacteria > Actinomycetota > Actinomycetes > Actinomycetales > Cellulomonadaceae > Pengzhenrongella. Next base: position 823,951 of record CAWCGP010000008.1, on the reverse strand, counting down.
AGGAGGCAGCCCTGCTGCGGGAGGCGGCGGCCTTCCCCGCCCACCTCGCGCGCCTCGTCGACCGGCGCGCGGGCGGCGAGCCGCTCGAGCACCTGCTCGGCTGGGCGGCGTTCGCGGGACTGCGTGTCGCGGTGGGGCCCGGCGTGTTCGTCCCCCGCCGGCGCACCGAGCTGCTGGTCCGGGAGGCGGTCCGGCTGCTGCGGGACCGTACGCCGCTGCCGTCCGGGCCGCCTCCCGCCGGTCCCGCCGGTCCCGCCGGTCTCGCCCGGTCGGAGGGACATGCCGGTCCGGCGGGACGGCGGGGGCCCGCGGGCCCGTCCGCGGTCGTGGTCGACCTCTGCTGCGGCTCCGGGGCGGTGGGGCTGGCGGTCGCGACCCAGGCCGGCCCGGTGGAGCTGGTGGCCGCCGACGTCGACCCGACCGCGGTGCGGTGGGCCGGCCGCAACGTCGGCGCGGGTGGGCGGCCGGGCCGTCCGCGGTGACCTGTACGACGCCCTCCCGACCGACCTCCACGGGCGCGTCGACGTCCTGGTGGTCAACGCCCCCTACGTGCCCACGACCGAGATCGCGCACATGCCGCCCGAGGCCCGGGACCACGAGCCCGGCGTCGCCCTCGACGGCGGCGGGGACGGGCTCGACGTCGTCCGGCGGGTGGCGGCCGGGGCGGCCGGGTGGCTGGCCCCCGGCGGCCACCTCGTCGTGGAGACGAGCGCGCGGCAGGCACCCCGGGTCGTGGCGGCCGTCGGGGCAGGCGGTCTGCAGGCGCGGGTCGCCGTTGCGGACGACCTCGACGCGACCGCCGTCGTCGGGGGACCCCGCGGGGCGCCGGCGGTGCGCGCTCGCTGAGCCGCGGCGCCGTCCACCCGGCCGCCCGCCGGCCGCCCACCCGGCGACCGACCGACAGCGGATGCCGGTGTCGGAGGCCGACGTTACGTTGGGCCGGCCTGCGACGAAGGAGGCCTCATGTCCCGGACCGGGATGTCCACGCGCCATGCCGCGACCGCCCTGCTGTCCGCGGCCCTCGCCGCTGCGCTGGTCGCGGCCCCCGCGGCCACGGGGACCGCGGGGACGTCCCGGCACGTCCGGCACGTCCGGCACGTCCGGCACGTCCGGCACTGTCGGCGACCGCGACACCTCGGGTGACCGAGGGGGTCGCGCCGACCGGGGCGCTCGGGCCGGCCACTCGCTGCGCACCCCCGTGACGGACGAGACGTTCTACTTCGTCATGGCCGACCGGTTCGCGAACGGCAGCACGGCGAACGACCTCGGCGGGCTGCCGGTCGACCCCCTGGTCTCCGGCTTCGACCCGACCCGGACGGGGTTCTACCAGGGTGGCGACCTGCGCGGCGTCCTCGACCGCCTCGACTACATCGAGGGCCTCGGGACCACGGCGATCTGGCTCACGCCGAGCTTCAAGAACAAGGCCGTGCAGGTCGAGGACGACTCCGCCGGGTACCACGGGTACTGGGTCACCGACTTCACGCAGATCGACCCGCACCTGGGCACCAACGAGGACCTCACCGCGCTGATCGAGGCCGCGCACGCACGCGGGATGAAGGTCTACTTCGACATCATCACGAACCACACGGCCGACGTCGTCGGCTACGTGTAGGGGGCGCGGCAGCCCTACGTCGCGAAGGACGCCGAGCCGTACCGCACCGCCGCCGGCCTTCCGTTCGACGACCGCGACCTCGCCGGCAGCCCGGCCTTCCCCGCCCTCGACCCGGCGGTGTCCTTCCCGTACGTCCCCGTGCTCGAGCCGGGCGAGCGGGACCTCAAGGTCCCTGCCTGGCTCAACGACACCACGCTCTACCACAACCGCGGCGACACGACCTTCGCCGGCGAGGACGCCCTCTACGGCGACTTCTTCGGCCTCGACGACCTGTTCACCGAGCACCCGCGGGTGGTCGACGGGATGGTCGAGATCTACCGGACGTGGATCGAGGACTTCGGGGTCGACGGCTTCCGGATCGACACGATGAAGCACGTGGACGACGGGTTCTGGCAGGCGTTCGGGCCCGCGGTCCTGGACATCGCCCACGCCGCCGGCAAGGACGAGTTCTTCATGTTCGGCGAGGTCTTCGACGGCTCCCGGCCGTTCACGTCCGCCTACACGACCCGCAACCGCATGCAGGCCGTCCTCGACTTCCCGTTCCAGGGGGCAGCGCGGGACTTCGCGTCCCGGGGGACCTCCGCCGCGACGCTCGAGGGCTTCTTCGCGGCGGACGACTGGTACACCGACGCCGACTCGAACGCGTACAACCTGCCGACGTTCCTCGGCAACCACGACATCGGTCGCATCGGCTCGATGATCGTCGCCGACAACCCGGACGCCGGGGACGCCGAGTGGCTCGACCGCGACCTGCTCGCGCACGAGCTCATGTACCTCTCGCGCGGCAACCCCGTCGTCTACTACGGCGACGAGCAGGGATTCACCGGCCTCCCCTCCGACCAGGCCGCGCGGCAGACGGTCTTCGCCAGCCGGGTGCCGGCCTATCTCGACGACGACCTGCTCGGGACGGACGCGACGCACGCGCAGGACAACTTCGTGGAGTCCCACCCGCTGTACGAGGGGATCAGCGAGCTGGCCGCGCTGACCCGCCGGTACCCCGCCCTGCGCGACGGCGCCCACCAGAACCGCCACGCCTCCGACGGGCCGGGCGTGTACGCGTTCTCGCGCATCGACCGGGAGAGCCGCCGCGAGTTCGTGGTGGCGCTCAACAACAGCGAGCAGGAGCAGACCGTCGACGTCCCGACATGGGTGGGTCGGAGCGACTTCCGGCGCGTGTACGGCGACGGCGAGCGACGCCTGCGCAGCGCGCGCGACGGCGCCCTCACCCTGACCGTCCCGCCGCTGTCGACCGTGGTCTACCGCGCGAGCGACCGCATCGAGCGACCGCGCTCCGTCCCGGAGGTCACGCTCGCCACGCCGGAGCCCGCCGAGGGTGCGCGCGGCCGGCTGCACCTGGCCTCCGACGTCGCCGCCGACACCTTCGTCGAGGTCACGTTCCAGGCCCGCACCGGCGACGGGCGGCTGGACGGACGTCGGCACCGACGACAACGCGCCCTACCAGGTGTTCCACGACGTGTCGTCGCTGGTGCCGGGGACCGACCTCGAGTACCGCGCCGTCGTCCTCGACCTGCGCGGACGGACCCGCGCGAGCGCCCCGGCGTCCGCGACGGTGCCGGCTCCGCTGGTCACCCTGCAGACCCCCTCCGAGGGCAGCGGGGTCGAGGACTCCGTCGAGGTCCGTGCGGTGGTGGATCCCGAACGCGCCACCCACGCGGTGACGATCGAGCGCAGCGTCGACGGTGGCGACTGGACGGTGGTCGGCACCGACGACTCCTCCCCGGTGTACACGGCGGTCGACGACGTCACCGCTCTTCCGGACGGCACGCAGGTGCGGTACCGGGCGGTGCTCACCGACGGCTCCACCACGGTGACCAGCGACGTCCGCTCGGTCGTCGTCGGCATCGCGCCCACGACCGCGGTCTCCGTCCCGGGCAGCCTTCGACTCCGAGATGGGCTGCGCGGCCGACTGGGACCCGGCGTGCGACGCGGCCCAGCTGACCCTCGATCCGGCGGACGGCCTGTGGCGGCTCACGGCCGACATCCCGGCCGGCAGCTGGGAGTACAAGGTCGCGATCAACCGGGCGTGGGACGAGAACTACGGCGCCGGCGGCGTCGCCGCCGGACCCAACATCGCGCTCTCGCTGGCAGCGGACTCGCCGGTGACCTTCACCTACGACCCGACCACCCACGTGGTCACGACCGACGTGGGCCCGGGCGGCCGCCCGCTCCCCCAGCACCACCCACCGCGGTCTCGGTCCCCGGCAGCTTCAACAGCGAGATCGGGTGCGCGGCCGACTGGGACCCGGCGTGCGACGGGGCGCAGATGACCAAGGACCCGGGGTCGGGCACGTGGTCGGTGCTGCTCGTCCTCGACCCGACCCCCGACGGGTCGCCGCACGAGTACAAGGTCGCGCTCGACCGGGTCTGGGACGTCAGCTACGGCGCCGGTGGTGTGCTCGGCGGGCCGAACATCTCGCTCCCCCTCGACGGTCCCAGCCGGGTCCGGTTCACCTACGACGAGGCGACCCACGCCGTCGGCCATACGGTCGAGTGACCGACCGCACCCCGGCCCCGAGGCCCTGACCCCGCAGGCACCCGGGACCGGCCGGCACCCGCTCCGGTCGGCAGGGGCTCAGTCCGCCGGGGGGTCGTGACGGCGTTCGACCGCCGCGGCCCAGCGCCCGTCGGTCTGCGCGGCACGGACGGCCGCCCAGCCGGCCTCGTGCATCCGGCCCTCGCGGTCGAGCCGTTCGACGCGCTCGACGTTGCTCGCCGACCACGGGCTGCGCTTCCGGCGCGGCGTCATCCGCAGGAAGGTGCTCTCGCCGTCGCGTCGCCGACCCTGGCCGTCGATCCACCCGAAGCACACGGCCTCCTCGACCGCGTGCGGGTACGCCAGGGCGGTCACCGACCCACCCTTGCGGTGCAGGACCAGCCACACCCCGGGCGACGACGCGTGGTTCTCCTCCAGCCATGACCGCCAGCCGGCGGCATCCGGGACCAGCAGCTCCTCCAGCTCGACGGGCATCGGTACCTCTCCCCGGTCGTCGCGGGCCGTCCGGGCGGGCTCCGCGTGCGACCGTCATCGTGGCACCCAGCGCGGCCTGGGCACACCCCGCACCCGACCCGCCGACGGACCCTTGCCGGTCGGAGCGGCGCGCGGTAGACCGGCACCGGACCGCGTCGCCTCGGCGCGGCCCCCCAGCGGAGGTGGCGTGATGACCGGACGAGTCGTGCACTTCGAGCTCCCCTACGACGATGCCGACCGGGCGCGGTCGTTCTACGCCCAGGCGTTCGGCTGGGAGCTCATGCCCATGCCCATGCCGGAGATGGAGTACACGATCGCCTCGACCGGGCCCGGTGACCGGGACCGGGGAGCCCGCCGAGCCCGGCTACATCAACGGCGGCCTGCTCGCGCGCGAGGGCGCCTCCTCGACCGGTCCGGTCCTCGTGGTCGACGTCGACGACCTCGACGCCGCCCTGCGCACGATCGAGGATGCGGGCGGCAAGGTCGTCACCGGCCGGACGCCGGTCGGTGAGATGGGCGTGACGGCGTACGTCCTCGACACCGAGCACAACGTCATCGGCCTCTGGCAGACGCTCGGCGGGTGACCCGCCGGACCCCGGCGGCGGGCGACACGGCGCGGTGGGGGCTCAGGAAGAGGGAGGGTACGGCGCACCCCGCAGCAGCCGCGCGAGGTGCGCGGTGTTCGCGGCGAGGGTCGCCGTGGTCCCGGCGGTCGTCTCCGGGGTCTCGTCGAGGTCCTGGTAGTCGGTGCCCTCCATCGCCCGGCCGACCCAGTAGGTGACCGCGGCGGCCGGGACCGTGAATCCGACGTCGTTCAGGGCTTGGAACAGCTCGGCGCTCACGTGGTGGGCGCCGTCCTCGTTGCCGACGACGGCGACCGCGGCGACCTTGCCGGAGGTGAGCAGGCGGCCCTCGTCGTCCTCCTCCGACAGCTCGGCGTCGAGGCGCTCGAGCGCCCGCTTGGTGACGCTGGACGGCTGACCCATCCAGATCGGGGTCGCGATCACGAGGATGTCCGCGGCGAGGATCTGCTGCCGGATCGCCGGCCACGCGTCGCCGGGCCCCATGTCCTTCTCGACGCCGGGCTTGATGTCGTGGTCCACGAGGCGCACCACGGTCCCGGCGACCCCGTGCTCCCCGAGCGCGTCGAGCACCTGGCGGCCCAGGAGCTCGCTGCTCGACGGCGCCGGTGAGGGCGTGAGGGTGCCGACGAGCAGCACCGCGGTCAGGTCGGGGTTCGTCACCATGCCCGCATCGTCACCCGGGCTCGCGCGTCGCGCGACCGGTCACCGGGCCGGCCGCAGGACGTCACACGGTGAGCCGGACCGTGAACGGGTCCCCGGTGTTCGGCAGCACGACGTGCTCCCCCGTCGCCGTCACCGGCGACCCGTCGAGCTCCACGGTCCCGACCGTGCCGACCGTGCCCACCGTGCCACCGTGCACGACGAGGTGGAACGCGGTGCGACGCAGCTCGGGGAAGCCGTCGCCGTCGACGGTCGCGCGCAGCGTGACCTCCGTCGCCGTGGCGGGTGACGGTGAAGGTCGTGCGGACGAAGGCGCCGTCGCGCATCGCGAAGGTCAGGCCGTCGTCCTCCTGGAGGAAGGACGTCGTGCTCGCCGTCCGCGGTCGGCACGAAGAGGTGCAGCTCGATCGCCGTCGGGGTGGTACCCGGCGGTCGACGGCGGCGCCTGCGGTCCACACGGGCACGACCGCGCCGCCGCGCGCGTACACCGGGATGCGGTCCATCGGCGTCGGCGCGACGACGTACCGGCCGCCGCCGGTGCACGCTCGCCGGTGTGCCAGTCGTACCAGTCGCCCGCGGGCAGGTAGACCTGGCGGGCGGTCGTGCCCGGCTGCGACGACCGGGCGCGACCAGCAGGTCCGGACCGAGCAGGTACTCGTCGTCGATGTCGCGCGTCACCAGGTCGTCCTGGTGGTCGAAGACGAGCGGCCGCTGCACCGGGCGCGCCGGTCTCCGACGGCGCGCAGGAACGCCGCGTAGAGGTACGGCAGCAGGCGGTAGCGCAGCCGGACCGCGTCGCGGACCGAGCTCCAGCGACGGCGCCGCCGAACGCCCACGCGTACTGGTCGACGGCGCCGTGTTACGGTGTGGTTGCGGCAGAACGGCGTGAGCGCGCCGTACTGCATCCAGCGCACGAAGCAGCTCCGCGCTGGAGTCGCCGATGAAGCCGCCGATGTCGGCGCCGACGAACGCCTGCCCGGACAGCCCGAACCCGGCGGCCATCGGCATGCTCAGCCACAGGTGGTCCCAGCGCGACAGGTTGTCGCCCATCCAGTTCGCGGCGTAGCGCTGGATGCCGGCGAACCCCGCGCGGGAGAGCACGAACGTCCGCTGGTCCGGCATGGCCTCGAGCAGGCCCTCCGTCGTCCCCATCGCCATGAGCAGCGCGTACTGGTTGTGGTAGCGCTCGTGGGAGTACGCGGCCCTTGCCGAAGCGCATCCGGTCGCGGGTCGATGTCGCCGGTCGCGGGCTCGTTCATGTCGTTCCAGATCCCGGCGAGGCCCGGACCGCACGTGCGCGGCGTTGAGCTCGCCCCACCACGCGCGCGCCTCCTCGGTGACGAAGTCGGGGAACGCGGTGTCCCCCGGCCACACCTGGCCGATGTAGACGTCGCCGCCCTCGGTGCGGCACAGCACGTCGCGCGCCAGCGGCGTCGTCGAACACCGCGTAGCCCGGGTCGTGCTTGACGCCCGGGGTCGACGATCGTGATCACCCGGAAGCCCTCGTCGGCGCAGGCGCGCGAGCATGCCGGGCGCGTCCGGGAACCGCTCGGTGTTCCAGGTGAAGACGCGGTAGCCGTCCATGTAGTCGATGTCGAGCCACAGCGCGTCGCACGGGATCTCGAGCTCGCGGTGCCGCGTGGCCGAGCGCCTCGACGGCGTCCTGGGTGTAGTCGAACCAGCGGCACTGGTGGTAGCCGAGCGCCCACAGCGGCGGCGGGGCGGTGCGCCCGGTCAGCCAGGTGTACGCCTCGAGGATCGCCGGCATGCCGCGGCCCGGCGAAGACGTACTCGCGTGTACTGGCCGCCGGTCGAAGTGGACCGACGTACTCGTGCGGGTCGGTGAAGTCGTACGTCGCGCGGTAGCCGTTGTCGACGAACGAGCCCGGCCATCGCGCCGTCCGGGTAGGCCTGGTGGTAGAAGAACGGGATCGAGACGTAGTACGGGTCGAACTCGGTGCTCGTGTTGTCCGCGCGCGGGTCGGCCGGGTCCAGCCCGCGGGTGAACTCGCCGGACGCCTTCGGGGTCGAGCACGTCGGTGTTCCACAGCGTGAAGTCGCGCCCGCGGCGGTTGTGCGCGGCCGGTCTTCTCCCCCAGCCCGTAGATCGGCGTCCTCGGGCCGGCACCGGCGGCGCAGCACGAAGGCGTCGTTGAGCGTGGCGTACGCCCACGTAGCGGCCGTCGGCGTCCGCGGCGGTCTCGACGACCGCGCGTGCCGTCGGCGCGGTGCACGTCGATGCGGAACGGGTCGAGCCAGACGGACACGACCAGCGCGGCGGTGCGCAGCCGGACGACGTCGTCGCCGCGCTCGACCGTCGAACGCGACCGGCCGCGCGAGCGGGTCGACGCAGACCGCGAAGGTGGGCGCCTCGTCGAACGTCGCCGCCGCGGCTGATCTTGAGGCGCACGACGTCGTCCGCGACGACGTCGACGCGCAGCCGCTCGCCGGCCGAGCGTCGGCCAGCAGGCCGCGGTCGGTCACCTCGACCGCGTCGACCCGCTCGAGCGGCAGGTAGTGGTCGGTTCGGTCCACGGGGCATCGGTCCCATCTGCGGACCCGAGGGCCCGGCGTCGGCGCTGGCGACCCCATGCTGGCCGAGGGGCGAGCCCCGGTCGACCGGTGGCGGCGGGAGCCCGTGGACGGAGAGCACCCCCGGCGTCCGGGCCAGGTGGGCGCGCACCTCGTCCAGGTCGACGTCGTCCGGCACGGCCTCGAGCAGCACGTGCACGACGTGCCGCAGGCTCCAGGCCCGGGGGACGATGAGCGCGGCGACGACGAGCGACGCGATCGGGTCGAGGATGGTCCACCCCGTCGCGGCGAGCAGCACCTCACGCGGACCCCGACCGCTGGCCCGCCATCACCGCCGCGGTGAGGACCAGGACCAGCCACAGGCGCCGCGTCTGCTGGGCACGACCCCCGCGTCGGAGTCGGGCCGTGCGCGTGGCCGCGCGCTCACCGGCGGGCTCCGTCCGCGGCCGGGCCCGAGACCGGGCGGAGCTCGACGGCATCGCCGGTGGCCTCGTAGCACGGCCTCGGCGGTCCGCAGGAGCGTGAGCGTGGCCACCGGATGAGCTGGGGCGTGCACGCAGGACCGGCCCTGCGCGCGGGACGTCACCAGGCCGGACGCCCGCAGGCACGCGAGGTGCTGGGACACGGTCGACTGCGCGAGGCCCAGATGCGTGGTGAGGTCCACGACCCGGTGCTCGCCGAGAGCGAGGTGCCGCAGGATCGAGAGCCGGGACCGGTCCCCGAGGCTGGGGAACAGCTCGGCCGCCGGGTCGGGCCGGTGCGGTCCGGGCGCTGCGGCCCCCGGGACCTCCGGGGCCGGTGCGCCGGTGTCATCGTCGCGTGCCGATGCCAGCGGGCCGTGGAGCGCTCAGACCTCCAGGAGGGACGTGCTCGCGGCGGCGCGCCACGGGCCACGGCCGGTGACGAACCGGAGTCGACCGGGCAGGTCGCCCTCGGCCGTCCGCTCGACGCGGTACTCGGCCTCCGGCTCGTCCTCGGGGGCCACCTCGGGCTGCCCCACGTCGACCAAGGCGATGGTCAGGGTCTGGCCGGTCCGGGCGCCCTCCGGCCAGTCGAGCTGCTGCCCGGACAGCGGGCCGTCCACGCACACGAACTGGGGCACTGATCTCCTCCGCCTCTCGGGCGGTGCCGGCCCCGGACGGGACGGGCCACCTGGTGACCACGCTACGAGGCGCCGATGAACGTCCCGCGTCGGTCCGGTTACGGAGGCGTGCGGGCCTGCACGGGCCCACGGAGGTCGTGCGAAGGACCTGCGCAGGACGAGACGACGCCAGCTGGGTGCCCGGGGCGGTGGGCGCCTGACGAGCCCGGTCAGTCCCCGGCAGCGGCGTCGTGCCCGCCGTGCCAGTCGAGGATGAGCAGCGTGGCGTCGTCGGCCAGGTCCTGGCCGCACGCCTCGAGCACGCGGTCGGAGAGCATCCGGACGGCGTCGCGCGGGTGCAGGTGCCGGGTCTCGGAGATCCCGTCCGCCAGCGCGAACCCGGCCGCGTTCCGCTCGAGCATGCCGTCGGTGACCAGGACCAGCCTGTCCCCGGGCAGCAGCGGGACGTCCGTGGTGGTGTAGGCCGTCTCCCGGAAGAGCCCGAACGGCACCTGCGCCGGAAGCACCAGGGGTGCCACCGATCCGGCGCGTGCCAGGAACGGCGGCTCGTGCCCGGCGTTGAGCAGGGTGAGGACCCCGTTCGTCAGGTCCACCCGTCCGATCAGCCCGGTCACGAAGGTCTCGCTGGAGACCTTGGCCGAGTGGTCGACGAGGGCGGCGTTGGCGTTCGCGGCCTGCGCGAGCAGGGTCCCGCCCCGGCGCCGGACGGTGCGCAGTCCGCTCACGCAGAGGGTCGCCGTGAGGGCGCTACCGACCCCGTGGCCCATGGCGTCCGTCATCGACAGGTGGAGCGCGTCCCGCGAGAAGCTGTAGTCGAAGGTGTCCCCACCCACGCTCGCGGCCGGCTCCAGCCACGAGGAGAGGGTGAACGACCCGCCCTCGCACGTGTAGGCGGCGGGCAGCAGGCGGCGCTGGATCTCGGCGGACAAGGTGTACGGCCGGGTCCGCTGGCCCCACTCGTACAGGTCGGTGTGCCGGCGGTCGGCGATCACGACGAAGGCCAGCACACGCGCGGCGCGCGCGATCTCGGTCACCGTCCGGTCGTCGGGGTCGGCGGGCAGCACCATCTCGAGCAGCCCGAGCGACTCACCGCGCTCCGTCACCGGAGCCAGCACGGTCCAGCCGCGGGCGGTCGACGCGGGGCCGTCACCCGGCGGCAGCACACGGGCCTGCTGGGAACGCACCACCTGCTCCTGCGGGCCGCCGTCGAACGGCAGCAGCGCCGCCTGCTCCCGGTCGTCCTGGCGGTCTCCGTCCGGCCGGCCCGCCCCGCTCGCCGCCGTGCCGGCTGCCGTGCCGTCCACCACCTGGGCGGCCGTCTCGCCGAGCGCGAGGTGGGCGAGCCGGACGAGCGCGCGGCCGGACATGTCGGCGATGAGGAACGACACGCTCAGGGCGCCGAGGGTGGCCCCGAGCTCACGGGTGACCGCGGCGACGGAGTCGACCGGGGAGGCATTCTCGGCCGCGTCGAGCGCAAGGTCGGGGAACATCGGGCCTCCTGGGTGCAGGCAGCGGACCGTCGGCCCGGAGACACGCTAACGGCCGGGGCGTCGGACCGGAGCGGCCAGCGGGATCGGCAGCGTCGACCACGCCGCATCTCCCGTTCCACCGGACGCCGAGCGGCGCGTGGTGAAGCCGGCTCGGTGGACGGCGTCGGTCAGCCGGTCCGCGGGCACCGGCCGGGAGATGAGGTACCCCTGCGCGACGTCGCACCCCAGGCTGCGCAGGTGCTCGTACATCTCGCGCGTCTCGACGCCCTCCGCGACCACCGTGAGCCCGAGGCTCTGCCCGAGGCCGACGATGCTGCGCACCAGCACGGCGCTGGCCCGGGCGTCGTCGGGCCGTTCCAGGCCCAGCAGGAACGAGCGGTCGATCTTCAGCTCGCGGACGGGCAGCCGCTGCAGGTAGGACAGGCTGGAGTAGCCCGTCCCGAAGTCGTCGAGCGACAGCGTGAGGCCGAGCGCGGCGAGCCGCTCGAGGGTCGGGACGGTGCGCTCGGGGTCGCCCATGACGCTGCTCTCGGTGATCTCGAGGATCAGCCGGTGCGCGGGGACCCCGGACAGCCGGAGGGCGGCCGCCACACGGTCGGGCAGCCCCGGGTCGTTGATGTTGCGGGCCGAGAGGTTGACCGCCACCGAGAGGTCGTGGCCGGCGTCGCGCCACTCGCGGCACTGGCGCAGCGCTTTGAGCAGGACGACCTGGGTGAGCTCCTCGATGAGACCGGTCGACTCGGCGACCGGGATGAAGGCGTCGGGCTGGATCCGCCCCAGCACGGGGTGGTTCCAGCGGATGAGGGCCTCGACGCTCGTGGCGACGCCCGACCCGATGGAGACCTTCGGCTGGTAGTGCAGCTCGAACTCGTCGTTGTCGAGCGCGGAGCGCATGTCCACGAGCATCCCGAGCCGTTCGCGGCGGCCGTCGTCGAGCGCGTCGGTGTAGACGACCACCGGGATCCGGGTGTCCTTGGCGGCGTACATGGCCGTGTCGGCGTGCCGGAGGAGGTCGGCGGCGCCCTGGCCGGTGGTCGCGACCGCGATCCCGACGCACGCCCCGGTGGTCACCGCGGCGGCGGACAGGTGCGCGGGCGCGGCGAGCACCCGGGCGATCGCGCTCGCGAGCGCGATGCAGGCCGTCTCGGGGTCGCGGGTGGGCGGGAGGACGACGGCGAAATCGTCGCCGCCCAGGCGGCCGACCGTGCAGGCGGCCGGGACCACGGTGCGCAGGCGCTCGGCGACCACACCGAGCAGCTCGTCGCCCATGTCGTGGCCGAAGGCGTCGTTGACCTCCTTGAAGCGGTCGAGGTTCAGCAGCAGGACGCTGACCCGCTGGTCGTCGGCAGCGGTGGTCATGAGCTCGCGCAGGTTCTCGGTGAGCTGCGCCCGGTTCGGGAGGCCGGTGAGGGCGTCGTGGCGGGCCTCGAAGCGCAGGCGCTCGAGCAGCCGGACGCTGTGCAGAGCGACCGCCAGGTGACCGGCGAGCGTGCGGAGGAGCGCCAGGTCGTCCGGCGTGAACCGGGTGCCGTCCCCGAGACGGTCGTCGACGGTGAGCGTCCCCAGCGTCCCGGACACGTCGAAGGGGACCTGGAGCCGGTCGGGTGCCTCGGCGGTGTCCGCGGGGCGGCGCCCGTCGTCGTCCTCGACGCAGTGCACGGTCGCGGGCACGCCGTCGCGGCCCTCGACCCTCAGGACCGCGCGGCCGGCGTGCAGCAGCTCCCGGACCTGCGGCAGCAGGCGGTCGGCGAGTCCGGCGACGTCGTGGGCGCCTTCGCCGCCGCGGATGAAGTCCTGGAGGTCCTGCAGGGACCGGTGCCGTCGCCGCAGCACCAGGTAGGCGCGGTAGCACGCGGCCGCCGCACCTGCGACGAGCACGAGAAGAGCGGCCCCGAGCGACCCGGCGCCGAGGAGGAGCGCCGCGATGAGGCCCACGGCGGTGTTGATCGCGACGAAGAGCCCCGCGGACAGCAGGACCTCGACGACGTCCTCTCGTCCGACCGGCCCGCCGTTGAGGCGGATGACGGCGAGCACCACGGCGCTCATCAGGGCGTCGACGACCGCCAGGCTGACGAAGCACGCCGCGGCCGTCGCCGGGCTCAGGTCACCGGCATCCGGGACGAGGAGGTGGCACAGGACGAGCACGGCGGTGACGTCGAACGCGTACGCGCCGGCGTTGAAGGCGAACTTGACCGCGGGGACGCGCTGCAGCGAGAAGGCCGCGACCGCGGCAAGCAGGCGGGCCCCGACGACCAGGGCAGGGGGGCAGAACAGCACCCCGAGCAGGAGCGGTGCCCCGGCCAGCGAGAAGGAGTAGGCCTGCCGGCGGATCTCGATCCGCGCCTGGCCCAGCTCGGCGAGGAAGAGCAGGACCACGAGCGCGCCGACGGCGACGCCGGCGGGGATGGTCGAGGAGATCTCGAGCAGCGGCGCGTCGGGGAGGCTGCTCCCCAGCAGCGCGGCGGCCCCGAGCAGGACGCCGGCGAGCCCGATCGTGAGCGCCGTGGCCGCGTCGGGCCGACGCACGGACCGGGAACCGGAGGTCTCGGTCCCCGGTCCCTCCGGAACAGTCTGCTCGGTCATCTGGGCCTTCCTGGTGTGAGCTCCAACTGCCGACCCATCGGCAGCGAAGCGGTCACGTCCAGGAGTTCGTGCGGAGCGGTTCCGCCCGGCCGGTTCTGAGCCGGCCGGGCGGGACCGTCGTGGTCGCCCGACGTCGAGCCGGGTCAGCTCCAGCCGCTCCCCGACCAGCGCGCCCGCTCCCAGGACGCGTCGCTCCAGCGGGCGCGGGACCACCGCGCGCGGTCCCACGAGGCGTCGCTCCACCGTGCCCGGTTCCACGCGGTGCCGCTCCACCGGGCGCGGGCCCAGCCGGTCGACGTCCACGTGTCGCCCGCCCAGCGCGCACGGTTCCACTTACCGGCGTCCCAGGCGGTCGCGGAGGCCGATGCCGCCGACCAGGCCGCCGGGTGCCAGGGGCTACCGAGGACATCGACCTCGCCCTCGAGGATGGCGCCCGACTCCGGGTCCACGAGGTGGCTGCCGCCCCGAGCGGCATCGAGGGACCCGAGGCCCGTCGCCGCGCGCCACTTCTGCACCGGCGAGGGGCCCCAGATCGGCAGCGTGCTGCCGCACGGCGTCGAGGGCCGCCCTGACGTCCAGCTGGCCTGCGCCGGCATCGATCGCCGGCTCGAGGAGCAAGGGCCGTGCGGTCCGGACCAACGCGGCCTTGACCTGGTCGGGCGTGAGCGCAGGGTCGGCCTGGATCAGCAGCGCCGCGGCGCCGCTCACGACGGCCGCCGCCTGCGACGTGCCGCTGCCGCGGAACAGTCGGCCGGTGCTGTCACCGGCGACGCGTCCCTCCGGGTGCTCGGTGTCCACGTAGGAGCCGGGGGCCCGGAGCGACACGACAGACGTCCCCGGCGCGACCAGGTCGACGTGCCGAGCCGAGGTCCCTCGGCTGCTGAAGTCGGCGACGTCCGGCAGCTTCCCAGCCGAGCACGGTGCCGTTGGGGTCGGACGCGCCGACGGCGATCACGTAGGGGTCGATGGCCGGGTTGCTGAGCGACCCGGCGTCCTGGCCCCCGTTGCCCCCTGAGACGACGACGACGAGCCCGTTCTTCCAGGCGTGCTCCGCCGCGGCTGCCAACGGGTCGATCTGGTAGGGCTGGACGGCCTCGGTGCCGAAGGACAGGTTGACCACACGGACGTTCATGCCGTTGTCGCGGCGGTGCTGCGCGACCCAGTCCAGTGCGGCGATGACCTGGCTGACATCGGTGCTGCCGTCCGTGGTCGCGAGCTTGAGTGCGAGGACCTTGGCGTCGGGGGCGACCCCGAGCTGCTGCGAGGGGTCGAGCGTCCTCGGTGCCCCGGTCCTGGGGTCGGTCGCGATCGGGTCCTTCGTGGCGATGATCCCGGCCATGTGGGTGCCGTGACCGTAGGTGTCGTCCGGCAGCGCTGCGGGGCTGTTCACCTCCAACGACAGGTCCGGGCCCTGGACGACCTTCCCGGCGAGGCCGGGAACCGCCTGGACTCCGGAGTCCAGCACCGCGACCGTCACCCCCTGACCGGTCAGCGCGCGGCCGCGAGCGTCCGTCTGCTGCCACACGGCCCGGGCACCGATGGTGGTGGTGAGGGTGTGCAGGGAGCCCGGGTCGAGCCGGTCGGAGTGCCTGCCGTCCTTGTCCAGCGCGACCCTGTCGGCCGCCGGGTCTCCCCAGAGTGTCCCGACCACCCTGGCCGTGGTGGTCCCCAGGTCCCCAGGGGAAGGGAGCAGCCCGCCGGCGTGGGCGGCGTCGGGCGACGCGACCACGACGCCGGAGAGAAGCACCGAGCAGCCGACCACTACGCCCCAGCGGCGCAGGTGACCGGAGCGAATGTCGTCATCCATGACTGTCCTCCTGTCGAATGCCGCCCCGACGGGCGGTCACGTCGAGGCTATGGGCGCCGATGTTCTCGGTGGGAATTCGGGGGCGTCCTCACCCGATCGCCCGACGCAATCACCCGGTACATTCTCGGAAAAGCGACGAGAGCGGTGCCCGAGCACGCAGCCGGATATTTCGGACAATGACGCAGAATACCGTCGACGGCGTCGGCACCCCCGCTCACCGGGATCGCGCGTGGTGACCGGAGAGCGCTCGGTGCCGAGTACCGGATCGATGCCGTCCGGCAGCGACGACGCCCACGGGCGGCCCGTGAGCGGCAGCGACCGGCACCAGCACGCGCCCGCAGAAGCGCCGTCGGCTGAGCCTGGATCCGCCGACGAGGTCCGCGCGATGAGCGGGCCGGACGCACGAATGCCCCTGTGACCAGCGAGTAGGTGGCCTGCGACGGCACCCTCCGACCGATCAACAGGGGCACCCGCCAGATGCAGCTCTCGCACGGCCCCTCGGCGGTTCTTGATGACCCGAACCCGGTGTCGGTCGCCGAGGTGGTGCCGGTCCTGGCGCGGCGGGCCGGGCTGCACGACCTGGCCACCGAGCATCCGAGCGTGCCCGGGCAGTTCCGCGCCACGACGACGACCGCGACCATCCGGGCCCACCTGATCGCCGTCCCAGCCCGAGTCGCCCGATCAGCCAGACCACACGTCCTGCCGCTGCCCGACCGGTGGCCGTGGCAGCACGCCTGGGCGGCGCTGCACGCCGCCGCGGCCGGACCACCAGCCACCGCGACGACGTGACCGCCGGGCCCCAGGGGCGCGACCAAGGACCCTCGAAGTGGAAGACCCGGACAGACCGGTCGCCACCTCACGCCCCCACTCGCGCACGCACACCACGACCCAGATCAGCACGCCGAAGAACGACGACCGGCGGACCCAGGCTCAGCTCCAGGCGCCACCCGACCAGCGGGCCCGCTTCCAGGAGGCGTCCGACCAGCGCGCCCGCTCCCAGGAGGCGTCCGACGAGCGCGCGCGGGACCACCCCTTCGAGGTCCAGCCGTCACCGCTCCAGCGGGCACGGTTCCAGGTACCGCCAGACCACGTCGTGCCGGCGGCGGACTCGCGCGCCCAGGTCCCGGCCGACCAGGGCTGGCCCTGGACGTCGACCTCGCCGGCCAGGACGTCACCGGTCGCGGAGTCGACCAGGTGCGACCCTCCGCGTGCGAGCTCCAGCG
The DNA here is from genome assembly GCA_963795145.1 of uncultured Actinomycetota bacterium. GTDB lineage: Bacteria > Actinomycetota > Actinomycetes > Actinomycetales > Cellulomonadaceae > Pengzhenrongella. The sequence continues at coordinate 807,369 of CAWCGP010000008.1, read as the reverse complement.
AGCCGAGGCCGGTCGCGACGGGAAAGGTCTGGCGGGCCGAGAGCACCTCGGTGAGGTGCGGGGCCTTGCTGGTCATCGCCTTCTTCACCGTCTCCAGTGCCGCCTCGACGTCGACCTGCCCGGCGCCGGCGTCGACCGGGTCGGCCAGCTTGACCTCGGTGGCGGTGGAGACGAGCGCGGCCTTGACCTGGTCCGGGGTGAGCTGGGGGTAGGCCTGGAGCAGGAGGGCGGCGGCCCCGCTGACGACCGCGGCGGCCTGAGACGTGCCCGACCCGCGGAACAGGCGGCCGCTGACGTCGCCGACGACCCGACCCTCGGGGTGGTGGGTGTCGACGAACGATCCCGGCTGGCGCAGGCCGACCACGGACGTGCCCGGGGCGAGGAGGTCGACGTGGCGCTCGGCGGTGCCGCGCGACGAGAAGTCGGCGACCCGGGGGTTCTTGGTCCAGCCGCTGACCTTGTAGTGGGGGTCGCTCGCGCCGACCGCGATGACGTAGGGGTCGATGGCCGGGTTCGTCAGCCCGCCCGAGTCACGGCCCGACGTTGCCCCCGGACACCACGACCACCAGACCCTTGCGCCACGCGTTCTCGCGCTGCGGCGGCGAGCGGGTCGAGCTGGTACGGCTGCAGGGCCGTCGGTACCGAAGGACAGGTTGACGACACGCACGTTCATGCCGTTGTCGTTGCGGTGCTCGGCGACCCAGTCCAGGGCTGCGACCACCTGGCTGACGTCGGTGCTGCCGTCCGTGCTGGCGAGCTTGAGCGCGAGGATCCGCGCGTCCGGCGCGACGCCGAGCTGGGCGGAGGCGTCGCCGGCCTTCGGCTCACCCGACCTGGCGTCGACCGTCGACGGCGTCCCGGGCGGCGATGATGCTCGCCATGTGGGTGCCGTGGCCGAAGGTGTCGTCGCCGAGCGGCGTCGCGCTGGCGGCCTCGAGCGACAGGTCGGGACCGCGCACGATCTTCCCGGGCGCGTCCAGTCCGGGGACCGCCGCGACTCCGGAGTCGATCGACCGCGACGGTCACGCCGCGCCCGGTCACGGCTCGTCCGGTGGCGTCCTTGGCCGACCACACGTCCCGCGCGCCGACCGCGTCGGTGATCGTGTAGAGCGATCCCGGGTCCTTCTTGGCGTCGTTCTTGTCGTACCAGTCCAGCGCCTTCTTGTCCGCCTTCGCGTCGCCCCACAGGGTGCCGACGACCTCGGCGTCCTTGGGCGGCTTGGGGGTGCCGGCGTGCGCCGGCGCGGCCGTCACGGTGCCGGCGCACAAGGCGCCGGACAGCGCGAGCAGCAGGAGGCGTCGAGCCCGCTGTGCGTGGGGCATGGCTGCATTCCCTTCCATGGGTGGGCGGCGAGGTGCCGCGTCCCCGAGTATGGGAAGCCGCGGGTGCCCGTGGGCGTGGCACCTCGCGTCTCACCCGCTCGCACCAGCCGCGATGTCCCGGTCCGTCCGGTTCGGGTCCCTCGTCCGTGGAGCCGTCGCCCGTCCGGTCGTCACCCGTTCACCGGGCGGCCCGAGCACCGACGACGGCCCGTGGCCCCCGGGGACGGGATCACGCGCCGCGGCGCGTGGCGGTCGGGCGTCGCCGGTGCTCAGCCGCCAGCTCGACCCTGTGGATCTCGCCCTACCGGCGCCGGGGGTCGTGCTCGAGATGGAGGCGTCGTCGTTCGACGACGACGATCCCGGCCGGCGCGAACAGCGGGGCGGTCTCGAACGCGCCGAGCAGTCCGTGGTGCGCGCGCTGTGGGTCGGACCCGCAGCGGCAGGTGACGGCGTGGTGCGGGTGCGCGCGTCGGTGAGGCGATGCGTCAGGCCGGGCCGGTCCGGACAGGACGACGGATGCCGCGACAGGACGACCTGCGACCCGGTTAACCTGTGTGCCGAGCGCTCGCCGGTCCCGACCGTCGTCACGCGCTGGCCCGGCACCGGCCCACCCTGTGCGGCGCGGGCCCGGTCAGCGGAGGAGCTCTCTGGTGCTGGGACGTCCGCTGCTGGGCGAGCTCGCCATCGCTGCGGCGCGCATCGGGACCTACGACTGGGACCTGGCGAGCGGCCGCGCTGACGTGGGACGCCCACCTCCGGGACCTCTTCGGCGAGCCGCCCGGTGCGTCGCCGCGACCGCACGATCGACGACTTCGCACGACCGGGTCCACCCGGACGACCGCGACCGCGTCGCGGCCGCGCTCGACGAGACCGTCGCGACGTGACCGGCGAGCCTCGACACCGAGTACCGCATCGTGCTGCCGGACGGCGAGCGTGCGCTGGCTCGCCGCCCGCGGGCGCGTCCTGCACGACGTCGGACGGCCGCCCGGTGCGCCTGCTCGGCGCCGCCTTCGACATCACCGAGCAGCAGGAGGGCGAGGCGCGCACCGTCGCGCATGCTCGAGTCGATGCCGACCGCCTTCTTCTCCCTCGACCGCGAGTGGCGGTTCTCCTACGTCAACGCCGAGGCCGAGCGGGTCCTCGCGTCGTCCCGCGAGCGCTTGCTGGGCGGCGTCGTCTGGGACCTGTTCCCCGCCGCGGTCGGCACGAAGTTCGAGACGGAGCTACCGCGGGGCGATGGAGTCGGGACGACCGGTGTCGTTCGACGCGTACTACCCGCCCGCCGCTGGACGCCTGGTACGAGGTGCGGGCCTGGCCGGGTCCGGACGGACTGGCCGTCTACTTCCTCGACATCACGAGCCGGCGGCGCGCCCAGGAGGACCTCGAGCGCGCCGGCGCGCGGCGCGGCCCTCGTCGCGCGGTGACCGCCGAGCTCACCGAGAGCCTCGACGCCGAGCACGCCGTCGGGCGGCTCGCCGAGCTCGTCGTGCCCGCCCTCGCGGACTGGTGCATCGTGACCCTCGCGTCCGACGACGCAGCGACCCGGCACGCCGCCGCGGGCTGCGCGACATCGGCTGGGCGCACCGCGACCCGGCGATGCTGCCGGTCGTCGCAGCGCTACGCCGCGCACCGCATCGACGCGCTGTCCGACGCGGTCGACGCTCGTGCGGTCGGCCGCGACCGGGAGACGGTCGTCGATCGCCGCAGCGGCGCGACCGAGGCCGTCCGGGCGGTGCTCACCTCCGCCCGAGGCCCGTGACGCTGCTCGCCCGGCTCGCGCCGGAGACCGTCGACGGTGATCCCGCTGCGCGGTCGCGGCGGGACCGTCGGCCTGCTCACCCTCTTCGCGGACGCGGGGCGCGCACCGCTCACGCGCGCGAGGAGCTCGGCGTCGCCGCACGAGGTCGCCGGCCGGGCCGGGCCTCGCGCTGGACAACGCCCGGCTCTACCGCCAGCAGCGCCAGCTCGCCGAGGGGCTGCAGCGCGCCCTGCTCACCGACCCGCCGCAGACCGACGGGCTCGAGATCGTCGTCCGGTACGTGCCGGCGGGCGAGGCGGCGCAGGTCGGCGGCGACTGGTACGACGCGTTCGTCCAGCGCGACGGCGCCACGGTCGTGGTCATCGGCGACGTCGTCGGGCACGACATCGTCGCCGCGGCCGCCATGGGCCAGCTGCGCTCGCTGCTGCGCGGGATCGCCGTGGCGACCGGCGCCGGTCCGGCGGACCTGCTGTGCCGGCGTCGACCGGGCGATGCTCACGCTCGGGACCACCACCATCGCCACCGCCGTCGTGGCCCGGGTGGACCCTGCCCCGGTGCTGACCCGGGGCCAGCGAGCCCCCGGGAGCCCAGCCGGGACCACGGCCGGAGACCGACGGTCCGCTGGTCGAACGCCGGGCACCCGCCGCCATGGTCATGCGGGCGGACGGCGCCGTCACCGAGGTCGGCCGGGCGCCACGCCGACCTGCTGCTCGGCGTCGTGCCCGACGACCACGCGGTGCGAGCAGACGCTGACGCTGCACCCCGGGGACACGCTGCTGCTGTACACCGACGGGCTGGTCGAGCGGCGCGACCTCGCCCTCGGCGACGGCATCGACGCGGCTGCGCGATGCGACTCGTCGACGTCGCGCCCCTCGGCCTCGACCTCGACGCGCTGTGCGACGCGGTGCTCGGCCGCCTGCTCACCGCCGCGCCGCCACGACGACGTCGCGCTGCGTCGCCGTCCGCGTCCGGCCGGTCGACGCGCGACGGTCCCGGCGGGCTGACGCCCGCGCGACTTCACGGCCGGCACGACCGGCCCGACCGGCCCGACCGGCACGGCCGGCACGACCGGCACGGCCGCACGACGACGGCCCGTGACCCCCGTCGACGGGGGTCACGGGCCGCGGTGCGTGCGTCCGTCCGGGACGGCTCAGTCGTCCAGGTCGACCTCCAGGATCTCGCCCTGGCCCACCCCGAGGGTTTGTTCGAGATGTACGCGTCGTCGTCGTCCACGACGATCCCGGCCGGTGCGAACAGCGGGTCCTGTCAGGAGAACCGTGTGCTCGCGGTGTCGCCGCTTCGACACCTTGATCAGGGCGCCGGTGCAGTCGCCGTTGCCGAACGCGGTGAGCAGGCCGTTGTGCGCGATCTCGAGGACCAGCAGGTTGCCGTCGTCGTCGAAGGCGAGGTCGATGATGTTGGTGAAGCCGTCGGCGTACACCGTCGGCGAGTCGCCGTGCGTCCTCGAACCGCCAGACGGTCGCGGTGCCGGGCGTGAACGGGAACCCGGTGAGCTGGCCGACGTAGATCGCCCCGTCCGGGCCGCGGACGACCGAGTTCGGCACCGGGTCGGCCTCGATCATCGCCCCGGCCGGGGCGCCGGGGATCTGCACCGCGGCCTCGTGCGGGAAGACGAACAGCGTCTCGACGTCGCCGTCCCCGTCGACCGCAGCAGCGCGTTGCCGCCGGCGTCCGCGACGACCCGCTGCCGCGGTGACGGCGATGGAGTTCGGGTTCGTGTCCTCGTCCGGTTGGCTCGGGGTTGACCGCGAGCTCGAAGTCGCCGATGTCGGCGAGCTCGGTCACCGTGCCGCCCCGGACGTCGACCGCACCACCGTGCCGAGCTGCACGGCGCAGGTCCGAGGGTCCGTCGCCGTCGGCTCGAGTGTGGTGCGCAGCCCCGGGTCCCCGCCGAGGCCGATCGTCGCGAGCAGCCCGTCGCCGCCGGTCGAACGCGACGTCGGACGGCCCGATGGCGTTGCGGCCGGTGCCCTGCACGCCCAGCGACGGCAGCCCCGTCACGACATCCACGACCGACCACCCGTCGTCATCGTCGTCGTCAGTCCCGCCGCGTCGTCGACGTCGTCGAGGTCGTCGTTCGTCCTCCACGAGCCGCAGATCTTGCCGGTGTCGCCCAGGCACGTCGGGCGCCTCGGGCCCCGGGATGCAGGGACCGTCGCCCCCCCGTCCCGCCTGCGCGATGTAGACATTGTCCCTGCGGTCCAGCGCGAGCCCTCGCGGGCTGTCCAGCCCGCGTGACGAGCACCTCCACGTCGAGGGCGTCATCGTCGTCGTCATCGTCGTCGTCGGCGACCGCGGACCCGATCCCGAGCGGTAGTGCGAGACACGCGACTGCCGTGCCGACGAGCGCTGCCTGCGGAGCTCGTTGCATGGTTGACCTCCCGACCGCGGGTCGACCCTGGCTGACGTGCCGGGCATCGGGTCTGGGAGTGGGAGGCGCGTGTCGTCGCCACCCGCGGGCGGACTCACGCTCCCAGCGTGGGCCCCGGCGCGTCAACGCCCGGTCGGGCGGGGACGATGGGACGGTGACCACCCCCGACCCGACCACCGCCCGCGACCCCTCGGACGACGACGTCCGGGCGGCTCTCCACGCGGCCCGGGCCGAGGCCGTCGACCGGCTGGCCGCGCTGACCGGCGGCTTCGACGAGCTCGTCGCGGCGTCCCGGGACTCCAACGCCGACGACGAGCACGACCCCGAGGGCGCGACGATCGCGTTCGAGCGCTCGCAGCTCGACTCCCTCGTCGTCCGGACCCGCACCCAGGTCGCCGAGATCGAGGCGGCCGAGCAGCGGCTCGCGAACGGACGGTACGGGCGGTGCGAGCAGCTGCGGACGTCCGATCGCGCCGGCCCGGCTCGAGGCGCTGCCCGCGACGCGCACCTGCATCGCGTGCGCCGCTGCCGGCGCACGACGGCGACCTGGCCAGGTCGGGCGCTGACGACGACGACGTCGTGCCGTCGCGTGCGCCGCGGTGCTCCGTCCGGGTGACCGCGGTGCGGCCGGAGCGCCATCGCATGCCGCGGCTCTGGCCTGCGCCTACGATCGATCGCGGGCAGCAGGTGCCCTCCGCTGCGCCCGCCGGCGTTCGGACGACGTCGAGGACGTGGAGCATGCGCGTGATCTCTGCCCGGCACCGCTCCGTGGGGGCGTCCCGGTCCCGCCGGTCCCCCGCCGACGACACCCGACCCGGCAGGCGCCACCGAGCAGGGCGGCCGGGTCGACGCCACCGCGCTCGCGGCGGTGCTGGACGACTTCGCCGCGACCGGTCACCGGCGACTTCACGGTCGGCGACATCCTGCGGCCGCTCGGCGACGGGTGTCGGCACGGGTGCTCGACGTCGACGGTGCCGGGGTCATGACCCCGCGCGCCCCGGCGAGCCTGCTGCGCGTGGCCTCGGCGACCCCCGGCGTCGGCGAGAGCATCCAGCGCCTCGAGGAGTCCGCTCGCACGAGGGTCCCTGCCACGACGCGTACGTGTCCGGAGGACGGTCGTGGCGGCGCCGGACCTCACCACCGGAGGACCGCTGGCCGGAGTTCGAGCGCCGCGCGGTCGGGCTGGGCGTGCGCGGCGTGACCGTCGGTCCCCCTGCGGGCGCGCGGACGGCTGTGGGGCGTCCTCGCGCTGTACCGCTTCACCGTCGACCCCGCTCACCGACGGCGAGCTGTCGGCGCGGCCACCACGCTCGCCAACCTCGCGACGTCGTACCTCGTCGTCGCGGCCGACCGGGACACGGCGCGGCACGCCCAGGACGAGCTCGCGCACCGGGCCACCCACGACCCGCTGACCGACCTGCCCACGCGCTGGATGTTCTTCGAGCACGTCACGCACGCCCTCGTCGGGCTCGCCCGCCGGCCCGGTCACGTCGGCGTGCTGTTCATCGACCTCGACGGGCTCAAGCAGGTCAACGACACCTACGGTCACGTCGCGGGCGACCGGCTGCTCACCACCGTCGTCGGAGCGCGCGCGGGCGGCCCTGCGGCCCACCGACATCCTCGCCCGGCTCGGCGGGGACGAGTTCGTCGTCCTGCTCGAGCACCTGGACGACCCCCGGCGACGCGGCCCGGGTCGCCCAGCGCATCCTCGACGAGCTCAAGGTCCCCGTACCGCCCGCAGGGCCGGACGATCAACACCTCCGCGAGCATCGGCATCGCGACGACCGACGACCCCGGCCAGACCGCCGACGCGCTCGTCGTCGCAGGCCGACTCGGCGATGTACCGGGCCAAGGACGCCGGCCGCGGCCGGTTCGAGGTGTTCGACGCCGAGACCCACGCGGCCGAGAAGCGCCCGCACGTCCGCCGAGGAGCGGCTCATCGCCGAGCTCACCGCGGCGGTGCACGAGGGGCAGTTCGAGCTGCACTACCAGCCGATCGTCGACCTGCAGGTCGCCGCGCCGACGCGGGCGTCTACGCCGTCGAGGCGCTCGTGCGGTGGCGGCACCCGACGCGCGGCCTGCTCGCCGGCGGGGGCGTTCATCGACGCCGGCGCCGGCAGCGGGCTCATCGGCGACATCGGGGCGCTGGGTGCTCGACGAGGCGTGCCGGCAGATCGTCGACTGGGACGCGCGGCTGGGCCCGCGGGCCCCGCAGCGGCTGTTCGTCAACGTCTCCACCGCAGGAGCTCGCGGACCCGCGCCTGCCCGGCCCGCGTCGCCGACACGCTCGCGGCCACCGGGCTCGCCGCCGCGGCGGCTGACCCTCGAGATCACCGAGTCGGGCATGATCACGCACCCCGAGCACGCCGTCGCGACCCTCGAGGCGGATCCGCGGGCTGGGTGTCCAGCTCGCCATCGACGACTTCGGCACCGGCTACTCCTCGCCTCGGCCGGCTGCTCGAGATCCCGGCGACCACGCTCAAGGTCGACCAGTCGTTCACCCGCGGGCTGTCCGGCAACCGGGACGCCGCCGCGGTCGTCTCCGCCGTCCTGCTGCTCGGCCACAACCTGCGCCGGACGGTCATCGTCGAGGGCGTCGAGAACGCCGAGACGCTCGAGGCGCTCCAGGAGGCGGGCTGCACCCACGTGCAGGGCTACCACCTGTCGCGGCCCGAGTCGGCGGAGGAGCTCGAGGCCGAGCTGGTCGACCCGCCGTGGGCCGTCCGCGCTGCTCGACCTCGGCTACTGACGCCGCCCGGCTCCGCGAGGCCCGCAGCCGAACACGGCGACACCCGGCCGGACCGGGCGTAGTCTCGAAGGCACCCGTCGAGCCCGCGCCGTGCGAGGTGAGGTCCATGCCCGTCAGCGACCCGGAGATCCTGCCGCTGCTGTCCCGCGGGCGGCATCGCAGCCCCCGCAAGGGCGCCTGCTTCATGGAGCTCGCCGGGTTCCTCGCGGGCGAGCGCTGGAGCGACCACCCGGCGTGCACCCACCCCCTGCTGGCCCGCCTCGCGCGCGGCGTCAACGACGTCACGTCCGACGACGCCCGGCCCCGGCTGGCGGTGCTCATCCCGTCGGTCATCGGGCTCACCTCGGACGACCCGACCTGGGACCACGCCATCGCGCTGGTCGCCGCGTCCGCCGCGCTGCCGATGGCCCCCGAGGAGCGCCAGCGCGCGCTCGCGGTCGGGCATCCTCACCTGCGACCGCATGCTCGCCGGACCCGGCGCGTCCGGTCCGCCCGGGACCCCGGACCCGGCGGGCGTGCGCGCCCGAGGGCGGGCCGCCCTGGCCGACGTCCCGCTCGCCGCGCGGTGGGCCGGCGCTTCACCACCGAGCACGGCGGCGGGCGCCTGACCCGCCACCCGGGATCGGCGATCGTCGACTTCTCGGTCCAGGCCATCGCCTGGTCGGGACGTCCGGACACCGACGACGTCCTGCGCCGCCTGCTGGCCGACGCCGTCGCGGTGTGCCGGACGCTCGCCGGGCGCACCGAGGACCCGGCGCCCGGACCTCGACGCGACGCGTGGCCGCCGTGCTGCGTCGCCGTCGCCCCGCCGCGTGAGCGACGCCCCGGCGACGTGCCGCTGACGGCCGCTGGACGAGCGCGTGCCCGACCGGCGTCAGCGGACGGGCGGCACGTCGTGGTGACCGCGGCGCGCACCTGGATGTGGCGCGCCGTCTACGAGCTGCTCGGTGCGCGCGTGCGCACGCGCGACTGGGCGTTCATGAACTACGGCTACGCGCCCGCGGACCGGGCCGGCCGGACGTGGACCCTGGAGCCGCCGCTCGTGCTCGACCCGGCCGACGAGCCGGACCGGCTGTGCATCCAGCTCTACGCCCGCGACCCTCGACGGCGTGGACCTCACCGGCCGCGACGTGCTCGAGATCGGCAGCGGCCGCGGCGGCGGCGCGCAGTACCTCGCGCGGTACGCCGGGCCGCGCACGGTCACGGGGATCGACTTCTCCCGCACCGCCGTGCGGCTCTCCCGCCGGCACCGCGAGCGGCCCCGGCGCTGACCTTCCGCGTCGGGGACGCGCAGGCGACCGGCCTGCCGGACGCGTGCGTCGACGTCGTCGTCAACGTGGAGTCCTCGCACTGCTACGGCTCGATGGACGCGTTCATCGCCGAGGTGCACCGGGTGCTGCGTCCCGGTGGGCACTTCGTCTGGGCGGACCTGCGCGGCGCGCGACGACGTCGACCGGCGTGCGCCGCGGGCAGCTGTCCGGCTCGGGGCTGACGGTCGTCGACGCAGGAGGACATCACCGCCGGCGTCCTGCGCGCGATGAGCCTCGACAACGACCGCAAGGCCGAGCTCGTCCGGGCGTGGATCCCGTGGCCGTTCCGGCGCGCGATCCGCCCCTTCGCCGGACTCGAGGGCACCCGCAACTATCTCGGACTCGGCGACGGAAGCCTGCGCTACCTGCGGGCTCACCTCGTGAAACCGCAGGTCAGCAACCGCTGATCGAGACAGCTCGGCCACGGTGCCCCTTCGTGCGTCCCTTCGTGTTGCCGGGTCCACCGACCCCGCCTAGCGTTGTCGACGGCAGCGGAGAAGGCGTGACCTGGACCACTGAACGACGGCGCGCGGGGCCCCGGCGGCGCGCGTCGGCTCGCACCTCGCGGGCCGTGCGGACGACCGTCCGCCACCCTCCGTCGTCGGGTCGCACCCCTCCGCACGCGCCCCGGGTCGTCACGTCACCACGCGGCTCCCGGATCCCCTACCCAGTGGAGGAACCATCATGGTCAGCACGAGCGAGATCCAGAACCTGCTCACGAGCGGCGGCACGGTCGTCGGCACCGACGGGGACAAGATCGGAAAGGTCGGCCAGGTCTTCCTGGACGACGCGACCGGCAACCCGGAGTGGGTCACCGTCTCGACCGGACTGTTCGGCACCGCCGAGTCGTTCATCCCGCTGACGCAGGCCTCCGTGCGCGGCGACGAGATCGTCGTCCCCTACGACAAGTCCACCGTCAAGGGTGCCCCGCGGGTCGAGGACGCCAACGGTCACCTGTCGGAGTCCGAGGAGGCGGAGCTCTACCGCTACTACGGCCTGGACTACACGACCGGCGCCGACACCACGACGACCTCGGGCTACGACACGACGGAGACCTCGGGCTACGACACCTCGACGACGGACGCGGGCTTCGCGACGACGTCCGGCGTCGCCGGCACGAGCGACCTCGACGCGCACGGCACCGTCGGCCACGACACCTCGGGCCCGACGACCGACGACGCCATGACGCGCTCGGAGGAGCAGCCTCGACGTCGGCACCGAGACCGTCCAGACCGGCCGGGCCCGGATGCGCAAGTACGTCGTCACCGAGCAGCAGACGGTGACCGTCCCGGTCGAGCGCGTGCGCCTCGACACGCAGACCGTCACGGACACCGACGACCCATCACGGAGTCGGTCCGCAAGGAGGAGATCGAGCTCGACGGCGACACGGACACGCGTGGCGGCACGACCGGCACGACGACCGGCACCGACGACCGGCACGGCCGGTCCGTAACGACTCCGCCACGGCCCGACGGCTGCCCTCACGGCGCCGCCGGCACCCGCCACCACCGCCCGGCGGTGTCCTCCGCGGGCGCTGACGGCACCCGCACCACCGCCGACGGCTGGTCACCGGAGATGCTCCGGAGGCCAGCCGTCGGCGTCCGCCCCCGGCGCCCACCGCGCCACCCTCGTCAGGAGCCTTCCCATGAGCACCCCCCACGGGTCGTCCACCCCCGATGCCGACCCCACGCCCTCGGGCGCGGTCTCCGCGAAGAGCTTCGGCCGCGACCGCCAGAGCGTCGTCGCGCGCGAGAAGGAGGAGTTCGGCGGCATCAAGATCGGCTCGGCCTTCTTCGGCTGGCTGACCGCGACCGGGACCGCCGTCCTCCTGACCGCCCTCGCCGCCGCCGCCGGGACCGCGGTCGGCGTCGCGAACAACACCGACGTCGCCGAGGCAGCCGACCAGGCCGCCGTCCGACCCGTCCACGGTCGGGCTCGTCGGCGGCATCATCCTGCTCGTCGTCCTGTTCGTCGCCTACTACTGCGGCGGCTACGTCGCGGGCCGCATGGCCCGCTTCAACGGCGCCAAGCAGGGTGTCGCGGTCTGGCTGTGGGCCGTCGTCATCGCGATCGCCGTCGCCGTGCTGGCCGCCGTCGCCGGCGACCAGTTCAACGTCCTCGGTCAGCTCAACAGCTTCCCGCGCATCCCGGTCGCCGAGGGCGACCTGACGACCGGGGGCATCATCGCGCTCCTGGTCATCGCCGCTGGCGAGCCTCGCCGGCGCCGTGCTCGGCGGCCTCGCCGGGATGCGGTTCCACCGCAAGGTCGACCGCGCCGGCCTCGGTCGCTGACCCGGCCGACGCACCCGACGCACCCGGCCCGGCCGAGTGGCTCCGTCCCGACCGCCCTCAGCGGTCGAGGACGAGCGCCGGCCGGGCCGGGTCGTCCGCGCGGACGACGACGTCCGCGACGGCCTCCGGATCGACGTCCTGCCGGTAGCGCTCGAACGCCGGCAGCATCCAGCCGTCCTCCGCGCGGGTCCGGCGCGCCAGCGTGGGCTGCCGCAGCGCGACGTGCACGGTGAGGTCGACGTCGAGCCAGCGGCCGAGCAGGAGCGCGCCGTCCAGCACGAGGACCGCGCCGGCGGGCGCGACGACCGCGGGCTCCCGGGTCGCGCGGTCGCGGCGGGCGTCCCACAGCGACGGCAGGTACCGGCCGCTGCCCGCCGGACCGAGCGGGTCGACCACCTCCCGCGCCAGCGCGGCGACGTCGAGCCAGTCGTCGTAGAAGCGCGTCCGGGTCCTGGTGGCCGTGCTCGAGTCGGACCGACGCCGGCCGCAGGAAGTCGGCGGCGGAGACCCGTACCACCGGGCGCCCCGCGGCCCGCAGCGGGTCCACGAGCCCGTCCGCCAGCACACCCGGCTGGGCCGCCGGCGCGCCGTCCACGACGACCCGCATCCAACTCCCGCCGGCGCGGGTCAGCACGGCGCCGCACCACATGGTCGACGACGCCGGCCGGGGTCAGGGGCTGCACGCGCACGGCACAGTCTCCCCCGCCGTCGTCCGGTGGCCCGCGCGGTCGGCGCCGTCGTCGTCGCGCCCGCGCCGGTCGCCGAGATCGCACCCTGCACACGAGACCGCACAGCGCACCATGCGATCTCGCGTGCGGGGTGCGACCTCGCGGCGGCGGACCGGTGAAGCCGCACCGGCGGTCGCCCCCGTCGGCCGAGTCGCGCCGCGGGGCGACGGGCGACGCCTCAGTCGCCGGTGGCCGAGGGCTCGTCGAGCGCCGTCGCGAGGCGGTCGAGCAGCTCGGCCTGGGCGGCGACCACGAGACGCCGGGCCTCCGGCAGCGTCAGCCAGGCGACCCGGTCGAGCTCGGGGAAGGTCGCCCGGCGACCGCTGCGCGGCGGCCACTCCAGCTCGAACGTGCCGGGGACGACGGTCGTGACGTCGAGGTCGGCCCGCCGCGCCCACGCGGTGACCTCCTTGCCCGCGCGCTGACGGACCGTGCCGAGCGGCAGGTCGACGCCGTCGGGCGGCGGTGTGCCGAGCTCCTCGGTGAACTCCCGGACCGCGGCCGCGTGCGGGTCCTCCTCGGCGGGGTCGTACTCGCCCTTGGGCAGGCTCCAGGCGCCGGCGTCCTTGCGTGCCCAGAACGGCCCGCCCATGTGCCCGAGCAGCACCTCGACGACGCCGCCCTCGGTGCGGTAGAGCAGCAGTCCCGCGCTCCGGCTCGCCACGTGGTGCCCCCGATCAGCCCGCGGCCCGCCGGTGTGGCGGGTGCGTCTGCAGGGTAGGCCGCGCCGCGGTCTCCGGCGGACCGCAGCTCCGCTGCCCGACGGCGCGAGCGGCCTCGCGGCCAACGCGGTCAGGTGCTCAGATGGCTCGGGTGGTCAGGCCGGACTCCGGCGCGAGCGACCGCCCGAAGCCCCGGGTCGAGGTCTCGTCCGGCGTCGTGGTGGCGCCGTCGCGGCCCGGGCCGTGCCCACCCCGCCCGCGGCCGAACCGCAGCTCCTCCTCGACGACGGCGGCGACCCGCTCGGGCAGCTCGGCGAGCTTCGCGTCCGCCTCGTCCCGGGTCAGGCGCCCGTCGGTGACCCCCTGCTCGACCCGCTCGGTCGCAGCCGCGACGAGCGCGTCCACCAGCTCTCGGGTCTCGACGTCCTGGTCGGCGGCGACGCTTGCCAGCGTCGCGCCGTCCGCAGCGAGAGCGGTGCGCAGCTCGTCGGTCGACAGCCCGAGCGTCGAGGCCGCGACCTCGAGATCGACGAGCCGGCCGAGCCCTCGACCACCGTGGTGCCCGTGCCGCAGCGCGTCCGACTCCGCGAGCGTGCCCGCGACGGCGTCGGCCTGCTCGTCGGAGATCGTGCCGTCACCGACCAGGCCGTCCAGGGCGCTGCGCAGCGCCGCGACCAGGCCGGTCGGGGCGTCCGGGTCGGGCGTGGTCGACGTGGCCACGGCCGCACCGACCCCGGTCAGCCCGAGGACCCCGGCGACACCGACGGTGGCCACCGTGCGCGTGATCGTCATGTCCGTCCCTCCTCACCGGCCGGGAGGAGGCCCCGGCGCTGCCCCGAGCCTGCTCGCCCCGCCTGAGGGGACGCTGTGCATCTGCGAGCGGCCCGGGCGGGGCCGCAACCGGTCCGCCGTTCGCCGCGCCCTGCGGCGGCGCGCGGGTGAGGATCGAGGCATGGTCACCGCAACGGTCACGGGCGAGCTGCGCGATCGCCTCGGTGACGCCCTGTTCAGCCGTGTCGCCGGCCCCGAGGGCCCGCAGGCGCGCGACCGGATCCACCGGACACCCGGTCCGCGGTGGTTCGACGAGGGCAGTGCGATCCAGCGGGTGCACGGCGACGCGTCGATGTTCGTCGGCGGCCTGCGCGCCCTGCTGCTCCAGTCCCTCCACCCGCAGGCGATGGCGGCCGTCGCCGCGCACTCGGGGTACCGCGGCGACCCCTGGGGCCGCCTGGCGCGCACGAGCACGTTCCTGGCGACCACCACGTTCGGCACCGCCGACGACGCCGCGCAGGCGGTCGCCGTCGTCCGCGCCGTGCACGAGCGCATCCGCGGCGTCACCGCCGAGGGACTGCCGTACGCCGCGTCGGACCCGCACCTGCTGCGGTGGGTGCACGTCGCCGAGGCGCACAGCTTCCTCGGCGCGCACCAGCGGTACGGCGCGCGAGCCGCTCGACGCCGGCGGGATGCGACGAGTACGTCCGGCAGTCCGCCGTCGTCGGGCACGCCCTCGGGGCGGCCGGGCTGCCCGACCACGCTGGCGGAGCTCGTCGACCGGCTGCGGGCCTACCGACCCGAGCTGCGGGCGACCCCCGAGGCGCGCGACGCCGCACGGTTCATGCTCCTGGACCCGCCGCTGCCGTGGCCGGCACGGCCCCCGTACGGCGTGCTCGCCGCGGCGGCGGTCGCGATGATGCCGCCCTGGGCGCGCCGGCCGCTGCACCTGCCGTACCTGCCCCGTGCCGAGGCGACCGTCGTGCGCGCCGGCGGGCACCTGGCGACCCGCACCATCCGCTGGGCGCTGCCCCCGGCACCTGCCGTCGACCGCTGAGCGCGGGCCGGCGAGCCGTCGCCGCGGGCCGGTCGCCGCGGGTCGGCCGCGAGACGGCGGCCGGCCCACAGCGACGGGTGTCAGGACTTGCGCTGGTCCATCTTCAGACCCTCGAACGAGTGCTCGGTGTGGTGCGGCGGCAGGGTGGCCGTCGTCGCCGCTGACGACCTCGTGGCTGAGGTGCGGCAGCACCTCGGGCCGGCACCCGGTCGAGCGCCTCCTGCGACAGCCGGATGCGCGGGCGGGTGCGGGTCGGCCGGGTCGGCGAGCCGGTCGACGATCGCGCGGTCGTCGGTCGAGACGATGCCGACGATCGCGACCTGCCGCATGCGGGCGTGGATCCCCATCGCGGAGCCGCGGTGCAGCATGAGGCCGGAGCGGACCGAGAAGTTGCCGCGCCTTGGCGTAGAACGCCTGGAGTCGCGCGTCGAGCTCGGCGGTGCGCTCGTCGGCCGGGAACATCCCGCCCTCGAAGTCGTCGCCCGCGTCGACGTGGGTGCCCGAGGATGCCCTGGAACGGCCCGTCGACGACGTCCACCGCCGACGCGTTGACCGCGATCGACGTCAGCCGCCGCTCCTCGCGCGTCGCGCGCGGCATCGGGAAGTCCCGGTGCCACGGCTGGTTCTCGGCGCCCGGGGAGCGGGATGTCGCACCCGAGCTCGACGACCTGCCAGTCCGGGCCGAACATGTGCTCGGACAGCGCCATGAGCGCCGGGTGCTGGACGAGGTCCCAGAAGCCCCGCACGCCGCTCGGCGTACGGCTCGAAGTAGAACCGGTTCCACCCGCGCGGGGCGACGCCGCCCGGGCGTCCGCAGCGCGAGCGAGAACTCCGGCGCGAGGTCCTCGTCGAGCGCGTCCGCCCACTCGGGCGCGAAGGCGCCGCGGACGACGACCATGCCCTTCTCGTTCACCTCGCGCGCGAGCGTCTCGGGCGAGTGGTCCGGCGCGGGTTCGGGCGTGCCGGTCGTGCCGCCGGCCGGCGGCCGGCGGGTCGCGGGGTCGGTCTGGAGGCCGGTCATCACTGCTCCTGAGGGGTCGTCGTCGACTCGCCGCAGCGTAGGCACGCCCGCCGACGCCTGCCAGTGCGCGGGCGGGCGTCAGGCGCTCGCGTAGCGCTTCTCGGCGCGCGCGCGCCGCTGCGCGGCGAACTCCTCGCGGTCCTTGGGCGGGGCGGTCGTCACGAGCGCCTCGAGCAGGTGGTGCGTCGCGTGCGCGATGTCCTCGACCGCGCGGTCGAACGCCTCCTGGTTCGCTCGGGACGGCTTCGTCGTCCCGCTGACCTTGCGGACGTACTGGAGGGCGGCGGCGTGCACCTCCTCACCCGTGGCGGAGGGCTCGAAGTTGTGGAGGACGTGGATGTTCCGGCACATGGCGTCGAGGCTACGCGCGGTCCCGCGACGGCGGCGGAGGGAGTCCGGTTCCCGCCCCGGCCCGGAGATCCGGGTGAGGCGGGACCCATCCGGACGAGCGGTGCCTCCGAACCACCCCTCGACCGGCACGCACTTCTCGACACGGTGCGACTGGCTCGCCCGGATTGGACCCACCTCATGCGCACGACACGACGGATCGCCCTCGCCGGCTTCGGAGCCGCCCTCCTGCTCCCGATCGGCGTCGGCTCCGCGCTCGCCGTCGACGGCGACGCGAACGCCAACCTCTCCCCCGTCGCCCTCAACGGCGTCGAGGGCAGCGGCACCGCCATGGTCGCGGTGCGCGGGACGACCCTCACGGTGACGATGGCCGCGAACGGCCTGCTGCCCGACGTCCCGCACGCCGCGCACATCCACTTCGGTGCCGAGGCGCGCAACGAGTGCCCGGCCGCGACCGACGACGCCAGCGGTGACGGCACGCTCAACACCACCGAGGGCGGCCCCGCCTACGGCGGCATCGTGGTCTCGCTGACGAAGACGGGCGACACCAGCCCGGCCAGCGGGCTGGCGGTCGACCGGTACGACACCGCCCCCGGCGGGCAGATCGCCTACCAGCGCGGCTCCATCGAGGTCGAGCCGGCCGTCGCCCAGGCGATCGTCGACGGCAAGTCCGTCGTCGTCATCCACGGCGTCGACCACGACGACGACGGCACGTACGGCGGGGCGACGGTCTCCGACCTCGACCCGGCGCTGCCCACCGAGGCGACCGACCCCGCCCTGTGCGGCGTCCTCGCCGCCGCCCCCGCGGGCAGCGTCGCGACGGGTGCCGGCAGCACCGCCGACGCCGCCGGCTCGGAGGGCATGTTCCTCCTCGGCGGTGGCCTGCTGGCCGCCGGCCTGGGTGCGGGCGCCCTCGCCGCTCGCCGGGTCCGTACCTCGGCCTGATGAGCGACCGACACCGGCACGACGGCCCTCGGCGGATCCCGGTCGCCGGATCCACCCGACGGTCCGTCGTGCCGGCCGTCGTGCTCACGCTCGTGCTGATGGTGACGGGCGCGGTCGTCCTGGTGCTCGCCCTGAGCGCGCCGGCGGTCGAGCAGCCCGGCGGCCCGGGCCGGACCGACGTCGACGCGGGCGGGACGGCCGCGTCGCGCCCCGTGCCGTCGTCCGGCACCCCGACCGGCCCGCGACGCCCGAGCCGGGCACGCCGGGCGACCCGGTGCCGGCGCCCGTGGACCCGGCCCCACCCGGGCCGGACCTCGGGCCGGTCCTCCCGGCCGCCGACCCGGTCGCCGTGAGGATCCCGAGCATCGGCGTCGACAGCCCCGTCCTCGAGCCGCTGGCCCTGGACGCCGACGGCGTCCTGCCCGCCCCCGCGGACTACGCGCTGCCGGGCTGGTACACCGGCGGCCCGCATCCCGGCCAGCTGGGCCCGGCGGTCCTCGCGGGGCACGTCGACGGGCCCGACGGGCCGGCCGTGTTCTACCGCCTGGGCGAGCTCGCGGTCGGCGCGACGGTCGAGGTCGGCCGCTCCGACGGCACGGTGGCGACCTTCGTCGTCGACGCCGTCGAGCGGTACGCCAAGGCGGACTTCCCGACCTCGCGCGTGTACGGCAACACGACCGACCGCGCCGAGATCCGCCTCATCACCTGCGGCGGCGCGTTCGACCGCACCACCGGCCACTACGTCGACAACATCGTCGTGTTCGGCCACCTCGTCGGCTGAGCGAGCCCACCCGGGACCGCGTCGGGCGGCCGACCCGGAGGGTCGTCAGGCCGGCGCGTTCCCGCGCGCCTCGCTGTACCGCCGCAGCGCCTCGGCGCGCTCGGCCGCGTGGTCGACGATGCGCCGGGGGTAGCCGCGGTCGTAGCCATCGGGCGCCGACCACGGCTGGTGCACCGCCCCGCCGGGGACGTGCGCGAGCTCCGGGACGTAGCGGCGCACGTAGTCGCCGCCGGGGTCGAACTTCTCGCCCTGGAGGACCGGGTTGAACACGCGGAAGTAGGGCGCCGGGTCGGTGCCGGTGCCCGCGACCCACTGCCACCCGTGGCTGTTCGAGCCGACGTCGCCGTCGCGCAGGTGGTGCAGGAAGTGCCGCGCGCCGTGCACCCAGCGCACGTGCAGGTCCTTGACGAGGAAGCTCGCCACGACCATGCGGACGCGGTTGTGCACCCATCCCTCGCGCCGGAGCTGGCGCATGCCGGCGTCGACGAACGGGAAGCCGGTGCAGCCGTCCTGCCACGCCGCGAAGGTCGCGCCCGGCTCGTCGTACGACCATGCCGGTGAGGGCGTCGGACAGGTCCGACCACGCCGACGCCGGACGGTGCCACAGCACGTCGGCGTAGAAGTCGCGCCAGCACAGCTCGTTGGTGAACGACGACGCGTCGTCGCCCTCGCCGAGCGGGTGCGCGGCCAGGTCCGCGAGCAGCGTCCGGGGGTGGATGGTCCCGTACTTGAGCTGGACGGACAGGGACGACGTCCCGGTCAGGTCCGCCCGGTTGCGGTCGGCCCGGTAGGTCGCGAGGCCCTCGCGCCAGGAAGGTCCGCCACCGCTCGCGGGCGGCGTCCTGGCCCACCGGCGGCAGGTCGACGTCGAACGCCTCCGCCGGGACCTCGGGCAGCGGTTCGCTCTCGGGCCCCCGGAACCACCGCACACCGGCCGGGACCTGCGCGGGCGCGCGCCAGCCGTGGCTGCGCCACGCCCGGGAGAACGGCGAGAACACGCTGTACGGCGACCCGGACCCGGTGTGGATGCGGCCGGGCGTGACCGCGTACGGGCTGCCGGTCGGCACCAGGGGGACGCCGTCGGGCAACCGCGCCGCCACCCGCGCGTCGCGGCGCCGGCCGTACGGGGTGGTCTCGGCGCTGATGTGGACGCTGGTCGCCCCCACCTCGGCGGCCAGTGCGGGGACGACCTCCGCGGGCCGCCCGCGCCGGATCAGCAGGGCGCCGTCGTACGCGGGTCCGAGGGCGGTGAGCGCCTCGACGAGGCACCGCGTCCGGACCGGCCCGGCCGAGGCGAGCAGCGTGGGGTCGGGCACGAACACGGGGAGCACCCGCCCGTCGCCGGAGGCCTCGTGCGCCGCGGCGAGTGCCGGCAGGTCCCGGTGACGCAGGTCCCGGCGCAGCCACAGGATCGACGTCATCCCGGCAGCGTAGGACCCATCCCCGCAGGTGGCGCGCGGGATGCGCGACCCGCCGGGACGGGCGGCGGGCCGGCTACGCGTCGACGACGATCGCGATGACGACCGGCTCGCGACGGTAGGTGCGCTGGATGTACCGGCTCACCGCCGTCCCGATGAGCCCTTCGAGGCGCTCGACGTCCTGGATCCGGTCCCCCGACGCCCGCTCGAGGGCCTTCTCGACCTCCGCGGAGGCGCCGTCGAACGTGTGGTCGTCGTGCACGAACCCGCGGGTGAGGAACTCCAGCGGCTCGGCGAGGGTGTTGGTCGTCGGGTCGACGAGCGCGAGCACCGTGATGATCCCGCCCTCGCGCAGGAGGCGGCGCTCCTTGAGCGTGTCCTCGGTGGCGCGGCCGACGGTCTGGCCATCGACGTACACCAGGCCGGCGCCCACCTTGCCGGAGATCGTGGCGATGCCGTTCGCGAGGTCGACGGTCACGCCGTCCCGGGCGAGGATGACGCGGTCCGTCGGCACGCCCGTCTTCACGGCGAGCTCGCCGTTGGCGTGCAGGTGCGTCGACTCGCCGTGCACCGGCATGACGTTCTTCGGCTTGACGATGTTGTAGCAGTACACGAGCTCGCCGGCGCTGGCGTGACCGGAGACGTGCACCTTGGCGTTGCCCTTGTGCACGACGTTGGCGCCGAGGTCGGTGAGCTTGTTGATGAGGGCGTAGATCGCGCTCTCGTTGCCCGGGATGAGCGAGCTCGCGAGCAGGAACGTGTCGCCCTCGTTGATCTGGATCTGGTGGTCGCCGTTCGCCATCCGGGCCAGCGCCGCCATCGGCTCGCCCTGCGAGCCGGTGCAGATGAGCGTCACCTTGTTGTCCGGCATCGAGTCGAGCTTCTTGGCGTCGACGACGAGGCCGCGCGGGATGGTGAGGTAGCCCAGGTCGCGCGCGATGCCCATGTTCCGGACCATCGACCGGCCGACGAACGCGACCTTGCGCCCGTGGGAGTGCGCGGCGTCGAGCACCTGCTGGATGCGGTGCACGTGGCTGGCGAAGCTCGACACGATGATCCGCCGCGGCGCGGTGTCGAACACCTGGTTGATGGCGGGGGTCAGCTCGCGCTCGGACGTGGTGAAGCCCGCGATCTCCGCGTTCGTGGAGTCGGTGAGGAAGAGGTCGACCCCCTCCTCGCCGAGCCGCGCGAAGTGCCGCAGGTCGGTGATCCGCCGGTCCAGCGGGAACTGGTCCATCTTGAAGTCGCCGGTGTGCAGCACGAGGCCGGCGCGCGTGCGGATCGCGACGGCGAGCCCGCCGGGGATCGAGTGGTTGACCGCCACGAGCTCGAGCCCGAACGGGCCGGCCTGGTGCCGGTCGCCGGCCTCGACGTGGACCGTCTTGGGCCGGATGCGGTGCTCCTTGAGCTTGGCCTCGATGAAGGCCAGCGTGAGCTCGGACCCGATCACCGGGATGTCCGAGCGCTCGCGCAGCAGGTACGGCACGCCGCCGATGTGGTCCTCGTGCCCGTGGGTGAGGACGATCGCGACGACGTCCTTGAGCCGGTCCCGGATCGAGGTGAAGTCCGGGAGGATGACGTCGATCCCGGGCTGGTGGTCCTCGGGGAACAGGACGCCGCAGTCGACGACGAGGAGCTTGCCGTCGAGCTCGAAGACGGTCATGTTCCGGCCGATCTCGCCGAGCCCGCCGAGCGGCGTGATGCGCATGGTGCCGCCGGGGAGCGCGGGGGGCGTGCCGAGGTTCTGCCGGTGTGCTGACTGCACGGATCGTGCCTCCATCGTGAGCGGCGCGGGGCGCCGGGTCGTCGGACCATCATGTCGCCGCGGCGCGTCGACCGGGGGGTCGGGGCGCGGCGGAAGGAGCGTGTGACCAGCACGTCCCGGAGTGCCCCGAGGTCTCGGGAACGGCCCGGGCGCGGCGTCCGGGCCGCGGGCGGCACCGGTCGACCGACGTCTGGCGATGGCCTGAGCCTACCGGCCCGGCGGCGGTGCGCCCCGCTGGGCGCCCGGTGGGCCGCGTGCCGTAGGCCCGGCGACTACCGGCGGGGCGCGCCCCGCGCTCTCCCGGGGACCAGCCGGTCCGCGGCCTCGCGGTACCGGTCGAGCACGACGTCGGCGAGCCGGGTGTCGGGCGCGAGCGGCGCGGTCACGACGTCGGCTCCGGCGACCAGCAGGCGGTCGTGGAAGAACCCGGGGGCGAGCAGGTAGGACGCGATCACGACGCGGCCACCGGCGGAGCGCGACGCCGGGCGGCGGCGACGGCGTCCGGTACCGACGGCTGGGCGCCGGCGCCGTAGCCGACGATCACCGGACCGTGCGGCCAGGCGGCGCGCAGGCCACGCGCGACCGCCTCGACGGCGTCGGCGGCGCGCGGGTCGCTCGACCCGGCGGCGGCGAGCACGACGGCGTCCCCGGGCACCGGCCCCGGCCGCGGTGAGCCGGTCGACGAGCACGGCGACCAGTCGGGGGTCGGGACCCAGCGCGCCGGACGCCGCGGCCCCGGCCGGCTCGACCGCCGCCGCGATGTCGACGTGCACGTGGAAGCCTGCGGAGAGCAGCAGCGGGACGACCACGGCGGCGCCGGCGTCGCGCCAGCGCGCCGGCGACGACGTCGCCGACCTCGGGCGTCTGGACGTCGACGAACGCCTCGCGCACGTCGAGGTCGGGGCGCGCGCGCCGGACGTCGTCGAGGATCGACGTGATCGCCGCGCGGCCGGTCGATGCTGTCGGTGCCGTGCGAGCACCCGACCAGCACGGGCCGGCGCGGACGTGGTCGTCGGGTCAGGCATCGACGCTCCTCGGGTCGGGTGTCGCGCCCGGGGGCGGGTGACGGCAGCCGTGCCCGGCTGCGGCGTGGGCACCGGCGTGGGTCCGGGAGTGGCGTCGTCGCCCGGGGGTGCGGGCGCCGGCACCGGCGGGTCGCACACCTCGAGCCGGTAGCCGCGCTTGACGACCGTCCGGATGAGCTCGCGGCTGCCGGTCGCCTCGCGCAGCCGCGCGATCGCGACCTCGGCGGCGTGCGGGTCGGACGAGTCACCGGGCAGCGCGTCGAGCACCTCGGCACGCGTCACGACGTCGCCCCGCCGGGACGCGAGCAGCCGCAGCACCTCCAGCCCGCTCGGCGACAGCGCGAGCACGCGCCCGTCGAGCACGGCCGCACCCGCGTGCACGACGCAGCGGCCCCGCGACGGTGCTCAGCGTCTGCAGGCCGCCGTAGTGACCGACGAGCGCGCGCACGAGCGACCCGAGCCGGCCGCGGTCGGGCACGAGCGGCTCGACCCCGCGGTCCACGAGCGGCTTCGCGGTGATCGGCCCGACGGCGGCGGCGACGGTGCGCCCGGACCGCAGCCGCTCCACGACCGCAGGCCCGACGCCGGCGGCGTCGGCGGCGCTCGAGCCAGGCCGCGGACCCGGGCGCGGAGGTGAAGACGACGGCGTCGATCTCGCCCGCGGCGACGGCCCGGACCGACGCGTCGAGCGCGGCCGGGTCCGGCGGCGGGCCCCAGCGGTAGACGACGAGGCTGCGCACGCGCGCGCCCGCGGCGGCGAACGCCTCGTCCAGACCGTCGGCGCCGGCGCCGTGGTGCTGGACGGCGATGCGTCAGCCCCTGCACGCCGTCGTCGAGCAGCGCCTCGGCGATCTCGACGGACGTCTCGGACTCCGCGACCCAGTCGGCCTGCAGACCGGCGGCCTGGATGGCGCCGCGGGCCTTCGGTCCGCGGGCGACGATCCGGGCGCGCGCGCAGCACCGCGGTCAGCGGCTCGGCGAGCCCGACGGCGTCCGCGGCCTCGATCCAGCCGCGGAACCCGATGCCGGTGGTGACGACGACGATGTCCGGCGGGTCCGCGAGGAGCTCGCGGGTCGCGGCGATCAGGCGCGCGTCGTCCTCGTTGCGGGATCATGCTCAGCGCCGGCGCGTGCCGGATCACCGCGCCGCGGCGCTCGAGGGCGGCGCCGAGCTCGGCCGAGCGGCGGTCCGCGGTCACGAGGACCACGCACCCCGCCATGGTCTGGGCGATGGGCTCGCTCACGAGGTCATTGTGTCCCGCGCGTGCGGCGGCGCGGTCACCGGTCCGCCGGGCGGCACCGGCAGCACCGGGCACGTCGCCGAGCACGGCATCCGGCGGCACCGGCGCCTCGCCCAGCAGCTCCGGGGAGGCCACGTCGCCCGACGACGATGACCGCGGGGGCGCGCACCCCGACCGCGCGGGCACGGTCGGCGACCGCGTGCAGGGGCGCCCGGGTGACGCGCTGCTGCGGCGTCGACCCGTTCTCGACGATCGCGACCGGCGTGGCCGGGTCGGCGCCGGCCGCGAGCAGGTCCGCCGCACATCTCGCGGAGCACCGACACGCCCATGAGGACGACGAGCGTCGCGGTGGCCTCGCGCACGACGAGCCGCGCGGCGTCGTCGAGCCCGTCGTGGCCGTTGACGACGTGGAACGCGGTGACCGTGCCGCGGTGGGTGAGCGGGATGCCGGCGGCCAGCGGGCGCCGCGAGCGCGCTGCTGACCCCGGGGACGACCTCGACCGCGCACGCCGGCCTCGCGGCACGCGAGCGACCTCCTCGCCGCCGCGGCCGTACACGAACGGGTCGCCGCCCTTGAGCCGGACGACGGTCTGCCCGCGCTGGGCGCGCTCGACGAGGATGCGGTTGATCTCGTGCTGCGGCACGGGGTGGTGGCCCGGCGTCTTGCCGACGTCGACCACCTCGACGTCGGACGGCAGCTCGTCGAGCACGTCGGTCGGGCCCGAGCCGGTCGGTGACCACGACGTCGGCCTCGGCGAGCGCCCGGCGGCCGCGCAGCGGTGAGCAGGTCCACCGCGCCCGGGACCGCCGCCGACGAGGACGACCCGGCCCGCGCCGTCGGCGGACGGCCGCCGGCGGCGCAGGTCCGCGCCGCCCGGAGCGGACGTGCTCCGCGACGGACCGCAGCACCTCGCGGCTGCGGCGCGGGTCCGGGATCCCGGCCGAGACCACACCGACGACGACGTCGCCGGCGCGGGTCACCGCGGGCGTGCGGGCGGTCCCGACGGCGGCGTCCCCGGCGGTCACGCACCACACCCGTCGCGCGGCGGCCCAGTCGGCGAGCCGGGCGTCGACCGCGGGCTCGCCGGTCGCGGCGTGGACCAGCCAGACGCCGTCGACGTCGGCCTCGCGCACGCCGTCGCACCGCCAGGTGACGGCGCCGGCCGTGACGAGGTCGGTGAGGTCCTCGCACAGCCCGGGGGCGACGACCCGCACGGCGGCGCCCTCGGCGAGCAGGGACCGGACGCGGCGCGCCGCGACCGGTCCGCCGCCGGCCACGAGCACCGGCCGGCCGGTCAGGTCGATCCCGAGCAGGGTGGTCATCGCGAGCCCCGGTCGTCCGCGTCGATGTCCCCGTCGGCCGGCCCGCCGGGGTGCTCGTCGGGGGCCACGACGTCCCGGGACGCACCGACGAGGACGACGTCGCCCTCGATCCGCACCGCCCAGGTTCGCAGGTGCTGCGGCTCGCGGCCCGACACCGTCCAGGCACCGGCCGGTCCGCAGGTCGAAGACCTGCTTGTACATCGGGCGAGGCGACCGTCGGCGCGTCGCCCGCGGCTGCCGACGATCCCGCGCGACATGACGTGCGCGCCGCTGAACGGGTCGCGCTGCTGGACCGCCGGCACGGTGCCGTCCACGCAGGCGGAAGAGCGCCACCTGCTCGCCGCCGACGAGCGCGGCGGCGCCACGCTCGGGGGCGAGGTCGTCGAGCCGGCACACGGCGGTCCAGACCGAACGCCGCGATCCGGCGGACGCGGTGGGCTCGGGAGCCAGGTCGACGGTCATGACCGCACCTCCAGGGTGGTCCCGGCGATGAGCACCGGGGTCGGCGCGCCGCGGCCGTGGCGCCGGCGGTCGCGCGCTCGGCGTCGGTCGCGGGGCGGGCCTGGCCGCGCTCGGCGACGTAGGCCAGGGACGGGTCGGGGGTCTCGGGGGCGTTGACGAACGAGGCGAACCGGCGCAGCTTCTCCGGGTCCTCGAGCGTGGCCTTCCACTCGTCCTCGTAGATCGTCGACGTGGCGGGCCATGCTCGCGTCCAGGTCCGCGCCGATGCCGAGGCTGTCGTCCATGACGACCGCCCGGACGCCCTCGAGGCCGCCCTCGACCTCCTCCATCCACGGCGCCGTCCGCTGCAGCCGGTCGGCCGTGCGGACGTAGTACATGAGGAACCGGTCGATCGTCCGCACGAGGGTCTCGGTGTCGAGGTCCTCGGCGAGCAGCTGCGCGTGCCGCGGGCGTGAAGCCGCCGTTGCCGCCGACGTAGACGTTCCAGCCCTTGTCGGTGGCGATGACGCCGACGTCCTTGCCGCGGGCCTCGGCGCACTCGCGGGCGCAGCCGGAGACGCCGAGCTTGAACTTGTGCGGCGCGCGCAGGCCGCGGTACCGCAGCTCGAGCGCGACGGCGAGGCCGACCGAGTCCTGGACGCCGTACCGGCACCAGGTGGACCCGACGCACGACTTCACCGTGCGCAGCGACTTGCCGTAGGCGTGCCCGGACTCGAAGCCGGCGTCGACGAGGCGCTGCCAGATGCCCGGGCAGCTGGTCGATGCGGGCGCCGAACATGTCGATCCGCTGGCCGCCGGTGATCTTCGTGTACAGCCCGAAGTCCTTGGCCACCTGGCCGATCGACGAGCAGACCCTCGGGCGTGACCTCGCCGCCGGGGATGCGCGGGACGACCGAGTAGGAGCCGTCCTTCTGCAGGTTGGCCATGCACGTGGTCGTTGGTGTCCTGCAGCGTGGCGCGCTCGCCCTCGAGGACGTGGCCGCCGTCCGAGCGAGGACAGGATCGACGCGACGACCGGCTTGCAGATGTCGCAGCCGCGGCCCGACGCCGTGCCGCTCGACGATCTCGCTGAACGACCGCAGCCCGGTGACCCGGACGGCGTCGAACAGCTGGCGCGCGGGACATCGCGAAGTGCTCGCACAGCGCGTTGCGACACGGTCGACGCCGGCCTGGTCGAGCTCGGTGCCGACGAGCTTCTTCACCAGCGGCAGGCACGACCCGCAGCTCGTGCCGGCCTTCGTGCACGCCTTGACCGCCGGCGAGGTCGGTGCACTCGTGCTCGGTGACCGCGCCCCGGATGGCGCCGGCGGAGACGTTGTTGCACGAGCAGACCGTTGGCGTCGTCGGGCAGGTCGCCGGCTCGGGAGCGCCCCGGCCGCCCCCTCGGGCAGGAGGTAGGCGGACGGGTCGCCGGCCAGCTCGCGCGCCGACCATGGGCCGCAGGCTCGCGTACGGCCGACGCGTCGCCGACGAGGACGCCGCCCAGCAGCGTGCGCGCGTCGTCGGACAGGACGAGCTTCTTGTAGACGCCGGCCACCGGGTCGGCGTAGACGAGCTCGAGCGCGCCGGGCGTGGTCGCGAAGCGCGTCGCCGAAGCGCGCGACGTCGACGCCGGACAGCTTGAGCTTGGTCGCGGTGTCGGCGCCGGGGAAGGCGGCCGCGCCGCCGAGCAGCCGGTCGACGACGATCTCGGCCATCGCGTAGCCCGGGCGCGACCAGGCCGATGCAGCGGCGCCGTCGATGCAGGCGACCTCGCCGACGGCCCACACGTGCGGGTCCTCGGTGCGGCAGGTCTCGTCGACGACGACGCCGCCGCGCGCGCCGATCGCCAGGCCGGCGGCCCGGGCGAGCTCGTCCCGCGGGCGCACCCGGTCGCGACCACGACGACGTCGACGTCGAGCCGGCCGCCGTCGGCGAAGTCGAGCCGGCCCGACGGTGCCGCGCCGGTTGACGCCGCATCCGCTCGGTCGCGGTGCTGACCCGGACGGCCGACGCCGAGTGCTGTTGATGAGGCGGCGCAGCGCCTCGCCGCCGCCGAGGTCGACCTGCACCGACATGAGGTGCGGTGCCGAACTGGATGACGGTGCACGAGGCGCCGAGCGCCTGCAGCGCGCCGGCCGCCTCGAGGCCGAGCAGCCCGCCGCCGATGACCGCGCCGCGGACCGACGCCCGGTCGCGGCCTGCTCCTCGACCCAGCCGCGCAGCGCGGCGACGTCGTCGATCGTGCGGTACACGAAGACGCCCGGGCAGGTCGTTGCCCTCGATGGGCGGCATCGCGGCGCTCGAGCCGGTCGCCAGGACCAGCTCGTCGTACGCCCAGACCCGGCCGTCGGCGACCGTGACGGTCTGCGCGGCGCGGTCGAGCTCGACGACGGGTGCGCCGCGCACGAGCGTGACGAGCGGGTCGTCCCACAGGTCCGGCGTCGCCGAGCGCGAGCTCCTCCGGGTCGCGCCCGGAGAAGTACGACGTCAGCGCGACCCGGTCGTACGGCGCGCGCGGCTCCTCCGCCAGCACGGTGACCTGCCACCGGCCGTCGGGGTCACGGTCGCGCATCGCCTCGACGAGGCGCTGGGCGACCATGCCGCCGCCGACGACGACGAGGCGGCGCGGGGCGCCGCTCGTGCCGTCCGTCGACAGGTCGGTCGACGGGTCGGTCGACAGGTCGGTCGGCGGGGTCCCGGGACTCGGGTGCATGGGGCTCCTCCAGCTCGCTCGGCCCGTGGTGGGCCGCTGCGTCGACGCTAGGGAGCGGATGTGTCACCCGAGGTCCCGGTCGGTTACCCCGGGGAAACACCTTCCGCACAGCCCCGCCCGGCGGGCTGTGAGAAGAGCGCGAGCGGTGGCGGCCGTCAGCAGGCGAACCGGGCGACGCGCTCGCGCAGGTCGGCGGACATGCGGGCGAGCTCCTGGACCGAGTCGCTCATGCCCACGACGACGCCCGACGACGCGGCGGCAGCCTCGGCGACGCCGGTGATGTTGGCCGCGATCTCGCCCGAGCCCGCCGCGGCCTCGGTGACGGAGCGCGACATCTCGTTCGTCGTCGCGGTCTGCTCCTCGACCGCCGAGGCGATGGTCAGCCCGTAGTCGTTGACCGAGCTGATGAGCGCCGCGATGCCCTCGATGGCCCGGACCGCCGACGTCGTCTCGGCCTGGTTGGCCGCGATCCGGGCCGCGATGTCCTCGGCGGCGCGGGCGGACTCCCGCGCCAGCTCCTTGACCTCGCCGGCCACGACCGCGAAGCCCTTGCCCGCCTCGCCGGCCCGGGCGGCCTCGATGGTCGCGTTGAGGGCGAGCAGGTTCGTCTGCTCGGCGATCGACGTGATGACCTTGACGACGTTGCCGATCTCCTTCGAGGACTCCCCCAGCCCGACCACGGTCGCCGCGGTGGACTGCGCATGCGCCACGGCCTGGCTGGACGCCTTCGCCGCCTCGTTCGCGTTCTGCGCGATCTCCCGGATGGACGCGCCCATCTGCTCCGCGCCCGCGGCGACGGACTGGACGTTGCGCGACACCTGCTCCGCGGCGGCCGCGACGACCCCGGCCTGGGCGGACGTCTCCTCGGACCCGGCGGAGACCTGACGGTTCGCGGCGGCGAGCTCCTCCGCCGCACCGGCGACCCGGCCGGCGGACTCGCCGACCGACTCGACGAGCTCGCGCATGCCGGCGACGGCGGCGTCGAGCGCGGACGCAGCCTGGCCGACCTCGTCCCGCGTGGTCACGCCGCAGGTCTGCGTGAGGTCGTCGGCGGCGACGGCCAGGGCCACCTCGCGGATGCGGGCCACCGGCCGGACGACGGAGCGGGTCACGCCGACGGCCAGCACGACCGCCGCCAGGACGGAGAGGAGGCCGGCGGCGGCGAGGAGGACGACGGCGCGCCCCTGCGCGGAGGTCTGCTGCTCGGTCAGCGTGGTGACCCGCTCGCGGGCGGACGCCTGGATGCGGTCGGCGATGTCCAGGACGGTGCTGTACGCCGCGCCGGCGTCCCCGCCGTTCACGGACTCGATCGCCGTGCGGTAGCCCTCCGGGGTACCCGGGGCCATCCAGTCGACGACCTGCTCGTCCCACGCGTAGAAGTCGTCCCAGGCGGGGCGCAGCTCGGCGAACGCCGTCGACTCGGCGGGCGTCATCCGGTCGGTGTCGACGTCGTCGAGCCACGCGTAGACGCCGTCCTTGCCCTCGAGCAGGCCGGCGCGGTTGTACGCGTCCGCGGCGAGCGCGGCGTCCGGGCCGTCGACCAGGACGTCGGCGAACACCAGGCCCTGCCAGCCGGTCGCGTCGGCGATCTGGAACCGGGCGGTCTCCGCGTCCCGGGCGACGCCCTCGGCGGCGCGGACGGCGTCGCTCAGCTCGCGCTGCTCGGCGACCGCGGTGAGGCCGACGCCCGAGCTCGCGACCACGAGGAGACCGATGCCGCCGAAGGCGAGGCCGAGACGGCGTCCGATGCTCGGGGTACGAAGGGCCATGAGGGCGGGGGTCTCTCTCCGGGACGGGTGCACCGTGGTCGACCCGGGCGCCGCCGCGCATCCGCGCCGGCCGCCCGGGTCCTGCACCCCCTATCGGCGGAGAGCGGCCCCTCGTGAGGCCACCCGACCGGGTGGTGGAGGGCTCGACCTCAGTCGTTCGTCTCCAGGTTGAGAATGTTGCCGTCGGGGTCGGCGAACCACACGGCCCGCATGGGACCCGCGGTGGCCACGCCGTCGGTCCACTCCAGCCCCTCCATCTCGAAGGTCTGGAGCTCGATGCCGGCCTGGCGCAGGGCGGCGACCTCGCCGTCGAACGCCGCTCCCGGGACGTCGAACGAGACGGCGGTGGCCTTGTTCGTGCCCGCGAAGGACGACGGGTAGACGAGGAACGACCCCCCGCCGCTGCGGTAGACGACCCCCTCGGCGACGTCGTCGTCGGGGGTGAACTTGAGCGTCCCCTCGTAGAACGCCCGGGCGCGGTCCAGGTCCTTGACAGCGAGGGCGGGGACCGGCGAGTAGTCGGAGAGCATGCTGCCTCCAGCGCGGACCAGGCGACCGTCGACTGGTCGGCCGATCGAACGTACGCCCGCCTCGGGGGACCGTCAACGACGCCCCCGTCGACCGGATCCCCGGTCAGGCCCGGTCGCCGAACCAGGTCAGGAGCGTGCGGACGAGGCTCTCCCGGTCGTCACCGACCCACACCACGTGACCGTCGGGCCGCAGCAGCACCGCGGGCACGTCGAGCTCCTCGCTGCCGTCGACGACGTGGTCGACCCGGTCCGCCCAGCCCGTCACCGAGAGCGCGCCGGTCCGGTCGAGCAGCAGGCCGCGGCCGTCGTGCATGCAGCTCGTAGAGGCGTCCCCGTGCCAGCGGCACGTCCCGGAGGCGTCGGCCGAGCAGGTCGTGCGGCTCACCGGTCGGTCGCCCGGTACCGGCGCCGGTGCTGTCGTCCTGTCCGACGGCCGTCCCGCCGCCGGTCGCCCTGCCCCGACGTCGTACCGGACTCCGATCGCGGTGACCTTCTCGACCAGGAGCCGGTTGACGTCCTCGAGGTCCATCAGCTCCGCCAGGAGCCGGCGCACCGCCTGCGGCGCCCGGCTCGAGCGAGAGCAGCTCGGACTGCGCGCGCGTGATGTCCAGCACGGCGGCGGCGACCGGACGCCGTTCGGTGCCGTAGCTGTCCAGCAGCCCCTCCGGCGCCCAGCCGGCGACCTCGGCGGCGAGCTTCCAGCCGAGGTTGACCGCGTCCTGGACGCCCGAGGTTCAGCCCCTGCCCGCCGAGCGGCGGGTGGATGTGCGCCGCGTCGCCGGCCAGCAGGACCCGGCCGACGCGGTAGCGGTCGGCCAGCCGGGTCGCGTCGCCGAAGCGCGAGAGCCACCGCGGGGAGTGCACGCCGAAGTCGGTGCCGGCGACCGCCCGCAGCCGCCGCTCGCAGCTCGTCGAGGGTCGGCGGGACCGACCGGTCCTCGGCCACGCCGTCGGCGGGCACGACGACCCGGTACACACCGCCGCCGACGGGCCCGACGCCGAACCCGAGCTGGGTCCTGCGGACCTCCGTCACCACGGCGGTCACGGTCTCCGGCGGCGCGGTCACCTCGACCTCGCCGAGCAGCCACTCGGCGCCGGGCCGGCTCGCCGGGGAAGCCGACGCCGAGCAGCGCGCGCACGGTGCTGCGCGCCGCCGTCGCAGCCGACGAGGTAGCGGGCGCGCAGCCGGGTCCCGTCGGACAGCTCGGCGGTCACCTCGTGGTCGTCCTGGGCCAGCGCGACGAGCCGCGCGCCCCGCCGGAGCTCGGTCCCCAGCGCGGTCGGCGTGCTCGGTCAGCAGTCGCTCGGTGACGCTCTGCGGGATGCCGAGGGTGTACGGGTGCGCGGTGTCCAGGCGCGTCGGGCGGCGGCTTGACGATGCCGGCGAAGCCGCCGACGGGGTACCGCACGCCGAGCGCGAGGAACCGCTCCAGCAGCCCGCGCTGGTCCATCACCTCGATGCTGCGCGCGTGCAGGCCGAGCGAGCCGCGTCGACGGGTCCGCTCGGCCTCCTTCTCGAGCACGACCACCTGTACGCCGTGCAGCCGCAGCTCGGCGGCGAGCATGGTGCCGGTCGGTCCCCCGCCGACGACGATGACGTCGATCACCCGGATCCCTCCCTCTCGACCTGCGCGGCGCATCGATGCGCTCGCTCGCTCCCGGCATCGCCGGTCACGGCCCCTCCCGGGGGCGGGCGCCGGGCCCGGTCCGCGATTCTGCGGCACCGTAGGGGCCTTGCCGCAACGCCCCGCGCGCGCTGTACCTTGGCAGTGGCGAGGAGCTCCGACTCCTCGCCTTCGTCGTGCAGCGGGCCGGGCGGTCTGCGCTCGGTCTCCAGTCGCGGTCGAGCGGCTCACCCGTCGTCGTCGGACGAGCCTCCCCCGGTCCCGCCGCGGGCGGGGTCGACGGCGTCCCGGCACCCGACGGCGTCCGGGCACTCGACGGCGGCGCGCCGGGCGCCGGGGACGCGGGTCCGGGCAGTCGGGTCGGCTCGATGCCCTGCGCGCGACCCCCGACGAGCAGGCTCGCGGCCGCGAGCAGCGCAGAGACCGCCGCGTTGAGCAGGATCACGGGCAGCACGAGGGCGCCGACGTACTGCACGAGCGCGACGGCGAGTCGCGCGCGGCCCCACGCCAGGGTCGGCAGGAGCGGCAGCGCCACCGCGGCCAGCCCCCACCACCCGCCGAGCCGGAGTCCGGCGACGATCAGGACGAGGCCCGCGAGCAGCTCGACCACGAGGCCGACGGCCACCGCCACCGGCGCGTGCTTGACGATCCGGTCCATCGAGGTCCCGGCCCACAGGAGGTAGGCGCGCAACCGCGGCACGTCGCTGTCGAGCAGCGCGTCACGGAACCGCAGGTCGACCGCCTCCCGCACGAGCAGGTCACGCGGCGACCGCCGCGCTGGGATCAGCGCGCGCACCCCGTGGTCGTGCACGATCGCGGCCCGCGTGTGCCGGCCGAACGGCCCGATGAGGGCCCAGAGCGGATACGGCACCGAGGCGAGGTCGGTCGTGAAGCCGGCCGGGACGACGACCAGCGCGCCGCCGAGATCGGGTCGCGACGGGTGCGCGCGCGCCTCGTGCACGAGGTCCGCGCGGAGCGTGAACGTCCGCGGCCCGGTCTGTGCGAGCTCGACCGGGACGAACCCGCCGGTCGCGGCCGTCCCCGGCCCGTGCCGCCACGGCATGCGGTCCCCCCTCGTCGGCGCCCCTGGAGCGCGGGGGCCGCCGACGACGTCGCCGGCGGCTCGCGGGTCGTGCCGCCGCCGCCGGCGTCGTTGCGGCGGCGCCGCTCCCGGTGACAGCATCGCGGATCCGTCCGTCCGGCGGTGACCGCGGCGCCGTCGCGGGTGCCGACCGGCGATCGACGATCGGCCGGACATCCGACCGGGGAGGCCTCGTGGTCAAGCGCCTGCTGGACACCACTGCTCGTGAGCTCGCCGGGTACACCCGCGCCGACGTGCTGGCCGCGATCCGCGGCTCGGAGGGACGGGTCCTCGCCGCGGAGATGATGGCCCCCGTCATGGCGGCGGTGTACGACGTCAGCAACCCCGAGCTCGCGGCCGGGATGGGCGCCGACCTGCTCGTGCTCAACCTGCTCGACGTGCGCGCCCCCGAGGTGTTCGGCATCGACGCCGCGCCGGCCGACGTCGTGCGCGAGGTCAAGCGCCTCACCGGGCGACTCGTGGCGGTCAACCTCGAGCCGGTGGACCCGGCGGCCGACCGGGTCACCGACGACACCTTCGGGCCCGGACCCGCCGCGGGACGGCTCGCCACCCCGGCGAACCTCGCCGCGGCCGTCGAGCTCGGCGTCGACGCGGTCGTGCTGACCGGGAACCCGGGCATGGGGGTGACCAACGCGTCCTTGGCCCGGGCCGTCCGGCACGCGCGCACCGCGGCCGGGGACGGCCTGCTCCTGGCGGCCGGACGCATGCACGCCGCCGGCAGCGCGAGCGAGGCCGGCGGCCGGATCGTCGACGAGCGCGACGTCGTCGGCTTCGTCGAGGCGGGTGCCGACGTCGTCCTGCTGCCGGCACCGGGCACCGTGCCGGGCTGTCCACGAGGCCCTCGTGCGCGGCTGGGTCGACGCCGTCCACGATGCCGGCGGCCTGACGATGACCACGGTCGGGACGTCGCAGGAGGGCGCGGACGTCGACACGATCCGGCGCATCGCCCTCATGGCGAAGATGACGGGGACCGACATCCATCACCTCGGCGACTGCGGCCTCTTCGGGGTCGCGCTGCCGGAGAACCTGCTCGCGTACAGCATCGCGATCCGCGGACGGCGGCACGCCTACCGCCGCATGTCGATGTCGATCCTGCGCTGAGCCTCCGGCGCGTTTCACCCTCGTGGAGACGGACCGACCGGAGGTAAAGTCAGCAGGTCATGCCGCACATCCGCGAGCCTGCGCACCGCCTGGAGGATCACCATGTCCACCAACCGTGCAGCACGGCTCGTCCTCGTGGTCGCGATGGTCGCCATCGGCCTCGCGGCGTGCACCGACGACGACCCGGGCACCCCGACGCCCACTCGCCACGGCCTCCGCGCCCCCGTCGCCGGCGCCGACCGAGGAGCCGACGCCGACGTCCACCGCGACGGCGACCCCCGTGGACGTCACCGTCCACTACCTCGTCGACACCCGGGCCGGGATCCGCCTCGCCCGCGAGCGCACGAGGTGACCGGGGACGACCCGGTGCAGGCGGCGGTCGAGCAGATGATCGCCGGGCCGGACCGACCCCGACTACTCCACCGCGTGGGACCCCGGCGCACAGGTGCTCGGTGTGACGCCGGTCCGGCGGCACGCTCACCGTCGACCTCAGCGAGGAGGCCCGGACCGCGTCGATCGGGTCCGAGGGCGCCGCGACCATGGTCCAGCAGCTCGTCTGGACGGCGACGGAGGCCGAGGGTGACGACGCGGCCGGGGTGCTCCTGACGATCGCCGGCGAGCCGGCCGGTGAGCTGTGGGGCGCGGTCACCTGGGACGCGCCCGTGACGAGGGCCGATCCCCTCGACGTGCGCCAGCTCGTGCAGATCGACGTCCCGGCGGAGGGCGCGACGTCGACGTCGCCGGTCGACGGTCTCCGGGGACGCCGCGGCGTTCGAGGCCAACGTGCCGTGGCGCGTGCTGGACGCAGCCGGCGCCGAGGTCGCCACCGGCTTCGCCACCACGAGGAGGGCCAGGTGTTCGCGCCGTACTCGCCTTCACCGTCGAGCTGGCGCCCGGCACCTACACCATCGAGATCAGCGAGGACGACCCGTCCGGCGGGGCCGCCGGGACGCCCATGACGGACACCCGGACGGTCACGGTCTCCTGACCGTCCGCCGTCCGCCGACGGCCCCCGCTCGCCGCGCGGCGGGCGGGGCGCCGCCGTCCGACGTCGGACCGGCGACCCGACGCGCCGGTCAGCTCTCCGGCTGGGCGATGTTGACGAGCCAGCCGACACCGAACCGGTCGGTGCCCTGGCCGAACTCGTCGCCCCACATCTGCTTCTCCAGCGGCACCGTCACGGTGCCACCCTCGAGCAGCTGGCTGAAGTACCGGCGCAGCTCGTCGCCGTCGTCCCCGCTGAGGCTCACGGTGATGCTGCTGCCGGGCGTGTACTCCATGCCGGGTGGCGTGTCCGCGGCCATGAGGGTGTAGCCGCTGTCGGTCTCGAGCTGGGCGTGCATGATCCCGCTGCCGTCGACCCCTTCCGGCGCGCCGTACTCGCCGAAGGTGCTCATGGTCAGCGTCCCGCCGAGGACGCTCTTGTAGAACTCCATGGCCTCGCGGGCGGTGCCGTCGAAGCTGATGTACGGGTTGAGACGACTGGCCATCGGGTCCTCCTGGTCGCAGGTCCGGGGCGCTCCCCGGTCTCAGGACCGACCGTAGGGCCGGGCCGGACTCATCGGTCGGGAACGCGGGTGCCGGTCCTCCCGGTCCCCTGCGTCGCCCTGCGCGACGCCCGGACGCGACCCGGGCCTGAGCCCCCAAGATGGGGCCATGAAGATCGCGGTGACAGGTGGCAGCGGCAAGCTGGGTCGGAGCGTCGTGCGACGCCTGCGGGACGAGGGGCACGACGTCGTGAACCTCGACCGGGTGGGCGCGCGGGGCTCGGTGGTCCTCGTGGACCTCACGGACCACGGGCAGGTGGCGGACGCGATCGGGGGGGTCGACGAGCAGCACGACGGGCTGGACGCCGTCGTCCACCTGGCCGCGATCCCGGCGCCCGGCATCGTCCCCGACGTCGCCACCTTCCACCACAACATGCTCGCCACGTACAACGTGTTCCAGGCGGCCCGCCGGGCCGGCATCACCCGGCTCGTGTACGCCTCCAGCGAGACCGTGCTCGGCCTGCCGTTCGAGACCCCGCCGCCGTACATCCCGGTGGACGAGGAGTACCCGGCGCGCCCGGAGTCCACGTACTCGCTGGTCAAGCACCTCGAGGAGCAGATGGCGATCCAGCTCACGCGGTGGGACCCGGCGCTGAGCATCACGGCGCTGCGGTTCTCGAACGTCATGGACCCCGACGACTACGCCGCGTTCCCCGGCTACCACGGCGACGCGCAGCTGCGCCGGTGGAACCTGTGGGGCTACATCGACGCCCGCGACGGCGCCCAGGCCGTGGTGCGGGCGCTGGAGGTGGCCCGGCCCGGGTTCGAGGCGTACATCATCGCCGCGGCGGACACCGTGATGACGCGGCCCAGCAACGACCTGGCCGCCGAGGTGTTCCCGGGCGTCGAGCTCCGCCCCGTGGAGGGCACCCAGACCCTGCTGTCCATCGACAAGGCGCGCCGCCTGCTCGGATACTCCCCCGAGCACAGCTGGCGCGACCACGTCACGACGGCGGGCTGACCATCGCGCCGTGACGGACGGCGCGCGCCGGTGATGGGACGGTGCGCGCCGCGGCGACGAGCTCGGTGAGCCGGTCGCGCAGCGACTCCAGGTCCGCGACGTCCATGCCGAGCCGGGACATGATCGCCACCGGGATCGCCTCGGCCTCCGCCCGGACCCCGGCGCCCGCCGGGGTCAGCCGCACGGCCAGCGCCCGCTCGTCGCGCGGGTCCCGGTCGCGGACCACCATCCCCCGCTGCTCGAGCCGCTTGAGCAGCGGCGAGAGGGTCGCGGGCTCCAGGCTCACCCGCGCGGCCAGGTCGGCGACGCGCAGCGGCGAGTCCTCCCACAGCGCGAGCATGACGAGGTACTGCGGGTGCGTGAGCCCGAGCGGCTCCAGCAGGGGTCGGTAGAGCGCGATGACCTCGCGAGCGGCGACGGCGAGGGCGAAGCAGACCTGCCGGTCCAGCGCGAGGAGGTCGGCCGGTCCGGCGAGCTCCGGGTCGGCCGGTCCGGCCGTCTGCGAGGTGGCGGGGCCCGGGTGCACGCTCCGAGCCTACCGCCGGACGCGGTATAGTTAGTGCACGAACTATCGGTCGGCGCGGCGACGTCGGGCATCGACGACGGGAGTGCCATGAGCAGGCGCGAGCAGAACGAGGGGCTGTCCCTCGCCTACCGGATCGGCTACCGGTTCCGGTACACCCTGCTCAACGTGTTCGGCCCGGCCCAGCTGGGCGGCGACGCGGACCCCCACCGGCGGCTCGAGCGCGAGCGCGCCGCCCGGGTGGACGCGGCCCGGCGCGCCCGCCTCGCCCGTGAGGCGGGTGGCGGCAGCCCGTCCTGACCGCCGGGCCCGGGCAGGGCCTCCCTGGCGACGCGGGTGATCCTGCGACCGTCCGACCGGTCGAACGGTCGACCAGCCGGCCGGCGTCGGCTCAGGCGGTCCCGAACTCCCAGTGCCACGGCTCCTGCGGCCCGCTGCCGCCGGGCTCCATGCCGCGCGGGTGGTTCCAGCCGAACTCGCCCGCGTGCTCCTGGAGCCACTTGTAGCCCGGCTTGCTGAAGTCACCCAGGCTGCCGATGCCGCCGAGGTCGACGGCGATCCCCCAGCCGTGGTTCGACGTCCCCGGCCGCGCGGCCAGGCCACCCTTCGAGGCGCGGAGCGACACCTGCGCCTCGAGGGTCCGGTAGGAGCTGACCACCGCGAGATCGGTACCGAAGGCCTCGCGGTAGGCCTCGTTGAGGTCGGCGAGCGCGTCCGCCGCGTCGCACTGCAGCCGGTGGGACGTGGCGAACGGCACGGCGCAGAGCGCGTCGGCCGGGATGCGCCCGTTCTCCCACTCCTGCATGAGCGCGGTGACGCCGGCGGGCGTGCCCTCGCGGAGCCGCGCACGCTGGCTCGTGGTCCCCGTGGTCAGGTCGCCCTCGTCGGAGCGCAGGGCGCGGCGCTCCTCCTCGGTCAGCGGCGTCAGGGCCTCGAGCGCGCCGAGCTCTGTGACCGCCTCGCCGGCCGCGGCCGCGGCCGTCTCGACCGTGGTGAGCGCCTCGACCCGCGCGATCGCCTCGTCGCGCCGGGCTTCGCTCGCCAGGCTCTCCAGCTCCATGGACAGCTGGAAGACGGCGCTCGCGGCGTCGTCGAGCTCGGCCGTGAGCGCGGGACCGGTCAGGACGGCACCGGGCGCGGCGTCCGCCGCCGGGAGCGGCGCGGTGGCCTCTGGCGCTGCGGCGGCCTCCGCACCCGGTGCGGCGACGTCCGCAGCCGGGTCGGTGGCGGGGGCCGCGGGGTCGGCGGGGGTGGCCGTCCCGCCGGCGTCGGCCGTGTCGGCCGGCGGGACGGCGGTGTGGTCGGTGTCGTCGTCCGCGGTCGTCGGGTCGTCGGGGTCCGCCGCGTCCTCGTCGTCGGCCGCCGCGTCGTCCGTCCTGTGGACGTCGTCGTCGGCGGCGGCCGGGTCGTGGACCGGGGTGAGCGGCTCGAGGTCCGGGAGCTCGGGGAGCACCACGATGGGCTCGGGAGCCGGCACGGCCTCCGCCGGGGAGCCGGTGCCGTCGGCACCCGGCTCGGGAGCGCCCGGCTGCGCCGCACCTGCGGCGCCCGGGGTCGGGGCCGGGGTCGCCGGCGGGGCGGTCAGCAGGGGGGCCGCCCGCCTCGCCGGCAGCGTCGGGAGGTCGGCGCTCATGCGCGGCGCGGGCCGGGCGTCGTCGAGGAGCGTGGCGAGCCGCTCGACCGCTCCGGCGAGCTCGGTCCGGACACCGTCGGCGTCCGGGTCGGACACCAGGGGGCGCGCCGCGTGGGCGGCGCGGAGGGCGGCGGCGGCGAGGGCGACGGTCTCTGCGCGCGACGAGCGTGCCGAGGCGTTCGCCTGGCCCTGGAGCCGGGCGACCTCCGCGG
Source organism: uncultured Actinomycetota bacterium (assembly GCA_963795145.1). GTDB lineage: Bacteria > Actinomycetota > Actinomycetes > Actinomycetales > Cellulomonadaceae > Pengzhenrongella. The sequence continues at coordinate 768,299 of CAWCGP010000008.1, read as the reverse complement.
AGTGCGCACGCTCGGTGGCCGACGGCAAGATCGTGCCGGACGCCCCGCCGTAGCCGACCGCCCGCGTGGTGGCGAGGTCGCCGCCGACGAGCATCCCGGCGGTGAGCAGGACCGCCGCGCCCCGCACGACCGGACCCGTGACCCGCAGGCCGCCGACCCGCGCCGAGCCGCTCGCCGCCGTCCGCCGCTGTGAACGACGGGCCGCGCGGCGCTGGGCCCGGGAGAGCGCCACGGACGATGACGCGGGGAACGACGGAGCGAGCGAGGCGGTGAGCGGCCGCGCGGGAGGGGACGTGCCGGCGCCCGCAGCGCGGTCGGTCACACCGTCCCGTACGGGAGGCGCGGCCGCGAGAGCCGCCATGCGGTGGGCCCACGGGAGCAGTGCTCCCGGGCCCGACATCTGTGCCGGCACGCTCACGCCCCTCTCGCTCGGGACCGATCACACCAGGCTGGCCGAAAATCTCCGTGAAACAACCCCCTGGGGCTCATCAGATCGAGATCTCACCCGGGCGTCGTCGGTGCTGGCGGCCCCGTGCCGGGCCCGGGCCGGCGGCGACCCCTGGGAGGATGGCCCCCATGACCGGCCTCACCGCGCGCTTCCCGGACCCGTCCGACCCCGCCCCGGACATCCGCCTCGTCGTCGTGGACATGGACGGCACCCTGCTGGACCCCGACCACCGGATGCCGGACGGTCTCGGCGACCTGCTCGACCGGCTCGCCGAGCGCGGCATCGCCTTCTGCCCCGCGAGCGGGCGGCAGCACGCGACCCTGGTCCGGCAGTTCGACGGGCTGCTGGACGCCGGCCGAGCTCGTCGTCATCGCGGAGAACGGCTCCTACGTCGCGCCGGCGGTCGGGAGATCAGCTCGGTGACGATCGCGCGCGACGTCGTGCACGAGGTCGTCCGTGCGGTGCGCGCCCTGGCCGCCCAGGGGGTGCCGGTGGGCGCCGTCGTCTGCGGCAAGCGCTCGGCGTACGTCGAGCGGGACGACCCGGAGTTCCTCACCGAGACGCACCGCTACTACGCGCTGCTCGAGGAGGTCGACGACCTGCTCGCCGTCGACGACGACGTGCTGAAGATCGCGGTGTACGACGCCGGGTCGGTGACGGAGCGGACCGCGCCCGCGCTCGAGCGGTTCCCGCGACGCAGGGGGTCGTGGTCTCCGGACGGCACTGGGTCGACGTCATGGACCCGGCCGTGCACAAGGGACGTCGCGGTGCGTGCCCTCCAGGAGCGGCTCGGCATCACGCCGGAGCAGACCATGGCCTTCGGCGACTACCTCAACGACCTGGAGCTGCTGGACGCCGCGCGGTGGTCGTTCGCGATGACGAACGCGCATCCCGCGGTGTGCGCCCGCGCCCGGTTCCTCGCCCCGTCCAACGCCGACGACGGCGTCGTCCGGACGATCCGCGCGGTGCTCCACCTGCCCGCGTGAGGGGGCCGTGGGCAGACCACGGACGACCCGTCACCGGTGTCCGGAAGGTCCCCGGTCCGCGGCGGTGTGCTACAGATGTCCCGACCGAACGGGTGAAAGCAGATGGGACGTCGGTGCAGGTGGGGCCGACTCCTCAACGTCCTGGAGCGGTGGGCCGATGGGACCAGCAGAACGGCGGGACACCTCGCCACCGGCCCTCGGGTCGGGACACTCACCAGGACGGCACGATCGACCCAGGTCGCGCAGCCGGACGCATCTGAAGGGATCGAGCGATGAAGGCGCTGCGCACCATCAAGGACACCACCATCCGTCTGGCCACCAAGCCCTCCACGATCAGCGCCGTCTCGACGGTCGTCGTCCTCGGGTATAAGTGGATCTGACACCTCCCGACAAGGACCGGACCAGGGCGCGAGCCTCGGCCCGGTCTTCGTTCGTGCGCGCCTACGTGGCGGTCGTCTGCTCGCTGGGTGCGCTGGGCCTGGGTTACGCGGTCGCTGCGCACCGACTGGCCGCGCGTGCTCGCCCACACCGCCCTCTGGACCATCGTGTTCCTGGCCGTGGCCGCCCTGCTCGGCGAGATCAAGCCGCTGGTGATCGCGCGCGGCGACGAGCCCGCGGAGAGCGTCTCGACCTCCACCCCGTTCATCTTCGCGCTGCTGACCGTCGGCGGCGTCGGCCCCGCGGTGGTGGCGCAGGTCGTCGCGAGCCTCGCGGACGACCTCATCCGGCGCCGCGACCTCACGAAGTCCGCGTTCAACCTCGCCCAGTACACGCTCAGCGTGCTGGCCGCTCGAGGTGTCTACGCGGCGTTCGCTCCCGACGTCGACTACTTCGGCGGCCCCGTTGTACCCGGAGCTCCGAGCACCTGGTCCCTCTGCTGCTCGCCGGGATCACGATGGTCGTCCTCAACCGGCTGCTCGTCGGTGGCGTCGTGGCCATCGCCTCCGGGATCCCGCTCCGCGTCATCGTCGTCGACGACGCGGTCTTCTTCGTCTCCACCCACGGCACCATGCTCTGCATCGGCGGCGCCGCCGCGAACGTCGCCGCGAGCGGCACCGCCTTCGTCGCGCTGCTCTGCGCGCCCGCGATCGCCGTCTACCTGACCGCCGCGGCCGCCGTCCGGCAGGCCTACCACGCGTCGCACGACACCCTCACCGGCCTGGGCAACCGCGACCGGCTCTACGGACAGCTCACAGGCGCGATCTCCGCGGCCGCCGGCGAACCGGAGCGCGGACCGGGCCTCGTGCTGATCGACCTCGACCACTTCAAGGACATCAACGACACCCTCGGCCACCCCGTGGGCGACGTCCTGCTGCGCAACGTCGCCGACCGCCTGAGCGCGACCCTGCCCGACGCCGCCGTCGCGCACCGCCTCGGCGGGGACGAGTTCGCCGTCGTCGTGCACGGGGACCTGGCGGCGAGCGAGGCGCTCGCCCAGTCGCTCCTCGCCTCGCTGGAGACCCCGATCCTCGTGGGCGACCTCGAGCTGCTCGTGCGCGGGAGCGCCGGCGTCGCGGTCGCACCCGAGCACGGCACCGACGCCGCGACGCTCATGAAGAACGCCGACATCGCGCTGTACCAGGCGAAGCTCGAGCGCGACCGGACGCAGGTCTACTCCCCCCGCTTCGACGTCAACACCGTCGAGCGTCTCCAGCTGCTGTCCGACCTGCGCACCGCGCTCGACAACGGTCAGCTCACGGTGGCCTACCAGCCGCAGGTCGACCTCGTCGACCGCCACGTCGTGGCCGTCGAGGCGCTCATCCGCTGGCGCCACCCCACCCGCGGGCAGGTGCCCGCCGGACAGCTTCATCCCGCTCGCCGAGAACTCCGGCCTCATCGCCGAGCTCACCGCGTACGTGCTCGACCGCGCCCTGGCCACGCTCGCCGGCTGGCGGGTGCTCGGTCACGACATCCGGATGTCGGTCAACCTGTCGGCCCGCCAGCTCTCCGACCTGACCCTGCCCGGTCAGGTGGGCGCGGCGCTCGAGCGCCACGGCGTCCCGTCCCGGTCCCTCGTCCTCGAGGTCACCGAGACCGGGATCCTCGTCCGACCCGGGCCGCGTCGACGTCGTGCTCGCCGAGCTGCGCGCGCCTGGGCGTCGCCATCGCGGTCGACGACTACGGCACCGGGCACGCGTCCCTCAACTACCTCAAGCGGCTCGAGATCGACGAGCTCAAGGTCGACCGGTCCTTCGTCAGCGACATGGGCCGCGACCACCTCGACTACGTCATCGTGCGGTCGACCATCGGCCTCGCCCGCGACCTCGGCCTCCGGGTCATCGCGGAGGGCATCCAGGAGGAGGCGACCGCGGTCGTCGCTGCGCGAGCTCGGCTGCGGCGTCGGTCAGGGCTACCACCTGGGCCGGCCGACGACGCCGGACGAGATCCTCGAGCGGCTCACGCCGAGGCGCTCGACCCGGTGCAGCCGCGCGGGGACCACTGACCCGTCCGACCCGGCGACGTGGCGGTGTCGGTCGGTGCTGCGCGACACCTCGTGCCCCCCTCCCCGTCCCCGCTCGTGGGACGTGCCGGCACCGGGGCATGGGAGTGCTCGACGACCCACCGCCTGAGTCCCTGCCCCCCGCCCGCCCCGCCGGGGGCGGAGCGCCGGCGGGCACGGCACGATGCCCCGGTGGACCTCTACGCGGACCGGCCGGGTCGCCGGGCACGTCAGGTGCTCGGCGACCTGCTCGCGATCGCCTGGGTGGTCGCCTGGGTGGCCGTCGGGCGGGCGGTGCACGGGGCGGTGATCCGGCTCGCGGAACCCGGACGCGCGCTGGCGGACGCCGGGCGGTCGCTCGAGGACGGCCTGCGCGACGCCGCCGCGGGCGTCGGCCGCACCCCGCTGCTCGGAGACGCGCTGCGGGCCCCCCTGGACGCCGCCGGGGACGCAGCGAGCGGCGTCGCGGCCGCCGGGGTGGACGCGCAGACCGCCGTCGGGCGCGCCGCACTCGTCGCGGGGATCGCGGTCGCCGCCTGGCCCGCCCTGCTGGGCGCCGCGGCCTGGGCCGTCCACCGGTGGCGGTGGTCGCGCCGCGCCGCCGCGGTGCGCCGCGTCCTCGCCCGCGACGACGGCAGCGACCTCCTCGCCCTGCGCGCGCTGGCGACCGCGCCGCTGGCCCGCCTGGCCGCGGTCGGCCCCGACCCCGCCGCCGGGTGGCGGCGCGGCGACCCGGCGACCGTCGACGCCCTCGCGGCGATCACCCTGGCCGACGTCGGCGTGCGCCCCCGCGAGGCCGGGACGGGACGGGGCTCCCACGCCGTCGACCGACTCACCTAGCCTGACCGGGTGACGCCCAGCCCTCCGGACCGGTCCCGCACCCGCACGCGGAACGCGCTGCACGGCCAGGTCTCCGAGCAGCTGCGGCGGTTCATCGGGACGGAGTCGGCCGGGGCCGCGCTGCTGCTGGTGGCGACCGTCGTCGCGGTCGCCTGGGCGAACTCGCCCTGGTCCGCCGCGTACGAGGCGCTGTGGCACCTGCCGGTCTCGTTCAGCGCCGGCGACGCGACGGTGTCCCTCGACCTCCAGCACTGGGTCGACGACGGCCTCATGACGGTCTTCTTCTTCGTCATCGGCCTCGAGGTGCGGCGCGAGCTCGCGCTCGGCGAGCTCACCGACCGCCGGCGCATCGTCGTGCCGGTGGTGGCCGGCGCCGCGGGGCTCGTCGTCCCCGCGCTGCTGTACCTCGCGGTCAACCCCCGCGGGGAGGCCGCCGCCGGGTGGGGCGTCGTCATCGGCACCGACACCGCGTTCCTGCTCGGCGCGCTCGCCGTCGTCGGGCCGCGGCTGTCCACGCAGCTGCGGCTGTTCCTGCTCACCATGACCGTGTTCGACGACATCCTCGCCGTCACGGTCATCGGGGTGGCGTACTCCGACGACGTCGACCTCGGGGCGCTCGCGATCGCCGTCGCCTGCCTCGTCGCGCTGGGCGTCCTCGGCACCCGTCGGGTGTGGCGCACGTCGCCGTACGTCGTCGTCGCGCTCGTGCTGTGGATGGCGACGATGCGGTCCGGTCTGCACCCGTCGATCGCGGGCATGCTCGCCGGGCTGCTGGTCCCCGCGGTGGCACCGCGCCGCGACGTCGTCGAGGGCGCCGCCAGCCTGGTGCGGGCGTTCCGCCAGTCCCCCATGCCCAGCGTCGGCCGGACCGCGCAGCGCGGGTTGGTGCGCGCGATCTCGGTGAACGAGCGACTGCAGGCGGTCCTGCACCCGTGGGCGAGCTTCGTCGTGGTCCCGCTGTTCGCGCTGGCGAACGCGGGGGTGGACGTACGCGGCGGACTGCTCGGCGACGCGCTGCGGTCCCCGGTCACCTGGGGCGTCGTGCTCGGCCTGGTGCTCGGCAAGCTCGTCGGGATCGGGGGCGGTGCCCTGCTGGCCGTCCGGGCGGGCCTGGGGCGCCTGCCGCAGGGGGTGGGGCGCGGGCAGGTGGTCGGCGGCGCAGCGCTGTCCGGCATCGGCTTCACGGTCTCGCTGCTCATCATCGGCCTCGCGTTCGACGACCCGGTCCTCGCCGAGCAGGCGACGGTCGGCGTGCTGCTCGCGGCCGTCCTGGCGACCGGGACGGGATGGGTGACGTTCCGCCTCGCGGCGGTCGTCTTCGGCGAGCGGACCGCCGAGCTCCCCCGCCTGCTCGCCGAGCCGGTGCGCCCCGCGCGGGACCACATCCGCGGCCCGGCGGACGCGCCGCTGACCCTCGTGGAGTACCTCGACTTCGAGTGCCCGTTCTGCGCCAAGGCGACCGGGGTCGGCCGCGAGCTGCGCGAGCACTTCGGTGACGACCTGCGCTACGTCGTGCGCCACCTGCCGCTGCCGGACGTCCACCCCGACGCCGAGCGCGCCGCGCTCGCGGCCGAGGCGGCGGGCCGCCAGGACCGGTTCTGGCCGATGCACGACCTGCTGTTCACGCGCCAGGACCGGCTGCACCCCGAGGCCCTCGTCGAGTACGCCGCCGAGCTGGGGCTCGACGTCGACCGCTTCGTGGAGGACCTGTCCGACACCGAGCTGGCCGCCCGTGTCCGTGAGGACGTCGCCGGCGCCGAGGCGAGCGGCGCCCGCAGCACGCCGACCTTCTTCGTCCACGACCGCCGCCACAGCGGCCCGTACGACGCCGCGACGCTCATCGCCCAGCTCGAGGCCCGGCGGCCCGGCACCGCACCCGTCGAGCCGGCCCCGGCCCCGGGGGCCGGCACGGCCGAGCCGATCGCCGTCGACGACGGCGCCTGACCCCGGCCGGTCGGTGCGAGGTCAGTCCTCGCCGAGCCGCTCGCCGCCCTCGGCGATGTCCGCGCTCTCCTCGGGCTGGGGGACGCACAGGAGCAGCGCCCCGGGACGGACCCGGATGTCCAGGGTGCGGCCGGGCTCGATGACGTCGCCGTCGAGCTGGCGCGGGTGGTCGCGGTCGGCGGCGATGCGGATGCGCCGGGCGCGGAGCACGTCCATGTGGGCGACGTCGCGCTTGCCGCGGGCCACGCCCCACGCGAGCGCGACCCAGTGCCCGATCCGGCGCGGCGCGAGGATCGCGACGTCCATCTGACCGTTGTCCGGTTCGGCGTCGGCGAGGAGCTTGACCCCGCCCTGCAGGCGTCCGACGTTGCCGACGAGCACCGTCCGGGCACGACGGCGGACCGGCGGGTGGTCGTCGAGGCGGATGGTCACGTGCATCCGGTGGTCGCGCAGGTGCCCGAGCGCGGACAGCACGTACGCCAGCGGGCCGATCTTCGCCTTGAGCGCCGTGGACGCGTCGTCGAGCAGGGCGGCGTCGAAGCCCATGCCGGCCATCACCGCGAAGAGCTGCCCGTCGACCTCGCCGACGTCGAGGTACCGGCGGCCCCACTCGGTCGCGAGGCGCACCCCCGCGATCGGGTCGTCCGGGATGCCCAGGTTGGTCGCCAGCAGGTTGCCGGTCCCCGCCGGGAGGACGGCGAGGGCCGCGTCCGTCCCGGCGACCCCCTCGATCACCGAGCGCACCGTGCCGTCGCCGCCGCACACGAACACGACGCCCGCGCCGTCGGCGATCGCCTGCCGCGCCTGGCCCGCGCCCGGGTCGTCGGCCGTCGTCTCGACCCACTCCGGCGCGGGCCAGCCGGCCTCGGCGAGGGCCCGCTCGACCGCCTCGCGACGCTCGGCCAGCCCCTCGACCCGCACCGGGTTGTAGACGACGACGGACTGCTGGGGCACGCGCTCGTGCTCGGGCCGCCGGCGGAAGCCGGGGTTCGGGGTGTCGGTGCTCGTGGTGTCCATGCGTGACCTCTGCGGTGTCGGGCGGCCGGGCGGCGTGTGCTGGCCCCACGGTGACATCCGCGGCGCGCGACCGCGCGCCGGGAGCACCCCTGTGGCCCCGTCACGGTGGCGGACGGCGCGGGGCGGCCGACCGGCGACCGTCGAGCGCCCCGCGTCGACTGCCGGGACCGGACGCCGCCTGCGGCCGTCGCGGCGCCGATACGCTCCGGCCCGTGAGGCCTTTCCTCCTGCTCTCGACGCGCGCCGAGAGCCGCGCCGCCGAGGGCGAGTACGAGGCGTTCCGCCGGTTCGGCGGCCTGTCGGCGGGCGAGCTGCGCCAGGTCCGGCTCGAGCGCGGCCCGATGCCCGCGCTGGACCTCGACGAGTGGTCAGGGGTGATCGTCGGCGGGAGCCCGTTCTGCACGAGCGACCCCGAGGACGAGAAGTCGGACGTCCAGCTCCGGGTCGAGGCCGAGCTGGCCGACCTGCTCGACGTCGTGGTCGACCGCGACGTGCCGTTCCTCGGTGCCTGCTACGGCGTGGGGACGCTCGGCGTGCACCAGGGTGGCGTCGTCGACCGCGAGTTCGGCGAGCCGGTCGGCGCGGTCCCGGTGACCCTGACGGCGCAGGGGCGCGACGACCCGGTGTTCCGCGTCCTGCCGCCGGAGTTCGACGCCTTCGTGGGGCACAAGGAGGCGCTGCAGCGAGCCTCCGCCGCACTCGGTCGTCCTGGCGGCTCGCCGACCTGCCCGGTCCAGGCGTTCCGGGTGCGGCGAGAACCTCTACGCGACCCAGTTCCACCCCGAGCTGGACGTGCCCGGGATCGTCGAGCGGGTGCGCATCTACCAGGACGCCGGCTACTTCCCGGCCGAGGACACCGAGCGGGTGGTCTCCGCGCTGCACACGTCCCACGTCGTGCACCCGCCCCGGGTGCTGCGGGCGTTCGTCCGGCGGTACGCGCGCTGACGGTCCGGTCGGTGCCAGAGAGTTGCGCGCCGGTCGAACGTCTCGTCGTCGCTGTGCCGCGGGATCACGCACACGAGGTGACCGCCCGGGGCCGCAGGGCGTGCGGCACTCGAGCCAACCGCCGACCAGAACGCGGCGGCGGCGGCGGCTCGGGCGTGGCGGCGTCGACGATGAGCGTGGACGGTCGGCTGCGGTGCACGGCCGACACCGTAGCCACGGGACGCCCCGGCCACCCCCGCTCCCGGGCGAACGCCGGGGCTGGCGTGCGGTGATGGTCGAACACGCCGTCCCGATCCTGCCCAGCCGTGACCTGCGCGAGAGCCTGGAGCTCTTCCGGCGGCTCGGGTTCGTCAACCTCGGCGCCGAGCCGGAGGAGTGGGACGACCTGATCCTCGGCCGCGGCGGGATGATGCTGCACGTCGTCGCGGCGCCCGACGTCGACCTGCGGGCGACGGCGTGCTCGTGCTTCCTCGACGTGGCCCGGTGGACACCGCGTACGGGATGCGCGAGCTCGCGGTCGTCGACCCGAGCGGGAACCTCGTGCGGGTCGGCTCCCCGCGGCCGCTCGTCCGCGCACTGAACCGGACCGGCGCCGGCGGGGGTGCCGACGTGGCTGCGTCCCGGCGGTCAGCGGGCCGGCAGCACGCGGACCTGCCCGGCCGGCAGTGACGCCCACCAGTGCCCGTACCGGGAGTAGACCGCGGGCTCCCGGTCGGCGAGCAGAGCCAGGAGGGAGCGCGCCTCGGCGGCGAGCCCGTCCCACGTCGCGTCGGTGAGCGGCCGGAAGGCGGTGGCCTCGACGCCGCCGGACACCGGTCGCCACACGCCGGCGACGTGGCCGTCGACGAGCAGCGTCGGGAGGACGTCGCCGTTCGCGCGGATGACGAGCCGGCGGTACTCGGGCGGGATCACGCGGCTGCGGTCGGCGTATGCCAGCAGGACGGCGTCCCACATCCCCAGCAGGCGCGGCGGCGCCGGGGTGTCGCCCGCCGGACGGGCTCCACCCGGGACGTCGAGCAGCGCCGGTCCGGCCGTCCCGTCGTCGGCCCGCACGGCACCCGAGGCCACGAGGCGCTCGACCGCCGTCCGGATCCGGGTGCGATGCACGCGCGTGAAGACGCCGACGTCGGCCACCGTGGCCGGGCCGTAGGCCGCGAGGTACCGCGGCACGAGGTCGAGCAGGCCGTCGTCCGGCCGGCCGTCGTCGGACAGGCCGTCGTCCGCGAGCCGGTCGCCCCCCGGCCCCGGTGCCGGCGGGGCCGCGAAGCGCGGGCGGGGACCGAACGACCACGCGCCGCCGTTCGGCGCGTGCACGAGCGGCGCGATGGATCGCAGCGCCCACCAGGCGCCCTCCGCCGAGCCCGGGACCCGCGGTCGCAGCCACGCCTCGACCTCCGACGACGTCCGTGGGGTGGTCAGGTGGTCCAGGAGCGGTCGGCACCAGGGCGTCCGCCTCCGCGACCGACAGGCCGCTCCCGAGGAATCGGGCGTCGGAGAACCGGGAGTCCCGCAGCGTCGTCCTCAGGGCCGTCCGCAGCATGGTGTGGTCCGCGGCGTGCACGACGTGGAGCGTCACGCGCAGGAGCGTGGCCTTGACGAGGGCGCCGGTCGCGAGGGCGGCGTCGACGTCGGCCGGGTCCAGGTGCTCGAGCCGGTTCCAGAGTGCGAGGTACGGCGACGCCGGGTGCTGCCCCTGCAGTGCCAGCAGGTGCCGGACGGCCGCGGTCACGCCGAGCGGCTCCCGGTGCAGCAGGTGCTGGCGGGCCAGGGTCGCGCGGTTGAGCTCGGCCGGGGTCGGGATCACCCCCGCGATCCTGCCGTCCCGGCGCTCCCCGGCGCTCCCCGGTGGTCCCGGGCCGTGGGGGCTCGCGGTCCCGGCAACCGAGCAGCACCGCCAGGCCGACGGCGGACCCACGAGGTAGCCGACCGTGCCCGGCAGCCTTCACCGGCTCGCCGCGAGCGGCGGGGGGCCGAGGACGAGCTGGAGGTACGGCGCGGTGAGGTACTGCGTGCCGTAGCAGCACGAAGAACGCGAGCGCGTCGACGGCGAGCGGCGCGGCGAACGTCACACGGCAGACGAGTGCGGGGTCGAGCGCCGGCGCGGGATGCCGACGCTGGTGCCGGACGAACACGGCCGCCAGGCCGAGCCCCGCGACCGTCGTCGCGCCGGTGAGCGGGCCGGCGTCGCCCGCGGCCAGCCGCTGATGCCGAGCACCGGCGCGAGGACGGCGGCCAGGGACAGCGCGGCGCTGGCCACGTCGACCGGCACGGCCCGGGCGTCGCGCGCCTCGGGCAGGTGCGAGGGGCCCACGGCGAGCAGGAGGAGCATCGGCGGCACCGCGACGAGGAACACCTTGGGCCAGGGCAGATGCGTCAGGACGACGCCGCCGCCCACCGGTCGCACGAGCCGGCCGACCGCGAAGCCGGCGGTCCACACCCGAGCACCCGCCTCCGCTCCGCCGACCTCGCCGACGCGATCGCCGTGCGCGAGGGCCTGCGCGCGGTCCTCCACGCGCACGCCGGCCACGAGCCACCGCCGCACCGCTCGGCGCCCTGGACGACGTGCTGAGCCGGGTCGCGATGCGCGTCCGCTGCGACGCCACGGGTGACGGGGTCCTGGTTGGCGGCGCCCAGCCGCAGGCACGAGTCCTTCGTCCAGACCTTGCGGTCCTGGTCGCCGGTCTCCTGGACGCCGCGCGCGCCCTGCTCGTCACGCCGGCCCCCGGTCGGCCGGGGACGTCACGGAGAGGTCCAGCCAGGCCGCGAGGTCGTCGATCTCGCGCCGGACGTCGTCGGCCGTGGCCGCGGTGAACGGGACGTCCTCGTGGACCGCGTGCACGACCAGGGCGCCGGCACGACGGTCCGCGGTCGCGTCGAGCTTGCCGACCAGACGGTCGTGGTGCAGGACGGGCAGGGCGAAGTAGCCCCACCGCCGGGCGGCCTCCGGCTTGTACATCTCGAGGGTGTACTCGAACCCGAACAGCTCCGACGCTCGGGTGCGGTCGTGCACGAGCCGGTCGAACGGCGACAGCAGCGCGGTGCGCCCGGTGAACGGCTGCCCGAGCTGCGCGGGGTCCACCCGCCACACCCCCGGGACGCCGTCGACGACGGCCGGCTCGCCCGCGTCGCCCACCGTCGCGGGCTCGTTCGGCATGGCGGTCCCGGTCGCCCGGGCGATCCCCAGCGCCCGCAGCCGGCGCTCGTCGAGGAGGCGCTCGGCCTCCTCCTCCGGCAGGTCGGTGTCGATCGACCGGTGGACCCGCTCGGCGAGGTCCCACAGCCGCTCCCTGGCCCGACGGCCGGCGACCGCGACCTCGGCCCGCCGCGAGAGGATCTCGAGCATCTGCGTGACGTTGCGGTTGTTCGTCCAGCCCGAGGACGGCCACGGCACCGTGCTCGTGTCCGGGATCTCCCGGGACGACAGCGGGCCCGCAGCCGCGAGCCGGTCGAGGACGTCGCGCCGGAACCCGTCGTTGGCCGCCAGCCACTCGCGCGCAGCGGCGCTGCGGGGGCGTGACGCGGCGCCCGCGAGGTGCAGCGGCAGGTCCTCCGCGGGCCGGATGAACGCGGAGTGCTCGAACAGCGTCCGGTCGCGTTCAACCGCTGCCTGCAGGTGCTCGGGACGGTAGGTGGAGCCGAGCCTGCTCCAGGCGACGAGGTCGGCGCTCGGCGCGACGGCGGCCGTCGGGTCGATCTGCACCAGCGTGAGCTGCCGGACGACGCCCACCAGATCGGTCGGTCGCGGTGCGTCCAGGAGCTGGGCGCGGATCGCGATCCGCCGGGCGTCGACGCGGCTCAACCGGTGCGGGTCCACGGTGGCCGAGGCTAGCCCGGCCCTCCGACACCCACCCGTGGGGGCGGCCGCACCGCGGACCGGGCCCCGAGCGACGTCGTCAGACCGCCCGCACCCGGTTCCCGCGGGGCTGGTGCGTCAGCTCGACGAGGCCGAGCGCCTCGAGGAGCGGCGGCAGGTACATGCCGAACCGTCCGCGGTACCCGGACCGCAGGCCGTACCAGCCCCCGACCGGGTTCTCGGGCGACCTCCCCCACGCCTCGACGGTCCCCTCGGCCGCGTCCTTCTTCTCGTCCGAGGCGCCGAGGTCCACCCAGTCGCCCCGCTCGAGGAGCCAGGCGTGCAGGTCCTCGACCGCGCTCAGGTGGTACAGCAGCCGGGTCGAGCCGACCTGGCAGACGAGCACCGGCGGCGAGGCCTCCTCGTCCCGGTACATCGTGTAGGCGGACGAGCCCGGTGCGGTGGTGAGCGTCCAGGGGTCGTCCTTCGTGCCGGATCCCGTCATGCACCCTCCCGGTCTCGTGCCTCGCGAGCACCGTAGGCCCGAGTCGCGCGGAACGGAAGGTCCCGCAGCTCAGGTCGACGGTCCGGGCGGCGGGCGGTCGGGGGACGACCGGGACGACCGGGACGACCGGGGTAGCGTCGAGCCCGCCGACGTGCGCCGAACACCAGGAGGGCCCGTGCAGCTGGTACCGCTGGGGACGATGGAGATGGCCTACGCCTCGCTCGACCTGCTCGACTTCGGACCGGTCGGCAAGGCCTACGGGCACCTCGAGGGCCGAGTGACCGGTGACCGCCTCTCGGGCGAGGTGCACCTGACGAACATCGGGGACCGGCGTCCGGACGGCGTGACCGTCCCGCGGCTGCGCGGCGTCCTCACCACCGACGACGGCGCGAGCGTCTGGATCGAGAGCGACGGCTTCGCCACGCTCCGGGAGAGCGACGGCGCACGGATCGTCGTCTCGTCCATCCGGTTCACGACCGCCGACCCCCGCTACCGGTGGCTGACCACGGTCCTCGGGGTGGTCGAGGGGGTGTTCGATTCCGCCGACATCGGCGGGGCCACCCGCGGGACCATCTGGGAGTGCCGGCCCGCCGGCTGATCCGGCGACCCATGGTCACCAGGGAGCGCCTGGTGTCGTGGCGGGACCCGATCCCGAGCGGGTCGACGCGGCCCGGGTCGTGCTGCTCGAGGACTCGCTGACAGCACGCGGGACCTCGTCACCACCATCGAGGCGGACCGGGACGGCCTCGTCGTCTCCTACCCCGGCATCGCCGAGCGGGTGGTCGGCCGACCGGGTGAGAACCGCGTCCCTGTGCGTCCGTCGATTGACAAGCGATAGAGACCGAGCGACAGTCGATGCTTCACCGCCATCCGCGGCGCCCTCGTGGCGACGTCGGCCGGCCCTGCGTCCGACCGGACGCCACGAAAGGAACCCCGTGAAGCCTCTCCTCCTCGCCGTCGTGCTCCTCCTCGCCCTCGCCCTCGGCGTCGGCGCCGTCGCGGCCGGGGACGCCGACGACTCCCCCGGCCTCGGCGGTCTCGGCCTGATCCTCATCGTCGCGGCGGTGACCGTCGGGGTCCGTGCCGTCCGCCGAGCCCGACGGCTCGACCGCGGCCGCGGGTCCGGCGCCGGCGGCTGAACCACTCTCCCGGCGCCCGGTCACGCTCCGGTGAGCGGGCCGACCGGGACGGATCGCCTCAGACGGAGCACTCGCAGACGAGGTTGTACTCGACGACCTGCTCGCCCTCGTCCGGCCTGGCCCACGCCTCCGCCTCGGCACGGGACGCGAACCGGCGGCCGACGAGCCGTCCGTTCGGGAGGAGGACGCCCACCTCGATGTGCTCGCGCGGGTCGTCGGGGTCCACGGTCTGATCCGCTCCGGCGCCCGCCGACGGCGCGCCCTTCCCCGCCGGGCTCGTGACCCCGACCCCGACCTCGTCCGCGACGTCCGTGCTCATGGTGACGACCTCCTGCCCGCCCGCTGACCCGGTGCTGCGCTCCCTCCAGTATGCGACGGGTCACGGTCGGCGGCTCCTCCCGTCGCGGGTCCCACGCCGCGGCGGCCGGACGCGTCCCGGCAGGCGCGGCAGCATGGGGGGATGGCCTCCGACCTCACCCGCTTCGCCACGGCCCACGATCAGGGCGGCACCTACGCCACCGCGCTCGCCGAGCTCCGCTCGGGACGCAAGCGCACCCACTGGATGTGGTTCGTGTTCCCGCAGATCGCCGGGCTCGGCCAGAGCCCCACGGCCCGGCACTACGCGATCGCCGACCTCGGGGAGGCCACGGACTACCTCGCGGACCCGGTGCTCGGGCCCCGACTGGTCGAGTGCGCCCGGGCCCTGACCGCGCTGCCGGACGACGACCCGGTGACCGTCCTGGGCGGCATCGATGCGGCGAAGCTGCGGTCGTCGATGACGCTGTTCGCCCACGCGGCCGCGGCCGCCGGGCTCGACGAGCACCGGGAGGCGTTCGACGCGGTCCTCGCGCAGTACTTCGCCGGCGAGGAGGACGCCGAGACCGTCCGCCGGCTGCCCGGCTGAGGAGCCGCCAGCGACCGGCCCGCGACCGGCCCGCGACCGACGCGCGGACCGACGCGCGGACCGGCACCGGCGATCCCGCCCCCACTAGGCTTCCCGCGGCGCTTCGCCAGCAGCTCGACAGACAGGGGAACCGGTGGCCGTCCTCACCGCTCAGGGCCGCGTGCTCCACGCCGACCTCCAGGGCGACTCCGTGCGTGCCGCGTCCGGGTCGATGGTCGCCTTCACCGGGAAGGTCGACTTCAAGTCGGCCGGGATGGGTGGTGGGGGCGGGCTCCGCGCCGCGCTCAAGCAGCGGGTCGCCGGCGAGTCGATCTCGCTCATGACCTGCACGGGGGTCGGCCGTGTCCACCTCGCCCAGGGCGCCATGGACGTCACGGTCGTCGGGCTCGCCGGGGAGGCGCTCACCGTCGAGTCCGAGCACGTCCTGGCGGTGACCGACGGCCTCACGCTCGACGTCCAGTTCGCGGGCCTCCGCGGGATGACCGCGGGCCAGGGGCTCGCCACGACGAAGGTCTCGGGCACCGGCCAGTGCGCGATCATGTCGCACGGGCCGCTGATCGCCCTCGCCGTCACGCCCGGTGAGCCGCTCGTGGTGGACCCCGACGTCTACGTCGCGGGCGTGGGTCAGGTGCAGATGAGCCTCGTCTCGGGGGTCTCCTGGCGGTCGCTGGCCGGCGCCGGGGGCGGGGAGCCGTTCTCCCTGCGCTTCGAGGGCCAGGGCGTCGTGTACATCCAGCCGGCCGAGCGCTGAGGGGGGCGACATGTCGTTCGAGCAGGTCAACTCGAAGGTCGTCCGGGTCTCGGTGAGCCCGCAGGGCGCCGTCCTGGCGCGCCGCGGGGCGATGCTGGGCTACGAGGGCCGGATCGCGTTCCGTCCGGTCGCGGGGCAGGGCCACGGAGTCGGCGGCTTCGTCGGTGCCGCGATGTCGGGCGAGTCCAACCCGATGATGGCGACCGAGGGCACCGGCTCGGTGCTCTACGGCTACCGCGGGCTGCACGTCACGGTGATCGAGCTGACCGGGGACTCGCTGACCGTCGAGGCCGACCGGCTCCTGGCCCACGACGCCCACCTGCAGACCAGCATCGAGTTCCTCGGCCAGGGCGGCGTCCGCTCCGCCGTCCGCGGCGCGATGACCGGTCAGGGGCTGTTCACCACGAGGGTCTCCGGGCGCGGGTCCGTCGCGGTGCTGTCCCACGGCGGGGCCTTCCCCCTACCGATCGGTGGCGAGACCGTCGGCGTCGACCCCCAGGCCTACGTCGGGCACGTCGGGGCGCTGCAGGTCGACCTCAAGGCGGGCGTCGGGCTGCGCGACCTCGTCGGGCGCGGGTCGGGCGAGGCGTTCCAGCTCGCGGTGTCGGGTCACGGCACGGTCTACGTCCAGCCCTCGGAGGAGAAGTTCTGATGATCAGCGGGATCGACGCGACCGTCCTCGACGCCAGGACGCTGCCGAGCAACGACAACGTCAACGCCTACGCGTTCAGCATCGACCTCGACGGCGAGTGGTTCACGTCCAAGGGCGCGATGATCGCCTACTACGGGTCGATCGACTTCTCCGGGATCAGCGCGTTCGCGTCCCGGGCCACCTGGGTCGCGGCCCGGTTCTCCTCACCGCTCTACGCCCAGGAATGGATCGTCGCGAGCGGCCGCGGGAAGCTGGTCATCGGGGACCGCGGGAACGACATCAACTCGTTCGACCTCGACGACGGGAACCTCACGATCAAGCAGGTCAACCTGCTGGCGTTCGAGACCGGGCTCGAGCTCAAGCAGTCGATCGTGCCGGGCTTCGTCACGCTCATCGGCACCGGCAAGTTCCTCGCCTCGTCGAACGGGCCGGTGATCTTCGTCGAGCCGCCGTTCCGCGCCGACCCGGAGGCGCTGCTGGGCTGGGCGGACTGCCCGTCCCCCAGCCAGCACTACGACACGAACTGGATGGCGTCGTCGCTGATGTCCGGCGTGAGCGCGATGCTCGGGCGGGAGTCGGGCGAGGAGCGCCAGTACGACTTCACCGGCGCCGGGACGATCCTGCTCCAGTCGTCGGAGGTCCAGCGGCACGACCCGGCGCTGCTGCGCCTGGTGGAGTCGCAGACGAACCTGCTCGACGCCGCCGCGGCGGGCGAGCTCGGCCGTCGGCTCGTGGCGCGCGCCCAGCAGCAGCAGCAGCAGCCCTAGCCGGGACTCAGCCGGTGTGTGCCGCGTGCTTGCGGAAGAGCGCGAGCATGTCGGCGGTGATCAGGCGGTAGTCGACGTCGGTGGGGACGCGCCGGCCTTCTCCGAGGCCACCGGCACCGGCCGTCCAGGTGCTCGACTCCTCGGACAGGGCCGTGCCGATGAGGGGCGCGCTGTCCCCCAGGGGCCACACCGACTCGACCCGCAGCCACTCCGGCAGGGGCAGGGTGACGAACCGCTGCCACAGCCACGTCCCCAGCTCGCCGGCGCCGCCGATGTCCTGCTCGATCTCGGTCACCGAGGCCGCACACCGGCGGTAGGTCTCGAGCGGGTACTGCCACAGCGGCACGCCGGGAACGGCGAGTACGTGCTCGGCGGCCGTCGCGTCCGTGTCGCGGTGGTCCTCCGGCGCGTCGTGCAGCGAGCCGCCGACCCAGGCGAGCGTCATCCGGGTGGCGATCTCGGGCGCCGTCACGAGCGCCGCCGCGACGTTCGTCAGCGGTCCGCCGCAGACGACGACCAGCGGCAGGTCGTCGTCGCGCAGCGCGTGCTCGACGATGGCGTCCGACGCGGCCGAGCGCGCCTGCCCGCCGACGAAGCCGTCGTCGGCGCCGGCGAGCACCGGCGGCCGGTGCGGCAGGTCGATCAGGTCCACGAGCCACGGGCCAGCTCGGCGCCCGCGGACGCGGTGCCCGCCGTCGGACCGAACTGCGGGCTGAGCAGGGAGCTCGCGACCGCGTCGACCCGGTTCCCGGGCGACAGCAGATGGTGCGCCCGGGCCACGAGCCCGTCCGGGTCACCGGCCCAGTCGTTGTCCACGACGACCCGGCAGCGCGTCGCGATCGGCAGGGTGGTCCGCGCAGCCATGGCTCTCCCACATCTCGGGGATCGGCGCGTCGCGGCTCGTCGGTGGGCCTCACCTCCCGCAGCGCAGCATGGCGCTCGTCGACCGCGCGGGGCCGCACCGGTGCCGACCAATGGCACAGCCGCCTGGCCCGCCTCGCCGACGATCCGGTGGACGGGGTGGGCCACGCGTGGGTCGGGGCGCACGGCGCAGCCTCGCGACCGTCGAGTCCTTCGTCGTCGGCCGCACCGACCTCACCTGGTCGCTGCCGCTCGTCGCGGCGCCCGTCCTCGTGGTGGCGACCGACTTGCGGGAGGACCTCACGCCGGCCGCCGCCGACGCCATCGCCTGCGCGCTCCGCGACGGGCGGACCGGCGTCGTCCACGGGTTCCGGGGTGCTCGCCCCGCTCGAGCAGCCGGCCGCCACCGCCGAGCTGATCGTGGACTTCTGGACGTCGCTCGACGGGATGTCGCACGACCGGGGAGAGGGCTCCGATCCGACGCCCACGCCGGCCGGCTGACAGAGCGTCGCCGTCCGGGAGTCAGCGGGCGGGCGTTCCGGCTCGAGCGCCGTCCCTGAGCACCGGACGGGCGGCCCCTGACCGGGCGGGCGGGCGGGCGGACCGGGCGTGCCCCCGCGAGTGGGCGTCGGCCCGCGTGACAGAGTGGCCAGCGACCTGACCACAGCCATGACGAGGGGACGCCGTGCTGCGCAGCACCGACCGCATCGAGACGAGCCACGCCGGGTCGCTCCCGCGCACACCCGAGCTCATCGCCGCCAACGCGGCGCGGGCCCAGGGCGCCGGACCCGAGGGGTTCGAGGAGATGCTCGGCGAGCAGGTGGCGGGCGTCGTCCGGCGCCAGCTCGACGCCGGCATCACGGTGGTCGGCGACGGCGAGTACGGCAAGGCGATGAGCTCCCCGGTCGACTACGGCGCCTGGTGGTCGTACTCGTTCCAGCGGCTGGGCGGGCTCGAGCTCGACCTCGAGGGACGGTGGGCGACGGAGCCCGTCGCCGCCGCACCCGGGGACGTCCGGCTCACCGGGTTCATCCACCGCCGCGACCGCCGGCGCTTCGCCGAGGCCTACGCCGACCCGACGTCGGGCATCTTCACCGGCGGGGACAAGCCGCAGCCGTTCCCCAAGTGCACCGGTCCGCCTGACGTACATCGGGCACGACGCCGTCGCGGCGGACGTCGCCAACATGACCGCCGCGGTCGCCGCGACCGGCGCGCGCGAGGGGTTCGTCACCGCGCTCTCCCCCGGCAGCGCGTCCCGCATCACGAACGAGCACTACGGATCCGAGGAGGAGTTCGTCTGGGCGTGCGCGGACGCGCTGCGCCCCGAGTACGAGGCGATCCTCGACGCCGGCCTCGTGCTGCAGATCGACGACCCGTCGGTCGCGGAGAACTGGGACCAGATCGACCCGGAGCCGACGGTCGAGGACTACCTGCGGTTCACCCGGATCCGGGTCGAGGCGCTCAACCACGCCCTGCGCGGGCTGCCGGAGGACCGGATCCGGTTCCACCTGTGCTGGGGCTCGTGGCACGGCCCGCACACCACCGACCTGCCCATGGCCGACGTCGTCGAGCTCATGCTCGAGGTGAACGCGGGCGCGTACACGTTCGAGGCCGCGAACGCCCGGCACGAGCACGAGTACACCGTCTGGGACGACGTCCGGCTGCCGGACGGCAAGGTGATCCTGCCGGGCATCGTCGGCCACGCGACGAACGTGGTGGAGCACCCCGAGCTCGTCGCCCAGCGCATCGAGCGGTTCGCGGCGCGCGTGGGCCGCGAGAACGTCATCGCGTCGACGGACTGCGGGCTCGGCGGGCGGGTGCACCCGCAGATCGCCTGGGCCAAGCTCGAGACCTTGGCGGCGGGCGCGCGGATCGCCACCGAGCGTCTCTGGCGCTGAGCCGCACCTCACCGACGTCGACCACGGCCACGGCCACGGCCACGGCCACGGTCACGGCACTTCGCCCACGACCACCGGCAAGATCACGCCGCCTCACGACAGAGATCCGGTGAGGGGGTGATCACGGTGCGCGGACCGGTCCTGGGCGTCGTCGTCGCGCTCGGCGCGGCCGTCGCCCTGGCGGGCTGCGCCGGCTCGTCGCCGGCAGTCGCACCGAGCCCGACCGCGGGGCCGGTGAGCACGCTCGACTGCGCCGGCACGGCGGTGCCGGCGTCGGCGCTCGACGACCGTCGCCCCGGTACCGAGGTCGACGGGATCCTCGGCGCCGCGGTCGACGACGCCCGCGCGCCGCTCACCGACCTCGGGGACCTCGCGGAGTGGTTCGTCGCCGAGGAGTCCACCGACCGCCTCACGGTGCTGCGCGCGCTGGACGCGCCGGACGACCTCGGCGCGGGCGACGTCCGGACCCACCGGGTGCTGACCGTCGAGCGCGGTCTCGACCCCTCCCTGCCCGACACCGCGTGGATGCTGACGCGGTCCGGCACCTGCGCGCTGGTCGTCGCGCTCGACGGAGCCGGGACGGCGTCCGTCACGCTGGACGCGGGGCGCGCCGGCGACCCGGCGTCGACCACCCTCCGGCTCCTGGTCACCGAGCGGGCGTGCAACAGCGGCGCTGACGCCGAGGGCCGCGTGCGCCTCGTGCGGCTGGTGGAGACGACCACGACGGTCGAGGTCGTGCTGGCCGTCGACCCGCGCGGCGGCGGCCAGACGTGCCCGTCCAACCCGCCGACGCCCTACGGCGTCGACCTCGCCGTTCCCCTCGGGGACCGCATCGTGCTGGACGCGTCCGTGGTCCCCGCTCGCGAGGTCACGAGCCCTTAGGAGAGCTCCCGGCGCGCGGGCCTCCCGCTCCCGCCTCGTCGCTCGTGGGTCGCGCGGTCGCCCCTCCCCCGACGGCAGCAGAGCGACGGCCGCCCGTCCGACGATGTGAGGTGTCTCACCGGCCGTGCACAGCCGCCCCGCGCCTGCCTATCCTTGCCGGGCAACGACGGGGGGAGTACTTCCCCGACATCGACCCGGTCAGTACGGCGCACCCGCGACCTCGGGCGGTGGCCCTCCTCACGGAGGGTGAAGGAGACCCCGGAGCCAGCCCACCACGGGAGACTCCATGCCCTTCGCCACCCCTATCCCCACACGCTCCCGTCCGACGCCCTGACGTCCGTCGCCACCCCCGGCCTCTGGGCCGCGACCATCGCCGGCGTCCTGGCCCTGCTCGCCGTCGACTTCCTCCTCACCCGGCGTCCGCACGAGGTGTCGATGCGCGAGGCGCTCGGCTGGAGCGCCTTCTACATCGCCCTGCCGCTCGCGTTCGGCGGCTGGATCTGGTCCGCAGTTCGGCTCCGACGACCGGCGTCGAGTACCTCACCGGCTACCTCGTCGAGAAGTCGCTGTCGGTCGACAACCTCTTCGTGTTCATGCTCCTGCTCTCCGCGTTCGCCGTGCCGGCCGTCCTGCAGCAGCGCGTCCTGCTGTTCGGCATCGCCGGCGCGCTCGTCCTGCGCGGCGTGTTCATCGCGCTCGGGCGCCGCGGTGCTGGCCAACCTCAGCTGGGCGTTCCTGCTCTTCGGCGGCGATCCTGCTGCTCACGGCGGTGAAGATCCTGCGCGACCAGCTCCAGGGCGCGAGCCACGACGTCGACGTCTCGACCATGCGCTCGGTCCGGGTGCTGCGCCGCTTCATGCCGGTGACCGACGACTACCGCGGCCCCCGCCTCTCGGTCCGCGAGGGCGGCCGCCGGATGCTCACGCCGCTCGCGGTCGTGGTCACCGCCGTCTTCGCCACCGACGTCGTCTTCGCGGTCGACTCCGTCCCGGCCGTCTACGGCATCACCGGCGACCCGTACCTCGTGTTCGCG
Organism: uncultured Actinomycetota bacterium; assembly: GCA_963795145.1. Lineage (GTDB taxonomy): Bacteria > Actinomycetota > Actinomycetes > Actinomycetales > Cellulomonadaceae > Pengzhenrongella. The sequence continues at coordinate 746,494 of CAWCGP010000008.1, read as the reverse complement.
ACGAACGCCTTCGCCCTGCTCGGCCTGCGCGCGCTGTACTTCGTGCTCCAGGGCGCCCTCAGCAAGCTCGTCCACCTCGGGTACGGCCTCGCCACGATCCTCGCCTTCATCGGCGTCAAGCTCGTCCTGCACTGGGCCCACGGCGTCTGGGCCGGGCGTCCCGGAGATCCCGACGCTCGCCTCGCTCGGCGTCATCATCGTCGTCCTCGCCGTCGTCACGGCCACCAGCCTGTACGCACCCGTGACGGCGGCGACGCGGCGCCGGGTCCGCCCACGTCGCCGTGCCCGGCGCCCATCGGCACGACGACGACGCCCAGGCCAGGATCCCGTCCGGGGATGCCACGGCCGCCGACACCTCGATCGCGTACGGGAACCGGGTCCGGCTCGGGCGACAGCCGCTGGGCGGCCGTCGCGTCAAGGTCTCCAGGTGATTTCACCCACCCGACATCCGCCCTGTCCGGGCCGTTCACACTGCGCAGACAAGGTGGGGGTGTCCGGCCGCAGATCGGCGGCCGCGGGCCCACGGGAGAGATGCCTTGACGACGTACCAGTGCGTGGACGGACCCCTGGCCGGTCAGACGGTCACCTGGCGGCGGGTCCCGCCGCCGGGACGACCGGTGACGGTGGCCGTCGTGGACGTGGAGCACGGCATGCTCGCCGTGGACTACCGCGTGCTCGACGGCGGCCCGGACGCGTCGCGGGGATGGCTGCGGTTCGTCGCGGCCCGCGACGTCCGGCGCTCGCGCCGCGGGCTGGCCCGGCTCGCGCTCCCCTGATCCCGGCCGGGTGAGTCGCCGGCGGGACGGGCTCCGGCGGGCCGGCAGGCGAGCGGCGGGGGCGAGCGGCAGTCGCCGAGAACGGAGAGGTCGCGCCGGCGACCGCCTCGGGACGTCACCCATCCGCGGCCGGCACGGCTCCGAACCCCTCGGTCCGGCCGCCCGCCCGGTGGGTGGCGCCCGACCCCCAGGAGGTCCTCGTGTCCACGATCCTCGAGTCGCCCACGCTGCAACGGCCCTCCACGCTGCTGTCCCCGCGCGAGCGGCTCATCCTCCGCAGCCTCGACGAGAAGCTGACCCTCGCGCAGATCGCCGCCGAGCTGTACGTGTCCCGCAACACCGTCAAGACCCAGGTGCAGAGCGTCTACCGCAAGCTCGGCGTCACGCGCCGGGCCGACGCCGTCGCGTTGGCTCGCGACCTGCACCTGACCTGACCGGTCGGTCGCACCCGCCGTCCGAGGCGCGGGGTGCCCGCGACGCCGCGGGTCGGCCCCCGGGGCCACTCCGCCGCCGGGGCCTCTGGGCCGTCGGCGCGTGCGGATGACCGGCGCGCAGCGCCGCGAGGATCCCGACGACGGTGAAGGTGACCGTCGCGGCGAGCACCGCGAGCAGCGGCGCGTCCCAGCCGCCGGTGGTGGCGTGCAGGGCGCCCGCCAGCAGCGGCCCGGCCGTGGCCGCGAGGTAGCCGCCGGTCTGCACGCGCGCCGACGTCGTCGCGGCCTCCCGGTCGCTGCGTGCCACGCGCGCGATGATCGAGAAGATCGCCGTGAAGCCGCCGCCCTGGGCGATCCCGCCGATCACGGACCACGTCGGGTAGGCGCCCGGGGCCAGCAGCAGGCCGACCGGCAGCGCGCACCAGAGCGCCCCGACGGCGGCGATCGGCACCCAGGCGGGGGTGCGGGCGGCGATCGCCGGCACGGCGAACGCCCCGACGACCGCCGCGATCTGGAACAGCGAGGCGATCGCGCCGGACGACGTCGTCCCGAGGCCGCGCTCCTCCGCCAGCAGGGTGGGCAGCCAGGCGGTGATCGCGTAGTACGAGAACGCCTGCCCGCAGAAGGCCACCATGAGCAGCCAGCCGATCCGGCTGACGTGCCGGGACGGCGGTGCGGCCGGCGGGACCGGCGCCTGGGCGCCCCAGTAGGCGCGGCCGGCGCCGCGGGTCGCGAGCGCCCAGAAGACCGCCGCGACGACCCCGAGGAGTCCCCAGGCGACGAGCGCGAGCCGCCAGCCGACGACCGCCGCCAGCGGCGCCGTGCCCACCGAGGTGATCATCGAGCCGACGTTGAGGGCCGCCGAGTACGCACCGGTGACGGCGCCCACCAGACGGGCGGGGACGTCCCGCCGGACCACGACCGGCACGACGATGTTGCCGATCGTCACCGCGATCCCGATCAGCACGGTGCCGGTCAGCACGACCGAGGTCGAGCCGGCGGAGCGGACGACCGTCCCGAGCAGCACCCCCAGCAGGCACACGAGCACCGCAGTCTCCGGGTCCCGCGCGGCGGATCACCCACGTGGCCAGCGGCGTCGCGAGCGCGAAGCAGAGCACCGGCAGGCCGGTGAGCAGCCCGGACGCGGCGGCGGACAGCCCGAGGTCGGCGCGGATGTCCCCGATCACCGGGGGCGGGGCGACGATCGGGCCCCGCAGGCTCAGCGAGGCGAGGAGGATGCCGGCGACGATCGGCCACCGGAGGCGGTGCACCGGGGACGAGGAGCGGGACATCGCGGTCACTGTAGGTCGGCGTCGTCCCCGGGCCGCGGCGTGCTCGCCGGCTGGACCCCGCGAGCCCGGGCTCGGGGGGGCCGGCTCGGCCCCGGCTCAGGCTCGCCCTGCCGGGGAGCTCAGCACGACGACGCCGTTCCCGGCGAAGCCGTAGAGCCCGCCGTCGACGGTGTCGAGGAACGCGTCGGTACCCACGCGGGTCGACCAGCGCTCCCGGCCGTCGTCCACGTCGTACGCGGCGACCCGCCCCGCGCCGGTCGTGGGCACGCTCGCGACGACGACCACGCGACCGTCGGTCACGAGCGAGCCGAGTCCAGGCCGGTCCCGGGGCGTGGACCACACCGGCGCACCCGTCCGGGCGTCCGTCGACCGCACCGTGTCACCGGCGACCGCCAGCAGACGGCCGTCCAGCAGCGCCTCGGTGCCCCCGGGGAGGTCGCCGGCGTCCAGACCTCCCGACCGGTGCGCAGGTCGTAGGCCGTCCGGCCGCCGCCGTCGGTGCGGTCGACGAGCAGCAGGTCCGCCACGGAGCCGTCGTCCGGCCGCAGCAGGCTCGGGAACCCCGGCACGGCGAACCCCTCCCCGGTGCCGACGTCCACGACCTCGCCGGTCACCGACCGATCGGGCCCGTGGTGAGCCGGACGACGGCCCCGCGGCCGGTGAGGAGCTGCGTGACCGGGGCGTCGCGACCGGACCGCGGCGGCGCCGGCCAGCTGCGCACGGGGTCGCCGTCGGCCGTCATGACCCACACGGGACCGGCGTCCAGCAGGACGAGCTCGTGGTCGGCCTCCACCGTGAGGCGACGCTGACCCAGGTCGTCGGCGGGGACCGGGTCCGGGGACCGGAACGACCACTGCTCGACGCCGTCCGGCAGGTCCACCCGCGCCAGGCGGACGTGGCCGTCGTCCTCGACGTGCGCGAGGAGCAGGTCCGGGCCGAGGACGGTCGCGCTCGTCGTGGCCGGGACCGCGCGGTCGGACCGGACGACGCCGGTGGCGGCGTCGAGCAGGACGAGCCGCGTGCGGGTCGGGTAGGTGGCCGAGCCGATGCCCGCGGCGTCGGCGGTGTCCGTGTCCTCGACGACGACGCACGCGAGCACCCGTCCGTCCCGCGCACCCGCGCCGGACCGGGCGGCTCCGGTCGACGGACCGGGTACCTCGCACCGCGCCGACGGGTCCGAGCCCTGGCCCGGCGGGCTCACCGGCGTGCGCCAGACCTCGGCGCCGGTGGCCGCCGCCAGCCCGAGCACGTCGACCCCGCCGGACGGCGCGCGCACGACGCCGATCACGGTGCCGTCGACCCACCGTGGCGCCGCGAGCGGGGTGCCGGGCATCCGCCACAGCACCGCCACCGGACCGTCGATGGGAGCCGCGACCCCCGGCACCTCGGCGAGCCGGTCGGCCCGCGCCCGCTGCCGGACCTCGGTCCCCAGGACGGCCCCCACGGCCACGAGCACCAGCAGGACCGCCGCCATGGCGCCGCGTGCGGCGCGATCCCGCGCGGGACGTCGATCGAGACGGTCCCTGAGCGCGTCGGGACCGGTCGGTGCGAGCGGCGGCCTGAGGGACCGCCCGGTGGGTTCGGGACTGCCCGGCGTCGCGGCGCCGGGCGCGACGTCGCGCTCGACCAGCTCGACGTCCCGCATCTGAGGGCCTCGGGCCATGACCCGACCCTAGCGAGAGGTGTGCCGGTCCCCGGCGCGGGAGGTCAGGCGGTCGCGGGCTGCAGGCGTCCGACGCCCGGTGCCGGCCAGACCCGGCCACGGGTGGCGGTGCTGCGCGCGGGGGTGTCCCGCGTGGCAGGGACGCGCGCGGGGAGGTCGGCCCACTCGTCGCGCGAGCCCCACTCGTCGCGAGCCGAGACCCGGGGCGGCAGCGCCGCCACGGCCAGGTTGCGCTCGGCCCAGACCGCCGCGGACGTCCGGTCGGTCACGCCGATGCGGGCGAAGATGCTGCCCACGTGCGCCTTGACGGTGCCGTCGGTGATGCACAGCTGCCGGGCGATCTGCTTGTTCGCCAGGCCGCGCGCGACCAGCGAGAGCACCTCGCGCTCACGGACCGTGAGGTCCTCGCCGCGGACGCCGGGCCGCGCGCGCAGCATCGCGCGCACGGCGCGGGGGTCCAGCGGCGACTCGCCCCGGGCCACCGCGCGGACGCCGTCGCGCAGCGCCTGCGGCTCGGTGTCCTTGAGCAGGTACCCGACCGCGCCGGAGTCCAGGGCGCGGCCGACGCGGTCGCCGTCGACCTCGGCCGTCACGACCATGACCTGCACGTGCGGGTGCCGGACGGCGAGCCGGCGGGTCAGCTCGACCTCGCCGAGGCCGGGGCCCGCCAGGTCCACGATCACGACGTCGGGCACCAGCGACGCGCACAGCCGCAGGCCTTCGTCGGCGCTCGCGGCCTCGCCCACGACGAGCAGGTCGTCGTCCTCCTCGAGCGCGACCCGCAGGGCCGCGCGGACGAGCCGCTGGTCGTCGACCACCAGCACCCGGGTCGCGTGGGTTCGGGCGGTCGGATCGGGGTCCATCGTGTGTCCTCCACGGTGAGGTCGGCCAGGGTGCGCGCCAGACCGTCCCTCACCGGTGTCAACGGGACGTCAACACCGCCCGGACCCGCCGCACCTACTCTGCTCGGGTGACGTCCCCGGTGACCCCCGACGGCCGGTACCTCGTCGTCCGCGGGCGCCTGTGGCGCCGGACGGACCCCGACCTCGACCCGGCCGAGCGCGAACGGCTCACCCGCGAGCTCATGGCGGCACGGCGGGCGAAGGGCGTGGCGCTCCGGGCCGGCGACGACGTCGCCCGCGAGGCCGCCCGCGCGCGCGTGGACGCCGCGAAGGTCGCCCTGGGCGAGCGCGGCCCGGTGTGGTGGACCGACGGCGCCCCGGACCTCACGCGTCACCTGGCTCGGACCGGGCCGTACGCGGAGTGGTTCGCCGCGCTGCCGACCGACCCCGACGCGCCCTGACCTCCCGGGCCCGGCGGCCGCGCCGTCGGGCGCTGCTACCGGACGCGACCCAGGGCGATCGCTGCGTACATCAGGGCGGCCACCGTCTCGCCGTCGGTGATCGTGCCGTCGGCAACGAGCTGCAGGACGTCCGGCCAGGGCACGCGCCGCAGGCCGGTGATGCCCTCCTCGTCGGGGCTCGAGGGCTCCGCCGCGGCGCTCAGACCCCGGGCGAGGAACACGTGCTCGGGTGCGTGGCAGATGCCGTTGAGCGCGAACATCGAGCCGACGGGCTGCCACGTCTCGGCGACGAGGCCGGTCTCCTCGCGCAGCTCGCGCTGGGCCGCGCGCAGGAGGTCCTCGCCGTCGGACCCGCCGGCGGGCACCTCCCACGACGAGGTGCCGGTCGCGTACCGGGAGACCTCGACCAGGACGACCTCGTCGTCGTCGGTCACCGGCACGACGAACACCGCGGGCTGCCGCAGCTCGACGACGCCGTACACGCCGGGGCTGCCGTCCGGCCGGACGACGCCGTCCTCCCGGACGCGGATCCAGGCGTTCTCGTAGGCGACGGTCGAGGTGCGGGTCTGCCAGGCGCTCATCGCCCCACCCTCCCAGAGCCACCGTCCCGGCCCACGCCAGGGCCTTGCCCTCGGACGGCGAAGTCCGTAACGTACAACCACATGGTTGTACGTGGAGCGGAGGCGGACCGGGTCGACCGGATCTTCGCCGCTCTCGCGGACGCGACCCGGCGCGACATCGTCGCCCAGGTCATGCGGCACGAGTCGTCGGTGTCGGCACTCGCCGAGCGCTACGACATGTCGTTCGCCGCCGTCCAGAAGCACGTGGCGGTGCTCGAACGGGCCGGGCTGGTGACCAAGCAGCGTCGGGGTCGCGAGCGGATCGTCCGGGGCGACGTCGCCACCGTCCGGGCAGCCGCGGGGCTGCTCGCGCAGTACGAGGAGATGTGGCAGGACCGCATCGGCCGGCTGGAGGACCTGCTGGCGATGCCGACCGGGAGGAACGGCGATGACGATCACGAGCACCACGCGTGACACCGACGAGCCTGACGCTCACGCTGGAGGCGGAGCTGGCCGCGCCACCCGACGCGCGTCTGGCAGATCTGGGCCGACCCGCGACAGCTCGAGCGCTGGTGGGGGCCGCCCCGTGGCCGGCGACCTTCGACCGAGCTCGACCTCGCCGCGGGTGGCGGGGCCGTCGTACTTCATGACGGGCCCGGACGGGCGAGAAGGCGCACGGCTGGTGGCGGTTCACCGCGGTCGACGAGCCCCGCTCCCTCGAGTTCGAGGACGGCTTCGCGGGCGAGTCCGGGGTTCCGGCCACCGACGATGCCGGTGACGCGGATGCGGGTCGTCCTCGACGAGATCCCGTCCGGCACCCGCATGCGGCTGACGGCCACCTTCGCGAGCGCCGAGCAGATGGAGCAGGTCGTCGCGATGGGCATGGTCGAGGGCATGACCGAGGCCATGGGCCAGATCGACGCGGTGCTGGCGGACGGCTGACCCCGGACCGGGCGCCTATCGTGACGGGAGAAGTGCGCGCGGCGACGGCCGGACCCGGCCGCCGCCGTCGCCGCTCCCCCGTCGTCACCGTCGTCGGGGCCGTCCCCGAGCCGGCCGCCCGATCCGAGGAGCCCCGATGAGCGAGTCCCCCAGCGGTCCGGCGATCGACCCGTCCGACGACATCGACCCGACGGCGCCCCCGACCGGGACGGGCTGCGTCGAGTGCGACGGTGCCGAGCCGCCCGGGTGGTGGGTGCACCTGCGGCGGTGCGCCGCGTGCGGGCACGTGGGGTGCTGCAACAGCTCCCCCGGGCAGCACGCGACGGAGCACGCCCGATCCACCGGGCACCGCTTCGTGCAGAGCTTCGAGCCCGGCGAGGACTGGTTCTGGGACTACCGCGAGCAGACAACGGCCACCGGGCCCGAGCTCGCCGCGCCACGGGAGCGGCCGCACGACCAGCCGTCACCGGGACCCGCCGGCCGGGTGCCGGCCGACTGGGTCGAGCACGTCCACCGCTGACACGCGCGACGCCACACTCCTCGGCCCCGCACTCACCCGCCGGTCAGAGCTCCCGGCGCATCACCCAGCGCTCGCGGTGGCCGCTGTGCGCGCTGGTCGGCGCGGCCCGCTCGAACCCGGCCGCGCGGAACAGCTCGACCGTCCCCACGTAGCCGGAGATGACGTCGACCCGGCCGCCGTCGGTCTCCACCGGGTAACCCTCGACCACCTCGGCGCCGTGGGCAGCGGCGTGCGCGACGGCGCCGTCGAGCAGCGCGTGCATGAGGCCCTGGCGGCGGTACGCCGGCCGGACGACGAAGCAGACGACGCTCCACGCGTCCCGGTCGTCGAGCAACGGGATCGTGCGCGAGCGCATGAGACGGCGCATCGAGCTGCGCGGCGCGACCGAGCACCAGCCCGCGACGTCGCCGTCCACGTAGGCGAGGACGCCGGGGCCCGGCTCGGTGCCGCACTCGGCGGCCATCGCGGCCGGCCGCTCGGCGTTCGGCACCCGGGAGTCCCGGTACGCCATGCACCAGCAACCGCCCGCGTCCGGGCGTCGGGTGCCCACCACGAGCGCGACGTCGTCGAACCGCCCGACCGCCGACCGCACCTCGATGCCCACGCCGACCATCATGCGACGCGCCACCGACACGCGAGGGGCGTCAGCCGGCCAGCACCTCGAGGCGGGCACGGCGCCGGTCGTCGGCGAACCGGTCGTCCTGCGCCGAGGAGGCCGCGATCCCGGCGCCGCCCTCTCTCGCGACGTCCGTCGCGACGTCGGCCAGCTGGAGGATCGTCTCGGCGTCGGGCCCCTGGGTGGGGTGCACGCAGATGCCGATCGAGGCGGCGAGCCGCAGCCCGTGCCCGTCGATGACCGCCGGCTCGACGAGGGACGCCGCGATGCACTCCGCGACGCCGCGCGCCTCGGCGATGTCGGCGCCGGGCAGGATCACTGCCAACTCGTCGCCCCCGAGCCGCGCCACCGTGTCGGACGGCCGGACCGACGCCCGCAGCCGCTCGGCGAGCGCCACAGCAGCCGGCCGCCCGCCGGGTGGCCGAGGGTGTCGTCGACCTCCTCCAACCGGTCGAGGACGAGGAGCATGAGCGCGCAGGTGCCGCCCGACAGGACGCCGGAGACCAGGACGTTTGTCCACGGCGAAGTGCACGACCCAGGACCCGAGCACCCCCGGGATGTCGGTGGGGCCCATCGCGTGCAGCGGGTCCGCGAGCGACGGCGACGTGTCCCGGGCGGCACGGCGTCACGTGGCGTACCGGTCGCACGGCCGCCGGTTGAAGGGATGGCGAGGTGCGAGGGCGACACGTGGTGGGCGACCCGCTGGCGGAGGTGCCGGCCGGCGGCGCGTCCCCACCGGGGGTCGACGTGCGGTCCGGTTAGGTCGGGGGCATGCCAGCCGAGTCGACCAGCGCGTCGACCGGTGAGCCCGCCGAACCGCACGGCGGGTCTCCGGCCGGGTCGGCCCTCACCGCCACGCTCGTAGCGGTCGTCGTCGGCGTCGTCGGGGCATCCCGTACGTCCTCACCGCGGGCGAGACGGACGGCCGGCGGGGTCTGCCGGCCGGACCGCTGGAGAGCGGGCACCGGTCCCTCCAGGCGGGGCTGCGGTCCTGGGTCGAGCGGCAGACCGGGTACGACCTCGGGTTCGTGGAGCAGCTCTACACGTTCGCCGACGCCGACCGCGCGACCGACGGACGCGTCGTCTCCGTCTCCTACCTGGGCCTGACCCGGCTGCGGGACCCCGGCGCGGAGTGGGTCAGCTGGTACGACCTGTTCCCGTGGGAGGACCGCCGCGACGGCGTCCCGCCCGGGTTCGCCGACCTGCTGCGCCGGCTGCAGGACTGGTCGGGCGCCCGGGACCTCGGCGACACCGAGTCCGCACGACGACGGCTCCGGTGCGCCCTCACCCTCGGCCTCGAGGACCGGCCGTGGGTGCCGGAGCTGGCGATCCAGCGCTACGAGCTGCTGTACGAGGCGGGGCTCGTCGGTGAGTCCCCGGCGCACGCGCCGACCGGCGAGGCGGAGCAGGAGAGGCAGGACGCCGCGAGCGGCTCGCCCATGCTCCACGACCACCGGCGCATCGTCGCCACCGCGGTCGCCGGTTGCGGGCCAAGCTCCAGTACCGACCCGTGGTCTTCGAGCTGCTGCCCGAGTCGTTCACGCTGGGCCGGCTCCAGTCCACCGTCGAGGCGCTGGCCGGGCAGCGGCTGCACGCGCAGAACTTCCGCCGCCTCATCACCCAGCAGGAGCTCGTCGAGGAGACCGGCGAGCGCTCGACCGGGACCGGCGGTCGGCCGGCGCGCCTCTTCCGGTTCAGGCGCGAGGTGCTCGACCTCCGGGCTGTGGCCGGGACCCGGGTCCCCGCGGTCCGCACGTAGGGAGCCCCGGCCGGGGCTCGACCACACGCGCGTCGTGTGGTTATGCTCACCGCGAGCATAACCGGACCGCCGATCGCGGCGGAGGAGCCGGAGAAGGCCATGACCACGACGACGACCCGTACCGCCGACGTCTACGAGCGCGTCCGCGCCTACGTCCCGCGGTGGAGTGGGCGACGTTCGCCGACGACGTGGAGGCGATCCTGCGCCTGAAGGTGGAGAAGGACGCCGTCGTCATGGCGCACAACTACCAGACGCCCGAGATCGTCTACGCGGTGGCCGACGTCGTCGGCGACTCGCCTCGCGCTCGCCCGCGACGCCCAGCACGTGGACCCGAGGGATCCTGCTGGCCGGCGTCCACTTCATGGCCGAGACCGCCACGATCCTCAACCCGGACAAGCGCGTCCTGGTCCCGGACCCGCTGGCCGGCTGCTCGCTCGCGTCGTCCATCACCGGGGCCGACGTGCGGCAGCTCAAGGCCGAGCACCCCGGCGTCCCGGTGGTCACGTACGTCAACACCACCGCCGAGGTGAAGGCCGAGTCGGACATCTGCTGCACCTCCGGGAACGCCGTCGCAGGTCGTCGAGTCGCTCGGTGCGGACCGGGTCATCATGATCCCCGACCAGTACCTCGCCCGGAACATCGCGGCGCAGACCGGCGTCGAGGTCATCACGTGGCCGGGCTCGTGCGAGGTGCACGAGCGGTTCACCCCGTTCGAGATCGACGTCCTGCGGCAGGAGAACCCGGGGCTCGTCGTCCTCGCCCACCCCGAGTGCCCGCCCGAGGTCGTCGCCGCGGCCGACCACTCCGGCTCGACCGCGCAGATGTCGCAGTTCGTGACCGAGCGCCGGCCGAAGACGATCGCACTCATCACCGAGTGCTCCATGAGCGACAACCTCGCCATCGCCCACCCGGACGTCAGCTTCGTCCGGCCGTGCAACCTCTGCCCGCACATGAAGCGGAACTCGCTGGCGAAGATCCGGGCGAGCCTCGAGCTCGGCATCACCGAGGTCACCGTCGCGCCCGACCTCGCCGCCCGGGCGCGCGAGGCCGTCGAGCGGATGCTCGCGGTATGAGCGGGGCGGATGCCCGGGGTGTGTCCGGAGCAGGCGCGCCCCGTGCGCGTGGCGCGGACGCGCGCGCCGCCGCCGGCGGCGGCGGCGAGCCGGTCGTCGTCGTCGGCGGGGGCCTCGCGGGCCTGACGACGGCGCTCGCGCTCGCGCCGGTGCGCTGCCTGGTCCTCCCCGGCGGTCCGCTCGCGGCGCAGACGTCGTCGGTCCACGCCCAGGGCGGCATCGCCGCGGCCGTCGGCGTCGACGACGACCCGGCGCTGCACGCCGCGGACACCCTCGCCGCGGGGGCGGGCCTGTGCGACCCGGACCCGGTGCGGGCCATCACCGCCGCCGGGCCGGACGCGATCGCCTGGCTCACCCACCACGGCGCCCGGTTCGACCGCACCGCGGACGGGAGCCTTCGCCTCGGGCTCGAGGGCGCGCACGGCCGGCGCCGCATCGTCCACGCCGACGGCGACGGCACCGGCCGGGAGGTCATGCGCGCGCTCGTGGACGCCGTCCGGCGCGAGCCGTCGATCACCGTCCTCGACCACACCCGGGCGCTGCGCCTCCTCACCGACGACGACGGCGCGCTGCCCGACGGTTCTGCCCGACGCGCTGCGCGACGACCGGCCCGGGGTGCGGGGCGTCCTCGTCGAGCGGGACGGCGTCGTCGCGGAGATCGCGACCCGGCGGGTCGTGCTGGCGACCGGCGGGATCGGCGGCCTCTACCGGGAGACGACCAACCCGCTGGGCTCGCGCGGGCAGGGGCTGGCGCTCGCCCTGCGGGCCGGCGCGGCCGTGCGCGACCTCGAGATGGTCCAGCTGCACCCCACCGCCCTCGACGTCGGCCTCGACCCGATGCCGCTGGTCAGCGAGGCGGTCCGCGGTGCCGGCGCACGCCTGGTCACCGCGGACGGCGTCGACGTCGTGACGGACCCGCTCGCCGCGCGCGACGTCGTCGCCCGCGCGGTCGACGCCGCGCTGCGCAGCGGCCGGCGCGTCTTCCTCGACGCCCGCTCGGCGCTCGGCGCCGGCTTCGCCGACGCGTTCCCCGCCGTGGCCGCCGCGTGCCGCGAGGCGGGCATCGACCCGGCCACGGAGCTGGTGCCGGTCCGGCCGGCCGCGCACTACCACATGGGTGGTGTCGCGGTGGACCCGCGCGGACGCACCGGGGTCCCGGGCCTGTGGGCCTGCGGCGAGGTCGCGTCGACGGGGCTGCACGGTGCGAACCGGCTGGCGTCGAACTCCCTGCTCGAGGCCGTGGTGGCGGGCCGCCGGGTGGCAGCGGACGTCGCCGGGTCGGGGTCGACCGCTCCGCCGGGCGCCGCGCCGGGGACGGCGCTCGGTGCGACCGCGGGCGCGCCCGCGGTGCGCGCCTCGGTCAGCGCGGCCGCACCGCACGGTGCGGCCGCACCGCACGGTGGCCCGGCCGCCCCGTGGCTGCGCGACCTGCTGTCCGAGGCCGCCGGCGTGCTGCGGGACGGGCCGTCGCTCGCCCGTGCCGTCCGGCGGCTCGAGGACGAGGTCGCGCGCACCGAGACCGACGCCGCCGACGACGACGTGCTGGTCGCCCTCGCGATCTGCCGCTCGGCGCTGCTGCGCACCGAGAGCCGCGGTGCGCACACCCGCACCGACCACCCGGGCAGCGCGGCCGGGTCCGGACCGGACGGACCGGCCCGGGAACGCGAGCCGGCACGGCACCTCGACCTGACCCTGGCCGACGTCGTCGCCGGCGCGGTCCCCGCGCTCGCGCTGCACGGCTGAGCGCCGTCGTCCCCGGGAGCAGACGCGCGCCGCCTCCTCCCCTGCACCGCCCTCGACTGGAGAATGATGACCCGCCTTCCCGACACCCTGCTCACCCCGCTCGTCCGGGCCGCGCTCGCCGAGGACCTCGGCGACGCCGGGGACCTGACGACGTCGGCGACCGTCCCGGCCGAGGCCCGGGCGCGGATGGCGCTCGTGGCGCGCGCCGACGGCGTCGTCGCCGGGACCGACCTCGCCCGCATCGCGTTCGCCGAGCTCGGCGCGGAGCTCAGGATCGAGCGTCCCGACGGGATCGAGGTGGGGCCGGGCGACGTCGTCGGGGTGGTCGAGGGCCCCGCGGCCGCGGTGCTCAGCGCGGAGCGGGTCGCGCTCAACTTCCTCGGCCATCTCAGCGGGGTCGCCACCGCGACCGCCGGGATCGCGCGCGCGATCGCGCACACGCCGACCCGGGTCACGTGCACCCGGAAGACGACGCCCGGGCTGCGCGCGGTCGAGAAGGCCGCCGTCCGCGCGGGCGGCGGCGTCAACCACCGCTTCGGCCTCTACGACGCGGTGCTCATCAAGGACAACCACGTCGCCGTCGCGGGCTCGGTGACCGAGGCCGTGCGCCGGGCCCGGCGGCACGTCGGCCACCTCGTGAAGATCGAGGTCGAGGTCGACACCCTCGACCAGCTCGAGGAGCTCCTCCGGGACCCGGTCGACGTCGTGCTGCTCGACAACATGGACCCGGCGACCGCTCCGGCGGGCGGTCGCGCTGGTCGGCGGCCGGATGGTCACCGAGGCCTCGGGCCGGGTGACCGCCGCGACCGCACCGGCGATCGCGGAGGCCGGCGTCGACCTCGTCTCGGTGGGCTGGCTGACCCACAGCGCGTCCGTCCTCGACATCGGCCTCGACGCGCTGGGCTGAGACGACGCGGCCCGGTCACACGCTCGTCACACCGCTCGTCACACCGCCGGCGGGATGACGAAGGTGCTGAACGAGTCGGCGGGCAGCGTCGGGGCGAGCACGCGGCCGTCGACCAGGACCTGCACCGCGACGTCCGCGTGCCCGTCGTTGTGCATGACGAGGACGACGTCGCCGTCCGGGTTGCGGAAGGCGATCTGGTTCTCGAACCCGGTGTAGCTCTGGGTCGGCAGGAACCGGGCGCCGGGCTGCACGAAGTGGCTCACGTGACTGAGCAGGTGGTACTCGTGCGTGAAGGCGTACGTCGCCGTCGCGGGGTCGACCACCACGAGCGAGTTCTGCGCCCAGCCCCATCGGCTGACCCCGCCCTGCTCGAGCGACATGTTCCAGTACATGTAGGCGACCGCGCCGTGCGCGAAGAACTGCCGGAGCAGCGTCCACGCGTAGCGCGCGTACCGCCAGTCGTTGCGGCCGTCACCGCACTCCTGCTCCGTCTGGTAGATCCGCAGGCCGGGGTGGTCGTGGTGCACGAACGGCAGTGCACCCTTGCCGGCCCACTGGATGCCGACGCCGCGCACGTGGTCCGCCGCCTGGACGTCCTCCAGGACCTCCTCGACCAACCGGTCGTCGCCGCGCTCGAGCGTCCCGAGGAACACCTCGACGTCCCGCGCCGCCATCTCCGGGCCCAGGTGCCGGAGGAGCTGGGCGAGCCCGTGCGGCGTCCAGGTGCAGCTCGGGAACACCTGCGGGGAGTTGAACTCGTTCTGCGGCATCACCATCGAGATGTCGATGCCGAGCCGCTGGTACTCGTCGACGAAGCGTCCGAAGTAGGCGGCGTACGCGCGCAGGTACGGCTCCTCGAGCCGGAACATGTCGGTGCCCTCGGTCCCGACCTGGTCCGGACGCAGCCCGTTCTCCCCGGTGTGGAAGCCCGGGAGCGGCAGCGCGCCGGCGTAGTGACCGTTCGTCTTCATCCAGGTCGGCGGGCTCCAGGGCGACGCCCAGAGGCGCAGCGCGGGCTGGCGCTCCTGCGCCGCCCGGATGAACGGGACGAGGGTCTCGAGATCGTTCCGGATCGAGAAGTGGTCGAGGCCGAGGTCACCGTCCACCTCGTCGTAGGAGTACCAGTCGCGGGAGAAGTCGTTCGCGCCGACCGGCATCCGGCACAGGGTGAGCCCCGCGCCGACGCCCGGCGCGAAGAGCTGGTCGAGCACCTCCGCCCGGTCGGACTCGCTGAGCAGCGAGAGCGAGGTCCAGCCGAGCTCGTTGAACGACGCGCCGAAGCCCTCGATCGTCTGCTGCGGCGAGTCGGTGCCGACGAGGACGTCCGGCATCCGGGTGAGCGGCTCCATGGTCAGGGCCGGCCCGGTCTGCCAGGGCGAGGTCTGCGTGGTGACGACCCAGCGCACCTGCCCCGTCGAGGTGTCCGGGGCGGGCGGCGTCGTGACCTGCGGCGTGCTCATCGTTCTCCTCGGTACCGGGTGTGCCTTCTCAGGACAGGGGCTCGTCGACGGGCGGCGTCCCCGCGCCGCGGTCGCTCACGACGACGACGCGCAGGTCGCGCGGTCCGTGGACGCCCTCGACCCGGACGAGCTCGATGTCGCTCGTGGCGCTCGGGCCGCTGATCCAGGTCTGCGGGCGGTGCGGGTGCTCGGCGAGCAGCTGCACCGCCTCGGGGACCGAGGCGACGACCTGGTCGGACCGGACGACGCACACGTGCCGGTCCGGGACCAGGGTGAGGACGCGGCGCCCCTGGTCCGCGGCGCCGTCGAGCACGATGGTGCCGGTGTCGGCCATGGCGACCCGGCAGGCGGTGAGGACGGCGCCGGTGACGTCGAGCTGTCGGGGCGTGAGCAGGTCGCCCGCGGTGTCGACGACGACGGTCACCCCGGCGCCGCGCACGGCGTCCAGCCACTCGTCCGGCAGCCCGGGCGGCACCGCGACCGAGCCGGCGTCCGCGAGCTGGTCGGCGAGGGTGGCCGGGAGGTCGTCGGGGGCGCAGCGGATGACGGTGGCGCGGTAGTCGACGAGCCGGTCGACGAGCAGCGCGAGCGCGGCCGGCGTGCCGGGGGCGACGCCGGTCGTCGTCCGGTAGGCGCGCGGGATGTCGGCCGGGGCCGGCGGGGGTGTGCCCGGTCCGCGGCCGAGCGCGGAGCGGACCGCGCCGAGGACGGCGTCGCGCGCGGTCACGAGGGGCTCCCGCCGGTGGGGCCGGACGCGTCGCTCGGGTCGTGTCCATGACTCGCGGTGGTCCCGTGGCCCCCCTTGCTCCCGTGGCTCCCGTCGCGGCGGGCGTAGCCGTCGCGGAAGGAGCGGGTCGCCAGGGCCGGCAGGTCGCGGCTCGTCGTCCACAGCGACCCCGGCCAGGGCAGCCGCCGGATTCGGCGCCCGCCCAGCACCCGGCCGGCCAGCGCGGCGCCCCGCAGCGCCCACCGGAACCGCGTGCCGCCGGACATCGCGACCGCGGCGACCGCCATCGCGGCGCCCATCGCCGTCGGCCGGTGCCTGCCGTGGGTGCTGCCCGAGGCGTCGGGGGCGTCGTCGGGCGCGTGCAGGGCGCGGTCGCGCAGGTGGACGAGTGCGGCGGGGATGTCGATCTTCACCGGGCACGCGTCGTAGCAGGCGCCGCAGAGGGAGCTGGCGAACGGCAGGGACGCGGTCGCCTTGTCGCCCGACTCCAGCCCGAGCAGCTGCGGGGTGAGGATGGCCCCGATCGGTCCGGGGTACACCGACCCGTAGGCGTGGCCGCCGGTCCGCTCGTACACCGGGCACACGTTGAGGCATGCCGAGCAGCGGATGCAGTGCAGCGCGGAGCGGCCGATGTCGTCCGCCAGCGCCCGCGTGCGACCGTTGTCCAGCAGCACGAGGTGGAAGTCCTGCGGCCCGTCACCGGGCGTGACCCCGGTCCACAGGGTCGTGTACGGGTTCATCCGCTCCCCCGTGGACGACCGCGGCAGCAGCTGCATGAACACCTCCAGGTCGCCGAAGGCCGGGACGACCTTCTCGATCCCCATCACCGTCACCAGGGTCCGCGGCAGGGTCAGGCACATCCGCCCGTTCCCCTCGGACTCCACGACGGCGATCGTCCCGGTCTCCGCGACAGCGAAGTTGGCCCCGCTGATCGCGACGTCGGCCCGCAGGAACAGCTCGCGCAGGTGGGCCCGGGCGGCCATCGCCAGGTCGCGCGGCTCGCTCGTCAGGGCGGCCGGGGCGTCGTCCATCCGCGCGGTGAAGATCTCCCGGATCTCCTCGCGGTTGCGGTGGATCGCCGGGACGAGGATGTGCGAGGGGCGGTCCCCGGCGAGCTGCACGATGAGCTCGGCGAGGTCGGTCTCGTGGGCGGCGATCCCCTCCGCCTCGAGGTGCTCGTTGAGGCCGATCTCCTGCGTGGCCATCGACTTCACCTTGACGACCTCGCGGGCTCCGGCGGCGCGCACCAGGTCCGTGACGATCCGGTTCGCCTCGGCCGCGTCGCGCGCCCAGTGCACCGTCCCGCCGCGCGCGCCGACCGACGCCTCGAGCTGCTCGAGCAGCTCCGGCAGCCGGGCCATCGTGTCGGCCTTGATCGCCGACCCCGCGTCGCGCAGCTCCTCCCAGTCGGGCAGCTCGGCGGTCACCGCCAGGCGCTTGTCCCGGATGGTGCGGGTGGCCCGGCGCAGGTTCGCCCGCATCTGGGTGTCGCCCAGGGTCTCGTGCGCGGCGGCCGGGAACGCCGGACCCCACCGCAGCGGATCGACCGGCTCGGCGGCCGGCTTGGGGCGCACCGTCGGCATGCCCAGGTCGGTCGTCGTCATCGCATGCCTCCGACGGTCCGCGCCGCGCCCCGGCCACGTCCGCGATCGCGACCCGGCGGTCGCCACGGGTCGTCGTGGGTGCTCGCCAGGATCTCGGCCAGGTGCACCGACCGCACCGGCGCCCCCTGGCGGGACAGCGCGCCGTCGATGTTCATCAGGCACGACCAGTCCCCGGCGGTGACGAACTCCGCGCCGGTCCCGATCACGCACGCGGCCTTGTCCGCCACCATGGCCGACGACGTGTCGGAGTTCTTCATCGCGAACGTCCCGCCGAACCCGCAGCACTGGTCGGCGTCCGGCAGGTCGATCAGCTGCAGACCCTCGACCGCGCTCAGGAGCCGCGTCGGCCGGTCCCCGACCCGCAGCATCCGCAGGGAGTGGCAGGTGGGGTGGAACGTCACCGTGTGCGGGAACCACGCGCCGACGTCGGTCAGCCCGAGCACGTCGACGACCAGCTCGGACAGCTCGTAGGTGCGGGCGGCCACCTCGTGCGCCGCCCGGGCCAGACCGGCGTCCCCGGCCTGCTCCGCGACCCGCTCGTGCTGGTGCCGCGCCGACCCCACGCACGACCCGGACGGAGCCACGACCGCGTCCCACTCGCCCTCGACGACCGGCCAGAACGCCCGCACGTGGTTGCGCACGACCGGCACCGCCTGCTTGGGGTACCCGGAGTTCACGTGCATCTGACCGCAGCACGCCTGCCCCGACGGGACCACGACCTCGTGCCCGAGCCGTTCCAGCAGCCGCACCGTCGCGGTCGCGGCATGGGGGAACAGCCCGTCGACCAGGCACGTGGTGAACACCGCGATGCGCATCGTGACCTCTTCGTCTCGGCCGTCGACGACGGCGGTGGGGCGCCGGAAGGGCGGGCGCACACGTCCGCGGACGACCGGGCGCGGTGGTCCTGGGGGAATCACACCACCTCCACGGGCGCGCCCGGTGCGGAACGCGCGGGGGTGGGCGGCGACGGGGGTGCAGCGCGCCGTGCGCCGGCGTCGGATGTGACGCGCTGCACAGGTCTCGGGCGAGGTCGAGCCTCGTCTGTGCCTGCCATGCCTGTGCGGCCTCGTGACCTGCGCGCCGCAGACCGGCATGCCCAGACACCGCGAGACCGTGCGCCCGCGTGGGGGCGCCCTCGGCAGGCCCGAACAGGCATGCGAAGACGAGCCGAGGAGGTGTCCCCGGGCATCCACGGGACCAACCAGCCCGCGTCGGTGGGCACCGACGCCTCCCACGGGTGCATCCCTGCCGCCGCACGACCCGGACCACGACGCCGATTCCGGCCATCGTGTCTTGTCCGCGACACTCTGGCGATATATCGTCACTGTGTCGCGACACGGCGTCGCGACCCACTCGGAAGGAGCCTCCGATGAGGCCGCATCACGACCACACCCAGCACCACCCCCGCACCCAGCACCCGACCGAGGGCCGGTTCCGGTTCGAGGGCCCGGGCCCCGGCGCCTTCGGACCCGGGTTCGGTCCCGGCTTCGGCCCGGGACGCGGCCCGCACGCTCACGGACCCGGAGGCGGCCGCCGAGGTCGCGGACCGCGCGCCCGTGGCGACGTCCGCTCCGCCGTCCTGCTCCTCCTCGCCGAGAAGCCGCGTCACGGCTACGAGCTCATCCAGGAGATCGCCGAGCGCAGCGCGGGCGCCTGGACCCCCAGCCCCGGATCCGTCTACCCGACCCTCCAGGCCCTGGAGGACGAGGGCCTCGTGAAGATCGAGCGGCTCGAGGGTCGTCGCGTCGCGTCGCTCACCGAGCAGGGGGTCGCCTACGTCGGGGACCAGCGCGCCGCCCTGGGCGAGCCCTGGTCCTCGCCCGAGCACGACCACGCCTCCGCGATCGCCGTACGCCGGCAGCTCCGCGCGCTCATGGACGCGGTCGGTCAGGTCGCCCGGGTCGGGACACCCGCACAGAACGCCGCCGCCGCCGACGTGCTCGACGGCGCCCGCCGGGACCTCTACCGCGTGCTCGCCGACGGGCCCTCGACGGACGGCTGATCGCTCTCAGGAGGCCGCGGGGATCTCGAGGACCGCGACGGCGATCCCGACCCGCCGGCCCGAAGCCGGCGGGATCACCCGGGGCGCGCTGCGGCCCTGCAGGTGCTCGACCACCGAGTCGAGGAGCGCCAACCGCCCGGCCGGCACGCGAACGAGGCGAGCAGCGTCGCTCCTCCTGGTACTCCGACGAGCCGCGCCCCCACGACGGCGATCAGACCGACGACGGCGGACGTGACGATCGGCAGCCCGCCGCCCGACGGCAGGGTCGAGTTCGCGTGCACCCCCCAGCAGGGTGCGCGCGGAGGTCGTGCGACCCCTGTGCCGGAGCGAACCGCCCCGCGTGGGATCAGGTCCCCGCCGCCTCCGAGGGCCCGGCGTCCGCGAGGTCACCGGCAGCGAGGCCATCGTCCGCGAGGTCACCGGCAGCGAGGCCATCGTCCGCGAGGTCGCCGTCCCCGAGGTCCCGGTCGGCGAACCGGACGGCGAGACCCGCCTGGATCCGCACGTGGCGTTCGAGGAACGACCGCTCGTCGAGCCGCTTCCGTCGCAGCCACCCGGTGACCTCGTCGTTGCACTTGCTCGCGTTGCAGGACCCGCATGCGGGCGCCATGTTCGCCAACGTGTAGCGCCCGCCACGCGAGATCGGCAGGACGCAGTCGCGCTGGAGCGGCACGCCCGTCGCCCCGCAGTACGCGCACCCGTCGGCCCACGCGTCGACGAGCGCGAGCCACTGCTCGGCGCTGAGGTCGTGCTCGACGGCGGCCATCCGGCGGCGGCGCCGTCGGGCGTACCGCGTCCGGCGACTCCCGGCGGCAGGCATGGCCGCAGGCTATGCCGAGCAGCCGCGCCGTCGGCGGTGGCCGGCGGGCGCGCCGCGGACGACGCCGCACCAGGCGGGCACCAGCAGGAACCGTGGGCGAGCCCGCACCGGACGCCGTCACGGACACGCGCTCGTCCTCGGGGTGGAACATCGTCGGCGCGGTGCGCTGTCACCGGATCGGGGACCGACCGTCGTCAGCAGGACCAGCCGCACGCGAGGCGTGCGCTCCGCCGGTACCCCGCTGCGGAAGTGCTCCACCACGCGGCGGTTGATCGCGAAGCCTTCCGGACGCCGCCGGCGCTCGCGGGCCGCGACTCGCGGTGCCCGGACGGACCCGGGGTTACGCTCGGCCGGGTGATGCGTCCCAGCAGCGGCAACCGTCGGCGAGCTCCGAGCCTCCGGGCACCGGCCAGAAGACCGTGCGGGCCGAGATCCGCGACAACCTCCTGGCCGCCCTGCGCGAGGGGCGCGACCCGTGGCCGGGGATCCACGGCTTCGAGTCCACCGTCATCCCGCAGCTCGAGCGGGCCCTCATCGCCGGGCACGACGTCGTCCTGCTCGGCGAGCGCGGCCAGGGCAAGACCCGCCTGCTGCGCACCCTGGTCGGCCTGCTCGACGAGTGGTCCCCGGTCATCGACGGGTCGGAGATCGGCGAGCACCCGTACGAGCCGCTGACGACCGCGAGCCTGCGGCGCGCCGCCGAGCTCGGCGACGACCTCCCGGTCGCCTGGCGGCACCGCGACGAGCGGTACGTCGAGAAGCTCGCGACCCCGGACACGAGCGTCGCCGACCTCATCGGCGACGTCGACCCGATGAAGGTGGCCGAGGGCCGCGCCCTCGGTGACCCCGAGACGATCCACTTCGGCCTCATCCCGCGCAGCCACCGCGGCATCGTCGCGATCAACGAGCTGCCCGACCTCGCCGAGCGCATCCAGGTCGCGATGCTCAACGTGATGGAGGAGCGCGACATCCAGATCCGCGGCTACGTCCTGCGGCTGCCGCTCGACGTCCTCGTGGTGGCCAGCGCGAACCCGGAGGACTACACGAACCGCGGCCGGATCATCACGCCGCTGAAGGACCGGTTCGGCGCCGAGATCCGCACCCACTACCCGACCCAGCTGGCCGACGAGGTCGCGGTCATCCGCCAGGAGGCGGACGCTCGTCGCGGACGTGCCCGACCACCTCGTCGAGATCCTCGCCCGCTTCGCCCGCGCGCTGCGCGAGTCGAGCGCCGTCGACCAGCGCAGCGGCGTCAGCGCCCGGTTCGCCATCGCCGGCGCCGAGACCATCGCGGCGGCGGCCCTCCACCGGGCCACCCGCCAGGGCGAGGAGCAGGCGGTCGCCCGGCCGGTCGACCTCGAGACGGCCGTCGACGTCCTGGCCGGCAAGATCCAGTTCGAGTCCGGCGAGGAGGGCCGCGAGGACGAGATCCTCGACCACCTGCTGCGCACGGCCACCGCGGAGACGGTCCGGGCGCACCTGCGCGGCATCGACTTCGGCGTCCTGGTCGACGCCGTCGGCGGGCGGCACCCTGGTCACCACCGGCGAGCAGGTCGCGGCCCGCGACTTCCTCGCGGGCCTGCCGGCGCTCGGCGAGTCCGAGCTCTACGACACGATCTGCGAGCGGCTCGGCGCGACGGACGACGGTCAGCGGGCCGGCGCCATCGAGCTCGCCCTCGAGGGTCTCTACCTCGCCCGCCGGGTGAGCAAGGAGACCGGCGACGGCGAGACGGTCTATGGCTAGGGCCAACCGTCGGCTGACCCGCGGTCCCGGTACGCCGCGTACGTCGACGGGCCGGACCCGCTCGCCCCGCCGGTCGACCTCACCGAGGCGCTGGACGCGATCGGCGAGGACGTGATGGCGGGCTCCTCCCCCGAGCGGGCGATGCGCGAGTACCTGCGTCGCGGCGGCCGGCAGACGACCGGCCTCGACGACCTCGCCCGGCGGGTCGCCGAGCGGCGGCGCGAGCTGACGCGCGAGCACAACCTCGACGGCACCCTGCAGGAGATCCGGGAGCTGCTGGACCGGGCCGTGCTGGCCGAGCGCAAGCAGCTCGCGCGCGACGTCGACGATGGACGACGGCGACCGCGCCCTCGCGCAGATGCAGCTCGACAACCTGCCGTCGTCGCCCGCGGCCGCCGTCAACGAGCTCGACGACTACGCGTGGCAGAGCGCCGAGGCGCGCGCAGGACTTCGAGCAGATCAAGGACCTGCTCGGCCGCGAGCTGCTCGACCAGCGCTTCGCCGGCATGAAGCAGGCGCTGGAGAACGCGACCGACGCCGACCGGGCGGCCCTCGACGCGATGCTCGCGCGACCTCAACGAGCTGCTCGAGTCCCACGCGCGCGGGCGAGGACACCCCCGAGCAGTTCGACGACTTCATGGCCGAGCACGGCGACTACTTCCCCGAGCGGCCCGGCAGCGTCGACGAGCTGCTCGACGCCCTCGCCGCAGCGCGCCGCCGCAGCCCAGCGGCTGCGCAACTCGATGACCCCCGAGCAGCGCGCCGAGCTCGACGCCCTCGCCCAGCAGGCCTTCGGCTCGCCGGAGCTGATGGAGTCAGCTCGGCCGGCTCGACGAGCAGCCTGCGCGCGCTGCGGCCCGGGCGAGGACTGGGGCGGGTCGGAGCGGATGGACGGCGAGAACGGGCCTCGGCCTCGGCGACGGCACCGGCGTCTTCCAGGACCTCGCCGACCTCGACGCGCTGGCCGAGCAGCTCGCGCAGTCCGTACGACGGCTCCCGGCTCGACGACCTCGACCTCGAGCGGCTCGCGCGCCAGCTCGGCGACGACGCGGTCGGTCGACGCGCGGACCCTGCAGCGGCTCGAGAAGGCGCTGCGCGACTCCGGCACGATGCGGCGCGGCTCCGACGGCCGGCTCGCGCTGACCCCGAAGGCCATGCGGCAGCTCGGGAAGAGCGCTCCTGCGCGCGTCGCCGAGTCGATGTCCGGACCGCCCGGGCGGGCACGACGTCCGGCAGGCCGGCGCCGCGGGCGAGCCGCTCCGGGTCGACGCGCGGCAGTGGGCGTTCGGCGACACCGAGCCGTGGGACGTGACCCGGACGATCACCAACGCCCTGACCCGGCGCGGCCGGCGACGCGGCCCGCACCGCGGCCGGCGTGCGCGATCGAGATCGGCGACGTCGAGGTGCAGGAGACCGAGGCGCGCACCCAGGCCTGCGTCGCCCTGCTGGTCGACACGTCGTTCTCGATGGCGATGGAGGGCCGCTGGGTGCCGATGAAGCGCACCGCGCTCGCGCTGCACACGCTGGTCACGAGCCGGTTCCGCGGCGACGACCTGCAGCTCATCGCGCTTCGGGCGGTCACGCGTCGGTCATGCACGATCGAGCAGCTCGTCGGGCTCGACGCGCAGTGGGACAAGGGCACGAACCTGCACCACGCCCTGCTGCTGGCCAACCGGCACTTCCGCAAGCACCCGAACGCCCAGCCGGTGCTGCTGATCGTCACCGACGGCGAGCCGACCTCGCACCTCGAGCCGGACGGCGAGGTCGTACTTCGACTACCCGCCGGACCCGGTGACGATCGCCCTCGCGGTGCGCGAGCTCGACGCCGCCACGCGCCTGGGCGCCCACACCACGTTCTTCCGGCTCGGCGACGACCCGGGCCTCGCCCGCTTCGTCGACTCGATGGCCCGGCGGGTGGGCGGCACCGTGGTGGCCCCGGAGGTGGACGACCTCGGCGCCGCCGTCGTCGGCTCGTACCTGGGCGCGCGGCGCAACGGTGCCTTCGGCGTCCTGGGGCGCCGGCGACGAGCCGTCCGGCACAGCGGCCGGGGCACGCGCCGGCGTGCCCGGTCGGCTCGGGATCCCGGGACCGACCGCCGTCCGCGGCTAGAACAGCGGCCACGGCACGGCCGGCATGTCGCCGCGCGGGCCGGGGAACGGCCGTCGCGAGCAGCCGGTCGCAGCGCGTCGCGAGCGCGATCAGCTCGGCCGGCGAGCAGCTCGGACAGCGCCGCGCCGAGTCGCCCGTCGAGGCCGAGCGCACCCGCTCGACGCCCGCGAGCTCGTCGCGGTCAGCGGCTCGCCGACCCAGCCCCACAGCACCGTGCGCAGCTTGTGCTCGACGTGGAAGGTGACGCCCGTGGTCGACGCCGTGGCGGTGGCCGTCCGGCATCGG
The DNA here is from genome assembly GCA_963795145.1 of uncultured Actinomycetota bacterium. Classification (GTDB taxonomy): domain Bacteria; phylum Actinomycetota; class Actinomycetes; order Actinomycetales; family Cellulomonadaceae; genus Pengzhenrongella. Next base: position 722,154 of record CAWCGP010000008.1, on the reverse strand, counting down.
CAGGACGTGGCCGCCCTTGCGGTCGGCGTTGTTGACGACGACGTCGAACACGGCCATCCGGCGCAGCGCCGCGGAGTCCTCGTGCACGAGCGTCACGCGGCCGGTCGCGCTCGTCGCTGCCCTCGACGACGGTGCGCCAGCCCGTCGGGCACGGCGCCGCGTCGGGACGACGTCGACCGGCGTCCTGCTCCGGCGTCCGACTCCCGCCACAGCTGCACCATGCCCAGGCCCAGCGGGCCGTCGCGCAGCCAGGTGCGCGGCACGACGTCCCAGCCCGAGCGCCTCCGACACCAGGTAGGCCGCGACCTCGCGGCGCGCGAGGGTCCCGTCCGGGAAGTCCCAGAGCGGCCGCTCCCCGGCGACGGGCTTGTAGACGACCGCGACCTGCCGCCGATGCGGCCCAGGAACGTCGCGTTCGAGGCGACCCGGATGCGCCCGACGAGCTCGCAGCTCGCTCGGCGTCGGGGTCGACCTCGGCGGCCGTCACGACGGTCGTCGGGCGCGGCGGCAGACGTGGCCGTCGGGGTCGACGGGCCGGCCGCACAGCGGGCAGGGCGGACGCCCCGCGCCGCACGACCCGCCGCGTGCGCTGCACGAAGGCCCGGGCGGTGCCGACCGGGATCCGGACCAGCAGCATCTCGCTCGGCTCGATCGACTCCGGCGTCGGACGACGCTCGCTCCGCGTCGTCGGCGGCGTCGACGAACGGGTACGCCTCGATGACGACCTGCGCGGTCGACGGGTCCCAGCCCAGGCGCATCGTGCCGGTGCGGAACTGCTCCTCGACCGGCTGGTCCAGCGGGTCGTCGTCGACGAGCTCGGCCGGCGTCTCGGCCGGGACGCTGAGGCCGGTTGCTCTCGTCGGCGGTCAGCTCGTCGAGGATCTCGTCGATCTTCTCGGCGAGCAGGGCGGACTGCTCCTTCTCCAGCGCGACGCTGGCGCGTCCGGGCACCGGTGCGCACCTGCAGGTAGAAGGTGCGCGAGCCGGGGCGGCCGACCGTGCCGACGACGACGCGGTCCGGCCAGTCGAACTCGTGGACGAGGGTGGGCATGCGGACCACTCTAGGAGCGGGGCTCGCCGGCGTCGTCCGCGACGGGCCCCGGCCCCGCCCCGCCGCCGACGGGTGCGTCGGTCGACCGGGCCGGCGGACGCGAGCCAGGCGAGGTCCCCGAAGTCGGCGTTCGTCGCGACGACGTCGGGCCGGCTGGTGCCGTACCGCACGATCGAGACCGACGCCGGGCTCACGCTGATGCGCTGGAAGAGGTCGAGGTGCATGCCGAGCGCGTCGGCGAGGACGGACTTGATGACGTCGCCGTGGCTGACCGCCGCCCAGACCGCGCCGGGGCCCGTGCTCCGCCTCGACCGCCGCGTCGTGCCGCCGGATCGCCGCCACCGCCCGCGCCTGCATGGCGGCCAGCGACTCGCCGCCCGGGAACGTCGCGGCCGACGGCTGCGTCTGGACGACCGACCACAGCGGCTCGCGAGCCAGCTCGCCGAGCGGGCGTCCCTGCCACTCGCCGTAGTCGCACTCGGTGAGGGCCCGGTCGATCCGCGTCACCGGAGCTCGGGTCTGGTGCTCGAGGATGACCCGCGCCGTCTGCCGGCAGCGCTCGAGCGGGACTCGAGACCACCGCGACGAGGGGCACCACGGCGAGCCGCTCGGCCGTCCGCGACCGCCTGGTCGCGCCCGACGGCGTCGAGCCGCACCCCGGCCGTGCGTCCGGCCAGGATGCCGGCGGCGTTCGCGGTGGTGCGCCCGTGCCGGACGAGGAGGACTGTGGCCATGCCCGGAGCCTAGGCACCTTGACGCGTCTCGCCCGCTCCGTGGACCATCCCGGCAGGTCGTCGTCGTCGCGCGGGGCCTCGCCACGCCGCACACCGGGAGGACGCCATGTCCGACGACGTCACGCCGAGCAGCCCGGGGAGCGGTTCAGCGAGCAGCCCGGAGCCGCCGATCGGCGGCGACGAGCCCGCGACCCTCCTCGGCTTCCTGGACCGCCAGCGGGCGACGTTCGCCTGGAAGGCCGGCGGGCTGGACGCCGCGGGGCTGCGGGCGACCCACGGACCGTCGACGATGACGCTGGGCGGAATGCTCAAGCACCTCGCCCGCTTCGAGGACGACATGTCCACCGAGTGGCTGCGGGGGCGGGCGCAGCTGCCGCCGTGGAACGCCGTCGACTGGGACGCCGACCACGACTGGGACTGGCGCACGGCCGGCGAGGACTCCCCGGAGGAGCTCTACGGGCGGTGGCAGGACGCCGTCGACCGTGCCCGCGCCCTGTTCTCGGCAGCGATGGCCGACGGCGGCCCCGGACACCGCGGCACGATCGCCGGGCGGCCGGACATCGAGCTGCCGACCCTGCGCTACATCCTGCTGAACATGATCGAGGAGTACGCCCGGCACAACGGCCACGCCGACCTCATCCGCGAGTCGGTGGACGGGCTCGTCGGGCTGGACCCGCCCGCGACGCCGGAGACGCCGGTGGACGCGGCCACTCAGGACCGGGACGGGATCGCGTAGGTCCGGTCGCGGAACCCCAGGCGCACGGCCTCGACGTCGACCACCGTCCACGCGATCCCGCTCACCAGCGTCAGCGCGAGCTCCATCGCCTCTCCCGCGAGCCCTGATGACGACGCCCGGTGACCCCCGAGAGGGCGGTCGGGACGCGGGGGGGTCGCCGTGCTGACGGCCCGCCGCGGCTGACCGCTACAGCGTGCCGACCCCGCGGAGGTGGGCGAACTGCGTTCCCCCGGCGAGGTTGATCGCCACCTGGTCGACCGCCGTCGACAGCTTCGGTCCACCCACGAGACTCCAGTCGGCGACGAACAGCGCGATGCCGCCCTGGACCTGGTACACGCGTCCCGTCTGCGCCCCGTGGATGTAGGTGCCGTCCGCGGGGTAGAAACGGGCGTGGTTGAACGCACCACCCGCGCCCGCGAAGTCGAGTGCGGAGTGGTCGACGACGGTGAGCCGCGGCTGTCCGCCGAACGCGGCGAGGCTCGAGACGTACACGGGTGCGCCGCCCGCGAAGCGGTACACGTGTCCCCACCCGATCCCGCCCACGACGAACGTCCCGTCGGCGGGGGTGGCGCGGACGTGGCTGAAGACGCCGGCCTGGCCGGCGTTGTCCAGCGCGACGACATCGACGGCCGTGACCGGCTGGGGCCCGCCGAACTGGTCCCAGCTCGTGACGTACAGCGGTGCCCCACCGGCGAAGCGGTACACCTCGCCCCGCTGGGCACCCACGACGAAGGTGCCGTCCGCCGGCGTGAGGGGCATGGCGTTGAGCTGAGCGAGCGAGATCGAGGTGAGCGGTGGGGGGCCTCCGAACGCGACCCAGGAGCTCACGTAGACGGGCGCCCCGCCGACGATGCGGTAGACCTCGCCGCTCTCGCGGACGACCACGAAGGCCCCGTCGGCGACTGCCGGGCGCGTCGGGGCTGCTGTGGCGACCGTGGGCGCCGAGGCGGACGCGCCGGCCGCCGAGATGGACACGCCGGCCGCGGTCGGGACCTCGGCGGCACCCGCCGCCGAGGAGCCCGTGAGCAGCGCCGCTGCGAGTCCGAGGACGAGAAGAGCAGGGATTCTCCGAGGCATGTCGTCTCCCGGGACGCGCTGTGAGCAGTGGTCCGAGCCTATCCAGGCGCGGTGCCCGCGGCAATGAGCCGGCCGCGTCCGATCGCCCCAGTGACCTGCGAGAACGCTGCGTCCGCGGGTCGGTCGGCGGCCCGGTGGCCGGTCAGTGCGTGTTCTGGTCGCGCCACCGCTGGGCGATCGCCATCGCGGCGTTCCACATGAGGTCGTCGAGCAGCTCCAGGTCGCCGTCGACGACGAGTCCGCCGGGGCCGTCGGCCACGGAGACCCCGGTGACCATGCCCAGACCCACCGCGGTGCGCAGCTGGTCGACGGTGCCGAGGGTGGTGAACTGGGCGCCGGGGCCGACGATCGCGTAGTCGACACCGTTCGCGCGGCGCGCGAGCTTCGCCATGCTGTCCTCCTTCGTGAGCTCGTCCGGCAGGTCGCCGGCTCGGGTGAATGTGGTGATGGACGGGACGAGCGCCACGAAGTCCGCCACGGGGACCGCGCCCGAGGTCTCCCAGTGCCACGGTTCGTCCTGGCCGTTGGACGGGTTGTGGTCGTGCGCCCAGGACGGGTGGAAGTACCCGAAGTGGAAGGCGTTCTCGCGCATCCACACGTGCTCGGGTGACGTGAAGGACGCGTTCACGCCGGACCCGAGGTCCAGCGCCAGCCCCCAGCCGTGGTTCGAGGTCCCGGGGGTCGCGGCGAAGACGCCCTTCTCGATCTTCAACCTCTCCTGCTCGGCGAAGGTCCGGTAGCCGTCCGTGATGACGAGCGGCTTCCCGAAGTGGGCAGCGAACGCGGCACGCAGCGCGACGGTCTGCTGGAGGACGTCCGCGCGGCAGGTCCGGGTGGTGCCCGTGATGGTGGCGAGCTCCGACGCCGGGAGCCGTCCGTTCTTCGGTGCCACGTCACTCCTCTCGTCGGTGGCCACGGTGTTCTCCACGGAGTCGCTCGTGCTCGCCGAGATACATCGCCGCACGCCGGACGCCGGACGGATGAACTTCGCCCCGGGCGCCGGCGCGGGCGCCGGTCAACCCTTCACAAGGGGGCGCCGGCGACCGATGTGCGGCTCGACACGGAAACTCGCACGGTCGCGCTGAGGAGCACTGGACCGCCTGCTCCACGTGCGCATCAGACCAGCGAGCACCGAGAGAGCCGGAGGGAACAGTGGAGGTCCACCACCTCGCACGTCACCCGATCTTCGACCGGGCCGACGTCGTCGTCGGCTACGAGCTGCTGTACCGGTCGGGGGACGCGCACAACCACGCCGACATCGTCGACGACGTGGACGCGACGATGGACGTCATCTACCGGTCGGTCGTCGAGCTCGGCCTGGACACCGCGGTCAGCGCGGTCCCCGCGTGGCTGAACGTCACCCCCGAGGTGCTCAGGCGTCAGGCGCACCTCGTCTTCGCACCGGACCGGGTGGTCCTCGAGATCCTCGAGTCCGTGATGCCCGACGCCGACGTCCTGGAGCTCCTCGAGGAGGTCGCCGCCCAGGGCTACACGATCGCGCTGGACGACTTCGTCGTCGGCACCGGCCGGGACGAGCTCGTCCCCCACGCCGGCGTGGTCAAGCTGGAGCTGCCGGCGATCGCCCTCGACGACCTCGCGGGCCAGGTCGCTGCCGTCCATGCCCACGGCGCCCTGGCGCTCGTGGAGAAGATCGAGACGCACGAGCAGCACGCACGCGCCCGGGCCGCTGGAGCCGACCTCTTCCAGGGCTACTTCTTCACCAAGCCGCAGATCCTCGTCACCCGGTCGGCGTCGCCCAGCACCCCGGCGCTCCTGGCGCTGCTGGGGAAGGTCAACGACCCCGAGGTCGACCTCGACGAGCTCAGCCGGCTCGTCACCACCGACGTCGCCCTGGCGGCCAAGGTCATCCACAGCGCGAACTCCGGCTTCGCCGGGCTCCGGCACCGCGTCGACTCCGTCCGGCAGGCGGTGGTGCTCATCGGGCTGCACCGCATGCGCCAGCTCGTCACCCTGCTCGTCCTGGCGCGGGCGACCAGCAAGCCGGCCGAGCTCTTCCGGCATGCGCTCGTGCGCGCCGAGATGACCGCGGGTCTGGTCGACCTCGGCTGCGAGGGTGCGCAGGGTCCCGCGGATCGCGAGCTGGCGTTCACCGCGGGCCTGCTCTCGACCGTGGACGCGTTCACCGACCTGCCCCTGCCCGACGTCGTCCAGCGCCTCGGGCTGGGCTCCGAGCTGCACCATGCCCTCATCGAGCGGGCCGGCACCCTGGGCCGCGTGCTCGCGACCACGCTCGCCTACGAGGCCGGCGTGTCCGGTCACGACCCCGCGGTGATCAGCGACGTCTACGCCGCCGCGGTCCGGCGCGCGGACGAGAGGTGGGGCGAGCTGGCCGCGATGTGACCGGCGCGGGCGGCGCGGGCTGTCGTCCGGCGGCTCAGCCCACGCCCTCGGCGGCGAGCGCGTCGGTGAGCAGCGCCGACCAGCGCCTCGAGCTGCACGTCCGTGGACGACGCGACGTCCTCGTCCTGCGCCCCGTCCAGCGCCCGGGCGGCCAGCCCCGACTTGCTGTCGATGAGCTCGGCGATCTTGGCGTCGATGGTCTGCGCGGCGATGATCCGCCACGCGGTGACCGGCTCGGCCTGGCCGATCCGGTGGATCCGGTCGATGGCCTGGGTCTGCTCGGCGTCGGTCCAGGACAGCTCGGCCAGCACCAGGTTGGAGGCGACCTGGAGGTTCAGCCCCACGCCCGCGGCCGTCAGGGAGCACACCACGATCGACACGTCGGGGTCGCTCGGGAACGCGGCGATGTTCTTCTCGCGCACCTGTGGGCGTCTGGTCGCCGCGGATCGAGGCGTAGCGGATGCCGCGGTCGGCGAAGGTCTGCTCGGCCTGGTCCATGACGTCGACGTGCTTGGCGAAGAACACCACCTTGCCGACGTTGCGGGCGAGCTGCGCGGCGTAGTCGGCGGCCAGCCCGGCCTTGGCCTGGCCGATCCGGCGGACCATCGTGAACACGTTCTCGCCGCCGGCCTGCGAGCGTCGAGTCCTTGAGCTCCCCCGCCGCCACCCGGCGGGCGAGGTCGTGGTCGATCCCGTCCGACGACGGCGTCGCCGCCCCGCGCCTGCACGGCGGACCGGTAGCGGCTCGACCAGCCGGCGCGGCGAGCGCCGCCTCGGCGGCGCGGATCGAGCGGCCGACGGCGCCGTCGAGCTCGACCGGCAGGTCCGCCACCCGGCGGGCGGGGATGTCGGCGACGACGTCGACCTTGCGGCGGCGCACGATGCCCATGTCGATCACGCTGGACCGGGCCGCGGCGTAGAACCCGGGGTCGGCCGGGGTGAGCCCGGTGTCCTCGAGGGCGGCCATCAGCGCGCCGAGCGGCGTCGTGTCGTCGATCCAGCCGAGGAACTGCCAGATCGCCCGGAAGTCCTCGATGTCGTTGATGAGCGGGGTGCCGGTGAGCGCCATCAGCAGCGGCCGGCCGGTGCGGGCGCGGATCCGCTCGGAGAGCGCGAGCACGTGCTGGGAGCGCTGGGAGCCCTTGTTCTTGATGAAGTGCGCCTCGTCGACGACCATGCCGCGGAAGCCCGAGGTCACCGAGCCAGCCGACGTGCCGGTCGAGGAGCTCGTAGTTGACGATCACGACGTCCGCGAACCCGTCGACCCGCTCGCCGTCGCCGTGGACGACCGTGGACCGACGCTGCGGCGTCCACAGCCCGACCTCGTGCGCCCAGTTCGTCTTGACCACGTTGGGCACCACGACCAGCAGCGGGTACGCGTCGGCCGCCTGGGCGGCGAGCAGCGCCTGGGCGGTCTTGCCGAGGCCCGGGCTCGTCGGCGAGCAGGAACGTGCGGTGACCGCGGGCCGTGGCCGCGACGACCTGGGCCTGGTGCGGCATGAGCTCGCGGCCGTGCGGGCACGGGCACCGAGCGCCGGCCGCCGGCAGCGGCATGCAGGCGGGTGCGCCGGCGCCGGCGTACTCGAAGGACCGGAAGAGCGGTTCGAGCAGCTCCCAGCCGGCCAGTCGACGGGCCCGCGGCGCGATCCGCTCGGCCGCGGCCTCGAAGTCCGGGGCGAGGAACGGGTTCGCCAGCTGGCGGGAGATCACCGACCGCGGCACGACCTGTTTCTCGGCGCCGGGCGCCGGCGCGGCCGGCGCGGGCGGGCGGGGCCTCCTCGGGCGGCTCCAGCCCGCCGGCGCGCATCACGGTCGCCTTGTAGGCGCGCGCCGCGTCGGAGACCCGGGCGTCCTCGGCGAGCAGCTGCGAGCAGCGAGGTGTCCCGGGCGGCGGTCCTGGCCAGCATCGTCGCCACCCCGTCGAGCCGCTTGAGCTGCTTGGTGCCGCTGCGGGTCGGGCGCCGCCGTCGGCCATCAACCGGGCGCGCTCCTCGCGCACGAGCAGCGCGACGACCTGGAACTTCGTGCGCACCGCCGGGCGCGTCGGCGGTCGCCGCACGGCGCTGTCGACCTCGCGGGCGATCTCGGCGAGCACCGGGATGATCCCCTGCTCGACGGGACGCGGGGCGCGGCGGCGCTGGCGCGACCGGGCGTCGGTGCGCGCGCCACCGGACCGACGCTGGCCTGCTCGTGCCACATCTCCTCCTCGCAGCATCCGTGCACGCGACCGCGGCGCGGCGCGCCGTGCCGCGGCCACCCGGGACCGGTCGGGCGTCGGGACCCGCGCCTCGTGTCGCGCAGCCCACCCGTGCGAGGGCGCCGCGATCCGGCCGTCAGGTCACCGCGCAGCGTGCTCGTCTCCGACGCCCGCTGGGCCCGTGCTCACCGCCGATGGTGACACGTCGACGACCGTCTCGGTGAATCAGCGCGGCGGCACGGTCTCCCCGACCCGTGGCCGGAGAGCGGCGCGACGGGGCGCGGGGCTCATCTCCCGGCGGCGCGACCCGTCGAGCGGCGCACGACGAGGTCGGACTGGAACAGCATCTCGGTCCTGTTGACGCTCTCGCCGGAGAGCTCGCTGAGCAGGGTGTGGACCACTGCCTGGCTCATCGCCCCGACCGGTTGCCGCATGGTGGTCAGCGGTGGATCGGTGAACGCCATCATGGGTGAGTCGTCGAACCCGATCACCGAGACGTCCTCCGGGACGCGAAGTCCCGCCACGGTGGCCGCGCGGATGGCTCCCAGGGCCATGATGTCGGAGCCGCAGACGATCCCGGTGTGGCCGGACTCCAGGAGCTGGCGGGCCGCGCTCTGCCCGCCCTCGACGGTGAACATCGACGTGGAGATGTGCGGAGCCGCGTCCTCGACCCCCAGGTGACGCGCCAGGCCGGCGCGGAACCCGGCGATCTTGCGCCGGCTGGGGATGAAGCGGTCCGGACCGATCGCCAGGCCGATCTCGGTGTGGCCCAGCGCGGCCAGGTGGCCGACGGCGGTCTCGATCGCGGTCGCGTCGTCGTTGGCGATCGACGGGGCGTCGATGTCGGGACGGGTGCCGTTCACCAGGACGAACGGCACCCTGCCGCGCAGGCGCTGGTACCGCTCGGTGCTGGCACGTCCGTCGGCGTGGGCCGCGCACACGAAGACGATCCCGCTGACCCCCTGGTCGAGCAGGAGCTCGACGTACTCGTCCTCCGGCACACCTCCCCCGGGCAGGGTGCACAGGGCGGGGATGTACCCGTTCACGGCGACGAGGTACTCGATCGACTCGGCGAAGGCAGGGAAGACCGGGTTGGTCAGGTCGGGCACGATGACCCCGATCTGGCCCCGCGCTCGTCCGGGGGCCCGCCCGGGCGGCTCGTACCCGAGGTCCGTCATCGCCGCCAGGACCGCCTCGCGGGTCTCGCGCGAGGCTCCCGGCTTCCCGTTGAGGACGCGCGAGACCGTCGCGGGGCTCACGCCGGCACGGCGAGCGAGGTCGTCGAGCCGAGGGGGGCGGTCTGCTGGCACGACTCTCATGGTTCCGCATCGTGCCGCGTTCGGAGCCCCGACGGAAGGCTTGCGCGAAAATTACGGCAGAGCCTTGCGTCCCCCCGACCACGGATGTCACGGTGGTCCAGCGCCGCAGCGCGGTCGCGGGATCCAGCCCATCCATCGCAGTGTGAGCTAGGAGATGTCCGATGCCCTTGTCCTCCTCCCCACCCGGCTCGCAGCCGGCCCGTTCGCAGGGCGCCGGCCACCGGGTGCTGGTGGCGCTGTGTGCCGCGCCCCTGGTGGTCACCCTGGCCACCCCGGCGGCCGCCGACCACACCGGCGAGCCCGGCGTCGTCGCCCTGGTCGGCTCGCTGCAGTCCGAGCTGGGCTGCCCGGGCGACTGGCAGCCCGAGTGCGCGGCGACCCGGCTGCAGCCGGTCGCCGGCGCGCCGGGGGTGTTCCGCGGGACGTTCGACGTCCCGGCGGGCGACTACGAGTTCAAGGTCGCGCTGAACGGCTCCTTCGACGAGAACTACGGCGACGGCGGCGCCCCCGGCGGCGCGAACATCCCGGTGTCCGCGCCCGGCGGCCCGGTGACCTTCACCTACGACCACGCCTCCCACGTGATCGCGGACGACGTCCCCGACCGGGTCGACGCGCGGGCCGGTGCGCACTGGCTCTCGGAGGGCACGATCGCCTGGGAGCTGGGCGAGGCCCCGGAGGGGACCACCTACCGGCTGTACTCCGCGCGCCACGGCGGGCTCACCCTCGACGGCACCGACCTCGTCGGCGGCACGTGGGTCGAGCTGCGTCGCGACGCCGACGGGCTCGGTGACCTGGCCACCGCCTATCCGCACCTCGCCGAGCTCGACGCACTGGAGGTGCCCCGCAAGGCCCAGCGCCGGGTCAGCCAGCTCCTCAAGGGCCAGCTCGTCGTCGCCGCGGTCGACTCCTCCGGCGCGGTGACCGCGACGAGCGGGGTGCAGACCGCCGGCGTGCTCGACGACGTGTACTCCCGCGCCGTCCGCCGCGACCTCGGCCTGACGTGGGACGGCAGGCGTCCGCAGCTGGCGCTGTGGGCACCGACCGCTCGCGGTGTCGACGTCCACGTGTTCGCCGAGGGCTCCGGCGGCAACCCGGTCGCCGTCGTCCCCATGCGATCGAGGCGCGACGGGACCTGGACCCTGACCGGGGACAGGAGCTGGCGCGGCGCCTCCTACCTGTACGAGGTCGAGGTGTACGTCCCCGAGACCGGGCGGGTCGAGAGGAACCTCGTGACGGACCCGTACAGCGTGGGTCTGTCGACCAACTCGGAGCGGAGTCTGTTCGTCGACCTCGCGACCTACGACCGTGCGCTCGCGCCGGCCGGGTGGTCACGGTTGGACAAGCCGACGGTGAGCAGGCCCGAGGACCTGTCCCTCTACGAGCTGCACGTGCGCGACTTCTCCATCACCGACCAGACCGTGCCGGTCGAGCACCGTGGCACCTACAAGGCCTTCGCCGACTCCGGCAGCGACGGCATGCGCCACCTCGCCGGGCTGGCCGACGCCGGGCTGAACGCCGTGCACCTGCTCCCCGTCAATGACATCGGCACCATCGAGGAGCGCCGCTCCGAGCAGGCCGAGCCGGCGTGCGACCTGGCGTCGCTGCCCCCCGACAGCGAGCAGCAGCAGGAGTGCGTCGCGGCCGTGGCCGGCCAGGACGGCTACAACTGGGGCTACGACCCGCTGCACTACACGACTCCCGAGGGGTCGTACTCCACGGATCCCGAGGGCCCCACGCGGATCCTCGAGTTCCGCGAGATGGTGGCCGGCCTCAACGGCGCCGGGCTCCGCGTCATCCAGGACGTCGTCTACAACCACACCGCCGGGTCCGGCCAGGGGTCGGCGAACAACCTCGACCGGATCGTGCCCGGGTACTACCACCGGCTCAACGCGACCACCGGCGCCGTCGAGACGTCCACCTGCTGCCCGAACACCGCGACCGAGAACACGATGATGGGCAAGCTCATGGTCGACTCGGTGGTGACCCTGGCCACGACCTACAAGCTCGACGGGTTCCGCTTCGACCTCATGGGCCACCACTCGAAGCAGAACATGCTCGACGTCCGGGCCGCGCTCGACGGGCTCACCTTGCGCCGTGACGGCGTCGACGGGAAGAGCATCTACCTGTACGGCGAGGGGTGGAACTTCGGGGAGGTCGCCGACGACGCGAGGTTCGTGCAGGCCACGCAGGCGAACATGGCCGGCACCGGGATCGGCACCTTCAGCGACCGGCTCCGCGACGCCGTGCGTGGCGGCGGCCCGTTCGACGAGGACCCCCGCGTGCAGGGCTTCGGCAGCGGGCTGTACACCGACCCCAACGGTGCCCCGGTCAACGGGACACCGGAGGAGCAGCTCCGGCGACTGCTGCTCGCCCAGGACCTCATCAAGGTGGGCCTGGCCGGGAACCTGCGCGACTACACGTTCGTCGACCGGAACGGTGCGACGGTCACCGGCGCCCAGGTGGACTACAACGGCCAACCGGCCGGCTACGCCGCCGACCCGCAGGAGGTCATCACCTACGTCGAGGCGCACGACAACGAGACGCTCTACGACGCGCTGGCCATGAAGCTGCCCCAGGACACGTCCATGGCGGACCGGATCCGGATGCAGACGCTCTCGTTGAGCACGACGGCGTTCGGGCAGGGCATCAGCTTCTGGCACGCCGGTGGGGAGCAGCTGCGCAGCAAGTCGCTGGACCGCAACAGCTACGACTCCGGTGACTGGTTCAACGTCCTCGACCACACCGGCACCGAGAACGGGTTCGGCCGCGGCCTGCCGCCGCGACCGGACAACGAGGCCAAGTGGCCGTTCATGCGGCCGCTGCTCGCCGACCCGGCACTCGACCCCGCCCCGGCCGACATCGCCACCGCACGGGCCGTCGCCGCGGACCTCCTCGAGATCCGCAGCAGCAGCCCGCTCTTCCACCTCGGGGACGCACAGCTCGTCCAGCAGAAGGTGTCCTTCCCCGACGGAGGCCCCGACCAGGACGCCGGGGTGATCGTCATGCACATCGACGACACCGTCGGGCCGGACGTCGACCCGGCGCGCGACGGTCTCGTCGTGGTGTTCAACGCCTCCGACGAGTCGGTCACCGCGGCGGTGCCGGGTGTCGCCGGGGGCGACCTCACCCTGCACGAGGTGCAGGCGGCGGGCACGGACCCGATCGTCCGTACCGCGACCGCGACCGCGACCGCGGACAGCGCGACCGGCAACGTCACCGTCCCGGCCCGCACGGTCGCGGTGTTCGAGCAGCGCTGATCGAGGACAGCGACGGGATGGACCCATTCGCCTAGGGAGAGCACCGACGATGGCCCCGCTTGCTCGACGGGAGCAGGGCCATCGCGGCCGCCGGGTGTCGTCCTGCCGTCGGACCGACGCAGCTCGTCTCCGAGCAGCGACCGCAGGACGCCGGGGCTGTTCGGTTGCCACACATGAGAAGGGCCGTTCCGCGGACGCGGAACGGCCCTTCTCAGCTCTCTCACCGGAGAGAAAAAACGTCGGGCCGACAGGATTCGACCTGCGACCCCTTGATGACCTCAGGGGTGGACCAAGCCTTGACCTTCAGTCCCGCGGTACCTCATGAAACCGTTTTCCATCTGCAGTTTTCGAACTTTGCTTCGACTTCAAGAACACGCGTAATCTCGTGCCGTCACGCGTCACTGCCCGGCGTTTTCGTGGCGTAGGTGCGGGATGGACCCAGCCCGGTGTCAGCGCCGTCGGGGTTCTGTGCGACGGGCATCCCAGTGCTGCAGATCCCAGGCGGGACCGCGGACCGCGGTGCCGGTGCCGCTGCTTGCCAACTGATCCGGCACAAGGGCGCAGGAGGCCGTGCCGACACCACTCCCCTGGGCCAGCGACATCCCGTGGACGGCGCTGAGCCGGAACTGGGGCCAGCTGTAGCGCGCCGGCTCAGGCCCGGCCTCGACGCCGACGGCCAGCGGCAACCAGAAGCTGCGCCAACTCGTAGCGACCGCGACCCATCACGGTCAGCCGATCTCCGGATGGTCCGCGAGCTCGCCTGACACGCACCCGGAAACGCCACACGTGCTCGTGGCTCCCTCCGGGTGGACAGACCTTCCGTCCTCGGTCAGCGCGGGAGGTTTGCGGTCAGGGCGGATACGGCGTCCAGTTGCTCGCGGCTGAGCGTCATGTCCGCGGCGGAGGCGTTGGCACGGAGTTCGTCGACCGTTTCCGCTCCGACGATGACCGAGGCGACGGCCGGACGGGAGAGCAGCCACGCCAGCGAGACCTGCTGCATGCCCAGCCCCCACTCGCGGGCCAGCCGGTCGAGGTGGCGTGCGACGGCGATCTCGCCGTCGGAGAACCCGCGGCCGCCGTAGCGCTTGTCCCCGGCGATCGGGCGGTCGAGGACTGCCAGATCGGCCAGCAGGCCGCCGTGCAGGGGCGCGTAGGGGACGATCGACAGGCCGAAGCACACGCACGCGGGCGCCAGCTCCTTTTCGGCGCTGCGCTCCATGAGGCTGTACATCACCTGGGCGCACACCGGCGCGGAGACCAGCCTGCGGTCGTCGGCGATCCACAGCGCCTCGGTCACCTGCCACGCGGGGTGGTTCGACAGGGCGACGTAGCGCAGCTTCCCCTGCCTGATCAGGTCGTCGTAGACCGCGAGCGTCTGCTCCAGCGGGGTGTCCGGGTCGGGGAAGTGCGCGTAGTAGAGATCGATGCGCTCGGTGCCAAGCCGGCGCAGGCTCTCCTCGACCTGCTGGATGACGTAGCGGCGTGACAGCCCCGCGTCAGGGTCGAAGCGGCGCTCTCCACACTTCGTGGCGAGTACCACCTCGTCACGGCGACCGCCGAGAGCCCGGCCGAGGATCTCCTCCGCCGGCTCACGCTCCGCGGCCGGCGGTACACCGGGTCGGTCGAACGTCGGGGTCGAGCCGTACACGTTCGCGGTGTCGAAAAAGTTGACGCCCAGATCCAGCGCCGCCCCGACGACGCCGTCGGCTTCCTGGGAGCTCGGCGCCACGCCGAAGGTCGCCGTGCCGAGGCAGATGCGGGACACGCGCACTCCGGTCGGACCGAGGACCGAATACTTCATCTCCTGCGTTTCCCTTCGACAGGTGCCGGAGTCAAGCGGGCACTACGCCATGGACCTGCGGAACCTCCGTGCCGCGGGCTACCGTCCACCCTTCCGTGGGCGGCGCAGACTGTCACGCGCGCGCTCTGCCGCGACCCGCGGTCGACGCGCCAGCGCCTCGTGTCGGTGCTCGCTCGTGCCGATGTCAGGGCTGAGCCGCCTCCCGCAGCGGGCTGCTCACCGACCACCGTCGTTCGCGAAGTGCCGGGCGCCCCTTTTGGTAGGTGACCACCACCAGAGAACGCCGAGAACGAGCCGGAGGGCCACCTGGCTGGTGCCCACTAGCTGTTACGGTTCGTGAGGTTGGTGACAGCTCGGTGCGCGAGAGGCGCCCGAATGCCACGAGCTGCCGGAACCGCTTGCGCTCGAGGACACTATCTGAAGTCACGCATCCAACGTTTTGCCCGACCCCTCTTTGGGCCGCGATGCTGGACAAGAGTTCTCCTCGCGCGCAACGCGGAGTGACGCAAGGACCGACGGCCTCCGGTCGCGTGCCCCATCGTGCGTCTGCTGACAGCCGCCGACACGCGCCTGAGCTTGCCACGGTGGTCCCGATCCTCATCTGCAACCGTCCGTGCGCAGCCGTTGGTCAGGCGCGGCGTCAACGAGAACGAGATCGAGGTCGTAGAAGCTCGAGGAGGCGCCTGCCACACTCCTCGGGTGCCGCGTCAACAAGTCGTCACGCTCGTCCCTTTCACCGAGGACCTACTGCCCGCCGTGCAACCGTGGTTTCATCATCCCCTGGTGCGGCGCCGACTGGGCGGTCCTGAGTCGCCAGTGCGCGAGCTGCGCCTCATGCAGAGCAAGGGTGGCGAGAAGTTCCGGGGCCGTCTGGTCCTCAGAGTGCATTCCTGGGTGGCGCTGGACGTAGCAGGTGAGCCGGTGGCGAAGATCGGCGGGGACGTCTACGACCGGTGGAATCGCTACGACGGCTCACGGCCCGAGCATCCCGTGGTCGGCGCAGTCGAGCCCGGGCCCGCGATGGGACTGGCGTTCGTGGTGAGTCCGGCGCGCTGGCGGCAAGGATTTGGTCGAGCAGTGCTGGACGCCGCGGTAGCGCACCCGAGTGTGCGAGACGTGCGCCTCTTCGCTGCTGGCATCGACGCGGATAACCACGCCAGCCGTGCCTGTGCCGCAGCGGCAGGGTTCAGCTCGGCCGCCGATGAGCCCGACTGGGAAGACACCGTCTACTACGTGCTGAGAAGGTCGCCGTCCTCGACGCAGCAGCAGGCCCCGCCGGACTAGTAGCCGCGTGCGGCAAACGGAACCTTGGGGCTCCACAGCACATCCAGCGCGTGGCGCGGCACCGGTTCGCTGACCGACCCGGGGCCGCAGCTCCGACGCTCGGTGGCTGCCGCCGCCCCTTGAACGCAGCTGCAGCACTAGCGTGCTCCATCCGCTCATCCGCTGAGCAGGGCGGCTACGCTCGCCCGGATCTGCCGCGACGCGGTCGACCGACGTCGGCCGCTGGCCGCTGGCCGCTGGCGAGGGAATCTCACTCAAGCCCCCGAAACCACCGGCGTCCCATGCTGACTGGCCGGCGCCGCACCCACAGCGGCCGAGCCGTCACCCGCCCACGTCCACCCCGTCCGCCCCAAGCGGCCTCGGCGTGGTCCCGTCACCAGTGTTCGGCATGGCACCCTCGTCCTGCGAGCGCGAGCGCTGCTTGCCACACCGTGTGCAGCACTGGAGGAGCGACTTTGCGCCGCCCTCCTCGCGCGCGACCTTGCTCTCCCAATGGTGAACTCCGGTCAAACAGCGAAGGGATCGCATGGCGGCTTCCTTCTCGACCCGCTCCCCATGAGCGTCCTCTGAACCGTCAGAACTCTGATGACGCTTCCTTATGATCGTCGCGCACCGCGGTCAAAGACGAACGGATCTGCTGCACGGATAGGTGACACCTGACCTGTGGTGCCCGCGGGTGCCGCTGGAAGGAAGTGCACCGTGCCCAAGCCCCATCCCAAGGAGTTCCGCGACGATGTCGTGGCGGTCGCCCGCCGGCGTGAGCCAGGGGTGCTGCTCAAGCAGATCGCCGCCGACTTCGGCATCAGCGAGAGCCCGGGTCGGATCACCGGCACGCCGACCACGGCCGGCACGTACACCTTCACCGTCCGGGTCACCGACGACGAGGACGCGTTCGCGAAGCGCACGATCTCCATCACCGTCTCCTGACCGGGCCGGACCACTCACGGCCGGCTCGCCCGCACCCGTGCGAACGGGCCGGCCGCGTCGTGCGGGCGGACGACGGAAGAGAGCGAAGGTCCTTGTGCCCAAGGTCGGCCGACTCCTACGGTCGACGGGCAGGGGCACGGACCGTCGGCAAGGGAGCCGTCCATGAAGAAGAGTCGAGTCCTGATCCTCACCCTCACGCTGGCGGCGCCCTGGTGGGTCGCCGGACCGGCGGGGGCAGCGGACCACATGCCGCCTCCGCCGGACTGCGCCGTCCCGCCGGACATCGACCTGGATCTGTTCCACGTGATCATCGGCACCAACGGCGACGACCGGCTCACGGGCACCGACGGGCCGGACTTCATCTGCGCGCGCCTCGGAGACGACCGGATCGAGGCGCGCGGCGGCGACGACCTCGTCCTCGGTGACACGACGACGTTCTTCGGCAACGTGGGAGCGGCCGGCGGGGACGACCGCATCGAGGGCGGCGCGGGCGATGACACGATCCTCTCCGGCCCGGGCGACGACCGGGTCGAGGGCGGCGACGGCGACGACTTCCTCGCCCTCGCGGTCGGTGAGGACCGGGGCGAGGGCGGCGCGGGCGCCGACGTCCTCCAGGGCGGCTTCGACCGTGACAGGCTTCGTGGCGGCCCGGGAGCGGACGTGCTGGTCGGGGGCTTCGGTGACGACCGGGTCGAGGGCGACGCCGGTGACGACGTCCTGTTCGGTGAGATCCCGCCGGACTCGCCGCCGCCCCCTCCGGGCGTGCAGATCCCGCCGCCGAGCACCGACGACCGCTGCGAGGGCGGCGGCGGGTTCGACCTCGCGAACAGCTGCGACCGCCTCCGCTCGGTGGAGGGGGCGCTCTGACGGCCGGGGCGGACGTGCGGTGACGCGGTCGCCGCACGTCCGCCCTCGTCCGCCCGAATCCGGTGACGAGTCGCCGCGCGTGCGCTCCCGTCCACCTGCCGGAATTGCGGCTCGGACTCCGGCGGCGGCGCGGCTCAGGGCGCGGCGGCGGCCCACCGGACCGTGTCGACGCCCCGCGCGACGTCGTCGTCGTCGGTCGTCGACCAGTTGCTGACGGGCACCCGCAGCATGTCCCGGCTTTGCCAGTGCGAGCCCGACACCCACGTGAACGCCGTCGGCCAGACGGGAGCCCAAGACTTCACGGCCCGACTCCGCTCGTGCCGCCGGACTGCACGGCGGCAATGGCGTTCGCGCTCATGGCCGCAGGCTAGGCGCTGCCCCTCGGCATCCGGACTGTGCCGCTGCGCAGTCGGCCCCGAGCGCCTTGGGGCTGGAGGACCAGCCGCGCGGGCATGAGCGCGCGGGACCCCTCCATCCGACCCGACGGTTCGGCCTCCTGCTCCCGACGGATGGGTGTAGAGCTTGATACGAACCGAATGGGAGGAAGGCCGATGGCTCAATTCGCCGTTCTCATCTACTCGAGCGACTCCGCACATGCCCCGGACGCCACGGCCGCGGACACCGAGACCTGTGACGACCACGCCGACGAGCTGGCGGACGCAGGAGCGATGGTCCTCGCGTACGCCCTCACGCCTCGGGGCATGGCGTCGTCCGTGCGGGCGAGCGGAGTCACCGACGGGCCGTTCGTCGACGCCCCCGAGATAGTGGCCGGCTTCTACATCCTCGAGGCGCCCGACCTCGACGCCGCCCTGGCGATCGCCTCTACCAATCCGGCAGTCGCGGAGGGCGGCGGGGTGGAGGTACGACCGGTGCACAGTGGTGGCATGATCGCGCAGCCCGCCCACTAAGTCCCCGGCACCCTGGGCAACCGGCTCAGTCGTGCCGCCGCGGTCCCGCCCCCGCACCGTCATGGCCGCTGAGCAGCACGGCGGCATGGCGTTCACGCTCATCTGGCTGACTCAGTAGGTGCTTTTGGCGCTCGACACTGGGGTACGCGTCCGCGACCAGTGAAGACGCGCGAGCGTAGCCGCCCTCGGAGCGGCCAGATTCTTGCAGCTACCCGAGCAGAGGCGGACGGCGACTGTTCAAGTCCCTGGCCATCTGCGTGCGGATCGCGCTGGCTCGGTCGCCAATCTCGGTTCTCTGGAGCTCGGCCAGGCCGTCCCGAAGGCCGAAGTAGAGGTCACGTAAAGCCGCGGTCATGTAGAGCCCATCACCGGTGTAGTACCACCGGGTGAGAGACGTGGCCAATTGGACTGGGTCGAGTGTGACGCCCATGGCCGCGTTGAATCGGCTGGTGGGCTCGAGCACTTGCTGAAGTCGATCGTAGGCAGCCATGCGCCTTTCGAGGAGCGCGGCGTCGTACCGATCTCGCCGCTGCGCGAAAGGCGTGAGCAAGACCACGAGAAGCGTGGCAACGGCACCCGCGATCGCCCCGAGCAGGCCTGAAAGGACGTCACCCGAGGCTGCTGCTGCCTCTGCTTGAGACGAGACAGACCAGATCACGACCTAGCCTCCCAGTCGACCGGAGCGATGGACGACGCTGTCGTCGACGACTATCCAATCCCACCACCGCCCGGGAGGGGCAAGAGGTACTGAGGCAGGAGCTCGGCGCTGTGCATGTTCGGACTCGTGCGCCCCAGCACCGGCGTCCGCCACGGCCGCGTCGAGGGACGTGACGGACGCCGACGTCGGCGCCGCGCGAGCCACCGTTCGGCTGCGCTCGCCCGGATCTGCCGCGGTGAGGGCGGCCACGCCCGCCCGGATCAAGGAGCGCGTCCGGGCACTCGGTCCCCCGGCTGCACGGAACGCCGGTGTTCGCTCCCTCGGCCGTCGCGGAATCGGTCCGGCGCTGCTGGACGGGTGGGCGGCTCCCGGTCCCTGGCGATGCCCCGACGGTCTCGTGGCGGCGGTGCGGCTCCCCTTGGGAGCTGGTCGGGTGGATGGAGCGGAATCGGTGTCGTCGCTCGGCGGGCGGCTATGTCTGGGCGCTTGCGCCGGTCTCGATCGAGTCTGCGCGGCCAACAGCCTCCGCTGCGTCGATGAAGGCGAACCACTGTGCGCGGAGCTCGTTACGCTGGGCGTGTCCCGTGGCGGTGAGCTCGTAGACCTTGCGCGCCGGGCCCGATTCGCTCTCCTCCCAGCGCGCCACGATCGACCCTTCGTCCTCCAGCCGCACGAGCGCGGGGTAGAGCTGGCCACCCTTGAGCGGCTGGAGTCCTGCTGACACCAGGGCCTGGGCGATGCCGTACCCGTGTCGCGGCGCCACCGCCAGCACGTTGAGGATGAGCATCGGCAGCGAGACTCGCTGCCATGCAGCGACGCTCATCCGCGCTCGGCCCATGGTCGACCGCGCCACCCGACGACGAGGGTGAGGAGAGCACCTAGCAGGAGGAACAGCGCGACCGGCACCGTGAGGACGCCCCAGCTGTCCATGGCGAGGATGAGCGCAGCCATCACGAGTGGCGTGCCGGCGCCGGCGACCGTGGAGACCCACCATCGCCGTGCCCGTGCGGTGCGATCGGCCTGGGCCAGACGACGAGCCAGGACCAGCGGGTGGCCGTACTCGGCGAAGGCCGACGCGGCACTCGCGGCGATGGCCTGCTGGATTTCCGCGACGTGGTCCCGCGCTGTCGCTGACGGCACGAGACGGCTGCGAAGGCCATTGCGGAACCGCCGCAGCCACTCAGCGTCGCTCCAGTTCTCGCTCAGGCTCGGGTCCGGCATCCGGCTCGCAGCCACGAGCGTGAGGATGCCCGGGGCGATCAGCCCCCGCCCAGCAGCGCCACGGACACACCGCGCGCTGCGACATGTCCAGGCCCCAGGCTGGCCGCCCACGCGATGGCTCCCGCAGCGAACGCACCGACGGCGACGAGCACGCCGACTCCCGAGTGCGGTCGCCCCGCGGCGAGAAACGCCCGAGCGACAACCCCTCCCACGAAGACAGCCGCGACGCTGGCCGCGACCAGGGCCCCCGCCACCTCGATGTCGGCGGTCCAGCCTGTGCGTACGACCATGAGCACCACACCGAAGGTGCTCATCGACACGAGCATGCCGCCCACCTCTCGAAGCGCTGGCCGCAGACCGCCACCCTCCGCCGTCCGCACCGCCTCCTCGACCGTTGCCAGCTCGGTCGCATCCTCCGCCGCCAGCACGTCAGCATCCCCCAAGAGCTCAGCCGCTGGCACACCGGTCCCCTGGACGGCGTCGAGGAGCTCACGCTCACGCGCCTCCAGGGCGTCCGACGGGACGTGCTTGCCGGCCATCGACCTCCGGTAGCGCTCGACCCACCGTTGGTCCCGCTCCGGCCATGTCGTCCGCTCCACCGGTCTCTCCCTACCTAGATCGAAACTGTATGTAGATAGAAGCATGACGACAAGCGGTTCGCAAGGACCCCCCGAGCCACCTCACCCGAGAGAGCCCCGTTGCTGAACGACGAAGCATGGCCGCTGAGCAGGCCGACCTCAGCCAGGCGTCTGGACGCTCGCAGCCGCGGTGAGGGCGGCGACGCTCGCCCGGTTGCCGCCGAGCGGTGCGCGGGACGGGGGGAACGGTCAGGCGAGCTTGTGTGAGGCGCACGGGCCCCGAAGCGCGGGTGTGTCAAGGAGGCGGGGTTGTCGACGGCAGGTCCGGCGACGTGGTGCCCTCGCGGCGGTAGCAGGCATGACAGGTGTGGTCAGTTGGACGATGCCGGGCCTTGGCTGAGGGCTCGAACCCAAGGGAGATGCAGCCCGACGGACAAGATGATGCTCGGCGGCGTCGTCGTTGGAACCGCAGTCGTGCGACAAGCCGGGTGCGCGGCGGGTTCCCCCGCAGACCAAGATCAGGGGTCAAGTCCCGTGGCACCTCTAGGGAGTTGACCCCTTATCGTGGACACGCTGATTCCAGGTCTGGCCTGGAGGAAGCGAGAAGATCCGGTCATGGCGAGGAAGACCTACTCCGAGGAGTTCCGCCGCGACGCTGTCGAGCTGTACCGGGTGACGCCGGGGGCGACGGTGGTTGGGATCGCGGGCGACCTGGGGATCATGGACTCGACGTTGTCCGCGTGGCTGAAGGCGGCCGGTGTGGCGGTGCGTGCGCCAGGGTCCAGGGCGCCAGCCGGGCCACCACCAGGTGGTGAAACGCCTGCTCAAGAGCTCGATCGACTGCGGTCCCGGGTCCGGGAGCTCGAGGATGAGCAGCGCAAGCTGAGCACCGAGCGGGAGATCTTGCGGGGCCGGCGGCGAAGTATTTCGCCGGGGAGACGCGCTGGTGACCCGCTTCCAGTTCGTCGCCGACCACTCCGACACCTTCGAGGTGAAGCGGCTGTGTCAGCTCGTCGATGTGTCTCGTTCGTCGTTCTACGCCTGGCAGCGCCGGCGCCCCGAGCCGGCCCGACGAGCACGGGCCGATCAGGACGCTGGCGACGCGGATCCGCCACGTCCACGCCCAGGACGGCACCTACGGAGCGCCGCGGGTGACCGCCGAGCTCAACGACGACGCCCCGACGCGGGCAGCGGGTGAACCACAAGCGGGTCGCCCGGGTGATGCGCGCACCGCATCGCCGGGGTCCGGCTGCGCCGGCGGGTGCGCACCACGATCCCCGAGCCGGCCGACCAGGTCGTGCCTGACCTGGCCGAACGCGACTTCACCGCCGACGCCCCGAACACCAAGTACGTCGGTGACATCACCTACCTGCCCTGCGGCGGCGGGCAGTTCCTGTACCTGGCCACGGTGATCGACTGCTACTCCCGCCGCCTGGTCGGCTGGTCGATCGCCGACCAGATGCGCACCGACCTGGTCACCGACGCCCTACGCGCCGCAGCCCGGGAACGGGGCACGCTCGCCGGTGCGATCTTCCACGCCGATCACGGCGCCCAGTACACGTCCAAGGACTTCGCCACCCTGTGCGAGGAGCTGGGCGTGGTCCGGTCGATGGGCCCGGTCGGTAGCAGCGCCGACAACGCGCTGGCAGAGTCGTTCAACGCGACCCTCAAGCGCGAGACCCTCGCCGGCGTGGCCGGGTGGGACAGCCCCGCCGCCGCCCGCCGGGCGGTGTTCCGGTGGATCACCCGCTACAACACCCGCCGCCGCCACTCCACCTGCGACTACCTCAGCCCCATCACCTACGAGAACACCCACACCACCGTCGCTACGCTGCAAACCGCCGCGTAGCAACACAGCGCGTGCCCACTTTTAGGGGTCAAGGCCCCTAATCGCCTCTGGCCTCACTGCCGACGACGCTCTGGTGCGGACGTCAACCGCAGTCGTCGAGTTCTGCCACGAGCACGATCTCGGATGGAGCGCGCGGTCGTCGGTGTAGACCCGGACAAGCTCGCCGTTGAACCCGGGAAAGCTGCTCGCGCCGCATTCCTCGCGCAGACTGGGCCGCCGGACCCGACGAACCGCAGAACGTTGTAGTCGACCTGACCGATCTTCCACAGGTCGCTTGCCCGTCGGACATCACCTGGGGTAGAGAGAGGCGGCTCCTGCAGCCCGCCGCACACTGAGGTCCCGTCTTGAACAGCCGTTTGTGCTGGCACGCCCTGATCCGCCGCCGTCCAGCGCGCCGGAACAGGTAGCGTCCCGAATCGCGACCGGAGCGCGAGGCCCCCGTCACGGCCCGGCCCGGCTCGAACGGGCAGCCACCCTCACCTGCGGCGGTCGGACGAACCCTATTGACCGCCGGCGTCCACAGCACAATAGTGACATCGACGTCGAAGGCGAACGTTGGCGGTCCGATGTGGACCGTTCCAATGCTGCGTATTGCAGCCGAGCGGTGCGTCGTCGGACCGGACTGGAGGCAGGGATGAGACGAACGCGGTATCGCTCGATCGTGATGATCATGGCGGCCCTCGGCTTGTTGGTGGTCGCCGCCGGTACGGCAGGGGCGGCTGTGTATGCGACGCTGCCGCAACCCGACGAGGATGGAGCGATCACGGCGTGCTACCACCACCGGACTGGAAAACTCCGTCTTTTGACGGACCGCCGCCCGGCGTGCTCCACGGCGGAAGCCCCTATCGAGTGGACGGCTTCGAGCGCGACCGAACCGCTGACCGTTGGCGTGGACTCGTTCGGGAACCACGCCGCTGGGTCTGCTGCGGTAGCCATCGACCACCCGAGCACCGGCAAGTACATCGTCACATTCGATGAGTCCGTGCTCGGCCAGCGTGGGACGATCGAGTGCGGCACGGTCGCGACGTTGTCACGTGGGATGAGCGGAGCGTTCAACGCTCAACTCTTCGATGCCCCACCGGGAGAGATCGCTACGTTCCCGGCGTTCACCGAACTCAGCCGGAGCAACCAGGTAGTCGTCTCTACACGAGACAGCGCCGGCAACCTGGCCGATCAATCGTTCTGGCTCGTGCTGTTCTGTTGACCGTCCGCGGCGCGCTGCGATCGGCGGGTTCCCGGGCGTCAGCTGGTGCGCTCCCTCCCACACCTTGACTGCTGGAGGCCGGAGCAGACTGTTCCTGTGCAAATCCAAACAAGCCATCGATGTGCTCGCCGAGGTTGGAGTGACAGGAGACACCTTGTGCCTCGTGCTCTCCGAGATGACAGCCCTCAACGGCGTACGCACGCCACTGCTTGAGGCCGCCGGCGCGCTTGGCCAAGGGATGGCGTCCGTCCTCGTCGACGACCCGGAGCACCTCGCCCTGCACCTCGGTGAGCGACACGACGAGAGCGTTCTGCTGCGCGCCTGAAGCGAGGCAGGCCTCGCGGGCTGATTGCCGCTCATGCCGCCTGTTGGTTCATCCGTAGTGATACCGGCAAGCGGCGATGCGGATGTCGTCGCCGTCGATCTTGTACACCAGTCGATGCTCGTCGGTGATGCGCCGTGACCAGTAGCCGGCGAAGTCGTGCTTGAGCGCCTCGGGTTTCCCGATGCCTTCGTTGCCGTGGCGCTGGATGTCGACCAGGAGAGCGTTGATCCGCTTGAGCACCTTGCGGTCCTGGACCTGCCACCACAGGTAGTCGTCCCAGGCGTTCTGGTCCCAGACGAGGAGCAACTCAGTCGGTCTGGATCAAGGGATGCGCCTGGCCGTGGCCGGCTTCCAGCCGCTCCATCGCGTCGAGCAGGCGCCGGGCGTTGGCAGGCGAGCGCATCAGGTAGGCGGTCTCGCGGAGGGACTCGTAGTCCTCGAGGGACACGATCACGACAGGTTCGTGGCCCGCACGGGTGATGACGACCTCTTCGCGGTCGTTGATCACGCCATCGAGCACCTCGGCGTAGCGTGCGCGCGACTCGGTGTAGCTCATCGTTTTCATTCCCGGCCTCCTGTACGCGAAACTGTACGCATGCCGCAGTGCTGCGACAAGTCGCTGGCGCACGGTCACAGCGGTGCACCGCGCATCTGCTGTCCTTCGACCGCCGGGTCCTCAGGCGAAGAGACGGGACTCGAGCAGGGCGGCGAGCTCCTGATCGGGGCTGGTGTGGCGGCTGTACAGCGGGCCGCAGGGAACCGTGGCGAGTCGCTTGGACAGCTCCGGGAGATCCGGGGCGGACGCGGCGTCGCGGTACGTGTCGGCGAGGAAGGCGAACTCGGTCATCGATCCGACGACGCTGCGGTTGGCGGTGGGGCCCAGGCGGTGCTCGCGCATGTGGTCCAGCTCGGCGGCGATGACGGCGCATGGGACGCGGTGGGCGGCCAGGACGTCTGCGAGGGCGTCGGGGAACCTGGTCAGGAGCGTCCGGGCCGGGGCGAGCGGGGTCAGGACCGGCAGCAGCGTTCGGTCGTTGACGAACAGCGCGACCTGAGGTCGCCAGGACAGGGCGGTGGCGTGCCAGGCGCCGAGCAGGGTGGTCGACTCCTCGCCCGTACCGAGGGTGGCCGGGCCGAGCCGGCTCAGGAGCTTCTTGGTCGCCCGCACCACGAACATCCGCCCATCCTGCCCCGGTCGCGGCACGACAGTCGGCTCTGCTGGCCCTGTTTGAGGTGGCTCAGGGACAATCTCGATCATGGCGGACCCGCGCACCGACCTGCGGGGAGCCGTCGCCCGGGGTGACGGTCTCGCGCTGGTGGCTCTGCTCACCGACCCGAAAGGCTGGCCAGTGCACGCGCTGCAGCTGGCCGGGGGCGGGCTGCTCGGTGCGGTGGCCGCCCCGGTGGACGGCGCCGTGCCGCTGGCGCAGCGCTGGATTGAGGCGCTGCACGAGAGGGCCTGGGACGGCGACGCCGAGTTGGCCACGGCGCTCGGGACCCTGTTGGGGACCGCGCCCGCCCCGGTGCTGCGCCCCCTGTCGGTGGACGTGGCCGAGCTCGCCGCCATCCTCGAGGGAGACCCGGCGCACGGCGGCGGGCGGATCGACCTGCGCACCGGGGAGGTCTGGCCCCAGGCCGCGCTGGACTACCTCGACGAGGTCGGCGAGGGGACCGACGACGCCGACGACGCCGACGACGAGCGGTGGCTGTGGGTCGACCCGGCGGGCTCGCCCCCCGGCTACCGCGACATGGAGGCGTTCATCGCCGCGCTGGACGACACCGAGCGGGCGGACCGGCTCGCTGCCGCCATCACCGGCCGTGGCGCGTTTCGCCGGTTCAAGGATGTGATCGCCCGCTGGCCGGACCTCGCGCAGCGGTGGCACGCCTTCAGCGAGGACCGCACCCTCGGCCGGGCCCGGCTCTGGCTCGCTGACAACGGGTACACCCCGAACCCGCCGCGATCCCGCCCCTGACCGGGTAGGCGCGGCCGGCCGAACCCGCCGGCAGAGCGGCCAGTCTGGGCGCCTTGGGCGGATGCTCGGTCATGACACCGACACCGGAGTACCTGCCCGTTCCCACGATCGATGAGCAGTGGCGAACCGACCCGCTACGCCTGGCGGTCGCGGGCTACCTCGCCCGATACCGCGGCAGACCCGCCGCCGCGCCGAATCCGACCTGGCCCCTACCTGACCTGGTGCGCCCAGCGCGGCCTCGACCCGCTGGCGGCCAGAAGTCCCCGACGTGAAGCTGTACGTCCGGTGGATGCACGAGACCCGCCGTCCAATGTCTCCCGGCGCGTGTCCATCGTCGCCGGCTTCTACCGCACCTGCGTCATCGACGACCTCCTCGAGCACTCACCTGCCGACTACGTCCGCCGCCCCAACGTCCCACCCGAGTCACCCACCCTCGGGCTCAGCCACCTACAGCTCGAGGCGCTGCTCACCGCCGCACGCACACCGGACAACGCGTGCGACTTCACCCTCGTGCGTCTGCTCGGGCTCCTCGGCCTGCGACTCTTCGAAGCGTGCGCCCTGGACGTCGGCGACCTCGGCGCGAGGCCTGCGCACTACCGGCGGCCGACCGCGGCGAGCAGCGCCTGCATCTTGTCGAGGCACTGCTCCTGGCCGGTCTGCGACTGCGCGCGCGTCGCCTCGTCCGCGTACCCGAACTCGGTCACCGTGAGACGCGTGCGCCCACCGGACAACGGCTCGAACTCCACGAGGTGTGGCACTTCGGCGGGAACGGTCGGCGGCACGCCGGCTCTCTCCGGATCGATCGGAGCCCCGTCGGCGTCGACGAAGGAGCTGACAAATTCGATGCGCGTCGGCTCCGTGACCGTCGTGTGGCGCCACCGGTTGTGGAACATCATTCCGCCCCACGCGGACGGCGCCTGCATGGTCACGATGGTCGAGCCTCCCACGCGCAGGTCGACGTCGGCCCGAGGGCAGGTGAAGCCCGCAGGGCCCCACCACTGCTTCACCAGTGCCGCGTCGCTCCACGCCGTCCACGCCACGTCCGGGGGGACGGCCAGCTCACGCGCCACGACGAGCACGTGGGAAGCTCCTCCATTGCCGCGTACCAGGTCTTCCTGCTCTGCCATGTCGCCTTCCCCGTTCTCGAGAACCTGTCGGACACCCTGCATCGAGCCGACGCCACTCGACAGCGGCTGAGATGACGCAACTGATCGAATTCCTGCCAACCGTCAGCAGCGGACCTCGCCTCGACGAACCGTCCGACGTCCGGCGTCCAGGGTTGCGAGGTGCGCGCGAGTCGGGCGAGGGCGACTCGTCGCTCGAGTGGACTCCAGGTTCCAGAGAGGTGCGGTGCACCGGACCGCCTTGGGCAGGTTCGGCTCGTTCGGATGGTCGAGAGGCGTGCTCCAAGCGAGGCGCGCGTCGTCGTGTGACTTCAGCCGGCTCGCGGTGACGGCGAGACGCTGATTGTGCCCGAGCTGAATTCGTCAGCGGCACTGGTCTCGATGGAGTCCGGCGAGCCAACCGCCACCGACAACCACCGTTTCCGTCTCCAGTCAGAGTCGCAGCGCGCAGCGCACCATCGGGCAAGTGCGAGCTCCGTACCGGTGTTCCGTCGTCGAGTCGGTGAGCGGCCAGCTGTCGTCGCCCACCGGCTTCGTGCTCGAGCAGCACGTGGTTGCCGGCGGTCACGGGCACGAAGCCTTCGGTCGCATCCTGCGTCCACCGGATGGCTCCGTCGGCGACGTCCCGACCGCAGCAGCGGCGAGTCGCGTTTCGGTCACCGCCGTCGTCGGACGGCGTGTGCGATCGTTCCCGCGATGGTCCGGGTCAGGGTGGAGCGTGCGCGGCACGGCGCGACAGGGCAGTCGCTGGAGATGAGGGGTCTGGTGTGAGGCGTGGCGTCGCGGTTGCTGGCGGGGTGCTCCTGATGGGCGGGGTGGTCCTCGGCGGCCTCCCGATGCCGCTCGGGAACTTCGGGTGCGAGTCGGCGTTCGAGACCCAGGCGCCGCTCGGCCAGTTGATCGAGCTCGAGGCCGCATGTGGGGAGATCCGAGCGGACCGGCAGAACGTCGCCGTCGTCCTCATCGCTCTCGGGCTCGCGTCAGCCGTCGGGGCAGCCGTCGGCGACCGCCGGTCCTGACCGCCTCGCGCAGTCTCCGCGCTCGCGGAAAACCCTTCCGCGGGCACCCGGTGACCCCTCCGGTCTCGGGCACGCTCCGTTCGCTCGACGACGGCAGACCGGCGTGCTGAGCTGCGCTGTACCCGCGGGCCGTCGAGCCATGAAGAGGCCGGTCGCGGCCGCCGGCTCCTGAAATTCACTGCCCTCAGCATCCGGATCTGCCGCGGCGAGGGCGGCTGCGCTCGCCCGGATCTGCCGCGACGCGGTCGGCCGACCCGGCGCGATGTCACCTCCAGCGGTGCAACTCGCGGTCCTGATGCCGATGACCGGATTCTTCAGGGTCCAGGCAGTGCAAGTCACGGCCACTGACAACGATAAACGCGTCGAGCCAGCCCCCCCGTGGTCGCCACGGCTTGAGTGCCATGAAAAGCGGTCTGACGACGTTTCGGCGCTTGTCGGTGTAGGCGTCGTTGATGACCGGTCAGCCGCCGCGTGTGCTGCGCGCTGCTTGCTGTGTCCGCACGCCGGCCGCGTTCCCTGAGGACGACCGAGAGGACTCCTACGCCGCGACGGAAGTCGGCTGAATTCAAAGCGCTCGTCTCGACTGAGATTCCGGTTCGACTGGCGCATCATTCGTGGTGTTCTACCCGGGGGCAGCGAGCTACCCGCTGGGGGGCCACCCACTCTCGATCACCCTGCCCCCCGGCGGGGATGACTCCACCTACGGACATTGGTACTACTACCCGTGACTTCCCAGGCCGCGCGTCCTTGAATGAGGTGCAGCGCCGACCTGAAGCGCACCATGGAGAGGACACCGACATGGCCCGCATGATCAGGCACCTGGCCGTCGCAGTTGTCGTGCTGATGGGCATGCAGGTAGCGGCGCCGGCGTTCGCGGCGGTCTCGGTCTCCCGGGCGGAGGTGAGCGGGTCCAGACTCCGGATCGAAGGAACGGCGTTGGCCGGTCGGGACATCACGGTGGACGGCGTGGTCATGGCCCGCAGCAGCACCTCGGGCAGCTTCCGGATCGAGCGCGACCCCTACTCGTCGCCCGCCGACTGCACGGTCGACCTCGGCGACGGGTCGGGGACGCTGACTTCCACGAGGCTGTCGGGTTGCACCGTGACGTCGACGTCACCTGCGGACGCCATTCCTCCGAGCGCACCGTCAGGTCTCGCCGTCAACCTGTCCGGCACCACCGCCAACCCTTGCGTGGACTGCCAGCACCGACGCCGTCGGGGTCACGGGTTATCGGGTGCACCGGGACGGCACCCGGGTCGGCACCGTCCGGTACCAGCTTCGCCGACTCGGGCCTGGCGGCTGGGACCTACACTTACGCCGTCTTCGCTTTCGACGCTGCTGGCAACGTGTCCGGCTCGAGCAACAGCGTCTCGGTGACCGTGTCTCCTCCGCCGGCTGACACCACCTCGCCGTCCGTCCCGACGGAGTTCAAGGTGGTCCTACGGAACCTCAACAACATCGACCTCACCTGGCGTGAAAGCACGGACGACACTGCTGTTGCCGGGTACCGGATCATGCGCAACGGGGTGGTGTTCCAGGGCACCTCCACCACCCTGTTCTACAACGACACCCAGCTCGACCCTGGCACCTACACGTACTCGGTCGCTGCGGTGGACAGCGCAGGCAACATGTCGGCCTGGACCGAGCCCATGTCGGCGACGGTGGTGGCACCAGCACCACCGCCGGAGAACGACGTCGAGGCGCCGTCCGTCCCGACCAACCTGAGCACCACCGTCATCGGAACCACCGTCAATCTTGGCTGGAGCATGAGCTTCTGACGACACCGGGGTCACCGGCTATCGCGTCTACCGCAACGGACTGCTCGTAGCCGAGCTGGGTGCTCCTCGCGACGGCCACTCCGACCTGGGGCTCGCTGCCGGCACCTACACCTACACCGTGTCCGCCTTCGACGCCGCCGGGAACACCTCCGCGCAGTCCACCGGCGTCACGGCCACCGTGCAGGCCGACCAGGGCCTGCATTTCATCACCCCGGCGCAGATGCCCGACGCCACCCTTGGACAGGCGTACCTCGGCTACATCGTCTCCAGCGACCCCGCGGGCCCGTCCACCTTCAGGTTCAAGCTGGTCTCCGGAAGCGTCCCACCACCCGGGACCCGCTTCTCCGGCAACACCCTCGAGAACCGACCCGAGGCCCGTGTCACCGGGACCCCGTCACAAACCGGGAGCTTCTCTTTCACAGTGGAGGTCAAGGACAACACCGGCGCCACGGCACGCCGGACCTTCACCATCAGGGTGGTGGCCGGCTCGTGATCCCGCCCCCCGGCCCCCCGGCGGGGCGGGGTTGCGAGCGCGTCTGGGCTTCAGCCGAGTTTCGATGCGCCCGACCGGTTGGCTCCCGGCCGAGCAGCACGGCGGAACCGCGTCCCACTCATGGGCGCCTGCGGGCGCACGCACGATGCCGCCTGTTGGTTCATCCGTAGTGATACCGGCAAGCGGCGATGCGGATGTCGTCGCCGTCGATCTTGTACACCTGTCGATGCTCGTCGGTGATGCGCCGCGACCAGTTGCCGGCGAAGTCGTGCATTTGAGCGCCTCGGGTTTTCCCGATGCCTTCGTTGCCGTGGCGCTGGATGTCGAGCAGGAGAGCGTTGATCCGCTCGAGCACCTTGCGGTCCTGGGCCTGCCACCACAGCCTCGAGCAGAACGCAGGGCGACGGCGTCAGCATGGCTGCGCAGCGTGTGCACCCCAGCCGGCCCATGGATCCCTGGCAGCAGGCGGGCGGTCGAACCGGTGGCGATCACCAGCCCGGCGTACGGGAGCTCCTCCCCGCCGACCGTCACGGTCCTCGTCGCCGGGTCCACCGCGGTGGCGGTCTCGCCGAGCCGGAGGTCGACGTCGAGCTCGTCGCGCAGGCTCTCCGCAGTGCGCAGGTACTTCAGGGCGGCGGGAGCGAGAGCCTCGCACACCCCGTGCCCGGCGCAGGCGGCGGTGTCGATGCGCACCTCCATGGCAACCTCCTTCATCGCGAGCCGTACGGCACGCTGCTCGAGCCGACGCCCCGGAAGGCGGACGACGGGCGCCGCACGCAGCGCGACGGCTCTGCACGACAACCAAAGGTCGCTCCGGGAGAGGCGGCGCTCCGGGACTCTGAGTAGCAGGCAGGTCGGAGTACGTCAGACCTTGACGTCTGTTCCGTACAAGGCCGCTTGCAGCCGGTCTGTGGCGGTGGAGTGAGCCACGGGCGCGGCCTTGAGCAGCGCCCGTCGCGCGCCGACCCGGTCACGCCGGGTGCGGGTGGGGCGGCGAGCGCCTCCAGGAGGGCCCGGCGCACGCGGACGCGACCAGCATCGCGACCGCGCCGAGAGCGGAGTACCGCACTCCCCTTCCCCGCCCTGGCGCCCCGGTCACCGGGCCACCTCCTCAGCCCGCCCCCTCACGGCAGTGCGGCGGCGTGCGGCACCGCGCGCGACAGCCGCACCGGCGATCGCCAGGACGACGACGGCGGCGGCGAGGATCCCGGGCGCGCCGACCCCGGCCACCGCTCTGCTGATCGCGGCCTGCACACCGATCGCCGCTGAGACGACAGGGTCGTCGACCCGGGCGCCGGCCAGCACGCGCAGCTCGAACCATCCGTACCAGGCGACGTAGGCGCCGGCGACCAGGAGCAGGACGCCGCTGAGCCGGGAGATGGTCGGCGCGGCGCGGCGCATCCGCACCGTCAGCGTGCTTCCCGCGCTGGCCGTGGCCAGCGACAGGACACCGACAACCGCTCCCATGCCGGCGGCATAGGCGAGGAAGACCGCCACGACCCCGGCGAGACTCCCGGTGCGCACCGCACTGGTGGTCGCGGCCAGGAACGGGGCGATCGTGCACGACAGCGACGCGAGCGCGAACGTCACCCCGTACCCGATCTGCGAGACCCAGGTCACCCCCGGTGCCTTGCCCCTGCGGTGCACCTGCGGGCCGGCCACCGTGTGCCCGGTCAGCAGCCACACCCCCAGCCCCACCAGGACGACGCCGATCACCACGGTCAACACGGGCAGCCACCGCTCGACGGACAGCGCGAAGGGCGCGACGATCAGCGCGAACGAGCCGAAGACAGCCACGAACCCGGTCGTCATCCCCGCGGTGAAGCGCACCGCGCGGGTGGTCACCGCCCGGCGGCCAGGATCCTGCCCCGGCGCGGCCACGAGCAGGGTGAGGTACGCGGGGAGCAGCGCGAAGCCGCACGGGTTGAACGCCGCGACGGCGCCGGCCACCAGGGCCAGGGCGAGGACTGCGGGTTCCACGGCTCCCCCCTCAGCCCTGGACGACCAGTGACTGGGCGCGCTCGCGCAACTGGTCCGCGCCCAGCGCCCCAGCGAAGACCTCGACGTTGCCGTCGGGGGCGATGAACGCGAAGGCGGGCTGGGAGATCACCCCGAAGCGCTGCCACAGCGATCCGTCGTCGTCGACCAGGTGCTCGAAACCCCCGGTGCCCGTCTCCTCCACGAACGCGCGCATCGCGTCCTGCTCGCCGATCCCGGGGACCCCGAGGAACGTCACCTGTCCGTCCAGCTCGGCCACGACGTCGGCGACGTCCGGGGCCTCGGCGCGGCAGATGGTGCACCACGGCGCCCAGAACCACAGCACGAGCGGCGAGCCCGCGAAGGTGGCGACGTCCAGGTCGGCGCCGGTGAGGGTGGTTGCGGTGAATGAGGTCGCCGGCACCCCGCTCTGAGCGACGTCGGACCGGGCCGTGGGCGCCGGCGCGGCGCCGCTCGACGACGCGCTCGGCGTGTCGACGGTCTGCGTCGTGCACGCGGTCAGCGCGAGGGCGGCTGCCGCGAGCACGGCCACGAACCGGCCGGTGACACGCCGTCGAGCCGGTGGATGGACCGTCGTGGAAGTCATGCGTACGCAACCCGGCCGGCCCGGGCGGTAATTCCACTCGGTGCGGGACGATTCAGGACAGGTCGCGCAGGGCGTCCTCGATGCCGCGGTGGAACGTCGGGTAGGCGTAGATCATCGACCGCAGCGCGTCCAGCGGGACCTGGGCGTGCACGGCCAGGGTGAGCGCGCCGAGAACCTCGCCGCCGGTCGGGCCCATCGAGGTCGCGCCGACCAGGACGCCGCGATCGGCGTCGGCGACCAGCTTGATCAGGCCCTCGTTGCCGACCTTGTGGATCCAGCCCGCGGGCCGTGCTCGGGACGCTCGCGCTGCCGACGTGCGACCGAGGCCGAAGCGTTCGCGGGCCTGCTTCTCGCTCAGCCCGACCGAGCCGACCTCGGGATCGGTGAACGTCACCCGGGGCAGCGCCCGGTAGTCCGCGCCGGGAACGTCCTCGCCCAGGAGGTCGCGGACGACGATCCCCGCCTGGTACATCGCGACGTGGGTGAAGGCGCCCTGACCGGTGACGTCGCCGACGGCCCAGACGCCGTCGGCCACGCGGCAGCGCTCGTCGACGGGCGCCGTCCGCGCGGTCGGGTCGCACCCCGACCGTGGCCAGACCCGCGGCGGCCGGGTCGGCCCGGCGTCCGGTCGCCACCAGGAGCCGCTCGGCCGCAGCACCGGCTCGGTGCCCACGGCCACGGTGATGCCGTCCCCGTCCCGGTCGACGCGACGGGCACCGACCCCGAGGCGAACCTGGATGCCCTCGGCCTCGAGCACGCTGCGCAGCAGGTCCCCGGCCTCGGGCTCCTCCAGCGGCAGCAGGTGGTCCGCGGCCTCCACGACGGTGACCTGGACGCCGAAGCGGGCGAAGACCTGCGGCCAGCTCGCAGCCGATCGCCCCGCCGCCGAGCACGATCAGCGACGCGGGGAGCTCGCTCGGCCTCGACGGCCTCGTGGTTGGTCCAGTACGGGACCTGGTCGAGCCCGTCGATCGGCGGGATCGACGGGCGGGTGCCGGTGGCGACCACGATCCCCTTCGTCACGACGTAGGTGACGCCGTCCACCTCGACCCGGCCGGGCCCGGCGACCTTGCCTCGGCCGCGCACGAACGTGCCGCCCTTGGCGGTGAAGCGGTCGACGGCGACCTGGTCGTTCCAGTCGTCGGTGGCCTCGTCGCGGATCCGGCGTGCCACGGGCGCCCCAGTCCGGCTCGCACCTCGCCGACGCTCCCGCCCAACTGGGAGACGCGACGAGCCTCCGCCAGGGCGTTGGCCGCGCGGATCATCATCTTCGACGGGATGCACCCCCAGTACGGGCACTCCCCGCCCACCAAGGTGGACTCGATCCCGAGCACCCGCAGACCGCGCTCGGCCAACGTCCCGGCGACGTGCTCACCGCCAGGTCCCATCCCGATCACTGCGACGTCGTAGGACTGCATCAGTTCTCCTTCTTCTCGGGTGAAGCTCAGCTCGGTCGTGGACTCGAACGCTGGGGCGTCCCGGGCGTCCCGGGCATCCCGGCCGGCCCGGTCAGGTCGCCGACCGCCGGCGTGTGCCCGGGCCACCCTGGAGCAGCCCATCAGCCTCGACGGGCCCCCAGGATCCCCGCCGGGAGGGATGGACTGCCCGGTCGGCGCGCCGGTGCATGGCCGCGCGGACCGGGCGATGCGTCTGCGCGTCCCCGCTGCACCGCCAGCACCCGGCCAGGTGGGCGCGGACCACCGCGACGTCGGCCCCGTCGAGCTCGACGTCGACGAAGGCCTCGACCATCGCCTGCAGTCGACGGTGCCGGAGAAGATTCACCCGCCGGGAACCCGCCAGCTCCCGCCGGAGATTCCGTCGACCGAATGGACCCCGGTGAGTCGGGCAGGTTCTCCTTGCGATGACCGACGCGACGCGTGAGCATCAGCAGCGCGTGGCGATCGACCTCACCCCGACCTCGGACGCCATGATCCGGGACGTGGCGAGCGTCAGGAGCGCCGCGATGCACGCGGGTCCGGGGTCGGTGGTCGGTGGTCGTTTCCGGGGTCCTGGCGGACTGCCTGGTCGGCGTGGCGGCGTCCTTCGCCACTTTGGGTTGCACGATCTTCGGCAAGTACGTACCGGTCCTGCTCGGGGCCACCGCGTTCGTCGCGGCGGGATTCCAGCGCAGCCCGGCGAACATGGGCCCTTCTCCCCGCACTCGGTGTTCGCGGGCGGGCTCGACCGGGGCCCGGTACTCGCGTGGAACCCTGCCCGGCCGGCCTCGACAACATGGTCGGGGGTGGGATCGCGGTGGCGGTCCTGCCCGGCTGGACCCACGCGCGGTTCGGGCCCGCCGGGCCCCGGCCGGTGTCGATGAAGACGGCGGTGAAACTGCCTAGCCGACGACGGAAGCCTGGCTCAAGCTGTCGCCGGGACGTGGTGCTGCGACCACGGTGGCTCTCGCGTGGCGAAGGAGGAGAAGGGTGGTGTCGTCCTCGTTGATCCCGGATGGCCGCTGCTCCAGCAGATGTTCGGCCAGAGCCTCGAGCTGGCCTCGCGCGGTGTGGCTCGGGACGTCGGCCAGTCGCGCCATGCCGACGTCCAGCGACGAGGTCCTGCTCTCGACCAGTCCGTCGGTGTAGAGCACGAGGGTGGCACCCGGCGGCATCGCGATCGTCGTCTCGGAGAAGGCGGCGTGCTCGTCCACCCCGAGGGGAAGGTTCGGTTCGAGCTCCATCATCCGGGCCCGGCCTTCGGGGTCGATCAGCAGCGGCGGCAGGTGGCCGGCGCTGACCAGGGCGACGGTGCTCCGGCGTGGGCTGAACTGCAGGTAGCAGCAGGTGCCCAGGAAGTCGGGGTCGGTCTGGGTGAGGAGCCGGTTGAGCCGTTCCATCAGCGGTGCGGGCCCGTGCCCCTCGGTGGCATAGGCGCGCAACGCGCTCCGGGCCTGGCCCATCCTGGCCGCCGCCTCCAGGTCGTGCCCGACGACGTCGCCGATGGCGATCCCGACGTCGCCGTCGGGCAGGGCGATGACGTCGTACCAGTCCCCACCGACCTCCATCGCCGCGTCTCCCGGCACGTAGCGCACCGCGACGGAGGCACCAGGTACCTCCGGCACCGGCGGCGGCCGGAGCCCACGCTGGAGGACCAGGGCGTTGTGGTGCGCGCGATCGGCCCGGGAGGTGGTCTCCGTCAGCGTCCGCGCCAGCCGACCGTTCTCCAACGAGACGCTGACCTGGGACACGAGGGTCGCCAGCAGCCTCAGGTCGCTGGCCTTGAAGGCACCCGTGGCACCGAGGCGGTTGCCCACCAGCAGGGCTCCCAGCGTCTGGGACTCGCTGCGCAGGGGGCCGATCATCACCTGACGCAGGGTGCGGCCGTCCGGGCCGGCGACCGGAGGTTCCAGTCCCAGGATCTGCGGCTGCGGTGACTGCAGGGCGCGGTGCAGCAGCCCGTCGACGGCGTCCAGCCGTTGCGGGCCGGTGACCTGGGCGGCGTCCCCGGTGGCCGTCACCACCATGGCCAGCTGCCCGTCGTGCGGGGAGAGCAGGGCGAACTGGGCTACCTCGGCGCGGAACGTCAGGCAGGCGCCCGAGAGCATCCGGCCCATCCCGGTCGCCAGGTCGGGAGCCTCGTCGAGGATGCGGACCGACCGGTAGAGAAACTCGAGGGTGTCCCGTTCCTGCCGCTTGAGCACGTAGCCGCGGTAGGCCAGGAAGAAGCCGCCGACCGGCACCACCAGCAGCCACGCGGCGGCTGGGTGCTGCCAGGTGACCCCGACCCCCATGAGCCCGAGGCTGGCGCTGCCGACGGTCGTCAGCAGGGCCAGGCCGAGCTGTTCGGGGAAGTTGCCGATCGCCAGCCGTCGCTGGGACAGCGAGATCGCGAGGAAGATCGCACCGGTGGACAGCACGGAGGTGACCGCCGTCGCGAGCAGGGCAGCCGCCCAGGTGCGTGGCGCGAACGACGACGTCGGACCGGCGACGGCGTGGAAGATCACCACAGCCACGACCGCTCCGAGGGCGAAGTGGCTGAGGTTGAACACCAGCTTGATGCCGGTCTGCCGGCGGTGGACCAGCAGGGCCGCCGCCGTGCCCACCACCATGCCCAGGACCAGGTCGTGCGGAGCGGCGAAGAACAGGCCGAACACCAGCGGCAGCTCCTGCATGGAGAACGAGTGCGCCTCGCGCCGGTAGTCGTAGCTCACCACGGCGACCTCGGCCAGCAGGAACCCCGCCGCCAGGGCCCACCACGGGAGCGCGATCGGCGTCGCTGCACGTCCGGTCCCCTCCATCACACCGAGCCCGAGCCCGAGCGCTGCCGCCAGCAGGGACGCGTTGAGGAGCCAGATGGGCCCGCTGCCGCCGGTCAGTGTCTGGCCGAGCGCGGTGCCCACGCGGCGCCAGGAGCCGGGCTTGGTCGGCACCGAACCGGCGGTTGCCGGGGTCACCATTCGGCGGACGACCAGGGTTCCCGGTCCAGGTGTTCCCGGTCCAGGAGTTCCCGGTCCAGGTGTTCCCGGTCCAGGTGTTCCCGGTCCAGGAGTTCCCGGTCCAGGAGTTCCCGGTCCAGGAGTTCCCGGTCCAGGAGTTCCCGGTCCACGAGCCGCCGGTCCAGGAGTTCCCGGTCCAGGAGTTGCCCGTCCACGAGCCGCCCGACCACGTCGTGCCGGACAGCAGCCCGGTGACCCAGCCGAAGGCGCTCCACGTGGTGAGGAAGACGCTCTGCTCGCCGACGACCGGCGTCCCGTCGACGGTCACGTGGTCGGTCCCGCGGGCCAGCTCCAGGGATCCGGTGCCGAGAGAGCGGGACCAGCGCTGGGTGCTCGTCGGCGTGGCGGCGTCCGCGGCGGCCTCGACGTCCAGGAGGCCCGCGCCCTGAGCCCCCTGGTCGGCGTCCGGGAGCGGGACCGCGGTGGACGTGAGCAGGCTCTTGACCTGGTCCGGTGTCAGGTGGGGGCGCTGCTGGAGCAGCAGCGCGGCAGCGCCGGACACCACCGCAGCGGCCTGCGACGTGCCGCTGCCTCGGAAGAACCGGTCACCGACCCGCGCACCAGGATGGTCGACGTCGAGCCGCGAGCCGGGGTCGCGCAGGCCGACCACCGACGCCCCGGGGGCGACCAGGTCGGGACGTCGCGCAGCGTCACCGCGGCTCGACCACCCGGCGACCACGTCGTCCTGCGGTGCGACCGTGCCGCGCCCGTCGCTGCCGCCGACCGCGATCACGAACGGGTCGTAGGCGGGGTTGTTCATCCGGGCGTCGCCGTAGCCGTCGTTGCCGGCGGCGGTGACCACGACCACGCCGCGGTGCCACGCCTGCTCCACGGCGTGGGCCAGTGGGTCGAGCCGGTAGTCCTGCACGCCGTCGGTCCCGAAGGACAGGTTGAGCACGCGGATGTTGAGCCCGTTGCTACGCCCGTGCTGCACGACCCAGTCGATGGCCGCGATCACCTGGGACACGTCGGTCGCTCCGTCGGAGTCGGCGACCTTGACGTTGACGATGCGGGCGTCCGGGGCGATCCCGACGAACTTGTCGTGCCCGACCGTCCTGACCGGCGTCGCCACCGCGTCGTCGCGGCCGGCGATGATGCCGGCCATGTGGGTACCGTGCCCGTAGGTGTCGAGGTGACGCAACTCCTGGTTGCCGGACTCGAACGACAGGTCAGGACCGTTGACGACCTTGCCCGGCGCCGCGAGCCCGTTGACCGGCACGACCCCCGAGTCCAGCACCGCGACGTCGACGCCGGCACCGGAGAACCCGGCACCCCAGACCTGCTTGGCCCGCACCGTGTCCGCGAGGTGGAACAGCGACGTCGGGCCGACCGACGAGTCGGCGCCGTTCGTGTGCGACAGCGACACCGGCCGGTCCGGCGCCACCCAGGAGACGGCCGGATCAGCAGTCAGCCGTGCCACACCCGACGCCGGGAGCACGGCGGCCTGGGCCCCGATGAGGCCCAGCTGCCGCGTGACACGACCGCCGGCGCCGGCGATCGCCTCACGCGCGGCGGCCTGCCCGCCGGGCGACGACCCCACGATCACCGACACCGGCACCGGCGCGGACGCCACGGACCCACCGTCCCCGCTCGACGGTGGCAGCAGCAGTGCGCACAGCGCAGCCGTCACGACGACGGCCGTGGCAGAGGCGGAGCGATGCGTGGACGACGGTGCCTGTAGACGATTCACCGGATCTCCCTCGAACGGAGCAGCACGGGAGGAGCAGATTGGCTCCCCCCAAGTACCCATCGGCAGCACCCGGGCCCACTTGAGACATCCGCAGAAACTCGCCCCGCGGGTCACCCGATTGCTCGGCACCACACCTAGCGGGCGCGCCGAGCGTCGTGGCATGGCGCCTGGGCCGTGGACTCACGCCAGATCGTCCGCATGACAGGCGTCCGCTCGGTGGGGGTGAACTCGACGCCCAGGACCTCGAGGAGATGTTCGGTCGCCCGGCGGCCCAGCTGCTCGTAGTCGACGGCGACAGTGGTGATGCTGGGGACCGTGAACTCCGCGACCGGGTCGTTGTCCCACCCGGTGATGCTGAGGTCGTCGGGTACCCACCAGCCTCGCTCGCTGGCCCCGCGGATCGCGCCGACGGCAAGGCGGTCGTTGGCGCACACAACAGCAGTGACGCCGGAGTCGGCGGGGAGCTCGGCGAGCGCGCAGCGCGCCACCTCGGGTGACCAGCGGTCGGCGACGATGACGCCGAAGGACTCCGCGCCCAGGCTTTCGACGGAGTCCAGGTAGAGGTCGCGGCGGTTCCGAGCGCTGGTGTAGGCCAGGTCGCCCGCGACATGGAGGAACCGCCGGTGCCCGTCACCGACAAGCCGCTCCACCAGCTCGCGGATCGGTGTGGCGTCGGCCAGGTCACCGATTCCGCGCATCTCCTCGTCGTAGTCCGGCAGTACCACGATCGGAGTCCGACTGGCCGCAGCCCGACGCGCATCGATCCCCAGAGGTGTCGTCGACACGACACCGTCGAACAGTCCCGAGTCAGCCAGCTCCAGGACACGCCCGGGTCGCGACGGCGCCGACCCCCCCAGCGTCACGGCTTCGAGGATGTAGCCCGCTGTCTGCGCGGCGGTCGTGCCGCCCATCAGCATCTCCAACGACCCCGTCGCCTCGCCGAGCGGCAGCAGCATCGCCAGGCGCCCCGTCTCGCGTGCTCGCATGGCGCGTGCCACGAGGTTCGGCCGGTAGTCGAGGTCTGCGATGGCAGCGCTGACTCGCTCACGCGTGGCGTCCTTCATGCCTGCGCCGTGAAAACGCAGGTATCGCGACACGGTCTGATGCGACACCCCAGCGAGACGAGCGACCTCGAGGATCGTCGGACGCCGCTCGGCCAGTCGCGCCACGTCAGGCGGTTCGGCGCTCATCGATTCCCCTCCGCAGTCCGCCGTCGTTCCCATGCTGGGATGGATCGGACGCGGATCCTCTCATGGAGTGATCGTTCACTATCTGGCCTTGACGCACAAGGTGATCGTTCACTAGCGTCGTTGATCCCGGCCCGACGACGGTCCGGCCCGGTCCGACGATGGTCCGGCTCGGTCCGCTTCCGGCCCCCGCTGCGTATGACAGCACAAGGAGGCACGACATGTTCAGGCCCGCATACCGCACCCACGCGCCGCGCCGGCGACTGGTGGGCGTCATCGGCGTCCTCGCCGCCGGCTCTCTCGCCCTGGCGGCCTGCGGCCAGGGAGAGGCCCCGGACAACACACCCGCCGCCGATGCCGACGCCGCCTCGGGCGGCGACGTCAACCTGCGCTTCACCTGGTGGGGCGCTGACGCGCGCGCACAGCTCACCGAGCAGGTGATCGACCAGTTCGAGCAGAAGAACCCCGGCATCACCGTCACCACGGAGTGGGGCATCTGGGACGGGTACTGGGACAAGCTCTCCACCAGCGCGGCCGCGGGCGACATGCCCGACGTCGTGCAGATGGACGAGAGCAAGATCGACGCCTACGGGACCAGCGGCCAGCTGCTGGACCTGGAGTCCGAGCCGGAGTCCCTGGACGTGGGCACCATCGCCCCCGAGGTCCTGGACACCGGTGAGGTCGACGGCACGATCGTCGGCGCCCCCGTCGGTATCGGCATCTACTCCGTCGGGGTGAACACCGACCTGCTGGAGCAGGCCGACGTGGAGCTGCCGGACGACAAGACCTGGACGTGGGACGAGTTCATCGACAGCGCCGCGCAGGTCACCGAGAGGCTCGGCGACCAGGGCGTCACCGGGCTGGACTGGTGGG
Organism: uncultured Actinomycetota bacterium; assembly: GCA_963795145.1. Taxonomy (GTDB): domain Bacteria; phylum Actinomycetota; class Actinomycetes; order Actinomycetales; family Cellulomonadaceae; genus Pengzhenrongella. The sequence continues at coordinate 680,644 of CAWCGP010000008.1, read as the reverse complement.
GCGTCGACTCCCCGGAGATCGGGGCGTTCGCCCGCCAGAACGGCGAGGAGGTCTTCCCCAAGGAGGGTCAGGAGCCGGTCAGCAAAGAGACCCTGACGGCATTCTTCGAGCAGGCTCTGAAGATGGTCGAGACCGGCACCACGCCGGCACCGTCGGTGCAGGGCGAGAACATCATCAAGTCGATCGAGCAGAGCCCCTTCGGCACGAACAAGGCGGCGTTCCACTTCCAGTTCCACACGCAGATCCAGGCGTTCGTCGACGCCAGCGGCACCGAGCTGCAGCTCATGCGACTGCCGGCGGTGGAGTCCGGCGAGCCCAACATGGTGAACAAGGCGTCGATGTACTGGTCGATCTCTTCCGAGACCGAGCACCCGGCCGAGGCGGCCAAGCTCGTCGACTTCCTGATCAACGACGTGGACGCCGCCAAGATCCTCGGGGTCGAGCGTGGTGTGCCGGCCAACCAGGAGATCCAGGCGGCCATCGAGCCTCAGCTCAGCCCCACCGGCGTGATGGCGACGGAGTTCGCGGGCACCATGCAGGAGGAGGTCGTCGACCCGCCGCAGGTCACGCCGGAGTACGCGGCCGACTTCGACGCCGAGTTCGGGCGCATCGGCACCTCGGTGCTGTTCGGGCAGACCAGCCCCGAGGACGGCGCGCAGGAGGTCCTGGACCTCCTCGAGGGCTACGAGAAGTAGGACGCCGCCCCTGCCGTCCCGGTCGATCCTGACCTCATCGATGCGAGGGCCCCTGGGGACGGTTCGTGTCGTGCCTCCCCCCTCGTCCACGCCTCGTGGTTCGTCGGTTCACCGCCGGACGTGCAGGGCCCATGACAACCAACCGGCGTCGCGCGACCCGGCGCTTGCCCTTCGGACGTCGTCGACAGGGGTGTCGCGACGCGTCTGCCACGCCGCACTCGCAGCAGGAGGATCATGATCAAGGTCGCCGTCGTCGGCACCGGCAACATCTCCCCGTCCCACATCCGCGCCTATCTGGCGCTGCGCGATCGGTGCACGATCGTGGCGCTGTGCGACCTGACACCCTCGAAGGCGGACGCGCTCAAGCACGAGCTCGGGCTCGACGAGGCCACCGTGTACGCGTCGCACCCCGAGGTGATCGCCCGCGGCGACATCGACGTCGTCAGCGTCTGCACGCCACCGGCGACCCACGAGCAGATCAGCATCGACTTCCTCGAGGCGGGCGTGAACGTCCTCTGCGAGAAGCCGATGGCCCCGTCGCTCGCCGCGTGCGACGCCATCCTCGCAGCCGAGGCGCGCAGCGGCGCGATCTTCTCCTCGGTGGCCCAGAACCGGTACCGGGACGACGTCGTCCGGCTCAAGGCCGCGGTCGACTCCGGCCTCGCGGGCGCGGTCTCGCACGTCGCCGTCGACTCCGCCTGGTGGCGCGGCCTGCCGTACTACGACCTGTGGTGGCGCGGGACATGGGCCGAGGAGGGGGGCGGCTGCACCCTCAACCACGCGGTGCACCACATCGACCTGCTGCTGTGGCTCCTCGGGGCGCCGGAGTCGGTCACCGCCGTTCTCACCAACGCGGCGCACGAGAACGCCGAGATCGAGGACCTGTCGGTGGCGGTGCTGACCTACCAGCGGGCTCTGGCCACGGTCACCAGCTCCGTGGTGCACCACGGCGAGCCGCAGCGCATCGTCGTCCAGGGGCGCGAGGCCAGCGTCAGCCTCGACCGTGAGGTGATAGCCGACGTGACCCAGCCCAACGGGTTCCCGGTGCCCGGCGGCAACATCGACCTCGTCACCAAGCTCGAGGCCCTGGCCGCGGACCAGCCGCCGCTCGCGCACATCGGGCACGAGGGGCAGATCGACGACGTCCTGACGGCGATCGAGACCGGACGGCGTCCGGCGATCGACGGCAACGACGGACGGCGGACCATCGAGCTGATCACCGCGATCTACCAGGCGGGCATCGAGCGGCGCACCGTCGACCTGCCGCTCGTGGCGAGCGACCCGTCTCCACCAGGCCGGGGACCCTGACGACGCGCGCACCTCCCGCCGTTCTACGCCTAAGTCCGCCTCCGCTCCGTGACCAGTCCGGGTTGAGTCCAGCGTCTCCGGGGTTCCCGCCCCGCCGGGCCACCGCAACGAGAACCGATGAGCGCGACCGACGGCGGCACCTACGCCCCCGCGCCCCTGCCCGACCCGGTCGTCGGCGCCGGAGACTTCACATTCGCCGCGATCGGCCTGGACCACGGCCACATCTACGGGATGTCCGAGGGACTCGTCGGCGCCGGCGCAACGCTCAAGTGGGTCTACGACCCGGACCCGGCGAAGGTGGAGGCCTTCCGCGAGAAGTTCCCGAACGTGCGGTCGCCCGCTCCGAGGCAGGAGGTCCTCGACGACGCACGAGGTGCAGCTCGTCGCCGGGGCGGCCGTCACCAGCGAGCGGTGCGCGCTCGGTCTGCGGACGATGGAGGCCGGCAAGGACTACTTCACCGACAAGGCCCCGCTGACGACGCTCGACCAGCTCGCCGCCGCCCGCGACGCCGTCCAGCGCACCGGCAAGCAAGTACGCCGTCTACTACTCCGAGCGCATCCACGTCGAGACCGCCGTCTTCGCGGGCCAGCTCATCGAGCAGGGCGCGATCGGGCGGGTGCTGCAGGTCGTCGGGTTCGGCCCGCACCGCATCAACGCTCCGAGCAGGCCGGCATGGTTCTTCGAGAAGGAGAAGTACGGCGGCATCCTCACCGACATCGGCAGCCACAACGTCGAGCAGATCCTGTACTACACGGGGTCGACCGACGGCGAGGTCGTCAACAGCCAGATCGCCAACTACGCCCACCCCGAGCACCCCGGGCTGGACGACTTCGGGGACGCGAACATCGTCACGAACAACGGAGCGTCCGGGTACTTCCGGGTTGACTGGTTCACGCCGGACGGTCTGCAGGCCTGGGGCGACGGACGAACGTTCATCCTCGGCACCGAGGGGTTCATCGAGCAGCGCAAGTACATGAACCTCGGCACGAACGACGGTCCCGGCCACCTGTTCCTCGCCAACGGCGAGGGCGAGCAGCACTTCCAGGTTGCCGGCAAGGTCGGCTACCCGTTCTTCGGGCAGCTCGTCCTGGACTGCATGGAGCGCACCGAGAACGCCATGTCCCAGGCGCATGCGTTCACGTCAGTCGAGCTGGCGATCCGCGCTCAGGTCGGGGCGCGGGACCTCACCGCGCGACGATGACAAGCACCGCCATCGGCGGTGTGCGCATGTGCCGCTGGACGAAGGAGCCACAGATGTCCCGTGCCGCTCGACCGGCGCTCGCCGACGTCAGACGCACCGATAAGTGCACGAGCCGAAAGGTCACAGCTCATGTCCGCACTGTCTGAGCTCAGCGCTCTTCGCAAGCAGAAGGGGGCCACCGCCACGCGGAGCCCAGCCGAGAAGTCCGACGGCCGCTGGTCGTTGTTCTTCCTCGGGCCGTGGTACATCGGCCTGATCCTCATCACGGCAGGCCCACTGCTCGCGTCGCTGTACCTGTCCTTCACCGACTACGACCTGCTGACCGATCCGCAGTTCATCGGGATCGACAACTACACGCAGATGTTCTCGGATTCGAGGCTGCTCAAGTCGATGCAGGTCACTGCCGTCTACGTGTTCGTGTCGGTCCCGCTGCAGCTGGGCGCCGCCCTGGGGCTCGCGCTGCTGCTGGACCGGGGGATGCGCGGCCTGCCCCTGTACCGGTCGGTGTTCTACCTCCCGTCGCTGCTCGGTGGCTCGGTCGCCATCGCGATCCTGTGGCGACAGATATTCGGCACCACGGGTCTGATCAACCAGGCGCTGGGCTACTTCGGCATCCAGGGCCAGGGATGGGTCTCGCACCCGGACTACGCGCTGGGCACGCTCATCATCCTCAACGTGTGGACGTTCGGATCGCCGATGATCATCTTCCTGGCGGGTCTGCGGCAGATCCCGGAGATGTACTACGAGGCGGCGTCGATCGACGGCGCCACGAAGCTGCGCCAGTTCTGGTCGATCACGATCCCGATGCTGACGCCGATCATCTTCTTCAACCTCGTCCTGCAGGTCATCCACGCGTTCCAGAGTTTCACGCAGGCATTCGTCGTGTCGGGCGGGACCGGTGGACCGGCGGACTCGACGCTGTTCTACACGCTGTACCTGTACGAGCAGGGTTTCGCGTCGCTGAACATGGGCTACGCGTCCGCGATGGCCTGGCTACTGCTGGTGATCATCGCCGGGCTGACCGCCGTCAACTTCTTCCTCTCAAAGTTCTGGGTGTTCTACAATGACTGATCTCCAGCAGCGGTCGGATACTGCGATCGACAAGCCGAAGCCGGACCACGTGGGCCTCGAGACCCGCCGCCATGGGATCGCACGGTCCCTCGTGAAGCACTTGCTGCTCATCGCGCTCGGCGTGCTCATGCTCTACCCGCTGCTGTGGATGCTCTCGTCGTCGGTGAAGCCGAACGACGCGATCTTCCGCGAGCCGGGTCTGATCCCGCAGAGCTGGGAGCTGAGCAACTACACGGTGGGGTGGAACGCCTTGCTGCACCCGTTCAGCCACTACCTGATGAACTCGTTCGTCATCGTGATGGGCTCGGTGATCGGCAACCTCATCTCCTGCGCACTGGCGGCCTACGCCTTCGCCCGGCTGAACTTCCGCCTGCAGCCGCTGTGGTTCGCGATCATGCTCATGACGATCATGCTCCCGATCCACGTGGTCATCGTGCCGCAGTACGTGCTGTTCTCCGAGCTCGGCTGGATCAACACGTTCCTGCCGCTTGTCGTGCCCAAGTTCCTGGCCACCGACGCGTTCTTCGTGTTCCTCATGGTGCAGTTCTTCCGGGGCATCCCGAAGGAGCTGGACGAGGCCGCACGCCTGGACGGCGCCGGGCACATCCGGATCTTCTTCCAGGTGATGATGCCGCTGGCGCTGCCGGCCCTCGCCACGACCGCGATCTTCACCTTCATCTGGACCTGGAACGACTTCTTCTCCCAGCTGATCTTCCTGACCAACCCGGACAAGTACACCGTCCCGGTGGCCTTGCGGTCCTTCGTCGACTCGACCGGCGCCAGCTCGTGGGGGTCGCTGTTCGCGATGTCGATCGTCTCGCTGATCCCGGTCTTCCTGGTGTTCCTGTTCGGCCAGAAGTACCTGGTCAAGGGCATTGCCACCACCGGCATCAAGTAGCCGACCTGGTACGCGGGCAAGCCCCTACGTCCTCCCGGAGGCGATCACCGTGACGGGTGACGTACGGGCGGCCCGGTCCTGATCCCTTCGCCGACTTGCCACCCGCTACGACAAGCCCACCATCACCCACCGCGTCGCCGTCGTCCTCGGCGCCCGTACCACCCGGTCGCGGGTGGAGGAATCACCTAGGCGCGAGTTGCAACAGGGCCCAGGGGGCGTACGGACATCAGCGCGGTGAGGGCGACTGCGCTCGCCCGGATCTGCCGCGACGCGAGCGGGCTGCCCGCCTGCGCTTCGGGTCCTCCCCGATCACCCTCGGGCGGCTGTGGCGGGCGCATGCTCGGCTATGACCTCGACGCCCGGGTACCTGCCCCCGCTGACCGACGACCACTGGCGGGCCGACCCGCTGCGCCTGGCGGTCGCCGGATACCTCGCCCGCTACCGCGGCGAGACCCGCCGGCACGCCGAGTCAGACCTGCGCGCGTACCTGGCGTGGTGCGCCGAGCGAGGCCTGGACCCACCCGCTGGCCGCCGTCCGCACGTCGAGCTGTACGTGCGGTGGATGCAGGAGACCCGCCGCTACGCAGCGTCGACCGTCTCCGGCGCATGTCCATCGTCGCCACCTTCTACCGCACCTGCGTCATCGAGGACCTCCTCGAGCACTCCCCCGCCGACTACGTCCGCCGCCCAACGTGCTACCTGAGTCCCCCACCCTCGGCCTGAGCCACCTACACCTCGAAGCGCTCCTGACCGCCGCACGCCTGTCCACCAACACCGGTGACTTCGCCCCTGGCACGGAGCGCTTCTGCCGAGTTCGGGGTGGCTCGCAGTCGTCTTCCGAGACGCGACGGGCAGGTTCCGCGCAGCGATCGACGCGGAGATGTACAACTGAGCGGTTCCCGCTCTAGTCTGTGGAGATGAGCGACATGACCGTCAGTGACGCGCGCGCCCGGCTGGCTGACGTGGTCGACGCGGCACGGGTCCAGCACGACCCGGTTTACCTGACCCGGCGCGGCCAGCGGGTGGCGGCGGTGGTCGACGCCAAGGACCTGGACACCCTCATTGCGGCGGCCGAGGACCTGGCCGACATCCTGGCCGCGCGCGCCGCCAGGGAGCAGTTGGACGCCGGCGAGCACTCCGTCCCGTGGGAGCAGGTCAAGGCCGACCTCGGCCTGGCATGACCTATCGCATCGAGATTGCGCCCGCGGCCGTCCGCCAGCTGCGCAAGCTCGACCCGACCGCCCGGCGCAGAGTCCAGGCAGCCGTCGAACTCCTTGCAGACGAGCCTCGACCCAGCGGCGCGAAGAAACTCGTCGGCGGTGACGGCCAGTGGAGAGTGCGAACCGGCGACTTTCGCATCATCTACGAGATCCACGACGAAGTCCTGCTCGTCCTCGTCATCGCCGTCGGCCACCGCCGCGAGGTCTATCAACGCCGCTGAACCCGCCCGCTTCTGGCGCCGCCGGTCGCTCACCCGGTCGGGCCGGGGGCGGTGTCGGCGTGCTCTTCGCCCTGGCGGACATCGGGGCCATCGCTGCGTCCTCGGGTTTCGTCTCGGTGAGCCGGACATCGAGTTCCCCGTCCGCGCGGGCACCGGACCGGCCCGGCTGCTGAACATGATCGTGGGCCGCTCCAAGCATGCGTTGGAGACATAGCTCGCCGAACGCCCAGTCTTGCTCGACGCAGTTGAGGTCGTTGCGATGGACGGCTTCATCGGGTTGAAGACCGCCACCACCGAAGAGCTGCCCGACGCAGTGGCCGCGAACCCGACGGGGCCCGGGGCAGGCAGCTCGTGGCAGCCCTGATCGAGTCCGTCAGCCGCGGCGTCCCGGCCGCCCTGACCGAGCTCGTCACCCTGGGACGGACACTGAACCAGCGCGCCAGCGACGTCCTGGCCTACTCCGACCGCCCCGGCAAGCAACGGGCCGAAGGAAGCGACCAACGGCCGGCTCGAACACCTGCGCGGCTCCGCCCTCGGGCTCCGCCACCTCACCAACTACATCGCCAGATCTCTGGTCAAGACCGGCGGCTTCAGACCTCGACTACGCCCTCGAACGCGGTGAGCGCTGAAACGGTGCGTCGAGCTCGACGTCCCGGGCGCATGCTCGTGCCGATAAGCCGATAAGCAGTTGGGCCGAAGGATGCCTGCGCGCCCCTCAGGACGACCGAGATGGGGCACGAGCCGCCCCTGGACCGGGCAGGAGCCCCGGAAGGACAGTTCCGGAAGGGTTCAGGTGGGGGTCAAGGCGGGATGGACATCTGCCGGAGACTCCTCAGGCCTGGTGAGACACCGTCTCACCAGGCCTGATACGTCGGGCTGACAGGATTTGAACCTGCGACCCCTTGACCCCCAGATCGGCGAGTTCTCGCCCCCCCGTTCGCGCTGCGTGTTCGGGCCCGCCTGGAACTCCCGCCGCGCGCCTGACGCGCACGCCGTTGGGGACTTTTCGGGGACCCTCCGGGTGGCGGCTGTGGACAGGCTGAGCCACCGACCCGTAGCGGAGCACAAGAGCGCGACGGAGGTCCGGGTCAAGGGTGACCGGAGGTCATCGCGTAGCGACGCCGTAGGCGCCCTTGAGGCGGGCCGCAGTCGCGCGGATGCTCGGCGGAGGGCCGGCGGCGGTAGGTGACATGACCCGCGATGGTCAGTCTGCGTTCGGCCCGACCCATGACCTGCCTCGCGTCCACCCTCCGCCCGGCACTCCGCCCCGGCGCCCCCAACCAGTCAGCCGCTGCGCGCATCCCAGCCGGTCGCAGTCAACTACCACCACGTTGGCAGTCGCCCGAAGAGTGGCGACGGTCGCGTGGCAAAGCCGAGTCGGCCAAGGGTGTAGGAGCCACGGCCGAGCCCCAAGCCGGCTTCGTCGAGTGGGCCGGGACGAACGAAAGCGCGAAGGCGACAGTCGCACGGTCACATAGACGCTCCGCTCGCAATATCGTTGCGCGATGAGCAGCCGTTACAGCGTCTGGCCCCGCTTCGGGTTCACGGAGAACCCATACAGCAACCTTAATCTGCCCGGAGACGAAGTTGGCGACCTCCTGCTGGTTGGTGAGGAAGAGGGAAGTAGCAGACCTCCAGCATCGAATCGGGTCGATGGGCACTCACCCCGCGGTTGAGGGTCCGGCAGGAGTTGGCAAGTCCAGCCTCATCGCAGTAGCCGCCTACCGCATGTTCAAGAGCTCAACCGAGGAGCCAGACGGGTCCCTATTCGTTCCCGTTGGCTTTTTTCAAGCGGCAACTAATGCCGACGACTTCGAGTCTCAGGTGTACTACGGGGTCGCGCAAGCTCTAATAACGAACGTGGACGCGTTCAGAGTAGTGGGATTGCCGGTTCCAGACGTAGCCCGCATCAACAACTGGCTGAATGACGCGACATTCAGGCAAGCTAGTGGTTCCGTTGCTGGCTTCAGCGCTGGCGGCGGGGCGGTGCCGAACGAGTCGGACGGATTCCGTCTATCCGGCTTTCCGGACGCGATCCGCGGAGAGTTGGCGCAGTGCTTTCCTTCGACGAGCTCCGGTGCCATGATCTGCGTTATCGACAACCTCGAGTTGCTTGAGACCGTCAAGGGCGCTCGTGACGCGCTGGAGCAGCTCCGCGACCGCCTGTTCAACCTGCCGGGGACTCGTTGGGTGCTTTGCGGCTCGCGAGGCATCGTGTCTCGGGTGCGGACCGAACGCCTTAGCGGCATTTTTGATGCGCCGATTCGAGTAGGCCCGTTGGAGCACAGCGGGTCTCTGCTGGCCGTTGAGCGCCGCTTAGCGCACTTCGCTGGCGTTGCTCCTTATCCGCCGGTTACGCCCGGCGCTTTCGAGGTTCTGTACACCGCACTGAACAGCAACCTACGAGACGCAATGGCCTACGCACAGCAATTTTCGCAGTGGCTCTATTCCGAATACGTCATCCCCAACCGAGAGCTACCCGACGTTGGCGCGCGCGGTGAACTGCTGTATGAGTGGCTAGCAAAGATGGCCGACGATGCACACGCAGACGCACGGGGCGTGCAGCGTCGACACTGGCAGTAGCTCGACCAGCTCGCATTAAGCGGTGGGAATTGTCGCTTGGCGGAGTTCGAAACCTACTTCTCGCAACGTCCAAATATGAGCACGGCGGTCACGGCACTGGAGTCGGTTAACCTCCTTGTCCGCGGTGTCGATCCGGACGACGCTCGATTCGCTACGGCGACCATCACCCCGTTGGGGTGGCTGGTCCACCACCACCGGAGCCGTTACGCGCTCCCTCAGTACGAGCCGGGGCTCGCCGACTCCGACCCAGTGGCGGAGCGCATGGACACGGACTCTCCGTCCGGCTCTAATGCGGAGCACACGGCAAGGCCGCCGGGCGAGAACTGAGGGGAGGGAGCTGCAGAGGCCGAGGACGGCGCGCCAGCGCCGCCCGCAGGCCGTGCGCCGGCGGAGCCGGCGCCTTGATCATCAGAGCCCGATCCGGCAGTGCTCTGAGAGTCGCAGATGAGGGCCGATGGGGGCACGCAGGCCGGACGACGGGGTGCGCGCCGGGCCTGGGGCTTGGGATCCGCCGGGCTGCGCGGCCGGAGGTCGGCGCGCCGTACCAGCAGCAGATCGGGATGCCCGCTGGGGCGACCGCGCAGCGGCAGATCCGGGCGAGCGCAGCCGCCCTCAACGCGGCATGAGCGTGAACCGTCGACAGCATGCCGCTCGCGGCGTCACGCCGTCCGTAGGGTAGGCGGAGCGAGCGCGTCAGCGGCCGTTGAGACGTGACATCACGTGAAGGGAGGATATGGACATTGACCACACGGGAACTCGACGAGGTCTCGGAATGGGCACTCGCGGAACAGCGGAGGATCTCCACGGCGTATGGCAGCGCAGTAGAGCTCACCGACCGAGGACTTCCCTGGAACGACGCGCTGTTCGCCATTTCAGATCCAACGGGACAAGCACGTCCGGGCGTGGTCCGCATCAATGAAATCTGGGTGCCTTCCGATCCGGATGACTTCGAGTTCGGGGTCTTGCTCTGGGCTTGGCCCCACCGGGGGCGACTTTCCAGTCAAGCACTCGTCCACCTTGACGGCGCCAACCTGCGGAGGCGTCTCGACGGACGCTGGGAGGAGCTGCACGAGACGGGATGGGAAGCGACGGGCGACCGTCCAGTTCTCGACCGCGGTGTCAAGCAGCTTGTGAGCGGTCAATACCGGAAGTTCGATCGACGGGGCAAGCGTGTAGGCGCGGCGCCTTTCCGCGGGTGGCGAGCGGACACTGCCCCACCGTCGGGTGAGGCCTGATCCACTACGAGTGCGGCCAACCAGCCGGCGAGCGACGTTCGGTGAGCCGCGCATCGTCAGCGCGCGGACGGCGGCATGACCGGGCGAAGCTCGGCGAGGCTCGCACAATGGAGCACGTGAACGCCGCCAGTACGCCGGACGTCGAGGCGCTGATTGCCCGCTATGACCGGTGCGTGGCGCGAGTCAGCCGACAAGGCAGGGCCATCGGCTACTTGCAGGCGTACGACGGGAGTGCGCTCAAGGTGCCCGCGAAGTGGTGGCGGGCCGCGAGGCCACGCGAGCCGAGGCTCGCCTGGCTGCTGCGTGGACTGATCCGGCGATGCAGCAGGGCGGCTACACCGACGAAGCCGGTGACGCCGACCACGACGAGATCGCCGATGTGGTAGCCGACTGGGACGCTGGCCGCCACGAGCGCGGAGATGGGTGGCTCCAGCTCACGTGGCTCGAACCGCAAGAGGGCGCCACGATCTCAGCTCGGTACTTCGGGAACTAGATCGACCGCTCCGTGGCACTCAGTTCGGCCGAGGCGCGGACTGCGCGCGGAGGGCGGCAGATCCGGATGCCGCTTCCCCTGGTCAAATCGAATCGGGCGGCTGGGTCTAAAGGGACAGGCACGCAATACCGCATGCGCAGAGGACGTCGGTTAGGACGCCCCCGGCCGCGCCTGATCGAGCTGCGCCGGTGCTGCGAAGCTTCCGGTAGCTTCAAATTGCTCGATCTCCCGGCCCAGGCTCTCCCAGTAAGTGAACGGAAATCCGTTGACGGTTCCGCGACCAAATCCTTCCTCGAGTCCGCCAAGTCCGGTAAAGCCAGAACCGTAGCCGCATGGGCCAACTCTCTTCGTGATCAAACGCCTCCGAGTCCAGCCCCGGACGCGACTCGATCCTCCCAACAAGGGCACACCCCGCCTCGCCCGGTCGGGCTGCTGCTTTTCGTTTTTCACGACAGTCCAGCGGACCTCGCGGCTTGAAGCCTCAAACGGAATGCGAACCGCAACCAATCGCTCGATCACTTCCAAGTCTGGAGCCTCCACACCGCGGTACTCCAGCAGTTCAACGAGAGGAAAGTCCGAGTATCGGTCGCGCTCGACGCCTACGAGACGCAGCAGACGCACGGTCCCGTCCCCGAGCTTCAAGGACAGTACGTCTCCCGCGTCGAGCATCGTTCGATATTTCCACTCGCGCCGAACCTTGCGGGGTGCTGGCTGTGGACCATCGAGTCTCACCGCCAACTTCAGCAACGCCGCCTGGCGCTTCCGACGGTCGCTCGGGGCGGCATCAGCCCACTCAGCCACATCGTGCCCATCACTTATGGCAGAAAGCGCGCGTTCTTTCACACGTTGCGAAAGGCGGCCCAGTCGGCTCTGAGTGTCTGCTAGCGCCAGCCAGACGACCGGCCTGATCGCACCATCTTCCTCGGTGAACTGGTCGAGCACCTGGCGCTCAGCTTCGCCATCCTCCAATTCCTCGGCGATGAGCTCCCTATACTCGTCTCTGACGTCGCACGCCTCGTCATCGGAGAAGAGCCCTGGCCCCCAAGTACCCATGGAGCGGATGGTGCCACGAACGCGGGCGGACGGCGCCGGTGCCGGCCTCCGCCCGAGCCGTGGGCGGGCTAACGCATGTCGGCGCGCGCGGCGGAGCCGTCCAGCAGGCAGTCAGATCCAGGGCATCGGAAGTTGGCGCCCTCACCGCGGCAGATCCGGGCGAGCGCAGCCGCCCTCACCGCGGCAGATCGCGGGCGAGCGCAGCCGCCCTCACCGCGGCAGATCCGGGCGAGCGCAGCCGCCCTCACCGCGGCTACTTGTGACTTCCCCCACGGCGTCGGGCCCGGCCAGGCTGGGTCGAGGTGACCGGCGGGACGCTCTCATCGCGGCTGCCCACCGGCGTGTGTGGGTGTGGCTCTCTCATGGCGTGCGTCCCGCCGGTCACCGCTGGCGGGGAGAGGCTCAAGAGGGGTCTGCCCACTCGAAGTAGCGCTGCCCTCCTCGCCGACTTCCATCGGCGCGAGGAAGGGGAGTGAGATGGACAGTCATCATCGGCATGGACCCGCATAAGCGGTCCGCCACCATCGAGGTCATCGACGCCGCGGGAACGGGTGGTCGAGCAGGGCCGGTTCGGCACCGACCGGACGGCTACCAGGCGATGCTCGCCGCGGGCCGGAAATGGCCGCGACCGGCGTGTGGGCGGTCGAGGGCTGCAACGGTATCGGCCGGCACGTCGCCCAGCGCCTGGTCGCCGACGGCGAGACCGTCGTCGACGTGCCGGCGAAGCTGTCCGCCCGGGCCCGGGTGTTCTCCACCGGGCAGGGCCGCAAGACCGACCCGGTCGACGCGCACTGCGTCGCCGTGGTCGCGCTGCGCACCCCGGACCTGCGGCGGGTGCAGGTCGACGACGACCACGTGGCGTTGCGGCTGCTGGTCGACCGCCGCGACGAGCTCGGGGTCCGGCCGCACCCAGACGGTCAACCGGCTGCACCACCTGCTGCTCGAGCTCGTGCCGGGCGGGGCGAAGACGTTCCTGTCCGCCCCGCAGGCCCGAGCGTTGCTGGCGACGGTGCGGCCGCGTGACGTCGTCGGCAAGATCCGCCGCGCGCTGGCCTCCGAGCTGATCGACGAACTGGCGACCGATCGACCGAAGATCAAGACGCGGACAAGGAGCTCACCGAGCTCTGGTCACCGCGTCGCGGGCAGCAGCTTGATGACGCTGCACGGCATCGGCCCGTCCGGCGCCGCCCGCCTGATCGGCGACGTCGGTGACATCGCCCGGTTCGCGACCAAGGGCCACTTCGCGTCCTGGAACGGCACCGCACCGATCGACGCCTCCTCCGGCGACCAAAACCGCCACCGGCTGTCGCGGGCCGGGAACCGGCGACATCAACCGGGTCCTGCACATCATGGCGATCGTCCAGCTGCGCAACGACACCGAAGGCCGCCGCTACTACCGGCGCAAGACTCGCCGCCGGCAAGACCCCGATGGAAGCCATGCGCGCCTCAAACGCGGCTGTCGACATCGTCTATCGACAGTCGTCTACGCCGACGCAGATGAGCCGCCGACGCCGAAGACGGCTCGACGGACGGGCCCGGGAGGACACGTGGGGGCGACTCTGCAATCCAGCGCGGCCGACTCAACCCCGATGCCGACACTTCGGACAAGTCACTTCCCGGACCCGCCACCACCATCGTCACCACCCGCCCGCAGCCCGCAAGACCCCTCCCTTGACATAGAAGGGAGCCATGAGCGGATGGCTAGAGGCCGCCTCGCCGGGCGCTGCACAGCACCGCACCGCGTAGCACCATGGCGACATGGGCGTGCTGACAGTCGAGGTCTTCCCGATCGCTGAGGACGCCTGGGTGGCCGTCATCGAATCGTTCTCGACCGAGACTCGAACACCGGATGACATACCAGCAGATGTCGCTGGCTCTATCCGCGCCGTGCTCGGCTGGGATGCGCCGTTTGTGCTCGTGGACGAAAACGGAGATCCATGGACGCCGGCGCTGGCGTGGACGCAGCTGACCAGGATGGCGGCCGAGGGGACACCGAGTCGCCCGTCGCGCGAATCGAGGGAGTGTGCAGCGCCTGTGGTCACCGCTGGGATCTGCATCCGATCGTGATAGGGCGCGCTGAGGTTCTGCGTCGACTGCATCGCCGAAGAGGACCACCAGGAGCGAGCCGCCGACGCGATGTGCGATCGCGTGCCTCCACCCCTACAACTGCTGGCCTCGCGATTCGTCACTCCCAGGCTGGCTCGCGATTGGCTCGGACGCTTGAAGGTGGAGCTGGTCAAGCGCAATGGAAGCGTCTGGCTCACACTTCCTGAGCGCACATGGTCCCGGCGGAGAGCTGTCGAGATGCTGGACACCGCGGAACAGGAAGCGACCGCTGACCTCCTGCCTGACTTGTGGAAGAGGCTACGTCGCTTCTGAGAACAGGGGGCACCGAACGGTCGGACCCGGTGCCGACGAAGCGCACCGGACAGTGGCAGATCCGGGCGAGCGCGGCCGCCCTCACCGCGGCATGTGCGGACGCCGCCCGACCGGCGCCGGTCTCCTCACGAGTCCGCACGCGGTCGTAGGCTCCAAGTGTGAGTAGCGAACCCTCATGGGAGTTCTCGGACGCCTGGATTTTCGCAGCCATCGGCAGTGGCCGCCGCGGGACCGACCTCCGCGGCGTAATCGGCAGCGCTGACCACTACAACCACGCTATCCCGACACTTGAAGAGCTGAGACAAGCTTTGGGCCGCCTCACCGCTTCGGGGCTCGTCTCGAGCGACGGGGACAAGTTCACGGCGACCGCCGCTGGCCGACGAGTGTGGAAGCGGAGCCGAGGAGACGTCTACACGCGGGTGACGACGTTGCTCGAGGCCCTCACCGAACAACCGTTGACTGACGGCCGGTGGGACGTATCGAACGATGCCGTGACAGAGGCCCACGCCGAATACGCCCGCGATGTAGCGGGACTTACTCGCATTTGGAAGTGGCCCACTACTCGAAGGCGGACGTGATCGGGGCTCGACCGAGTCCGGCGCCTAGGGGTGAGTCGTTTGACGAGACGGGGCGACGCGGAGTGGTGCTGGCGCTGGCGCTGGCCCACCCAATCGCCGCTCCCCCGCGCCGCGATGCGGCACCCTGGCCACGCGCCGTGTTCAGCGGCATGACTCGCGCGTCTGCCAGCGGCCCCCTTCGTCGGGCGGCACCCGGTTGCCGGACGCGTTCCGCTACCGTTCCGAACGGCGCAGCGGTCCATTCGGGTGACTGCCGTCCGTCGCACGCCAGTGACCTCACGCCGACCTGGGAGCCTTGAGCGCGGAGGTACGACCTGATGATCGATGATCTCGGCGCACTGGTCGGCGACTGGATCGCTGACTCGATCGGCGCGGGCTGGGGCGCACGCGTGTGGGAGAAGGGACGAATTCGGCGTGCCGCAAAGGCGTTCGACGCGGGGAACGCGGTCCTCTTTCCCGGCTGGGTTGTGGGAGAGATGCCATATTTGTCGCCCTGCCGGCGGGATGCTCGAACTGACCTCCGAGGCGTTATACCACGTCGTAAGACCGTGGCATGCCCATCACCCGCCGAACCGTGCCTCTCGAGCGACTAGCGATCACGGCGGTGCGCATGCCGGCATGGGATGACGACATGGGGGTACCGAGACGATGGGCCCTTCTTCAGGCTAGCGACGGCGAAAAACCGGTCACAATCGCCTGCCACGAGCTAGAGATGCGGTACGTCCATCACGCGTTCGCACGCAACGCCCCTCTGCCGCTGTATAGCGCCATCCCCCGCGACGAAGGGATGAAGCCTTCGGCGACCGGTCGGGTCTGCCCCACATAGCGGCAGATCCGGGCGAGCGTAGCCGCCCTCACCGCGGCTGTTTGTTGCTCGGGGCTGGCTGGCCGGTCAGTCTCGGGTAGGTGCCCGGGCCGGGTCGCTCTGATTGCGGCTGCCCACCGGTGGGTTCGGTGTGGCTCTTTCATGGGATGCGTCCGGGCCGGGCACCGCGGCGGGGGTGTGGCTCACGAAGGGTCTGCTCTGCTCGAAACAGCGTTGCCCGTCCTCGCTCGTGCCGGCCGCCTGGCCGGTGCGTCCCTGCGAGGGCGGGAGGACGTTCATGCACAGCACGGAGTTGGAGGAGGGGTCGGGGTCCGGTGACGTGGTGGTCATCGGGGTCGATCCGCACAAGGCGTCGGTGACGCTCGAGGCCCGCGACACCCGGGAGATCCTGCGGGCCACCGGCGCGTTCCCGACCACGGCGGCCGGGTACGCCGCGATGGTCAAGGTCGCCCGGCAGTGGCCACGGCGGGTCTGGGCGGTCGAGGGCGCCCGGGGTGTGGGCCGTGCCCTGGTGGCCCGGCTGGTCGCGGGCGGGGAGCGGGTCGTCGACGTGCCGGCGAAGCTGTCGGCCCGGTCGCGGGTGTTCGACACCGGGCAGGGCCGCAAGACCGACGCCCACGACGCGCACGCGATCGTCATGGTCGCGCTGCGCGACAAGCGGCTGCGCGAGGTGATCATCGACGAGGACCTGGAGGTGCTGCGGCTGCTGGTCGACCGCCGTGACGAGCTGGCCGCGGCGCGCACGCAGGCGCTGAACCGTGCGCACCGGCTGTTTGCCGAGGTCACGCCCGGTGGGGCGCCGACGAAGAAGTCCGTCACGCAGTACCAGGCGCTGCTGGCCGGGATCCGTCCCCGCGACGCCGCGGGCCGCGTCCGGCGTCGGATGCTGGCCGAGGAGCTCGCCGAGGCCCGCCGCCTGGAGCTGCGGGTCAAGGAGCTCGCCGCGGAGATCAAGGCCGCCGTCCTGGCCCGTGGGTCGCACCTGATGGACCTGCCCGGGATCGGCCCGGCGGGTGCGGGCCGGATCCTGGCCGACGTCGGGGACGTGGCCCGGTTCCCGTCCCGGCATCACTTCGCGTCCTGGACCGGGACCGCGCCGATCGACGCGTCCTCCGGTGCACCACCAGCGTCACCGGCTGTCCCGGGCCGGGAACCGGCGGCTGAACCACGTGCTGCACATCGCCGCGACCGTCCAGATGCGCCACGCACGGCACCCTCGGCAGGGCGTACTACGACCGCAAGCGAGCGGCGAAGAAGAGGCCGCTGGAGGCGATGCGGTGCCTGAAGCGGCGCCTGTCCGACGTCGTGTACCGCCAGCTCGTCAAGGACGCCGTCGAGGCCGAGACGGCGACGATGAACGCGGGCCCGGGAGGGCACAGCGGGGCGACTCTTCAATCCAGCGCGGCCGGCCTGCCCCCGCACACCGGCACTTCGGACCAGCCACTTCCCGGACCCGCAGCCATCAACGCTAGCCCCGACGGCCGCCGCGCCGACAGGTCCCGATCACGACCGGTTGACAGCCGTCGCAACAGAAGGGAGCCATGAGCGGGCGGCCTCCCTGCTTTGCAGCTGCGGGTTCTGGCTCTGCGGTTCGCGGGACTCCGAGTGGCGCACACAACCAGGCGAGCGTCAGGTGCAGCGCCGCTCCGCGCGACTACCGTTCGCTCCCGGGCCGCGCACGTCGTGGCAGCGATGAGGCAGCATGGCGTCGTGGCAGCCGAGGACGAGGAACTGAGCGCGGCCGTAGCACGCGCGAGGCCGTTCGATAGGAGAGTCGGGCGCCTGAGCCACAACGGCGAGGCGGCTGGGCACATCTTCACCTACATCGGCGAGCTCCTTCCAGCGCGGTCGCCTCGGTGGTCGCGTGAGCAGACGACGGAGCAATACCTGGGTTGGGAACTGGAATTCACGCCGGCTTTCGGAAGCAACGGGTACACGGACGCGGCCGGCGACGTCGGTATGCGCCCCCGGGCGTGTCAGACAGTTCGGCCGCAACCGACATCGTCGAGCAGGTTGCCGTCTGGGAACGGTGTCTCCACGAGCACGGCAGCCGGTGGTTCACGGTGGAGTGGCTGGACCTCGAAGAAGCCATGGCAGTGAGAGAGCAAGAGGGCTGGGACTGGTGACCGCCAGGGCGCCAGCCGACCGTCTTCCCGCGCGCGGTCGGCGACCTTCCCCACATCGGCAGGCCGAGAGAGGCACAGCACCGAACCCCGTCGCGCCGGCCCGGCCGACCGCGTCGCGGCATGTCCGGATGCCGCGGTGCGCGCATGGCGGCATCACCGGTGCCAGCGTGGCTCGCGCGTTAGTTCGTCGTGGGCCCCATCATGGTTCGGTGGCGAACAGTTCTGCGGCGGCCCGGTCAGCGCTACAACTCGCAGCGTGGCGTCACCGGGTAGGTGTTCAACCGGCGCGCGAACTCATCGAGCTAGCTGTTGACGCCTTAGTGGCCGGGCTCGACGGCACAGCGTTGGCGGAGTTGGCGGGTGCCGATTCACTCGATGACCAAGCGGTACGCGACCTCTTCGAAGTCGTCTTGCGTGAGCAAGGGCTCGACTGGCCGTCCGATGAGCAGGTTGCTCTCTGGAACCTCGTTAGACACACGGCACGTCAGATTGTTGACGGGGTACTGGATCCGGGTGCCGGTGCTGCGTGGATGTGCCACGTGGCTTATGGCTGCGCGGAGCCCGGGAAGGCCAACTCCGCGTTCTCGTTGGACTCGCCTCCGAACTCGAAGATCACCCAGAGGCGGGTGAGTTACTTGCCCGTGCGATTGTCGAGGAGGCAGCAAAGCTTCTCGCTCGAGATGAACCGCGGCGCTGGCTTCGCCTCGAAGCTGACCCTGCCCAACCCTTGTCAGTGTCCAGTACTCGGGACCAGGCGCCCGTGCGCCCGAGCGACCTACAGCTCCCCGAAACGGTGGCTGCCCAGGTCTCCGCCTGGAGCGGCCGATGGCGCGACGTGCTTCGCGGAGGCGGCTTTGCGACAATCGTGGAGGCTGAGATCTTCGTCGACGCAGGCCGGGAGCTCGCCGAACGTCTACAGGCATGCCTTGGCGACCGTTGGCACGTCGAGTATTACCCAGAGCCGATCAGGCCTCCCGGAGTCCGGTTGCGCCCGGCCTGACGTTGCTCGTTGCGACGCGCGACGCGACGCCGCGAGTACGACACGTCTTCTCCAAGCGCGCGGAGGGCGGCAGATCCGGGCGAGCGTAGCCGCCCTCACCGCGGCTGTTTGTTGCTCGGGGCTGGCTGGCCGGTCAGTCTCGGGTAGGTGCCCGGGCCGGGTCGCTCTGATCGCGGCTGCCCACCGGTGGGTTCGGTGTGGCTCTTTCATGGGATGCGTCCGGGCCGGGCACCGCGGCGGGGGTGTGGCTCACGAAGGGTCTGCTCTGCTCGAAACAGCGTTGCCCGTCCTCGCTCGTGCCGGCCGCTTAGCCGGTGCGTCTCTGCGAGGGCGGGAGGACGTTCATGCACAGGACGGAGTTGGAGGAGGGGTCGGGGTCCGGTGACGTGGTGGTCATCGGGGTCGACCCGCACAAGGCGTCGGTGACGCTCGAGGCCCGCGACACCCGGGAGATCCTGCGGGCCACGGGCACGTTCCCGACCACGACGGCGGGGTACGCCGCGATGCTCAAGGTCGCCCGCCAGTGGCACCGGCGCGTGTGGGCCGTAGAAGGCGCACGGGGTGTGGGCCGTGCGCTGGTGGCCCGGCTGGTCGCGGGCGGGGAGCGTGTCGTGGACGTGCCGGCGAAGCTGTCGGCCCGATCCCGGGTGTTCGACACCGGGCAGGGCCGCAAGACCGACGCCCACGACGCGCACGCGATCGTGATGGTCGCGCTGCGCGACAAGCGGCTGCGCGAGGTGATCATCGACGAGGACCTGGAGGTGCTGCGGCTGCTGGTCGATCGTCGCGATGAGCTCGCCGCGGCGCGCACCCAGGCGCTGAACCGCGCGCACCGGCTGTTTGCCGAGGTCACGCCGGGTGGGGCGCCGACGAAGAAGTCCGTCACCCAGTACCAGGCTCTGCTGGTCGGGATCCGCCCGCGCGACGCCGCGGGCCGTGTCCGGCGTCGGATGCTGGCCGAGGAGCTCGCCGAGGCCCGCCGCCTGGAGGTGCGGGTCAAGGAGCTCGCGGCCGAGATCAAGGCCGCAGTGCTGGCTCGTGGGTCGCATCTGATGGACCTGCCCGGCATCGGCCCTGCGGGCGCGGGCCGGATCCTGGCCGACGTCGGGGATGTGGCCCGGTTCCCGTCCCGGCATCACTTCGCGTCCTGGACCGGGACCGCACCGATCGACGCGTCCTCCGGTGCCCACCAGCGTCACCGGCTGTCACGGGCGGGGAACCGGCGGCTGAACCACGTGCTGCACATCGCCGCGACCGTCCAGCTCCGTCACCCCGGGACCCTCGGAAGGGCGTACTACGACCGCAAGCGAGCGGCGAAGAAGAGGCCGCTGGAGGCGATGCGGTGCCTCAAGCGTCGGCTGTCCGACGTCGTGTACCGGCAGCTCGTCAAGGACGCCGTCGAGGCCGAGATGGCGACGATGAACGCGGGCCCGGGAGGGCACAGCGGGGCGACTCTTCAATCCAGCGCGGCCGGCCTGCCCCCGCACACCGGCACTTCGGACCAGCCACTTCCCGGACCCGCGCCGACCACGCTAGCCCCGACGACCCCGCCTCGACAGGTCCCGATCACGGCCGGTTGACACCAGGCGCAACAGAAGGGAGCCATGAGCGGATGCCACCGCGGCGGGTAGGCCGAGCGACCGACTGACGACGGTCTGACCTCGCGATCGCACCGCTGCATGGTTCAGGGCTGCTCATCACCGAGCTCGACCCGTCGATACTGCTTGCATCGATCACCCGTAGCCGGAGGCCTGTAGTCGTGGAAGCTGTTGCGTGGAGTGACCCTCAACCACAGGCCTGTCCCGACTGCGGTGGCGAGCGCCTGATGGTCTCGGGCGAGGTCGTCGAAGACGAAACCGCTACTGCCGCGTTCCTCGCTTTTCTCTACGACCACGACGGCTATCGAGAGGTTTATCTCGATCTGATCTTGGGTCCTTGGGGCGATGACGCTGATCCCGCGGAGCGTCTTACGTTCTCGACCCGGACGGGTCCGGGTGAGGGCGGAGGGATCGGATCGACACTCCTCGACGGCGGCGCAACCGCGCCCGATGATTCGCTCCTTGGGACGCGGGTGTCCCGGGAGGAGGGTCTGGTCCACCCGCTGCTTGCCAAGGTCTGGCAGGCGAACGATGCCGTCCTCGCCTGCCCCGCTATCGGGAACCACCTTCACCAGTCACACGACGCACGTCGCAGACATCGTTGGTGGCCCTTCGGTCGGGCCTGAGCCTCCGAACGCGCGCCCGCGCACCATGCGGCATGACCGTGCACCGGACCACGGCCTCGGCGCGACGCCGCCAGCGGTAGTCATCCGATCGGGTCGATGGCAGGTCTCGGTGCTGCGACAGCCCTCGTCGCCCGTAGGGTCGTGCACATGGGTAGCAGGCTGGCGCGCTTGAATCGGCGACGTGGCATCAGACGGCTGTTCCTAGTCGCAGGCGCGACCCTCCTCATTGTGGCTTTCGGGACGGCAATCCTAGTGCTGCTTGGGCGCGGTATCGCTGATGCATTCAAGCTCGCTGGCACCGTGGGCGTCCTCGCAATACTGGCAAACCTTGTGGGCAACGCATTCAGAACCCGATCGGAAGCCGGAGAGCGGGCAAGGGGTGCGGTTTTCGCTGCGGTTCGATCGCGCGAAGGGACTCACCAGCGGCTAGCCGATCGCTGGTACAACGCCGAAGTCCGTCCAGCGGTCGGCCGGCTTGACGTCATGCCTACCAGCGGACCCTCGGCGGTTCCCTTCCACCTCGAAGTGCTGGCCGCCACAGACACTGGACATCCGGCTCGAGGTCGACCACTGCTTGTGCCCGGATTTCGCGTTGTAGAAGTGGCCACGCCGTCCGGAGTCATCGACCTGGCCATGTCGCCAAAAAATATTCCATGGCTTCTAGAGCGGATCGACGGCAGGCACGGGCAGGACGGCTAGAGCCGCACCTGATCCAAGGACGATCGCAGTCGCGTGGTCGCTCGGTCATCGGCATGAGCGCTAGACCCTGCCGCAGTCGCCGGAAGCAGTCGTGACGCCGCGAGGGCCTTCATCGCCCGCGCTCCTGAGCGGCGCGGACGCGCGCGGCTCGAGCCGGATGTCGGGGCCGGTGTGCCACCGTAGGAGCATGACCACGGGGTCGATGGGTGAGCGGATCGCTGCGTATAGGCGGCGTCGTGGGCTAAGCCAGGCGACACTCGCGAACCTCGTGGGTCGGTCCGAGTCGTGGCTGTCACAGGTCGAGCGCGGAATCCGCTCGGTCGATCGGCTGTCGGTCTTGCTCGACATGGCTCGCGTCCTCCACGTCGACGTCGACGCGCTTATTGGGCGACCGTGGGACCTCGCGCCAAACGGAGGGCACAGGCGGGACGACCTGGGTGAGCTCAGATCGTTCTTCGGCCGGTACGAGCAGCTCACGGGCACGGCGCGGAGAGCGATCGATGGGGATGCTCTGAGGACCCGCGTGGCTGAGGCCCACCTGGCCTACCAGGCTGCGCGGTACGACGTCGTCCTCGCGCAGCTGCCTCAGCTGCTGGCGGATGCCGACGAGGGCTTCCGAGGTCAGCCGCCGGCCGAGCGCCGGGAGGCGCTCCTCGTGTACGTGTCCGCCTATGTCGTCGCGGCCAAGCTGCTCACCAAGCTCGGCGCCTCCGATCTTGCGCTGGTCGCGGCCGACAGGTCCGCATCGGCCTCCCTCGACGCCGACTCGCTAACGGCACGGGGCATGGCCGCGTACCAGATCGTCTGTGCGATGTTGCGCGCCGATCGAACCGACGACGCCGAGCACCTGGCTGTCGCCATGGCCGAGGAAGCGCGAGCGTCGGCGACGTCCGACGTACCGTCGCTCGTCTCGGTGGCCGGCTCGCTCTGGCTGATCGCGGCCGTGATTGCAGCGCGTCGGACCGAGCGCTTCGAGGCCCTGGAGCGCCTCGCCGTGGCGGAGCGGCTCGCGGGCTTGCTGGGGCACGATGCCAATCACCTGTGGACCGCGTTCGGGCCGACCAACGTCGCGATTCATCGAGTGTCGGTCGCCGCCGAGCTGGGCGACGCCGCCGAAGCGCTGCGAGCGGCGATGGAGATCTCCACGGAATCGCTTCCTGAGGGTCTGCAGAGCCGGCGGGCTCAGATGCACCTGGACCTGGCCTGGGCGCAGGCGCAGCGCAAGCGCGACGCGGAAGCGACCCTGCACCTGCTGGAGGCAGAGAGAGTCGCTCCGCAGGCAGTGCACTACAGCGTTGTGGTACGCGAGTTGATCCGCGAGATGCTCGCCCGCGGGAACCGCACGCGGACCAGCGCGCTCGACCAGCTCGCCGTGCGCGCAGGGGTGCTTCTGTGAGCCGCGCTGACGGCGGTTGCCTGACTCTTGTCGTCTGCGCTGCCCCGCTGGCCGAACGTGCGCCCGAGGTCGTGCGGGTCCTGCTCGATGTCGGATGGGCTGTGCAGGTGGCGGTAACCCCAGCGGCGACCGACTGGGTCGACCACAACGCGATCCGTGAGGTGTCCGGCGCCCCTGTAGCGAGTGACTACCGCTCACCTGGAGAGCCCAAGCGGGGTACCCGCCCGGACGCCGTCGTGGTCGCTCCGCTGACCTTCAACACACTGAACAAGTGGGCAGCCGGCGCCGCGGACAACTACGCGCTCGGGCTGCTCAATGAAGCGCTCGGCGCGGGCCTCCCCCTGGTGGCGGTGCCCTTCATCAACGATCGCCTATGGGGCCATCCGGCCCTCGCCCCGAACATCGAGATGCTCACCTCGCGCGGTGTCACCTTCGTCGACCCTCGGAGCGGAAGCACCGAGTGCGGACCGGTTTTGTCGGGCACAGGAGCGGACGTGGCGAAGTCCTTCGATCCTCAGTGGCTGGCGAAGCACATCCGCTGAGCACTCGGGCTATGGGGCGCAACTGGTCGAGGAGCCCGGGCGCTGGGAGCAGCCCTCGGGGTGCGCGATCGCCTACCCGCATCTTTGTGCGGGTAGTACCTCGGTGCGGGGCTCAGCGCTCGTTGTCTCTCAGGCTCGTCCACGTCAGCCCGCCAGGGCGACTCTCAGGGGGCCGGACGGCCCACGACGTGGAGGTGAGCCATGGCCATCGCCAGGCGGTTCAAGATCACGCACGACGAGGTGTTCCCGTTCGGGGCGTACCTGATCTCCGAGGTCGGGCCGGTGTTCGACTTCGACCGGTCAACGAAGGACAACAAGGTCCAGCAGGTCGACAAGGACACCGGGCTCCTGCTGTGGTCGGTGGACGTGCTTGACGCGGACCCGGACGCGGGGCGTAAGTCCCGCACGGTGTCGGTGAAGATCGCGGCGAAGGTGCAGCCGGTCCCGCCGCCGCCGGACCCGGCCTCGCCGTTCCGGCTGGTGGTGTTCGAGGGACTGTCGGCGCTGCCGTACATCGAGGAGTCGGGGAATTTCAACCGGATCGCGTGGTCGTTCAAGGCCGACGGCCTGACCGCACCGACCCGGGCGCCGCGGGCGGTGCCGGCTCCCACTGACGGCAAGGCGGCCTGACCATGAGCATCGCCGCCGTGGCCGTGATCCTCGCGGCCCTGGTCATCCTGCTGCTGCGCACCCGCCAGCTGCGCCTGGGGTCGTGCATCGTGTGCGTCCTGCTCGGACTCGTCATAGGCGCGACCCCTGCCGGCCCCGCGGTGAACGAGGGCCTGACCGCGGCCGGCACCTGGTTGTGGGAGCAGGTGAGCGCGCTGTGAACCGCCTCGGCGGCGACGCCCGCGACCAGGGACCGGTGCGGCTGAACGTCGCCAAGGTCCACGTGCCCCTCACCGCGGTCGTGGCGGCGTGGGCCGGTCGACGCCTCGCCGCCGCCGGCTGGTGGTTGCTGCACCACCCGCTCGTCCTCGCCCTGCTCGTCCTCGCGATCGCGGTGCTGCGGTTCACCGCGGCGCACGGCCCACTGCCCCTGCTGGCGCTGGTCGCCGTGGTGAGTCAAACGCTGGTCATCTGGCACTACGTCCACCCGACGTCGTTCACCACGTTCGTGGTGTGGCGCGCGCGTGGGGCCTGGCGCTCGGCTTCGGTGTACGGGTACGTGTGGCAGCCGGCCATGGTCACCGCCGGCCTCGCGGTCCGGGTCGACCGCACCGAGTACCTGCCCCGACTTGTCACGGTGCGCTCGACCGGGTCGGTCGACGTGGCCCGGGTCCGGATGCTGCCCGGCCAGACCCTGACCGACTGGGCCCAGGCGGGCCCGCGGATCGCCCAGACCTTCGGCGCCGCCGACTGCCGAGTCCGCACCGTCTTGCACCGCACCCACCACCTGGACCTGTGGTTTCTCATCGACGACCCTCTCACCACCCCGGTGGCGCCGTTCGAGCCGGCCGACCCCCCGCAACTGTCCGGGCTGCCGGTGGCGCTGGGTGAGGACGGCCTGGTGCACCGGGTCCGGCTGCTCGGGGCGCACCTGCTGATCGTCGGAGCCACCGGATCCGGGAAGGGATCGGTGCTGTGGTCGCTGCTGACCGCCCTGGCCCCGGGGATCCGGGACGGGCTGGTGCAGGTGTGGGCCATCGACCCCAAGGGCGGGATGGAGCTCGCCCCCGGAGGCGCTTTATTCGCCCGCTTCTACTACGGCGACGACGGCACCGACACTGCGGGTTACGAGCTGCAGTTCGCGGCCGTCCTCGAGGACGCCGTCGCGGTGATGCGCCACCGCCAGTCCGCGCTGCGCGGCCGCGCCCGCCTGCACACCCCCACCACCGCGGAGCCACTCATCGTCGTGGTCATC
Source organism: uncultured Actinomycetota bacterium (assembly GCA_963795145.1). Classification (GTDB taxonomy): domain Bacteria; phylum Actinomycetota; class Actinomycetes; order Actinomycetales; family Cellulomonadaceae; genus Pengzhenrongella. The sequence continues at coordinate 655,031 of CAWCGP010000008.1, read as the reverse complement.
GACGAGCTCGCCTCCCTCACCGCCTACGTGGTCGACCGCGAGGCCAAGCGACGCATCACCGCCGCCCTGTCCTTGCTGCTGTCCCAAGGCCGAGCAGTCGGCGTGTCGGTCATCGGGGCTGTCCAGGACCCCCGCAAGGACGTCATCTCGATGCGGGACCTGTTCCCTACGCGCATCCTGCTGCGCGTCACCGAACCCGAGCACGTCGCCCTGACGCTGGGGCAGGGGGCACGTGACCGCGGCGCCCGCGCCGACCTCATCGACGAAGCGAGCCCGGGCGTCGCCTACGTCGGGCACGACGGTGTCCCCGAGCCGGCACGGGTGCGGTTCACCCACGTCACCGACACCGACATCGCCACCCTCGCCCACACCTACGCCGTCCGGCCACTCGCGGCGCTGCCGGCGACCCGCTCCGAGGGCGTCTGATGCCCGCCCACCGGTGGCCCGCGCCGTCTCGTCGAGAACCGCTCGACCTGGACTGGATGCGCGACGGCGCGTGCCTGACCCGGGTCGACCTGCCCTGGACCGGTGACAGCCACCAGCTCCGGAGGGCGGACCGTCTCACGATGGCCGCGGTCTGCGCCGGGTGCCCCGTGCTGGCCTCGTGCGACCGGTTCGCGGCCCAGGCGCACGTCACCGCCGGCTTCTGGGCCGGCCGAGCCCGCGACGACACCAAACGCACCGTCGAACAACCGCACACTCTGGGAGGTGTCGCATGAGCCGGCTGCCGTTGGCGATCACGAACGACATGGTCCGCGCCCTGGCGGTCAAGGAGTCCGTGTGCGTGCGCCCCGTGCTGCGCCGGGTCACCGACCGCGCCACCGGCGCGACCACGGTCGTTGCGATCCGCTGCGGGTCAACGCGCGAGGCGAAGTGCCCGCCGTGCGCGACCGCGGCACGGCGGCTGCGGATGACCCAGTGCGCCGAGGGGTGGCACCGCGACGACGAGCCCGAGCGCGACGGGTCCGATGCGGCGGGGCTCGACGAGGTCGACGCGCCGGACACCCCTGACATCCCGGACGAGGTCGGCGCGCGTGAGCGCACCGCGCGGTCCACCCGGCGCCGCGACGACGCTCCCGATCTGCCCCGCCTGCCGGTCGAAGCCCGGACCGTCGGTCGCACCTTCACCGCGCCCAGCGGGGCGACGTACCGGCCCTCGATGTTCGTCACCCTGACCCTGCCGTCCTACGGCAAGGTCCTGCCCGGCCGCGGTGTCCCGGTCGACCCGGCCCGGTACGACTACCGCCGTGCCGCCCTCGACGCCCTGCACTTCTCCAAGCTCGTCGACCGGTGGGTGCAGAACCTGCGCCGCGGCGCCGGCTACCAGGTCCAGCACTTCTCCGCCGTCGAACCCCAACGCCGCCTCGCCCCCCACCTGCACACCGCCCTCCGCGGCGCCATCCCACGCGCCACCATCCGCGCCGTCACCCGCGGCACCTACCACCAGCTGTGGTGGCCACCCTTCGGCGACGACGACGTCGTCTACGGCGACCGGAACCCTGTGTGGGACCGCGACGGCGGCTGCTACTGCGACCCGGACACCGGCCGACCGCTGCCCACGTGGGAGCGAGGCGCTCGACGAGCTCGACGCGACCCCGGGCGCGAGGCCGGCGCACGTCATGCGGTTCGGCACCCAGGTCGACATCAAGGGCATCGACGGCGGCAGCGTCGACGCCGACCGCGCCGTGCGGTACCTGACGAAGTACCTCACCAAGGCCGTCGCCGAGACCTACGCCGACCCCGCCGGTGAGCAGGTCGACCTCGCCTACGAGGCGCACATCGACCGCCTCCACGCCGAGCTGCGATACCTGCCATGCTCACCGGAATGCGCCAACTGGCTCCGCTACGGCGTCGAGCCCAAGAACCCCGGCCCCGGCCTCGCGCCCGGCTGCTGCGCCTCCAAGGCGCACGACCGTGAGCACCTCGGCCTCGGCGGCCGACGGGTCCTCGTCTCGCGCAAGTGGTCCGGCAAGACCCTCACCGAGCACCGCGCCGACCGAGCCGCCGTCGTCCGCCAGGTCCTCGCAGGCCGCCGGCATCGAGGCACCCGACGCCGACCGGATGGCCGCCGAGGTCCTGCACGACGACGGGCAAGCCTCGGTTCGTCTGGGACGAGGTACCCGTCACAGGGGCCGACTGGACCTCGGTCGTCGTCGCAAGCGTGATGGAACGGCGCCGATGGCGGCAGCAGTACGAGAACGCAAAACGGGCCGCTTTCGACGACGAGGGACCGCCTGTGGACAACCGTTCGGCAACCACCACAGCCGCGACCGACGCGGCCTGACCGGGGCGGACGAGATGGAACCGCATGAGCTGATGACGACCGACGAGGTCGCCGAGTACTTCCGCGTGAACACCTCGACGGTCCGCCGATGGCGGCTCGACGGCGTCGGGCCCCGGTTCGTGAAGATCGGAAGCGTGTACCGCTACCCACGCGAGCTCCTGAACCTGTGGGTGTCGGCGCGCGTGGCGGAGCGCGAGGCGTCATGAGGCGCGACCTCGTCCCGCCACTTGGTGCGAAGGTGCATGCCGACGTGAAGGTGAGGTCGACCGCCAAGTACGGGATCCAGTACCTGGCGCGCGTGCGGTGGACCCACCCGCAGACGCACAGGCGGGAGGAGTGCACGGCGACGTTCGCCAGCGAGGCGGACGCCGGCCGCTGGATCGAGCAGAAGCGTCACGCCTCCGTCACCGGCATCGACCCAGGGCAGACGCTGGCGACCTACCTCGTGGGCCTCGGGGACCGGTGGGCGCGGGTCATCGACTCGACGTCAACGTACGACCCCTACTCCGCCGGCCTGCGGCTGCGTGTCCTGCCGTCGATGGGACACCTGCCCATCGGCATGCTGACGGCCGGGCTCATCGATCGCGCCATCGACCAGTGGGAGCTGCAGTACGGACGGTCGACCGTCAAGAACACCGTCGCTGCTCTGGTCCTCGTGCTCGACGAGGCTGTCCGCGACGGGCTGTTGTCCCGGAATCCCGCGAAGGACCGTGCGCGCCGCACACACTCCACCAGCCAGGTCGCAGCACCGCGAGGCCAACCCCCGGGACCTGGCGCTCCCCGACGTCGACACCCTCACCAGCCTGACGGAGGCAGTCGTCGAGGCGGGTGGCCATCCCTGCTGGGGCGACATGGTCATCCTGCTGGCGTGCACAGCACTGCGCGTCAGCGAGGCTTCGGGGCTCACCGTCGGCGACGTCGATCTCGACACAGGCCTGATCGCCGTCCGCCGGCAGACGTACCCAGGCCGTGGCGGGCTGGTGACTAAGTCGACCAAGGGGCGTCGCTCGCGCGTCGTGCCGATCATCGATCCGCTCCGCCCGACGCTGGAGCACCTCGTGGACGAGCGCTCCCCCGGTGACCGGCTGTTGCTGGGGCCGCGAGGCGGCGTCATCACCACCGCGACGCTGCGTGACGCGACGAGTGGAACCGGCTCGTGAGCCGGCTCGGCTACCCGGGCCTCGTCCGGCACGGTCTGCGGCACACGGCGCTGACGTGGATGGCGGACAGCGGCGTCCCGCTGTACGTGCTGCAGCGGGTCGCGGGTCATCAGGACCCGGCCGTGACGGTCGCGGTACCTGCACCCGGACACGACGCCGTTCGGGACGCCGGCGGGGCATTTTCGGCCTGGTGGGGACTTAATGGGGACTTTTCCTCGCGCCGCGAGGCTGGTCCGAGGCTGCGTGCCGGTGAAGCGAAAACGGGCCCCGACCTGCGTGAGCAGATCGAGGCCCTGCGGTCGGGCTGACAGGATTTGAACCTGCGACCCCTTGACCCCCAGTCAAGTGCGCTACCAAGCTGCGCTACAGCCCGCCGGCCCGCCTCGCGAGCCGTGAGAACTCTATCGCACGTCCCGGGGCGTCCGGCGCACCGCCCGGTCTCCCGCGGGCACCCCGGACCGCCCGCTCCCGGCGCTGGGCGTCCATCTGGCTGAGCTCGACCGAGACGAGCCCGAGGACGGCGAGGTCGGCGAGCAGGCCCCGCGTCGCCGCCCACTCCTCGATCCGGAACAGGAACACCTGGGTCACCAGCAGGCTCACCAGGACCGCGCGGCGGAACGCGACGTAGCCGGCCCACCGGTCGCGCCGCACCACGATCAGCCCGCGGACGGCGAACCCCACGGAGCACCGACGCGCCGCTGGCGATCAGGCCCGACGACGATCCACCCGGGACGTCCACCCCGTCCCACCAGGCGACACCCCCGGCCCGACCGTGAGCAGGGCGGTCAGCGTCAGCACCCCGACCGCGAGGTAGGGCACCCAGCGCGCCGCGACGACCCGGTGCAGGAGCCGCACGAGCGGCGCGCCGCGACGGCGTCGATCGGGTTGGCGAGCTCGTCGGCGTCCTCCTCGACGACGTCGAGCAGCGCGCCCACCTCGCGGCTCCCCGCGCACCGGCGCCGGCGCGCGGACAGCAGGTCGCGCGCCTGGGCCCGGGCGTGCTGCGTGAACCCGCCGACCAGCCCCGCGACGGCGTGGTCGGCGGCGCCCGGCGAGGTGCTCGCACGGGTGGTGCGGCGCGGCGGCCGTGCAGCGCCTCGCCGAGCAGCGACGAGCACCACGACGACGACGTAGATGAGCGCCGCGGTCGGCTCGTAGAAGTAGTCGTTGTCGCTCGGTGACGAACTTGCCGACCTCGTCGACGAACAGCCCGAAGCCGATGCCGCCGACGCACCGCGCCGACGGGACGAGCGACCGGTCCGGCGAACGACAGCAGCAGGATGAACGCGACCGCCATGAGCAGCCCGCCCCACAGGACGTGCGCGACGTGCAGGCCGTCGCCGCCGATCTGCGGGTAGCCCGGCCGCGGCGAGGAACGCGCGCACCAGCAGCACCGTGACGACGCGTCGCGACGAGGAACCCGGTCAGGTGCGACGCGGCCGCGGGATCGCGCGGCAGCCCCCAGCGCAGCAGGGACCGGGCCGCTCGACGTGGGCGCCGTCGTCCGCGGCCTGGTGGTCGGAGGCCGCGCGGCTCACCGCCGGCGCTTCTCCCGCACCCGGACCGAGATCTCGATCGGGGTGCCCTCGAAGCCGAACGTCTCGCGCAGGCGGCGCTCGATGAACCGGCGGTAGCCGGCCTCGAGGAACCCGGTGGCGAAGATGACGAACCGCGGCGGCCGGGTCGACGGCCTGGGTCGCGAACAGGATGCGGGGCTGCTTGCCGCCGCGCAGCGGGTGCGGGTGCGCCGCGACGAGCTCGCCGAGGAAGGCGTTGAGCCGCCCGGTCGGCACCCGCGTGTCCCACGACGCGAGCGACCGCTCGAGCGCCGGCACGAGCCGGTCGGCGTGCCAGCCGGTGCGGGCCGAGATGTTGACCCGCGGCGCCCACTGGACCTGCACGAGGTCCTGCTCGATCTCGCGCTCGAGGAACGGGCGGCGGTCCTCGTCCATGAGGTCCCACTTGTTGTACGCGATGACCAGCGCCCGGCCGGCGTCGACGACCTGCGAGATCACCCGGGTGTCCTGCTCGGTCATCTTCACGCTCGCGTCCACCAGGACGACGGCGACCTCCGCCTTCTCGATCGCGGCCTGCGTGCGCAGCGAGGCGTAGAAGTCGGCGCCGCTGGTCTGGTGCACGCGGCGGCGGATGCCGGCGGTGTCCACGAACCACCACGGCTTGCCCCGCAGCTCGACGAGCTCGTCGACCGGGTCGCGCGTCGTGCCGGCGACGTGGTCGACGACGACGCGCTCGGCGCCCGCGACCTTGTTGAGCAGCGACGACTTGCCGACGTTCGGCCGCCCGACCAGCGCGACGCGGCGCGGCCCGCCCTCGGGCAGGGCCGCGGCGAACGCCGACGTCGTCGGCAGGGCGGCCATCGCGGCGTCGAGCAGGTCGCCGGTTCCGCGGCCGTGCAGCGCGGAGACCGGGTGCGGCTCCCCCAGGCCCAGCGCCCACAGCTCGGTGGCGTCGGCCTCGCACGCGCGGGCCGTCCACCTTGTTGGCGCACAGCACGACCGGCTTGCCGGACCGGCGCAGCAGCCGGACGACCTGCTCGTCGGTCGCGGTGGGGCCGACGGTCGCGTCGACGACGAACATCACGGCGTCGGCCAGCGCGATCGCGACCTCGGCCTGCTCGGCGACGCGCGCCTCGATGCCGGCGACGTCGACCTCCCAGCCGCCGGTGTCGACGAGCGTGAAGCGCGCGCCCGGCCCACTCCGCGGGGTAGCTCACGCGGTCGCGGGTCACGCCGGGCTTGTCCTCGACGACGGCCTCGCGGCGGCCGAGGATGCGGTTGACCAGCGTCGACTTGCCGACGTTCGGGCGCCCGACGACGGCGAGCACGGGCAGCGGCGCGGTCGGCCCCTCGTCGCCGCGTCCCTCGTCGCCGCCCTCGAGGAGGGCGAGGTCCTCGTCCTCGAGCTCGTACTCGGTCGAGGCCGGCGCGCAGCGCCTGCTCGCGCCCGGCGTCGTCGGACGGTCGCCCGTGAGCCGCCGGCGAGCAGCTCGACGCCCTCGGCGGCGTCCGCGCGTCCGCGCGTCGTCCGGGGCGTCGGCGGGCTGGGGCTGGTCGGTCGTCGTCATGCCCCCAGTGTCCCAGCCCCGGACGCCGTCGACGACCGTGCCGCGACCGGCCCCGGCGGCGCCCTGCGCGTGCGCCCGCGCACGCCGACCGACGCCGGCGCGGGGCGCCCGCGGCCCTCGCGGTTGGGGTCGTCGGTGGGGAGCTCGATGCCGGTGCGCCGGGACGCGCCGGCGACCAGCACGGACAGGCGTCGTGCGGATGGTCTCGTTGGCGTGGGCGATGGCGTCCCGGCCGGACACGCCGGCCCGCCGCTCGAGGTGCAGCGGCTCGCCGAACTCGACGACGACGCGCCGCCGCAGGCCGGGGAGGTGGCCGACGCCCTCCCCGGTCCGCCGGGTGCCGAGCACCGCGACCGGCACGACCGGCGCCGCGCCGTTGCACCGCGAGCCACGCGACCCCGCCGAACGGCGGTCGCGGCGTCCCCGCGGCCGCGGTTGCCCTCCGGGAAGATGCCGACGGCGTCGCCGCGGCGCAGCACGGCCAGGCGGCGGTCGAGCGCCGGACGTCCGCCCGTCGCCGTCGACCGGGATGTGGCCGGCGGCGCGCAGCACGGTGCCGACCGGCGCCGACGAACGCCGCCTCCTTGACCATCATGTGCACCGGGCGCGGGCGCGACCCCGATGACCAGCGGGCCGTCGACGACGCTCGGTGTGGTTGGCCGCGAGGATCACCGGACCGCTCGGGGGCACGTGGTCCGCGCCGGTGACGTCGGTGTCCCAGACGCCGTGCGCGAGGAACCGTCCGATGCGCAGCGACCAGCCGGGGACGGCGACCGGCTCGGGCGGCGACGTGCGCCGGCCGACGGCGCGACGCGGCTCATGCGCGGCGCCCGGCGACCTGGCGCGACGATCGTCGAGCACCGCGTCGACCGTCCCGTCGAGGTCGAGGTCGGACGAGTCGAGCGTGACGACGCCGTCGGCGGCGGTCGGGAACTGCACGACGGTCGAGTCGTCCGCGTCCCGGCGCAGCACCCCGTCGCGGGTCGCCTCGACCGCGGCGGCGTCGGCGGTGCCGTGCACCTCACGCGCGCGCCGGGCGAGCCGCGCCTCCTCGCTGGCGGTGAGCAGGATGCGCACGTCGGCGTCCGGGGCGACGACCGTGGTGATGTCGCGGCCCTCGGCGACGACGCCGCGGCCGCCGGAGAACGACCCGGGCCGCGGTCTCGGCGTCGATGGCCTCGCGCTGCAGGCGCCCGAGCTCGGCGCGCACGACCAGGTTGGTCGCCAGGACGCTGACCCGCGCGGTGATGTCGGTGCGTGCGGATCGCCTCGCCGACGTCGACGCCGCCGACGTGCACGGTCGGCGCCTGCGGGTCCACGCCCATGACGAGCGGCAGCCGCGCGACCTCGTGCGCGACGGCCTCGGGGTCGTCCAGCGGCGTGCCCTGGTCGAGGCACCACCACGTCGCGGCCCGGTACATCGCGCCGGTGTCGAGGTAGGCCAGGCCGAGCCGGGACGGCGGCGCGGCGCGAGACGCTCGACTTCCCCGACCCGGACGGCCCGTCGATCGCCACGACCAGCGGTGCGGGCCGCGTGTCGCGGGCGTGCGCTGTGCTGTCCTCCATCAGCTCGCGAGCCGCCAGCCACGGGCGGTCAGCTCGTCTCCAGGTGGTCGGCCCGGTCGGGCAGCACGGAGATCGCCGCCATGCCCATCGGGTGGCGCGGCGAGTGCTCCATGCGCAGGTCCTCGAGGTTCACGCCGACGTGCGCCGACGTCGGCCAGCAGCCGGCGCGAGCTCGCCCGGGGCGTCCGGCACGAGCACCGTGACCACGCGGTAGTCGCGGCGGGCCACCGCCGTGCTTGCCCGGGATGCCGGGCGACGCCGGTGTTGCCGTGCGCGATGGTGCGGGCGACGGCGCCGAGCGCCCCGGGCGGCCACCGTCCTCCGGTCCGGTCGCCGCGTCGGCGTGGCCGAGCGCCTCGATCACCGTGTCGAGGTCGGCGCGCAGCGCGACGAGCACGTCCCGCGACCGGGCCGGCGTTCGCGGCGAGGATCGACGTCCACAGCCGCGGGTCGCTCGCCGCGATCCGGGTGACGTCCCGCACGCCCTGCCCGGCCAGTCCCAGGGCGGCGTCGGGCGCGTCGACGAGGCGCCCGGCGACGAGGCTCGCGGCGACCTGCGGCACGTGGGAGACGAGCGCCATCGCGGCGTCGTGCGTCGCGGCGTCCATCGTCACCGGCACCGCGCCGAGGTCGGTCGGCCAGGGTCGCGGACGGCGAGCACGGCCTCGGGGTCGCCGGGCCCCGCCGGGGCGGTGATGACCCACGGGCGCCCGACGAAGAGGTCCGGGACCGCGGCCGCGGGTCCGGTGAGCTCGCGACCGGCCATCGGGTGCGAGCCGACGTACCGGCCCAGGTCCGCGCCGGCCGCCCGCAGCTCGTCGAGCACGTACCGCTTGACGCTCGCGACGTCGGTGACGACCGCCTCCGGGTGCGCGGCGAGCTCGGCCAGCGACGACGTCGGCGGTGATGTCCGGCGGGACCGCGACGACGACGAGCCGCACCGGCCCGTCGTCGGGCGTCGCCGGGCGACCCGGCGCCGAGGTCGCGGGCGAGCGCCAGCGCGGTGCGGGAGGTGTCGTGCAGGACGACGTCGACGCCCCGGGTCGCGAGGGAGAGGCCGACGCTGGTCGCCGAGCAGGCCCGTGCCGACCACGCGCACCGGGCCGCGGGTCGCGACCGGCGCGCCGAGGGGTCGGTCACATGCCCACCTGCGTCATGAGGCTGCCCACCTCGGGCTTGCTGAGCACGCGGGTCTTGCCGGGCTTGAGGTCGCCGAGCCGGATCGGGCCGACCTGCGTGCGCACGAGCCGGGTGACCGGGTGGCCGACCGCCTCGAACAGGCGGCGCACGATCCGGTTGCGGCCCTCGTGCAGCACGATCTCCACGAGCGCCGCCTGCGGGGTGGAGTCGACCACGCGGTACTTGTCGACCTTCGCGACGCCGTCGTCGAGCTCGATGCCGCGCAGCATCTCGTGGCCGACGTTCGGTCCGACGCGACCCTCGACGTGCGCGAGGTAGGTCTTGGCGACCTCGTGCGACGGGTGCGACAGCCGGTTGGCGAGCTCGCCGTCGTTCGTGAGGAGCAGCAGCCCCTCGGTCTCGGCGTCGAGGCGGCCGACGTGGAAGAGCCGCTCCTCGCGGGTTGCGACGAACTGCGCCAGGGACGGCCGACCCTCGGGGTCGTGCATGGTCGAGACGACGCCGAGCGGCTTGTTCAGCGCGAGCGTGAGCAGCGAGGTGTCGAGCTGGACGCGCATCCCGTCGACGTGGATGGTCGACGTCGCGGGGTCGACCCGCACGCCGAGCTCGCACGACCGGGACGCCGTCGACCGTCACGCGGCCGGCGGTGATGAGGTCCTCGCACGCGCGGCGCGACCCGAGACCGGCGGACGCGAGCACCTTCTGCAGGCGGACGCCGTCCTCGACGTGGACGTCGGGCAGGTCCTCGGCGGCGGGCACCGGGCGGCGCCCGGCCGGCGGCCGAGTGGGCGGCCACTTCGCGCCCGGCCGTCCGGTGCCCGTGCGCGGCGCACCGCTGCCCGACGACGCCGCCGCGGGCGCGCACCGGAGCGCGGCGCGTCCGACCGCGGACCGCCCGAGCGCGGCGCGTCCGAGCGCTGCCCGCCCGAGCGCGGCGCGCCGGAACGCGGCGCCGCCGGACCGCGGAGCCTGCGACCGGCCGCCACCCGAGCCGGGCGCGTCCGAGCGCCGGCCGCTCGCCGTACCCGCCGCCGGAGCCCGCCGGCCGACCGCCGTCCGACGCCGCGCGCCCGACCGGCCGGCCGCGAGCCGCCGTAGCCACCGCCGCCCGAGCGGCCGCCCGACGGCAGCCGCCGGGACGCCCGCCCGGACGACGGTCCGCCTGCCCGCCGGCCGCCGGAGCCCGCGGACGGCCGGCCCGTGCCTCGCTGCCCGCGGGCGGGCCGGTCGGAGCCTGAACCTGTGCTCACTGGTGATCCTCTGCTGCGTCGTCGACCCCGTCGAAGGAGTCCATGTCGGGAAGGTAGGGGGCGAGCGGCGGGCAGGTCGTCGAGCGACCCGAGCCCCATCCGCTCCATGAAGTATCCCGTGGTGCCGTACAGGACCGCACCACTGGCGGGGTCCGTGCCCGTCTCGGCCACGAGCCCCGGGCCGGCGAGCGTGCGCACGACGCCGTCGACGTTGACCCCGCGCACCGCGGAGACCTGCCCGCGGGTGACCGGCTGGCGGTAGGCGATGACGGCGAGCGTCTCGAGCGCGGCCTGGGTGAGCCGCGCGGACTGCCCGTCGGTGACGAACCGCCCGACGACGTCGGCGTACGCCGGCGCGGAGTAGATCCGCCACCCGCCGCCGACCTCGCGCAGCTCGAAGCCCGCGCGGCCGGCCGCCGCGCTCGCCACGGTACTCGGCGGCGAGGTCCGGCGAGGAGCGCCTCGACCTCCGGCGTCGGCAGGGCCAGCACCGTGGCGAGCCGGACCGCGGGGATCGGGCTCGTCGGCGACCATGAGCACGGCCTCGAGCACGGCGAGCCGCTCCGCCCGGGCAGGTCGTCGCACGTCGAAGGCGAGCTCGTCGGGGCCGCGTCCGGCCGGGCACCGCGGCGTCGTCGAGCGCGCTCGCCGCGACGCCGTCGAGCGCGTCCGGCACGACGCCGTCGAGCTCGTCCCGCGCCGCCTCGGCCGGTCCCGCGTGCGCGCTCACGTCGTGCCCTCCCCGTCGAGCCCTCGTCCGCGTCGCCGTCGAAGTCCCCGACGATCGCGACGTCGCCCTCCTCGGCTCCGGTCCACCGCACGGTCAGCTCGCCGAGCGCGCGTGACCTGGTCGAACGCCACCGCACCCTCGCGGAACAGCTCGAGCAGCGCGAGGAACCGCACCACGACGACGCCGCGTCGACGCCGCGTCGGCGACCAGCGTGCGGAACGACGCCGCTCCGCCGCGCCGCAGCCGGTCGACCAGGACGGCGGCCTGCTCGCGGACGCGACACGACCGGGCGCGTGCAGGTGGCTGACGTCGACCCCGGGCGGCGCGGGGCGCGGGGCGAGCGCCCGGGCGGCCAGCGCCGCGAGCTGCTCGGGACCGATCCGCCAGACGAGCTCGGGCAGCAGCGCCGCGAAGTGCGGCTCGAGCTGGACGGTGCGCGGGAACCGGCGCCCCTCGGTGGCGAGCCGGTCCGCGATCGCCGCGGCGACCTGCTTGTACGCCCGGTACTGCAGCAGCCGGGCGAAGAGCAGGTCCCGCGCCTCGAGCAGCTCGAGGTCCTCGGCGTCCTCGACCTCGCCGCGCGGGCAGCAGCCGCGCCGCCTTGAGGTCGAGCAGGGTCGCCGCGACGACGAGGAACTCGCTCGCCTGCGCCGAGGTCCCACGTGCCGGTGCGCGCGTCCGCCGCGCGGATGTGCGCGATGAACTCGTCCGTCACCTGCGCCGAGCGCGACCTCGGTGATGTCGAGCTTGTGCTTCGCGATCAGGCCGAGCAGCAGGTCGAACGGCCCGGTGAAGTTCGTCGAGGTGGACCTGGAACCCGGTCGGCGTCGGCGCCGGCGCACCGGCACGGCTTCGGCGTCGCCGAGGGGCAGCGGCGTCGGCGGCGCGAGTCGACGGGTCGAGGCCGGGCGCCTGCGTCCTAGGCGGCGTCGCCACGGGCGACGAGCTCTCGGGCCAGCTGGCGGTACGCGGCGGCGCCCGGGTGGTTCGTGCGCGTAGGAGGTGATCGGCTCGGCCGCGACCGAGGCGTCGGGGAACTTCACCGTCCGGCCGATGACGGTCTGCAGCAGCGTGTCGCCGAACGCCTCGTGCACGCGGGCGATGACCTCGCGCGAGTGCAGGGTCCGGGAGTCGTACATCGTCGCGAGGATGCCGTCGATCTCGAGGCGCGGGTTGAGCCGGTCCCGGACCTTCTCGATCGTCTCCACGAGCAGCGCGACGCCGCGCAGGGCGAAGAACTCGCACTCGAGCGGGATGAGCACCCCGTGCGCGGCGGTCAGCGCGTTGACGGTGAGCAGGCCGAGCGACGGCTGGCAGTCGACGAGGATGACGTCGTACTCGTCGATCACGGGCCGCAGCACGCGCGAGAGCACCGACTCGCGGGCCACCTCGCCGACGAGCTGGACCTCCGCCGCGGACAGGTCGATGTTGGCCGGCAGGAGGTCGAGGCCCTCGACGGTCGTCGTGCGCAGGACGTCCCGGATGTCGATCCGGCGCTCCATCATGAGGTTGTAGATCGTCAGGTCGAGCTCGTGCGGGCTGGTGCCCGAGGCCGACGGACGCGGCGCCCTGCGGGTCGAAGTCGACGACGAGCACCTTGCGGCCGATCTCGGCCAGCGCGGCGCCGAGGTTGATCGTCGTCGTCGTCTTGCCGACGCCGCCCTTCTGGTTGCACATCGCGATCACGCGGCCGGGGCCGTGCGAGGACAGCGGCGGCGGCACCGGGAAGTCGGGGAGCGGGCGGCCCACGGGGTCCAGCGCGGGGCCGTCCTGGCTGAGGGACGGTCCGGAGGGGGCCTGGCTGATCACGGCGCCCAACCTACCGCAGCGCCTTCCCCGCCCCGTGCACGCACGACGTCGTGCCGCACCAGGACCAGGGGCGGGTCGCGAGCGGGCGACGGCCCCGCCGACGGCCACCGGACCTCAGCCCAGGGCGCGCGGGTGCGAGGCGGCGTAGACCTCGCGGAGCGTGTCCGGCGTGACCAGGGTGTAGATCTGCGTCGTCGTCACCGACGCGTGACCGAGCAGCTCCTGGACCACGCGCACGTCCGCGCCGCCCGCCAGCAGGTGGGTCGCGAACGAGTGCCGCAGCGTGTGCGGCGAGATGTGCGCGGCGCCGGTGAGTCCGGCCCGCTCGGCGGCGGCCCGCAGCACGGCCCACGCGCTCTGCCGGCTCAGCCGCGCCCCGCGCGTGTTGAGGAACAGCGCGGGCGTGCCGGTGCCGCGCGCCCGCCAGGACCGGACGGGCGCGCACGAGGTACGCCTCGACGGCGTCGACGGCGTAGGAGCCCACCGGCACGACGCGCTCCTTGCGCCCCTTGCCGAGCAGCCGGACCGCGGCCCGACCGGGCGTCGAGATCGAGGTCGTCGACGTCGAGCCCCACCGCCTCGGAGATCCGGGCGCCGGTCGAGTAGACGAGCTCGAGGATCGCCCGGTCGCGCAGCGGCCCCGGCCCGTCGCCGACCCCGGCGGCGTCCAGCAGACGCTCGACCTCGTCGGTCGAGATCGCCTTGGGCAGCCGCTTGGGCTGCGCCGGCGGCCGGACCGCGCTGGCGGCGTCCGCGCCGACGAGCCCCTCGAGCGCGCAGAACCGGTGCCAGCCGCGCACCGCGACGACGGCGCGGGCCGCCGAGGACGCGGAGAGCGGGCGCGCCGCCGTCGACCCGCGTGCGCAGCGCGACCACGAAGCCCTCGACGTCGTCGCCGGTGACGTCCGCCGGCGTCGTCCGGCCGCGGCCCCCGAGGTACGCGACGTACCGCGTCAGGTCCCGGCGGTAGGCACCGAGGGTGTTGGCGGACAGCCCGCGCTCGACCGTCGAGGTGCGCGAGGTACTCCTCGACGACGCCGGCGAGGCTCGCCGGGCTCGCGGGCCTCGCGACAGTCGGGCCCGCTGCGCGTCGCGCTCACGACGGCCGCGTTCAGAACGGCAGGAACGGGTCGACCGCGACCGCGAGGAACAGCAGCGTCAGGTAGGTGATCGACAGGTGGAAGAGCTTCATCTCGCCGAGCTTGACCACGCCCGGGTGCTGCGCGCGGCGGTACAGCCCGCACGCACGCGGCGACGAACCAGGCGCCGAGCGCCGACGGCGGCGACGGTGTACACCCAGGTCATCCCGGCGAGCGGGACGAGGACGAGCGAGCTGGCGACCATCGCCACGCGAGTACCCGATCACCTCGGTCGCGACGCGGCGGTCCCCCGCGACGACGGGCAGCATCGGGACGCCCGCGGCGGCGTAGTCGCCGCCGGAACTTCATCGACAGCGGCCAGTAGTGCGGCGGCGTCCAGAAGAAGATGACCCCGAACAGCGCGACGGCCGCCCAGGACACCGCTGCCCGGTGACCGCCGACCAGCCGATGAGCACGGGCATGCACCCGGCGATGCCGCCCCACACGATGTTCTGCGGCGTGCGGCGCTTGAGGATCATCGTGTAGCCGACGACGTACACGAGGATCGCGCCGGCCGTCAGCAGCGCGGACGCGGTGTTGACGACGAGCGCGAACCAGCTCAGCGCGAGCACGCCGAGCACGAGACCGAAGACCAGCGCCGCCCGCGGGGTGACCTCGCCCGTGACGAGCGGCCGCTGCTTCGTGCGGTTCATGACCTTGTCGATGTCGCGGTCGAGGTAGCAGTTGAGGACGTTCGCCGACCCGGCCGCGGCCGTCGCCGCCGACGAGCGTCGCGAGCACGAGCCCGAGCGACGGCCAGCCGCCGGCCGGCCAGGATCATCGTGGGCAGCGTCGTGACGAGCAGCAGCTCGATGATGCGCGGCTTGGTCAGGGCGACGTACGCGCCGACCACCGAGCGGACGGACCGGACCGGCCTCGCCGACCGGGCGCGCTCGCTCACCGCGGCCGCGGAGCCCCGAGTGCCGGGGGCGGCGGGGGTGGCGACCCCCGGACGCGTCACGGGCGTGTCATCGATCGGTACCGGGCTGCTGGTGGGCACGCGCTGCAGTCTTCCGTCTCTCGCCGAAGGGTTCCGGCCAGGCGCGACGGCGCCCGGTCCGGCACGGCCTCGTGGCCGACCGTCCTGGTGGCCATGCTACGTCCCGCACCCCACGGACCGGCGCCCGGGCACGGCGCGCGTGGCGGCCGGGACCTGTGATGTCGGTCGCGGTCCCGCCAGATGGGCGTCCCCGGGCACGCCCGGTGGGGGTCGGTAGGCTCGACGGCGGACGACCGCGCGACGCCGCGCGGCCGCGAACTGTACGTGTGTCGAGAGTCCCGGACCGTCCGTCCGGTACAGAGATGAGGTTCGGTGAACGCGTTCGACCCGGCTGCCCCCCTCCAGTGGTCCGACCTCGACCGGAAGGCGGTCGACACGGTCCGTGTCCTGGCCGCGGACGCGGTCGAGAAGGTCGGCAACGGCCACCCCGGCACCGCGATCAGCCTGGCCCCGGTGGCGTACCTGCTGTACCAGAACCGGATGCACCTGAACCCCGCGGACCCGCACTGGCTGGGTCGCGACCGGTTCGTGCTGTCGGCCGGGCACTCGAGCCTGACGCAGTACATCCAGCTGTACCTCGGCCGGGTACGGCCTGGAGATCGAGGACATCGCCGCGCTGCGGACCTGGGACTCCAAGACCCCCGGGCACCCGGAGTTCCGGCACACCACCGGCGTGGAGATCACGACCGGCCCGCTCGGGCAGGGCCTGGCGTCCGCGGTCGGGATGGCGATGGCCGCCCGCCGCGAGCGGGGCCTGTTCGACCCCGAGGCCGCCCCGGGCACCAGCCCGTTCGACCACCAGATCTTCGTCATCGCGTCCGACGGCGACCTGCAGGAGGGCGTGACCAGCGAGGCGTCGTCGATCGCCGGCACGCAGGAGCTCGGCAACCTCACGGTCATCTGGGACGACAACCACATCTCGATCGAGGGCGACACCGACATCGCGTTCACCGAGGACGTCGTCGGCGCGCTACGAGGCGTACGGCTGGCACGTGCAGTTCGTCGACTGGACGCAGACCGCGGACGGCTCGCCGTACCACGAGGACGTCGACGCGCTCGACGCCGCGCTGGACGCGGCCGCCGCGGAGACCTCCCGGCCGTCGTTCATCGGGCTGCGCACGATCATCGCCTGGCCGTCGCCGGGCAAGCAGAACACCCACGGCGCCCACGGCTCCAAGCTCGGCGGCGACGAGGTCAAGGGCCTCAAGGAGGTCCTGGGCTTGGACCCGGAGAAGACGTTCGACGTCGACCCCGAGGTCCTGGCGCACACCCGTCGCGGTCGGCGACCGCGGCGCGGAGTACCGCCAGGACTGGGACGCCCGCTACGACGCGTGGCGCGAGGCCAACCCGGACCGCGCCGCCCTGCTGGACCGGCTGCAGGCCGGCAAGCTGCCCGACGGCTGGGCGGACGTCCTGCCGACGTTCCCCGCGGGCAAGTCGGTCGCGACCCGCGCCGCGTCGGGCGAGGTCCTGTCCGCGCTGGCGCCGGTGCTGCCCGAGCTGTGGGGCGGCTCGGCCGACCTCGCCGGCTCGAACAACACGACGATGAAGGGCGAGCCGTCCTTCCTGCCGGAGCACCGCTCCACGCACGAGTTCGCCGGCGACCAGTACGGCCGCACCCTGCACTTCGGGATCCGCGAGCACGCGATGGGCGCGATCCTGTCCGGCATCGCGCTGCACGGGCCGACCCGCCCGTACGGCGGCACGTTCTTCACCTTCAGCGACTACATGCGCGGCTCGGTCCGCCTCGCGGCGCTCATGGGCATCGGCGTCACCTACGTGTGGACCCACGACTCGATCGGCCTCGGCGAGGACGGCCCGACCCACCAGCCGGTCGAGCACCTGTCCGCCGTCCGCGCCATCCCCGGCCTGGCCGTCGTCCGCCCGGCCGACGCCAACGAGACCGCGCAGGCGTGGAAGTCGATCCTCGAGCGGTTCGACGAGCCGGTCGGCCTCATCCTCACCCGCCAGAACGTCCCGACGTTCCCGCGTGGCGAGGACGGCTACGCGTCCGCCGACGGCGTCGCCCGCGGCGGGTACGTCCTGCTCGAGGCGAGCACCGGCACGCCCGAGGTGATCCTCATCGGCACCGGGTCCGAGGTGCAGCTCGCCGTCGCCGCGCGCGAGACCCTCGAGGCCGACGGCGTCCCCACCCGGGTGGTGTCCATGCCGTCCCAGGAGTGGTTCGCCGAGCAGGACGACGCCTACCGCGAGTCCGTCCTGCCCGCCGGGATCAAGGCCCGCGTGTCGGTCGAGGCCGGGATCGCGATGTCCTGGCACCGCCTGGTCGGCGACGCCGGCCGGACCGTCTCCCTCGAGCACTACGGCGCCTCGGCGGCCGCCGAGACCCTGTTCGAGCAGTTCGGGTTCACCGCCGAGGCCGTCGTGGCCGCCGCGCGTGAGTCCCTCACTGCGGCCCGGGGTGACGCCCCGGCCGGCTCCACCCCCGCCGCCCCGACGCAGAGCAAGGCCGGCGACCAGCTCTGACCCCTGGTCGCGTCCCACCTGCCGCCACCCCCATCTCGAGGAGAACTTCCGTGACCGACACCGCACGCGCCACCACCGCGCTCGACACGCTCACCGAGGCGGGGGTGGCCGTCTGGCTCGACGACCTGTCCCGCGAGAGGCTGCGCACCGGCAACCTGGCCGAGCTCGTCGACGACCACGGGGTCGTGGGCGTGACCACGAACCCGACGATCTTCGCCTCGGCGCTGTCGAAGGGTGACGCCTACGACTCCCAGCTCGCCGAGCTCGCCGCGACCGGCGTCGACACCGAGGCCGCCGTCGTGGCCATCACCAGCGACGACGTCCGGGAGGCGGCCGACGTCCTGCGTCCGGTCTACGACCGGACCGACACCGTGGACGGTCGCGTCTCGCTCGAGGTCGACCCGCGCCTGGCCCGGGACGGCGACGCGACCCTGGCCCAGGCACGCGAGCTGTGGGCCCGCATCGACCGGCCGAACGTGTTCATCAAGATCCCGGCGACCGAGCAGGGCCTCGCTGCGATCGAGAGCGCGATCGCGGACGGCATCAGCGTCAACGTCACGCTGATCTTCTCCCTCGAGCGGTACGGCAAGGTGCTGGACGCCTACCTGGCCGGACTCGAGCGGGCGCACGCCGCCGGGCACGACCTGGCGCCGATCGGCTCGGTCGCGTCGTTCTTCGTGTCCCGCGTCGACGCCGCCATCGACCCGCGCCTCGACGAGATCGGGAACGCGGAAGCAGCCTCGCTGCGCGGCAAGGCGGCCATCGCCAACGCCCGCCTCGCCTACGCCCTCTACGAGGAGGTCACCGCCGGCGAGCGCTGGCAGAAGCTGGTGGCGCTCGGCGCGAAGCCGCAGCGCCCGCTGTGGGCGTCCACCGGCGTCAAGGACAAGGCCTACCCCGACACGCTGTACGTCGACGAGCTCGTCGTCGGCGGCGTGGTCAACACGATGCCCGAGGCCACGCTGCGCGCGGTCGAGGACCACGGCCAGGTCCGGGGCGACACGGTGACCGGCACGAAGGCGGAGTCCGAGCAGGTCATCGAGGGCCTGCGCGGGCTCGGCATCGAGATCGACGAGGTCACCCGGCAGCTCGAGGAGGAGGGCATCCGCAAGTTCGAGGCGAGCTGGACCGAGCTCCTCGAGACCGTCTCCGACGGGCTCGCGCGCGCCGCCGGCACCGACGGCACCGAGGAGGCGGGCCGGTGACCGCGGACGACGGACGCACGAGCGACCGCACCGGCACCGCCGACAGCGCGGGAGGCTGGGTCCTGTCCTGGGCCGGCGAGGGCGACGAGGCGCTGTTCGAGGTGACCGCGGCGGGCGCCGCCGCCCGCGCGGTGAGCACGCACGCACCGGCGCTCGCCGCCGACCGGGTTCCGTCCCGGATCGCCGCGCACGACGCGACGCTGTGGGGCCCCGAGGCCGAGGAGGAGTCCGCGAAGCGCCTCGGCTGGACCACGCTGCACTCCTCGACGCGGGCGATCCTCCCCGAGCTCGAGGCGCTGCACGCCGGCCTGCTGGCCGAGGGCATCGACCGGGTCGTGCTCGCCGGCATGGGCGGCTCCTCGCTCGCCCCCGAGGTCATCACCCGCACCGCGGGCGTCCCGCTCGTGGTGCTCGACTCGACCGAGCCCGGCCAGGTCCGGGCGGCGCTCGAGGGCGGCGACCTCGCCCGCACCGTCATCGTGGTGTCGAGCAAGTCCGGCGGGACCGTCGAGACCGACTCCCAGCGCCGGGTCTTCGAGGCCGCGTTCACCGCCGCGGGCCTGGACGCGACCCGGCACATCGTCGTCGTCACGGACCCGGGCTCGCCGCTGGAGAAGGCGTCCCGCGAGGCCGGCTACCGCGCCGTCTTCCTGGCGGACCCCGAGGTCGGCGGGCGGTTCTCCGCGCTGTCGGCGTTCGGCATCGTGCCCTCCGCGCTCGCCGGGGTCGACGTCGGCGAGCTGCTCGACGAGGCCGCCTCCGTGGCCGAGCTCCTGGCCGAGGACGCCGAGTCCAACCCGGCCGTCGTCCTCGGGGCCGCCCTGGGCGGGACGGACCCGCTGCGCGACAAGCTGGTCATCGTCGACGAGGGCTCGGGCATCGTCGGCCTCGGCGACTGGGCCGAGCAGCTCATCGCCGAGTCCACCGGCAAGAACGGGACCGGCCTCCTGCCGGTCGTCACCACCAGCCCGGCCGGCGGGCCGCCCGAGCTGCCTCCCCCGCCGCCGACGTCCTGGCCGTCCGGCTCGTGGCCATGGCGGACGAGCCGGCCGACGACACGTCCACCACCGACGACGACGTCGCCACCGACACCCGCCCGGGCGACGAGGTCACGGTCGCCGGTCCGCTCGGCGCGCAGTTCCTCCTGTGGGAGTACGCGACGGCGATCGCCGGGCGGCTGCTCGGCATCAACCCGTTCGACCAGCCCGACGTGGAGAGCGCCAAGATCGCCGCGCGCGGTCTGCTCGACGCCACCCCCGAGCCGGAGCCGGCCGCGTTCACCGACGACGGCATCGAGGTCCGGGCGACCCCGGCCTGCTGGACGGCGTCGAGGACGTCGAGGGCGCCGTCGCGGCGCTGCTCGGCCGGCTCGGCGACGCGGGTACCTCGCGGTGATGGCGTACCTCGACCGGGAGGCCCACGGCGACCTCGCCGGCGTCCGGGACGCCCTCGCGGCCCGCACCGGCCGGCCGGTGACGTTCGGCTGGGGCCCGCGGTTCCTGCACTCGACCGGCCAGCTGCACAAGGGCGGCGCCCCGATCGGCGTCTACCTGCTCCTCACCGGCGAGCCGGCGAGGACCTCGGGGTCCCGGACCGCCCGTTCACCTTCGGCCGGCTCATCGCCGCCCAGTCGGCGGGCGACGCGAAGCGTCCTCGCCGACCAGGGTCGTCCGGTGCTGCGCCTGCACGTGACCGGTGACGCCGCCCTCGCGCGGCTGACCACGCTGCTGGGCGCGCGCGGGGAGGGCGCATGACCCCGGCCGCGGTGACCGCGGACCACAACCCGCTGCGCGACCCGCGCGACCGGCGGCTGCCGCGGATCGCCGGGCCCTGCGGCCTGGTGATCTTCGGCGTCACCGGCGACCTCGCGCGCAAGAAGCTCATGCCCGCGGTGTACGACCTCACCAACCGCGGCCTCCTGCCGCCCGGGCTTCGCGCTCACCGGGTTCGCCCGGCGCGACTGGGAGACGCAGGACTTCGCCGAGGTCGTGCACGACTCGGTGAAGAAGTACGCCCGCACCGCGTTCCGCGAGGCGACCTGGAACCAGCTCGCCGAGGGCATCCGGTTCGTCCAGGGCGAGTTCGACGACGACGCCGCGTTCGAGCGGCTCGCGGACACCGTCTCCGACCTCGACGCCGAGCGCGGCACGGGCGGCAACCACGCCTTCTACCTGTCGGTCCCGCCGAGCGCGTTCCCGGTGGTCTGCCGCCAGCTCGCGCGGTCCGGGCTGTCCCAGTCCAAGCCGGACGCCTGGCGCCGGGTCGTCATCGAGAAGCCGTTCGGCCACGACCTGGCCAGCGCCCGGCGCTCAACGACGTCGTCAGCGAGGTCTTCGCGCCCGACGACGTGTTCCGGATCGACCACTACCTGGGCAAGGAGACGGTCCAGAACCTGCTCGCGCTGCGGTTCGCGAACCAGCTCTACGAGCCCATCTGGAACGCCAACTACGTCGACCACGTGCAGATCACCATGGCCGAGGACATCGGCATCGGCGGCCGCGCGGGCTACTACGACGGCATCGGCGCGGCGCGGGACGTCATCCAGAACCACCTGCTGCAGCTCCTCGCGCTGACCGCGATGGAGGAGCCGGTCTCCTTCGACGCCACGGACCTGCGCGCGGAGAAGATCAAGGCGCTGTCCGCGGTCCGGCTGCCCAAGGACCTCGGCCTGCACACCGTCCCGCGGGCAGTACACCGCCGGGCTGGCAGGGCGGCGAGAAGGTCGTCGGGTACCTCGAGGAGGAGGGCTTCTCGTCGACGCTCGACCACCGAGACCTTCGCCGCGATCCGGCTCGACATCGACACCCGCCGCTGGGCGGGCGTGCCGTTCTACCTGCGCACCGGCAAGCGGCTGGGCCGGCGGGTCACCGAGATCGCCGTCGTGTTCAAGCGCGCGCCGCACCTGCCGTTCGAGTCCACCGCGACCGAGGAGCTCGGCAAGAACGCCCTGGTCATCCGCGTGCAGCCGGACGAGGGCGTCACCCTGCGGTTCGGCGCCAAGGTGCCCGGGCACCGCGATGGAGGTCCGGGACGTCACGATGGACTTCGGCTACGGCCACGCGTTCACCGAGGCCTCGCCCGAGGCCTACGAGCGCCTCATCCTCGACGTCCTGCTCGGCGACCCGCCGCTGTTCCCGCGGCACGAGGAGGTCGAGCTCTCCTGGAAGATCCTCGACCCGATCGAGGAGTTCTGGGCCGCCAAGGGCGGGCCCGACCCGTACCGCGCCGGCACCTGGGGACCGCGCGTCGGCCGACGAGATGATGGCGCGCGACGGCCGCTCGTGGCGTCGCCCGTGACGCGGCCGCCGTCGGCCCGGGCACCACGCCCGCCCCGCCCCTCGCCGCCCGAGACCACGCCCGATCGCACGCAAGGACACGCCGTGATCATCGACCTGCCCAGCACCACGACCAACGACGTCAACAAGCGCCTGGTCAAGCTCCGCGACGAGGGCGGCGCGGTCGCGCTCGGGCCGCGTCCTCACCCTCGTCGATCGACGTCGGCACGCACGACGTCGAGGAGGCGATCGAGGCGGCGAACGACGCGAGCCGGGAGCACCCGTGCCGCGTCATCGTCATCGCGCAGTCCGCCGACGGCGGCACCGAGGGCGAGCTGGACGCGCAGATCCGCCTCGGCGGCGACGCCGGCGCCAGCGAGGTCGTCGTCCTGCGGCCGTCCGCGCAGCTCGTCCCGCACGGCGACACCCTCGTCATGCCGCTGCTGCTGCCGGACGCCCCGATCGTCACCTGGTGGCCGTACGAGCCGCCCGCAGGACCCGGCGCACCACCCGCTCGGGCGTCATGGCGCAGCGCCGGATCACCGACTCGACGCGTGCGCCGTCGCCGCAGGAGGTGCTGCGCCGGCTCGCCGGCGTGCACCGCCCGGGCGACACCGACCTCGCCTGGACCCGGATCACCCTGTGGCGCGGGCTGCTCGCCGCGGCCCTCGACCAGCCGCCGTTCGAGCCGGTCACGCGGTCGTCGTGTCCGGCGAGAGCACGCACCCGTCGGTCGACCTGCTCGCGGCCTGGCTCGGCCAGGACCTCGAGTGCGAGGTCGAGGTCGAGCGGATCGACGACGCGCGCGCGATCACGTGCGTGCGCCTCGAGCGCCGGTCCGGGGACATCGTGCTGGACCGTCCGGACGGCAAGACGCGCGGCGCTGCGCCAGCCCGAGCAGCCCGAGCACCGGATCGCGCTGCCGATCCGGCAGCTGCGCGAGTGCCTCGCCGAGGAGCTGCGCCGGCTCGACCCGGACGAGGTCTACGCGGAGACGCTCACCCGGGGCCTCGGCCGCGGGTGGCCGCGTGACCCGCGGCCGTCGTCGTCCACCCCGACGCCGAGGTGCTCGCGCACGCGGTGGCCGCCCGGCTGCTCACCCGGCTGCTCGACCTGCAGTCGCTGCGCCGCCCCGCTGCACGTGGTGCTCACCGGCGGGCACGGTCGGGCATCCCGACGCTCGCCGCGGTGGCCGCGCAGCCCCGTGCGGGACGCCGTCGACTGGAGCGGCGTGCACCTGTGGTGGGGCGACGAGCGCTTCCTGCCCGACGGCGACCCGGAGCGCAACGAGACGCAGGCGCCCGCGAGGCCCTCCTCGACCGCGCTCGGCGACGCGCTGCCGGCCGAGAACGTCCACCCGATGGCGTGCCGGTCCGACGACGGTGCACCACCCCGGAGGAGTCCGCGGCGCGGTACTGCGACGAGCTCGCCGCACGCGTTCGCGACCCGGGGGCGACGGCGCCGGCGCGGTCGCCGTCCCCGCGTTCGACGTGCTGCTGCTGGGCATGGGACCGGACGGGCACGTCGCCTCGCTGTTCCCCGGGCACGACGGGCTCGCGGCCGGCGGGACCGGCGCGGTCGGGCGTGCGACGGGTCACCCAAGCCGCCGCCGGAGCGCGTCACGCTCACGTACGACGCGATCCACGCGGCCCGCGAGGTGTGGGTCGTCGCCGTCGGGCGCGGAGAAGGCCGCGGCCGTCGCGTCGGCGCTGGCCGGCGCGCCGATCGAGGTCACCCCCGCCGCGGGCGCCGTCGGGCGGAGCGCACCCTGTGGCTCGCTGGACGCGGCGGCCGCCGCCGGACGTACGCCGCCGAGCGCGTCGCCGGTGACGCGACCGCCGCACGGCACAGGCCCCGCTCCTCGTCACCGAGGGGCGGGGCCGCGTGTGCGCCGGATGAGCGGGTCGGGTCAGCCGCCGCGGCGGGCGCGCAGCGCGGCGAGGGCCTCGTCGAGGATGGCCTCGCCGTCCTCGTCGGTGCGGCGCTCCTTCACGTAGGCGAGGTGCGTCTTGTACGGCTCGTTCTTGACCGGGGCCGGCGGGTTGGCCTGGTCCTGGCCGGCCGGGTACCCGCAGCGCGGGCAGTCCCAGGTGGCCGGGGCCTCGTGGCCGGCCTCCGCGGCGAAGCTCGGTCGGGTCTCGTGCCCGTTCGAGCACCAGTACGAGATGCGCACGCGGGGGGCGGTGTCGCCGCGCTCCGCCTCGCCCATGGGCCCGGCGCCTACGCGCGAGCCACGGATGGCACTGCCACTCGCCACGGTCGTTCCTCCGGTGTCTGTCGTCGGGTGCGGGTCCGTGCGTGGACCGTTCAGATCGTGACCCGCTGGACGAGCCCCAGCAGGACGATCACGACGGTCCAGAGCAGGGCCACGATCACGGTGATGCGGTTGAGGTTGCGCTCGGCCACGCCGGAGCTGCCGATGCTGCTCGACACCCCGCCGCCGAACATGTCGGACAGCCCACCGCCCTTGCCCTTGTGGAGCAGGACGAACGGGATGAGCAGGGCGCTGGTCAGGACCAGCAGCACCTGGAGGGTGATGCGCAGGGCGTCCACGGGGTTCGTTCGCTTTCTCGGTGGGCACGTGCGGCACGGTCGGGCAGGTGGCACCGGCGGCGCCGGGTCAAGGGTAGGCGACGACCACCCGATCCGACGAACACGTCCGCTCGTGTCGGACGGCCGGACCGGGTGGTCGTCACCCGCGGTGTCGCGGCCGGCTCAGGCGGTCGGCGTGCGACTGGTAGCGCACGATCTTCGCGAACTCCTCGGCGTCGAGGCTCGCGCCGCCGACGAGCGCGCCGTCGACGTCGGGCTTCGCCATGATCTGCGCGACGTTGCCGGACTTCACCGAGCCGCCGTAGAGGACGCGGACGGCGTCGGCGACGTCGGCGCTGTAGAGCTCGGCCAGGCGGGCGCGGATCGCCCCGCAGACCTCCTGGGCGTCCTCGGGCGTGGCGACCTCGCCGGTGCCGATGGCCCAGACGGGCTCGTAGGCGATGACGACCTGGGCGGCCTGCTCGGCGGTGATGCCCGCCGAGCGCGCCGTCGAGCTGGGCGAGCGTGTAGGACGACCTGGTCGCCGGCCTGCCGGACGTCGAGCGCCCTCGCCGACGCAGATGATCGGGACGATGCCCTGCCCGAAGGCGGCCTTCGCCTTGGCGTTGACCAGGGCGTCGTCCTCGGCGTGGTACTGGCGACGCTCGGAGTGCCCGACGGCGACGTAGGTGACGCCGAGCTTGGCGAGGAACACCGGCGAGATCTCGCCGGTGTAGGCGCCCGAGGTGTGCGCGGAGACGTCCTGCGCGCCGTACCTCAGCTCCAGCTTGTCGGCGTCGACGAGGGTCTGCACGCTGCGCAGGTCCGTGAACGGCGGCAGCACGGCGACCTCGACGGCCGAGAAGTCGTGCTTGGCGTCCTGCAGGGTCCAGGCGAGCTTCTGCACGAAGTGCGTCGCCTGGTGGTGGTCGAGGTTCATCTTCCAGTTCCCCGCCATGAGCGGGGTGCGGGTGGTGGTGGCCACGGGGGCCTCCTTACGTCCGGAGGTGGTGGGACGCGCTCAGGCGTCGAGGACGGCGATGCCGGGCAGCGACTTGCCCTCGAGGAACTCGAGGCTCGCGCCGCCGCCGGTCGAGATGTGGCCGAAGCCGGCCTCGTCGAAGCCGAGCGCGGCGCACGGCCGCGGCGGAGTCGCCGCCGCCGACGATGCTGAAGCCGCCGCGGGTGCCGGCGTCGACGAGCGCCTGGGCGACGGCGCGGGTGCCGTCGGCGAACGCCTCGAACTCGAAGACGCCCATCGGCCCGTTCCAGACGATCGTCTTCGCGTCGACGATCTTGCTCGCGAACAGCTCGGCGGACGCCGGGCCGATGTCGAGGCCGATGCGCTCGTCCGGGATGGCGTCCGCGGCGACGACGTCGTGCGGGCGAGTCGGCCGCGAAGGCGTCGGCGACGACGATGTCCGTCGGCAGGACGATC
Organism: uncultured Actinomycetota bacterium; assembly: GCA_963795145.1. Lineage (GTDB taxonomy): Bacteria > Actinomycetota > Actinomycetes > Actinomycetales > Cellulomonadaceae > Pengzhenrongella. The sequence continues at coordinate 628,931 of CAWCGP010000008.1, read as the reverse complement.
TCGACGCCGGCCTCGGCGGCCTGCGCGAGGTAGCCCTTGACCGTCTCGACCTGGTCCTCCTCGAGCAGCGACTTGCCCACCGGGTGGCCCTGCGCCGCGAGGAACGTGAACACCATGCCGCCGCCGATGAGCAGGCGGTCGGCCTTGGTCAGCAGGTTGGCGATGACGCCGAGCTTGTCGGAGACCTTCGACCCGCCGAGCACGACGACGTAGGGGCGCTCGGGGTCGTCGGTGGCCCGGCGCAGCGCCTCGACCTCCGTGAGCACCAGGCCGCCGACGGCGGCGGGCAGCACCTGCGCGACGTCGTACACCGAGGCCTGCTTGCGGTGCACGACGCCGAAGCCGTCGGACACGTACGCGTCGGCGAGCGAGGCGAGGTCGGCGGCGAGCGCGGCGCGCTCGGCGTCGTCCTTGGACGTCTCGCGCGGGTCGAAGCGGATGTTCTCCAGCAGCGCGACCTCGCCCTCGCCGAGGCGCGGCGACGGTCTCGCGCGCGGAGTCGCCGACCGTGTCCGTCGCGAGCCGCACGGTCACGCCGAGCAGCTCGCCGAGGCGGGCGGCCACGGGCGCGAGGGAGTACTTGTCCTCCGGGCGCGCCCTTGGGGCGGCCGAGGTGGGCGGCGACGACGACCTTCGCGCCGGCGTCGACGCAGGCGGCGGCATCGTGGGGACGGCGGCCTGCACGCGGCCGTCGTCGGTGATGGTGGTGCCGTCGAGCGGGACGTTGAGGTCGGCGCGGACCAGGACGCGCTTGCCGCGCAGGTCGCCGAGGTCGTCGATCGTCTTCATGGTGGGTCTCCTCGTTCGCGAGTCGTGACGGGGTCGTGACATGACGACGTCCGCGTGCGCGGCGCGACCCGGAGGGTCGCGCGCGCACGCGGACGCATGTCAGTCGGACCGGGGCAGGGTCAGAGACGCTCGCCCACGTACACGGTCAGCTTGACCAGCGAGTTGGAGTAGCCCCACTCGTTGTCGTACCAGGAGACGACCTTGACCTGGTCGCCGATCACCTTGGTGAGGCCGGCGTCGAAGATCGACGAGGCCGGGTTGGTGACGATGTCCGAGGAGACGATCGGGTCCTCGGTGTACGTCGAGGATGCCCTGCGAGCTCGGGGGTCTCCGAGGCGGCCTTGATCGCGGCGTTGACCTCCTCGACCGTGGTCTCGCGGCCGGCCGTGAAGGTCAGGTCCGTCGCGGAGCCGGTCGGGACCGGGACGCGCAGCGCGTAGCCGTCGAGCTTGCCCTTGAGCTGCGGGAGCACGAGCGAGACGGCCTTGGCCGCACCGGTCGACGTCGGGACGATGTTGATCGCCGCGGCGCGGGCCCGGCGCAGGTCCTTGTGCGGACCGTCCTGCAGGTTCTGGTCCCCGGTGTACGCGTGGATCGTCGTCATGAGGCCACGCTCGATGCCGAACGCCTCGTCGAGCACCTTCGCCATCGGCGCGAGGCAGTTCGTGGTGCACGAGGCGTTGGAGATGATGTGGTGCGACGCGGGGTCGTACTCGGTGTGGTTGACACCGACGACGAAGGTGGCGTCCTCGTTCTTGGCGGGCGCCGAGATGATGACCTTCTTGGCACCGCCGTCGATGTGCGCCTTCGCCTTCGCGGCGTCGGTGAAGAAGCCGGTCGACTCGATGACGATGTCGGCACCCAGCTCGCCCCAGGGCAGGTTGCCCGGGTCGCGCTCCTCCATGACCCGGAACGACTTGCCGTCGACCGAGATGGACTTGTCGTCGTAGGTGACCTCGCCGGCCAGCGGGCCGAGCACGGAGTCGTACTTGAGCAGGTGGGCGAGCGTCTTGTTGTCGGTGAGGTCGTTGACCCCCACGATCTCGATGTCCGCTCCGGACGCCAGGATGGCCCGGTAGAAGTTTCGCCCGATGCGGCCGAAGCCGTTGATTCCGACGCGGGTGGTCACAATGCCCTCCTCAGCGCCGACGAGTGCCGGCGCACACAGTTGCCTTGACGGACGTACACGCACCGCGCTGTGCGGTCCCGGAGCCCGAGCAGGCACAGGGTGGCCCGTTCTCGGCTGCCGGAACGGGGCGAGCCTATACCCGACGACGGGGCTCCGAGAGACGGGCGTCACGCCGCGGGCGACCGCCGATGTGGTACAGGAGCACGCGTCCGACCAGGGAAATCGCTGTCCGGAAGGGCCCGGTCGGACGCGCCGCACTGCACGCGCCCGGGGGCCGGCCGGGGCGTCAGAGGTCGAGCAGGTCGGGGCTCAGCCCGGCCTCGGTGTCCGGGATGCCGAGCTCGGCGGCCTTCTTGTCGGCGGTCGCCAGCAGGCGCCGGATCCGGCCGGCGACGGCGTCCTTGGTGAGCACCGGGTCGGCCAGCTTGCCGAGCTCCTCGAGCGAGGCCTGCTTGTGCGCGAGCCGCAGCTCGCCGGCCTCCCGCAGGTGCTCGGGCAGGTCCGGGCCGAGGATCTCGAACGCCCGCTCGACCCGGGCGCCCGCCGCGACCGCGGCACGGGCGGAGCGGCGCAGGTTGGCGTCGTCGAAGTTCGCGAGGCGGTTGGCGGTGCCGCGCACCTCGCGCCGCATGCGGCGCTCCTCCCACACCATCATCGCGTCGTGGGCCCCGAGCCGGGTGAGCATCGCGCTGATCGCATCGCCGTCGCGGATGACGACGCGGTCGACGCCGCGCACCTCGCGCGCCTTGGCGGTGATCCCCAGGCGGCGGGCGGCCCCGACCAGCGCGAGGGCGGCCTCCGGTCCGGGGCAGGTGATCTCGAGCGACGCCGACCGGCCGGGCTCGGTGAGCGACCCGTGCGCGATGAACGCCCCGCGCCAGGCGGCCTCGGCCTCACCCAGACCGCCGGAGACGACCTGCGGCGGCAGCCCGCGCACGGGGCGGCCGCGGTTGTCGAGCAGCCCGGTCTGCCGGGCCAGGGACTCGCCGTCCTTGACCACCCGCACGACGTACCGGCTCCCCCGCCGGATGCCGCCCGCCGAGACCGACGATGACGTCGCTGACGTGCCCGTAGACCTCGGCGATGGACTGGCGCAGGCGGCGGGCGGCGATCCCGGTGTCCAGCTCGGCCTCGATGACGATCCGGCCGGAGATGATGTGCAGCCCGCCGGCGAACCGGAGGGTCGCCGACACCTCGGCCTTGCGGCAGGAGATCTTGTCGATGTGGAGCCGAGCCAGCTCGTCCTTCACCTGTGCCGTCAGCGCCATGGCGTCATCCTGCCATCCCGGAACGGCCCTCTCCGCCCCGGGCGGGTTACCCCGTGGGGGTACCCACGTCCCCGAGGAAGTCGTCGAAGACGTCGCGGAAGGCCGCGGCCAGGCGCAGCGGGTCGTGCCGCGGACTGCCGTCACCCGTCCTGACCTGCCGAAGCAGAAGCCGCGCTCCCATCCCCTGAGCCGCCTCCACGAGGGGGCCGACGTCCTCGACCGCGCGAGGGTCGGCGACGACGGCGTCGACGCGGAAGTCCGGCGCGTGCTGGTGGAGCACCTGGAGGTGCTCGGTCGCGGTCATGCCGGCGGTCTCCCCCTCCTCCTCCGGCGAGAGGTTGAGGGTCACGCACCGCCGCGCGCGGGTGTGGTGCAGGGCGGCGGCGAGCTCGGGGACGAGCAGGTGCGGCAGGACGGACGTGAACCACGAGCCCGGGCCCAGGACGACCCAGTCGGCGGCCTCGATCGCCGCGACCGCCTCGGGGCACGCGGGCGGGTCGGGCGGGACGAGGCGCACCTGCTCGATCCGCCCGCGGGTGACGGCGACCGCGCTCTGCCCGTGCACCACGCGGCGCTCCACCTCGCCCGGCGCGCCGCCGGGGACCGGCTCGACGACGTCCGCCTCGATCGCCAGCGGGACGGCCGCCATCGGCAGGACGCGCCCGCGGGCGCCGAGCAGCCGGCCGACCCAGTCCAGTCCCGCGACCGTGTCCCCGAGCTGCTCCCAGAGCGCGACGATGAGCAGGTTGCCCGACGGCGTGCTGGTCGAGGTCGCCGCTGGACCGGAACCGGTGCTGGAGCAGGTCGCGCCACGTCCGGCCCCACTCGGAGTCGTCGCAGAGCGCCGAGCAGGGCCATCCGCAGGTCGCCGGGCGGCAGCACGCCGAGCTCGTCCGCGCAGCCGCCCGGACGAGCCGCCGTCGTCGGCGACCGTGACGACCGCGGTGAGCCGGTCCGACATCAGCCGGACGGCGGACAGCGTCGCCGAGAGCCCGTGGCCCCCGCCCAGCGCGACGACGGCGGGCCCGGAGGGCCACGACCGCGCCCACGGCTACTCCTTGCCGAGGTCGCGGGCGGCGACGGTGACGTGCTGGCCGAGCGCTCGCAGCCGGGTGGCGATCGCCTCGCTGATCGCGACCGAGCGGTGCTTGCCGCCCGTGCAGCCCACCGCGATGGTCACGTACCGCTTCTCCTCCTGCAGGTAGCCCGCGAGGATCGGCTCGAGTGCGTCGACGTAGCGGTCGATGAAGAGCTTGGCGCCGGGCAGGCCCGAGCACGTAGTCGCGGACCGGGGCGTCCTGGCCGGACAGGTGGCGCAGCTCGCTCACCCAGTACGGGTTGGCGAGGAACCGGACGTCGACCACGTGGTCGGCGTCGAGCGGGATGCCGTACTTGAACCCGAACGACAGCAGGGTGATCCGCAGGACGTCCTCGGCGCCGCCGGAGACGGTCGCGCGGACCTCGCGGGCGAGGTCGTGCACGTTCAGCTCGGAGGTGTCGATGAGGACGTCGGACCGCTCGCGGATGTCCGCGAGCAGCGCCCGCTCCGCGGCGATGCCGTCGAGGATGCGGCCGTCGCCCTGCAGCGGGTGCGGTCGGCGCACCTGCTCGAACCGGCGGACGAGCACCTCGTCGGACGCGTCGAGGAAGAGGATCCGGTAGTCCGTGCCGGCCGCGCGCATGTCGGCCAGCACCTGCGCGAGGTCGGCGAAGAACTCCCCGCCGCGGGCGTCGACGACGGCGGCGAGCCGCTGCACGCCGCCACCGGGCGCGCCCGCGCTGCATCATCCCGACCAGCGGCGGTGAGCATCTGCGCGGGCAGGTTGTCGACGACGTACCAGTCGAGGTCCTCGAGCACGGCCGCGGCGCGGGTCCGTCCGGCCCCGGACATGCCGGTGATGATCAGCACCTGGGCCGAGCTCAGCCGGGGCGCGGGCGTGGTCGCCTCCAGGGCAGGGATCCCGCGCGGGACGGTCAGCGGGTCGGGTTCGCTGGTCATGCGCCCAGCATGCCAGGGACGCCCGCTCCCGCCGGTCGAGGGACGCGGGCGCCGTCCGGGATCGGTCGCCCGGGTCGGGGTGCGGCGAGGCCCGGCGGGATCGGGGTCGAGGCGGCGCCGACGGTCGCCTCGCCCGCCGGCGTCGGCATCGAGACCGGCGCGGGTGCGGCCGAGCCCGGCGACCCGGCCTGCGCGAGCGCCGCGACGACCGCGGCGGCCGTGCGCTGCCCCATCCCCGGGACGGTCGCGATCTCCTCCACCGACGCCGCCCGCAGGCGCTTGAGCGAGCCGAAGTGCGTGAGCAGGGCGCGCGAGCGCGCCGGGCCGAGGCCCGGGACGTCGTCGAGCGCCGACGCGGTCATGCCCTTGGTCCGCCGACGGCGGTGCGCGGTGATCGCGAACCGGTGCGCCTCGTCGCGCACGCGCTGGAGCAGGTAGAGGCCCTCGGAGCTGCGCTGGAGGATGACCGGGTACTCCTCCCCCGGCAGCCACACCTCCTCCAGCCGCTTCGCCAGACCGCACAGCGCGACGTCGTCGACGCCGAGCTCGGCCAGGGCCCGCGCCGCGGCCGCGACCTGCGGCGGGCCGCCGTCGACCACGACGAGGTTCGGCGGGTAGGCGAAGCGCTCCGGGCGCCCGGCGACCTCGCCGGCGACCTCGCCGCTGCCGCCCGCGGCGCCGAGCTCGAGCCGGTCGTCGTCGTCCCCGGCGCCGATCTCGAGGTCGCCGGTGCGGACGCGGTCGGCGACGTAGCGCCGGAAGCGGCGGGTGATGACCTCGTGCATGGCGGCGGTGTCGTCCCGGGCGCCGTCGCCCTCCGGGCCGCGGATGGCGAACGTCCGGTACTCGCTCTTGCGGGCGAGGCCGTCCTCGAACACGACCATCGACGCCATCTGGTGGGTGCCCTGGGTGGTCGAGATGTCGTAGCACTCGATCCGCAGCGGCGCCGACGGCAGGTCGAGCGCCTCCTGGATCTCGCGCAGGGCCTGGCTGCGGGTGGTGAGGTCGCCGGCGCGCTTCGTGCGGTGCAGCACGAGCGCGTGCTCGGCGTTGCGGCGGACGGTCTCGGCGAGCTCGCGCTTGTCGCCGCGCTGCGGGACCCGGACGTCGACCCGGCTGCCACGCAGCCCGCTCGAGCCAGTCCGACACCTGGGCGGCGTCGGGCGGCAGGACCGGGACGAGCACCTCGCGCGGGACGACGCCGGCCCGGGTCGCGCCGCGGCCGGCTCGCCGCGCGAGCGCGAGCCGTCGCCGGCGAGCGCCGCCTCCTCGGCGCCGTACACCTGCTGCAGCAGGTGCTCGACGAGCTCGCCGTCGGTGACGTCCTCGACCTTCTCCACGATCCAGCCGCGCTGGCCGCGGATGCGGCCGTCCGCGGACGTGGAACACCTGGACCGCGGCCTCGAGCTCGTCGCCGACCAGCGCGAAGACGTCGGCGTCGGTGCCGTCCTGGAGCACGACGGCGTTCTTCTCGGTCGCGCGCTCGCAGCGCACCGATGTCGTCGCGCAGCCGGGCCGCCTGCTCGTAGTCCTGGATCGCCGCGGCCTCGCGCATCCGCTCGGTGAGCCGGCGCGTGAACTTCGCGGTGTCGCCGGCCATGAAGGCGCAGAAGTCCTCGGCCAGCGCGTGGTGGTCGTCGGGGCTGATCCGGCCGACGCACGGGCGCCGAGCACTTGTCGATGTACCCGAGCAGGCACGGCCGGCCCTGCTGGTGCGCGCGCTTGAAGACGCCGGCCGAGCAGGTCCGCACCGGGAACACCCGCAGCAGCAGGTCGACGGTCTCCCGGATCGCCCAGGCGTGCGCGTACGGCCCGAAGTACCGCGTGCCCGGGCGCTTGGCGCCGCGCATCACCTGGACCCGCGGGAACTGGTCGCCGAGGGTGACGGCGAGGTAGGGGTAGGACTTGTCGTCGCGGTACTTGACGTTGAACCGCGGGTCGAACTCCTTGATCCAGGAGTACTCCAGCGCGAGCGCCTCGACCTCGGTGCCGACGACGGTCCACTCGACCGACGCCGCCGACGTCACCATCGACTGGGTGCGCGGGTGCAGCGCGGCGAGGTCCTGGAAGTAGCTGCCCAGGCGGGAGCGCAGGCTCTTGGCCTTGCCGACGTAGATGACCCGGCCGTGCGCGTCGCGGAACCGGTAGACGCCCGGCTGGTCCGGGACCTGTCCCGGGGCAGGACGGTAGGTCGCGGGATCGGCCATGCCCCCGAGTTTAGTTCGCCGCCTCAGGACGCTCCCGACGTCGCCTACGTTGGAGCGATGGGAGTCCTGCACCTGTACACCGTGGACGTCCGCTGGACCGGGGCCGGGCGAGACCGGGACGACGAGCTACACCGCCTACAGCCGCGACCACGAGATCCGGATCGAGGGCCGTCCGGTGCTGCTCGGCTCGGCCGACCCGGCGTTCCGCGGCGACCCGAGCGCGCTACTCGCCGGAGGAGCTGTTCGTCGCGTCCCTCTCCCAGTGCCACATGCTCTGGTTCCTCCACCTCGCGTCCGCCGACGGCGTCGTGGTCGTCGAGTACCGGGACGAGGCGGTCGGCCGGATGCGGGTCGAGTCGGCCGGGGCGGGCCAGTTCACCGACGTGCTGCTGCACCCCCGGATCACGGTACGGGGCGGCAGCGAGGTCACCGACGAGCGCGTCGCCGCGCTCCACCGGCGCGCGCACGAGCACTGCTTCATCTCGCGGTCGGTGAACTTTCCGGTGCGGCACGAGCCGGTGACGCACCGGGTGGAGTGACCTCCCAGCTCCCGTTCGCCGGGCCACCCGGCTCGCCCCGCTCCCGCTCCTAGCTCGCCTTCGCGGCCGCCCGTGCCTTGGCGCTGCGGGCCGGCGTCTTCATCGCCGAGGCGCCGTTGGTGCGCCGGCCCTTCGCGACCGCCACCGGCGCGATCTCCGGCGTGAGCAGCAGCTCCCCGGTCGGGATCGGCTCGGTGTCCTTGAGCACCTCGGCGAGGAACTGGCCGGTGTGGCTGCCGGGGACCGCGGCGACGTGCTCCGGCGTCCCCTGCGCGACCAGCCGTCCACCGCCGCTGCCGCCCTCGGGGCCCATGTCGATGACCCAGTCGGCGTTCTTGATGACGTCGAGGTTGTGCTCGATCACGATCACGCTGTTGCCCTTGTCGACGAGCGACTGCAGCACGCCGAGCAGCTTGCGGATGTCCTCGAAGTGCAGGCCGGTGGTCGGCTCGTCCAGCACGTAGATCGTCCGGCCCGTTGGACCGCTTCTGCAGCTCGGCCGCGAGCTTCACGCGCTGCGCCTCGCCGCCGGACAGCGTCGGGGCCGGCTGCCCGAGCCGGACGTACCCCAGGCCGACGTCGACCAGGGTGCGCAGGTAGCGCGAGATCGCGGGCACCGCGGCGAAGAACTCCGCGGCCTCCTCGATCGGCATGTCGAGGACGTCGGCGACCGTCTTGCCCTTGAAGTGGACCTCGAGCGTCTCGCGGTTGTACCGCGCGCCGTGGCAGACCTCGCACGGCACGTAGACGTCCGGCAGGAAGTTCATCTCGATCTTCAGCGTGCCGTCGCCCGAGCACGCCTCGCAGCGGCCGCCCTTGACGTTGAACGAGAACCGGCCCGGCGGTGTAGCCGCGGACCTTGGCCTCGGTCGGTCTCGGCGAAGAGCTTGCGGACGTGGTCCCACACCCCGGTGTACGTCGCCGGGTTGGACCGCGGCGTGCGGCCGATCGGTCCCTGGTCGACGTGCACGACCTTGTCGAGGTGCTCGAGGCCGGTGACCCGCTTGTGCCGGCCGGCGACCTGCCGGGCGCCGTTGAGCTCGTTGGCCAGCACCGTGTAGAGGATCGAGTTGACCAGCGTCGACTTGCCGGAGCCGGACACGCCGGTCACCGCGACGAGGGCGCCGAGCGGGAACGACACGTCGATCCCGGCGAGGTTGTGCTCCCGCGCGCCGACCACGGTGACCTGCCGCTGGGGGTCGATGGCGCCGGCGCTGCGGCCGGCATCGGGATGCGAGCGGCGACCGGACAGGTAGGCCCCGGTCACCGACTCCTGCGAGGCGAGCAGCCCCTCGAGGTCGCCCGAGTGCACGACCCGGCCGCCGTGCTCGCCGGCGCCCGGGCCGATGTCGACGATCCAGTCGGCCGCGCGGATGGTGTCCTCGTCGTGCTCGACGACGATCAGCGTGTTGCCGAGGTCCCGCAGGCGGGTGAGCGTGTCGATGAGGCGCCGGTTGTCCCGCTGGTGCAGGCCGATGCTCGGCTCGTCGAGCACGTACAGGACGCCGACCAGCCCGGAGCCGATCTGGGTCGCGAGCCGGATGCGCTGCGCCTCACCGCCGGACAGCGTGCCGGCCGGGCGCATGAGCGAGAGGTAGTCGAGGCCGACGTCGAGCAGGAAGCCGAGGCGGGCCTGGATCTCCTTGAGGACCTGGGTCGCGATCGCGCGCTCGCGCTCGCCGAGCTCGAGCGCGTCGAGGAAGTCGCGCGCCTCGCGGATCGGCAGCGCGCACACCTCGGCGATCGACCGCCCGCCGACCTTGACCGCGAGCACCTCGGGCTTGAGCCGGGCGCCGTGGCACACCGGGCACGGGACCTCCCGCATGAAGGCCTCGTACTTCTCCTTGCTCCACTCGGAGTCGGTCTCCCCGTGCCGGCGGCGTGATGAACGTCATGACGCCCTCGAACCCGGTCGAGTACTGGCGCTCCCGGCCCCAGCGGTTCTTGTACTTGACCTTGACCTCGTGGTTCTCGCCGTACAGCACCGCCTCCTTCGCGCGCTGCGGGCAGCGCGCGCCACGGGACGTCCATGGAGAAGCCGAGGTCCTTGGCGAGCGCGGTCAGCACGCGCAGGAAGTACTCCGACGAGATCTGCGACCACGGCGCGACGGCGCCCTCGGCGAGCGACAGGTCCTCGTCCGGGACGACGAGCTCGGGGTCGACCTCGAGCCGGCTGCCGATGCCGGTGCACTCCGGGCACGCGCCGTACGGCGCGTTGAAGGAGAACGTCCGCGGCTCGATCTCGTCGAGCGCGAGGCGGTGGTCGTTGGGGCAGGCTCGGTGCTCGGAGAACCGGCGCTCGCGTTCGGGGTCGTCGATGTCGGCGTCGACCAGCTCGACGCGTCAGGAGGCCGCCGGCCAGGCCGAGCGCGGTCTCGACCGAGTCGGTCAGGCGGCGGCGGACGCCCTCGCGCGACACCAGGCGGTCGACGACGACCTCGATGTCGTGCTTGAGCTTCTTCTCCAGCGTCGGGCGGCGTCGGTCGAGCTGCACGACCTCGCCGTCGACCCGCGCGCGGGCGAAGCCCTTGCGCCTGCAGCTCCTTGAACAGGTCGGCGTACTCGCCCTTGCGGCCGCGGACGACCGGCGCGAGGACCTGGTACCGGGTGCCCTCGGGCAGCTCGAGCAGCCGGTCGACGATCTGCTGCGGCGTCTGGGCGGTGACCCGCTCGCCGCACACCGGGCAGAACTGCGTGCCGGCGCGCGCGAACAGCAGGCGCAGGTAGTCGTAGACCTCGGTGATGGTGCCGACGGTCGACCGCGGGTTGCGGTTGGTCGACTTCTGGTCGATCGACACCGCGGGCGACAGGCCCTCGATGAAGTCGACGTCGGGCTTGTCCATCTGGCCGAGGAACTGCCGGGCGTAGGCGGACAGCGACTCGACGTAGCGACGCTGGCCCTCGGCGAAGATCGTGTCGAAGGCGAGCGACGACTTCCCGGAGCCGGAGAGGCCGGTGAAGACGATGAGCTTGTCGCGGGGGAGGTCGAGGTCGACGTTGCGGAGGTTGTGCTCCCGGGCACCCTGGACCACCAGACGATCGTTCACCCAGACAGTCTACGGGCGACCACCGACAAGCGTACGTGTGTTCGAACACACTCTCGGCGTGTCCCCGGCGGTCCCCGGCGGCAGACTGCAGGCATGACGACCTCACCCCGTGCAGAGTCGCCCGCCGCATCGTCGGCCCCCGGCTCCCCGGCCGGGCAGGACGGCAGCCCCGGCGCCCGCACCGACGGGTCCGCCGGCGTCACCCAGGAAGGCGCGGGCCCGCAGTACCACGCCAAGGAGCCGGGCGCGCCGGTCGGCCCGGACGACCCGCTGCCGCCCGAGCAGGCGCCACCCACCCCGATCGCCGACTACGCGGTGCTCGGCGACCGGCGGACGGCGGCGCTGGTCACGCGGACCGGCTCGATCGACTGGATGTGCCTGCCGGGGTTCGACTCCCCCGCCTCGTTCGCCGGGCTGCTCGGGACGCCGGACAACGGCCGGTGGCTGCTCACCGTCCGTGATGCGACCGAGGTCACCCGCCGGTACCTCGGCGACTCGTTCGTCCTGGAGACGACCTACGTCACGCCCACCGGCCGCGCGAAAGTCGTGGAGTGCATGCCGATGGCGGACGACCGCGCCGACCTCGTGCGCCGGGTGGACGTGTTCGACGGGACGGTGACCCTCGAGCACGAGTGGATCGTGCGGTTCGGCTACGGAGCGATCAAGCCCTGGGTGAGCCGGGTCAAGGACCCCGACGGCAACCCGGCGATCCGTGCGATCGCGGGGCCGGACTCGCTCGTCCTCCGCGGCGACCGGCTGCCCAAGGCGTCCGACGGCGCCCACCGGGACGTCATCACGCTGTCGGCCGGCGAGCACCTCGAGCTCGTCGTCACCTGGACGCCGTCGTGGGCGCCGCTGCCGCCGCGGCTCGGCATCGTCGAGCGGATCGAGCGGACCCGCAAGGACTGGCAGCACTGGTCCGGGCACCGCCGGCACCGCGGCAGCCACGCCGAGGCCGTCGACCGGTCGCTCCTGGTGCTGCGCCTCCTCACGGACGAGGAGACCGGCGGGATCGTCGCCGCGCCGACGACCTCGCTGCCGGAGGACATGGGCGGCGAGCGGAACTGGGACTACCGGTACTGCTGGCTGCGCGACGCGGCCCTGACCCTCGAGGCGCTCGTCGAGTACGGGTACCGCGAGGAGGCCACCGAGTGGCGCAGCTGGCTGCTGCGCGCGGTGGCCGGCGCGCCGGAGGACCTGCAGATCATGTACGGCATCGACGGCCGCCGCGACCTGCCCGAGCGCGAGCTGCCGCACCTGCCCGGGCTACGGCGGCTCGCGGCCGGTGCGGATCGGCAACGCCGCCGTCGACCAGGTGCAGCACGACGTCCTGGGCGAGGTGATGTGCGCGCTCGCCCTCGCCCGCACGGCGGGGCTGCGCGAGCGCGGCGCCGAGCTGGGCGCTGCAGCGGGCCCTGGTCGAGGACCTGGCCCGGCACTGGCGCGAGCCGGACCGCGGCATCTGGGAGGTCCGCGGCGACCTGCAGCACTTCACGCACTCCAAGGTCATGGCGTGGGCGGCGCTGGACCGCGCCGTCCACGCGGTCGAGGACCACGGCCTCGAGGGCCCCGTGGAGCACTGGCGGGCCGAGCGCGACGCCATCCGCGAGGACGTCCTCGCGCACGGGTTCGACGCCGAGCGCAACACCTTCGTCCAGGCGTACGGCGCCGCGAACACCGACGCGTCCCTGCTGCAGATGGCCCAGGTCGGCTTCCTGCCCGCCGACGACCCGCGGTTCGTGGGGACCGTCGCGGCGATCCGCGCCGAGCTCGAGGTCAGCGACGGGCTCGTGTACCGCTATCACGTGCAGGCGACGGACGACGGCGTCGCGGGCGGCGAGCACCCGTTCCTCGCGTGCAGCTTCTGGCTCGCGGACGCGCTGGCGCGCATGGGCGACACCGCCGAGTCCGGGCGCCTGCTCGACCGGCTCGTCGGCTTGTCGAACGACCTCGGGCTGCTCGCGGAGGAGTACGACATCGAGGCCGGCCGCATGATGGGGAACTTCCCGCAGGCGCTGTCGCACCTGGCCCTCGTCCGGGCCGTCTACAGCCACGACCAGGCGGTCCAGCGGCAGTCCGGGGGCGGCGAGGCGGCCGAGGAGACCGAGGACACCCGTGCCGTACACCGGTGACGTCACGCCCGGCGGCCCGACCGCCGTGCGCGAGCTCGACGAGGTCGTCATCCGCAAGGCGTCCGTGGGCGCGACGGACAACAACGCCTACCTGCTGACCTGCCGGGCCAGCCGCTCCCAGCTGCTCGATCGACGCCGCCGACGACCCCGACCGCCTGCTCGAGCTGGTCCGCGAGGGGTCCGGGCGCGGCCCGGCTCGACCTCGTCGTCACCACCCACCGGCACCCCGACCACCACCGCGCGCTCGAGTCGGTCGTCGCGGTCACCGGCGCGCCCACCGCCGCCGGGGCCGACGACGTCCCGGGGATCCCCGTGCCGACCCGGCGGCGGCTGCACCACGGGGACGTCGTGGCCGTCGGGCACGTCGACGCTCGAGGTGGTCGTGCTGCGCGGGCACACCCCGGGCTCGGTCGCCCTGGTCTACCGCGAGCCGGTCCGGCCGACCGACCAGCTCGGGACGGACGCCCTGCCCGGGCGGGTCCACCTGTTCACCGGCGACAGCCTGTTCCCCGGCGGGGTCGGCAACACCCAGGGCGACCCGGACCGGTTCGGCCGGCTGATCGACGACGTCGTCACCCGGGTGTTCGACCGGTTCGACGACTCGACCTGGGTCTACCCGGGGCACGGCAAGGACACCACGCTCGGCGCCGAGCGCCCGCACCTCGAGGAGTGGCGCCGGCGCGGGTGGTGAGCGGGACGCCCGCCTCGCCCGCCTCCCCCGTGTCGGCGGCGGCGCCGACCCGGGTCAGGCCGGGTCGATCGGGCCGAGCCAGGCGTTCGCGACGGTCGCGTGCGCGGACTCCGGGTCCGACGGGTGGAACATCCCGGCGAGGACGTCCCGGTAGAGCCGGCCGAGCTCGCTGCCGGCGAAGTACGACGACCCACCGGACACCCGGATCGCCTGGTCGACGACCGAGCGGGCGCTCTCGGTCGCCCGGTGCTTGAGTCCCACGACGCGCGGGAACCACTGCGCGCCGTGGTCGACGAGGTCGTCGACGTCCCGGGCGAGCGCCTCGACCTGCGGCTCGATGCCGTCCTGCGCGATGGCCGCCTCGGCGACCTTCCACCGGATGTCGGGGTCCTGGGCGAGCGACCGGCCGCCGTGGCGCATCGACGTGCGGCGCTGCGCGGACTCCACGGCGAGCTCGACCGCCCGCCGGCCGAGGCCGGTGTAGACCGCCGCGAGCAGGATCTCGAACACCGCGAAGAGCGCGAAGACGAACGGGTCGCGGCTCGGGCCCACCGGAAGCCGCCGGTACACCCACGCGGCGGGCGCCTCGACGCCGTCGAGCACCGTCGTGCGGCTCTGCGTCGCCCGCATCCCGAGCGTGTCCCAGTCGTCGCGGACCTCGATCCCGGGCTGGTCGCGCCGGACGACGCCGTGCACGAGCAGCGGCGCGTCGGGGTCGGTGTCGTCCCGCCCGAAGGTCGCGAGCCGCGTCCACACCGGGGACAGGGACGTGAAGATCTTCGTCCCGGTGTACCGGTAGCCGCCGTCGGCGGACGGCTCGGCGCGGGTGCGCGAGTCGAACATCACGAGGTCGTTCCCGGCCTCGGAGCTCCCGAACGCGAAGATCTCGCCGCGCGCGGCCTCCTCCGTGACGAACGCGAGCGAGTCGTCACCCCGCCGGCCCAGGACGTGCGCGATCCCGGTGACCACGAGGTGCATGTTCACCGCGAGGGCGGTGGCGGGCGCCGCCGCACCGAGCCGGACCTGCTCCCCCGCGACCTCCCGCAGCGTCAGGCCCAGGCCGCCGAGACGCAGCGGGACGAACGCCCGCAGGTACCCCGCGGCCGCCAGGTCGGCCAGGTCGTCGTGCGGGAACGTGTTGTCCCGGTCGTGGCCGGCCGCCCGCGTCCGGATCAGCTCGAGGAGCTCGCCGGGGAGGACCGGGTCGCGGTCGCGGGGCGCCTCAGGCACCGAAGACCTCGGGGTCCGGCCCGATCCGCTCGCCACGGTCCATCCCGGCCAGCGCCCGGTGGTCGTCGTCGTCGAGCGTGAAGCCGAGGACGTCGAAGTTCTCGCGGATGCGCTTGGGCGTGACCGACTTCGGGATGACGATCGTGCCGAGCTCGAGGTGCCAGCGCAGGACCGCCTGGGCGGGGGTGACGCCGTGGGCGTCCGCGACGCGGCGGACCACCGGGTCGTCCAGCAGGCCCGAGTCGCGCCCCAGCGGTGACCACGCCTCGGTGGCGATGCCGGTGCTCTCGTGGAACGCGCGCAGCTCCGGCTGCTGGAGCCGGGGGTGCAGCTCGACCTGGTTGAGCACCGGCACGACGCCGGTCTCGCCGATGATCCGCTCGAGGTGCGCGGGCACGAAGTTCGACACGCCGACCGACCGCAGCGCGCCCTGCTCCTTGAGGTGCAGCAGCGCGCGCCACGTGTCGACGTACAGGTCCTCGCCGGGGAACGGCCAGTGGATGAGGTACAGGTCGACGACGCCGACGTCCAGCAGCGCCGGCGGAGCGCTCGAACGCGCGCATCGTGGCGTCGTAGCCCTGGTCGTCGTTCCACACCTTGGTGGTCACGTAGACCTCGTCGCGCGGCAGCCCGGACGCGCGGATCGGCGCCGCCCGACGCCGGCCTCGTTGCCGTAGAGCTTCGCGGTGTCGATCGAGCCGGTAGCCGGTCTCGAGGGCGACGCTGACGGCGCGCTCCGCGGTGTCGTCGTCGACCTTGAAGACGCCGAAGCCGAGCTGCGGGATGGTCGTGCCGTCGATGAGCGTGACGTCGGGCACGGCGGTCGAAGTGTGATCGGTCATGCCCCCACCCTCTCCCGGGTCGCGTCGTCCCGCGACCGCCACGGCCGCGCCCGTGCGCGCCCGCGGCGACGCCGGCCGTCCGCGCGACCGCTCCGCGCGGGCGGGGCACGCGCCGGCCTGCGGCAGGATGACGGTCATGACCGTCTACGCCGTCCTGTACACCTACGACGACCGCACCACCCGCCGCGACGAGGTCCGCCCCGAGCACCGGGCCTCCTGGCCGGGCTGCTCGACGCAGGGCTCGCTGCTGGCGTCCGGGCCGTGGGCCGACGGCGCCCCGGGCGCGCTGCTGCTCGTCTCGGCCGACTCCCCCGCCGAGGTCGAGCGCCTGCTCGACGCCGACCCGTTCCGCGCGAGGGCCTCGTCGCCGAGCCGGACGGTCCGGGAGTGGACGCCGGTCTTCGGCCCCTGGTGGCCTGACGCCGGGCCCACGACCACCGGGCCGCCCGCCCACGCCCGGCCGCGGTCGGCACGGGGCTCTCCGGGTGTCGCACTCGGCGCGCCGACGGGCCGACCCGCCGGGACGCGCTACGCCGTCGCGGCGTGCATCTGCCGCAGCTCCTTCTTCAGGCCGGAGATCTCGTCGCGCAGCCGGGCGGCCAGCTCGAACTGCAGCTCGGCGGCCGCCGCGTGCATCTGGGTCGCTGAGCTCCTGGATGAGGTCGGCCAGCTCGCTCGACGCGGCACCCCGACGAGCGCGGTGCCGGCTCGCTCGGCGCCGCCTTGCGCGCCGGGCGTCGGCGCCTTGCCGCGGCCGCCGCCGGGCGGCTGCCGGTACCCGCCGGCGAGCAGCTCGGCGGTGTCGACGTCCTCGCGGGCGAGCATGTCGGTGATGTCGCCGATCTTCTTGCGCAGCGGCGTGGGGTCGATGCCGTGCTCGAGGTTGTAGGCGACCTGCCGCTCGCGCCGGCGCGTGGTCTCCTCGATCGCCTGCGCCATCGCCGGGGTCATCTTGTCCGCGTACATGTGGACCTCGCCGGAGACGTTGCGCGCCGCGCGCCCGATCGTCTGGATGAGCGAGGTGCCGGAGCGCAGGAAGCCCTCCTTGTCCGCGTCGAGGATCGCCACCGAGCGAGACCTCGGGCAGGTCGAGGCCCTCGCGCAGCAGGTTGATGCCCGACCAGCACGTCGTACTCGCCCGAGCCGCAGCTCGCGCAGCAGCTCGACGCGGCGCAGGGTGTCGACCTCGGAGTGCAGGTAGCGGACCCGGACGTCCTTCTCCAGCAGGTAGTCGGTGAGGTCCTCGGCCATCTTCTTGGTCAGGGTGGTCACCAGGACGCGCTCGTCGCGCTCGGTGCGGACCCGGATCTCCTCGAGCAGGTCGTCGATCTGGCCCGTGGTCGGCTTGACGACGACCTGCGGGTCGACCAGGCCGGTGGGCCGGATGATCTGCTCGACGACGCCGTCGGCCATGCGACAGCTCGTAGGTGCCCGGGGTCGCCGACAGGTACACCGTCTGCCCGATGCGGTCGGTGAACTCCTCCCACCGCAGCGGCCGGTTGTCCATCGCGCTCGGCAGCCGGAAGCCGTGGTCGACGAGCGCTGCGCTTGCGGGACATGTCGCCCTCGAACATCGCCCCGATCTGCGGCACGGTCACGTGGGACTCGTCGATGACGAGCAGGAAGTCCTCGGGGAAGTAGTCGAGCAGGGTGTTGGGCGCGCTGCCGGCGTCGCGGCCGTCGATGTGCCGGGAGTAGTTCTCGATCCCGGAGCAGGAGCCGATCTGGCGCATCATCTCGATGTCGTACGTGGTGCGCATGCGCAGCCGCTGCGCCTCGAGCAGCTTGTTCTGCCGCTCGAGGTCGGCCAGCCGCTCCTCGAGCTCGTGCTCGATGCGCGCGCGATCGCGCGCTCCATGCGCTCCGGGCCGGCGACGTAGTGCGTCGCCGGGAAGACGTAGATCTCCTGCTCGTTGCGGACGACGTCGCCGGTGAGCGGGTGCAGCGTCTGGATCGCCTCGATCTCGTCGCCGAAGAACTCGATGCGGATCGCGAGCTCCTCGTACACCGGGATGATCTCGACCGTGTCGCCGCGCACCCGGAACGTCCCGCGGGTGAACGCGAGGTCGTTGCGGCTGTACTGCATCGCGACGAACTGCCGCAGCAGCTCGTCCCGCTCCACCTGGTCACCCACGCGAGAGCCGGACCATCCGGTCCACGTACTCCTGCGGCGTGCCCAGGCCGTAGATGCACGACACCGAGGCGACGACGACGACGTCGCGGCGGGTCAGCAGCGAGCTGGTCGCCGAGTGCCGCAGCCGCTCGACCTCGTCGTTGATCGACGAGTCCTTCTCGATGAAGGTGTCCGTCTGCGCGATGTACGCCTCGGGCTGGTAGTAGTCGTAGTACGAGACGAAGTACTCGACCGCGTTGTTGGGCAGCAGCTCCCTGAACTCGGTCGCGAGCTGCGCGGCGAGCGTCTTGTTCGGCGCCATGACGAGCGTGGGCCGCTGCAGCTTCTCGATGAGCCAGGCGGTGGTCGCCGACTTGCCGGTGCCGGTGGCGCCGAGCAGCACGACGTCCTTCTCGCCCGCCGTGACCCGGCTCGCGAGCTCCTCGATCGCCGTCGGCTGGTCGCCCGACGGGGTGTACTCGGAGATGACCTCGAACGGGGCGACGGTCCGCTGCAGGTCGGTGACTGGGCGCATGGGTCAACGGTACGATCCGCCACCCACACGCCACCACGCGCGGATCCGCGGCGCCCCGGCGGTCGACCGGCCGGGGTCGGCGCCGGCGCGCACGCGTCACAGCCCGGCGTCGACCTCGGCGAGCGCGCTCCTCCTCGATCCGCGCCCACAGCTCGTCGACCTCGGCGCGCAGCGGCTCGACGGAGCCGCTGCCGTCCAGGACGACGGTCCGCGACGGCGAGCCGCTCGTCGTCCGGCGCCTGGGCGGCGACCCGCCGCTCGGCGTCCTCGCTGCGAGTCAGCCCGCGGCCCGTCGACGAGCCGGCGCACCCGCAGGTCGGCCGGGGCGTCGACGACGACGAGCAGGTGGAACGCCTCGGCCTGACCCGTCTCGACGAGCAGCGGGATGTCGTGCACGACGACGGCGCCGGTGCCGCGCCGCGGCGACCGCCGCCTCCCGCTCCGCCGCGAGCCGCCGGATCACCGGGTGCACGAGCCCGTTGAGCCGCTCCCGCGCCGCGGCGTCGGCGAAGACGACCCGGCCGAGCGCCGCCCGGTCCAGCGCGCCGTCGGCGGCCAGCACCCCGTCGCCGAACTCCGCCACGACGGCGTCGAGGCCCGCCGACCCCGGCCGGACCGCCTCGCGGGCGAGCTCGTCGTGGTCGACGACCACGGCCCCGAGCTCGGCGAGCCGGCCGGCCACCGCCGGACTTGCCCGATGCGATCCCGCCGGTCAGTCCGATGCGCTGCATCGGCCCATCCTTGCACCCCGGCACCCGTCAGGTCCGGCGAGGTCCGGTGCGGGCGGACGGCGTCCCGGGACGCCCGGCGGAAGACCGGCGAGGGGCCGGCGGAGCCCGGCGACGGTGCCCGTGCCCCCGCGATCGTGCCCGGGGCGCGGACGCACGAACGGCCACGGGCCGGCCACCCGAGAGGTGACCGGCCCGTGGCCGTGGCAGTGGATCCGCGGCACCCGGCGGGCGCGCGCCGGGGGGATCAGGCGCCGGTGAGCTTCTCCCGCAGGGCGGCGAGCGCCTCGTCGGACGCGAGCGTGCCCGCGGCCTCCTCGGTCGCCGGAGCGGACGAGTAGGACGAGGCGGTCGGGGCCGCGCCACCGGCCGTGTCGCCGCCACCGTTCGCGGCCTCGAGGTCCGGCACGCGCGGCCTCGGCGACCTGCTTGCGGTGCGCCTCCCAGCGCTCGTGGGCCTTGGCGTACTGCGCCTCCCACACCTCGCGCTGCGCCTCGAAGCCCTCGAGCCACTCGTTGGTCTCGGGTCGAAGCCCTCGGGGTACTTGTAGTTGCCCGGCCTCGTCGTACTCGGCCGCCATGCCGTACAGCGCCGGGTCGAAGTCGTCGCTGGTCGGGTCGACGCCCTCGTTGGCCTGCTTGAGCGACAGCGAGATGCGGCGACGCTCGAGGTCGATGTCGATGACCTTGACGAAGACGTCGTCGCCGACCTGGACGACCTGCTCCGGGATCTCGACGTGGCGCACGGCCAGCTCCGAGATGTGCACGAGGCCCTCGATGCCGTCCTCGACGCGCACGAACGCACCGAACGGGACGAGCTTGGTGACCTTGCCGGGGACGACCTGGCCGATGGCGTGCGTCCGGGCGAAGGCCTGCCACGGGTCCTCCTGCGTCGCCTTCAGCGACAGGGAGACGCGCTCGCGGTCGAAGTCGACGTCGAGCACCTCGACCGTGACCTCCTGGCCGACCTCGACGACCTCGGACGGGTGGTCGATGTGCTTCCAGGACAGCTCGGAGACGTGCACGAGCCCGTCGACGCCGCCGAGGTCCACGAACGCACCGAAGTTGACGATCGAGGAGACGACACCGGGGCGCACCTGGCCCTTCTGCAGCGTCTGCAGGAAGGTCGAGCGAACCTCGGACTGCGTCTGCTCGAGCCAGGCACGGCGCGACAGGACCACGTTGTTGCGGTTCTTGTCGAGCTCGATGATCTTGGCCTCGATCTCCTTGCCGACGTACGGCTGGAGGTCGCGGACGCGGCGCATCTCGACGAGCGACGCGGGCAGGAAGCCGCGCAGACCGATGTCGAGGATGAGGCCGCCCTTGACGACCTCGATGACGGTGCCGGTGACGACGCCGTCCTCCTCCTTGATCTTCTCGATCGTGCCCCACGCGCGCTCGTACTGCGCGCGCTTCTTGGACAGGATCAGCCGGCCTTCCTTGTCCTCCTTCTGGAGGACGAGGGCCTCGACCGCGTCGCCGACCTTGACGACCTCACCGGGGTCGACGTCGTGCTTGATGGACAGCTCGCGGGAGGGGATGACGCCCTCGGTCTTGTAGCCGATGTCGAGCAGGACCTCGTCGCGGTCGACCTTGACGATGGTGCCTTCGACGATGTCGCCGTCGTTGAAGTACTTGATGGTGGCGTCGATCGCGGCGAGGAAGTCCTCGGCCGAGCCGATGTCGTTGATCGCGACCTGCGGGGTGGCCGGCTTCGCGGGGGTGGAGATGGTCATTGAGTGATGTGCTCCGATGCGGACAGGGAGTAGTGGGGACGGCTGGTTGAGCTCTGCTCAGCTGGGCCGGACGGCCGACGTGTCACCGCCCGAGGGCGCGCGACACCGCGAACGATCCTACCCGCTCGGCGCGACAGGCTCCAACCCGCACCCCGGGGATCCGCCCAGGGCGCAGCCGGGGCCCGCGATGCGGGCGGACGGTGCGGGTCAGCCCGTGAGCCCGAGCTCCAGCGCCGGCGCCCGGGATCGCGTCGAGGAGCATGCGCGTGTACGGCTGCTGCGGGTGGTCGAAGACGTCGTCCGCCGAGCCCTGCTCGACGATCCGGCCGTTCTCCATCACGCACACGTGGTCGGCGATCTGCCGGACGACGGCGAGGTCGTGGCTGATGAACAGGTAGCTCAGCCCGAGCCGCTGCTGCAGGTCGGCGAGCAGGTGCAGGATCTGCGACTGCACGATGACGTCGAGCGCGGAGACCGCCTCGTCGCAGACGACCAGGTCGGGGTCGAGCGCGAGCGCCCGGGCGATCGCGACCCGCTGGCGCTGGCCGCCGGACAGCTCCGCCGGGTAGCGCCGCAGCAGCACCGGCGCGAGCGCGACGTGCGTCCATGAGCTCGTGCACCCGGTCCCGGCGCTGCGGCGGCCGAGCCGGCGCCGTGCGCGCGCAGCGGCTCCTCGATCGTCCGGTAGATCGTGTACAGCGGGTCCAGCGACGCGTAGGGGTCCTGGAAGATCGGCTGCACCTGGCGGCGGAACGCGATCTCGGCGGCGCGGTCCGGGCCGCCCACCGGCCGGCCGTTGAACCGGATCTCGCCCGACGATCGGCTTGACCAGGTCGAGCATCATCCGGGCCACGGTCGACTTCCCCGAGCCGGACTCCCCCACGATCGCGACCGTCTTGCCGCGCGGGATGACGAACGAGACGTCGTCGACGGCCGTGAAGTCGGTGCTCCGGGAGAACAGGCCCTTGCCGCGCAGCTGGAACACCTTGCTGACGCCGGACACCTCGATGATGTGGTCGGCCGGCGGCGGGCCGTCCGTCCCGCCGATCCCGACGATCCCGCCCTCCGCGCCGACCCTGCCGGCCCCGGCGGCGGGGCGGGCGACCGAGGCGGGCACGAGGGCGTCGTCGGCGCCCGCGGTGACCGCGAGCAGGTCGACGGCGACGGCGTCGTCCGGCCCCACCTGCTTGGCGATCTGGATGCGGCGCGACGCGAGCGACGGCGCCGCGGCCATGCAGCCGCTTCGTGTACTCGTGCTGCGGCCGTCGCAGGATCTCCAGGCGCCGGCCCGGTCTCGACGACCTCGCCGCGGTACATGACGACGATCCGGTCGGCGCGCTCCGCGGCGAGGCCGAGGTCGTGCGTGATGAGCAGCACCGCGGTGCCGAGCTGGTCGGTGAGCTCGTCGAGGCGGTCGAGGATGACCCGCTGGACCGTGACGTCGAGCGCCGACGTCGGCTCGTCCGCGATGAGCAGCGCGCGGCCGGCACGCGAGCCCCATCGCGATGAGCGCACGCTGGCGCATGCCGCCGGAGAACTCGTGCGGGTACTGCTGCGCGCGGCGTGCGGCGTCCGGCAGGCCGGCCTCCTCGAGCAGCTCGACGGCGCGCGTGCGCGCGCCGCGTCGCCCTTCGCGACCCCGTTGTCCTCGAGCGCCTCGACGATCTGGGCGCCGACCCGCATGACCGGGTTGAGGTTGGACATCGGGTCCTGCGGGACGAGCCCGATCTCGGTGCCGCGCAGCCGAGCCGCGGCACCGGCGCCGCCCGTGGTGAGGTCCTGGCCGTCGAAGACGATCCGGCCGCCGGTCACCGCGGCCGTTCTCGGCGAGCAGGCCGATGACGGCGGCCGCGGTCGTGGACTTCCCGGACCCGGACTCGCCGACGATCGCGACGGTCTCGCCGGGCAGGACGTCGAAGCTCACGCCTCGGGCGGCGACCGCGGAGCCGGCCTCGGTGCGGAACGTGACCTCGACGTCGCGCAGGCTCAGCAGGAGCGGCGTGCCGGTCGCCTCTGGCCGGGCTCACGCGTGCCACGGGGCTCACCTCTTCCTCGTCTTGGGGTCGAGGGCCTCGCGCAGCGCCTCGCCGAACAGGGTGAAGCCGAGCGCGGTGACCGCGATGCAGGCGCCGGGCCACAGCGCCAGGCGCGGCGCGACCTCGAGCTCGTTCTGCGCCGCGGTGAGCATGCGGCCCCACTCGGCGGTGGTCGGCGAGCCGCCGCCCAGCCCGAGGAAGGACAGCGCCGCGGCCTCGATCACCGCCGTGGCCAGCATGAGGGTCGCCTGCACGATGACCGGGCCGACGCTGTTGGGGAGCGACGTGGCTCATCACCACCGTGCGCCGGCTCAGGCCCAGCGACGTCGCCGCGAGCACGTAGTCCTGGCTCGCGCTGGGCGAGCATCGACCCGCGCAGCAGCCGCGCGAAGATCGGCACCTGGACCACGCCGATGGCGATGATCACCGAGCGTCGGCGTCTGCCCGAGGACCGCGGCGATCGACACCGCCAGCAGCAGCGACGGCACCGAGAGCATGAGGTCGACGAGCCGCATCGTCAGCGTGTCGACCCAGCCGCCGAACGCGCCCGCCAGCAGCCCGAGCAGCATGCCGCCGAGCAGGCCGAGCACGCGTGGACAGGACGCCGATCAGCAGCGACGCGCGCGCGCCCCAGATGAGCTTGCTCAGCAGGTCGCCGCCGTACCGGTCCAGGCCCAGCGGGTAGGCGTCCGACGGGCCCGGGATCGAGGTCGGCCGGATCTCGGCCCGGCCCGGCAGCGCCTCGCGCCGCGTACGGGGCGAGCACCGGCGCGAGCAGCGCCACGACGAAGAACGCCAGCACGATGACGGCGCCGATGATCGCGCCGGGGTTGCGGCGCAGCCGTCGCGCGGCGACGCGCCAGATGCTCGCGCCGGCGTCGTCGGGCCGGTCGGCGTCCGGCGCCGCGGACGGAGGTGCTGGAGCGCGGACGAGGTCCTGGGCGGCGGGTTCGGTGGTCATCGCGCACGCATCCGGGGGTCGATGAGGCCGTAGGAGACGTCGACGGCCAGGTTCGCGAGCGCGTAGATGACCGCGACGAAGAGGATGAAGCCCTGCAGGACGGCGTAGTCGAGGTTGAAGATCGCCTGGGCGAGGAAGCTGCCGATGCCGCTGAACGCGAACACCGTCTCGGTGAGCACGGCGCCGGACAGCAGCAGGCCGACCTGCAGGCCGATCGTCGTGGAGACCGGGCAGCATCGCGTTGCGGATGATGACGCGCCGGCGCAGGCGCGGCGGGCGCAGGCCCTTCGCGCGAGCCGTGCGGACGTAGTCGGCGTTCTGGACCTCGATCACCGAGGCGCGGGTGATGCGCGCGATGATCGCCAGCGGGATGGACCCGAGCGCGATCGCCGGCAGCAGCAGGTGCACGAGCGCGTCCCAGGCGGCGTCCCACTCGCCGGGTGAGCAGCCCGTCCAGGACGTAGAAGCCGGTGGGGTGCGTGGCGATGATCGTCGGGTCGATGCGTCCGGCGGACGGGAACCAGCCGAGCTGCACCGCGAACACGTACTTGAGCAGGAACGCGAGGAAGAACACCGGGATCGTCACGCCGAGCAGCGACGCGACGACCGTCGAGTGGTCGAGCGAGCCGGCCCTGGTGGCGTGCGGCGACGTAGCCCGAGCGGGATGCCGATCGCCGATCGCGAGGATCAGCGCGACGACCGTCAGCTCGATCGTCGCCGGGAAGCGGTTGAGGAACTCCTCCAGCACCGGGGTGTTGGTGCGGGTGGAGACGCCGAAGTTGCCCGCGGACGAGCTGGCCGAGCCAGGTGAGGTACTGCTCGGCGACCGGCTTGTCGAAGCCGTAGAGGCGGTTGATGCGCGCGACCGCCTCCGGGGTGGCGCGCTCCCCCAGGAGGGCCGTTGCCGGCCCCCCCGGGAGGGCGCGCACCCACGAGAACAGCAGGACCGACAGCCCGAGCAGGGTCGGGATCAGCAGCGCGAGGCGCTGCAGGACGAGTCGGGCCATCGATCCGTGCGCCTCAGCCGTCGATCGTGATGACGTTGTAGACCTCGTCCTGGACGGGCGACGCCGGGTAGCCCTGGACCGTCGGCTTGAAGGCCAGCGACGGCACCGGGTGCGCGAGCGGCACGCCGGGCAGCTTGGCGAGGATGGCCTCGTTCGCGGCCTCGTACGCGGCGATCTGCTCCTCCTGGCTCGTCTGGTAGCGGGCGTCGTTGATCGCGTCGGAAGACTCGGGGTCGTTGAAGCCCCACTCGTTCGACGGGCGCGCCGAAGAAGACGCCGATGAAGTTGTAGGTGTCGTTGTAGTCACCGGTCCAGCCGAGCAGGTGCAGGCCGTGGTTCCGGGTCGCCCTGGATGCGGTCGAGGTAGTCCGGCGATCCACGGCTCCGGCACCGCGTTGACCGTGATGCCGACCTCCTCGAGGTCGGCGGCGATCGACTGGAAGGTCTGCTCGGGCGACGGCATGTACGGCCGCGAGACGTTCGTCGGGTAGTTGAAGTCGATGGTCAGGTCCGACTTGCCGGCCTCGCGAGCAGCTCCCGCGCGCGGTCCGGGTCGTAGTCGTACGTCGCGACCTCGTCGCTCCAGCCCGACGACGACTGGCGGGACGAAGTTCGTGGCGACCTCGGTGCCCTCGGGCAGCGTCTGCGGCGACCAGCGCCTCCTTGTTGATCGCGTGGGCGATGGCCTGGCGCACCCGGATGTCGCGCAGGTCCGGGTTCGCCTGGTTCATGCCCAGGTAGAGGACGTTGAAGGGGTCGCGGTTGACGATCTGGTAACCCCTCCTCCTCGAGCGCGACGACGTCGGCCGGTGCGACCAGGTCGTAGCCGTCGATGTCGCCGGCCTGCGAGCGCCTGCCGGCGCGCGGTGGCGTCGGAGATGATCTGGAAGACGATCCGCCGGACCTGGCCCTGCTCGCCCCAGTAGTCGTCGAACGCGGTGAGCGCGACGGTCTCGCCGGTCGTCCACGACTCGAACGACGTACGGGCCGGTGCCGGTCGGGTGCGCAGTTCGCGTACTCGGAGCAGCACCGGGGACGTCCTCGTCGCCGCCGACCTCGTCCGCGCCGTACTCCTCGAGCGCCGCCGGCGACTGCATGGAGAACGAGGGCAGGGAGAGGGCGGAGATGAGCTCGGGCAGCGGGCTCTTCAGCTGTGACGACGGCGGTGGCGGCGTCGGGCGCCTCGCAGCGCGTCGTACTTGCCGTTCTCGGCGTCGCTCGTCGCGAACCCGCCGTTCACCTTGCCCCAGTAGTACGACAGGCTCTCGGACTGCAGGATGCCGGTGAAGTTGTTCCACCGCTCGAAGTTGAAGCACACGGCCTCGCCGTCGAACGGCGTGCCGTCGTGGAAGGTGACGCCCTCCTTGAGGTCGAACGTGTACGTGAGGCCGTCCTCGCTGACCTCCCACGACTCGGCCAGCAGCGGTGCCGGGTCGGCGGTGCCCGGCTCGGTGCCGACGAGGCCCTCGAAGATCTGCCGCGCGACCCGGAACGACTCGCCGTCGTTGGCGAACGCCGGGTCGAGCGACGCCGGGGTCCGCCGGACGCCGCGAAGATGAACGTGTCGCGACCCGCCTGCCGCCGTCGCCGTCGCCTGTGGTGCGCACCGTCCCTGCGGCATCGCGATCGCTCGCGGCGCACGCGGTGAGGGCGAGCGCCAGCGCGACGCCGGCCCCACCGACCTTGAGCCAATTCTTCACGCAGATCACCCTCCGTTGACGCACCTGAGCGGGCCTGACGCACGTGGACCAGTAGCCAGGGAGTGCAGAGGCTAGACCATCCAGGTCACGCGCCGGAATCACGGGGCAGAATGACGGCATGTCGCACGCCGAGCCTCGGGTCCGCCGGCTTCCGCGACGTCCCGCCCGCGACGGCGGCGGCGCGGGCCGGTCGTGGTGGGACGCCAACGCCGAGGAGTACCTCGACGAGCACGGCGACTTCCTCGGTCCGCGCCGACTTCTGCTGGTGCCCGGAGGGCCTGCGGGAGGCCGACGCGCGGCTGCTCGGCGACGTCGCGGGCCGGGACGTGCTCGAGGTCGGCGCCGGGGCCGCGCAGTGCTCGCGGTGGCTGCGCGCCCAGGGTGCTCGGGCCGTCGCGACCGACGTCTCGGCCGGGATGCTGCGCGCCGGACGGCGCCTGGACGACGCCACCGGCGTCGTCGCGCCCGCGCTCCAGGCGGACGCCCGCGCGCTGCCGTTCGCGGACGGGTCGTTCGACGTCGTCTTCACCGCCTTCGGCGCCCTGCCCTTCGTCCCCGACGCCGCGCGCGTGCACGCCGAGGTCGCCCGGGTGCTGCGACCCGGCGGACGCTGGGTGTTCGCGGTGACCCACCCGATCCGCTGGGCGTTCCCCGACGACCCGACCGAGCGCGGCCTCACGGCGACCCGCTCCTACTTCGACCGCCGGCCGTACGTGGAGACCGACGCGTCCGGCGCCGTCGTCTACGCCGAGTACCACCGCACGCTGGGCGACCACGTGGCCGACGTCGTCGGCGCCGGGCTCGTCCTGGAACGGCTCGTGGAGCCGACCTGGCCGGCCGGGCACACGCGGACGTGGGGCGGGTGGGGCCCGGTCCGCGGTGCCCGGCTCCCCGGGACGGCGATCCTCGTCGCGCGGCGCCCCTGACGCAGCGAGGGAGTCGCGCGGCAGGGGTCGGTGCCGACGCGCGCTCAGTGCACGTTGACGGCCTTCTCCGAGCCGGCGCCGGTCAGGGACCGGACCTCCATCTCGGCGAACTTCTCCGGGTCGGCGTCCCGCTTGCCGAGCTGCGTCCCGATCCAGCCGAGCAGGAACGCGAGCGGGATGGACACGATGCCGGGGTTCTCCAGCGGGAACACCGCGAAGTCGACCGACGTGTCCTTGATCATCGACAGGCTCGCACCGGTCACCGGGTCGACCTTGCCCGACACGACCGGCGAGAACGCGATGAGCACGATGCAGGAGATGAGCCCGCCGTACATGCTCCACAGCGCGCCGGTGGTGTTGAACTTCCGCCAGAACAGCGAGTAGAGGATCGTCGGGAGGTTCGCGCTGGCCGCGACGGCGAACGCGAGGGCCACGAGGAACGCGATGTTCTGCCCCTGGGCGAAGATCCCGCCGACGATCGCGAGGATGCCGATGACGACGACGGTGATCCGGGCGACCTTCACCTCCCCGTCCGGGTTGACGTCGCCCGTGCTTGATGACCGAGGCGTAGATGTCGTGCGCGAACGACGCCGCCGCGGTGATCGTCAGGCCGGCGACGACGGCGAGGATCGTCGCGAACGCGACGGCCGCGATGATGCCGAGCAGGATCTCCCCGCCGAGCGCGAACGCCAGCAACGGTGCCGCCGAGTTCACGCCGCCCGGTGCCGCGAGGATCGTGTCCGCACCGACCAGCGCCCCCGCGCCGTAGCCGAGGACGAGGGTGAACAGGTAGAAGATGCCGATGAGCCAGATCGCCCAGACGACGGACCGGCGAGCCTCCTTGGCGGTCGGCACCGTGTAGAAGCGCATGAGCACGTGCGGCAGCCCGGCGGTGCCGAGGACCAGCGCGAGCGCGAGCGACAGGAAGTTCAGCTTGCTCGTCGCGTTCGCGCCGTACTGCTTGCCGGGCTCGATGAGCGCCTCGCCGCCCTCGCCGAACCGGTCGATGGCGCCCTGGAACAGCTCGGAGAGGTTGAACCCGAACTTCGCGAGCACCCAGACGGTCATCACCGCCGCGCCGGCGATGAGCAGGATCGCCTTGATGATCTGGACCCAGGTGGTGCCCTTCATCCCGCCGACCAGGACGTAGAGGATCATCAGCGCGCCGACGACGGCGACGACGAGGCTCTGGCCCGGCCGGCCGAGGAGATCCCGAGCAGCAGCGCGACCAGCCCGCCGGCGCCGGCCATCTGGGCGAGCAGGTAGAAGAACACGACCGGCGAGGGTCGCGAGCGCGGCGGCCATCCGGACCGGACGCTGCTTGAGCCGGAACGACAGGACGTCGGCCATCGTGAACTTGCCGGTGTTGCGCAGCAGCTCGGCGACGAGCAGCAGCGCGACGAGCCAGGCCACGAGGAAGCCGATCGAGTACATGAAGCCGTCGTAGCCGTTGACCGCGATCGCCCCGGCGATGCCGAGGAAGCTCGCGGCCGACAGGTAGTCGCCGGCGATCGCGGTGCCGTTCTGCGGGCCGGTGAACGAGCGGCCGCCGGCGTAGTAGTCGGCTGCGGTCTTGTTGTTCTTCGACGCCCGGAACACGATGACCAGCGTGACCGCGACGAACACGCCGAAGATGCGCGATGTTGACGGCCGGGCTGCCGACCTCGGTCGCCTCGGCGGCGGCGAGCGAGCTGCCCGACGCCGGTGCCGCTCACAGGTCCCGCCCCTCGATGTGCTGGCGGAGCTCGTCCGCGATCGGGTCCTGGTGGGTGTTCGCCCAGCGGGCGTAGAGCATCGTGATGACGAACGTCGAGACGAACTGGCCGAGCCCGAACAGCAGGCCGACGGTGATGTTGCCCGCGACCCGGATGCTCATGAAGTCCGGGCGCGTACGCCGCGAGCAGCACGTAGACGAGGTACCAGGCGAGGAACAGCCCGGTCATCGGGAAGACGAACGACCGGAACCGGTGCCTCAGGGCCTGGAACTCCGGGGAGCGCTGCACGCGCTCGTAGTCGGTCTCCGCGTCCTGGCGGATGCGCGAGCTCGGACATGAGGCCTCCGGGATCACCGTGGGTGGCCGCGTTGCCACTGCGCCGACACTGTGGCGCACGTCACCCGACCGATGCGCGCGCGCAACGCCGGTCGCGCCGCCTGAAGGCCCGGTCGGCCCCGGCGTCAGCCCACCGCGAGTCAGTGGCCGGCCTCGTGCCAGCTCGCCCCGGCACCGACCGAGACGTCGAGCGGGACGGACAGGTCCGCCGCGCGCGCCCATCTGCTGCGCGGACCAGGGCCTCGACCTCGTCCCGCTCGCCCGGCGGCGACCTCGAGCACGAGCTCGTCGTGGACCTGCAGGACGAGCCGCGAGCGCAGCCCGCGCGTGGTGAGCTCGCGGTCGACGCCGAGCATCGCGACCTTGATGAGGTCCGCGGCGCTGCCCTGGATGGGCGCGTTGAGGGCCATCCGCTCGGCCATGTCGCGCCGCTGCCGGTTGTCGCTGGTGAGGTCGGGCAGGTAGCGGCGCCGGCCGAGGAGGGTCGCGGTGTACCCGGTCGCGCGCGCCTCGTCGACGACGCCCGTGAGGTAGTCGCGCACGCCGCCGAACCGGGAGAAGTAGTCCTCCATCAGGCCCGCGGCCTCGCCGACCGCGATGTTCAGCTGCTTGGACAGCCCGAACGACGACAGGCCGTAGGCGAGCCCGTAGGACATCGCCTTGATCTTCGAGCGCATCTCGCTCGTGACGTCCTGCGTCGGCACGCCGAACACCCGGGACCCGACGTACCGGTGCAGGTCCTCGCCCCGACCGGAACGCCTCGATGAGGCCCTCGTCGCCGGACAGGTGCGCCATGATCCGCATCTCGATCTGGCTGTAGTCGGCCGTCAGCAGCGTCTCGTAGCCGTCGCCGACGACGAACGCCCGCCGGATCCGCCGGCCCGTCCTCGGTCCGGATCGGGATGTTCTGCAGGTTCGGGTCGGTCGAGGACAGCCGCCCGGTCGCCGCGATCGTCTGCATGAACGTCGTGTGGATGCGGCCGTCGGCGGCCACCGAGCGCAGCAGCCCCTCGACCGTCTGGCGCAGCCGGATGGCGTCGCGGTGCGCGAGCAGGTGCTGCAGGAACGGGTGCTCGGTCCGCGCGTACAGCTCGGTGAGCGCCGCGGCGTCGGTCGTCCAGCCGGACTTGATCTTCTTCGTCTTGGGCATGCCGAGCTGGTCGAAGAGGACCTCCTGGAGCTGCTTGGGCGAGCCGAGGTTCACCTCCCGGCCGATCGCGGCGTACGCGTCCGCCGCCTCGCTGGTGACGATGCCGTCGAAGTACCGCTCGAGCTCGGTGAGGTGACGCGGTGTCCGCCGCGATCCCGGTGCGCTCCATCCGCCCGAGCACGTCGACCAGCGGCAGCTCGACGTCGGTCAGCAGCGCGCTCGGCGCCGCGGGCGGCGAGCTCGGCGGACGAGCACGTCGGTGAGGTCGGCGACGGCGGCCGCCCGCACCGCGGCGCGCCGGCGCGTCGTCGCTGCCGTCGAGCTCGAGGTCGAGCGCGCCCTGCGCGCCGGCGGCCGCGGCGTCCGCGGTGAGCTCGCGACGCAGGTAGGAGAACGTGAGCTCGGGCAGGTCGTAGGCGCGCCGGTCCGGCTCGCACAGGTAGGCCGCGAGCTCGACGTCGAACGTCGACGCCCGCCAGCGGCAGCCCGCGGCCGGCGAGCGCGTGCCAGGCGGTCTTGGCGGCGTGCACGGTCTTCGGCGCGCGCCGGGGTCGGCGAGCCACGTCGGCCAGCGCCTTCTCGTCCGCCGGGCCGATCGCGGCGAGGTCGACGACGACCGCCTCGCCGGCGTCGTCGACGATCGCGACGCCCCAGGCGTCCCCGCCGACGGGCGTGCCCTGGCCGTGCACGTCGACCGCGAGCCGCGGCCCGGCGCGGGCGCGCAGCCAGTCGCCGAGCGTGCCCTCGGCGAGCGTCGACCAGGGTCAGCTCGCCGGCCTCCACCGGCTCGGCGCGGCGCCTGCTCGGCGGCGACCATCGCGAACATGCGCTCGCGCAGCACCCGGAACTCGAGGTCGTCGAACACGCGTGAGCATCGCCTCGCGGTCCCACGGCTGGACGGCGAGGTCGGCCGGCGCCGAGCGGCAGCTCGACGTCGGTGAGCAGCGCGGTTGAGCCGGCGGTTGAGCAGCACCTGGTCGAGGTGCTCGCGCAGCGCCTCCCCCGCCTTGCCCTTGATGCTGCCCGCCTGCGCCGACGAGCCCCTCGAGCCCGCCGTAGGTGGTCAGCCACTTCGCCGCCGTCTTGGGCCCGACCCCCGGGATGCCGGGCAGGTTGTCGCTGGACTCCCCGACCAGCGCGGCGAGGTCGGAGTAGCCGCTCGGGCCCGACGCCGTACCGCTCCCGGACGGCGTCCGGCGTCATCCGCCAGACGTCGCTGACGCCCGCGGACCGGGTAGAGCACGGTGACGTCGTCGGTGACGAGCTGGAAGGTGTCGCGGTCGCCCGAGCAGATGAGCACCTCCATGCCGGCGGCCAGCGCCTGCGTCGGCGAGGGTGGCGAGGATGTCGTCGGCCTCGTAGTTCGGCTTCTCCAGGACCGGGATGCGCATCGCGTCGAGGACCTCGCGGATGAGCGCGACCTGGCCGCGGAACGGCTCCGGCGTCGCGTCGCGGGTGCCCTTGTACTCGGCGTACTGCTCGGTGCGGAACGTCGTGCGGCCGGCGTCGAAGGCGACCGCGACGTGCGTCGGCGCCTCGTCGCGCAGCAGGTTGGCGAGCATGGACGTGAAGCCGTACACCGCGTTGGTCGGCTCGCCGTTCACGGTCGAGAACTTGTCGACCGGGAGGGCGAAGAACGCCCGGAACGCCATCGAGTGGCCGTCGATCGAGGAGCAGGCGCGGCCGCCCCTCGGAGGCTCCGGGACGGGCGGCTGGCTGGTTGTCGGTCACGGGTGCCAACCTATCCGGCATGACCGACACGGACGCCCTCGCCCTCCTCCGCCGCAACTCGCCCCGGCTCGCTCCTCGAGCGGATGGGGATCGAGCTGCTCGAGGTGAGCGCGGAGCGGGCGGTCGGCACCATGCCCGTCGAGGGCAACACCCAGCCGTTCGGGCTGCTGCACGGCGGCGCCTCGGTCGTGCTGGCCGAGACGCTGGGGTCGCTCCGCGGCCGCGGCGCACGCCGGCGCGGGTCGAGCGGCGGTCGGCATCGAGGTCAGCGCGACCCACCACCGGTCCGCCCGCAGCGGGCTGGTCACCGGGACGGCGACCGCGCTGCACCTGGGCCGGACGACGGCGTCCTACGAGATCGTCGTCGTCGACTCGGGCTCGCGGCGGCTGGCGACCGCGCGCCTGACCTGCATGCTGATCGAGGACCGGCGCGGCTCCTGAGCCAGCCCTCGGCGGCGGCCAGGGCCGCGGGGACGCCGCGCAGGTCGACCGGGCCGCTCATCGCGCGCACCTGCCGACGGCGGGCGATGAGGTCCTCGAGCCCGCGTCCCGATCCCCCGCGGCGCCCGAGCCCGACGAGCGCGGGGTCGGCGGCCAGGCGGCGCTGGAGCACCTCCGTGCTCACCACGCGGTGCGCGGCGGCCGGGCGCGAAGCCCAGCCGGGCGAGGAACCGCTGCACGCCGCGCGACCCGGGCAGCGGGACGGCGAACACCTGGCGTCGCCCCGGCGTCCTCCGCGATCGGCGCCGCGCCGGCGAGCAGCGCGTGCCCCAGGCCGCGACGGCGTCGGCCGACCCGGACGAACAGCGCCTCGACGTGGACGCTCACCTCGTCGGTGAACGGGCTGGGGCCGACCACGCGGGCGAGCAGGAGGCCCGCGAGCTCGCCGTCGAGCAGGCCGACCATCGCGTGGCCGCCGGGGACGGTCAGGAGGGTGCCGAGCTGGTGGCGCAGCCGCTCGCGTCGCTGCTGCACAGCTGGGCACCGACGGCCGCCTCGGCGCGCGCCTCCAGGCACAGGTCGACGAGACCGTCGAGGTCGTCGGGGACCGCAGCACGCACCTGCACACCGGGACGCACGTCGACGAACCTCCAGATCGGTCGATTAGCACAGCCGCGCTCCCCCGGGCGCGTCCGCCGCACCGATCGATGATGACAAATCGATCACGATTCTCGCGCGGTGGACCCCTGGAGCCTAGGCCCTGCGGAGAGGGCAGTGAATCACTCCCCCAGGTGACCGTGCGCACGTAGTCCCAGGCGGGCCCGCGGGCCCGGAGGTGACATGCGCGACACAAACCGCGCCTATCCTCCTAGGGCTCGGACGGCGTCGCCGCGACGCGGACGCCGGGCACCCCCTGTCAACCGATCGCCTCAGACCGGACGGAGGTCCCAGGTGCGTCCACGAGCGACCATGGACCGTTCCCCGACCGCCCGCGCGAGCCCTGCTCGCGCTGGTCCTCGCCGCCCTCGCCTGTCTCGGCGTCGCTCGCCGGCCCCGCGCCGCGGCACCGCCGCAGGCCGCCGTGGCGCACTGCGTCACCGACGCGGCCACCGGCCTGCATCAACGGCACGATCCGCACCGCCGCGGGTCAGCCCGCGGTCGGCGTCGAGCCTCGACCGTCGACGGTCCCGGCGGGCGAGTCGACCGCGACGACCGGTCCGGACGGGCGCTGGTCCGCCGGCGTCACGCGAGTCCGGGCGAGTACACCGTCACCGTCGACGAGTCCACGCTCCCGGCCGGCGAGACGCTGCGCGACCCCGCCAACAACCCGCGCACGGTCGACCGCGACGCTCGGCGCGCGCGCGGGCGCGCTGTTCCCGCTCGGTGCGCCGACGGCCGGTGGCGGCGGGCACGGACGGCGGCACGGCGGGCGACGGCCGCCGCCGCCGGGACAGCTCCGACCGACGCGGCGGGCGCCGAGCCGGGCCTCGACGACCGCCCGCCACCGTCTCGGCGGGCAGCGGCAGCGGCGTCACCTGGAGCCGGTTCGCCCAGCAGGCGACCAGCGGCCTCGTGTTCGGCAGCCTGCTCGCGCTCGCGTCGATCGGGCTGTCCCTGATCTTCGGCACGACCGGCCTGAGCAACTTCGCCCACGGCGAGCAGGTCACGCTCGGCGGGATCCTCGCCTACGTCGGGACGTCCAGACGCTCGGGCTGCCGCTCGTGGTCGGCCGGCGATCGCTCGCCGTCGTGCTCGCGGCGGCGACCGGGCTGGGTGCAGGACCGGTTCCTCTGGCACCCGCTGCGCAGCGCCGGGTCGGGCTCACGCAGCGCATGATCGTCACGATCGGGCTGTCGATCGCGCTGCAGTACACCTACCAGTTCTTCTTCGGTGGCGAGCCGCTGCGCATCGTCGACCGCAACCCCGAGTCGCATCCGACCTCGGTCGCGTGTTCGCTCACCCAGCAGTCCCTCGTCTCGGTGATCATCGCGGTCGTCGTGCTCGGCGGCGTCGCCTACTTCCTGCGTCGGCACGCGGACCGGGCGGGCGACCCGCGCCGTGTCGGACAACCCGGCCCTGGCCGCGGCGTCCGGCATCTCCGTGGACCGGATCATCCGGCTCGTCTGGACGCTCGGCGCCGGGCTGCGCCGGCCTGGGCGGCGTCCTGCATCGGCCTCTACCTCGGCGCGACCGCGCTGGAACATCGGGCGGCACGCTGCTGCTCCTCATGTTCGCCGCCGTGACGCTCGGTGGCCTGGGCACCGCGTTCGGCGCGCTGGTCGGGTCGCTCGTCATCGGCCTCGTCGTCGAGATGTCGAACCTCGTCATCCCCGTCGGACATGCGGTACGCCGCGGCGCTCGTGATCCTCATCCTCGTCCTGCTGTTCCGACCGCAAGGCATCCTCGGCCGCGCCGAGCGCATCGGATAGCGAGGTCATCACCATGGACTGGACCCAGCGATCCTCACGCAACGTCGCGGGCGAGCTCATCGCGCCCACCACCGCCGCCTACGCCCTCGCCGCGATCGGCCTCAACATCCACTTCGGCCTCACCGGCCTGCTCAACATGGGCCAGGCCGGCTTCATGCTGCTCGGCGCCTACGGCTTCGCGATCTCGACGATCGCCGGGCTGCCGCTGTCTGGCCGCCGCTGCTCGTCGCGATGGCGTGCGCGGTCGTCTTCGCGCTCATCCTCGGCATCCCGACGCTGAAGCTGCGCGGCGACTACCTCGCGATCGTCACCATCGCCGCCGCGGAGATCGTCCGCATCGTCGGACGGTCGACGGCGCTCACCGACCTCACCGGCGCGTCGGCGGGCCTGCGCGGGAACAGCTACAAGGAGACGTTCGCCGGCGCTGTCGCCGTTCCCGGACGGCACGACTGGCCCTCGGGCCGTTCGAGTACTCCAACAACGCCTCCAACAGCTGGTGGATCCGCCTCGTCGGCTGGGCGCTGGTCGCTCTGGCCTGCGTGCTCGTCTGGCTGCTCATGCGCAGCCCGTGGGGCCGCGTGCTCAAGGGCATCCGCGAGGACGAGGACGCCGTCCGCTCGCTCGGCAAGAACGTCTACGCCTACAAGATGCAGGCGCTCGTGCTCGGCGGGGTGATCGGGTCGCTCGCCGGGATCGTGTACGTGCTGCCCCGGGCCGTGCAGCCGGACTCCATGGGGCGCTCGATGACGTTCTTCGTCTGGACGATCCTGCTGCTCGGCGGCGCGGCCACGGTGTTCGGCCCGGTGCTCGGGTCGATGATCTTCTGGGCGGCGCTCATGCTCATCAAGCGGCTCATGCGCTCGGCGCGTGCCGCCGAGACGTCATGCGCACCGAGCAGGTCGAGCAGTTCGGCTGGATCGTCGTGGGAGTCACGCTGATGCTGCTGGTCGATCTTCCGACCACAAGGGATACTCGGCGACAAGAAGGAGCTGGCGATCAATGTCCGCTGACAGCACCGCCACCAGCGCGGGCGCCGGGGCGCGAGCGCCGCCGGTCGCCGGCGCCACCGCGCTCGGCGGTCCAGCCGCGCCCGAGCTCCGCCGTTCGCCGCCGTCGAGCGGGTCCGGGCGTCCCCAAGCCCGACCCGATCGTCGTCGCCGACGACGTGACGCGGCACTTCGGCGGCATGACCGCCGTCGACGTCGACCACCTCGAGGTCCAGCGCGGCGCGCATCACGGCGCTCATCGGCCCCAACGGGGCCGGCAAGACGACGCTGTTCAACCTGCTCACCGGGTTCGACAAGCCGAGCACGGGCCGCTGGACGTTCGAGGGCCGCTCGCTGCCGGGTATGCCCGCGGCCAAGGTGGCGCGGTCCGGCATGGTGCGCACGTTCCAGCTGACCAAGGCGCTGTCCCGGATGACGGTCATCGAGAACATGCGCCTCGGGCGCCACCGCCCAGCCCGGCGAGAACCTGTTCACCGCCCTCATGCCGCCGCTGTGGCGGCCCGCGCGAGCGGGAGATCACCGAGCAGGCCGAGGAGCTCCTCGTCCGCTTCAAGCTCGACGCCAAGCGGGACGACTTCGCGGGCAGCCTCTCCGGCGGGCAGCGCAAGCTGCTCGAGATGGCCCGCGCGCTCATGAGCAAGCCGACCATGGTGATGCTCGACGAGCCGATGGCCGGGGTGAACCCGGCGCTGACGCAGTCGCTGCTCGGCCACATCCAGGCGCTGCGCGACGAGGGCACCACCGTGCTCTTCGTCGAGCACGACATGCACATGGTCCGGCACATCTCGGACTGGGTCGTGGTCATGGCCGAGGGCCGCATCGTCGCCGAGGGCCCGCCCGAGTCGGTCATGCAGCGACCAGGCCGTCATCGACGCCTACCTCGGTGCGCACCACGACACCGACCTGGGCGACGACGCGCTGCTGGCGGACGACGTCGCCGAGCGGCTCGAGGCCGAGGTCAAGGCCGAGGAGGAGCGACGATGAGCACGGTGATGCCGACGAGCCGGCGGGCGCGCAGCCCGGTCCGGGCGGCAGACGACGGCCGACGAGGTCCACCGCGGCGCCCCGGCGGGCACCCCGCTGCTGGCCGCCACCGACATCGTCGCCGGGTACCTGCCCGGCGTCGACATCCTCAACGGCTGCAACCTCGTGGTGCACCCCGGCGAGCTCATCGGGATCATCGGCCCGAACGGGGCCGGGAAGTCGACGCTGCTCAAGGCCCTGTTCGGTCTCGTCACCGTCCGGTCCGGCTCGGTGACGCTCGCAGGGCGAGGACATCACCAACCAGCGCGCGGACGCCCTGGTGCGCCGCGGGGTCGGGTTCGTCCCGCAGAACAACAACGTGTTCCCCTCGCTGACCATCGAGGAGAACCTGCGGATGGGGATGTTCCAGACCCCGAAGCGGTTCGGTGAGCGGTTCGACTTCATCGCGACCTCTTCCCGACCCTGGGCGACCGCCGTCGCCAGCGCGCCGGCTCCCTGTCCGGCGGCGAGCGGCAGATGGTCGCGATGGCGCGGGCGCTCATGATGGAGCCGTCCGTGCTGCTGCTCGACGAGCCGTCCGCCGGGCTGTCGCCGGTCCGGCAGGACGAGACGTTCATCCGGACCCGCAAGATCAACAAGGCCGGCGTCTCGATCGTCATCGTCGAGCAGAACGCGCGGCGGTGCCTGCAGATCTGCGACCGCGGCTACGTGCTCGACCAGGGCCGGAACGCCTACTCCGGTCCCGGGCGCGAGCTCATGAACGACCCCAAGGTCATCGAGCTGTACCTGGGGACGCTGGCCACCGACGTCGAGGCGGCGCACGCGCCCACGGCTCCCCCGCTGACCTGAGGGACCCGAGGCCGCGCTGCGCGTCCCGGAGCACGCGGCCCATCGGCATCGCCGGTGGGCCGCGTCGTGCGTACCGGTCCCTGGCCGCGCATCTCCCCCGCCCACCCGTCGCTCACCCGGCCCGTCTCGCGGACGCCTCCGTCTCGGCGTCGACGACCTCCGCCCGGACCGAGGCGAGGCAGTACGTGATCGCGTCGAGGTCGACCACCAGGGCGAGCCGGTCGGCGCTCGTCAGGCACCGGGCGTCGTCGGCGGCGGCCACGAGGCGATCCAGCGCGACGTCGACGATCCTCAAGGCGCCCACCCACACGCCCCGGACGCGGGCGAGGCCCGGTGCGCGGTGCGCACCGGGCCTCGCCGAGCCGACCGAGGTCGGCGTCGTGCAGGACGGTCAGCCGACCTCGCCGAACTCCGACTTGGCGAAGGTGTAGGTGTTGTCGTCGTTGAACTTGTAGACCCCGATGAACGCCGACGACGGGTCGTTGTCGGTGTTGAAGGGGCCCACGCCCGAGGCGGCCTCGTAGTCGATGTCCTCGCCGGACTCGAGCAGCTCGAGGCACTCCGCGTAGCCGGTGCACGCCGTGCCGCCGTCGGCGCCCGAGACGGCCGCCATGTTCTCCTGGATCGTCGCGCCGTCGGTGGCCCCGCCACGGACCGCCGCCAGGGACGCCAGCATGACGGCGTCGTACGACTCCGGACCGTAGGAGAAGTCGCGGAGGTCGGGGTTGACCTCGAGCATCCGGGCCTGGAACTCGTCGCTCGGGAAGGCGCCGGGCAGCGTGCCCTGCGCCCCGGTGAGCAGGCCGGCGTCGAACTTGCCGCTGAAGTCCTGCAGGTTGCCGTCGACCAGGTAGACCTTCGACATGTCGTAGCCCTGCGTCGCGAGCTCCGGGAGGATGAGCGGCGTCTGGTCCGTGAACGCGATGACGACGAGCGCGTCGGGGTTCGTGGCCAGGGCCGCCGACACGATCGAGGTGAAGTTCTGCTCGGTCGGGTCGAACTCCTGACCCTCGGTGCCGTACGCCAGCGTGGCGCCGGCGTCCTCCACCGTGGCCTGGATGACGTTGCGCAGGCTGATGCCGTAGTCGTCGTTGAAGACGAGGATGCCCGGGTTCGTCGCGCCGTCGCCGAGCACGAGGTTGCCCATGGCCGCGCCCTGGACCGTGTCCGGCGGGGCGGTGCGGAAGTAGAACGGGCTGTAGCCCGAGAGGTCCGTCGCCGTGTTCGCCGGGGAGATCTGGACGATCTCGGCGCCCGTGACGTCGTCGATGACGTTGCGGGTGACCGAGGAGGACGCGGCACCGATGATCACCGAGACGTCCTGGCTGATGAGGTCGGTGACCGACTGGGTCGCGACCTCGGCGTGCTCGGCGTCGGACGAGTCGGTGTGCTCGACCGTCACATCCGCGCCCAGGACGCCACCGGCGGCGTTGATCTCCTCGACCGCGAGGTCGACTCCCGCGATCTCGGGCGGGCCGAGCTGGGCGAGCGAACCGGTCTGCGGGAGCAGAGTGCCGATCTTCAGCGGGGTGGCGCTGGCGGCCGACTCCTCGCCCTCGGTCCCGGTCGGCTCCTCGCCGCCACCGGAACATGCGGTGAGGACCAGTGCGACGGCGCCCGCCAGGGCGGCCGCGCGCACTGCGTGGGTGGAACGATTCATGCTGGGTACTCCTCTGCTGAGTACTGCTGGGGCGCGACGATCGGCCGTCCCCGGACTGTTCCGGTGAAGGTACCTGCCCGATGTGTCCGCGATGTGACGCTACGTGTCTCACGACGCGTCGTTGCACAGTTGTGACCAAATGCGAGGGCCCGGTCACCCCATGGGGTGACCGGGCCCGGTCGGGACGCGTGCGGCGCGGGGACGGGTCAGCTGCCCCCGCCGACCTGCTCGATCACGGCGTCGGCGACCTCGCGCATGGTGAGCCGGCGGTCCATCGAGGTCTTCTGGATCCAGCGGAAGGACTCCGGCTCGGTCAGGCCCATCTTCGTCATGAGCAGGCCCTTCGCCCGGTCCACGCGCTTGCGGGTCTCGAACCGCTCCGTGAGGTCGGCGACCTCGGACTCGAGCGCGCTGATCTGCGAGTAGCGCGAGATCGCGATCTCGAGCGCCGGCAGCAGGTCGGCCGGGCTGAACGGCTTGACGACGTACGCCATCGCGCCGGCGTCCCGGGCGCGCTCGACGAGCTCCGTCTGGGAGAAGGCGGTCAGCAGGACGACGGGCGCCACGTGCGCCTTGCCGATGCGCTCGGCCGCGGAGATGCCGTCGAGCACGGGCATCTTGACGTCCATGACGACGACGTCGGGCCGCAGGTCCATGGCGAGCTGGACGGCGGTCTCGCCGTCGCCGGCCTCCCCCACGACCTCGAAGCCCGCCTCGCGCAAGGTCTCGACGACATCCATGCGGATGAGCGCCTCGTCCTCGGCGACGACGGCACGCCTGGCCGGGCGCTGCGGCGCCTTGGCCGCGGCCGGCTCGTCGAGGAGCGGCGGCAGGTCGAGCGGGACGGCGGTGGGCGCGTCCTGGTTCGGGTCGCTGGTGGTCACCGGCACACAGTAGCGGCGCCCGGGCCGCGGACCGCGGAGGACTCTGCGTCAGGTCCGCCACACAGCCGGTAACCTGGTCGCGCGCCGCGCTCGACGCGGCTCGTGCCCCGATAGCCCAACGGCAGAGGCGTTCGGCTCAAACCCGATTCAGTGTGGGTTCGAATCCCACTCGGGGCACCCTCTGATGCGATGAAGGAGCGGGGCCTCCGCTCCTCGTGACCCTCGGGCGGATGCTTGAGGTGCTCACGTCTACGACGAAGGAGGCCCCTGATGGAAGGTTACGCAGGACAGCAGTTCGTGGGTATCGATCTGCATCGTCGGCGCACGGTGGTCGTGCGTACGACGGCGGCGGGTGAGGTGTTGGAGTGCACCCGGATCGTCAATGACGTCGGCCGGTTGACCGACGTGATCGCGCGGGCTGGTGAGAGCCCCGAGGTCGTCCTCGAGGCGACGTACGGGTGGTACTGGGCGGTGGACGCCCTGCAGGACGCCGGCGCCAGCGTCCACCTGGCGCACCCGTTGGGAGTGAAGGCGTTCGAGTACCGGCGGGTCAAGAACGACGAGCGGGACGCTGCGGACTTGGCCGACCTGCTGCGGATGGGTCGGCTGCCGCACGCGTGGATCGCCCCGCCGGCGACCCGGGAGCTCCGTGAGCTGGTCCGCCACCGCGCCAAGCTGGTCGGGCTGCGTTCGCACTGCAAGGCGGAGGTCCACGCGGTGCTGGCCAAGTGCGGGGTCCAGGTTGTCGTCAGCGACCTGTTCGGCGTGGAGGGCACCGCGCTGCTGGACTCGTTGAAGTTGCCGGCGCCGTACGCGGCGCGGATCGCGTCGCTGCGTCGCGTGATCGACTCCCTCGAGTTCGAGATCGACATCTTCGCGGGCCTGGTCCGCGGTCGCCTGGCCCGCGACCCGGGGTACACCGCGGTGCAGACGATCCCGGGGATCGGTCCGGTCCTGGGTGCGGTCCTGGTCGCCGAGATCGGTGACATCACCCGGTTCGCCCGACCCGCCCAGCTCACCTGCTGGGCGGGCCTGACACCCAAGCACCACGAGTCCGACACCCACGTGCACCGCGGCCGGATCACCAAGCAAGGATCCCGGCTGGTGCGGTGGGCGGTGGTCGAGTCCGTGCAGAAGGTGCCCAAGACCAGCGCGGTAGGGATGGTGCGCGAGCAGATCGGGGCCCGGCGCGGACGCAACGTCGGCGTCGTCGCCGCGGCCCGCCGGCAGCTGGAATACGTGTTCTACGCGCTGCGCGACCACCACGTGCGCGCCCTGACTCCTCCTCGAACACCGGTCGCGGCATGAGCCCCGCAACTGGACGAACTTCGGCCGGCGCGGGTCGTGCAGGTCATGACCCCCACCCCTTGGCGTGGTCGCCCCTCTGATTGACCCCGCCGACCGAGCCCGCGAAACCCATCATGCCGCCGACCAGCGCGGCGAAGGGATGACCGGCAGGCCCCCTGTGCGGCCCTGCCCGCCACCGACCGGGGCACCGGTCCATGACGAGAGCAACGACCGACACCACCGAGCACTCGGGAGATCCAGCGAACCTCTCCGCCGTCCATATCGTGCGCCAGTCGGCGCCGGCATCAAGGCCCTTCGGCCGCTTCGCGGTCGCGCTCCGCGCGAGCCTTGACCCCGACGCCTTGTTGGCGCGCTCACAACGCGTCGGGGAGGACAAGAAGCCGGTCGGGAGCACCTCTTGACCGGCCCCGCTCCTTCAGGGATGACCTGCAAGGACGCTCGATCGTGTCGCACACGTTTCGCAGTGAGCAGGCCATGCGGTTCCGTCTGGCTCCCCTCCGTTCTGGCTGCCCTCCGTCCTGAGCCCGCGGCAGGGAAGGTGAAGCCGGGTGGGCCCCGTCGTCCTCGCGGGTCACCTCGTACTCGGCCGACGCG
This sequence comes from uncultured Actinomycetota bacterium, assembly GCA_963795145.1. Taxonomy (GTDB): domain Bacteria; phylum Actinomycetota; class Actinomycetes; order Actinomycetales; family Cellulomonadaceae; genus Pengzhenrongella. The sequence goes on along the minus strand of CAWCGP010000008.1, from coordinate 586,228 downwards.
CGGTCAGACCGGGTCCTCGTGAGCGAAGAGAGCCCGCGACACCGTCCCGCGGCCTACGTCGACTACGCGGGCGACCTCGGCCGTACCCGAGCTGGCCACACGCGTGCGTGCTGCCGCCCTCATCGCTTTCCGGCGTCGATCACGGTGGGCTGACCAGCCGACCTGTCGCCTGCGCTTGCGCTAGCCCAGCGACGGTGTCCTGCCGCATGGTGTCGGCCCCGAACTGGGCGATTAGGGCGACGATCCCCGAACAGGCCCCTGCAGGAGTAGTTGTGTCGATGTCCGGCTCGGTCAGCGACCGCGAAGTCGACACCACGCTCCTTCAGCTACCTCATGACCTGGACGACGCGAGAAGGCGAGTCGGCGCGGATCGCCGGATCGTGGAAGCGCGCCGGGGCGCCGACCTCGACACGACGCGACGGAGGCCGGGCCCGCAGGCGGGACCCGGCCTCCGTGCCGTGTAGTGGCCGGCCGGCGAGCTGCGCTCGTCAGCGCAGCCAGCTGTTGCCGACGATGCGGGCCCAGATCTTGCCCACACCCCAGGTGTCACCGGAGAGCGTCACGGCGGCGATGATCAGCAGCAGCGCCTCGTGCCAGTGGGAGTCGACCACCGGGTTGTTCCCGCCCAGCGCCGCGGGCAGCTGCGCCATGTACATGAACGCCAGGAGCAGTGTGCCGGTGAGGGCGGCGACCTTCAGACCCGCGCCGAGCATCATGGCCACCCCGATGCCGAGCAGGCCGACCATGAACAGCACGTCACCGAAGGGGTTGGCGAACACCTGGAAGAACCCCGCGAACGGACCCTCGATGCCGTTGATGAACCCTTGCGCCGGGGTACCGCCGTTGATCCAGGCGCGTTCGGACGGAGTCGCGAACCCCAGCCCGAACGTCTTGTCGACGAAGGCCCAGAAGAAGGTGAACCCGATGACGATCCGGGACACGGCCAGCACCTTGCGGACGCTGGCCCGGGTGATGATCTGCTCCTGGTACTTGACTGCGCCCGCGGTCGTGCCGGTGCGGGCAGCCTTGGTGGTGCTGGACATGACGCGAACCTCCCAGGGTCTACCGGGATGCTTCCGCGTCCGCATCCCGTCGAACCCGGCCTCCGGGCTCTGACACCAGGCTTCCCCCGCTCCGGCGTACTCCGCATGGGCCCTTGGTCCTCACTCGGACCGGCTGAGCAACCTCCACGCCGGGCCGATCCGGCTCGTCGCCCACATCCGGACCAAGGATCCACGCCCGTGCGCGCTCGGCGGGAAGGTCGTGACGCGGCCTCGCTCGGCGGCGACGCATCCTGGACGTCGCGGGCGAGCCGACGAGGACGCACGCAGCGATGCGGGCCGGCACCCACCGGGGACCGAGTCCGATCCCAGGCGGACGGGCCGACCGGTCTGGGTGTCGTCCAGGCTTGTGTCCGTCCGGTCGCGCGGGCGGGCACACGCCGCCCGAATCGAGCGCTGTGTCCGGTCGCCGTCGGGTGGAAGGTGCTTGCGACGGCGTCGGCGGGGCGCGTGCGCACCGGACCGCCGGCCCAGGTCGCGCACCGGGTTCCTGAGCCCCGTCGAGGATGTCGAGTCGCCACCTCGACCGCGAGGTCGTCGCGGACACCGCCGTCGATGTAGTGCTCCCGGCCGAGCACCACGGGCGGGAAGACCACGGGGACGGCGAGGAGGCGCGCACGGCGTCCACGACCCGTACCCGCTCGACCCCCGGCACGGGCACGTCGATGCGGTCCACCACCTGACCAGTCGGGTGACGTAGCGCAGCTCACCGACTCCACCCGGCCGCACCCGGCGGACCGCGATCACCGAAGGGTCCTAGGTCCCTGTCACGGTCCCCGTCGGAGGGAAGACCCTGGCACTGACGACGACGTGCAGGAGGTGGATGATGCAAGGGCTCGTGGTTTTCGAGTCGATGTTCGGCAACACCCGTGAGGTGGCGCGAGCTGTCGGCAGCGGGCTCTTCACGTTCATGGATGTCGAGGTCGTGGAGGTCGGCACCGCCACGCAGCGGATCGGCGCCGAGGTCGACCTGCTGGTGGTCGGGGGGCCGACGCACGCCTTCGGCATGAGCCGTCCGAACACCCGCCGGGACGCGCTCAAGCAGACCGACACGCCGTTGGTCTCGCGGGGCATCGGGATCCGGGAGTGGCTGGGCCGCCTCGAGGTGGTGCGCAGCGACCTCCCGGCGGCGACGTTCGACACCCGCGTCAACATGCCGCGCGTCCCCCGGTCGGCGGCGCGTGCCGTGCACAAGCACCTGAGCCGGTTGGGTTGCGAGATGGTGGCCCCCTCCCAGTCCTTCTGGGTGACCGGCATGACGGGCCCGCTGGTCGCGCTGGAGACCGCCCGGGCGAAGGAGTGGGGCGAGCAGCTCGGTCGCGCGATGGCCGAACGGCGTCGCCCGCGGTGGGGCATGCGCGTGTGAGAGCCTGCTCGCGCAGCGCTGGTCAGGGCAGCACGGGCGATGCTGGTCGCGCGAGCGGGACGGACCAGGTCAGGACCGCTCCCCCGGTGACGCCGGCCTCGAGTCGCAGCCAGCCGCCGCGCCGCGCCGCGCGCTCCTGCATGTTCGCCAGCCCGCTCAACCGGGTCGGGTCGGTGGGCGGGCCGACACCGTCGTCGACGACCCGCACGACCAAATCCGCGCCGACCACCACATCGACCACCGCGGAGGTGGCACGCGCGTGACGGCCGGTGTTGGTGAGTGCCTCACGGACCACGGCGACCGCGTCGTCGCCCAGGTCCACCGGCAGGGTCGCCGTGATCCCCTCGGTGCGCAGGCGCGGCAGGAACCCCAGGTGCTCCCGTGACCGGACCACCTCGACGTCGATCCGGTGCCGGAACCCGGAGTCCCCGGTCCGGCTGCGGGCTGCGAGCCGGAAGATGGAGGACCGGATGTCCTTGATCGTCTCGTCGAGCTCGTCCACGGCCCCCTCGAGGCGCCGGGCGACCTCCGCGGACGCGACCTCCTGCACCGTGCCCTGGACGCTGAGCCCGATCGCGAAGAGCCGCTGGATGACCATGTCGTGCAGGTCACGGGCGATACGATCCCGCTCCTCGAGGACCGCCAGCCGCCCACGGTCGGCGTGCGCGGCCGCGACGTCGAAGGCGAGGGCGACCTGCTCGGCGAAGCCGGTGACGGTACCCAGGTCGACCTGCGGCCCGGCCTCCCCCTCGACCAGCGGCCACCCCAGCAGGACAGCGCCGATCCATCGGTCCGCGCTGTGCAGCGGCATCGCCAGCAGCCATGCCGGGCCCGTGAGCCCGGCCGCCGTGCCCGTCGGGGACCGTCACGAGGCGCGGTCCGCCGGCTCCGGTCACCAGGGGCGCCATCGACGGCGGCACCTCCGCCGGCGTCGTCCACAGAGCGCCTGAAGGGGCGCCGGCCACCTCACGCGCCTCCTCGAAGACCCGAGCGGTCGGTTCGCCGTCGTCCTCACCTCCGGTGAGGATGCGGGTGCAGGCGGCGGCAGCCTCCAGCCAGCGCTCGTTCTCGCGCGCGCGGTGGTACGTGCGGGCATGGTCCACCGCCACCCCGGCCGCAGCCGCCAGGGCGACCACGACCTCTTCGTCACGGGTGGTGAACTCCGTCACCTGGCCGTCGGCGCCGACCTTGTCCGTGAGGTACAGGTTGCCGTACACCGCACCGCGAGCGCTGACCGGCAAACCGAGGAACGTGTGCATCGGCGGGTGGTGCGGGGGGAACCCGACCGACTCCGGGTGACGTGTGAGGTCGGGCAGGCGCAGCAGTTCGGGCACCTGGATGAGGTGCCCGAGGACGCCTCGGCCCCGCGGAAGGTGCCCGATCTTCGCGCGCGTCCCGGGGTCGATGCCGTGGTTGACGAACTCGCTGAGACCGCCGTGCTCGCCGAGCACACCGAGCGCTCCGTACCGAGCCCGGTCAGCCGGCATGCGACGACGACGAGGCGCTGGAGGACGGTGGCGATGTCCAGCTCCGACGACATCGTGACGACGGCGTCCATGAACGCGCGCAGGTCGCCCTCGTCACCGAGCAGGTCCGCAGCCGGCAGGTCGCCCGTCGGTCCGCGGGTCTCCATCGATCGAGCATAGAGCGCCCGACCTCCGCGCCATGACCTTCTGCCCTTCTCCGTCCCCGTGCTCGGTGACGAGCATCGGCAGATGGGCGAGGTACGCGTGCTCGTCGTCGTCGACCACGAGGCCGTCAGGAGCTGGCTTCGCCGCATCGTCGAGCGCCATCCAGGCATGGCGCTCCGTGCGTCCGTGGCAACCCTCGAACCAGCCGTCACGGCAGTCCGGGACGCCCGTCCCGACGTCGTCGTCCTCGACGATCGACTCCCGGGAGTCCCGGCTGTCCTCGCCTGTCGGCGGCTGCTCGCGGTGGAGCCGCACACGGCCGTCCTGTTCCTGTCCTCCCTGGACGACGACGCCGCCACCCTCGTGCGCACGCTGTCCGGGTCCGCTGGGGTGCTTCTGCGAGGCGCGAGCGCCGATGACGTGGTCACGACCCTGCTCGACGCGGCGACGCCCCGGTTGGTCGCGGCCGCCTCACGGGAGCACGTCGACGCCTCGCAGCACGTCCGACATCTGCTGGGTGCCTGCGGCCGCTCCGCTCCTCCACCGCCACCGAGCACCGCTTCCTGACGCTGCTGGCGGCGCGGAGGACCGATGCCGAGATCGCCCGCGCGCTGCAGGTCCGGCCGCAGGACGTGGAGGTCCTGGTCCGTGAGCTGCTGGTGCAGCTCCACCTGGAGCCGCGCACCCGATCTCCCTTCGTCCGTCGGGACGAGGAGCCGATGGTCGGCTGACCGCCCCACAGTGACGACGTGTGTCACATCCCCGCGGCAGCGCAGCGCCTCGGGACCAAAGCCTCCTGTCACCGTCAGCAGGACGCGCGACTGTGACCGTGTCAGCACGTCCGGGTGCTTCTTTGGCGAGGTGGTTGCGATGCGTGACGAAGGACCTGTGGTGATCGCGGTCGACGGTGCGCCGCACAGCGCCCAGACGCTCGAGTGGGGACTGGCCGAGGCGCGACGACGAAGCGCAGCAGCCGTCCTGGCGCGCGCCTACCAGGAGCCGCGGGAGTACACCCAGTGGAGCTGGTACCCGATCCTCGACGACCTGCGCTTCGACACCGAGGCCAAGGAGTACCTGGCCGACCAGCTCGAGAACGCGGCCACCCGCTGGCCTGACGTCCCCGTCTCGACGCGGCTGCTGCACGGACCGGAGGTGCCGATGCTGCGTGGCATGAGCGACGAGGCACAGCTGCTCGTCGTCGGGGCGCGCGGCCAGGCAGGCAGACGGCGAGTCGGTCGGGTCAGCGCTCATCTCGCCGCGCATGCACGGTGCCCGGTCATCCTCGTCCGGGCCGAGGATCGCGTCGTCGACGACGCCGCGTCGCCGGTGGTCGTGGGTGTGGACGGGTCAGCGATCTCCCTCGCGGCTGCCCGGGTGGCGGCTCGGGAGGCGGTGCTGCGTGGCGTCACGCTGGTGGTGCTCCACGTGCGTCCCACCGTCGCGCAACCGAACGGACGCGGCACCTTGCTGCTGCCACCCGTCTCGACCCAGGACCTGGACGACCCGACGCACAAGGCCGCCCGACAGCTCGCCGCCGAGCTGCGGAGGGACCACCCCGGCCTGGACGTCCGCCTCGAGCTCGTCGACGACGACCCGGCACACGCCCTGGTGGAGATGTCCCACGGCGCGTCGCTCCTCGTGGTCGGCTCGAGGGGTCTGGGCGCCTTCCGCGGGATGCTCCTCGGATCGGTGAGCAACGACGTCGTGCGCAGCGCATCGACCACGGTCATGGTCGTCCACGGAATCGACGTCGGCGCAGGAGCCGGTGAGCCGGGTCCGGTCGGGACCTAGGACTCTCTTCGACGTCCGCGGCGCGGGCGAGCATGTGACCGTGAGCCGGGCGGTTCCCGGTCGCTCGGCGGCCGACGCGGGCTCGGATGCGGAGCTCACGATGCCCGGATCGGGAGGCACGACGGGGCCGGTAGAACCCGTCGCCACCAAGCGTGCCAGGACGGCCGTCGTCACGCCGTCGGCCGCGGTGCTGGTCCTGAGCACGCTCATCGCCGGCCTCGCTCTGCTCACGTCCACGCTCGGCCTGTTCTCCACCGGCGGCTCGGCGCCGGCCTCCGTGGTGTCGGTGCACGGGGAGATGGTGGCCCTCTACGGCTCGGGCCCCTACCGGTTCGAGTCGGTCTTCAAGGGCGCGGGTAACCGCGGGTCGGACGCGGTGACGCTCGCGCTCGCGGTGCCGCTCCTCCTCGGCTCGGCACTTCGCTACCGGCAGGGCTCACCCGCAGGCGCGCTGATGCTGACGAGTGCGCTGACCTGGTTCCTCTACCTCAACGCCACGATGTCGCTGGGCGCGGCCTACAACGAGTTGTACCTGGTGTACGTCGCGTTGTTCAGTGCCAGCCTGGGGGCGCTCCTCTTGGTGGTGCGGTCGGTCGACGCTCGCGAGCTCGCGGTGCTGCTGGGTCCGGCTGCGCCTCGGCGCGGCGTGGCCGCCTTGATGCTGGTCAGCGGTCTCGTCACCGCCGTCGTGTGGCTGGCCCCGCTGCTCGCGGCAGCCGTGTCGGGGCAGCCGCCGGGGCTGCTGGACCACGGCACCACGATGGTCACCGACACCCTCGACCTGGCGCTCATCACGCCCGCCACCCTGGTGGCCGCCCACCTGCTGCACCGGGGCCGTCCGGGCGGGTACCTCCTCGCGGCGCCGCTGCTGGGCCTCCTGGCCTTCCTGCTGCCGATGGTCGTCGCCCAGACGGTGTTCCAGACCGCGGCCGATCTGCGGTTCTCGGCGGCGGAGGTGATCGGTCCGATCAGCGGCTTCCTCGCCCTCGGCGCGATCGCGGTCCGCCTGCTCGGCACCGTGGTGCGGCTTTCCGAGGGTTCGCGCGCCCTCGAGCCCGGGCACGGCGGGAAGGCCTCCACGGCGAGGGTGGCGAGGCCCGACCGCGACGTCGCGCTCGTGCTCACCCGCCCCAAACCAGGAGGCGCGGGGGGATGGAGGGCGAAGAATGAGACCAGGAGGTCCTGACCGGCGGCGGGCTGCGCCGGTCGGTGATCTCCGCGAGGGTTCACGCCCGCTTCCACGTCCCGGCGCGGGAGCAGCGTGGGCGGACGAGTCAGCGGCACCCTGAGCGCCCGCAGGTCGAACTCGCCGCCATCGAGAGTTTCAGGGGGTACATCTGGTCCGAAAGAGCACCGTGGCCGGCCCCCTTGAAGGGGCCGCGCAACGCGCCACAGGGTCCACGATGGGCATGGGCGGCGACCGTGCCGTCGGCGGGCTCTGGGCGTGCCGCGCATGACGCACCAGGCGACGCGTGGAGGAGCAACCGGTGATCACTGTCTTCGTCCTGGACGACCACGAGGTCGTCCGCCAGGGCCTCACCCATCTGATCGACTCCCAGGACGACATGGAGGTCGTCGGTGAGGCCCGGACGGCGGGCGAGGCCCTTGCTCGCGCGCCACTGCTCGGGATGGACGTGGCCGTGCTCGACGTGCGACTGCCCGACGGCAGCGGTGTGGAGGTGTGCCGAGAGCTCGCGATCGCAGCGGCCCGAGCTCGCGTGCCTGATGCTGACTTCGTTTGCCGACGACGAGGCGCTCCTGGCCGCCATCACCGCCGGTGCGGCCGGCTACGTGATCAAGGACGTGCGCGGCTTGGATCTTCTTCACGCCATCCGGACCGTCGCGGGCGGAGGGTCCCTCCTGGACGTCAACACCACGCGGGCGGTTCTGCACAGGCTTCACCGGGCGCAGCAGCAGGACTCGCGGCTCGACCTGCTCAGCACGCAGGAGCGCGCGATCCTCGACCTCATCGGGGAAGGGCTCACCAACCGGGAGATCGCCGGCCGCATGTTCCTCGCGGAGAAGACCGTCAAGAACTACGTCTCGAGCATCCTCGCCAAGATTCAGGTTCACAGCAGGACGCAGGCGGCCCTGTTCATCGCCGAGCAGCACGGGCACCGTCAGCCGGGGCTGTAGGGAGCACGTGCCGCCTCGGTGGTGGCGCCAGCGTCGGGCACGGACCCCCATCGTGGGGACCGCTGCGCCCGTGACGCGACCGACGGCGGGGTCGGCCAGCACAGCGCCCGCCTGACACCGGCTCGCCGATGGCGTGGACATGCTCACCACGAAACCCACTGACGTCGAAGACGACGAGGCCGGCGCCTGGCCGCGCGACGGTCGGCTCCCAAGGCAGGCTCCGCGTACACGGTCGAGGGCGGCAACGCCTTCCATGCCGCCTCGGCTGATGAGCGAGCTGAGCACGCACGCCCTCCTGGTGCGGTTCGACCAGCTCGCGACCGCCGGCGCCTCGGTGGGCTGGAACTACGGTGCAGGCGCCGATGGTCGGGCAGACCTACCACAACAAGTGGTTCGCCGACGTCGCGCTGCGCACCGTCTACTTTTCACGACCACCAGAACCCCAAGGCCCCCCAGCGCTACACCCCCGACCGGGCATGCGTGGACGCTGGTGAACGTGCTGGCGCTCGTCACGGTCGTCGGCTTCTTGCCACCTCAGACGGTGTCCCGGGCAGGGGTGCGACTCGAGTCAGCGGCGATACCCCCCCCGGTTCGGGACGTTGGTCCCTGCCGGCCGAACATGACTCGAGGTGCAATGGGGCGCGGGCAGCAAGCAGCAGGGCGAACGAGGACGAGCGATGCAGGACGAACACCCGACGACGCGTTCCGTCTTCCGGCGCGGCGGACCTGAACATTCTCAGAGTGCACGAGGAGCTGACAGAGCTGTGGGTATGGTCACCGCCGACACAACGCCGACCCCGCACCGTTCCCTGCTGCACGACACCAGGGCTTCGGTCGAGGCGGATCACGGGAATCCCGACCACGTGCTGCTGCGCGTCGACGCCCCGAGCGCCCACCGGGACCAGTCGGCGGGTGCTCGTCTGCTGTGTGCGGCCGTCTCGGAGGCTCGGAGTCGGGACGCCTGGCAGCTCCCCACAGTCCTGCAGGTGGCCGCGCCGACGTGCTGGACGCATTGCGAGGCGTTCCGGGCCCGGGTGAGTGACGGCGCGGAGTCAGTGCCCGGCGCCGCGCAGGCTTCAGTGTCCTCGGAAAGGTCCAGCACCTACCGCCACGCCAATCATGTCCACGCACCTGGGGCGCGGCCCGGCAGGGCCGGTCCAAGGGGGCCGTCGTCGCAGGCTCCGCGTCCCAACCCGCCGGATCCCACCCGAGGAGAACATCATGATCGGACCTGATGACGTCGTGACGCAGCTGAGGGAGAACTCCGCATGGGAGTTCCTGTCGTCGCAGGAGATTGGCCGGCTCGCGTACCACCTGGTCGGCAAGGTGCACATCGTGCCCGTCAACTTCGTAGTGTTTGACGGTCTGATCGTGTTCCGTACTGCGCCGGGCAGCAAGCTCCTCGGAGTGGTGATGAATCAGGACGTCGCCTTCGAAGTGGATCGGTTCGACGAGGAGCGCGCCACCAGCGTCATCGTTCGGGGGCACGCCACCTTCCTGGCCGACCATGAGGCGGACGCCCTGGACCACCTGCCGCTACGGCCTTGGGTGGGCACGGACAAGGACGCGGTCGTCACCATCGAGGTCACAGAGATCTCCGGACGGTCATTTCGGCTGGACCGGAGCGGCCTTGGGAGCCGCTGACGCAGGGTTGAGGCGGAGTCAGCCGGCTGCGGGCGGCCGGCCCGGCTCACCGCTCCAGCGCTCAGAACGGGGTCGGTCGCCGACCGCCGAGCTCGCGGTGTCGGCCGCCGCACCCCGACCCATAGTTCGTTCAGGCCCGTACGCGGCTGGCCCTCGGACCGCCCGACTCGCCCACATCGCGGGTCCGTAGCCGGCTGCCTCGTGGCGGGCGTAGGTCCGGGAGGGTCGAACGGATGCGGACGCGCGGGCTGCGGTAAGGGTGCGAGCGAACTCGGCGGGCCAGGTGGCCCCTGGGGGTGGAACGCGTCCCAGATCTCGGTGGCTGAGCGTTCGGTGTGGGTGGTGGCGAGGATCTGGCCGAAGACCTCCCGTGCGGTCTGTGACCCCGTCGGGGCCCTGGACCTCGTTGGCGACACCGTGTGGGTGTGCAGGTTCGGATCACCCGCGCGGGTGTCCCAGTGGTCGAGCGCCGCCGCGATCATCCCGGCCGTGCGCTACCTGCCGGGCGCCGGCGTGCCCGACCCTGGTGCGGATGACGGACTCCTCGGCGAACGCCAACGCCTCGCCCAGCGCCGCCCGGTGCGCCGCGGAGACGACCTTTCGCGTGGCGTCGTCGCCCAGGCCCCACAGCACCGACACCGACTCGGGCGCCGTGAACGTCAAGTCGTCGCCCACCACCGCACCGCATGCCGGCTGTGCCCGCCGGTTCCGTCGGCCGGCGGCTCGTCGTGGTCGTGCACGCGGCCCAGTGGCTGCCCGGTGAAGGGGTCGACGCCGGGGCGGAACACCGCGGCCATCGCCGGCTCGGTCACCCGGTCCCCCGCCGCCACACGGGACGGGGTGTCGACGCCCAGGCCGGCCAGGCCGGCGCCGTACCAGCGGCCGGGCGGGTTGCCGGTCTGCCCGAAGTACCGCGTCAGCGACTCACCCGCGCCCAGGCCGGCGTCGCCCGCGGCGACGTGCCGGGTCAGGTACGCATACCCGTCCCCGGCGGTCAGCTTGTGCATCGACATCACGCGGGCAGCCCCAGTCCCCCGGAGCCCGCAGCCGGTTCAGCCGCGTGGGCTCCCCAGAGCAGGTCTGCCGCCGGGAGCCAGAAGATCGCGCACGGCCGCACCCGTCGCTCGACGTGGCCAAGGCGCGGCTGAGCGTCATCGCCGGCCGGGGCAACGCGTCATCGACAAGCGCGACCCCATCGTCTTGCACCGCGGTGCAAGACGATTCAAGTACTCGGGAACGCACGCAGTCCATCGACGGCCGAGCCTCGACCTCGTCGAAGAGACTGTCGTCGATCTGCCGCTCGTCTCCAGGAGTGCTTCGCCGTCGCGCCTCGGCTCGCAGGGAAGGCCTGTGTGGCAGATGCTCGTTCACACTTCGTCGTCGGGGGGACATGACCGTGGCTGGTGCACCGAGCGTGATCGTCTTCGACGTCAACGAGACGCTCAGCGACATGTCGCCGATGTCGAGACGCTGGCAGGACGTGGGCGTCCCCGGACACCTGGCGCAGCAGTGGTTCGCCGAGGTGCTCCGCGACGGGTTCGCCCTGGCGGCCGCCGGCTCCGCAGCGGCGTTCTCCACGATCGCCGCTGCGACGGCTGCTCGCCTGCTCGGCTCTGAGATCGGCGGGGACGAGTTGCCTGCGGCGGTCGGGTACATCATGGCGGGTTTCGCAGAGCTCGATGTGCACCCGGACGTGCCGGAGGGGATGCGTGCGCTCAGCGCCTCGGGTATCCGGCTGGTCACCCTCAGCAACGGGAGCACGGATGTCGCGGACGAGCTCCTTCGCCGCACCGACCTGCGACCTCACGTGGAGGCGCTCCTCAGCGTGCAGGACGCCCGCCGGTGGAAGCCCGCGCCGGAGGCCTACGCCTATGCGGTTGATCGGTGCGGGGTGCCGGCCGGCGCGATGATGCTCGTGGCCGTGCACCCTTGGGACATCGACGGGGCGGCGCGCGCCGGACTGCGCACGACGTGGATCAACCGATCAGGTGGTCCATACCCGGACTTCTTCCACGCGCCCGAACTGACGGTGCCATCCCTGACCGACCTCGCGACCCTGTGGGGCAACGGTGCCCCCGGAGCCCCAGGCAGCGTCTCGGCCTCCTGATGGGGGCCGCTCTGCTTCCTGGGGTGCCGTACCCACCATGTGAGCGCATCGGTGCCATGGTCCTGCCTCGCCATGGAATCGGCAGCACCGGCTCGGGGTTACCCCAGCTGTGACCGACACCGCGCGCGACGACCAGCACCTGGCGTTCGATCGCTATGTCGTTCCCGAGATCCCCGTCCTGTACCGCGTCGCGCTCTCGCTCACCGGCCAGAAGGCCGACGCGGAGGACCTGGTGCAGGAGACGCTGGTTCGCGCCTTTCGTGCTGCCGACCGGTTCGACGGCGCCTACCCCCGAGCATGGTTGCTGACGATCCTGAGACGCGCCCACCTCAACCGGGTCCGTGGCAGGCGACCGGTCCTCCTGCATGACGGGGAGTCCGTCGAGCGAAGCCTGGAGAACACCGGTCCCCCGGTGGCGTCGGCCGAGGACGTCGTCATCAGCGAGGAGTTCGAGGCCGTGGTGTCCGACGCCCTGCGGGCACTGCCGGACAAGCACCGGGCCGTGGTGACGCTGGTGGACATCGAGGGCCTGTCCTACCAGGAGGCCGCAGATGTCCTCGGTGTGCCGAGGGGGACGGTCATGAGCCGGCTGCATCGCGCGCGCGCCCGGATCCGGGCGCGGCTGGACGTCGCGGGCATCGCCCCGCGGAGAGGTGACCTGTGATGGTGCTGTCGAGGTTCTCCCGGTCCGAGTGCCACGTCGCTGCCCGCTTCCTCCAGCACTACCTCGACGGGGAGCTCGACATGGTCCGGGCCGTGACCGTGGCCGAGCACCTGGAGACGTGCCGTCGGTGCGGCTTGGAGGCCCGCACCTACGAGTCGATCAAGATCGCGATCGGCGCGGCCGGCACCCGTCCGGACGAGTCCGACGACGACGACGCGGTGCGACGCCTGCGCGCCTTCGCCGACCAGCTGTCGCAGCCGGGCGCCTCAGCGTGAGCCGAGCCTCGTGGAACCGGTACCTCGAGGGCTACCACGGGCAGAACGCCGGCATCACCGAGCTGGCGTTCGAGCACGCCGTCGACTCGGCCGTCGGCTCCCCGTACGACTGGCTGCTGAGTGCCGTGCCGGGCCCGCCGGGCGACGTCCTGGACCTCGCGTGCGGCAGTGCGCCGCTCTATCCACTGCTCGACGGCGCCTCGTCCTACCTCGGGGTGGACCTCTCGCACGCGGAGCTGGCGGCGGCTCGGGCACGCGGCCGCGGCCCGGTAGTCGTCGCCGACGCGCGCTGCCTGCCGGTCGCCGACCGCTCCGTCGACACCGTCGTGTCCTCCATGGGGCTGATGCTCGTGCGGCCGCTGACGGCGGCGCTCGACGAGATCGCACGGGTGCTGCGGCCCGGTGGGCATGCCGCCTTCCTGCTTCCCGCGGCCGGCCCGGTCCGCGCGGCGGATCTCCGGCCCCTGCTCGCGCTCGCCCGGCACCTGCATGGACCGGGTTCCATGCCGCAGCGCGTCGGCCGACGCCGGCTGTCGCAGGGGCTGGGACACGTCGGCCTGACGGTCGTGGCCACCTCCCGGCACCGGTTCCCGTTCCCCCTCCGGACCGCCGACGACGCCCGGCTCGCCCTGCGAGCCCTGTACACACCGGGGCGCAGCGCCGCACAGCTCGCCGCGGCCGAGCGGGCTCTCGACCGGCTGGCCCGCCCCGGTCGCGAGCTGCCGCTGCCGCTGCTGCGCGTCGTGGCCCGTCGGAGCGGCTGACGGGTCGACCGGCGCCCGGGAAGATGGAATCGACGACGGTGCTCCGGGGTTCCCGACCCACTGGTGACACGCCTGACGAGAGGATTGCGGTATGCGAGCGATGTGGAACGGCACGGTGCTGGCGGAGAGCACGGACACGGTCGTGGTGGAGGGCAACCACTACTTCCCGCCGGACTCGGTGCGGTGGGACACGCTTGCCGGGTCGGACCGTCGGAGCATCTGCTCGTGGAAGGGCGAGGCGCGGTACTGGTCCGTGACCGGTTCGGGGCGTGAGGGCGCCGACGTCGCGTGGGAGTACCCGCAACCGTCGTCGGCCGCCGCGCAGATCGCGGGTCACGTCGCCTTCTGGCGGGGCGTGACGGTCGAGGGATGACCGAGGGTGCGGACGCGACCGTCGGAGCACAGCGTCCGCCCCGTGACGGACCGGGGGATGTCGGGTGAGACTGCCGGGCGGGCGCCTGCGCGGCTGGTGGGACGCCACGCGGCCGGTCTCGCCGGAGAGCGAGCGGGCGCTCCGCGCACGGTGGGACGGGCTCCCGCCGGGCGCCCGCACGCCGGCCCAGGTGCTCGGTCGGCACTCGGTCGGCTGCGAGGGCACGCACGGCGTGTTCCCGCAGTGCAACCTCACGTGCAGCCCCTGCTACCACTCCGCGGACGCCAACAAGGTCCGGGTCGACCGCGAGCACACCCTCGAGCAGGTCGAGGCGCAGATGGCCCACCTGCGCCGGGTGCGTGGTCCGCGCGGTCACGCGCAGCTCATCGGCGGTGAGGTGACGCTGCTCGATCCCGACACGCACGCCGAGGCGCTGCTGACCATGCGTCGCTACGGGCGCGAGCCGATGAGCTTCACCCACGGCGACGTCGACCAGGAGTACCTGCGCCGGCTGGTCGTCGGGCGCGACGGCGCACTGCGGCTGCCGCGCGTCTCGTTCGCGGCCCACTTCGACTCGCTCATGCGGGGCCGGCGCGGTCTACCCCGACCGCGGTCGGAGGCCGAGCTCGGCCCGTTCCGTCGGGAATTCGTCGAGAAGTTCCGACGGCTGCGGCGCGAGACGGGCCTGCGGTACTACCTCGCGCACAACATGACGGTGACGCCGGGCAACCTCGGTGAGGTCGCCGACGTCGTGCGGGACACCCTGCCGCTGGGCTTCTCGATGCTGTCGTTCCAGCCGGCGGCGTACCTCGGTGATGCCCGCCGGTGGCGCGAGGACCTGCGGGCCGCGACGCCGGACGCGGTGTGGGCCGAGGTCGAGCGGGGTGCCGGTGCCCGGCTGCCGTGGGAGGCGCTGCAGTTCGGCGACCCCCGCTGCAACCGGACGGCCTTCGGGTGGCTCGTCGGGTCGTCGTGGGTGCCGCTGCTGGACGACACCGACGCCGCCGACCTCGCCGCGCGCGACGCGGTGCTGCGGCTGGCGGGCGGCGTGCAGGTCGGCGACACGCCCGCGCACCTGCTGGTGCCCCGCCTGGCGCGCCTGCTCGGGAGCCACCCGTCGCTCGTGCCGGTCCTGCTCGGGTGGCTGCGCCGGGCGCTGCGCCGGTCGGGCGGGGTCCGGGCGGTGCTGCGCACGCCCGCCCCGCCCGCTCACCTTCGTCATGCACACCTTCATGGACGCCGCCGACGTCGCCCCGGCCTGGTCGCTGCTGCGGCAGGGCGTCGTCAGCGACGAGCCCGCGGTGCGCGCCACCCAGGAGCGGCTGCAGGCCTGCGCCTACACGATGGCTCACCCGGACACCGACGACCTCGTCCCGGCGTGCGTCCAGCACAGCGTGCTGGACCCGGGCGAGAACGTCGAGCTGCGTCGGCTGCTGCCCCTGGTCGACGTCACGTCCAGGCGCGGCCCCGCCTGACGAGCAGACCTCTGGCCCCCGGGTCCAGCTCTGTACGCGTCCGCGGCTCGCAGCACGGCAGGGAGCGACCCGGGGGTGCCACGGTCTCAGAGGGCGGGGGCAGCCGGGAGGTCGAGGTCGGTGCGCACGAGGTGGTTGAAGTAGTTGGTGAAGAGGTTGAGCGCCACCACCGCGGACGTCTCGGTGAGCTCCTCGTCCGTCCAGCCGGCGTCCAGGGCGGCCTGCCAGGTGGTGTCCTGGACGTGGCCCCGGTTCCCGGCCTGCTCCCTGACCAGCTGCAGGAGGACGGCGAGCCGCGGGTCGCCGACCTGGCCGCGGCGGATGTCGATCGTCTCCTGCAGGGACAGGCCGGCCGCCGTGCCGCCGGCGGTGTGCGCGGCCTGGCAGTAGGAGCACTCGTCCACGTTCGCGACCGCCAGGGCGATGGCCTCGCGAGTCCTCGCGTCGAACGTGCCGTGGTCCTGCATGACCCCCTGGATGGCCGCGTAGGTCTCGAGGACCGCCGGCGAGTGGGCCATCGCGCCGTGGATGTTCAGCACCTTGCCGAACTTCGCCTCGAGCGACTTGAGCGCGTCACGGCTGCCTTCGGGGGCGGACGGCACGGTGTGGACGGGGATGCGGGTCATGTGTTCGCCTTCGCTCGTGCTGGGTCGACCGGAGGTACCGGCGTCGTCAGCGGGAACACGCCACCCGGGCCTCGTCGTGCCGGGACGGTCACCTCGGTGACCGACTCGGCGGGCCCAGCCCGGCGGGTCCGGCCGGCGGAGGCGGTCACGGAAGAGGGTCGCGACCCACGGCCTCACGCAGCCCCTGCGGGTCGAGGATCGCGGTGCTGGCGTAGGTGGTGCTCACCAGCTCCCGCTGCCGCAGCCGCGCCATCACCCGGCTCACCGACTGCCGGCGCGCGCCCAGCAGGTGCGCCATCGTCGTGTGGGTCAGCCGGACCACCTGCCCGCCCGCCGCGTCCGTCTCGGCCAGGTCGAGCAGCAGGTAGGCGACCTGGGCGATCAGGGGCTTGCTGGTGATGACCACGAGCCGCCGGCGGTCGTCGTCGAGCCGTCGGGCGATGGACGTCATCCAGCGCAGCGAGAGCGACGGCGACGCCGCGAGCAGCTCCATCCACCGCTCCCGGGACAGCGCGACCACCTCGCTGTCCCTGCTCGCGACGGCGTCGAACGGCATGGGGCTGCCGAGCAGGAGCGGGATGTCCATGATGACGCCGCCGCTGCGGACGACCGCCATCGTGACCCGGCCTTCGTCCAGTCGCGCCATGAGCTCCAGCTCGCCGTCGACGACGACCTGCACCTGCGTGACCGACGACCCCGCGGTGGCCACCACCGTTCCTGCGCCGACCCGGCGGACCGTGCCGAGGGTCCGCAGCGTCCGGACCTCGGGGTCGCTCAGGAGCCCGAGGTCCCGCTCCGCGCTCGTCCGGTTCATCCACCCGCCCGGGACGGCGCCCGCCGAGGAGCGGGCGCGTCCGCGATCCACCCCGAGTCGCGGGCCGGGCGCCGCTGCGATCCGACGGCGGACATCAGCGGCGGGCCCGGACCTCGTCGGCCAGGTCCCGGACGGCGTCGGCGACGACGTCCGGGTGGTCCTCCGGTGTGAAGTGCTTCCCGCCCTCGATCCGGCGCAGGGTGGTGCCCAGGTCGCGCGCGAAGCGCTCGCCGTACCGCCGCTTCTGGAACGGGTCGGCCGTTCCCCAGACGACCCGCGCCGGGATCCCGAGCCCGGGCAGCGCGTCCTGGACCGCGAGGGTGTCGCGGACGTCCAGCGCGGTCACCTGCCGCGCCATCGCCGCGCCGCCGCCGTGCCGGGCGTACGGGGCGTCAGTGCAGCCGCAGGGACTCCCGGGCCCTGTCGGCGATCGTCGTGGCCGCGGGCGACGAGCACGGCGAGGGCCGGTTTCAGCGCCCGTGCCGGCAGCCGGGACAGCAGGGGCGCTGCGGCCGCCATCGCCTTGACCGACGGGATCGGCCACGAGTCGTAGCCCACGCCGTTGGCGATCAGCAGACCGGAGCACAGGTCCGGCCGTCGCACGGCGGCGATGTGCACGACGCCGCCGCCCAGGTCGTGCCCGACCAGCACCGCCCGCGGGATCCGCAGGTGCTCCAGCCACGCGATCAGGCGGTCGGCCTGGGCGCCGAGGGAGAGGTCTCGGCCCGTGCCGGCGGGGATGCTCTCGCCATAGCCGGTCATCTCCCAGGCCAGCACCCGCATGCCGGGCAGCCGCGGGACGACATGGCGCCACAGGACGGGCGAGGTCGGGATGCCGTGCACCAGCACCACCGGCAGCCCCGTGCCCTGCTCCAGCCACCGGGTGGGCGTGCCGGCGACCGCCTGCCTGTGCTCCTGCATGGGTTCTCCTCGTCCGACCTCGGAGGGCGATTCACGGCGTGCCGCGCCGCACCCTCCGTGGCGATGATGCCCCGAACGGGACGTCCCGGCCGGGTCCGGATGCGCCGGGGTGCTCGACCGGGACTCCCCTGCGTCCCTCCGTGTCGCGGTCGACGTCCGCCGGACTCGGCGCCGCCGCTGGGTGGGGCGCCGACTGAGCCACGACTCAGCCACCATTTGATGGTTGGCGGGCTGGCGGCGAGTCGGGTTCGGGCCGCGGAAAGTGACGCGAAGCAGGCCGGGCTGTCGAACCGGGGACGGCACAGCCAGGTGATGGACCCGTTCACGTCGACCAGTGCCGCGGTGTGCGTGTCACCGAACACCGCATGGTCGCCGATGCGGGCGGTGCTGGGCACCGAGCTCCTCTCCCCGGACGGGCCCACGGCGTCAATCGCTGTGCGTCGATCGCCGGTCGAGCAGGAAGAGCACCGCGACCGAGCCGAAGATCAGGTGCGTCGCGACCTCCAGGGGCTGGTTGGCGTCCCGGAACACCGGGAAGGCGATCGGCGAGATCACCAGGAAGTTCACCAGGTAGAGCGCGAGCCCGTACGCGAGGCCGACCAGGGCGCGCACGGCGTCGGACCGGACGCGCAGCAGCAGGAGCGCGAGCCCGATGCCGAACGCGATGGAGAGCACCATGTGCACGACCAGGCCGACCACGGGACTCGCCGTCCCGGCAGCCATCGCCTCCTCGCCCTGCACGATCGTGGCGATCATCTGCAGGGGCATGTCCGCCGGCATCCCGGTGCTCTGCGCGTACCACATGGTGAGGACGCCGAAGACGACGCCGGCGACGGCGCCGCCCACCGCGCCGCGCACCACCGTCGGGATGAGACGGGCCTTGCCCGTCGTCGTGGGGTGTGAGGTGTGCGTGACCATGGTTCCTCCTCCTGAGGCGAGCCGGTGCGGCTCGGTCGCGAGGGGAACCCGCCGCGATCGGCTCCCGCTTCCATCGCACGGCTGTCGTCCGGCAGCGCCGTGAGCTCTTCCCGCCGTGTCACCGCGGGACGGCGTCGTACCCGACCGGGTCGCCCAGCAGCCGGCGCCCCGCTCGAGCGGGACCTCGCCGCGGGTGTGCCCGTCCGCGTCGGCTCCCGGGCAGACGTGCCGGTGGGCCACCGGCACCACGACGCCGACCCGGTCACCGGGGCGCAGGGGCTCGCCGGGCCCGGTCTCGGCCTCGAGCACCACGCCGTCGACCTCCACGCCGTCGACCGGACGCCGTCGACCTCGACGACCACGACGCAGCGGGCGCCCAGCGAGGTGCTGGAGGTCACGGTGGCCACGACGTCGGCGACCGGGTCGCTGGGCGACACCAGACGCAGGGCCTCCTGACGGATCACGAGGGTGGCCGGCCCGTCGACCGCCGGGTCCGCGGCCGGGACCGCCAGGTCGCCCAGCGCCGAGCGGTGCACCCGGTCGACCACGTGTCCCGGGACGGCGTTGCGCCCACCGAGGAAGTCGTGCACGGCCAGCGAGGACGGGTCGGGTGTAGAGCTCGGCGACGGGGCCGTGCTGGGCGATCCGGCCGTCCAGCAGGACCGCGACGGTGTCGGCGACGACGGCCGCCTCGTGCCGGTCGTGCGTCACGAGCAGGATCGTCGGCTCGACGGCCGCGCGGAGCTCGGCGAGCAGCTCGTGCATCTCGGTGCGGACGGCGGGGTCCAGCGCGCTGAAGGGCTCGTCCAGCAGCAGGACGTCCGGGCGGGCGGCCAGGGCCCGCGCCAGGGCCACCCGCTGCTCCTGGCCGCCGGACAGCGACGACGGGCGACGACGGGCGAGCGCGGCGAGCCCGACCAGGTCGAGGAACCGCTCGGCGTCCTCGCGCGCCCGTCGTCGCCGCGCACCGGCGACCAGGAGGGGGAACGCGACGTTGTCGAGCACGCTGAGGTGGGGGAACAGCCGCGGGCTCTGGAACACCAGGACGGTGCCGCGCCGCTCGGGCGCCACCCCGGCGACCGACCGGCCGTCGACCAGCACCTCGCCGGCATCGGCGACGTCGAGCCCCGCGACGAGGCGGAGCAGCGTGCTCTTGCCCGACCCGGAGGGCCCGAGCAGGGCGACGCAGCCTCCGGCGGGCACGTGCAGGTCCACCGCGGCCAGCGTGGGCGCCGGTGCGCCCGGGAACTGCCGGGTCACGCCGCGTGATGGTCAGCGTGGCGCTCATCGGTTCCTCCTGCGTCGGGAGATCAGGGAGACGGCGCCCAGCAGGAGCACGGGGGGTGCGCCGGTCGCGAGGGCCAGGACCGCCACGGTCGAGGCGTTGCCGCTGCCGGACGCCGTCGCGCCGAGCAGCTGCTGGATCGTCACGAAGCGGCCGGCGCCCAGCACCAGCGTGAGCACGTAGTCGCCCCAGGCCACGAGGAACGCCAGGAAGGCCGCCGTGAGCAGTGCCGGGGACACCAGCGGGAGCTGGACCCGCCGCAGCCGGTCCCACGGCGCCGCGCCGAGCGTCCGGGCGACCTCCTCGAACCCGTGGTCGTACCGGGCGTAGGCGGCGTGCATGACGTACGTGGTGTACGGGATCGCGGAGGTCACGAGCACGGCGACCAGCGTCACCGGCCCCGGGACACCGGCGCGCAGCGTCAGCGTGCCGAGCCCCAGCACGACGGCGAACGGCGGGACGGCGATCGGCGCGAGGAGCACGAGCGTCACGAGCCGCCGCCACGGCACCCGGTGCAACGCCAGGGCGCGCCCGGCGAGCGCACCCAGGGGCGTCGCGACGGCGCTGACGAGGAGACCCAGCGCGAGCGAGCGCAGGACCGCCGGGCCGGCGCCCTGCGCCCAGGCCGCGTCCCAGCCCGACAGCCCCCAGGACGCGGGCACGACTGCGGGGAAGGGCCACCGCTCGGCGAACGCCCAGACCAGGACCGGCACCCCGGGCAGGGCGAGCAGGACCGCGGCGATCAGCAGCGCGCCCCCTCGCCGGACCCGCCGCGCAGCGGGCTCCGCCCGCACGCCGGCCCGGGCCCCGGCCGGCGGCGGGACGGCCCGGCCCGCCGTCGCGGTGGCCCTCATCGGAGCGTCCCGACGCGTCGGAGCAGCACGGCGCCGACACCCAGCGCCGCGACCACGAGGCCCACCGTCGCGACGGACACCGCCATCGCCAGCGGGCGGGCGGTGAGGTCGGTGTCGGAGAACAGGCGGAACGCCAGCACGGGAAGCGGTTCGGGATAGGTGCGGCCGAGCAGCCAGGCGACCTCGTAGGAGCCCAGCACGTAGGCGAAGGTGATCGTGCCCCCGACCACCAGAGCGGGCGCAGCGAGCGGCAGGGTGATCCTCCGCAGCCGCTGCACCGGAGCCCGCGCCGAGCACCGCGCCCGCCTCGTCCAGCGAGCCGTGCGTCCGGGAGAGCGCCGCCAGGACCAGGACCAGGATGAACGCGGACTCCTTCCACGTGTACTCGGCGACGACGGCGACCCACCACGGGCCGCCGACCAGGGCCGGGAAGGTCCCCGGCTCGGCACCGGTGACACGCGCCACGAGGCCGGAGTCGGCGAGCAGCAGCCCGATCGCGGTGGCGCCGACGAGGTGCGGCACGGGCAGGGTCGCCGTGGCCAGCGCAGCGACCAGCCGTCCCCCGGTCCGGGACCGCAGGACCAGCACCGCGACGCCGCTCCCGAGCACGACGGCCAGCGCCGTGCTGACGCCGGCGACCGCCAGGCTCACCCAGCAGGCCGTCGACGACGCCGCGGTCCCCCGCCAGCGCGCCCCACGCCTCGAGGGACAGCTCCGGTTCGCCCACGAGGGGCAGCAGCCCGACGCTCTGCGCGACGGCCATGCCCATCCCGGCCGCCGAGCACGACGACCGTCAGCGCGACCGCGGGCAACGACCATCCACGCACCGGCTCGGGACGACCCTCACCGAGCACCGGGGCAGGACGTCCCGCCGCCACCCGTCCTCGAGCACGCCCACCCAGTCGGCGGAGAGCTCCGGGACCGGCGTCCCGCGACAGGACCGAGAACGGCGGGACGACCGGCGACGTCGGCAGAGCGGCGAAGCCGTCCTGCACGTCCGGCGGAAGGCGGTCCAGGTCCAGCACCGTGTACTGGCCCCACACCGAGGGATCGGCCTTGGCCAGCTGCTGCTCGGGTGACAGGGCGAGGTCGGCGACGACCATCGCACCGGCCGGTGGGAGGCGTTGGCCGGGATGGCGAGGAAGCTCGCGTTGCCCAGCGTCCCGTGCTCCAGGGGCAGCACGCGGGTGGTCGGCGGGGAACGTGCCGTCCTCGACCAGGGCGTCCAGGGTGGCGGGACCGTACGTCATCGTGAACGACACCTGGTCGCCGGCGAACAGCTCGTCCAGCGCGGCCACGTCACGCGGGTACGTGTCGCCGCCGCGCCACAGCGACGGACCGACCTCCGCGAGGCGGGCCGACAGGTCGTCCAGGGCGGCGTCGCTGCCGTCGGCGCCCGGAGCGTCCGGGAGACCGTCCGGCCCGCCGGCCACCTCGTACAGCGCCTGGCGCAGGAACGCCGACCCGGTGAAGTCCGGGGGCGCCGGGTAGGTGAACCGGCCCGGGTTCGCCTCGGCCCAGGCCAGCAGCTCCGTCACCGTGCCCGGGGGATCCTCGACGTCGGCGGCGTCGTACGCCAGGACGAACTGGGCCTTGTGCCAGGGCGACTCGCAGCCCTCGACCGCGGTGCCGAAGTCCTGCGTGAGGAGCGGGTCGGCGGGGTCGAGGTACTCGCCGTTGGGCAGCAGGTCGGTCCACCCGCACGCCCACGCCCCCGCCTGCTGGCCGGTGCGGAAGTTCTCGCCGTTGACCCACACCAGGTCCACGGCCCCGCCCGACCGCTGCCCGGCCTGCAGCTCCGACAGCACCCGGTTGAGGGCGTCCGCGGTGTCCGCGACGGGTACCCGCCGCAGCGTGACCCCCCGCTCGGCGGCGGCCGGAGCCAGCACGTCGTCGACGTAGGCGTTGCCCCGCTCGTCACCGCCCCACATCCACAGGGCCACCTCCTGGCCGCGCGCGTCGGCGACCACCTCGTCCCACGAGGAGTAGGCGGTGCCCGCGACGGAGCCGCCCGTGGTGCCGGCAGCGGTGGAGCAGGCAGCGAGCACCACGCACGCCGCCGCCGCTGCCGCCGTCGCGCGCGCGGTCGTCGTGGCCCTGGTGTGCCTGGGTGTCATCGGTGCCCTTCTTCTGGTCGGTCGAGCACGCGGTGCGGTGGGCACCGGTCCGCGATGGAACACAACCGGGTGCTCAGGTGCTTCCATGGCCGTGACGACAGCGGGGACGACGTGGGTGCGGTTCGCGGTTCTGGTGGCCCTGCTGTGTGCCGGCGTGGTGATCCTCGTCGTCGTCCCGCTCCCGGGGCCGCAGGAGCTGCGGGCCGACGTCGCCGCCGCCGGACCGTGGGCGCCGGCGATCTTCGTCGGCGGGCTACGTCGTGGCCACCGTCCTGCTGCTGCCGAAGAACCTCATCTCCGCGGCCGCCGGCTACGCCTTCGGTCTCGTCGGCGGTGTCGGGCTCGTGTGGGTGGCCGCCGTGCTGGGCGCCTGCCTGTCGTTCTGGCTCGGGCGGCGGCTGGGCCGTGACGGGGTCGCCCGCATCGCCGGTCGACACCTGGCGCGCCTGGACGACCTCGTCGAGCGCCACGGCATCATCGCGGTGCTCGTGGCGCGCCTGATCCCGGTCGTGCCCTTCACCGCCGTGAACTACGGCAGCGGGCTGACGGCGATCTCCTTCCGCGCCTACCTCCTCGCCACCGCGGTCGGAATCGTGCCGGGGACCGTGGCCTACGTCTCCGTCGGCGCCTACGGGGCCGACCCCACGAGCCCGCCGTTCCTCCTCGCCGCCGGAGCCCTCCTGGCGCTGAGCGTCGGCGGGTACTGGCTGGCGCGGCACCGCAACCGAGGCACGCGTGCCCCGTCGACGATCCGGCCGCCGTCCACGCGGTCCGCGCGGCGAGGAGGGCTGATGCTGGACGCACCGCTGCGCGCCGCACTGGACCGCCCGCTCGCCGGCGTCGCGGCCCGGCTCGACCGGGCCTGGGTGACCCCGGACCGGATCACCCTGACCGGCCTCGGCCTCGGCCTCGCCGGCGCCGTGTCGGCGGGGCTCGCCTGGTGGCCGGCAGCCCTCGTGCTGTGGCTGCTCTCGCGTGCCGCCGACGGGCTGGACGGTCCGCTGGCCCGACGCCGCCGCGCGTCCGGCACCGGGGACACCGGCGAGGCCGGAGGGTTCCTCGACATCACCGCCGACTTCCTCGTCTACGGCGCGTTCGTCGTCGGCGTGGGGGTCGGCTGGGGCGGCTCGCTGCTCCCGTTCCTCGCCGTGCTGCTCGCGTACTACATCAACGGCACCGCGTTCCTCGCGTTCTCCTCGATCAGCGAGCGGACCGGCCGCCGGCTCGACGACGGACGGTCGCTGTCCTTCCTGGGTGGCCTCGCCGAGGGAGCCGAGACGATCGTGGTGCACAGCCTCTGGGTGCTGCTCCCGCAGCACGCCGGCACCATCGCCTGGGTCTGGGCCGCCGTCGTCCTGCTGAGCGGTCTGCACCGCATGCTGGTCGGGTACCGGACCCTGCGCCGCCCCCCGGCGTGACGGCATGTGGGAGAACGGAAGCGCCGGGCCCCCGCGGGGTTTCCTGACGTGGCCGGACGACTGGCCACCGGCTGAGGAGAGACGCATGGCGACGACTGGAACGTGGGACCTGGTGGTGATCGGTGGCGGGACGGCCGGGATCGTCGGGGCGAAGACCGCCGCACGACTCGGCGCCAGGGTCGTGCTGGTCGAGCGCGACCGCCCGGGCGGGGACTGCCTGTGGACCGGGTGCGTCCCGAGCAAGTCCCTGCTGGCGTCCGCCCGGGCCGCCGCGGACGCCCGCGCCGCCCATCGGCTCGGGGTCGGCGCGGGCGCCGTCACCGTGGACTTCCCCGCCGTGATGGCGCACCTCCGCGACGCGATCACGGACCATCGAGCCGGTCGACTCACCGCAGGCACTGCGGGACGCCGGCGTGCACGTCCTCACGGGTGAGGCACGCTTCACCTCCCCCGGCGCCGTCGCGCTCGGCGACGGCCGCGAGCTGCGGTTCCACCAGGCACTGCTGGCCACTGGTGCCGGCCCCACCGTGCCGGACGTCCCCGGCCTGCACGGCGCGCAGCCATGGACCAGCGAGAGCATCTGGGAGCTGACCGAGCTCCCGCGCCGCCTGGTGGTGGTGGGCGGTGGCCCGATCGGCGCCGAGCTCGGCCAGGGGTTCGCGCGGCTCGGCTCCCGGGTCACGATCGTCCAGCGCGGCCCCCGGATCCTGCCGCGCGAGGACCCCGACGCGGCCGCGCTCGTGCAGCAGGCGCTGGAGGCCGACGGCGTCGAGATCCTCACCGCCCATCGCCTGGCCAAGGTGACCGGATCACGGCAACACGGCGGCGAGGTCCTCCTGGACCACGACGACGGCACACGCTCGGTGCCGTACGACGCGCTGCTGGTCGCCGTCGGTCGCACACCGCGCATCCAGGGCCTGAGCCTGCGAGCTGCAGGCATCGAGGTGGACACGAAGGGGTCGGTCCGGGTCGACCGGACGCTGCGCACCACCAACCGGCGGGTGTGGGCGGCCGGCGACCTGACCGGCCACCCGCGGTTCACCCACGTGGCCGGCGTCCACGGGTCGGTCGCCGCCACCAACGCCGTCCTGGGGCTGCGCCGGTCGGTCGACACCGAGGCCGTGCCCCGGGTCACGTTCACCGACCCGGAGGTGGCCGCTGTCGGGGCGGCGACCTGGGGCGACTCCGGCGACCGGCCCCGGACCGTGACCCGCTCGCACCAGCACGTGGACCGGGCCGTCACCGACGGGTCGACGGCGGGCTTCGCCCGGCTGGCACTGGGTCCGCGCCATCGCGTGGTGGGCGCGACCGTGGTCGGTCCTCGAGCCGGTGAGTCCATCGGCGAGCTCGTCCTGGCTGTGCGCAAGCGGCTGACCACCAGCGACCTGGCCGGCACCACCCATCCTTACCCGACGTACAACGACGGGCCCTGGAACGCCGCTCTCCAGGACGTGCAGGGTCGTCTCGACGCCCCCGCCGTCAAGGCCCTGACCCACGGCCTCACCGTCGTCCGCCGGACCATGTCACGATGGCGCCGCTAGAAGCCACAAGGAGCGGGTCAAGAGGTACTCAGGACCGCAACGAGGCCCGTAGCTCACCGGCGGCATCGAGCGCACGACTGCGTTCTGGTAGAACGCGACCGTCGGAAGCCGTGCAATGTCCCCGGCGCCGGAATCGGAATTGATCCCCGCCGGGTTTCCCTCCCGTGAACATGCTGCGACACCTTCGGCTGCGAGCGTCGATCGAGACCTTCGTGGACGGTGAGCTGGACGCCCGGAGGTCTCGCGAGGTCGCGTCCCATCTTCGCGACTGCTGGATCTGCAGTGGGAACGCCGATCTGCACCGACTGATCCGCGCTTCCCTGCGCCGCGCGACGGACGACGGGACGGTCTCCCTGCCCGTGGTCCGCCTGCTGCGCTTCGCTGCTCGACTGGCGTAGCGGGTGCTGACCACATCTCCGGCGAGGCGCACCCCGGCGTGGCCGGCTGCCTGTGCAGAGGCCCATTGAAGGGGTCGTGCACGAGCGGACGGGCACCTGGACATGTGATGGCACCGGCCGAGTTGGACGCCCTCCGCGGCGGCGACACCCCGATGGACTTCTGCCAGCGGCCAGGTCCGGTCCCGAGGCCCCGCATGGGGGTCGCCCGGGTCTGCGTACGGCAACTGCGGACGCCAACAAAGATGCTCCGGGCGCGGGCGCGAGCGACCGGCCCGATTGTGGCGTGTCCTGTCATGGAGAACGGTACGAACCGGTGCTTCCCGGTGCACCGCGCGATCGAGCGTCCTGGCCGCTCGAGTGTCAGAGCCGTCAGTCAGTTCACCTCTGTCCAGGCCCATTCCTGTGCGCATCTCGGGCTCGGATCCCACCCGGGGCACCGCTTCCGGCCCCAGGCGCCGGGTCGTCGCGGTACACGCGGTCGACCACCTCGCGGAAGGCGCGTCGGTACGCCGTCGTCCGCGGGTAGCCGCCGTGGGTGGCGACGGTGGCGACGAAGGCGGTCGCGTCCAGCTCCTCGGCCGCCCGGTCCACCTCGTTGGGTGCGTCGGAGATCGCCGGCATGCCCAGCGGATCGGTGCTGCGCCAGAGGCTCACCCAGGCGGGTGGGGTCGAGGTGGCGGCGTCCCCGCCCAGCCGGGCGGCGAGCGAGCCGTCCCCGGCGCGCACCCGCGCCAGGGGGCCGTCCGCGCCGGACGCCACCTCGGTCGGCGGCCAGGGGTCGCAGTCGACCGAGCTCGCCGGCGGGCAGCCGACCGCGCCCAGCACGTCCGGCCCGAGCAGCTCGGGGAAGAAGCGGCCGAAGTAGGGGCGCAGCTGGGTCCCGTAGGTGAGCAGGCCCACCCGACCCCGGATCCGGTCCTCCGGCTGCGTGAAGAGGGCCGCGACGGCCAGCACGGCCCCGAGGCTGTGCGCCGAGACGACGACGATCCGGCGGCGGGCTCCGTCCGGCGACGACGGCCCGTCGTCGAGCCAGCGGGTGATGCGCCCCGCGACCTCCGGCACCACGCGCTCGGCGTAGCACGGGGGTCCGAGGGGGTGGGCGCTGCGCGGCAGGAAGCACATGAGGTCCCAGAGCAGCCCCAGCGGGCGCTCCGAGGACGACCGGGTGACGGCGCGGAGCACGATCGTCCCCCACAGGATCGCGGTGCTCCAGAGCCCGACGGAGGTCAGCGGCGGGATCCAGTCCCCGTCGCCGAGGACCTCCGCCGGGGAGTCGCCGCGGACGGACGAGAGCCAGATCGTCAGGACGAGCGCGACCGAGCAGCCCGAGGGAGAGGACCAGGAGGACCAGCTCGGCACGTTTGGCCCAGGCCGCGAGGCGTCGGGTCCGTCGACGGGACTCGCGCAGGTCGGACCGGCCGAGGAGGTCCGCCAGGGCGCCGGCCGGCTGCGCGGCGGCGTGGTCCGCCTGGCGGCTCGAGCCCAGCGACGCCGCCGGCTCGCCGATCGCCGCCTCCTGCACCTCCTGCGGGGTCCGGCCGGTCCGCAGCCGGCGGGCGGTCCGGGCGATCGCCGCGGACAACAGGGCGATCACGCCGAGGACCACCGAGACCGCCACGGCCATCACGCTCGACGCCGAGAACACGGGGTAGATCGGCGGCAGGAGCAGCTCGACCCGGTCCAGCGCGGCAGCCGCCGCTGCGCCGGCACCGTCGGCGGCGGCGCGACCCGCGTCGGGCAGGACGGAGCAGACGTCGCCCCGCAGGTCCGCCACCCGCCCGTCCAGGCACTGGGCCGGCAGGCTGCCGTTCAGCCAGTCGCCGACGGCGACCACCACGAGGCTCGTGAGCATGACGACCGTGCCCAGCGAGAGCACCAGGAACACCCCGGGGGCCGCACCCCACCACGCCTCGACGCTGCGGCCGGAGGGCCGGGAGCGGTCCGCGCGCCGGCCCCACGGACGTGCGGCGACCACGACCAGCAGCGCTCCCCCGACCAGCAGCGGGACGAGCTGCGCCTCGACCTCCGACCACCGCAGCGTCCGGGCGGCGAGGGCGAGGCCGATGGACGCGGCCCCGGCCGAGGCCAGCCAGGTCCAGCCGCGGTGGGCGCGCCACGTCGGGGCGACCAGCGCGATCAGGCCGAGCACCACCACCAGGGCACCGGCGCCGAAGGAGAGCCCCAGCAGCCCGACCGAGCCGGTCCGCCGCTCGGGATCCGCGGACCACAGGGCGACGAGCTCACCGACGTACGCGGCGAGCGCGAGCGCGAGCACGACGCGGGTCAGGCCGCGGTAGCCGCCCGAGGGCGCGCTCGGCATGGTGAGGTACTGCGCACGCCACACCAGGACGGCGGCCGTGACCAGGACGGCGAGAGCGACGTGGAACAGGGCCACCGAGGGCCGGCCCGCCGGGGCGTCCGTCATGAGGTAGCAGCCGGGCTGCCGGACGAGGTCGCTGAGGTTCCGGCACGTCGAGGTCCCGGACCAGGCGTCGCCCGCGGCGAGCGTGAGCGTGACGAGCGAGAGACCGGCGGCCAGGTGCAGGGTCCCCAGCGAGGTCGTCAGTCCCCACCGGGACCACAGGTCCGCGTGCGCGAGCGACCAGGGATGACGAGCGTCGTCGTCGCCGTGCCCGCGGCCCCGGGCCGCCGAGGCGAGCACGGGCGAGCGGACGGCGTCCGACGTCGGCAGCTCGTACCGGACCCGGGAGCCCGCGGACAGCCACAGGAGCAGGAGCATCACGGCGACCGGCGCGAGCGACAGCACGGCCAGGCGCTGCGTCCAGGAGAACGTCTGCAGCGACGCCAGGAAGCCGGGGAGGGACGGGCATGACGGTCGCTCGCCGACGAAGCACTGGGTGGCCACGAGGTCGAGGGCCACGACCTGGACGGCCATGACGACGAGCAGCGTGAGTCCGAGGCCGAACAGACGGATCGGGCCCGCCCCGCGGCTGAACCGGCCGGGGTCGCGCGAGAGCCTGCGGCTCCAGTAGGCCGCGTTCGCCAGCCCCAGCGGGACGAGGAACATCCAGCCGGCCCGGCTCAGGCGCTGGACCCAGACGTTGGCGCCCCCGCCGGGTGCGGACGGGGACGACCGCGCCATGTGCCCCCAGGAGTAGGCCTCCCGGTGCACCCCGGCGGGGACGTGGTCGTGATGGGTCGCGGGGACGGCGCGCGCGTGGTCGAGGGCGTCCGGGCCCAGTCCCCAGAAGCTGCCCAGGGAGTCGCCCCGGACCTTCTCGACGTCGATCGCGTCCACCTCGAGCATCCCGGCCGGTGGCGTGTTGCTCACGCCGTGGATGCGCAGCTCCAGGATGTGCGGCGCGAGACCGGCCGCGGCGTCGGCCGGGAGGTCGTCGCCGGCCGGGCGTGGGGTGCGGTGTCGCACGTCGGGACCGCCTGCTCGCTCCACCCTGGGCTCCCTCGGGACGGTGTCGCCGGGACCGTCCCGGACCGGGGACGGCCGCGCCGCGAACCGCCACGGCGCTGCGGGGAGGAGGTGGGGGCCCGCGTGGTGATACGCACACGGCGCTCGGGAGTGCCGGGGCGGCCGGCGGCCGGCCCGGCAGCCCGCCCGGTCCCATGCGGCGCCCGGCGCCGGACGTATCACCGCCCGGACCGGTGACTCCGGGACGTCGTCGGCCTCAGCGGCCGGTGAGGGGGTGCTCGTGATGACCGATGCCGTCGAGGTGCGCACCGGCGTGTGCCGGTCCGGCCATGTGTGACGCCCCGCCGCGCTCCTGGCGGTCGGCGTGGCAGCCCCGGCGGATCGCGCTGGGTGCGGTCGCCCTGGTCATGGTGGTCGTCGGCGCGCTGAGCGACGGGCCGGCCCGCTGGGCGCTGGTCGCCGTCGCCGGCGCGCTCGTCGTGTCCGCCGTCGTGCTGCCCACCGTGCGCGAGGTCGAGTTCGGCTTCCCGGTCGGCCTGAAGGTGACGGCCGCGACCCGGAGCCGGGACGAGGAGCTCCGGCACGCCTTCGACGAGCAGAAGGGCCAGCTCAGCCTGTGCGCGCGCCTGCTGTGCGACGACCCGGAGGTGTCCGCCCGCCTGCTCGAGGCGGCCTGGTCGCGCGCGGTCGTCCTGTGGCGCGGGCCGGTCGACCCGTACCTGCGGCTCCTGGTCGTGTGCCTGCTCGTCGAGCTGTCGCTCGCGCACGACCGCTGGGACCCCCCGGCCACGCGGCCGGGACCGCTCGGCTCGCTCGACACCGCGCAGCGGGTCGCCGTCGTCCTCCACGACTTCGCCGGTCTGAGCTTCGCCGAGATCGCCGCGATCGCGGGATCGACCCCCGAGGACGCCGTCGCGGCGCTGCGGGCCGGGGCGCTCGCGGTGGAGGCCTCCCGGGGTGCGCAGCGATGAACGACGACACGCGCAGCGCCGTCCTCGCCTCCCTCGCGGGCGGCGCGCCGTCCCGGCCACCGGACGTCGACCGGGCCGTCCGGCGCGGCATGCGCACGCTGCGGCTGCGCCTGGCGGGCTGGTACCTGGGCGTCGTCGGGGTCACCGCCGCGGTGCTGGTGCTCGGGACCTCGCTGACCACCGTGGCGCGCCAGGGCGGCACCGAGCCGGCGTCGACCGTGCGGTCGGTCGAGGTGGTCCCCGAGGCCCTGGAGCTCCTCCGCGGCGAGGAGCGGCGGCTCACCGTGCGCGCCACCGCGGACGACGGCGGCGTGACGGACGTCCGGGACGGCGTCGCGTGGCGGTCCAGCGACGTCGCGGTCGCCGACGTCGCCCGGTCGTCCGGCCTCGTCACCGCCCGGAGCGCGGGCACGGCCACGATCACCGCGACCCACCGCGGGCGGTCCTCGACGACCACCGTGACCGTCCTCGACCCGCCGGTGACGCCGACCTCCGTCCGGGTGACCCCCGGGACGGTCGTCCTGGCCGTCACGGGCGTCGAGCAGCTCACGACCACCGTGACCTGGAGCGACGGCTCGAGCGCCCCCGCCACCGCCGACGACGGCGTGGTGTGGCGCTCCAGCGACCCCGCCGTCGTGGCGCTCGACGACGTCCCGGGTCGCGTCCGGGCCGGCGGCCCGGGGACCGCGACGGTGACCGCGACCGTCCACGGGCTGTCCGCGTCGGCGGCCGTCTCGGTGCTGGAACCCGCGACGACGCTCACCCGGCTCGCCGTCGTCCCGGACGTCGTCGTGCTGGAGCCCGGCGCCCGGCGGCAGCTGGCGGCGCGCGCCGCGTTCAGCGACGGCACGGTGGCCGAGGTCGCGGGGCAGGTGGAGTGGCGGTCGAGCGACGCCGACGTCGCCCGACCCGGCGCCGCGGGCACCGTCGTCGCGGGACGGCCGGGCACCGCGGTGATCACGGCCACCCTCGGGGAGCGGTCCGCGACCGCGGAGGTGACGGTGCGCGAGCCACCCCGGTGGGTGTCGATCGCGGTGACCCCCGCTACCGCCGGCCTCGTCCCCGACGGGCAGACCGAGCTCACCGTGACGGCCACCTCCAGCGACGGCAGCACCACCGACGTCCGGGAGGGGGTCGACTGGCAGACCGACGACCCGAAGGTCGCCGACGTCGACCCCACCGGTCTCGCCACTGCCCGCGGACCGGGCCGCGCCACCGTCACCGCGACCTGGGCGGGGATGACCGCGGACGCGGTGATCACGGTCGACCGGCCGGTCACCCTCACGTCCCTCGCGGTGACGCCGGCCGCGACGACCCTGGCCGTCGGCGGCACCCAGCCGCTCACCGTGACGGCGACCTTCAGCGACGGAAGCACGAGCGAGGTCCGGGAGGGGGTCGGCTGGCGGACCGACGACCCGAAGGTCGCCGGTGTCGACGCCGCCGGGCTCGCCACCGCCCATGGGCCGGGCACCGCCACCGTCACCGCGGTCCACGGCGGCCTCACCGCCGACGCGACGATCACCGTCGAGCGGCCGCCGGTCACCCTCACGTCGGTCACGGTGACCCCCGCCGAGGCGACGCTGGCACGAGGCGACCGGCTGCGGTTCACCGCGACAGCGACCTTCAGCGACGGCAGCACGAGCGAGGTCCGGGAGGGGGTCGACTGGGGCACCGGCAACCCGGACGTCGCCCAGGTCGATCCGTCGGGGCTCGCGACCGCCAACGGGCCCGGCGCCACCGCGCTCACCGCGAGCTACGGCGGCATGACGGGTGGCGCCCGCCTCGCGGTCGTCGTCCTCGGGTGATGTCGCGGGCGCCCGGGCGTCCGGGCGTCCGGGCGTCAGCCGCGCAGCGCGGCGAGCTCGGGGCTGTGCCAGGTGGGCGGGCCGTAGGCCATCGAGCACACGACATCCGGGTCGCGCCGGGCGCAGACCTCGCGCGCGGCCCGGGCGCCGTCCGCGAGTCCCGGCGCACCGCACGCGGTGGCGTGCGCCAGGGCCCGGGCGAGCTCGTCCGGCTCGGGGTAGAACGGCGACAGGCTCTCCCAGCGCGGTACGGACGACCCCGCCCACGCGACGGCCGCGCCGAGCGCGGCGAGCGACTCCTCGACCCCGGGGATGCGCCGTAGACCCAGCGCATGCAGGAGGGCGAGCACGTTGGCGACGGCGGTGAGGTCGACCAGGTCGAGGTCCCGCCGGCGGTGCCACGTGGTGAACATCCCCCGGCGCAGCCACGGCGGGCCGGGATCGAGCACGCGACGCAGCCGCTGCGAGCCGACGGTCCGGCAGGCCACCCGACGGGCCTCCTCGCGCCCCACCCGGCCGGCCAGCACGAGCTCGAGCAGCATGACGGCGGTGTCGTCGCTGTCGGAGGGCAGCTCCGGGGCCCAGTCGGGCGCAGCGCCGACCGGCCAGAAGCCGTACGACCCGTCCGGACGACGGCAGCGGTCCAGCTCGTCGAGCCACTCCCCCGGCACGGGGTGTCCGGCGAGGCGGCGCTCGCGCACGGCCAGGGCCGTGACGAAGCCGTTGTCGTCCCTCACCCAGCGCCCGTCCGGCCAGCGCACGACGCTCGGGACGCCCGCGCTCACGTCGGGCGCAGCCCGGCCTGGAGCCAGGTGCTGCCGGCCGCGTCGATCCCGACGCCGACCATCCCGTGGCGCCAGCGGCCGTCGTCCGGCCCGGACGAGAGCGCCCGGTACAGGCCCCGCGACGCCGTCCCGCACCCGACGAGACCCGTGGCACGCCGGACGGCCGCGCTCACCGCGGCGTCGTCGGGCCAGACCCACGTCGCGACCGTGAACCAGGTGAGCGCGACCGGCATCCCCGTCGGGGAGAGGACCAGGCTGAGTCCGGAGGGCTGCGGCAGGTCGGCGTCGCGTCGGTCCGGCCGGCGGATGAGGTCCCGGACGAGGTGCACGAGCCGGCCGTCGTCGCCCACGAGGCGGGCCACGACCCCGAGCTGGGTCCAGGTCAGCTCCGGGACGCGGGCGTAGAGCTCGACGGACCCGTCGTCGTTGACGCCGGCCATCCGCCAGGTGAGGTCGAGGACGCGACCGGCCAGGTCACGGCCGGCTCCGGTCCAGGGTCCGGGGGCCAGGTCACCGGTCGGGAGCTCGAGGTAGACCTTGCTCCGCCGGGCACCGTCCTGCTGCCGCACGCCGAGCCATGCCCCGTACTGCAGGCGCTGGCCCCGCTGCACCACCTCCCACGGCTCCACGCTGACCCCTGCGGATCGAGCGGCGAGGGCGAGGCGGTCGGCCGCGGGCGTCTCGGGGCCGGCCACCTCGCACGTCCACCGGAGGGCGGCATCGCGCGAGGCCCACGCCAGCTCGACCGGGTACCCCGTGGCCGTCAGCAGCCCCGACCGCCACGCCACCTCGGGCCAGGCCGAGCCCGTGACCGGTCGGAGCGCCTCGAGCAGGGAACGCTCCGAGCTCGCCACGTCCTGCGGCGAGGTGAGCCCGGTGGACCGGATCCGCTCGAAGGTGCGCGCGACCGGGGCCGGTCGCTCCAGCACGGGGACGGCGCTGACGGCGTTCATCGGATCGGGATCACCTCTTCGCTCGTCGTGACGAAGGCCCGCTGGTCGAACAGGCCCGGTCCGGTGAACGTGAACCGGACCGCGTACTCCCGCTGGGCGGGGTCCCGTAGCGCGATGTGCAGACGCAGCGGCTCCGTCGCGGTGCCCGGCAGCTCGTGCCGCAGCACCCGGTCGTACGCCACCGGCTGCGTGCTGTGGTACTCGACGTCGACGATCACGCGGTCGACGCCGGCCGACGGGAACGAGGGCACCAGCACGAGGTCCAGCGCATCGGTGAAGAGGTCGTCGACGCGGATCAGCGACAGGTCGACGGGCGCCGGATCGGTCCGCTCCACGGTGCCGTCGGTCAGGGTCTGGCGGTAGCTGACCGACACACCGCGTCCCACCGGGGCCGGCAGGGCGCCGCGGAGCCGCCAGAGCTGCGGCGCCGTCTCCCTGCGCAACGTGACCAGGTGCCGGAGCTCGTGGTCGCCGTAGCCCTGGGCGCTGAGCTGCACGTCGATGGAGTCGACGACGTCCCAGTCGATGTTGCCCGGCTCGATCGTGTACGTCCGCAGGTCGAGGTGCTCGTGCGGGTTGATGACGACGTCACGGTCCGTCGAGCCCGGCAGGGGGATCGAGTACCTCAGGGCGTCCCCCTCCCACCCGGCGGAGGCGTCGAACGTGAGGTCGAGGCGGGCGTCGTAGCTCATGGTCAGCGCGTCGTCGAGGAACGTCGTGAACGTCTGCGGCGCGACCTGCTGGGGGGTGAAGACGAGGTCGCCGTGGCGCACGTCGCCGGCCGGGCCGTAGTCGATCGACAGGTGGGCCTCGGTCAGGCCGAGGCCGCTGACGTCGCCCGGCATGCGGGCGGTGACGTCCAGGTCGCGGAAGAACCGGTGGTTGAGGTCGACGAGCGTGACGACCTTCTCGGCGGCGGACAGGTCACCGGCGAGGAGTCCGACGAAGCCCTGCGGGTTGAGCGACTGGCGGACGGCCTCGCTCCGCTGGTAGCGCAGCGTCAGGTCCCGGCGCTCCTCCTGCCGGACGAAGCGCAGCTTCAGCGCGGCCAGGGTGGGCAGCTCGCCCGGCTTGGGGGTTCCGCCGCCCGGGTTGGGGGTGCCGCCGGGATTGGGCGTCCCGCCTCCCGGGTTGGGGGTACCGCCGCCGGGGTTGGGGGTCCCGCCGCCGGGGTTGGGGGTCCCGCCGCCGGGGTTCGGGTGGGGGTGCCGCCGCCGGGGTTCGGGGTGCCGCCGCCGGGATTCGGGGTGCCGCCCGGGTTCGGCGTCCCGCCGCCCGGGTTGGGGGTGCCACCGGGGTTCCCGCCCGGGGTGGGCCCAGGGTTCGCGTCCGCCGCCCGCTGCAGCACCCCGCTCCAGGACGAGCCGGTGGCGGTGGCGCCGTGCAGCCGGACCTGGGCCACGCGGTTGTCGGGGTCGCCGCCGAACGGACCGTGGCTGCCCGGCCGCGCAGCGGCGACGGTGTCGCCGAGCGCCTCCTGCACGACGGGGTCTCCCCCGGCGCGCCGCACGAGGGCGACGGCGACGTCGAGCCGGCGCCGGGACAGGCGCAGGTTGTAGGCCGCCCGGACCGGGTCGGTCTGCGGTGAGGCGTGCTCGTGGCTCGCGTACCCACGGATCTCGACCTGCCTCGGCGCGGGCAGCTGGGCGATCCAGCGGGCGAGGCGGTCGCCACCCTGCTCGGGACCGGTCCAGGCGCCGTCCCCCTGCATCTGCTGGATGCCGGTCGCGGACCGGAAGCGGGGATCGGTGGACGAGTTCTCGACGTAGGCGCGGAACTCGGCGTTCGGCGGCTGCGTCGACCAGCCGTTCTCGGCGGGCTTGTCCATGTCGAAGAAGAGGCAGAACGTCTCGCCGGCGCCGGGGGCGTCCCAGGTCACGGTGACGGGGATCGACTCCCCCGGGCTGACGGTCCGGGTCACGGTGCCGTCCGCGGCGAGCGCCACCTCCTGGCCGGCCAGCCGGACGTGCGCGCCCGCACCGGTGATGCGCAGGGTCTCGGTCGTGCCGGTGGTGGCGGCCGTGTGGGTCACGGACCGGCCGGCCGGCAGCGGGTTCGGCGAGACGGACTGCGGCTGCAGCACGGCCACCGCGGGAGCCGCGGGAGCGATCGCCGTCGTGACGCCGCCGATCGCCGCCGCCGCCGGGACCGTCCCGGTGACTGCTCCGAACGCGGGCGGCGACGCCGGCTTGACGCCGCCGGGCCCGCCCGCGGGCGTACCGCCGCCGGGCCTCGGGGCGCCGCCACCGGGCGGCGTCCCGCCGCCCGGGTTGGGGGCACCCGCTCCGGGGTTGGGGGTCCCGCCCCCGGGGTTCGGCGTCCCGCCGCCCGGGTTGGGCGTGCCGCCGCCCGGATTCGGCGTGCCGCCGGGGTTGGGCGTACCACCCCCAGGGTTGGGCGTCCCGCCGGGGTTCGGCGTCCCACTCGGGTTGCGTCCCGCCCCCAGGGTTCGGCGTCCCGCCCGGGTTCGGCGTCCCGCCCCCAGGGTTCGGCGTCCCGCCCGGGTTGGGCGTCCCGCCGCCGGGCGCCGGCAGCTTGCCGGGAGCAAGGGTGGGCGTGAACCAGTCGTCGAGCAGGTGGTCGGTGAACAGCTGGAGGGCCCACTTCTCCTGGTCCTTCTCGTCCTGCTCGCCGGTGGAGTTGTGGACCGTGATCTCGATCGCGCCCGTGGCCTTGAGCCACTCCAGAGCGGCCTCGAGGCCGACCTTGAAGTACATGTACTGGCCCTCGAGGCCGGCGGTCAGCCCGGTGTAGACCTGCTCCAGGTGCGCGGTGATCGTCACGTCGAGGGCGGGCCGCATCGCCAGGTACTGCAGCGAGTAGACGACGCCGACGGGGGTCAGGCCCTCCGTGAGGGCGTGCTCCATGATGATCGCGCCCTCCTGGCTCAGCACGAGGTTGAACGCGGCCCGGTTCGCGGCGTCCATCGTGGGCACGGTGGCCCCGAGGATCTCCTCCGTCGCCCGGAACGCCCCCTCCGGCGCCGGCGTCGACGACGTCCCGCCGGAGCCCTGCAGGTCGAGCGCGATGCACTGCACGGCACCGTTCTCGAACGGGGGCGGCGCGAGGCTGATCGGGAGCTCCACCCCCGGCTCGGCGCTCACGCGGGACGTGATCTTGCTGAGCGTCGACTTCGGCAGCTCCAGCGTGGACTCGAACATCATGAACCCGCCGCCCGTCTGCACCCCGCCCGCCTCCGCGGGCCGGTAGGTCAGCAGCGACAGCGCGGGCGCGCCGTCCGAGCGGTGGGCCAGCCGCACGCGCCCGGGCAGGTACCAGAAGCGGCTCTTGTCGGCGTGGTCGCGGAAGACGGAGATCCCGTCGACGACCATCGGCTTCTCGAGACTCAGCATGTCAACACTCCTCGATCACGGAAGACGGGGAACCAGGACCGTGGCCGCCGACGCCGTCCAGGGCGTCGCGTGCCGGAGGCCGTTGCTGTAGTGCACGGTCGAGCGCCACTCGTAGGTGTTCCGGGCGACGTCGGCGTAGTCGAACTCGAAGCGGGCCCGCGCACCGGGGTCGTCGAGCTCGAGCCGGGCGGCGTAGCTGAGGTTCTCCATGAAGTCCTCGAACCGGAACTCGAGCGCGATCTTCTCGACCGACCGTCGCTCCCAGTCGGCCGGCGGCCGGATCTCCACCACGCGGTGCCCGTGCTTCGTCGGGTCGATGACGATGCGGGAGTCGTAGGTCACCGAGGGCGGGAGCTGCTTCACGCGGCCGTCCAGGTAGCTGAACGTCACCGTGTACTCGATCGCCGTCTGCGACGGGTCGCGCAGGTCGACGACGAACGGCGGCGGCGTGGTCGTCTGGTTGAGGTACAGCGTGTCCTCGACCAGGACGTCGTCGGCCTCGTAGCGCACGTCCACGAAGACCTCGCGGATCTCGGCCCACGAGACGCTCGCCAGGACGGCGAGGGTGCGGGTCCGGAACGGGTTCCGGACCTGGATCTCCTCCTCGTCGCTGATGGACCAGCCGCTGTCGACGTCGTTGCCGTCGACGGCCCGCATCACGGTCCGCACCTCGTACGACGTGTGGTCGCGATCGACGACGAACATCGGCCACACCGCGTCCGGCTGCTTCTCCACCAGCCGGAACAGGTCGCGCTGGTCGATCCGGTGGGCCGCGTCGCGGTAGCGCACGTGGACCTCGACCGAGTCGAACCGTGCCCAGGGGATCCGCTCGGCGAGCACGCTCACCGAGCGGATCGTGAAGACGTCGTCCTCGGGGAGCAGGGACACGATGTCGCCGGTCGCCGTCTCGTGGCCGCTGCTCAGCTGCCCCGGCCGCTCCGAGGTGTCGGCGCCCGTGAAGCGGACGTCGTAGGAGACGTCCACCTCCTGCTGCATGACGCCGTCGTCGAGGTCGCTGAGCCACTCGAAGCTCGCGGACCACGTGTCGGGGGTCAGCAGCGCGTTGCGCGCGATGCCGCCGTACGAGGCACGCACGTCGATGCTGTCGATGTACGGGGCACCGAGGTTGGGCCGGTAGAGCGCCTGGATCTTCCGCTTCGTGAAGAACTGGCTGTCCTGCACCTCCCGGACCAGCCGGTCCTTGAGCTCGGGCGAGGCGGCGATGGGCTCGAACAACGAGGCCAGGTGCCCCTGCGGGTAGATCGAGCGCCGCACCGTCGTGCGTTCGGAGAAGTTGACGTCCAGGTGCTTGCGGTCGATGCGCGTGTAGTCGGTCTTCTTGTACGAGAAGGTCACCGGAGCGCTCATCGCGGCCGGCCCGCCGGCGGCCAGGGCCGCCTGCTGGGAGGCGAACTCCCCGAGGGCCTTGAGGTCCTGCACCCAGCCGGACGGGCTGTCCGGCTTCCAGGGTGGCAGGCTCGGCTCGAAGAACGCCGATGTGATCATGGCCTTCACCTGCGCCAGGGCGGCGTCGCGGCGCTCGATCACGCCCTCGGTGTCCTCGGGGACGAACGTGTCCGCGCGCAGGTCGATCGCCTTGGACTCGTCGAGCTCGTCGACGACCGTGGAGATCTCGGACGAGAAGATCCACGCCTTGGCGCCGAACGTCTCGTCGAGGTGCTTCTGCACGCGGTCCCAGTCGATCGACAGGGTCACTGCGTACGCCGGCCGCAGCGCCAGGTAGTCCAGCGAGTAGACGACGGCGATCGGCAGGATCGCCGCATCCAGGGTCGCCTGCACGATGGAGTACCCGGCCTCGTCGAGCAGGACCGAGAACGACGCGGCGTTGTCGTTGAACAACGACGGCTTCGCGTTGTGCACGGCCTTGACGACGAAGGGTGCATCCGCCTCGGGCGAGCCGCTGTCCGTGCCCATGATGATCAGGCGCACGGTCCCGTCGACCGGCGGCACGGGCGCGAGACGCGGCTTGTCGTCGAGGTCGAACGTGGACGCGATCTTCTGCTGGAGCGCGTCGATCTGCGCCTGCTCGAGTCCGATGTTGCAGTCGAACGAGAGCAGCCCTCCCGTCCGGCTGCCGCGGAATCCGACGAGCTGGAACATCGGCACGCCGTCGATGACGGTCAGGTGGGGGTGAGGAGGCAGGTAGTACCACTGCAGCGGGTCCACGTGGTCGGGGAACACCGAGACGCCGTCCAGCACGGCGCAGCGGGAGTCGAGGAGCAGCATCACGGCACCTCAGGCGGGGATCTCGAGGAACAGCGACTCGTCCGTGACGCCGTCCCGGGTCTCGGTCTTCCGCGTCCCGTTGGCCAGGAAGTACGTGGCCGTGTAGGTGTACGACGCGGGCTTGTCCTTCGGCAGGAACACCGACCACAGCTTCGGTGCGGTGTCGGCGGGCCGGAACAGGAAGTCGTCCGTCTTCGGCGGCGTGCTGTGCACGTACTGCAGCGAGACGTTGACCATCCGGAGCGCTGTCCAGTCGAGCAGGTCGGACACGATCTTGACGTCCAGCTTGTCGACGAACTTCCGGCCGAGCTCGAAGCGGGTGCCTGTGGCGTCCGGCACGTCGACGTCCTCGCTGGTGCCGTCGCGGTGGCCGATGGTCGCCGTGTAGGACAGCGTGCCCTGGGCCTCGTCGACGGTCGGGAAGGTCCAGGTGTCGAACGTCTTGCCCTCCCCGCTGAGCGTGACCCCGAAGTCGCGGCGGTAGCTGTTGCCGGCCTCCTCGTAGACCGCCTGCACCGTGATGTCGCCGATGTCGGTCACCAGGTCGCCGACGGCCTGGAACGTGACCGTCTTCAGGCTCCGGAACGGGTCGTCGATCGAGATGATGTCGGCGTCGGTGCGGAGCACGGGACCGGTGATCTCGCGGCCGTCCCCCTTCATCGTGTAGGTGGTCTGGTAGGTCACGTCGCCGGTGCGCGGCCTGCCGATCACCTCGAGCAGCCGGTGCTCCTCGTCCCCGGGGGCGAGGTTGAAGAAGCGCTCGACCGGGTGGTCGCCGCCGTCGTAGCGCACCCGCACCCGCGCGCGGCTCACCTGCTCGAAGTTGATGTCGCCGTTGACGACGTCGAGCTTGAGCACCGGCAGGTTGCTGACCTTGACGTTGAGGTCCGTGCCGTCGTCCTCCACCTCCTCGGACGTCCAGGGCTCCACGTCGCCCCGGAAGTTCACCGTGTAGGACCAGAAGAACGTCCGGATCTTGTTCGCGACGATGAACTCCGCCCGCTTCGGCGTACCGGCGTCGTCCTTCGTGAAGGTCTCCTCGACCGTCTTGGCGTTGTCGCCGTGCGGGTAGCGGACCTTCACCTCGACGAGCGTGATGCCGTAGTCCTCGAAGTCGGCGTCCACGCGGATCGCGAGCCGGAGCGTGCGGAGGAACTCGTCGACGCTGACCTTCGAGTAGTAGTGCTCCCACTTCAGCGGGTTCCCGTCCACGTCGGTGAGGCTCGTGACGGTGGGCAGCATGCCCTTGGGGTGGATCGGCCGGATGATCGCCTTCGCCTCGGTCCAGTCCACGTGCACGTCGGCGATCTGGGTGTTGGAGATCTCCCGGCGCACGTCCTCGATGTCCTGGTCCTCGGTCCAGGCCGAGACGCTCGGGTCCACCGCCTGCACCGCCTCGAGCAGGTTGCGCTGCACCCCGGCCTCGAGCTGGCTCATGATCGACTCGCGCATCGCGGCGTCGAAGGTCGCCTGCTGCTCGGGGCTGAGCCCCGGGTCGGCCACGAGGTCGAAGTGGGTCTCGGTGACCTCGTTCTTGTACCGCGTGGTGTTGGTGATCTCGGTGTAGCTGTCCTCGCTCCAGAAGTTGTCCTCGGTGTTGACGTCCTGGAAGAACGAGTAGAAGGCGTACGAGTGCCAGTGCCCCCAGGCGTGGGCCTCGGGCAGCCGGACGTAGTGCTCGAGGTCGTACTCGACCTGGATGGCCGAGGCGCTGCCCTTGCTCAGGGTCTCCTTGAAGATCGCCGTGCCCAGGACCGTGAGCTCGAGGAAGAAGCAGGCCGTGTTGTCCCCGGTGAGTGACGGCACGGTGGAGCCGCTGATCTTCTCCACGACCTTGCCGTCCTGCTGGAGGATCAGGCGCACCGCGCCCTTGAGCCACGGCACGGTCTGGACCTGCGCCTTCGGGGCGTTGCCCCCGAACCGGTCGGTGAGCTCCTGCTGCAGGCCGGTGCGGATCTTGTCCATCGTGTCCGGCAGGATGCTGAGGTCGGTGTCGAAGGCGACGAAGCCGCCGAACTGGCTCTCCCCCTCCCGGCGGATCGCGTCGTACTCCACGAACCGCAGCGCCAGGCCGCCGGTCTCCAGCCGGGCGATCCGGGGGTAGCGGGGCAGGACGTAGAAGACGTGCGCCTTGCCGGCGTCGTCGTCCCCGTGGATCTGGTGACCCTCGATGGTCCGGACGTTGTCGAGCTTGAGCATGGGACTTTCCTCTCGTGGGACGGGCTGTGGGGCGGGTTTCAGGCGCGCCAGGTGCTGGCGTCGGTGACGACGGGGACGGGGCCGGGGCCCGCGGACAGGGACTCGGCGAGCGGTCCGGTGGCGGCGACCCGCAGCCGGTACCGGACGGTGAGCAGGCCGGCTTCGCCGGCGAGCGATCGACGGACGACGGCGAGGTCGGCCGCGGTGAGCGTGACGCTGAAGACGGCGTCCTGGCTGACGGTCGACGACGTCGCCGACGTGGCCAGCGGCACCTCGCGGCCGTCCCGCATGACGAGCAGCTCGGCGGAGCCCTCGACCTCGAACGGGGCGGGTGACAGGCGGATGTCGTCGGACGCTCCCGCGTCCCGAGCCGCCGTGCGGACGGCGGCCTGGGCCGCGTCCGAGACCTCGAGCGCGGTGGTGACCATGAGCATGGCCAGGCCGCCGGCCTCGATGAGGCTGAGCTGCGGGGCACCGGACCCGTCGCGCACGGGCCCTGCCTCGATCGGCAGGAAGCGCCAGTCCGGGCCACCCTTCGGGCCGGCGGCCCGCAGGCCTCCCGCTTCGACGACGAGCATCACGTCCTCCTCCTCCTCCTCCTCCAAGGTCCCGTCGCCGCCCCAGGGCGGGTCGGTGAACGAGTACGGGTCGAGCCAGACGGCGGCGTCCGGCAGGGATCGGGTGACGGTGCCCGGGTGGGCACCGCGGGTCGTCGCGGCCGCCTCGACCGTCACCTCGGCGGCGTCGCGCGGGACGGCCAGCCAGGCGTCGTCGTCGTCCGCAGCGCCGAGGGCGACCGCGGCGACGAACACGGCCGGGTCGCGGACCCAGCGCGTGGCCCGGGCGGTGACGGTGACGTCGGCGAGGTCGA
The DNA here is from genome assembly GCA_963795145.1 of uncultured Actinomycetota bacterium. Taxonomy (GTDB): domain Bacteria; phylum Actinomycetota; class Actinomycetes; order Actinomycetales; family Cellulomonadaceae; genus Pengzhenrongella. The sequence continues at coordinate 543,477 of CAWCGP010000008.1, read as the reverse complement.
GGAGACCGCGGGTGGCGTGGACGGGGATGAGCCGCAGGCCGAGGTCGGCCGGGGTGACGACGGGTGTGGGATCGGCGGTGACGCGCCGGGCCGGGCCGTGGACCGCCCGGGGGCCGCGGTCGGTGTCCAGGACGGCGGTGCCCTCGAGGTCGTAGACGAGCGGCTCGCCGGGGGCCAGGCGCAGGGTGGCCGCCGTGGGTGTGGGCGGACGGACGTCGGCGGCGACGACGCTCTCGAACGGCCGGCCGGGCGGGGCCGGCGGGGCCGTCATCGTGACGGACGCGGCCACCACGCCGGCCGGCGGCACGGGCAGGGTGGTGTGGACGAGCAGGTGCTCCCGGCCGTCGGTGAGCGGCGGCACCTCGTGCTCGCGGACGACCGCCTCGGCCCCGCTCCCGCCGAGCACCGGGTCGCACGCCAGCCGCAGGAGCCGCGTCGCGAGGACGGGTTCGTCGAGGTCCCAGGTGAGCGTGGTGGGGCCCCGCCCGTCCGGCGCGAACAGCCATCCGCCCTCGGTCGGGTCGGCATCGAGGAACGAGCTCGTGGCGAGGCGCGCGACGATGCGGTCGACGACCGCGGTCGCCACCGCGTGCTCGTCCGCCGGCGCGCCGGTCACCGTCACCCCGGGCAGACCGGCGGTGACGCGGTCGTGCAGGTCGTCCGGGCGCACGGGCGCGGAGCCGAGCGCCTGGCGCAGGGCGTCGACGTCGACGGTCAGCGTGCCCGGGCACCGGGCCGCGACCCCGCGCACGGTCGCGAGCAGCACCGCGCCCAGCGTCTGCAGCCCGCCGCGCAGCGACCCGACCAGCAGGTCGCCCGCCACGCCGTCGAGCCGCACCAGCGTGGACAGCACGGCACCCGTCGCGGCGTCGCACGGCTGGGGCGCCAGGGCGGCGGCCGGCACCCCGACCGCGGCCGGTGCGACGAGCCGCACGACGGCCGACTCGAGCGGCGCCGGCCGGCTGCGCGGCGGCGCGCTCGGGTCGTCCTCGACGGTGAAGGCGGCGTCGACGAGCGTGAACCAGGCGATCCGGTCGTCACGCTCCTGGAGGTACTGGTCGATGACCAGCGGTTCGGCACGCAGCGACGCGGGAACGGCACACACGGCGCCGGGCTCCTCGTACGCCGCGAAGGCCTCGGCGGTGCCGGAGCGGTCGGGGCGGCCGAAGTCGGGTAGTCCCGTGAACATGGCGGTCTCCTCAGGCCTGCGGCAGGGGCAGCAGGTTGCTGTCCGTGGAGCGCCAGTCGGTGTCGGACCGGCTGCTCCCCGAGACGTGGACGAGGGTCTGGCGGTAGCGGAACGCGCCCGCACCGCGATCGAGCAGCCAGTCCCGCAGCGGGACCGGCACGGCGATGTCGGCCCGCAGCGTCGAGTGGTCGAGCAGCACCGCGCCGGCGACCCCCTCGAACTGGACGCCGATGGCGGTGAGGTCCCGCTCCGGGTCGCCCGACGTGCCCAGCCCGCCCGCGGTCGTCAGCAACGTGACCGGTCGGGGCAGGCGCTCGACCCGGCGGTCCAGGGTCTGCTCGACCGCCTTCTCGGGGCTCACCACCACCCGGACGCCGGTGACGTCGAGCGTGACGTCGAGCCGGTCGGCGGCGGGCTCGCTGCCGGGTGCGCGCGGTACGTCACCGCGTGGGGTCACGGTCAGCGCGAGGGTGGTCCCCGGCGACAGCGTCGCGGGCAGGGCCCCGGTCACGGTCGCCGGCACCCGCGGACCGCCGGCGTCGAGCCAGGCGGGCAGCTCGGGCACGGCGAGGTCGACGTCGCCCTCGTTGCGCAGGACCAGGACGGCGGCGCCGTCGTGCCCGGGCTCCTCGGTCCAGCTCAGCGGCGGGGTCGCCGGCCGGTCGAGGCGCAGCTCGACCGGCACCTGGTGGATGTCGTCGCCGACCCGGACGTCGACCCGTCCGCGCAGCAGGGCGCTGGCGGCACCGCTGCTGAGCACGGCGTAGACGTCCCGCAGGTCGTCGAAGGCGAAGCTCTCGGAGACCCACCAGCCGCGCACGAGGTCCGGCGGGGCCGACGTCGTGACCGCTCCCCCGGGCAGCTCCAGCCGGCAGGTCGCGGGATGCACGGCCGGACGCAGCTCGGGTGCACCGCCGCCCGCGGGGACGTGCGCGGCGAGCGCCTGCCGGGCGGCGACCAGCCGGGCCGGCGACGTCTGCGGCACGAGGTGCGCGCTCATGAGCGCCAGGGCCTGCTCGGTGCCGCCGGCGTCGGTGGTCCGGCCGACGGTGAACGACAGCTCCGGGCCGAACGGCGTCTCCTCCCGCTGACCGAGGAGGAAGGCGTCCGGCAGGACGTAGAACACGTTGCGGGCGTTCCCGTCCTGGAAGTACACGTGGTTGCGCGACGAGGGCCCCTCGGCCGGCCACGGCACGACCAGGGTGGTGAACCCCTGCGACGCCGGCGGCTGGCCGGACGGGAACAGGTAGGGGTGGGCGTCCACGTCGAAGCGGAGCGCGACGCCGGCGTCCTGGACCGACCGGACCACCACGTACCGGGCCTCGGTGTCCGGGTCGTCGCCGACGACGACCGGGTCGGGATCCGGCTCCGGGAACGGCCAGGGCAGCGGCAGGGTCTCGTCGCGGCCCGGCCGCGGCCGCCGGTGGTCGCGCACGATCGGCCCGTCGTCGACCGGACGCGGCGTGCGGTGGTCCCGCACGACAGCGCCGGCCGTGCGGTGGTCCCGCACGACGGCGCGCCGGAGCACGGGCTCGGCCGCCACGGCCTGCGGCACGGCCAGCGCCGCGAAGGAGCGGTCCACCGCCAGCTGCTGCCGGAGGCCGACCTGCACGTCGCCGAGCGCGGGGCCGAGCTGGAGCCCGGCGTGCGTCCCGAGCCGGACCTCGTCGGGCCGGGGCCCGGGCCGGTCGTCGTCCGGCACCGGCACCGGCTCGACGAGCTGGATCGGGACCGGGAGGGGGTCGAGCACGCGGTGCACCACGAGGTCCGGGAGGATCACGTGCGTGGCGAGCAGGTCCGGCTGCAGCATCACCTCGAGGTCCGGGCGGGGCTGCGGCCGGTGGCTGAGCACAGCGACCGAGACGGTGCGGTGCACGACGAGCACGGCCCGCTCGTCGTCGCGGGTGAACGCCCGCAGGAGGGCGTCCCGCTCCGGGAGGGTGAGGAGCAGGACGACGTCCGGCCTGTGCTGGGTGTCCCCGAAGCCGGGCGTGAGCTCGGCCACCGGGTAGTCCCGCGCCACGTCGCCGGCGGACGAGACGCTGACGGAGAGCTCGTGCGGGAGTATCGCGGCGTCCGCCCGGCCGATCTCCGGAGCGGGGTAGGACTCCAGCCCGAACGACATCCGCCAGAGGCCGTCGACCAGCGTCGTGGCGATCTCGTAGCGGCCCGTCGGCGTCACGCGGAGGCGGTACCGGGGCAGGTAGGACACCGTCGTGGGGTCGGCCGGGTCCTCGAACAGGACGGTGTCGTCGACCCGGCCGTCCGGGCTGATCGGCACGGTGACCTGCGACCGGGGCACTCCGGGCCGGGACGGACCGATGCGGCGCAGGGCTTCGAGGTCGATCCCCACGCCCCGCCGCGCCAGCAGTCCGGCCGACAGCTCAGCTCCGGGCATCGCCTGTGCTCCGTTCCGGGTTCTCGTCGGGGTTCTGCTCGGGGTGCTGGTCGGGGTTCCGAGGGGGGTGCGCCGCGGGGTGGCGTGCGGGGTTCTGCTCGGGCGGCCGGTCGACGACGGCCTCCTTGCCACGCAGGCCGTAGGACGCGCGGTGCTTGCGGCGGGGCACGTAGCCCGGCGGGCAGAGCCCGGCGGTGGGCGCGCCCGAGATGGGGGCACGAGCCGCCTCCGGGTCGGCGAGCACGCACTCGTACTCGTCGTCCGGCGCCGACGGCAGGACCTCGGGCAGCTCGCTCCCGGCGGGCATCAGACGGCTCCCGGTCCGCCCCAGAAGAAGTACGAGCCCCAGCCGGAGGTGCCGCTGAAGTCGGCCGCGATGTCGTACTCCGAGGCGTCCGTGACCTGCGGCGTGCCCTGCAGGTGGGCCATCGTCCCGGCCTCGTCGCTCTGGACCAGGAGGTTGCGCATGTAGGCCGCCTGCGTCCAGCCGGCGCTCGGGAAGGCGCCGCTGCCCATGTCGGTCTGCGAGGACTCGGGGTGGCTGCCGGTGTCGTCGACGGTCTCGCCACCCCAGTCGGCGCGGTCGGCCACCGAGCGCAGCCCGCCCTCGTTGTAGAGGCTCGCCGGGTAGTAGCCCATCCACTCGGAGCCGATCCGGATCCACCAGTTGCCCTGGTAGAGCTGGACCTTGATGTAGAGGTCGTACTGGTCGCCGCCGCCGATGCTCTCGGCCACGCGCATGCCCGGGAACGACGAGGTGCCGACCTGCACGAAGCCCTGGACGTCGGTGTTGTAGCCACCGAGGTTGTCGCCGCTGCTCGTGTAGCCGTTCGTCGTGTAGTAGATGAACAGGTGCGGCGACCAGTCGCCGTAGATGTCCTTGTAGGTCTGCGCGCCGACCTCGAGCGTCTGCAGGCCGGTGCCGCTGCCGCGGACGGTCCAGAGCTGGCCGAGGGAGAACTCGTTGGACCACTGGACGTACGGCTTCCAGGTGTTGATGTAGCCCTCGGTGCCGTAGTTGTCCACGAACTGCCACGCGTGGGCGTACTCGTGCGCGGCACCGGTGGCGGGCGGGTTCGGGTTGTCCGGCGGGGTGATCACGCGCGGGTGCAGGCCCTTGGCCAGGTAGTCCTGCAGGTTGCCGATCGGGCGCATCCGGTCGACGTCCTTGTGCAGCACCGGGACGGTCCCGGGCGGGCCCTCCTCGATGTGGGGCGCCAGCAGGGACCGCGCAGCAGACCGGGTCGGGCGCTCGGGGACGACGACGGCCTCGTCGAGCGAGGGCGGCTCGGCCGGCGCGCCGGCGGTCTGGGACTCGACGGGCACCCAGTCGACCCGGTCGCCCGCGGGCGTCGTGCTCCGCTTGATGACCTCCCGGCGGGAGTACAGGTCGACGTGGTGCTGGCGGATCTCCTCCAGCCGCTGGGCAGCGGCCCTGAGGTCGCGGTCGACCCCCAGGTTCGCCAGCCGCGGCGCGGCGAAGGCCGCCTTGGCCCGCGCCGCCTGGGGGTTCCGCTCGATGATGCCGACGTCCATCGTTTCCTCCTGGTGATCGGTGATCGACCACCAGCAGAGTCACGACCGCCCGGCGAGATACATCCGGCCTCGGACGGGCCCGCCCGTCGTCCCGGGCGCCGGCCACCCGCACCCCGCCGCCCCTGCCGGCGCGGGACGGCGGCTGACCCGCCGCTCGCTCGCGTCGTGCGGGTCCGAGAGGTCGAGGTCGGCGACCGGAGGTGCGGACGTGAGCGGTCCGGCGCTCGAGATGCGCGGCGTCACCCACCGCTACGGCGCGGAGCCCGTGCTCCAGGAGATCGACCTCGGCACGCACCGTGCGAGCAGGGCGGCGAGCCCGAACGGCTCGGTCAGGTAGTCGTCGGCCCCGGGTTCCGGGCCCACGACGACGTCCCTCTCCTCGGTCCGGGCGGTGAGGATGCCGACGACGGTCTCGGGCTGGACCGCCCGGATGTCACGGCACACGCTCACGCAGAGCCGGCGGACCCCTCCTCGCCGCGCACGGCGAGGGGTCCCGGGCGGCCCGGCGCATCGGGCTCGCGATGGCCGAGTCCCTCGCCGCGAGCATGGGTGGGCGGCTGGTGCACGACCACACGACGGCGTCGACCCACCTCACCCTGCCGCTGCCCACCGAGCCCCGGCGGCCGACCCGGGTGGCCAGGCCGGCGGGGGTGGCCCCGCCGGACCGGCCGGCCCGGCCGGACCGGGTGGACCGGGTGGACCGGCCGGACCGGGTGGACCGGCCGGCGGCGTCACGCGGTGACGGGGACCGGGGCCGGGTCACCGGCGGACGGCGGCGGCGGCGAGGGCATCCGGCGCCGGCCGAGCGCGAGGTACAGCGACGGCAGGACGAGCAGGTTGAGCAGCGTCGACGTCACGAGACCGCCGAGGATGACGACGGCCATCGGGTGCTCGATCTCGTGCCCCGGGATCTCGCCGAGCACCACCAGCGGAACGAGGGCCAGGCCGGTGGCGAGTGTCGTCATGAGGATGGGCGCGAGCCGCTCCCGGGCCCCGCGGAGCACGAGCTCCGGCCCGAACGCCATGCCCTCCTCGCTCTCGAGATGCTGGCAGTGGCTGATGAGGAGGATGCCGTTGCGGGCGGCGATGCCGAGCACGGCGAAGAAGCCGACCAGGGACCCCAGGGAGAGCACGCCGCCTGTCACGGCGGCCGCCAGCACGCCGCCGACCAGCGCGACCGGCAGCGCCAGCAGGCTCAGGGTCGCGAGCCGCCAGCTCCGGAACGAGGCCTGCAGGAGCATGTACACGCCGAGGACCGCGACGCCGGCGAACGTGAGCAGCCGCTGCTGTGCGGCCTGCCGCTCGGCGTGCTCCCCCAGCAGCTCCGCGTGGTACCCCTGCGGGTACTCCACCGCTGCCAGACCCCGCTCGACATCGGCCATCACGGACCCGAGGTCACGGTCGCGGACGTTGGCGCCCACGTCGATCCGTCGGGAGCCCCCGTCCCGCTCGACCAGGTTGGGCGTCGGCGCCACGCGGACGTCCGCGATCTGGTCCAGGCGCACCTGGCCGCCGTCGGGGGTATCCAGCGGCATCGCGGCGATGCTGTCGACGCTGTCACGGCTCTCCGGCGCGCTCCAGATGTTCACGTCGAACACCTTGCCGCCCCGCCACAGGTCGTTGACCTCCGTGCTGGCGACCATCGTCGACGCGGCACGCCGCACGTCGCCCGGCTTGAGCCCGACGTGCTGGGCCGCCACCAGGTCCACCTCCACCTCGATCTGCGGGATGTCGACCTGGAGGTCCGTGTGCTCCTCCACGACGCCGTCGACCTCGGCGAGGATGCCCTGCACCTCCAGCGCCTTCTCCCGCAGGGTGCCCAGGTCGTCGCCGAAGATGCGGATCACTATGGCGTCGCCCGATCCGGTGAGGACCTCACGGATGCGCTCCTTGAGGTACGTCTGCACGTCGCGGAAGAGCCCGGGGTAGCCGTCCACGACGCGTTGGATCGATGCCACCGTGGCGTCGTAGTCCCCGCTCTCCTCCGGGTCGACGCTGATCCAGTTCTCCCCGAAGTACATGCCGACCACCTCGTCGGCGTTCACGGCCTGCCCGATGTGCGCGCCGAAGTTGCGCACGCCGGGGATCTGACGGAGCTCCTTGCTCCCCTGGGTGCTGATCCGGACCATCTCCGGGTGCGAGGTGCCGGGCTGCGCCAGCCAGTGCATGAGGAAGTCCTGCTCCTTGAAGCTCGGGAGCATGGACTGGCCCAGCGTAGGAACGACGGCGAGGCCGGCGACGACGAGCGCCGCAGCGCCGACGTAGCCCGCGCGCGGTCGCCGGAGGATTCGGTGCAGGAGGGCGATGTACCACCGCTGGAGCACGCGCACGAGCGGCGGCTCGTCCGCCGTCAGTGGGGCCTTGCCCAGCAGCAGCAGCGCCAGGGCCGGGGTCACGGTGAGCGCCACGACCATCGACGCCAGGACCGCCAGCGTGTACGACAGCGCGAGCGGTCGGAAGAAGGCGCCGGTCAGCCCTTCGAGGAAGAAGACCGGAGCGGCCGCCACCACGATGATGAGCGTGGCGTACACGATCGGTCCCCGAACCTCGAGCGACGCCTCGAGCACCGTGGCCGCGGTGGACCGCGTGCCGCCCTCGCGCCGTTGCTGACGCAGGCGTCGCACGATGTTCTCGATGTCGATGATGGCGTCGTCGACCACGACACCGACGGCGATCACCAGCCCGGCGAGCACCATCGTGTTCACCGTCGCGCCGCGGAGGTTCAGCACGACGGCCGCGGCCATCAGGGACAGCGGGATCGCCACCATGCTGATGACGGCGGTGCGCCACTGGAAGAGGAAGGCGCCGAGGACGAGGATCACCATCAAGCAGCCGAGCAGCAGCGCGGTGCTGAGGTTGTCGATGGACATCTCGATGAAGGTCGCCGGACGGAAGATCGTCGAGTCGACGTCGATCCCGCCAAGGCCCGGCTCCAGCGCCTCGAGCGCCTCCTCGACGCCCTGGGTCACCTCCAGGGTGTTACCCCACGGGAGCTTCTCGACGATCAGCATCAGGCCGGGCCCGTCGTTGATCACCGCGTCACCGATGAGCGGCTGGTGCCCGACGGTGAGCTGCGCGACGTCGGCGAGCCGCACGGGTGCGGTGTCGGCCGTGCTCGCCGTACTGCCGTTCGTAGTGCCGTTCGTGGTGCCGTTCGTGGTGCCGTTCGTGGTGGCGGGGCCCTGCGGCCGCACGATCACCTGGGCCAGATCCTCCGGGGTCACCACCGGCAGGACGTGGCTGATGTTGATGCGCTGGTTGGCGGTGTCGATGGCGCCGCCGGTCCCGACCACCGAGCCCTCGGCGTACCGCAGCAGCCCGGCGTCCAGGGCACCGGACGTGGACTCGAGGACGTCGGCGAGGGCGACCCCGTGCGCGGCCATGCGCTCGGGCTCGACCAGCACCTGGACCTGCTCCTTGCGCTGGCCCCAGACCGCGACGTTCGCGACACCCTCCACCCGCATGAGCCGCGGGCGGATCTTGAACCGCGTCACCGTGGACAGCTCGGTGAGCGACATCTCGTCCGAGCTGAGGCCGATCTTCATCGCGCGGCTCGTGGCGGACAGGGGCTGCATGACGACCGGCGGCGTCGCCCACGCGGGCAGGGTGGGAATGACGGTGGTGAGCCGCTCCTGCACCTGCTGGCGCGCGGAGAGCAGGTCCGTGCCCGGCTCGAAGATGAGCTCGATGGAGGACAGCTGGGGCACGGACTTCGACCGCATGTCGTCCAGCCGCTCGAGGCCGTTGAGCACCTCCTCCAGCGGCACGGTGATGAGGTTCTCCACCTCGACGGCGGTCAGCCCCAGCGCCGCCGTCTGGACCTCCACCCGCGGCGGGGCGAACTCGGGGAACACGTCGACCGCGGTGTCTCGCAGGGACACCGACCCGAAGACCATGAGCCCGAGGGCCGCAGCCATGGCCAGGAAGCGCAGCCGGAGACTCGTGGCGACGATGCGCCGCATCATGTCGGTCCGCCCCCTCAGTGACCGACGTCGTGCTCGGCGCCGTACAGCTCGGCCACGCCGACGGTGACGACGTCGGTGCCGACCGACGGCCCGGACATCAGGAGCGCGTCCTCGCCGACCACCCGGTCGACCTCGACCGGCGCCCGCTGGTACGTCAGCTCCTCCGCGACCGTGTACGCCCACGCACTGCCGTCCGCGTCGTACACGATCGCCGAGTGCGGGACGAGCAGTCGCGGCTGCCCGTCCACCGAGCCCTCACGCACCTCGCCCGTCTGCAGGTCCAGCCGGGTGACCGCCTGCTCCTCCAGCGTGATGCGGTTGAGACCGGAGTCACCGACCGGTTCCACGTGCGCCGGCTCGACCGCCTCGGGAGGTCCGTCCGTCGTCGGACCGGAGCACGAGCCGAGGACCGGAGCGAGGAGAACGACGAGCGTGGCCACGCCGTCCCGAATCCGTCTGCGAGTCATGAACCGGCCTCCCGTGGAGATGTGGCGGGCGACCCGGCGACAGCCCGGTCGCGCGGTCCGGCGTCGCGGACGTCCACGTCCGGGACGGGGTGACGGGCTTCGAAGCTCCCCTGGCCCGTACCCTGAGGGCCGGACGGCCCGGAGCGCACGGCCACGGGTGCGGCCCAGCGCGCGAGGAGCGCGGGAAGCACCACGAGGAGGACGAAGGTGGTGGTGACCAGACCGCCCACGACCACGGCGAGCATCGGCCGCAGCACCTGTGCACCCGGGTACTGACCCGCGAACAGGAACGGCACGAGCACGAGCGCTGACGCCGCGATCGCCACCAGCAGGGGACGTGCGCGCGCGGTGCCCGTGCCGGCCCTCAGCTCGGGGACGGCGAGCACGGCATGGCGCAGCATCAGACCCGCGACGGCCAGCAGGCCGAGGGTCGCCCCCGCGCTCCCGAGGTCGCCCGTGACGGCCAGGATCCACGCGACGACGGCCCCACCGGACAGCGCCGCCGGCACGGTCAGGACGACGACGCCGGCGGCGCGCCAGTCGTCGAACAGAGCCTGCAGGAGCAGCAGCACCGCGACGACCGCCGCTCCGAGGGCCAGCCAGGTGCGCTGGACGGCTCCCTGCTGCTCCGCCGCCTGCGTCACCACCTCGGCGTGGAACTCCAGCGGGAAGGTCATCTCCTCGATCTGTTCCTCGACGTCGGCGACGACGTCCTCGATCTCGCGGCCACGGACGCCCGCGGTGACGTCGACCAGCCGCGAGACGGAGTCCCGTTCGATGACGGAGGGCTGCGGCACGACCCGGACGTCCGCCACCTCCCCGAGAGGTACCTGGGTCCCGCTGGGGGTGTCCACCAGGATGTCGTCCACCCCGCTGATGCTGTGCCGGACCCCCGGGTCACCGACCACGATGACCTCGAAGACCTTCTGCTCCTCGAAGAGGTTCCCGACCTGGATCCCGGACAGCAGCGTCGCCGCCGCACGGCGTACCTCGCCGGGGGTGAGGCCGTGGCGCTGCGCCGCCGCCAGGTCCACCTCGATCTCCATCGTCGGCTCCTGCTCGGCATCGGACGTGCGCGGCAGGACGACGCCGTCGACGCTCGCGACGGCGTCGCGCACGCGGGCCGCCTGCTCGCGGAGCACGGAGGCGTCCTCGCCGAACACCCGAACGACCAGGTCGCTGTCGGTGGACCCGTCGGCGTCCTGCACACGTTCCTGCGGATAGGTCAGCACCCGCTCGGTCATGCCGGGGTAGCCCTGCACGACGTCGCGGACCGCCGCGACCGCGTCCGCCCGGTCGACCGTGGTGTCGAGGGAGATCCACAGCTCCGCGGAGCTGATCCCGGTCACCTGGTCGGAGGTCACGGCCCGGCCCACGTGGGCGCCGACCGACCGCACGCCGGGCAGGTCGCGCAGCTCCTCGCTCACCTGAGCGGTGATCCGCTGCATGGCCGTCCGGGACGTACCGGGGGCGCCCTCCCAGTGGACGAGCACCTCACGCTCCTGCGGCGCGGGCAGCGGTTCCTGCCGGATGAGGCCCGGGGCGGCGACAAGCGTCGCCACGCCCAGGACCAGGGCGGCGGCGAGCGCAGGGCCCGCGCTCAGCAGCCGGACCCGGGGTCCCTCGCCGGCCCGGGACCCGTCGGCGTGACGGGGGACGCCGCCCGCGCCCGCCCCCGAGCCGAGCTCCAGGTCCGCGGCCGCCGCGGCCGTCCCGTTCGTCGGACCGCCCACGCGCGAGCCGGCGCCGTCACCGCGCGCCGGGACGGTCGTGCCGTGCCCGTTCCCGCCCGTCCCGTCGTGCCGGGCGCCGGCCGTCGAGCCGACCCCGTCACCGCGCGCCGAGGTGCCCACGGCGTCCGGGCCGGCGTCGACGGCGCGGTGCCGCGAGAGCAGCGCGCTCAGCGCGGGGGTGATGGTCAGCGCGACGACGGCGGAGGACGCGACCCCCGCGACGAACGCCCAGGCCATCGGCCGCAGCATCGCTCCGGTCATGCCGTCGAGCAGCAACAGGGGCGACGCGAGCGCGAGGAGGCCGAGCGTGGCGACCATGACCCGCAGGCGCAGCGCGCGCAGCCGGTCCACCAGGCCCCCGCCGAGCCCGTCGCTCGCCGCGTCCGGCCGACCGTCGGTGGGCCCGGCACGCCGACGTGCCACCGCATGACGGTCGATGACCACGTCGTCCACCACGATCACGAGGCTGAGCAGCAGGCCCGCGATCGTCGCGGCGTTCAGCGTGGCCCCGGTGAGGGCGAGCACCAGCAGCGCCAGGGCGACCGACGACGCGACGGCGACGAGCGCCACCACGGCGGTGCGCCAGCTGCGGGACCGGAGGCCCAGGCCCACGGCGACGAGCAGCAGCGCGGCCACGAGTGCGCCGGTCAGGCCGCGCATGCCCGCCTCGATGGCGGTCGCCGGCCGGAACACGGACGTGTCGACCTCGAGCCCGGTCAGGCCGGGGGACATCACGCCCAGCGCCTCCTCCACGCCGCGGGTGACGTCCACCGTGCTGTAGCCGGGGAACTTCTCGATCACCAGGAGCAGGTTCGCCCCCTCGCCCAGGACGGCGTCGCCGATCAGCGGCTGGTGGTCCTCCACCACCTGGGCGATGTCGCCGAGACGCAGTCGCGTCCCGTCGGCCGTCTGGCCCTCGACCGACACCATCGCCAGGTCGGCCGGCGTGGTGATCGGCAGCACGTGCTGGACACCCAGGCGCTGGTTCGGTGTGTCGATGAAGCCTCCGGTGCCCGGGTAGGACGCCTCGATGTAGGTCAACGGGGACACCCAGAGCGAGTTGCCCGTCGTCCGGATGACCTGGCTCAGGGTGATGCCGTTGGCCTGCAGCCGGGCGGGGTCCACCTGCACCTGCAGCTGCCGCTCCCGCTGGCCCCAGATCGCGACGTTGGCGACGCCCGGCACGCCCATCAGGCGCGGCTTGATCTGCCACCGGGCGAGCACGGACTGCTCGATCGGGGTGAGCTCCTGCGACGAGAGCCCCACCATGAGGACGCGGCTGGTCGACGCCATCGGCTGCATCATCACCGGCGGCTGGGACACGTTCGGCAGGATGTGGGCCTGCGTCAGCCGCTCCTGCACCATCTGCCGCGCATCGAGGACGTCGGTCCCCGGCTCGAACACGAGCTCGATGGACGACAGCCCGGGCACCGACTCGGACCGGATCTGGTCGAGCCAGGCCACCCCGTTGAGCAGCTGGTTCTCCATGGGGACGGTGATGAGCTGCTCCACCTCGGCCGCGGAGAGACCGAGCGCCTCGGTCTGCACCTCCACGTGCGGCGGTGTGAACTCCGGGTAGGCGTCCACCGGCATCTGCCCGGCCCGGTCCGCACCCAGCAGGACCACGGCCACGGCGCCGGTCAGCACCAGCACGCGGAACCTCAGGCTCCTGTCGATGATCCAACGCAGCATGGCGCCGACTCCGTTCCGGGCGCGCGGCCGACGTGCGGCGCGCCGTCGCAGGGCGAACGGGCCCTGCCGGGTCGTTTCGGCGCAGGGGCGCACGACGCACCGGACGGCAGGGTGAGTGCGACGAGTGCACAGGTTCCACGCGGGCTCGCGGCGATGCGGGTCCGGCGGGGGTCATCACCGCGGCGGCGGCGGGCCGTCGCCGGGGCGCAGACAGACCTGCCAGCGCTCGTGCGGGACGATGGTGCAGCGCCCCTGCGGGCGGCCCGGACGACTGTGTCCGGGTCAGCGGCGCGGGGAGCCGGCCGAGTCGATCTGCGCGATGCCCAAAGGGCCTCCTCCCGACGCCTCGGGTCCGGACCCGCGGTGACCACCGCTGCTCCCCGGAGCCGACGGCTCTTGGGGCGATGCTCCTCCCACCGCTCGTCCTGACGCAATGCTTACGGCTCTCCAATTGCCAGACGTCTCCGTCTCGGGTATACCGCGGGCACACGGGTGATCCGGGCACCTTCACCTCAGGTGCGCGTGGACCCTGCCGATCCGGGCGGCTGTGAACACTCTGCTGAGGAGGACCCGCGCGCGAGCCCGGGCGGTCGCGGGCATGTTGCCGGAGGGTCGGCTGCTGCCCGAGGAGGTGTGGCTGCGCCGCCACCGCGCCATCGTGCGGGTCGCCGGCCTCCAGGCGGCCGTCCTGCTCGTCGCCTTCGCCGTGCAGGCCGCTCTCGCGGCCGGTGGCACCGACGGGTCCGGGCACGCCGGCGGGCACGGCGGGGTGCTGCCCGCGCTCGACTGGCTCATCGTTCCCCTCCTGGTGGCTGCTCCCCTCCCGCTCGCGCACGACGCGCGGCGGGGCCGGCAGCTGCGAGCCGGCGCCGCGGCGACGAGCCTGTTCGTCGCCTCGACCGCGCTCGTCCACCTCGCGGGCGGCATCACCGAGGCGCACTTCCACTTCTTCGTCATGGTCGGCCTGGTCGCGCTGTACCAGGACTGGGTGCCCTTCGGGGTCGGTCTCGCGATCACGGTGGGTCACCACGGGATCCTGGGCAGCCTGCACCCGCGGGACGTGTACGGCACCGAGGCCGCCGTGCACAACCCGTGGTTGTGGGCGGCCGTGCACGGGGGATTCGTGCTCGCGGCCAGCGCCGTCCATCTGGCCGCCTGGCGGCTCAACGAGCAGCAGGGCCTGCACGACGCGCTGACCGGGCTGGCCAACCGGACCCTGCTCGGCGAGGTGCTCGATCGACGGCTGCGGACCGGTGACCCCGTCTCGGTGCTCTTCATCGACCTGGACGACTTCAAGGAGATCAACGACTCCCGCGGTCACCCCGTGGGTGACCACGTGCTGAAGATCGTGGCGGAGCGGCTGCGCGGATGCGTGCGCGGCGACGACGTCGTGGCACGCCTCGGCGGCGACGAGTTCGCGATCGTGGCCACCGCCCCGAGCGCCGTGGCCCACGAGATCGGCGAGCGGGTCCGCCGCGCGGTGCAGGAGCCGATGTTCCTCGAGGGCTACCAGCTGTGCCTGTCGGCCAGCGTCGGCGTGGCGGACAGCACCACCGCCGACCTCGGCACGGCCGACGAGCTGATCCGCAACGCCGACCTGGCGATGTACCTGGCGAAGGCGGCCGGCAAGCGGGAGATGGTCGTCTTCAGCCAGGGGATGGACGACGCCGTCAAGGCGAAGGCCGAGCTCACGACCGACCTCGCGGGCGCCCTGGACAGCGGTGCCCTGCACGTCCACTACCAGCCGACCGTGGTGCTGGCCGGCGGGGACGCGACGGGGTTCGAGGCGCTGCTGCGCTGGGACCACCCGACCCGCGGGTCGGTCCCGCCGGCGGAGTTCATCCCGCTGGCCGAGGAGACGGTGCACATCCACGCGATCGGCGCCTGGGTGCTCCGGACCGCCGTCCTGCAGGCGCAGGAGTGGACGATCCGCAGCGGCCGGCCGATCGGCATCGCCGTCAACCTGTCCCCGCGGCAGCTCGCGGACGACCGGATCCTCGGCGTGGTGGCGACCGCGCTGGCCGACAGCGGGCTGCGCGCGAGCCAGCTGACCCTCGAGGTCACCGAAGGGGTGCTCGTACGGGACCTGGACGCCGCCGCCGTCCGACTGGCGGCGCTGCGCGCCATGGGCGTGCGCATCGCCGTCGACGACTTCGGCACCGGCTACGCCGGCCTCTCCTACCTGACCCGCCTGCCCGTGGACGTGGTGAAGATCGACCGCTCCTTCGTCCAGCGACTGGGGAGCGGGGCCGACGCCACCACACTCGTCCGGTCGATCATCGACCTCGCTCACAGCCTGCACCTGGACGTGGTGGCCGAAGGGGTCGAGACGGTCGACGAGGCGGAGATGCTGCAGGCCATGCGGTGCCAGCGGGCGCAGGGGTACCTGTACTCCCGCCCCCTGCCCCCCGCCCAGATCCAGCGCGACGGACTCGTCGACAGGGCGAGGCCGGTCGCCGCGGCGCTCGTCTGACGTCGTTCGCAGCTCGCGTCGCCGCTGAGAAGCGCGTGACGACGAGCGATGCCCGGAGGGCCCGGCGCCGGACGAGGTCCGCGCGCGACCGGACCCGGTCGCCCGCCGGTTCGTGCGGGGACCGGGTCCTCACGGTCGGTCAGCGGAGCTTCGACAGCGTGCGGTCGGCGACGGTGTGGCCGATCGTGTAGGCGTCCTCCATCGCGTCCCGGAAGTGCAGCCCGCCCCAGATCCTGGACATGAAGGCGTCCTTCTCGATGGAGGTGAGGTCGCGGTAGGTCCGGTCGGTGCCGAGCGGGATGTTGTGCAGGGTCAGTGAGGTCCTCTCCCCCAGCGTCTGCCGGATGGTCTCGACCGCCGGCGAGGTGACGCAGCCATGGCCGCTGGTGTACTCGCCGTACGGCGGGACCGGGAGGAGCGAGACCCACCCCGCCTGCGGAGCGGTGCGCGGGTTGCCGTCGGCGCCCGCGCCGGCGACCGCCTCGAACGGACGCCAGAAGCCGACGTCGTACTTGAGGCGCCAGCACGTGATGATCGAGTCGGCCATCGCGGTGTGCATGACGGCGAAGAGCCGCGCGGTCTTCTCCAGGCCCATCGGCCGGGCGTCCAGGCGACGCAGGAGCGCATCGCCGATCAGGAGCGCTGCGTTGGAGTTGAAGAAGATCGCCGTCTCCGTCTGGGCGGCGCTGCGCGAGGACCCCGCAGCGGGACCGAACGCCTTCACCTCGGCGTAGTCGGCGGCGTAGGCCCGGCTGGTCAGAGCATCCGGACCGTTCACCCGGACCGGCCTCTTCACCACCAGCGGCCGGACGAAGCCGATCCAGGCGCCCAGCATCGTGCCTCCCTCCGGAGGCTGCCAGACACCCGGTGCCGGGGCGCGTCGGTAGACGATCGACGGGTCGTTGCGGCCGTCGTGGGCTCGGTCGGCGATCAGCCGGTCGGCGACGCGGGCACCGACGGCCACGCCGGCCCTCTCCCGGTGCCCGTCGGGCACGGCGGCGAGGCTGGTCCGGAGATCGGCGTCGAGGCTCGCCCGGGCGGCCGGGAAGTAGTGCTCGAGCACGTCGTGGGCGGCGGTCGCGACCGCCGCCACCTGCGAGGCGCGGGCGCGCTCGGCTGCTCGGACGGCGTCGTACATGGCGAGTGACGTGAAGCCCAGGTACAGCACGCCGACCGGGATGGGAGTCGGGTTGACGGCGGGGTAGATGGTGCGGGCCGCCGCGCGTTCCCACGCGAGGACGACGGCGGACGACGACGACGAGGAGCCGCCCGCACTGGCGGGCGACGCGAGGCCGGTGATCGCCAGCGCCGCGGCGGCGCCGACGGCGAAGGCACGGGTGAGGAACATGTCGGGACCTCCAGGTAGGGGGGCGAGGGCTGCCCGGGCCGGTGGCCGGGGCCGGGGCCGGGGCCGGGCGAGGATCGGTGTCCTGGGTCGTGTTCGCCTCCGTGTTCTGCCCGGTGGGGACTGCGGCTGGTTCCGGACGATCCCCCGGACCGCTGACGGATCACCGACGGTCGGGTGACGGTCCGTCGACGGCGGGCTCAGGTCGTTCCCGTCCTGCACCCCTCGGTGGCCGGCCCGCCCCTTGCCGTCGCGCGGCCCACGGCGGGACGCTGCACCTGAGATGGTCATCGGCGGGACATCGACTCGACCGCACGCGACATCGCCCGACGCCGCGCCGGCCTTCCGTGTGCTTGGCCCGCTGGAGGTCTGGGTGGGGGCCCGCCCGGTCGACATCGGCGGGCGTCAGGAACGGGCGCTGCTGGCGCTCCTGCTGAGCGCTCCCGGCCGCGTGTTCTCCGTCCCGGCGATCGTCGCGGGACTGTGGGGCGACCAGCCGCCGGCGGGCGCAGAGAAGACGGTCCTGTCGTACGTCTCGCGGCTGCGCCGCGGGCTGCCCGAGCGGGCGGCGACGGCGGTCGTCACCCGCCGGCCGGGCTACCTGGTGGCAGCAGACCCCGACCAGGTCGACGCCGAGCGCTTCCGGTCCCTGGTCGCGACGGGCCACCGCGCGCTCGACGCCGGTCACCCGGTCCTCGCGGGAGCGAGCCTGCGGGAGGGGCTGGGGCTGTGGCGGGGCGACGCCTACGCCGAGTTCGACGCACCGTTCGCGGTGGCCGAGCGCCGCGAGCTCGAGGAGCTGCGGCTGACCGCGCTCGAGGACAGGGCCGCGTCCGACCTCGCCGTCGGCGCCGGTCCGGAGCTCGTCGGTGAGCTCGAGGCGCTCGTGAACGCGCATCCCCTCCGCGAGCGCCTGTGGGTCCTGCTCATGACGGCGCTCTACCGGACCGGCCGGCAGGGCGATGCGCTGCGGGCGTACCGGAGCGCGACGTCGGCGCTCGCCGAGGAGCTCGGCGTCGCGCCCGCCGAGGAGCTCCGGAGCCTGCACGCCCGGGTGCTCGCACACGACCCGCGCCTGCTCGGGCCGACGGTCCGAGCGCCGGCGCCACGGCTCGGCGCGGTCGTCGGGCCCGCGTTCGTGGGCCGGACGCACGAGCTCGACGTCCTCGTTCGTGCGTACCACCAGGCGGTGACGGGTGCGCCGGCGGGCGTGCTGGTCACCGGCCCGCACGGGATGGGCAAGACGCGACTGCTGACCGAGCTCGCGCGCCACGTCGAGGTCACCGGCGGCACCGTCGCCGACTGGCCGGCCGGGGCCTCCCCGGACCCGCGCGGCGCCCCGGCCCTGCTCGTCGTCGACGACCTGCAACGCCGCTCCGCACCGGACCTCGCCGGGCTGTCCGAGGCGCTGTCCGCCCCGCCGCGGCCGGCGCTCGCGGTTGCGGCCTGCGTCGAGGACCTCCTCTCCCCGGAGGGGGCGCGCGTGGCCGCGGACCTGTTCCCGGACCGGCTCGCGCTGCCCCCACTGGGCGGCGACGAGGTCGTGGCCCTGGTGGAGCTGTACGTCCCCCGGATCGCTCTGGCCGAGGCGCTGGCAGCGCCCGAGGTCGCCGGGTCGGCCGGCGTGCCGCTGCAGGTGCACGCGGCCGCCAGCCGGTACGCCGAGGCGCTGGCGGCCGCGCGCATCGGCACCGCCGCGGCGGCGATCGCCGAGCCCCGACGCCGGCTCGCGCAGTCACGCGACCGCGTCGCCGAAGGGGTCACCGAGGTCGCGCGGCTGCGGTCGCTCCGGCAGGCGAACGGCGGCCCGGGCGCGGCACGACACGCGTGCCCGTACAAGGGCCTCGCGTACTTCGACGTCGACGACGCCCCGCTCTTCGCCGGGCGCGAACGGCTCGTCGCGCGACTGGTGGCGCGGCTCGTGGACGCGCCGGTGCTCGCCATCGTGGGTGCGTCCGGCAGCGGGAAGTCCTCCGTGGTCCGCGCCGGTCTCGTGCCCGCGATCCACGAGGGCCTGCTGCCCGGCAGCGAGCGGTGGCACGTCGTCGTGTCGACACCGGCACGTCCACTGCCGGAGCTCCCCCGGGCCCGGGTCGCCCCGCATGCTCCTGGTCGTCGACCAGGCCGAGGAGGTGTTCACGGTCCTCCGGCCGGCGGCGCGGACCGACTACGCCCGACGGCTGACGGCCGCGGCGGAGCACGAGGACATCACGGTCGTGGTCGCGATCCGGTCCGACTACTTCGCCCGGCTCGCGGCCTTCCCGAGCCTCGCCGACCTCCTCGCGGCGAACACCGTGCTGGTCGACGGGATGTCGGTCGAGGAGCTGCGTCAGGCCGTGGAGCTTCCCGCCGCGGCGGCCGGACTCCCGGTGGAGCGCGGCCTCGCCGAGGTCATCGCCGCGGACGTCGCCGGCGAGCCCGGCGGCCTGCCGCTGCTGTCCACGGCGCTGGTCTCGCTGTGGGAGCGGGGCGGCGGCCGGCGCCTGGCGCTCACGGAATACCGCGAGATCGGCGGCGTCCGGACCGCGGTGTCCCGGCTCGCCGAGACGGCGTACGCGCAGATGACGTCGGCGCAGCAGATCCACGCCCGGCGCCTCCTCCTTCGTCTGGCGGAGGTCGACGACGCGGGCGAGCCAGTCCGTCGTCGCGTGGCCGTGGACGAGCTGTTCGTCGACGACGAACCCGATGCCCGGACGGCGCTCCAGACCCTGGCCGACCGGCGTCTGCTGACGGTGTCCGCGACGCACGTCGAGGTGGCCCACGAGGCGCTGCTGCGGGAGTGGCCTCGGCTGCGGGGCTGGCTCGAGGACGACGAGGTCGGGCGGCGGATGCGCCGGCACCTCGTCCCCGCGGCGGCGGCCTGGCGCGCCGCCGGGCGGGACCCCGCCGAGCTCTACCGGGGCCAGCGGTTGACCGCGGCGCTGGACTTCCTGGCCGACCACGGCGACGACCTGACGGACCCCGAGAGGGACTTCCTCCGGGCGAGCCGGCAGGCGGCCGAGGCCGACGCGGTGGCACGCAAGCGCTCGACCCGGAGGCTCCGAGCCCTCGTGGCGGGCCTCGCGGTCGTTCTCGTGCTCGCGCTCGGCGCCACCTGGATCGCCGTCGACCGGCGGAACGACTCAGTGCGGCTGGCCGTCCAGGCCGACGTGCGTGCGCTGCGCGCTGCGGCGCTCCGCGAGGAGAGGTGGGACCTCGCCCTGCTGTACGCCGCTCAGGCCTACCGGATCGACGGCTCCGCCCAGTCACTGGCCGCTCTCCAGCGCACGGTGCACCGCAGCCCCGAGGCGACGGCAATGTTCGCGACCGACCGTCGTGTGCTCGGGCTCGCCGTCAGCGAGGACGGTCGCACGCTGGCCGGTCTCGGAGGCGCCGGGACCGCGTACCTGTGGGACCTCCCGTCCGGAACGCTCACCTCAACCGTCCCGGGGCTGAGCGAGGTCGTCGTCACGTCCCTCGACCTCAGTCCGGACGGCCGCTATCTCGCCGTCGTCGGCGCGCCGAGCCCGGAGGCCGTCTTCGGCACCACCCGGCAGCTCATGGTCGTCGACCTCGACCGGGCACCGGCACCGACCGTGAAGCCGTGGCGGGGACCCGAGGTCACCGCGGCGCGGTTCACCGACGACGGGCGGACGGTGACCACTGTCGGCACCGACGGGAAGGTGCGCCTGGTGGATGTCGAGACGGGCTACCTCGACGTGGCAGGGCCCGAGGCCACGGTCTCGGACGTCGCCACGCTGGACGCGCCGGCGGGTCGCCGTTTCATGGTCACGGCCGACCCGGCGGCCGCCGGGCAGGTGATCGCCTGGGAGACCGACAGCGGCCGCGTCGTGTGGTCCTCCCGCGAGGAGAGCGGCACGCTCGCGTCCATCAGCCCGGACGGGACGGCGCTGCTGCTCGGCCACACGGACCGGTCCGTGGACCACGTCGGCCTCCCCGGCGGTGCACGACGCCGCGTGCTCTCCGACCCGTCCGCACAGGTCGTGGACCTCTCCTGGGCACCGGACGGCTCGTCGTTCGCCGGCGCCACGGACGAGGGCACGGTCGTCGTCTGGGACGCCGCGACGCTCGAGCCCCGCACCGTCCTGCGCCGGCCACGCCGGCCTGGTGAGCGAGGTCGTGTACTCCTCGGACGGGTCGAGCGTGTACGCGAGCGGGTACGACGGTGCCGTCGTGGCGTGGGACCTGACCGGCGCCCGGGGCGTCGTCCGCAGCGCCGGCGCACTGCCGCCGGCCGCACGCCTCGGTCCCTTCTCGGAGACCACCCGGGTGCTCGCCGCCGAGGGCTCGCTGGCGGTCGCCTACCGCGACGAGGGAGCCCTCGAGCTCCTCGAGGTGCCGGCGGGCACCGCGACCGTGGTCCCGGTCGACCTCCCGAGCAGACCCGCTCGGGTCCTCACCGACCCCACGGGTCGTCGCGCCGCTCTGGTCACCGCTCACTGGCCCGACACCCTCCAGGGCGAGATCCAGGTCGTCGACGTCGCCGGCCGACGGGTCCTCCCGAACACGATCCACCTCGCCGCCGACTTCACCGCTCCGGCCCCCGTGCTGACCGCGGACGGCCGCTCCCTCGTCACCGCGAGCGAGCGGGCCGTCGTCGTGTGGGACGTGCAGACCGGGCAGCCGGCCGCCGGCGATCCCGGGTACTCCACGGACGACTGGGTGGCGTCCGTGGCTGCCGACGCGGCAGGGCGCGTCGTGGCCCTCGGCCTGCGGAGCGGCCGGGTGGAGGTCGCGGACACGGCGACCCGGGAGCTCGTCGCGGAGCCCGTCCTCCCGGGTGGCGAGGGACTCGTGGTGAGCCCGCTCATCTTCTCGCCCGACGGCCGGTGGCTCGCGGGGGGCTCGGAGAGCGGCCGCGTCGTCGTCTGGGACACCGAGACCTGGGAGGTCCACCGGACGTGGGTGGCGGTGCCGGGCGAGGTCGACTCGCTCGCCTTCACGCCGGACGCGCGCGTCGTCGTCGCCGGAGGTGGTGGTACCGCGGCGATCTGGGCCGTCGGGTCCGGCGAGGACGCCGACATGACCCTCGACCTCGGGGCGTCGTCCCGGGCCGACGTCGCCGTCGCGACGCTCGACGGGGGCCGGACCGTCGTCACGCTCACCGAGGAGCACGGCGTGCAGCTGTGGCCGATCTCCCCGCGTGCCCTCCTCGCGCAGGCGTGCGACGTCGCCGGACGCGACCTGACCCCGGCCGAGTGGGGCGCTGCGCTGCCCACGCTCCCGTACGTGCGCACCTGCTCGGGGCGCTGAGCGTCGCCGGCGTCGGCATCGACGGCCGGACGCTCGGGTGGCCGGCCAGGGGCCCGACGGTCGCCCGCCCCTGCTCGTCGAGGGCAGGGACCTGCCGGCCGCTGCCCGCGGTGCACCCGGCGCTGCGAGGTCCCATCCATGGCACAGTCGCCCCGAGCTCGCCGCGCACCGGACCTCACCGGGGCGGTCGAGGCAGGCTCCGGGTCCGGCGTCCGTCGGCGGACCCTCGTCCACCGATCCCGCTCCGACCCCGCGTGAAGGACCCCCGTGACCATCTCACTCCCGCCCGACGCGCAGCTGCTCGCGAGCGCCTCGTTCCTCACCGCGGACGCCGACCGGGGTGCCGTCCTCGCCCTGCGCACCGAGGTGGTCCTCGAGCAGCCACGGTCACGGGTCGCCCGGGCCCGCGTGCTCGCCACCGCCCACGGCGTGTACGAGCTCACGCTCGGCGGGCAGCCCGTCGGCGACGAGGTGCTCGCGCCGGGGTGGACCGCCTACGAGTGGCGCCTGCCGTTCCAGGTGCACGACGTCACCGACCTCGTCCGCGGGACCGAGCAGTCCAGCGAGCCGTCCGACGACGTCGCCGCCCGCCTCGTCGCGCTCGCCGCGCGCGTCGGCAACGGCTGGTACCGCGGTGACCTCGGGTTCGACGGCGCGATGGCGAACTACGGCGAGGAGATCGGGCTGCTCGCGGTGCTCGAGCTCACGTACGACGACGGCACGGTCCAGGTCGTGCGCACGGGCGACGACTGGACCGCCGCCACGTGCGAGGTGACGGCCAACAACCTGTACCAGGGGCAGCGGATCGACGGCCGGCTCCGCGGCCGGCCGGGCACCCCGCTGACCGCCCGGGTCGGCGAGCTCGACACCGCCCGGCTGGTCCCGCAGGTCGCCGAGCCGGTGCGCCGGCAGGAGGTGCTGCGCCCGCAGAGCATCACGACCTCGCCCTCGGGCCGGACGCTCGTGGACTTCGGCCAGAACCTCGTCGGCTGGGTGCGGGTCACCGTCGCGGGGCCGGCGGGCACCCAGATCGTGCTGCGGCACGCGGAGGTGCTCGAGGACGGCGAGCTCGGCACGCGGCCGCTGCGCACCGCCGCCGCGACGGACACGTTCGTGCTGGCCGGTGAGGGCGTCGAGGTCTTCGAGCCGACCTTCACCTTCCACGGGTTCCGCTACGCCGAGGTCTCCGGGTGGCCGGGCGAGCTCGACCCCGCGGCCCTGGAGGCCGTCGTCGTCCACACGGATCTGCGCCGCACCAGCACCTTCGCCTGCTCCGAACCGCTCGTCGACCGGCTCGTCGAGAACTCGGTGTGGGGCCAGAAGGGCAACTTCCTCGCGGTGCCGACGGACTGCCCGCAGCGCGACGAGCGGCTCGGCTGGACCGGGGACATCGCGGCCTACGCGCCCACGGCCGCGTTCCAGTTCGACTCCGCCGACTTCCTGCACGGCTGGCTCCTCGACCTCGCCGAGGAGCAGTCCCACCACCCGCAGGGCGTCGTGCCGGTCACGGTCCCGGACGTCCTCAAGCACGCCCAGGTCGACATCTTCTGGAACCACGCCGGTGCCCTGGCCATCTGGGACGACGCCGCCGTGTGGGTGCCGCAAGCCCTGTGGGAGGCGTACGGCGACCTCGACCGGCTCGCTGCCCACTACCCGGCGATGGTCCGGTACCTGGAGAACGTGGAGCCGCAGCTGTCGCCGGCGGGCCTCTGGGACCAGACCCGGCAGCTGGGCGACTGGCTCGACCCGGACGCCCCGCCGGACCGGCCCGCGCAGGCCAAGGCGGACCCCGGCGTCGTGGCGACCGCCTGCCTGTACCGCAGCGCCGCCTTCACCGCGCACACGGCTCGGCTCCTCGGCCGCGGCGACGACGCCGTCCGGTGGCGAGGCCCTGGCCGACCGCGTCCGGTCCGCGTTCCGCGAGCACTACGTCGCCGACCGGCGGGTCACCTCCGACTGCCCGACCGTCTACGCGCTCGCGATCTGCTTCGGGCTGCTCGACACCGACGAGTGCCGCTGGGCCGCCGACCGGCTCGCCGAGCTCGCCGCCGAGGCCGAGTTCCGGGTGACCACCGGGTTCGCCGGGACGCCCTACGTCACCTGGGCCCTGTCCGAGCACGGCCACGTCGGGACGGCCTACCGGCTGCTGCTCGAGCGCGGCTGCCCGTCCTGGCTCTACCCCATCACCGTGGGCGCCACGACGATCTGGGAGCGGTGGGACTCGATGCTCCCGGACGGGTCCATCAACCCCGGCGACATGACGTCGTTCAACCACTACGCCCTCGGCGCGGTCGCCGACTGGATCTACCAGGTGATCGGCGGGATCCGCCCCGCCGAGCCCGGGTACCGGCGGGTCCTCATCCAGCCCGTCCCCGGTCCGGGCCTCACCTGGGCCCGCACCGGACTCGACGCGCGCCCGGGGCGGATCGAGACCTCGTGGCAGGTCGAGGACGGCCGCTTCACGCTGGACGTCACCGTGCCCGACGACGTCCCCGCGGACGTCGTCCTGCCCGACGGGGCTCGGCACACCGTCGTCGGGGGCCGGCACACCTTCCGGGCGGCGGTCCCCGCCGCCGTGGGGTGAACGGCGTGCCGGAGGGGCTCGCCCGCGTCGGGGAGGGACGTGTGCGCTCGGCACGGTGGTCGTCACTCCGTAGCGGAGGCGGCCGTCGTCAGCGGACGTGCGCGTCCCGGAGGTACCGCGTCATGCACTCGACCGCCAGGTCGTGGTCGTCGTCGGACGACAGGCCGGACACCGTCACGGCGGCCACGACCCCCGCCCCCCGGACGCGGACCGGCACGGAGCCGCCGGCCAGGGCGTAGACGCCGGCGTCGAGCCAGCCCATCGCCGCGGGGTCGACGCCGCCCGCGGCGAACCGCGCGGCGGCCAGGGCGCTGCTCGTCTCCAGCCGCAGCGTGAGGGCGGACTTGCGGCGGATCCACTCCTCCTGGTCGGCCGTCGTGCCGGCCAGAGCCGCCCGGAACAGGATGAGGCCGGGGCGGCGGATGTCGACGGCGACGGCGTACCCGCTCTCGAGCGCGCGCTCGGTGATCATCGTCCCCAGTCGCCAGGCGTCCGTGTGCTCGAACGCGGCGAACACGAGCCCGCTCTCCTGCCGGGTCAGCTCCTCGATCCGCGTGCGCGGCGAGTCCTCCACGGTCACTCCCTTCCTCGGCGTCGTGCGCTGGCGACCACGCTCACGCGCCCGCCGTCGGGTACCGGACGTCGGCGAACGCGGTGCCGTCGGGGCTCCAGGCAGGGACGTTCATCGTGCCCTGGCCGCCCGGCAGCTCGGCCACCGTGACCGGGTCCGACCAGTCGTCGTCGTGGACGAGGCGGATCTCGACCGGCAGGTCCGCCGGGTGTCCCTGCGTCCCCGGGGGGTAGCTGAGGTAGTACGTGTGCCGGCCGTCCGGTGCCACGTGCGGGAACCAGTCCACCCGGTCCCCGTGCGTCAACCGCTCGAGGTCCGAGCCGTCGGGCCGCATCCGGGCGATCTGCGCGTGGCCGGGGGCCTGCGTGAAGACCTCCGTGTTGAGGAGCACGACGTCGCCCCCGGGACCGAACTCGCACCCGTCCGAGGGACGGTCGGCCGACGTCAGCGGGCGCAGGTCGCCGCCGGCTGCGCCGACCGCCCACACGTTGGGCACGCCGCGCCAGCCGACGGCCCCGTCCTCCCAGCCGACGAAGAGCAGCGTGCCGCCGTCGGGACTCACGCCGTGCAGGAAGTGGAACAGCCCGTCGTCGGCGGTGAGCCGGTGCGCGCGTCCGCCGGCGAGCGGCGCCCGGTAGACGTGCCAGTCGTTCGCCGAGAGGAGGGCGCTCACCCCGTCCGGGTGCAGCAGGTGGTCGTTGTTGAGCTCCGGGAGGTCGGCGATCTCGACCCGGCGGGGCCGCGTCGCCCCGTCCGCGGGCATCGTCCACAGGACACCGTCGCCGTTGAGCACGAGCACGTCGTCCGCGGTCCAGTTGGGCGCCTCGAGCAGGACGGCGTCGGTCGCGTGCACGAGCCGCGGTCCGTGCTCGAGGTGGTGGACGACGATCTCGCACCGCTGACCGAGGGCGAGCGAGCGAGCGAACACGCGGGTCTCCCTCGGGGACGGCGTCGGGCGCCGGGAGCACCGACGGCGCGGGTGCGGGCGATCGGTGTAGTCGGACGGGCGTCTCGGCCACCTCGCACCGTACTGGAGGTGCCCGCGCCCCACACGCAGCCGCGGCAGAGCCGGCGAGGACCGAGGTCCGACGCCGGCCGGCCCACCCGGTCCGATATGACAGCGGAACAACAACCCGCAATCTTTCCGCGGCGGAGGGGTGTTGCGCCGTCGACGCTGAGCGTGATGCTGGGCAAGACCGGCACCGCTCCACGGGGCGGTGCCACCAGGCGACACGGAAGGCATCCCGATGACCCCGCCCGCTGCTCCGTCCCCCACCCGTGCCGTCCACGCCACGACCGGGCCGCGTCCGTGACGCGACCGGACGCCCCGGCGGTCCCGGTCTTCTTCCTGTCCGACAGCACCGGGATCAGCGCGGAGACGATGGGCAACGCGCTGCTCATCCAGTTCCCCGACCTGCGGTTCGAGCGCCACCTCATCCCCTTCATCACCACCGTCGAGGAGGCCCGGCGGGTCGTGGCGGTGCTCGACGAGGCGATGGCCGGGCCGGTCACCCCGCTGGCGTTCTCGACCACGGCGGTCACCGAGATCCGCGACGAGCTGCACCGGTCGACGTGCCCGCTGATCGACTTCTTCGACCTGCACATGTCCCGGGTCGAGTCGGTCCTCGGCGTGCCGGGCCAGCGGGTGGCCGCCCGGCTGCACGGCGTCGGTGACATCAAGCGCTACAACGCGCGGATGGCGGCGGTGGAGTACGCGATCGAGCACGACGACGGGCAGAGCCTGCGGGCGCTGGACAAGGCCGACGTCATCCTGCTCGCCCCGTCCCGGTGCGGCAAGACGCCGACCACCATGTACCTGGCCCTCCAGCACGGCGTGTTCGTGGCCAACTACCCGCTGGTCCCGGAGGACCTCGAGACCACCGACCTGCCCCGACCGGTCGCGGAGCTGCGCGAGCGGTGCTTCGGCATCACCACGACGCCGGCCCGGCTCACCCAGGTCCGCAACGAGCGGCGGCCCAACTCGACGTACGCCTCGCTGGAGCAGTGCAGCTACGAGCTGCGCCGGGCCGAGGCGCTGTACCGCAACCACGGCATCCCGATGATCAACTCCTCGGCCAAGTCGGTGGAGGAGATGTCCACCGTCATCCTGCAGTTCCTCAAGGCCACAGCCCACGACCTGACAGGGAGCACCCTCATGTCCCGCAACGTCCTGTGGTTCTCCGAGCTCGGCCTGGCCGACCTCGAGCAGGTCGGCGGCAAGAACTCCTCGCTCGGCGAGATGCTGTCCAACCTCGCCGGCCTCGGGGTGCGGGTGCCCGGACGGCTTCGCCACCACCGCCGACGCCTACCGGCGCTTCATCGGCGACACCGGGCTGGCGCGAGCGGATCAGCGCCCGGCTGGCCGGCCTGGACACCGACGACGTCCAGGAGCTCGCCCGCGTCGGCCAGGAGATCCGCGACGCCGTCGTCGGCCAGCCGTTCCCGGCCGACCTCGAGGCGGACATCCGCGCCGCGTACGACCAGCTGGCCGGCCCGGGCGGCGACGGCCTCGTTCGCGGTCCGGTCCTCGGCGACCGCGGAGGACCTGCCCGACGCGTCGTTCGCCGGGCAGCAGGAGACGTTCCTCAACGTCCGCGGCATCGACGCGGTCCTGATCGCGATCCGGGAGGTGTTCGCCTCGCTGTACAACGACCGCGCGATCGCCTACCGCGTCCACCACGCCTTCGACCACGACGTCGTCGCGCTGTCGGCCGGCGTGCAGCGATGGTGCGCTCCGACGTCGGCACCTCCGGGGTCATGTTCACCATGGACACCGAGTCCGGCTTCACCGACGCCGTGTTCATCACCTCCTCGTACGGGCTCGGCGAGGCGGTGGTCCAGGGCGCGGTCAACCCGGACGAGTTCTACGTCTACAAGCCGGCGCTGCGCGCCGGCCGGCCGGCGATCCTCAAGCGCGGCATCGGCGGCAAGGCGACCAAGATGGTCTACACCGACGACCGCACGGTGGGCCGGACCACCGAGTTCGTCGACGTCCCCGAGCCCGACCGTCGCGCTGCTCAGCCTCACCGACGACGACGTCGAGGAGCTGGCCCGCCAGGCGCTGGTCATCGAGGACCACTACGGCCGGCCGATGGACATCGAGTGGGGCAAGGACGGCGTCGACGGCGGCTCTACATCCTGCAGGCCCGGCCCGAGACGGTGCAGTCGCGCACCGCGCCGGGTCCGTCCAGCGCTACCGGCTCGGCGACCACGGGCCACTGCTGATCGAGGGTCGCGCGATCGGGCAGAAGATCGGCGCCGGCCCGGTCCGGGTGCTGACGCTCGGTGGAGGACATGCACCAGTTCGTGCCCGGCGAGGTGCTCGTCGCCGACATGACCGACCCCGACTGGGAGCCGATCATGAAGCGCGCCTCGGCCATCGTCACCAACCGCGGCGGGCGCACCTGCCACGCCGCGATCATCGCCCGCGAGCTCGG
The DNA here is from genome assembly GCA_963795145.1 of uncultured Actinomycetota bacterium. Lineage (GTDB taxonomy): Bacteria > Actinomycetota > Actinomycetes > Actinomycetales > Cellulomonadaceae > Pengzhenrongella. The sequence goes on along the minus strand of CAWCGP010000008.1, from coordinate 514,834 downwards.
CATCCCGGCCGTCGTCGGCACCGGCAGCGCGACCCGCGAGCTGGCCGACGGCCGGCCGGTGACCGTCTCCTGCGCCGAGGGCGACACCGGCTTCGTCTACGACGGGATCGCCGACTTCACCGTCGAGTCCACCGAGCTGGCGACCATGCCGGACATCCCGGTCAAGATCATGATGAACGTCGGCACCCCCGACCAGGCGTTCGCGTTCTCCCGGCTGCCGAACGCCGGCATCGGGCTGGCCCGGCTCGAGTTCATCATCAACCGGCAGATCGGCATCCACCCCAAGGCGCTGCTCGACCTCGACACCCTCGACGAGCCGCTGCGCACCCAGATCGCGCGATCGGGTCGCCGCCTACGACAGCCCGCGGGACTACTTCGTCACCCGCGTCGCCGAGGGTGTCGCGATGCTGGCCGCGGCGTTCGCGCCGCACCCGGTCATCGTGCGGATGAGCGACTTCAAGTCCAACGAGTACGCCAACCTCGTCGGCGGCGAGCTGTACGAGCCGCACGAGGAGAACCCGATGATCGGCTACCGCGGCGCGTCGCGGTACCTGTCCCCCGACTTCGCCGACTGCTTCGCGATGGAGTGCGAGGCGCTGTCCTACGTCCGCGACCAGATGGGCCTGACCAACGTCAAGGTCATGATCCCGTTCGTCCGCACGCTCGACCGAGGCCGAGGGCGTCATCCGGCTGCTCGGCGAGCACGGCCTGCGCCGCGGCGAGAACGGCCTGGAGGTGATCATGATGTGCGAGCTGCCGTCCAACGCCGTGCATCGCCGACGCGTTCCTCGACCACTTCGACGGCTTCTCGATCGGCTCCAACGACATGACCCAGCTGACCCTGGGCCTGGACCGCGACTCCGCCCTGGTGGCCGCCGGCTTCGACGAGCGCGACCCGGCCGTGAAGTTCATGCTCAGCGCCGCCATCACGGCCTGCAAGGCGCGCGGCAAGTACGTCGGCATCTGCGGCCAGGGCCCCAGCGACCACCCCGACCTCGCCGAGTGGCTGCTCGAGCAGGGCATCGACTCCATGTCGCTCAACCCCGACACCGTCGTCGACACCTGGCAGCGCCTGGGCCGGCTGGTCGACAGCCGGCGGTAGGGCCGGCGGCGGCCGGCGGGCGGACCCAGCCAGATGTGCGCGGTGCCGCCGCGCGGGCTCGGCGACGCGGACCATCGTCGAGTCGACCCGCCACCTCCGGGCACCTCCATCGCCGTCCATCTGCGTCGACGTCGGTCGAGGGTGGCTCCCGCGGACTCGGAGTACCGCGACTGGACGACGGCGCTCGGTCCCTCGCCGAAGGACCGCAGGTGGCCGATCACCTCGACCCCCCGGATCCGCGTCAGAGCCGCGGGTCGACGGCCTCGGACTCGAGAGCGAGGACGGCGAAGACCGCCTCGTGCACGCGCCACAGCGGCTCGTCCGCGCACGCGCGGGTGAGCGCCTCCAGGCCGAGCGCGTACTCCCGGAGCGCCAGGCCCGCTTGTGGCCGAGGTGCCGCGACCGGAGGCGGGAGAGGTTCTCCGGCTCGGTGTAGTCCGGGCCGTAGATGATCCGCAGGTACTCGCGGCCACGGACCTTGATGCCCGGCTGCACCAGGCCCCGCGGGCCGCGCAGGCAGTCGGCGAGCGGCTTGACGACCATGCCCTCTCCCCCGCCCGCCGTCAGCTCGGTCCACCACGCGACAGCCGCGGCGCGCGAGGCGTCGTCGGCCAGGTCCACCACGAGCCGGCCGGTCGTGGCCAGCACCCCGGAGGCGTCGGCGTCGACGAGCGCGTCCGCGACGCCGAGGTGCCACAGGTGGTCGCGCTCCTCGAGGGTGCCCGCGTCCGTGGCGAGCACCTGGAACGGCGCGAGCCGGACGCCGTCGAGGCCGTCGGTGGGCCACACGTACCGGCGGTACGCCTCGGTGAACGCCGCGGCGTTCGCACGCCGGGACCGGGTGCGCCCGAGCAGCTCCGCCACCGGCAGTCCCGACGCCGCCGCGGCCTCGAGGGCGGCGACCGCGGGCGGCAGGGCGGAGCGCGCAGCCGCGCCGACGGCGGCGTACTGGCCGCGGAGCAGCTCCTCGGCCTTGACCGACCACGGCATGAGCTCGCCGTCGAGCAGCAGCCAGCCCGCCGGGCCACCGTCGCGGCCGAGCCGGTCCCAGAGCCCGCACGCCGTGGCGGCCGTGCGGACGACGTCGAGCAGCCGCTCCGTCCGGTCCGCGTCGAAGAAGGGGCGCCCGGTGCGGGTGTGGACGACGCCCGTCATCCCGGCGGGCATCCCGAATCGCGCCGCGGCGACGTCGGCGTCACGGCACACCAGCACGACCGCACGCGAGCCCATGTGCTTCTCCTCGCAGACGACCCGGTCGACGCCCTCCTCGCGGAACGCGGCGAACGCCTGCTCGGGGTGCTCGAGCAGGTCCCCGTCGGGCGCGGTGTCGCACGGGCTCATGGTCGGCGGCAGGTACACGAGCCACCGCGGGTCGACCGCGAACCGGCTCATCACCTCGAGGGCGCCGACGGCGTTCTCCTCGGCGATCGTCACGCGGCCGTGCCGGCCGGTCTCGACGACGCGCTTGCCCATCACGTCGGTCACGTCCAGCACGTCCGGGTCGCGCCGGGCCGCGCCGCCCGCGGCAGGCTCCTCGGCGGGCAGGAAGGGCCGCGCCGGCTCGTACCAGACCCGCTCGGCCGGGACCTGCACGAGCTCCTTCTCCGGGTACCGCAACGCCGTGAGGTGACCACCGAAGACGCATCCGGTGTCCAGGCACATCGTGGTGTTCACCCAGGTGGGGACGGGCGTCGGGGTGTGCCCGTAGAGCACCGTCGCCCGCCCGCGGTAGTCGTCCGCCCACGGCAGGCGCACGGGCAGGCCGAACGCGTCGGTCTCCCCGGTCGTGTCGCCGTAGAGCGCGAACGACCGCACCCGTGCGGAGGCGCGCAGGTGATAGGCCTCCTTGAGGCCGGCGTGCGCGACGACGAGGTCCCCGCCGGCGAGGACGAGGTGCGCGACGAGTCCGTCGCAGAACTCGCGCACCTCCGCCCGGAACTCGTCGGTCTCCGCGCTCAGCTGGGCGAGCGTCGTCTCGAGGCCGTGCGAGACCTGCACGGACCGCCCGTCGAGCGCGCGGACCAGCTTGTTCTCGTGGTTGCCCGGGACGGCGAGCGCGTGGCCCGCCCCGACCATGCCCATGACCAGGCGCAGGACGCCCGGGCTGTCCGGGCCGCGGTCCACGAGGTCCCCGAGGAACAGCGCTCGGCGCCCCTCGGGGTGGGCGGCGTCGACCGGACGGCCCTCGCCGTCCCGGACGAGCACGTACCCGAGCCGGTCGAGCAGCGTCTCGAGCTCGGAGCGGCACCCGTGCACGTCGCCCACGACGTCGAACGGGCCATGATCCCCGCGCCGGTCGCTGCGCAGCGGCTGCCGCTCGATGACGGCGGCGTCGACCCGGTCCGTGCCCTTGAGCACGTGGACCGTCCGGAAGCCCTCCCGCCCGAGGCCGCGCAGCGAGCGGCGCAGCTGGTCCCGCTGGCGCCGGACGACGTGCGGCGCCAGGTCGCGGTCGGCACGCGCCGCGTTCCGTTCGAGGCAGACCTCCTCGGGCACGTCGAGCACGACGGCGACCGGGAGGACGTCGTGCGCGCGCGCCAGGTCCACGAGGGACTTCCGCGCGGCCGCCTGGACGTTCGTCGCGTCGACGACCGTCAGCAGCCCGGCGTCGAGCCGCTTGCCCGCGATGTGGTGGAGGACGTCGAACGCGGCGGCCGTGGCCTCCTGCGAGTCGACGTCGTTCGACACGAGCCCGCGGCAGAAGTCCGACGACAGGGTCTCGAACGGGCCGAAGTGCCGGGCCGCGAACGTCGTCTTGCCCGAGCCGGAGGCGCCCACGAGCACCACGAGCGACAGCGCCGGGATCGTCAGCGTGCTCACGAGGCCGCTCCCCCGGTGGCCGGAGGGTGGTCGGCGGCCCGCCGGAACACCGCCATCTGCGTCGGGGGCCCCACCTCCGGGTCCTCGGCGCCGACGCCGAGCAGCTCGACGTCGTACCCGTACCGCGACGCCGCGGCCCGCGCCCACGCCCCGAACTGCTCCCGGGTCCACTCGAAGCGGTGGTCGTGGTGCCGCAGGGTGCCCGCCGCGAGCGTCGGGTAGCGCACGTTGTGCTCGGCGTTCGGCGTCGTCACGACGAGGGTGCCCGGCGCCGCGGCCCCGAGCACCGCCCGCTCGAGTGCGGGCAGGCGCGGGGGGTCGACGTGCTCGATCACCTCCATGAGCACCGCGGCGTCGAACCCCGCGACGCGCGCGTCGGTGTACGTGACGGACGACTGAGCGAGCTCGATCCGGGCGCGCAGCCGGTCCGGGAGCGTGTCGAGGTGGAGCCGGCGAGCCGCGGCGCCGAGCGCACGGTGGGACACGTCGACGCCGAGCAGTCGCTCGAACGACGGGTCGCCGAGCAGCGCACCGAGCAGGACGCCCTCCCCGCAGCCGAGGTCGACGACGCTGCGCGCGCCGGCCGCTCGCAGCTGCGCGACGACGGCGTCGACGCGGCGGCGTGCGAGCGGGACGGCCTCGGTCTCCACGGGCGGCGGGGACGACGCCTCCGGCTCGCCGGACGTCGGCGGCGCGGACGACGCGAGCAGTGCGGACGGCGCGGACGGCTCCGTGGTGACCCGCGCCTCGCTGACGGCGTCGTCGAGGGCCTCGGGCTGGGCGTCGTCGACCTCCGCGAGCCGGGCGACGGCCGAGGCCGCGAGGCTGTGCCGGTGCGCCAGGTAGCGCTGCGCGATCTCGTCCCGGGCCGGGTGGGCGGCGAGCCAGCCGGCGCCTGCGCGGACGAGCTTCTCGACCTCGTCGGAGCCCACCCAGTAGTGCTTCGCCGCGTCGAGCGTGGGCAGCAGGACGTAGAGGTGGCTCAGCGCGTCCGCGACGCGCAGCGTCCCGGTGAGGTGCAGGTCGACGTAGCGCGAGTCGCCCCACGCCTCGACCGCGGGGTCGAGCGGCACGGGTCGGGCGTCGACGTCCCACCCGAGCGGCGCGAAGAGCCGGACGGCCGCGTCGACACCCCCGCGGCACGGCACGGCGGGGACGTGGACGTGCAGGTCCCACCGTCGCCCGGGGAGGTCGGGGCGCGGGTCGCAGCGTCCGGCCATGGCCGTCCGGAAGACGTTGCCGATCGCGACGGCGAGCATGGACGACGCCGCATACGGCCGGTCGTTGACGTACTGGGCGAGGCTGAACGCGACGTCGCGCGGCGCGCTGCGACCCTTGCCGCGGACGAGGGCGATGGGGTCGACCTCGAGCAGCAGGGCGACGGTGCACCGCTCGTCGGTCGCCTCCGGGTAGAAGACGTGGGCGACGCCGAAGGACTGCTCGAAGGCCTGCACCCGGCCCGGGTGCTTGTGCAGCAGGTACCCGAGGTCGCTGGCCCCCTCGGCCTCGGCCGTCATGGTCAGCAGCACCCACGGATCGTCTCACCCGGGCTGCGCCGCCGCCCGGCCGACGTCCCGCATGGCGCCGCGGTGAGCGCGCTCGTGGTACGCCAGGACCCATGACGACGAGCTTCCGGACGAGCCTCGACTCCTACCGGGCGCGGCGCGGCGAGGTCCGTCTCGTGGAGGTCCCGCCGCTGCAGTACCTCATGGTCGACGGCCACGGGGACCCCAACAGCGCAACCGAGTACGCGGAGGCCCTCGCGGCGCTGTACCCCCTCGCCTACGCCCTGAAGCTCACGAGCAGAGGGGAGCTTGGCCGGGACTACGTCGTCCCGCCGCTCGAGGCCCTCTGGTGGGCCGCGGACATGGCCGCCTTCACGACGGGCCGGGACAAGTCCGCCTGGTCCTGGACGGTCATGCTGATGACGCCCGACTGGCTCACCGCCGCGCACGTCGAGGCCGCCCGGGCCGCGGTGGCCGCGAAGCGGGTCGCGTGGCGAGGCGACGTCGTGCGCCTCGAGCCGCTCGACGAGGGACTGTGCGCGCAGACCCTGCACGTCGGGTCCTTCGACGACGAGGGTCCGGTGCTCGCCGACCTCCACGAGCGCTTCATCCCCGAGCACGGCCTCGTCATGACGGGTCGGCACCACGAGATCTACCTCAGCGACCCGCGTCGGACGGCCCCGGAGAGGCTGCAGACGATCCTGCGCCAGCCGGTGCGGCCCGCCCGGTCGGGCGCTCCCCGGACCACTCGACGACGTCCCGCTCGACCGGTCGGGTGACCTGCCGGTGACCGGGACGACGTTCGGGGTCGGTCGTGCGTCCAGGGGCGACGGCAGCGCAACGGCAGGCCGCCGGGGACGAGGAGAGCAGTGGGAGCCCTGGTCGAGTGCGACCTGTCCAGCACCGTGCGACCTGACGCGCACCTGAGCACGACCCAGATCCGGCTGCCGTTGACCCACGTCCCGGGGCTCGCCGGACGGTGACCCCGGCCGACCGTCGCACCCGCGACGGTCAGCCGGTCCCCGCTGCGGCGACCCGCCGGGTCAGGTCAGGGCCAGGACCCGCTGCGAGGCGAGCCACCCGGCCAGCCGGTCGGGTCGATCGGTGATGATCGCGTCGACCCCGGCCGCGGTCGCCGCTGCCCACTCCTCGGGCTCGTCGAGGGTCCACACCATGACCTCCAGACCCGTGGCGTGCAGCCGGCGCAGGAGGTCCGGGTGCTGCACCAGGAGCCGGCCGTGGGGGTTGCACGCGGAGACCCCGAGATCGAGGCACCGCTCGACCAGGTCGTCGGTCAGGCCCATGACGAGCAGCCCGCGCGACACCGTCGGGGCGGCGACGGCGAGGGCCGCGACCGTCTCGGGCCAGAAGCTCTGGACCACCACGCGGTCACCGAGGCCCGCCGCGAGCACGGGTCCGGTGAGGTGCCGGACGTCCTCGACGCTCCACGAGCCCTTGACCTCCAGCAGCAGGTCGACGCCCGGCCGGGCCACGAGGAAGCCGAGGACCTCCTCGAACGTCGGGACCCGCTGGCCCGCGTAGGCCGGCGAGAACCACGAGCCGGCGTCCAGCGCGCGGAGGCGGTCCGCGTCGAGGTCCGCCACCCGGCCGGTGCCGTCGGTCGTGGCGTCGACCGAGTCGTCATGGATGACGACCACGCGACCGTCCCGGGTGCGATGGACGTCGACCTCGATCGCGTCCGCACCCGACCGCCAGGCCGCCTCGAACGCGGCCAGGGTGTTCTGCGGGGCGACGGACGAGTTGCCCCGGTGGGCGATCACCCGGGGCCGCCGCTCGTCGGACGTGGCCCGGGTGCCGGTGAGGGAGTCGGGAGTCATGAGCTCTCGGTGCGGAAGGGGGTCGACGGACGCTCCGGAAGGAGGTCGACGACCGCCACGCTAGGCCGGCCCCGGGGCGCCGCCTGACCACCGGGACCACTGTTCAACCGGCCGTGCCCGAACGTTCATGCAGGTCACCGGGACGCTCCCTCGTGTTGGTCGGCGTGACGTCCACCGGTCCACCCGCCGTCCGGCGATGTTCACCCCGCCGTTCCGGGCGAGCAGGTGTCCTCGGGGGCGGGGGGTGGTGCGTCATAGGGTCGAGTGGCCGCTCGCGCCACGCTGAGGAGGAACGACCATGCAGTTCGTGCTGTTCGTCTGCACCGACCCGACCGGTGAGCCCTACGACGAGGCGTCCGACGACATCGGTGGGTGGTTCGACGCGCTCCAGGAGCGGGGCAAGCACCTGGCCGGCGACCGGCTGCGCCCGGTCGAGGACGCCACCACGGTGCGCGTGCGCGGCGGGGAGCGGCTCGTCACCGACGGGCCGTTCGCGGAGACCCGGGAGTGGATCGCCGGCTTCGACGTCATCGAGGTCGGTGATCTCGACGAGGCCATCGAGGTCGCGGCGGCACACCCGATGGCGCGCTTCGGACGCATCGAGGTCCGCCCGGTCTGGCCGCTCTGAGCCCGGTGCCCTCACCCGTGCCGGTCGCGACCACCTTGGCCCAGGTGGTCGCGACCGACCACGCCCGGATCATGGCCGCCGTCATCGGCACGGTCACCGACTGGCAGGTCGCCGAGGACGCCGTGCAGGACGCCTGCGAGCGCGCCCTGACGGCCTGGACGGACGGGGGCGTGCCCGCGAACCCCGCCGGCTGGCTCGTCACGACCGCTCGTCGGCGCGGCATCGACCTGCTCCGTCGTGCCGGTGGACGCGAGGCGACCCTCCAGCGGTACGGCACGGCCGTCGACCGCGGGCTGCTCGCGCGCCGGCTCGAGCACACCATCGGCGACGACCGCCTGCGGCTGGTGCTGACCTGCGTCCACCCCGCTCTCCCGCTCGAGGCGAGGGTCGCCCTGACGCTGCGGACGGTGCTGGGCTGGGCGCCGGCGGACATCGCGCGCTCGTTCGGGACCACCGAGGCGGCGATCCGGAAGCGCCTGGTCCGCGCGCGGGCGAAGATCGCGCACGCCGGGATCCCGTATCGCGTGCCGTCACCCGAGGACCTCCCGGACCGGATCGACGGGGTCCTGGGCGTGGTGTACCTCCTGTTCACCCTGGGGTACGCCGATCGCGGGCGCACCGAGCTCATGACCGAGGCGCTGCGGCTGGGCCGGCTCGTCCGCGAGCTGCTCGACCCTGCCGTGCCCGAGCGGTTCGAGGCCTCGGGCCTGCTCGCGCTCATGCTCGTCCAGCGCTCGCGAGAACGGGCCCGCAGGGGTGCGGACGGCGAGGTGGTCCTGCTCGACCGGCAGGATCGCTCGTTGTGGGACGGGGACGCCATCACCGAGGCCGCGGTGGTGCTGGACGACGTCCTGCAGCACGCGGCGCACCGCCGGCAGCCCGTGGGGCGCTACACCCTGCAGGCGGCCATCGCCCTCGAGCACGCCCGACCGCACGACGCGGCCGACACCGACTGGGGCCGCATCGCCCACCTGCACGGCCTGCTCAACCGTCTCGACGACGTGCCTGCGCAACGCCTCGCGTGGGCGGTCGCCGCGGGCCGGGCGTTCGGTCCGGCACGAGGGCTGGAGATCGTCGACGGCGTCCGGGGCGGCGAGGACTCCTCGGTGTTCCACGCGGTGCGCGCGCACCTGCTCGAGGCGGCGGGTGACCTCGCGGCGGCGGCCGTTTCGTACGGCCGGGCCGCCGCCCTGGCCCCCGGGGACGCCGAGCGCGCCGCGCTGACCGAGAAGCATCGGTCCCTCCTCGACGGGCGGGCCCCGGACGGCCTCGCCGTTCCGGCCTGACGTCACCTCGCCGCTCCGGCCTGACGTCCGACCCCGCCGGCCCGGCCTGACGTCGGGGCACTCCCGGGCACGATCCAGCGGTGGAACGCCTGAACCGTGGCCGTCGACCGTGGTCCGGCGTTCCGGTGGTGGCCGCCCGTGGGCCGTGGGCGGGCCGCTGGTGCTCGCGCTTCTCCTGTCCGGGTCGGTGGGCGATCCGCTCAGCGCCTCGCCGGTGACGGTGGGGGTGGGGTGGCTGCTCGTCGGCGCCTACGCGGCGTGGAACGGATGGGCGCTGGTGACGATCGGGAGGCACCGGACCGCGCTGCCCGGCGGGCGACCACCGTCGTGATCGACCGCGGGCCTTTCGCCCGGTCCCGCAACGCGCTCGACGTCGGCCTGCTCGTGCTGCGGGCCGGCGTGTCCCTCGTCGCGGGGTCGCTGTGGGCCTGCTCGCGCTTCCCCGGGAGTGGGCGCTGCTCCGGTGGGGCGCCGTCGTGCCCGAGGAGCAGCACCTGACCGCGACGTTCGGGGCGACGTACACCGACGACACGGCCCGGGTCCGGCGCTGGCTGTGACCGCGTCGTCCGGTCGGGCCGGACGACGGCGCCACGCCGAGCGCTACCCGCCGACGCAGTCCCCGCTTCCGCTGACGCAGGGTTCGTGTGCCGGGACCGAGCGTTCCACCGGCTCCCGGTCCCACCGGTCCGACGGGACCGCGAGCAGGCTCGCGGCCGCGAGGGCGACGCCGAGCAGGACGACGCCGAGCACCGCGATCCGGTGGTGCCCCGCCCCGACGGCGGCGAGGAACCCGGTCGCGACCAGCGTCACGGAGGCCGTGGCCGTCACCACAGACCGGGTCCCGTCACCCGGGCCGGGGTCGGGCAGCTCCCCGAAGAAGGTGAGGTAGACGTCGAGCCACTGCCAGACCAGGGCGACGACGAGCACGGACCCGAACCCCAGCCCGACGGTCTCCAGGGCGCGGGCGACCCGGACCCGTCCGGACGGCAGCTCCGTCCCCACCTCCGCCACCGCAGCCCCCTCGTGTCGCCGTCGTCGCGGGGGCGACTGTTCCACGGCCGCGCCGGCTTCGGCGCGGTCCTGCGCCGGGCCGTCGCGCGGGCCGAGCCGGCCCCGGTGCGCGCCGGCCGGCGTCACCAGCCGCGGGTCCCCGCCTCGCCCTTGAACGGGCCGACGACGCGACGGGTGCGCCAGCCGCCGTAGAAGTCCCCGGCCTGCGCCTCGACCGGCTCGCCGTCGACCGTGCACAGCGTCATCCCGCCCGGGTACAGCGCGACGTGCCCCACCAGCGCCCGGTAGCCGGCGGTCGGGTCCGGGTACGTCCAGGCGGCGCCTCGCGCCACCAGCTTCGCACCGCCCTCGTCCCGGCCGACGACGTCGGCGTACGTCGCGCGTCCCTTGAACTCGCACACCGTGGTCCGCCCGTCGCGGGGCACCAGCGCGCCGTCCGCGACGTCGTCCAGCGGCAGGTAGTACGTCGGCGGGTGCGAGGTCTCCAGCACCCGCAGGGCACGTCGGGTGTCCGCGACGACGGTCGTCCCGAGCAGCACGACGACGTGCTCGGTGCTCGGCTGCACCGCGGGCGGGCGGGGGTAGTCCCACACCGACTCCTGCCCCGGACCGGGCGCGACGGCGGGGCGCCCACCGGGGGGCCGCGTCCGGGGTCGCCAGCTCGAGGGCTCAGGGGTCGTCGTCATCCCGTCGACGGTAGCCCACCGCACCCTCGGCGTCCCGCTGGGCGCAACGCGGGATACGGTCGTTCCATGCAGCAGAACCAGGACCCGTACCGGGTGGAGGCGGTCGATCGGGCGCTCGTGCTGCTCGGGCTGCTGCGGGACCGCGAACGCCTGAGCGTCACCGACGCGGCCGGTGAGCTCGGCGTCGCCCCGTCCACGGCGCACCGGCTGCTGGCCACGCTGTGCCACCGCGGCTGGGCGGTGCAGGGCGAGCGGCGTCGGTACGAGCCCGGCCCGGAGCTGCACGGCCGGACCCGGGCGGCGCACGGCATCGCCACCCTCACGCGGCAGCTGCGGCCCTACCTCGTCGAGCTCTTCGACCGGGTGGGCGAGACGGTCCACGCCGTGGTGCTCACCGGTCCGGACGTGCGCTTCGTCGACGGCATCGAGAGCGACCAGTCGCTGCGTGTGGGGCTGCGGATCGGGGCCCGGATGCCCGCCTACACGACGTCGGGCGGCAAGGCGATGCTCGCCGCCGTCGACGCCGCGACGCTCGACGCCCTGCATCCCGCGGGCCTCTCGGCGTGGGCGGGCGGGACCGCTCACGACCTCGCCGAGCTCACCGACGCCCTCCGCGAGGTCCGGGCGCGCGGCTACGCGGTGAACCGGGACGAGAGCGAGGTCGGCGTCACGGCACTGGGCGCATCGGTGGGCGCGGCCGAGGGGCAGCCCCTCGCCGCGCTGAGCCTCGCCCTGCCGACCGTCCGGTTCGACGCCCGCGAGGCGGACGCCCTCGCGGGCGCGCTGCGCTCGATCAGCACCCGGGCGCGCGCCGAGCTGGGATGGTCCGCGACACGCGGATGATCGGGCGGCGGCGGACGAAGCGTGCCGCCGGTCCGGCCGACCTAGCCGGCCGGCCCCTCGTGCCGGACGCCGACCAGGTCCTCGGAGGTCAGCCAGGCGACCATGCGCCGCAGGCTCAGGGCGGCGCCCGGGTGGTCCGGCTCGTTGAGGTGCCCGTGCCGGGTGTCGTTCTCCCGGATCATCAGCAGGTCGACGCCCGCGGCCGCGAGCTCGGCGGCGAACACCTCGCCGGAGGACCGCAGGTCGTCGGCGTCCGAGTTGAGGATGAACGTCGGCGGCAGGCCGTGCAGGTCGTGGGTCCCGGGGAACGCGTACGGCGACACCAGGTACGTCTCGTCGCCGACGTAGTTGAGGTTGATGGCCGCGATCGTCTCGGGGTGGAAGCGGGCCTCGGCCGGCAGCGCGGCCACCTTCTCGGCCAGCTCAGGCCGGTGCGGCGGCAGCTCGGGGTGCACGAGGGGGTAGGCGAGGATGATCGAGCGCGGCTGGGGCCGACCCTCGTCCCGGAGCCGGAGGGCCGCCCCCGCGCAGAGGTTGGCGCCGGCGCTCGCGCCGCCGAGCGACCACCGGTCGGGCGCGACGCCCCACTCCGTCCGGCCCACGGCCCACTCGAAGGCCGCACCGACCTCCTCGGACGCCACCGGGAATCCGACGCCCTCGCGTGCCTCGACGCCGAGATGGCCGGCGAGGAACGTCGTCGCGGCGAGCTGGTAGTCGACGGACACGACCGGGATCCCCGCCGCGGCGACCCCGTGCGAGACCCAGTCGGCCTCGGGCATGTCGAGGTCGCCGAAGGCGAAGGCACCGCCGTGCGCCCAGACGAGGCCGGCGGACGGGGCGGACGGGGCGGACGAGCCGTCCGGGCGGTACACCCGGACCCGGAGCGGACCGTGCGGTCCGTCGATGGTCTCCTCGAGAACCTGCGGCATCGGTGGTCCCTCCCCGTCGTGTCGGTGGCCGGACCAGCATGTCCGCGACGGGGACGGTCCGTCACGCGACGCGCCCGCCGTGGCTCGCGACCCGCGGGCCGGCGCGGGCGTTCCGTCGCCGTCCCCGGTCAGGGTCGCGCCCACAGCGCCTCGACGGCGGCGACCTGCTCGTCCAAGGACATCGCCGTCACCTCGAGGCGGTGGTCGACGGCGGGTGGCGCAGCGCGGTCGTCGTCGTGCAGGAGGCGGAACTCGGCGGCGGTCAGCCAGACCCGCCGGGTCGCGGCCCGCCGCAGCGCCTCCTCGAACGTCACCACGAGGTGCACGACGACGCTGCCCGGCAGCTCCCGGCGGTAGAGCCGGGCGGAGACCGGCGTCAGGACGTCGGCCAGGACCACCTCGAACCCGGCGGCCCCGAAGGTCCGGGCCAGACCGGTGGCGTTGACCACGCCCAGCTCCCGTTGGGCCCGACCCTCCTCGCCGCGCCACGGCGGCTCGCCGCCGGCGACCACGAGCCGACGGACGTCGTCGACGTCGACGAACGCCGCACGACGACGCGCCGTCGCGAGCGCCCGGGCGGTCGCGCTCTTGCCCACCGCGGGCCCACCGGTCAGGACGAGGGGACGCCGGAGCGGTCCGGCACCCGAGGGCTCGGGGGTCATCCCTCCACGGTGGCAGGCGTCGCCGGTGCAGGCTGGTCGCGGCCGGCCAGGTCGCCGTCAGCCAGGTCGACGCCCAGGTCCAGGTCCGTCACGCGCACCGCCTGCCCGGTGAGCAGCGACCGGTTCGCCGCGATCCCGACCGCCACGGCGCGTACGCCGTCGAGGCTCCCCGCGGCGCGCCCGAGCGGGTCCGGGTGCAGCCGCAGGTCCCGCCGGAACACGTCCGCGAGCAGGATGGCGTCGCCCCCGCCGTGCCCGCCGATCCCCGCGGGGATCGTCACCTCCTCGGCGCGCTGCCAGTGCCGCTGGACGAGGAGGCGGTCGCGCTCGGGCCGCAGCGCGTCGACGGCGGACCCGCCGGGCGTGGCCGAGGGGTCCAGCACCGCGTTCCCGTCGGCGTCGAGCTCGACGAACCCGCGCTCCACGACCTCGAGCTCGGCCCGGCCGGCGGTGCCGTTCACCGTGACCCGGTACCCCTCCCAGGGCGCGTGCGCGTTGAGGGAGTAGGTCAGGGTGGCGCCGCCGCGGTAGTCGACCAGGACGGCGAGGTTGTCCTCGATCGTGATCCCGGGCGCGAACGGGTCCTGGTCGCGGCGGTAGCCGTCATGGTGCTCCGCGCGCAGGTACAGCGCCTCGAGCCGCTCGTCCGAGCGCAGGTCGAGCGAGAACGGGTCGCCGGTGGTGCCGGTGCCGCGCTCCGGGCGCTCCCCCAGGCCGCGGTCGGTGGCGTTCGCGTCGCCGTAGAAGCGCAGGGCGCCGGAGGCGTACACGCGCTCGGGGACGTCGGACAGCCACCAGTTGACGAGGTCGAAGTGGTGGCTCGACTTGTGGACGAGCAGACCGCCGGACGTCGCCTTGTCGCGGTGCCAGCGACGGAAGTAGTCGGCGCCGTGCACGGTGTCCAGCGCCCACTCGAAGTGCACGCTGGTCACGGTCCCGATCGCGCCCGACGCGATGACCTCGCGCAGCGTCGAGTTCCGCGGGGCGTACCGGTAGTTGAACGTCATCACGACGTCACCACCGGTGTCCGCGACGGCGCGCGTGATCCGGCGGCACCCGTCGGCGTCGGTCGTGAGCGGCTTCTCCACGACGACGTCGGCGCCCGCGCGCAGCGCACGCTCGACGAGCTCGGCGTGCGTGGCGTCCGGGCTGGTGACGACGACGACGTCGACCCGCTGGTCCGCCACCATCTCCTCGATCCGGTCCGGGGTGTAGCGCGGCAGGCCCGCCGCGGGCCGCCCGAGCGCCCGGCCCACCTCCGCGTCGTACCACTCGATGCGTGCCGGGTTGGGATCGAGCCAGGCCACGATCTCCCCGACGTCCGCGTGGTCGCCGGTGAGGGCCGCGACGTACATCCCCGCGCGGTGCCCGGTGCCCGCCACGGCGTAGCGCCGGCGGGGACGGTCGGCGGCCGGCGCGGCGAGCTGCGGCATCACGCCGGCGCCGGGCTCGGCGCTCCGGCTCGAGTGCGGGTGCGGCGCGGTCGGGTTCTGGTCCACGGGGCTGTCCAGGGTCACGGCCTCCTCGGGTCGGTGTGCGGGGTGTGCGGGGTGGTGCGTGGTGGCTGTCGTGCAGTCAGCGGAGCGGAGCGGCGTGGCGAGCGGTGGGATACGGGCCGCCCCGGACCCCGGACGGGTGGGTGATCGATCACCCGCACGGCCCGGCCGAACGTAGTGATCGATCACCTGACGTGTCAAGATGACCGCGCACAGCCGGCCGACCCGCCGGGGCCGCCGACCGACCGCAGGGAGACGACCGTGCCGGACGACGGCGCCCGGACGAAGCCGGCGACCATCTGGGACGTGGCGGAGCGCGCCGGCGTCTCCCACCAGACCGTGTCGCGCTACCTGCGCTCCGACGACCGGATGCGCGCGGAGACCCGGGAACGGGTGGGGGCCGCGATCGCGGAGCTCGACTACCGCCCCAACCTCATGGCCCGCGCGATGCGCACCCGCCGGACCGGGCGTCTGGCGGTCCTGCTCCCGGCCGGACCCGCGGTCAGCTCGCTCGTCGTCGTGGAGGGCGCCGCGTCGGCGGCACGCGAGGCGGGCTACGCCGTCGAGGTCGTCACGCTCGCCGATCCCCCGGCCGAGCGTGCGGCCCGGGTCCTCGAGCTCGCGGACTCCGGCCTGTACGAGGGCATCCTGGCGCTCACCCCGCTGCCGTCACCGGACAGCGGACGGCGGGTCACCGGGGCTCCCGTCGTGGTCTCCCCCGAGTACGACGACGCGCGGCGCAGCATGGGCGTGATCGCCGACGGGTCCGCCGCCGCCGAGCTCGTCGAGCGGCTGGCCGCGCTCGGGCACCGCCGCCTCCTGCACGTGGCCGGCGACTACCGGCACACCTCGGCGCGCAACCGTCGGGACGTCGTCGTCCGCACGGCGGAGCGGCTGGGGCTCGAGCCCGTGCGCGTGGTCGACGGCGACTGGTCCGCGGAGTCCGGGCTGCGGGCCGTGCTCGCCCTCCCGCAGGACAGCGGTGTCACCGCGGTGGTCGCCGCGAACGACGTCGTCGCGGCGGGCGTGCTGCGCGGCGCGTGGGAGCGCGGCTGGCGGGTGCCGGACGACCTCAGCGTGACGGGCTGGGACGACAACCCGGTGACCGCCTTCCTCGCGCCGACCCTCACGACGGTCGCCATCGACCACGCGACCGTGGGCCGACGGGCCATCGCTCCCCTGCTCGCCCGGCTGCGCGGCGAGACCGCGACGGTGACCGGAGGACCGATCACCGAGGTGCGGTGGCGCGAGTCGGTGGGTCCGGCGCCGGCCGAGCGACTCGCCACCTGACGCCGTGTGACGCCGTGTGACGCCCGGGTGCGGTTCGTGACGTACGGGCTCGACCCCGTCCGGCGGGCCTCCCTAGGTTGCGGTGAGCGCCGGACCGGCGCGACGCCGGACGACCCGAGGAGCACGTCATCACCTCCGCGACCCTTCCCCGGAAGCGCCTCATCCTCAACCTCTTCGAGATGAGCTGCGTCAGCCACATCACGCACGGGCTGTGGCGCCTGCCGGACAACAACCGCCAGCGGTACACCGACATCCGGTACTGGACCGAGCTCGCCCGGATCCTCGAGGACGGCGGGTTCGACGCCGTGTTCCTCGCCGACGTCGTCGGCGCCTACGACACCTTCCGCGGCGGCCCGGCGGACGCGCTGCGCGAGGGCCTGCAGATCCCGAGCAACGACCCGATGCTCGTCGTGCCGGCGATGGCCGCCGTGACCGAGCACCTCGGCTTCGGCGTGACGTTCTCGACGAGCTACGAGCCGCCGTTCACCTTCGCCCGCCGGATGAGCACGCTGGACCACCTCACCGCGGGTCGCATCGGCTGGAACATCGTGACGTCCTACCTGCCGAACGCCGCGCGCAACTTCGGCCTGCTCGACGAGATCCCGCACGACACCCGCTTCGCGATCGCCGAGGAGTACCTCGACGTCCTGTACAAGCTCTGGGAGGGCTCCTGGGACGACGACGCCGTCGTGCGGGACGCCGAGCGCGGCGTCTACACCGACCCGGACAAGGTCCGGTACATCGACCACGTCGGCGAGCACTTCCGGGTCGCCGGGCCGCACCTGTCCGAGCCGTCGCGGCAGCGCACCCCGGTGCTGTTCCAGGCCACCGCGTCCCCGGCCGGCATCGCGCAGGCCGCCCGGCACGCGGAGGTCGTGTTCACCGGTGCCCGCGAGGGCGGCATCGCCCCGATCCTCGACCGCTTCCGGGGCGCCGCGCAGGCAGCGGGCCGCGCGCCGGACGACCTCAAGGTGATCGTCCAGGCCGCGGTCGTCGTGGGACGCACGGACACCGAGGTGACCCGCAAGCTCGACGCGTACCGCAGCCACTCCAGCGTGGTCGGCCGCTACGTCCACGCCGGCCTGCCCTTCGACCCGACCGCGCACCCCGGGCACCTCACCGTCGCGGAGGCACTGCGCCGCGAGGGCGTGCCGGAGAGCGCGGTGTCGCCGCAGACCCTGGCGTCGACCATCGCCGAGTTCGCCGAGCGCACCGCGACCGGCCTCGAGCGCGAGTTCTTCGCCGCCGGGACACCGACCGCGGTCGCCGACGAGATCGAGCGGTGGCTCGACGAGGTCGGCATCGACGGCATCAACCTGCGCCAGTACCACTCCTTCGACACCGCCCGGGACTTCGTCGAGCTCGTCGTCCCCGAGCTGCGGCGCCGCGGCCGGCTGCGCGAGTCCTACATCCCCGGCGAGACGCTGCGCCGCCGGATCACCGGCGGCGGCGACCGGCTGCCCGGCACCCATCCCGCCGCGGCCTACCGCGGCGGCCGCGGCCTGGGGTCACCGACTCCCCCGGCCGCGGTGTCCGAGCTGGTCGGCGGAGGTGTGCGATGACGATCACGCAGCAGGGGCCGTCCACCCGGACCGCCGTGCGCCCCCCGGTGGGCCTCGACGCCGTCCGCGAGCACCTCGCCCCCGTCCTGGAGACGATCGCCCGCCGGGCCCGCGAGCGCGAGGGCAGCCGCGAGCTGCCGTTCGAGGAGGTCCGCCTGCTGGCCGAGGCGGGCTTCGGCGCGCTGCGGCTGCCGCCCGCGGACGGCGGTGCGGGGCTCACCCTCCACGAGCTCACGACCCTGCTCGTCGAGCTCGGCCGGGCCGACTCCAACCAGCCCCAGCTGTGGCGCAACCACATCGCGTTCGTCGAGGACCGGCTGTGGCACCGCGACGAGCCGGGCGGCGAGGGCTGGATCGCCCGCGTCGCCGCCGGGGACGTCGTCGGCGGGGCGTGGTCCGAGCGGGCCACCGTCCCCGGCGCCCCGAGCTCCACCCGGTTCGACGACGCCGGCGTGCCCCCGACCGTGAGCGGCACGAAGTTCTACAGCACCGGCAGCATCTACGCCGACTGGATCACCGTCACCGCCAAGGCCCCCGACGAGACCGATGTGCTCGTCGTCGTCGACGCACGCCACGCGGGCGTGCACCTCGTCGACGACTGGGACGGCGTCGGCCAGCGGCTCACCGGCAGCGGCACCACGGTCCTCACCCGCGTCCCGGTGGCCGACGACGCCGTCTTCCCCGGCGGGGGGCGGTCGCCGCACCAGGAGATCGTCTTCCAGCTCGTGCTGCTGTCGGCGCTCGCCGGAGTCGCCCAGGCGGCCCGCGACGACGCCGCGGCCGCCGTCCGCGGCCGGGTGCGGAACTACCCGCAGGGCCTGGCCGCCGCCCCGCGCGACGACGCGATGGTGCAGGCGGTCGTCGGCCGGGTCGCGGCGTCGGCCGCCGCCGCCCGTGCCGTCGTGCTGGCCGCGGCCGCCGCGCTCGACGCCGGTCTGGACGCGCTGCGGTCCCGCCCGGAGGGCTCGCCGCTCGCCGTCGTCCCCGCGGACGGCGGCCGGGTCGCGGCCGACCTGCGGCCGGCCGCCGTCGCGACCTACGAGGCCCAGGTCGTGACCGCTGACGCGGCGCTCGCCGCCGCCACCGAGCTCTACGACGCGCTCGGCTCGTCCGCCGTCGAGCGCCGGACGCAGCTCGACCGCCACTGGCGCAACGCCCGGACGCTCACGTCGCACAACCCGCGCGGGTACAAGGCCCGGCTCGTCGGCGACTGGTACGTCAACGGCACCGACCCGGCCCCGTGGGCCCGACGCCACGAGGTGCCGTGATGAGCACGACCAGCAGCCGCACCAGGACCACGAGCCGTGGGCCGCGATGTCTGCCCACCTCTCCCTGCCCATCACGCCCCTGCCCATCACGCCCCTGACCACCACCCCGCTGCGCACCGATCCCCGAGACCTGTCCTCCCCCGGCCCGTAGGGCCACCCACACCCAGGAGTCCCCCGATGAAGCACCTCCAGCACCTGCAGCACCGACGTCGACTCGCCGCCGCCGCCGCCGTCTCCGTCCTCGGCCTGGCCCTCGCCGGCTGCGCCGCGGCGTCCGAGGCCTCGACCTCGTCCGACGGCGGCACCCTCACCTACCTCGACGCGGAGATCCCCACGTCGGCCGTCGTCCAGGAGTCCGGCACCTGGCAGACCCGCGGGCTGCAGCAGAACGTCACCGACCGCCTGCTGTACCGCAACCCCGACACCTACGAGCTCGAGCCCTGGATCGCCGAGAGCTGGGAGGCGAGCCCGGACGGGCTCACCTACACCTTCACGATCCGTGACGGCGTGACCTACAGCGACGGCTCGGCGCTGGACGCCTCGAGCGTCGCGCGCAACCTCGAGTGGCAGTCGACGGGCGACCCGGACCAGGGCATCTCCCCCAACGCCAAGTTCCCGGCCGGCCTGGCCGCCACCGCCGACGACGCCGCGCGCACGGTCGTCGTCACGCTCGCCGCGCCGTACGCGCCGTTCCTCAACGTGCTCACCGGGTGGGGCTCGGGCCTGGTCGCCGACGCGACGATCGACGCCTCCAAGGAGGAGCAGTCGAAGTTCGTCAACCTCATCGGCAGCGGCCCGTTCGTCGTCGAGTCCGAGATCTACGGCAAGGAGATCGTGCTCGTCCGCCGCGACGGGTACGCCTGGGCCCCCGCGGGCTCGCCGAACCAGGGCGAGGCCCACCTCGCCGAGGTGACGGTCATCCCCGTGCTCGAGGACAGCGTCCGGCTCGGGACACTGCGCTCCGGGCAGGGTGACGTCATCCGCTACGTCCAGCCCAGCGAGGAGGACGCGCTCGCCGACGCCGGCTTCGACGTCGTCGCGAAGACCGGGGTCGGGCTCTCCAACCACTGGATCATCAAGCAGACCGCGCCGTTCCTCGACGACGTGTTGGTCCGCCGGGCGCTGCTGCACGCGATCGACCGCCAGACCATCGTCGACAGCCTGTACACCGACAGCTGGTCCGCGGCCACGTCGGTCCTCGCGCCGGACACGTTCGGCTACGTCGACGAGTCCGACCGGATCGCCTACGACCCGGACGAGACGGCCGCGCTGCTCGACGCCGCCGGGTTCACCGAGCGGGACGCCGACGGCTACCGCACCCAGGGCGGCGAGCGCCTGACGATCACGACGTTCATCGACGTGTACGACAACACGGCGAAGAGCCTCTTCCAGGCCATCCAGGAGCAGCTCAAGAAGTCCGGGATCGAGCTGGTCCTGGACGAGCTCGACTACTCCACGTACTGGGCGACCGCGTTCGCCGACCCGGAGGTCGGGGTCCTGCGGGTCGGCTGGCCGCACCCGGACCCGTCCCGCGGGCTGTCCGAGTACTACAGCGCGGGCTCGTCGGACCTGCTCGGCCTCGAGGGCTCCGACACCGAGCTGCAGACGCTGCTCGACGCGCAGGACGCCGCGACCGACGACGACGCCCGCGCCGACCTGCTCGGGCAGATCCAGGACCACCTGCTCGACCAGGCGTACGTCATCCCGATCCTCGACGACAGCCAGGTCTACGTGACGGCCGACCGCGTCGAGGGCTTCCGGCTCACCGACGGCGCGCTGCCCGAGTTCTACAACGCCTCGGTCACCGACTGACCCCCGCCCCGCACTCAGGCGGCGGCCCGGCCCCGGCATGCCCGCCGGGTGCCGACCGCCGCCGCCTGAGGCCCGACCCACCCGGGAGCACCGATGACCGACCGGTCCTACGTCGCCAGACGCGTCGCCCAGGCGCTGCTCGTGATCGCCCTCGTCTACACGCTCGTGTTCTTCACGCTCTTCGTCCTGCCCGGCGACCCCGTCGAGAACAAGCTCACCAGCCCGCTCAACCCGCTCCCGGCCTCCGCTGCGGACAGCCTGCTGCGGTACTACCGGCTCGACCTGCCGCCGCTCGAGCAGTTCGCCATCACGGTGGGCCGGCTCCTCACCGGCGACCTCGGCTTCTCGCTGGTCAGCGGGCGGCCGGTCCGCGACCTGCTCGTCCAGGGCGTGACGGACACGATCGGCCTCGCCGCCCTCGCCCTCGCCCTCACCGTCGGGCTCGCCCTCGCGATCGCGCTCACCGCGGTGTACGCGCCCTGGGGCTGGCTGCGCAGTGCGGCCGCCTCCGTGCCCGTGCTCTCCATCTCGGCGCCGAGCTTCCTCGTCGGGTTCGTCCTGCTGTCGGTGTTCTCGTTCGGGCTCGGCTGGGTGTCGGCGGTGCGCGACGAGGGGTTCGTCTCCCTCGTGCTGCCGGCCGCGACGCTCGCCTTCGCGGTGAACGGTGCCCTCAGCACGGTCCTCATCCAGGGCCTGACCACTGCGCGGCACCAGCCGTTCGTCACGGTCCTGCGGGCGAAGGGCACCAGCGAGCGCGCCATCGCCCTGCGGCACGTGCTGCGCAACGGCTCGATCCCGTCCGTCACCATGCTCGCGCTCATCGTCGGGGAGCTGCTCGCGGGCGCCGTCGTCGTCGAGGCGGTGTTCTCGCGCACCGGTCTGGGCTTCATGACCTTCGAGAGCGTCCGCGACCAGGACACCCCGGTCATCCTCGCCGTGGTCCTCCTCGTGTCCACGGTGTACGTGGTCATCAACCTCGTCACCGACCTGCTGTACCCCCGGCTCGACCCGCGCATCGTCCGCCGGGTCGAACGCGCGCCGCGGGTCCGCCCCGGGGCGGCGACCGCAGCGACCACAGCGATCGCGGCACCCTCAGCCCCCGTCCCGACCGCCCGACAGGAGGCGACCCCCGCATGAGCCTCACCACCCTCGACGTCGTCGCGTCCCCGCGGGCGGACCGGGCCGGCCGCCCGGCCCCCGAGTCCGGGTCGTTCCGCGCCCTCGCCGCCCGCCTCGGGCTCCTCGACGTCCTCGCGCTGGTCGTCGTCCTCGGGCTGGTCCTCGCCGTGATCGCACCCGGGCTGCTCGCGCCCCACGACCCCCTGGCCGGCGACGACACCCACGTGCTCGCGGCACCGTCCGCCGCGCACTGGTTCGGCACCGACTACCTCGGTCGGGACCTGCTCTCGCGCATCGTGCACGGCACCGTCCGGACGCTGCTGGGCTCGGCGGTCGCCGTGGCGATCGGGCTGGGGATCGGGACCGTCCTCGGCCTCGCGGCCGCCTCCCTGGGCGGGTGGGTCGACGCGGTCATCAGCCGCCTCGTCGACGTCCTGCTCTCGATCCCGGGCCTGCTGCTCTCCATGGTCGTCGTCGTCGCCCTCGGCTTCGGCACGCTCAACGCCGCGGTCGCGGTCGGCATCTCGTCCGTCGCCGCCTTCACCCGGATCATGCGGTCCGAGGTCCTCACGGTGAAGGACCTGCCGTTCGTGGAGGCGAGCCACCACCTCGGTGGCCGCCGCCTGCACGTGCTCGGCCGGCACATCTTCCCGAACGCCTGGAGCGCGGTGCTGTCGCTCACCGCCCTGCAGTTCGGCCTCTCGATCATCTGGATCTCCTCGCTCAGCTTCCTCGGGTACGGCGCCCCACCGCCGCAGCCCGAGTGGGGCCTGCTCGTCGCCGA
The DNA here is from genome assembly GCA_963795145.1 of uncultured Actinomycetota bacterium. Classification (GTDB taxonomy): domain Bacteria; phylum Actinomycetota; class Actinomycetes; order Actinomycetales; family Cellulomonadaceae; genus Pengzhenrongella. Next base: position 492,193 of record CAWCGP010000008.1, on the reverse strand, counting down.
GGGTCGCGAGTACGTCGTCTCGTCGCCCTGGCTCACCGTCGTCCCCGGTGCGGTGATCGCCACCTCGGTACTCGCGATCAGCCGGCTCGCCCGCACCCTCAAGGAAGGAAGCGCCGCGTGACCTCCTCCCCCCGCTCCGCCCCGCCGGCCCCGTCCGCCGGCTCCCCGCTCACCACACCGCCCGCCCCACCGCTCGCGGTGCGGGGCCTGTCCGTCGGGTACCGCCACCGGCGCCGCGGACGCCTCGACGACGTCGTCCACGACGTCTCCTTCACCGTCGAGCCCGGTCAGACCGTCGCCCTCGTCGGCCAGTCCGGGTCCGGCAAGAGCACGATCGCCCGGGCGGTCTCGGGCCTCCTGCCGCGCAACGGCGCGATCTCCGCCGGCACGATCCGGGTGCAAGGGACCGACGTCTCCCGGTTCTCCTGCTCCCAGTGGCGCCCCCTGCGGGGCCGGTCCCTCGGCTTCGTGCCGCAGGACCCGCTGAGCTCGCTCGACCCGCTGCAGCGCATCGGGCAGCAGATCGCCGACGCACTCCGCTCGGCCGGGACAGCGCGCGCCGAGGTCCCCGGGCGCGTGCTCGAGGTGCTCGACCACGTCGGCATCGCCGACGCCGCCCGGCGCGTGCGGTCCTACCCGCACGAGCTGTCCGGCGGCCAGCTGCAGCGCGTCCTCATCGCCATGGCCATCGCCGCGCGGCCCGCGCTGCTCGTCGCGGACGAGCCGACGTCGGCGCTGGACGTGACGGTCCAGAAGCGGATCCTCGACCTGGTCGACGGCCTGCGCGACGAGCTCGGTCTCGGGGTCCTGTTCATCACGCACGACCTCGCGCTCGCGCAGGAGCGCAGCGACCGGATCGTCGTCCTCAACGACGGCGTCGTGCGCGAGCACGGCACCGCGGCGCAGGTCCTCGTCTCCCCGCGCGACCCGTACACGATCGCGCTGCTCGCCGACGCCCCGGCGTCGGCCCCGGACCGCTTCCGGGACCGCATCGAGGCGCGTACGCTGCTGCGGAGGCCGCCGCCACCGCCGGCCCGCCCGAGCCCGTCGTCGCGGTGTCCGGCGTGCACAAGACGTTCGCGGCCCGGTCCCGGCGGGACGCGCCGGTCCGGGCGCTCGACGACGTCTCCCTCACGGTGCACCGCGGCTCGGTCCACGCGCTCGTCGGCGAGTCCGGCTCCGGCAAGTCGACCCTGGCCCGGATCGTCGCGGGGCTGTCGGCGTTCGACGACGGCGCGGTCGAGGTCCTCGGGCGCGACCTGCCACGCCGGCCACCGCACGCCAACCCGTTCGCCCGCTCGCTGCAGCTCGTCCACCAGAACCCGCTGTCGGTCATGGACCCGCGGTACAGCGTCCGGCGCGTCCTGGAGGAGCCGCTGCGCATCCACGGCGCCGCGGACGCAGCGGAGCGGCGGCGCCGGGTCGCCGAGATCCTCGACGCCGTCGCCCTGCCGACGGCGGTCCTCGGACGCAGCGCGCGCGAGATCTCGGGCGGCCAGCGGCAGCGCGTCGCGCTCGCCCGCACCCTCGTGCTCGCCCCGGACGTGCTCGTCCTGGACGAGCCGACGTCGGCGCTCGACGTCACCGTGCAGGCGCAGATCATCGACCTGCTCCTCGCCCTGCGCGACGAGCGCGGGCTCAGCTACCTGTTCATCTCCCACGACCTGGGACTGGTCCGGCAGATCGCCGACCACGTCACCGTGCTCCAGCACGGCGCCGTCGTCGAGAGCGGCCCGGTCGCCACGGTGTTCGACGCCCCGCGCACGCCCTGCACGCGCGAGCTGCTCGACGCGGTCCCGCGGTGGGACCGCGCGCTGTCCCGCGCGGGCCGGAGGACCCTGGAGGCCGGGGTGCCGGTCCGCCCGGAGGGAGAGCTGCAGGGTGTCGACTGAGTCCGGCCGTGCGGCGGACCACCGCGACGGCGACTTCGACCGGCTCGTCGCCGAGGCCCAGGCGGCGCCCGTGGACGGCTGGGACTTCTCCTGGCTGGACGGACGGGCGTCGGAGGAGCGGCCGTCCTGGGGCTACGCGCGGCTGCTCGCCGACCGCCTCGCGGGTGCCGAGGCGTCGCTCGACCTGGAGACGGGCGGCGGCGAGGTGCTCGACCGCGCGGCGCGGCTGCCCCGGCTCGCCGTGGCCACCGAGTCCTGGCCGCCCAACCTGGCCCGCGCCACCGCCCGCCTGCACCCGCGCGGCGTCGCCGTCGTCCGGACCGACGACGGCGCCCCCTGCCGTTCGCGGACGCCGCCTTCGACCTCGTCTCCAGCCGGCACCCCGTCGTGCCGCGGTGGACCGAGATCGCGCGCGTGCTGCGACCGGGCGGGACGTACCTCGCCCAGCACGTCGGTCCGGCGAGCCTGCGGGAGCTCTTCGAGTACTTCCTCGGACCCCAGGCGCCCGAGGTGCTGCGTCGCCGCCACCCCGACGAGGAGGCGGCCGAGGCGGCCGCGGCCGGGCTGGAGGTGGTGCGGCTGCGCACCGAGTCGCTGCGGGTCGAGCTCGGCGACATCGGCGCCGTGGTGTGGTTCCTGCGCAAGGTGATCTGGATCGTGCCGGGCTTCACCGTGGCGACGTACAGCGACCGGCTGCGCGACCTGCACGCGGAGATCGTCGAGCGCGGGCCGTTCGTCGCGCACTCCACGCGGACGCTCGTCGAGGCCGTGCGACCCGGGCACCCGGCCGCTCGGGCGCCGGCGGGCGCGGAGGTCAGCCGACCACGGTGACGTCGGCGTGCTGGTCGAAACGGTAGCCGGCGCCGCGGACCGTACGGATGACGTCCTCGTACCGGCCGAGCTTCACGCGCAGGCGCCGGACGTGGACGTCGACGGTGCGCTCGTTCGGCGCGGTGTCGTCCCGCTCGGACCACAACGCGTCGACGATCTCGGTGCGCGGGACCGTGCGGCCCTCGGAGCGCACGAGGTACCCGAGCAGGCACTGCTCGACGTAGGTGAGCGGGACCGGGGTGCCGTCGAGCAGCACCCGGCGACGGGACAGGTCCACGACCAGGCCGTCCGCGTGGGCGGGGGCCGCGGGGAGCCGGCGCGCGTCGGCGGCGGCCGGGTCGGCCACCGTGCGCCGGACGACGTCGACGCTGCGGCCGCCGGTCCCGACCGGCGCGACGACGACCGAGGCGTACGCCTCCGACTCGGGGGCGATCTCGGCGAGACGGGCGCGGAGGTCGTCGACGATGCGACGCAGCCGGCGGGCGGCCTCGCCGTCGGCGGCGTCGACGCCCACGAAGAGCGCGAACCCGCGGGCCTCGGTGCCGTCGGCGACGGTCCGGCGCGGTGTGCGGGGGGTGGGGGTGATGGCGGGTGCGGGGGGGACGGCCGCGGTCACGAGCGTCATGGGGTGTCCTCGGTGTGCGCCGGCCGGGGTCCGGCAGGTGCCGGAACCGATCGGGGACGAGTGGGTGTGTCGGATCGCCGCAGCGGCGGCGGGACGGGTCCGCTCACCGGCGCGGACGGCGCGGACGGCGCGGCGAGGGGCCTGACCCCTCAGGGGGTCGGCAGGACCGGGAGCGTCCGGGGCTCTAGCGACACATTCGACACATGGACCGGCATCCCGACGGGGCGTCGGTGAGACCCGCGGCGAGCGCCTGCGCGGGTGCGGTCGTGTCGGAGGACATGGCGCAAGTGTGACGTACGCCGTCCAGCATGTGTCACCTCGTCTCACCCAACGGGAACCTGCAGGTCACGGCTCCGGGGTGAGCTCGAGGAGCGGGCTCTGCTCCATCATGAGGTCGACGTCGTGCCGTCCCCAGCGCCGCGCGGCCGCCTCGATGAGCGGGCGCCGCTCCGCGGGGTCGTCGACGACGCGGGCCCGCGCCGGCACGTCGGCGAGCACGCCGCGCTTCAGGTGGATCGTCACGCGCGGGTCTGCCGCGGCGTTGAGCAGCCAGTCCCGTGGGCGCGGGACCGGCATCCCGGAGATGAACAGCCGTCCGTCGAGCTCGTGGAGGTACAGCTCGACCCGTCGCGGGCGCCCGGTCCGGCGACCGGTGGTGGTCAGGTCGACGACCTGGCTGCGGTGCAGCGCGGCGGCGAGCGACGGGGCAGGCGACGGATCCATGACGACCTCCCGGCGACACTGTGCGCCCTCGCCACGGGCCGGGACAAGAGCCGGAGGTCAGCGCTCCGCCGGCGTCCGCGCGTCGTCGTCCTCGTCCGCGTCGACCCCCGGGGCGCCGTCGCCCTCGATGGCGAGCTCGGGGAGGATGTCGTACCTCGTCCGGTAGAGGTCGAGGAGCGACAGCAGCATGGCGACCACCGGGATCGCGAGCAGCGCGCCCGCGATGCCGAACATCGCGGTCCCGGCGATGACGGACGCGAAGCTCACCGCCGGGTGGACGTTCACCGCCCGCGCGCTGATCCGCGGCTCGATCGTCAGGTTCTCCACCTGCTGGTAGAGGAACCCCCAGGCCAGGACGATGACGCCGAGCCACGGGTTCGGGCTCAGCAGCCCGACGAGCACCGGCAGCACGATCGAGATGTAGGTCCCGATCGCCGGCACGAACTGCGCGACGAGCCCGGTCCACAGGCCCAGCGCGAGCCACGACGGCAGGCCGATGACGAGGAACACGAGCCCGCTGGTGGTCGCGTTGACGGCGGCGAGGATCACGCGGGCGCTGACGTAGCGCCCGGTCTTCTCCGCGGTGGTGTCCCAGATGACCACCGTCGTCTCCTGCACCCGGGGCGGGAAGAGCGACGCGATCCACCGGCGCAGGCGCGGCCCGTCGGCCGAGAGGTAGAAGAGGAACAGCGCGAACATGAAGAAGCTCGCGACCGCCCCGGCGATCGAGCCGAGGACGACGAGCACCCCGCCCGCCAGCTGGCTCGCGACGCCCGCCGCGCGCTCGGGCGTCAGGTCGATGTTCGCGAGGAGGTCGTCCACGGTGTAGTCGGTGCCCAGCCGGGCGTTGACCCAGGCGAGGCCGTCCTGCGCCAGCCCGGGCACGCTCTCCACCAGGTTCGCGACCTGCTCGACGATGAGCTGGCCGAAGAGCGAGAAGAACACCACGAGGAACACGACGACACCGGCCATCACCGCTCCCGTCGCTGCACCTCGCGGCATGTGCCGGGCGAGCCGGGAGACCGCGGGCTCCATCGCGAGCGACGCGAACCACGCCATGACGACGACGAAGATCAGCGAGCTGCCCTGCTCGAGCACGAAGCGCACGACGAGCACCAGCACGATGAGCGCGATGACCACCAGCCCGGTCCGCCAGATGTTCGCCGGGTCCAGCAGCACCCGCGTCCCCAGGTCGGCCCGGGTCGTCCTGCGTTCGCTCGCCCGCATCGTGCCTCCTCGTTCCCGCACGATCGTGCCCCAGTGTGTCGTGCCGACGCGCCACGACGCGCCTGTCCCGCTCCTGCGAGCGTGTCGGTCGCGGCGACTACCCTGGCGCGAGTCCCGATCGCAGGAGGTGCTCCGTGGTGCTCATCGGCGCCCATGTCCGGGGCGACGACCCGGTGGCCGCCGCCGGCGAGGTCGACGCCCAGTCCGTCCAGCTGTTCCTGGCCGACCCCCAGGGGTGGAAGAAGCCGGTCCGGCGCGACGACGCCGACGCGCTCCTCGCCTCCGGCCTGGGGATCTACGCGCACGCGCCGTACCTCGTGAACGTCGCGTCCACGAACAACAAGATCCGCATCCCGAGTCGCAAGATGATCGAGCAGCACACCGTGGCCGCCGCCGACCTCGGCGCGCGCGGCCTCGTCGTGCACGGCGGTCACGTCGGCGAGGGCGACGACGTCGCCACGGGCGTCGACAACTGGCGCAAGACCTTCGCTCGCGCCGAGTTCCCGGTGCGCGTCCTGGTGGAGAACACCGCGGGCGGCGAGAACGCGTGCGCGCGGACGCTCGACCGCATCGCGATGCTCTGGGACGCGATCGGCGGGTACGACGTCGGGGTGTGCCTCGACACGTGCCACGCCTGGGCGGCCGGCGAGGACCTCGAGACGGTCGTCGAGCGCCTGCGCGCGATCACCGGGCGCATCGACCTCGTCCACGCCAACAGCTCGCGCGACCCGCGCGGCTCGGGCCGGGACCGGCACGCGAACTTCGCGACCGGCGAGATCCCGCCGGAGCTCATCGCCCACGTCGTGCGCGAGGCGGCCTGCGACGTCGTCGTCGAGACCCCCGGCGAGCGCCAGGCCGAGGACATCGCGTTCCTGCGGGCCGCGCTGGCCGGCTGACGCCCGTGCCCGACGCCTCCGAGCACGGGCTGGACCTGGCCGTCGTCCCGTCGTCGCTCGCGGGACGCCGTCCCGCCGCGCTCGTGCTGCCCGGCGGCGGCTACGTCCGGCACGCCGACCACGAGGGCGGTCCGGTCGCCGACTGGCTCGCCGGGCTCGGGCTCCACGCGTTCGTCCTGCGGTACCGGGTCGACCCGCACCGGCACCCTGCGCCGCTCGACGACGCCCGGCGCGCCCTCGCCTGGATCCGACGCGGCGCGCACGGGCTCGCGGTCGACCCGCACCGGGTCGGCGTCGTGGGCTTCAGCGCGGGTGGGCACCTGGCCGCGTCGCTCGCGAACGACGACCGGCCGCCGGACCTCACCGTCCTGGCCTACCCCGTCATCTCGTTCGTGGACGCCCCGCACGAGGGGTCCGTGGCGGCGCTGCTCGGTCCCGACGCGGACGCGGCCGGGCGCGCCGAGCACTCGGCCGACCGGCACGTGTCGCCCCGGACCCCGCCGGCGTTCGTCTGGCACACCGCCGACGACGCGTCGGTGCCGGTCGGCCATGCCCTGCGCTACGCCTCCGCGCTGGCGGACGCGGGGGTGCCGGTCGAGCTGCACGTCTTCCCGAGCGGGCGGCACGGTCTGGGCCTCGCGCCGGACCTGCCCGACGTCGCCCGATGGACCGACCTCTGCGAGGCCTGGCTGCGGTCGCGGGGCTGGCTCGCGAGCGCCTGACCACCCCAGGGGTGGCGGGCCGGCGACCGGCAGCGCCGCCGCCGCGGGACGGCACCCGGACCCGTGTCCGCGATGTGAGAACGGTTGACAGCATGTGGACGCTCTGCCCACACTCCTGTCATGTCCACGGACCGGCCTGTGCTCGAGGTCCCGCTCGTCGCGGGATCCGTCGACGTGCCGTCGGGCCGCTGCCTGTGTCGAATGTGTCGCTGACGACCCTGTCGTCCCGGCCCCCGCAGCTCTGAGGAGCTCCCCCGCAGGCGTCCCAGCTGTCGTGGGTGCGGGCCACACGCGTCGCACGCCGACGCATCCGACACCGCGTGACCCGGACCGGCGGACTCCGCTCCCGGCGTCGCAGCGACACCCCGTGCATCGCCGAAGGCCCAGGAGCTCACCGTGCCGAACCGTACCCGCGTCGACGTCCTCCCCATCCAGGAGGTCGTCGCGACCGCGTCACCCAGCGCCTGGCGCGACGGGATCGTCGCCGCCCGGGACCGGGAGGCGACGACCGTCGTCCTGCTGGACGGTCAGGTGCGAGTGCTGGCGTCCCGGGCCGCGCCCGCCGTCGGCGAACCGGTCGCGGTCCACCCCATCGCCGAGCTCGTCGCGGTCGGCGGCACGTGGTACGCGGCGCGCGCCGTGCAGGACCCGGACGGTTCGACGCTCTAGGCGTCCCGCCGGTTCGGATACCGCGCGCCGGAGCGGCGCGCGTCAGGTCGTCGTCGCGGAGCTGCCCGTCTCAGGCGCTCTTCATCATGGACATCGCCGACGAGCACGCGTCCATCATCGCCCGGCAGGCGGCGGCGCAGATCCGGCAGTGCTCGGACATGTCGGCGTGCTTCTCGCACTCCATCGCACAGGCCTCACCCATCGCCATGCACGCCTGCATCATCGAGCTCATGACGCCCATGTCGTAGCCCGCCGGCCGCATCATCATGCGCATCATCGCCATCGAGACGTCGGCGGTGTTCATGCACATCGAGGCGCAGCGGCCCATGCCCTCGCCGCCGTCCGCATCGGCGCACATCGTCGCGGCCATCGAGGCCGCCGAACACGCCTCCATGCACTCCTGCATCATCGGCATTCGCATGCCCATGGTCTCCGCCATCGGCATGGACTTCATCATGTCGGCCATCATGCTCATCGCCCTCGCCTGCCCTCGTCGTCGTCCTGTGACATCCCGGCGGGTGCGACGTTACGCCGGGCGGTGTGCCGGACGCCATGGTCTGCGGACAGCGACCCCGGGCTCGGTCGCTGCCATCGCGCGCCGGCCCGGCACGGCCGCGGTCAGGCGCCGTCGGCGCCCGGGACCTCGCCGATGGCGTCCGCGTCCTCCTTCGCGGCCGGCAGCTCCCCGGGCGCGTAGACGAGACGCAGGACGCCGGTCGGGAACGCCTCCGAGCTCAGAAGCCGCAAGGGGTACATCGGCGCCCCGTCCTCGAAGAGCCGCTCCCCGTGGCCGGCCGCGACCGGGTGCACCAGCAGGCGCAGCTCGTCGACCAGCCGGGCCGCGAGCAGCTGCCGCAGGACGGAGAGTGACCCCGCGACGACGATCTTGCCGAGGCCCGGCTCGGCCTTGAGCGCGGTCACGGCCTCGACGAGGTCGCCCTGCAGCCGCTCGACGTTGCGCCAGCCGAGGTCCTGGTCGCCGCGCGTCGCGACGACCTTGCGGGTGTCGCCGAGCTGCGCGGCGAACGTCGCGTCCTCGCCCCCGGCGGCCTCCCGGTCGGGCCAGGCTCCCGCGAAGCTGTCGTAGGTCACGCGCCCGAGCAGCAGGGCGTCCGCGCCGTCGTAGTCCTCACTGACGGCGGCGCCCATGTTCTCGTCGAAGTACGGGAAGTGCCAGGCGAAGTCGATCTCGGCCACGCCGTCGAGCGCGATGAACAGGCTGGAGACGATGGTCGCCATCGGGTCCTCCTCGGGGTCGGCTTGCGGTCCGCCGGGAGGAGGCCGCTCGCAGGAGAGGACGCCGTCCGGCGCCCGGACTCATCGGTCTCCCGCCCGACGGCCGCCGAGGACGAAATCCTTGCGAGTACTCTGTATTGACAGCGATCGTCGGGACGATCCGGGCGAGGCGAGGGGGCCAGGCATGGACGGCGACGGCGCACCGCGACGGCGCGGTCCCCGTGGCGCCTACTCCAAGAGCCTCCGGACGCGCACGGTGATCCTCGACTCCGCCCTGGAGGTCTTCGGGGAGTCGGGGTACCGCAGCGGGTCGCTCCGCGGCGTCGCCGAGCGCGTCGGCATCAGCGAGGCCGGGCTGCAGCACCACTTCACGAGCAAGAAGGCCCTGCTCGCGGCGGTGCTCGAGCGGCGCGACGAGCAGACCACCGCCCAGTTCGACCTCGGGCCCGGCCGGGGGCGGGGGCTGCTCACGTCCGTCGTGGCGCTCGTGGAGTACAGCGCGTCCACCCCCGGCGTCGTCGACCTGTTCTGCACGCTCGCGGCCGAGGCGACGACGCCGGACCACCCCGCGCACCGTTACTTCGCGGACCGCTACGTGCGCACGACGGGAGCGCTGTGCGATGCGTTCGAGGACCTCGACGCCCGGGGCGAGCTGCGCGAGGGCGTGGTTCCGTCCGTGGCGGCGCGCGCGACCGTCGCGTTCATGGACGGCCTGCAGGTCCAGTGGCTGCTCGACCGGGAGTCGCTCGACATGGCGGCCGACCTGCGGACGTACCTGCGGTCGATCGTCGTCGGCGAGGTCTGACCGTGTCGTGCGGCCCGATCACGCGCGGCTCGACCCACACCCACGCGCGCGGGGGCCGAGCCGCTCGACAGCCCGGTCAGCGCTCCGAGCCGGTGTACCGCAGCGCGTCGAACGTCACCGTCCCGGAGATGGCGAACAGCCCCACGACGCGACCCGTGAACGACGCCGACGTCTCCGCGCTCAGGTACCGCCCGTCCACCCGGGCGAGGCGGACGTCGTCGTGCCCCGAGCGCGCGACGAGGTGGATGTAGTCGCTGGTCATCAGCTCCGCGAAGTCCGCCACGGAGCCTGTCGTCGCGGACGGCTCGGACTCGAGCCGGACCTCGACGGGCCCGGACGGGACCTGGGCCGCCCACGTCTGGACGATCCCGGGGACCCGGGCCTCGGCCGTCACCGTGGCGGTGGTGCCGTCGTCCTCGACCACGAGGCTGTAGACGGTCGCCCGGTGCCGGACCACAGGTCCCGTGGTCCGGCGAGGACGGACCCGTCGGTGAGGTCGACGTCGACCTGGCGGATGCCGCCGTGCTTGCCCAGGTCGGGGCCCTCCATGACCAGGCCGGAGTACGTGACGACGGCCGTCCCGTCGTCGTCCCAGGCGAGGTCGGGGTCGATGCCCTCGACGCCCTCGATCACCAGCCCGTCGCTCCACGGGCCCTCGGGGTGCTCGGCGGTGAAGACGACGCAGCCCCGCCCGCCGGCGATCGTGACGATGACCCAGAACACGCCGTCGCGGTGCCGGATCGTCGGCGCCCAGACGCCCAGCCCGGTCGCCACCCCCTCGAGCTCGGCCTGCTCGGGCCGCGTCAGGACGTTGCCGACCAGGGTCCACTCGACGAGGTCGGTGCTCGCGTACACCGGGATGCCCGGGAGGTACTCGAACGTCGACGTCGCGACGTAGTACACGTCGCCGACCCGCGTGACGCTGGGGTCGGGGTTGAAACCCGGGATCAGTGGGTTCGGCAGGGTGAGGGGCAGGGTGCCGGACGGGCTCACTCGGAGACCTCGAGCGTGACGGTGCGGGACAGCGGCACGTCGTCGACGCGGGTGCCGACGCGCAGCGTGTACTCCCCCGGCTCGTACTGCCAGCCCTCGTCCCAGTGGGCCAGGCGACGGGTCGGCACCTCGATGACGACCTCGGCCTCCTGCCCGGCCTCGACGCGGACCGGCGCGAACCCGACGAGCCAGCGCGTGCGGGCGCTCGACGTCGGAGTCGGGGCGCTCGGCGTAGACCTGGACGACCTGCTTGCCGGCGCGGTCGCTGCGGTTCGCCACCGCGACGGTCACCTCGATCGTCCGCGGTCCGGCGACGGCGTTCGGCGTGACGAACAGCGTCCTCCACGACGATGTCGGCGTAGCCGAGGCCGTGGCCGAACCAGTAGGCGGGTGCCTCGTCGGACGCGCAGCCACGCCCGGTAGCCGATGTGGATGCCCTCGTCGTAGACGAGCACGCCGTCGGTCGGGGTCGTGTCGAGCACCGGCACGTGCTCCTCCTCGGCTGCCCAGGTGGTGGGCAGGCGCCCGCCGGGCTCGACGACGCCGAGCAGCACGTCGGCGATCGCGTTGCCGAACTCCTGGCCGCCGAACCACCCGACGAGCACCGCGGCGACGTCGTCGCGCCACGGCAGCAGGACCGGCGAGCCGGCGTTGACGAGCACGACGGTGCGGGGGTTGGCCGCGGCGACGGCGCGGACGAGGTCGTCCTGGCGGCCGGGCAGCCGCAGGTCGGTCGCGGTCGAAGCCCTCGGACTCGACCTTCGGGTTGGTGCCGACGACGACGAGCGCGACGTCCGCCGAGCGGGCGACCTCGACGGCGTCGGCGATGAGCCCGTCCTCGTCGACCGCCGACGGGCGCGTGCCGACGTTGAGCGCCAGGGCACCCGACAGCGCGTCGTCGCGGGTCGGCTGCCCGTAGCGGAAGCGCACCTCGACGGGCGTCCCCCGGACCAGGTCGACCGGGACCGCCCGCACGGGCGGAGCCATGAGGGCGGCCCCGAGGTCGCCGTTCTCGACCTCGACCTCCTCGTCGAGCACGAGCTCGCCGTCGATCCAGAACTGCCCGTGCCCGGCCGCGGCGAAGCCGAGGTCGAGCCGCTCGGTGCGCGCGGGGACGAACGAGAAGGTCACGTCGACGTGCTCGGTCGCGGCGATCGGCGCGGCGCCGCCGAACCAGACGAGCTCGGTCGAGAGCCGGTCCTCGGCGAACAGCTCGATGCCGTCGGCGTCCAGGAACGCGCACCCGGGCGCCGGGCCCGCCGGTCGACCGGGTTGGTCATCCGCTCGCGCGGGATGCCGGCCAGGCCGACCTGGTTGACCGCGCCGAGCGCGTAGCGGATCGTCGGCCCCGGGCAGCGCGGCGGTGAGCCCCTCGAGCGGGGAGACGGTGCGTCTCGGGCAGCACGGTGGCGCTGCCGCCACCCTGGGTGCGGGCGTGCTCGGCGTTGTTGCCGATCACGGCGACGCTCGTGAGCGTCGCGGCGTCCCAGGGCAGCTCGCCGCGGTTCTCCAGCAGCACGATGCCCTCGGCGGCGGCCTCCCGGGCGAAGGCGATCCCGTCCTCGACGTCCACCAGCGGCGCGGGACCGGCGTCGCCGAGCGCGCCGACGCGCGCGGCGAGGCGCAGGATGCGCCGGACCTTGCGGTCGACGACGTCCTCGGCGATCCGGCCGCTCGGTCACCGCCGCGACGAGCGCGGCGCCCCACGGACCGTCCGGCCCGGGCATGACGAGGTCCTGCTCCGCCTCGGCCGAGCGCGAGGCTGCGTACGGCCGTCCAGTCGCTGATGACGACGCCGTCGAAGCCCCAGTCGGTCTTCAGCGGGGTCTCGAGCAGGTCGTGCTCGGTGACGGTCACGCCGTGGACCGAGTTGTAGGAGCTCATGACGACCCAGGCGCGGGACTCGACGATGGCCCGCTCGAAGGCGCAGCAGGTACAGCTCGTGCAGCGCGCGCGGCGTCGACCTGGACGTCGACCGTGAACCGGTCGGTCTCGGAGTCGTTCGCGATGTAGTGCTTGGGGGTCGCGCCGACGCCGTTGTCGCTGCAGGCCGGTGACGTACGCGGCGGCGAGGTCGCCGGTGAGCACCGGGTCCTCGCTGAAGGCCTCGAAGTGGCGCCCGCCGCGCGGCGAGCGGTGCAGGTTGATGGTCGGGCCGAGCACGACGTCGACGCCCTTGCGGCGGGCCTCGCCCGCGGCGACGGCGCCGTAGCGGCGGGCGATGTCGGTGTCGAACGAGGCCGACAGCGCCGACGCGGACGGCAGGTTGAGCGAGGGCGACCGCTCGTCCCAGGCCTCCCCGCGGACCCCGGACGGTCCGTCGGAGACGACGATGCGTCCGCAGGCCGATGCGCTCGATCGGCGTGGTGCTCCAGAAGTCGCGGCCCGTGAGCAGGTGCACCTTCTCCTCGAGCGTGAGCTCGGCGAGGGCGGCCTCGACGGCCGCCTCGGTGGTGTCGGTGGTGACGTCGGTCATCGCATGCCGTCCTGTCGTGGCGGGAGCCGGGCGCGCGGACGCGCGGGCTCCGGGTGGGGATGGGGTGGTGTGCGTCCTCGGCGGCAGGTGCGCCGTCGTCGAGGGAGGTGCGCGGGCGGGTCGCGGGTCGCACGACCGGGCCGCCGTCGCGCCGACCGTGGTGGGTCCGCGCGACGGCGCGGGCGGTCAGGCCGCGCCGGCCTGGAGCTCCATCTCGGCCTGGGCGTCCAGGAGGCGTCGGCGGTCGGCGCGGCGCTGCTCCTGGCGGATGGGGTCCGGGACGGGGGCGGCCAGCAGGAGGCGCTGGGTGTAGGGGTGTTCGGGGTCGGAGGTGACCTTGTCGCCGTCGCCGTACTCGACGATCTCGCCGTGGTACATGACCGCGACCCGGTGGGACAGGTGGCGCACGACGGCCAGGTCGTGGGAGACGAACAGGTAGGCCACGCCGGTGGCCTCCTGGATCTCCTTGAACAGGTCCAGCACGCGGGCCTGGGTGGACAGGTCCAGCGCCGAGACCGGCTCGTCGCAGACGATGAGCTCCGGGGACAGCGCCAGGGCCCGGGCGATCGCGATCCGCTGGCGCTGGCCGCCGGAGAACTCCCGGGGCAGCCGGTCGGCCGCGTCGGTGGGCAACCCGACCTGGTCGAGCAGCATCCGGACCCGCCTGGAGGCGTCGGCCGACGACATCTTCTTGACCCGCAGCGGCTCGGCGAGGGTCTGCTCGATGGTCAGGGACGGGTTGAGCGAGGTGTACGGGTCCTGGAACACCACGGCGATCTGGTCGGACAGCGCTCGGCGGGCCTTGCGGCCCAGGTGCCCGATGTCGCGGCCCTTGAACAGGACCTTGCCCCCGGAGACCGGAGCCAGGCCCAGGACCGCCCGGCCCAGGGTGGTCTTGCCCGACCCGGACTCCCCGACCAGCCCGACGCACTCGCCGGGGTAGATGTCGATCGAGCAGCCCTTCAGGGCACGGAACGGCTTCTTGCCCAGGCCCTTGGCGGGGTACTCCACGACGAGGTCGTCGATGACCAGCAGCGGCTCGTTCGTGGCGCCGGTGTTCGCGGTGGTGGTCATCGGGAGGTCCCTTCGGTCACGGTGCGCGGCTGGGTATGGCGGTCGGCGCTGTGGGTGAGGGCGCCGCGAGCGGCGCCGTCCTCGAGGATCGCGTCGAACAGGGACTGGGTGTAGGGGTGCTGCGGTCCGGCGAAGATGGACCGGGCGGGCCCGGTCTCCACGATCCGGCCGTGCTGCATGACCGAGACCCGGTCGCACAGGTCGGCCACGACCCCGAAGTTGTGGGTCACGATCAGGACCGACACGTGCAGGTCGGACTGCAGGTCGCGCAGCAGGTCCAGGATCTCGGCCTGCACGGTGACATCCAGGGCGGTGGTGGGCTCGTCGGCGATGATCAGGTCCGCCTCGCAGGAGACGGCGCCGGCGATCAGGACGCGCTGGGCCATGCCGCCGGACACCTCGTGGGGGTAGGCGGCGAAGGTCCGCTCGGGATTGGGGATCCCGACCCGGGCCAGCAGGGCCAGGGCCCGCTTCTTGGCCTCGGCCTTGGAGATGCCCAGGGTGACCGTCATCGGCTCGACCAGCTGGGACCCGATCGTGTACGAGGGGTCCAGGTTGGACATCGGCTCCTGCGGGATGTACGCGATGCGCCGCCCCCGGATCTTGACCATCTGGCTCTCGCTGGAGTCGGCGAGGTCCTTGCCGTCGAAGAACACGGTGCCGGCGATGATCCGCCCACCGGCCGGCAGCAGCCGCAGGATGCTCCACGCGGTCTGCGTCTTGCCCGAGCCGGACTCGCCGATCAGGCCGTGCACCTCACCCTTCTTGACCTGCAGGGACACCCCGTTGACGACCTGCTTGACGGTGCCGTCGGGCTGGTCGTACCCGACGACGAGGTCGTTGACCTCGAGCAGCACGGCCCGGGCGTCGGTGCGGGGCTCGGGGTGCACCACCGGGGCGTCGCCGGAGGTGTCCGGGACGTGGGCGACGTGGCCGCGGCGCTTCTTCTTCGGCTTGCCGGCGGCGCGCTCGAGCTCGTCGCGCAGGGCGTTGCCGAACAGGACCAGGGACACCGAGGTCAGGGCGATCATGATCGCGGGCCACAGCAGCAGGATCGGGGCCTGGAACATCCGGGAGAACCCGTCGGACAGCATCTGCCCCCAGGTCGGCACGTTCGGGTCACCGAACCCGAGGAAGTCCAGCCCGGACTGCACCGCGATCGCGATCCCGGTCAGCAGGGACGCCTGGATGATGATCGGCGCCCGCACGACCGACAGGATGTGCCGGCCGATGATCGACGCGTCGGACACGCCGGCGACGCGGGCGGCGTCCACGAACAGCTCGTGCCGCACCCCTACGACCGCGGAGTGCGTCAGCCGGAAGAACGCCGGGGACAGGATGACCCCGAACACGGCCATCACCAGCCACAGCGACGGCCCGAGCACGGCGCGGGCGGCCAGCAGCACGACCAGGCCGGGCAGGGCCTGCACGATGCTGATCACCCAGATCGACGACGACTCGAACCACCGCTGGTAGTACCCCGCGACCAGGCCGGACGTGACCCCGATCGCGGCCGCGATGGCGACCGCCCAGAACGCGCCGGCGATGGAGTACCGGGTGGCGAACAGCAGCCGGGACAGCACGTCGCGGCCCGAGCTGTCCGCACCCAGGACGTGCTCACCCTGACCGGGGGGTGCCAGGACGTCCTGGATGTTGGCCTGGTTCGGGTCCAGCGGGGCCAGGACGTCGGCCAGGACCGCGGACAGGATGATGAGGCCCAGCACGATCAGGGCGGTCAGCCCGACCGGGTTCTTCAGGATGCGGCGGGCGATGTGCGAGCGCGCGGCCCGCTCCTCGACCCCGACCGACAGGACAGGTGTGATCGCGGACTCGCTCATGAGATGCGCGCCTTCGGGTTGAGGAAGCCGTGGAGGATTTCGATGACGATGTTGACGATCACCACGATGGACGCGATCGCCACCACCAGGCCCATCACCAGGGGCACGTCACCCTGGGCGGTGCCCTGGACCGACACCTGCCCCAGACCCGGGATCGCGAAGATCTGCTCGACGATGATCGCCCCGCCCAGCAGGCCCACGAACTGCACCGCCAGCACCGCCAGCGCCGGACCACCCGCGTTGCGCAGCACGTGCTTGTACAGCACCCGGTTCTCCGACAGGCCACGGGAGCGCAGCGTGCGCACCCAGTCCTGCCGCATCGTGTCGATCACCGCACCACGCACCTGGGAGGCGATCGCGGCGATCGCCCCGATCGACAGGGCGATGATCGGTAGCGTCACCGACCTCAGCCACCCCGAGAACGACACCGGCAGCTGCACGTACCCCGTCGCCTGGAACCAGCCCAGGTTGAGGGCGAAGATGTTCACCAGCACGATCGCGATGAGGAACCCCGGGATCGCGAACCCCAGGACCGACCCGCCCTGCACCAGGTTGTCGGCCGCCCCGCGCTTGCGGGCCGCCCACACCCCCAGCGCCGTGGCCACGATCGCGGTCAGGATCGTCGTCCCGATCACCAGCGAGAGCGTGACCGCCATCCGCGAGGAGATCGCGTCCGCGACCGCCTGCCGGGTGAACCACGAGACCCCGAAGTCACCCGTCACCGCGCTGGACAACCACGAGAAGTACCGCGGGATCAGCGGCTCGTCCAGGCCCAGCTGGGTGTTCAGCGCGGCCACCTGCTCCTGCGTCGCCGCCTGACCCAGGATCGTGCGGGCGGTGCCGGCGGTGTTCAGGTTCATCAGCAGGAAGCCCAGGCTCGACACGACGAACAGCAGGATCACGCCGGCGAGCAGACGGCGAAGAATGAAACGGAGCATCGTTGGTCCTTCGGACGGCGGGAGGTGACGGGTGCGGCCGGGTGCCGGGCCTTCGCGGCCCGGCACCCGGCTCGGATCACTTCGGCTGGATGTTGTCCAGGTACGGCCAGGTGTTCCCGACCTGCATCTCCACCGTGGTGTTCGCGTCCACGGCCTTGGTGTTCTGGATCCGGTAGAACGGCGCGAAGAAGGCGTTCTCCACGACGTACCGGTTGAGGTCCTTGCCGGCCTGCTCGGCGGTCGCCTCGTCACCGGTGCGCAGCGTCTCGATGTACTCGGTCACCTGCGGGTCGGCGACGTGGAACAGGTTCCAGGTGGCCGTCTCGGAGATCTGGAACTGGGCGAGCTGGAAGTCGGTCGGGTCCTGCTGGAGCCGGAACCAGGACATCGGGTAGTTCGGCGCGAGGAGGCCGGTGATGAAGTCGCCGCCGACCAGGTCCTCGTAGGTCACGGTGATGCCGATCTGGGCCAGCTGGTCGGCGACCAGCGTGAACGTCGACGGCGGGATGGCCGCCGCGCGCGGCATCGTCACGTCGAACCCGTCGGCGTAGCCGGCCTCGGCCAGGAGCGACTTGGCCTTGTCGAGGTCGTACTCGTAGAACGAGTCCAGCTCCTCGTCATAGCTCGACGAGAAGGTCGGGAAGACCTGTGTCGTCGCGGTGCCGTAGCCACCGATGAGCGCGTTGAGCAGCGCCTCGCGGTCGAGGGCGTAGTTGATGGCCTGCCGAACCTTGACGTCCGCCAGTGCCGGGGCCAGCGTGCCCTCGCGGTCGGCGAGGAGGAGGCCCTCCCAGTCGAGCTCCTGGGCCATCGCGGTGAAGCCGGCGCCCTCGATCTGCGGGATCTGGGTGTTGTCGGTCACCGACGAGACGTTGACCTGTCCGCCCTGGATCGCGTTCAGCTGCGCCGTCGTGTCGGCGTAGACGTTGATGACGAGCTTCGCGTAGTGCTGGTCGTCCGGGTTCCAGTACTCGGGGTTCTGGTCGAAGACGTAGGAGCTGCCGACGACCGTCTCGCCCGTGTTGTAGATGTACGGACCGGAGCCGACCGGGACCGTGTCGACGTCGGCCGCCGTGATCTGCTCCGCGCTCTCGACGAGACCGGAGTTCTGGGTCAGGTAGGTCTCCAGCGCCGGGTCGGGGACGGTCATCGTGATCTCGAGCGTGGTGTCGTCCACCGCGGTCACGTCGGCGACGTTGGCGAGGTTGGACGCGTTCGGCGAGCCGCCGGCCTTGAAGGCCAGGAGGCTCGCCGCAGCGTCCTCGGCCGTCAGGGCCGAGCCGTCGGAGAACGTCACGTCGTCGCGCAGCGTCATCGTGAGGACGGTCTTGTCCTCGTTCCAGGACCACTCGGTGGCCAGGTTCGCCACGATCGTCCCGTCGGCCTCCGCCTTGAGCAGCGAGTCGTACACCGCCTGCATGTACGGGGACTCGTTCGCCCACCGGGAGTCCTTGGCGGCGAAGGAGGAGGCGGCGATGATCACGCCGAGGGTCAGCGTGTCGCCGCCGCCCGACCCGCCGTCCCCACCACCGTTGCCGCCGTCGCTGCCATCGCCGCTGCCACCGCTGCAGGCGGTGAGGGTGAGCGTCGCAGCCACCGCGAGCGCCGCAGCGCGCTTCCATCCGAACATCGTCGTCCTCTTCCCTCGGAAGGCAGCCCGTCGTCGGACCGTCTGGTGGAGGAGCGTAGCCACAAATTTCTAGTGCGCGCAAGGTTTTGGATCGGGCTCGATCGACACGGTTTGATCACGGGCTCCCGGGCGCGAAAGCGTCGCAGGGGCCATCCGTGTGTGACCGGCGTCACGTGCAACCTCGGTTCGAGCCTGCCATTTCAGGGCTCGACCCCGCAGCGAGCCGCCACCCCGTCCGGCAGGCGTGTCGCCAGGAGGTGCCCGATCGGGTCCGGATCGGTCTTTCAAAACCGACCGCATGCTCGTTATTGGTGCTACCCTCGGCTGCGGACGTCCCGCCCACCGTCGATGTCGACGGACGCCGCATCGCCGGCCGCCCCTCTCACGGATGAGACGTGCGGCCCGATCCCCGAGCCGCAGAAGGACACCATGAGCGCCGACGCCTCACACCCCCCGCACGGTCGCCCCACCCTCGCGGAGGCGGCGGGCATCACCACCGGAGCCGACTACTGGTCGACCGTGGCGGTCGACCGCCTCGGCCTCCGCTCGCTGCGCCTGGCGGACGGCCCGCACGGCCTGCGCGTCCAGGACGACGAGAACCCGGACCACCTCGGGCTCGGGCGCAGCCTGCCGGCGACCTGCTTCCCGCCGGCCGTCACGCTCGCGTCCAGCTGGGACCGCACGCTCGTCGAGGAGGTCGGCGCCGCGCTCGGGAGCGAGGCACGCGCGGCCGGCGTCGACGTCGTGCTGGGCCCGGGCCTGAACATCAAGCGCAGCCCGCTGTGCGGCCGGAACTTCGAGTACTTCTCCGAGGACCCGTACCTCGCCGGCACGCTGGCCGCGGCCATGGTCCGCGGGATCCAGTCCACCGGCGTCGCCGCCTGCGTCAAGCACTTCGCGGCCAACAACCAGGAGACCGACCGCCATCGGGTGAGCGCGCAGGTGGACGAGCGCACCCTGCGGGAGATCTACCTCCGCGCGTTCGAGGTGGTGCTCCGCGAGTCGGCTCCCTGGTCGATCATGTCGGCCTACAACAAGATCAACGGGACCTACGCCTCCGAGGACCCCTGGCTCCTGACCGAGGTGCTGCGCTCGGAGTGGGGCTACGACGGTGTCGTGGTCTCCGACTGGGGCGCGGTCCACGACCCCGTCGACGCCGTCGCGGCGGGTCTCGACCTGCGGATGCCCGGCCGACCCGAGGACCCTCGCGTGCTCGAGGCCGCGAGCGACGGGACGCTCGGGGAGGAGCACCTGACGAGGACGTTCGACCGGCTGCGACTCCTCGCCGAGCGCACGCTGACGGCGACCCTGCCGAGGTCGGCCGGCCAGGACCCGGGCCACGAGGCGCACCACGCCCTGACCCGGCGCGCCGCCGCCGAGGCGGCGGTGCTCCTGACGAACGACGGGACCCTCCCGCTCGTCCCTCGCGCCGGCTCGCGGGTCGCCGTCGTCGGCGAGCTCGCGCGGACCCCGCGCTACCAGGGCGCGGGCAGCTCCGCGGTCAACCCGACCCGGGTCGTCTCGGGGTGGGACGCCCTCCGGAGCCGCCTCACCGACGCGGGCGCGAGCGTCGCCTTCGGCGCCGGATACCGGCTCGAGACCGACGCGACCGACGACGACCTCAGCCGCGAGGCGACGAGCCTGGCTGCCGACGCCGACGTCGTCGTCCTCTTCCTCGGCCTGCCCGGGACGTTCGAGGCCGAGGGACGGGACCGCACCTCCATCGACCTGCCCGCGAACCAGGTCGCCCTCGTCGCGGCCCTCGCCGCGACGGGGACGCCGGTCGTGGTCACGTTGAGCAACGGGTCCGCCGTCACCACGCACGCGTGGCGGGACGGCGTCAACGCCGTGCTCGAGCTCTGGCTCACCGGCCAGGCGCACGGGGACTCGGTGGCCGATCTCCTCCTCGGCGACGTGAACCCGTCCGGGAAGCTCGCGGAGACCGTCCCCGTCCGGCTCGCGGACACCCCGTCCTTCCTCGACTTCCCGGGCGAGAACAGCCTCGTCACCTACGGCGAGGGGATCCACGTCGGCTACCGGTACTACGACGCCCGGGACCTCGCCGTCGACCACCCCTTCGGCCACGGGCTGTCGTACACCACGTTCGCGTACTCCGACCTCGGCGTCCTCGTGCACGACCACTCGGACGCGGTCGCCCTCACCGCCGAGGTCGACCGTCACCAACACCGGCGGACGCCGCGGTGCCGAGGTCGTCCAGGTCTACGTCGCGGACGGCTCGGGGATGCTGCGCACCCCGGATCGGGAGCTGCGCGGCTACGCCAAGATCGCGCTCGAGCCCGGTGCGTCCGGCCGGGTGCGGATCGACGTCGCCCGGCGGGACCTGGAGCACTTCCACACCGCGGTGCACCGGTGGGCGTACCCCGGCGGGCCGGTGACGGTCCTCGTCGGGTCGTCGTCGCGCGACATGCGGCTGGAGGCCGGGGCGACGCTCCCCGGCGAGCCGGTCGAGGTCCCGCTGACGGTGTGGTCCAGCCTCGGCGAGTGGTTCGCGGCCCCGGCCGCCGGCGACGCGCTGCAGGACCTGATCGCCGCCCGGGGCGGGCTCAAGGGCCGGATGGCCGACCTGCTCGCGGACGAGACCGGCAAGGACTCGGTGCTCGGGCTCCCCCTGCTCACGCTCGTCGAGTTCCCGGGGTTCCCGGTCGACGAGGACGACGTCGCCCGCATCCTCGCGTCGCGGGCGTGAACCTCGCCCGCCCGGGGCGGTCATCACGGCCACCACGGGACTGACCGCCATGACGTCATGCCACGTGCGTAGTCTGTATGGGCTCGCCCACCCCGCAGCATCGATTCGACCCCAGGAGCGAGGAAGTCACGGATGACCGTCGAGCAGGCGCCGGTCCGGCGAGGTCCCCGCGGTCCCTACGCCAAGAGCAAGCGGACCCGGAAGTCGATCCTGGACTCCGCCCTCGAGGTGTTCGCCGAGTCGGGCTACCGCAGCGGATCGCTCCGGGACGTCGCGGAGCGGGTCGGGATGAGCGAGGCCGGTCTCCTGCACCACTTCACGAACAAGAGCGAGCTCCTCGCCGCGGTGCTCGAGCGACGCGACGAGCAGACCCGTGAGCGCTTCGACTTCGACCCCGGGCACGGTCGCGGCCTGCTCCGGGCCACGATCGAGCTCGTCGAGTACAACGCCTCGACCCCCGGGGTGGTCGAGCTCTTCTGCACGCTCTCGGCCGAAGCGACGTCCGCGACCCACCCGGCGCACGAGTACTTCGTCGAGCGCTACCGGGCGACGAACGAGATGATGCGGGGCGCGTTCGAGGAGATGGCGTCCCGCGGGGAGCTGCGTCCCGGTGTCGTCCCGGCGGTCGCGGCACGCGGCACCGTCGCGCTCATGGACGGGCTCCAGATCCAGTGGCTGCTGGACCGCGATTCTGTCGACATGGCCGCCGACCTGCGCACGTACCTCGACTCCCTGGCCGTCGAGCCGCTCTGACCGCCGGGACCGCTCAGACGACGGTGACGATCACCCGCTGGTAGCTCGTCATGGCCGGGGTGCCGTCGTCGCGGGCCTGGAAGATCAGGTGCAGGGTCTGCCCCGGGACGGCGTCGTCCGGCACCGTGGTGCTCCACGCCTCGCCGCCGTCAGCTGCCGGCCGGTCGACCGGGACACCGCCCGGGTAGGTGCCGGCCTCGGTGTAGCACCACCACGTGGTCCCGACCCCGTCGCCGTCGGGGTCCGTGGCGGTGCCCACGAGGTCGACCCGCTCCCCCGGGCGCGCGGTCCGGTCGAGCTCGGCGACCTCGGCGACCGGCGCGTGGTTGGCGTCGGCGTACTCCGGCGTGACCGTCCACCGCAGGCGGGCGGCGAAGTCGAGCTGGAAGTCCTCGCACCAGCGGGCGGCCGCGTAGTCGTCGCGGGGGACGCCGTCGGGCCCGACGTCCTGGACGCCGTCGCTCGACCAGTAGTGCGGATCCAGCGCGGTCTGCACCTGGCGACCGCCCCACCCGCCGTAGGTCGCGTGCTCCCACCCGCGGAGCCCGTTGCCGACGAGGGAGGCGAAGTTCGACGAGTCCCCCTCGGAGAGGAACGACCCGGCCTCCTGCGGGGGCGTCCACACCTCGTACCCCATCGCGCGGAGCTCGTCCGCGGTGTACCCGGTCAGGCCGAAGTAGTCCTCGACGTCCCCGGGAGCCATCTGCTTGCCGTCGCCCCAGACCCGGTAGGACGCGCCCATGGGCCCGACCTCGGACACGTGCGCGCGCGTCCAGTCGGCCGAGAGGTAGACCTCGTGCTCGGGGAGCACCGTGGTCCGGGCGAAGTAGCCCGAGATCCGGGTGATGGTCTGACGGAACTCGACGTCGGGCCACGCCGGTCGGATGTACTCGGCGAACGTGCGGTCCTGCTCGCCGAACGCGATGAGGACGCACCTGCGGGACACCGCGGCGTGGATCGACGCCCAGTCCGGCGACCCCGCGTACTCCTCCTCGATGGACCTCAGCGCCCGGGCGACGGTGCTCGGCCCGGCCCAGAGGGTGATGTGGAGGGGCCGCTCGTCGTCGGCCAGCAGCGCCCGCTTGATGAGGTCGGAGCCGGGCGTGTCCGTGGCGTACTCCCCCAGGACGGCGGTGTTGCCGTGCGCGACCAGGGCGCGCAGCGCCTCGGGGGTCGGGTAGCCGTCCGCGTGCCGGGTGAGCGTGTCGTGGACCTCCGCGTACCGGTCGAGGGCCTCGTCGATGTGGAGCCGGTCGCCGGGCGGCGGCCACCGGTGCGGCTCCACGCCGGCGGCCGGGTCGCCGGCCCAGTGGAACTGGCTGGAGGCGTAGACCAGGCCCTCGACGTCGAGCTCGTTGCTGTAGAGCAGGAACCGCAGCATGGAGTTGAGGTCGTCGAGCTCGGGGTCGGTCGTGACGATCACGCGCGGACGGGAGGGGCGGGTCATCGGTGCTCCCTTTCGGGTCAGGCGCCGGTCGCGAGGACGCGGGCCGAGTCGTAGGTGCCGGACTGCAGGCCCGACGGGTCGTCGAAGACCATGACGGCGCCGTCGTCGTCGTGCGCGGGCCAGCCCGGCGACCCGGTCCTGATGAACTCGACGTAGGCACCGTGCACCGCGTCGGCGAGGGCCTGCGGAGCGCCCGGGCCGGCGAGCGCCGCCACGTGCTCCTCGGCCAGGACGTCGAAGACGAAGGGGACGTCGAGGCAGTGACCCGCGAGCCCGTTCGCGCCCGAGCGCCACGCGAAGTCGTAGACGTAGGTGGCCGCTGCCCCGCCGCGGGCGTCGACCCACGGCGCCAGGTGCCGACGGAACACCCGGTCGGTCGTGTACCGGCCGAGCACGTCGGCGGAGTGCATGCCCGGGAGTGCCGCGACGTAGCGACCGGCCAGGTCCGGCTCGAGCCCGAGCTGACCGAGGAGCTCCTGCGGGTCCCAGCGGTCGAAGAGGTCCCGGTGGGCGTGGACGAGCCCGCCGAACTCGTCGCGGGTGTAGCCCAGCAGCAGCGGGACGTCGCGGCCCGCGCCCGCGCGCAGCCCGCTCTCCACCGTCCCGGTGTGGAGGTCGCCGTCGACCACGGGGCCGAAGGTGATGAGCCCGCCCAGCCCGCGCGTCACCGCGAGCAGGCTCTCCGCGGTCGGCTTCTCCAGGGGGTCGAACCGGTTGCCGAGCGCGACGAGGATGTCCTGCTCGGTGACGGCGGCGAAGCCGGCTCGGTCGGCGGTCACGCCGAGCCGGTCCGCGAGGTCGGTGGTGGCGAGCTCCGCCGTCGCGAGCGGGATGTCCGCCGGGGCCGCGGACAGGGCGGCCGCGCCGGCGAAGAGCCCGCGGGCGCTCGGCAGGGTCAGCAGCGTCATCACCGCTCCGCCGCCCGCCGACTGGCCGGCGATCGTCACCCGGGCCGGGTCGCCCCCGAAGGCGGCGATGTTGTCCCGCACCCACTCGAGGGCGAGGACCCAGTCGAGGGCGCCGCGGTTCACCGGTGCGTCCGGGAGCCAGCCGAACCCCTCGAACCCGAGCCGGTAGGCGATCACGACGACGACGACGCCGTCGCGGTTGAACGCGGCGCCGTCGTACCACGGGCTGGCCGGCGATCCGGCGACGTACCCGCCGCCGTGGATGTAGACGAGGACCGGCAGACCGGCGCCGCCGGACGGCGACCCGTGCGAGCCAGGCGTCAGCGCCGTCGCCGGCGTGAAGACGTTGAGGGACAGCACGTCCTCGCCGGGGATGCTCGGCTCCGGGATCGCGGTGACCTCGGCGAGCGCGCGGCGCTGCGGCGTCGGCCCGTACTCCAGCGCGTCACGCACGCCCGACCAGGGTGCCCGCGGCTCGGGGGCCCCGAAGCGGCGGTCCCCGAAGGGCGGCTCGGCGTAGGGGATGCCGAGGAAGACGGCAGATCCGGCTCGGTGGAACCCTCGGACCGCTCCGGCGGTCGTGTCGATCACCGGGTGCCCGGCAGCTGCGTCGGCCGTCATGATCCTCCGTCCGGGCGACCCGACGGTGGGTGCCCGCCGACATCCTGGCACGCGGTGGCCGCCCTCTCGCGTCAATGCCGATCGATCGCTCGGTTTGCGATCGGCCGGGTCAGCGGCTCCGGCCGGGGCACGTCGACCGGTACGGGCCGAGGTCCGCCAGGTAGGTGGCCCACTCGGGTCGGGTCAGGCTGCGGCCGGCGAGCTCGCACGCGGCCTCGACGAGACGCGCCGGGTCGAGGTCCCAGACCGCCACGCCGGAGTCCGTCGTCGAGACCACCGTGCGACCGTCCGGGTGCAGGAAGGCCGGGACGATGAACGGGGCGGCCGTCGCGACCGGGTCGCCCAGCCGGGTGCCGCTGGCCACGTCGAAGAGCGACACCGTCCCGTCGTTCGACGTCGCCAGCAGCACGGCGCCGTCGGCGCTGAACTGCAGCGAGTTGATCTCTCCGCGAGCCGCCGTGAACGTGCCCTGCGGGCTCAGGTCGTCCAGGTCGAACCGCGTGATCCGCCCCCCGGTCGCGCCGACGAGGACTCCCGCTCCGCCGACGCCGGTGAGCGTCACCCCCGGCAGGCCGTCCACGAGTCGACGACCCGTCCGCCCGTCGTGCACGGACGTCCTCGGCACGCCGCCGCGACCGAACGCCGTCACCACGACCCGGTCCCCGGACCGCGTCGTCGACACCGACATGGGCGGCCCGTCGGCGTGCAGCGTGGGCGGGACGGCGCGGCGCGACGCGGCGTCGACCGTCTGGACCTCACCGTCGGGGTGCGCGAGATGGAGGACGCCGCCGGCTGCCGCCGGGAAGGCGCGCTCGAGCGAGCTCGGGATCGGGTCCCCGTCGACCACGCCGCCGGTCCGGGCGTCGTAGTACTCCACCGCGTCCCGCGCGGGCGAGTACGCCAGCAGGAGTCCCGGACCGACCCAGCCGGCTCCCTCGACACCCCCCAGCGAGGTCACCGCCCGGTCCCGGTCGACGTCCCACACGGTGAAGACGTCGAAGTCGTCGAACTCGGTGGCGTCCGCCGACCGGGACGCCGTGAGGATGGCGTCACCCGAGGGGTCGTAGCCGTCGTAGACGACCTGTCCGGTGGCGATCGTGCGCGTCACCGGGCCGCTGCCGTCCAGCCGCCACCGCGAGACGACGGCCTCCTCGGCGCCGAACGCGACGAGCTCGCGACCGTCGGAGGTCACCTCGAGCGACCCGACACTGCCGTGCTGGGCGTCGAGCGCGGTCCCGGTGGCGGCTCCCGACCCGAGGTCCCGCACCTCGATGACCCCGTAGTACGTGCCGCAGAACAGCACGCCGGCCGAGGGTGCCGCCGCGAGCCACGGGCAACCCTCGGGGTGCGTGCCGGTCCCCGTCGCGACGGACCACACGGCCGTGGACGTGGAGGCGTCGACCGCGACGAGGGCCTCCCGACCGGCGGCGACCAGGACGCCGTCGGGAAGGACCTCCAGGTGGCTCTCGGAGGAGAGCTCCGGGACGACGACGGAGGCGACGACGGAGCCCGTCCGCACGTTCACGACCCGGACGACCCCGGCCAGCGACCCGACATAGAGCAGACCGTCCGGTCCGAAGGCGACGGAGGCGGTGTCGAGCGCGCCGTCGAACCGCCGCGCGCCCACGCGCTCCGCGACCACGTCCGCACCCGCCGCCGGGCCGAGGGTGCCCAGGAGGGTGCCGTCGCCGGACCGGAACCACGCGACCGAGCCGTCGGTTCCGCCGGCGGCTGCCACGAGCTCGCCGTCGTCGCTGACCGCGACGGCGCTCGGTGCGAACGGCAGGTCGAGGACGCGCGCCGCCGCCGGGACGTCCGCCAGGGAGGTGACCGAGACCGTGCCGCACACGGTCGGTATCCGGGTGTCCGCATCGCACGTCGGCGACCCGGTGATCGCCCCGCCGACGGCCAGCACCCTGCCGTCGGCGCTCACCACCGGGAGCGCCGCTCCCCGGGTCGTCCCCGACACGCGCCCGCCGCCCGCGTGGTCGGCGAGGTCCAGGAGGGTCGGGGACCCGCCGTCGACCACGACGACTGCCGTGGTCGTCCCGGGGACGAGCGCCCCGGTCAGGGCGCCTCCCTCGAGGTAGCGGTGGCCGAGGAAGCCGGAACGGTCCGTGAACGTGCCGAAGAGGGCGGACCACGCCCGGGCGTCGGGCTGCCGTCGGTAGGCCTCGACCGCGAGGAGCGCCGCGACGCCCCGGTCCGTCGAGCGCACCGCCATCGACCGGTTGACCAGGGCCTCCAGGCGCGCCTCCCGCGCGGCGACGACCGCAGCGGCCCGGTCGACGTCCGCCGCATCCCGGGCCTTCCAGACGACGACGCCCGCGGCGACCGACACCGCGAGGAGCATCGACGTGACGACGAGCAGCGTCCGGACCTGCCGGTTGCGCCGCGACTCCCGGGCCGCCCGGTCCGCCAGGGACCGCTCCTCGGTGTCCCGGTGGGCGACGGAGGCCTCGAGGTACGCCCGCTCGGTCCCGGTCAGGTCGCGGGCGCCGCGGTCGCTCCACTCGACGGTCGCCCGGAGCCGGTCCCCGCGCAGCAGCTCGCTCGGCGGACGTCCGAGGATCGCCCACTCCCGCGCCGCGGCGGCCAGGTGCCGCTGCACCAGGTGCCCGGCCGCATCGTCGGCGAGCCACTCCCCGAGCCTCGGCCAGGCTCCGACGAGCGCCTCGTGCGCGAGCTCCACCGTCTCGCCGTCGGCGATGAGCAGACGAGACCGCACCAGGCGCGCCACGATCTCCTCCCGACGCGGGTCGTCCGACAGGTCCTGCACGAGCACCCGGCTCGTGACGGCGTGACCGGACGGGCTCGTGGTCACGAGCCGGAGCAGGAGGGCGTCGGAGCATGTCGCGGTCCGCGGCCGGCAGCGTGCCGAAGACGCCCTCCGCCGACCGCGCCACCGCCCCGCGGATGCCGCCGGACCCGAGGTATCCCTCGACGGTCAGCACCTGACCGTCGCGACGTCGCCAGGTCTCCGCCAGGGCATGCGAGAGGAGCGGCAGGGCGCCGGGCTCGCCCTCCGCGTCCCGCAGCAGGAGCTCCACGAGGCCGTCCTCGAGTCGCAGTCCCGCCGCCGCCGCGGGCTCGACGATCGCCTCCCGGAGGCCGGCCGACGTGAGGGCGCCGACCAGCATCAGGCCTCGCTCGACCAGTTCGGACAGGTCCGGCTCCGCCGAGACGCTGCCCAGGTGGTCGCTGCGGACCGTGACGACCACGGGTGCGGTCGTCACGGCCAACCGGGCGAGCTCGGCGCAGAACCCCCGCACCGTCGCCGCCGGGTGCTGCGGCGCGAAGAGCTCCTCGAGCTGGTCGACGACGAGGACGGACCCCGGCGACAGCTCCGCGGCCGACGCCGTGAGCCGGCCGACGGGGTCGTCGCCGGGGGTCAGAACGACGCACCGGTGCCCGGAGGCCCGCATGGCAGGGACCAGACCGGCCCGCACCATGGACGACTTGCCGCATCCGGAGGGCCCGGCGACGACCAGCAGGGGGGTCGCGCGGAGCCGGTCGCGGCAGGCGGCGACGTCCGCGCCGCGCCCGAAGTAGACCTCGCTGTGGTGGACGTCGTACGGGGCGAGCCCCTGGTACGGGCACACGCCCGTCGGGGACGACGCCTGCGGGACCGCGCAGGAGACCGGGGTCGTGCCGGAGGATCGCGAGCTCGAGGGCGACGAGCTCGGGGCCCGGGTCGACGCCCAGCCGCTCGCTCAAGGTCTCGCGCGCTCGGCGGAGCGCTGCCAGGGCGTCGGACTGGCGGCCGTCGCGGTACAGGGCCCGGGCGAGGAAGCCCCAGCGACGCTCGCGGAGGGGCTCGGCGGTCACCAGGGCCTGCGCCTGCGTCGCGACGCCGCGGAAGTCCCCGGCGGCCAGGCGGGCGTCGAGCAGGTCCTCCTCGGCGGTCCGCCGGAGGTCCTCGAGCCGGGCGGCCTCGACGCACGCCGGTGACCAGCTCGCCAGCTCGGCGAGCGGAGGCCCCCGCCAGAGCGCCAGTGCCCGCTCGAGGATCGCGACCGCCCGGTCGGCCTCCCCCTGCGCGACCAGTGCTCGCGCCCGGGCGACCAGCCCCTCGAAACGGACGACGTCGACGGCGTCGGCGTCGACCGTCAAGCGGTACCCACCCGGGACCGTGGTGATGGCGTCGGCGCCGAGCCCCCGGCGCAGCCGCCCCACGCAGATCTGCACCTGCTTGCGCCACGACGCGGGCGGGTGGTCGCCCCAGATCGCGTCCGCGAGGCGGTCCGGTGACACCACCCGGCCCCGGTCCATCGTCAGGACGGCGAGCACCGCCCGGTCCCTCGGCTCGAGCGCCGTCTCCGGGCTCGTCTGCACCTGCCCCAGCAGGGCGATCCTCATGGCGCGAGTATTCGGTGGCCCGTGAGCGCGGTCAACGACGCGGATACCCGAGGGATACCGGCGCATCCGTGCGGGGATACCCCCGGGTCGGAGTCTTCGGGCATGACACCCACACCGATCTCCCGCATCGTCCTCGGTCCACTCGTCGCGCTGGTCGCCCTGACGACCTGCGCCGCCGGCGCCGCCCCCGCCGCCCCGGTCCCCGATGAGCCCGCCGCGGCAACCGCCGTGCGGCTCCTGGCGTCCTCCGCCGACGCGCGTCACGCGACCGGCCGTCGGGCGACCGTGGACGAGGACGCGCTCGTCCCCGCGCTCAGCCCGGGGTTCGCCCCGTGGACCTGCCGGGTCTCCCGGACGGGGCCGGTGTGCCGGGGCGAGCTCCACCTCGAGCTCGACTGGGTCCCGGCCGACCTCCCGTGCGACGTGCCCGTGTGGAACCGCCAGCTCGTCGACCGCACGCAGACGCGCTACCACGACGACGAGGGCCTCAACTGGTTCCGGACGTTCCGGACCACGAACCGCGACGAGTTCAGCACCTCGCCCGTCGGACCGGCCACGGGGTCCGTCGTCACCCGCTCCCGATTCGTCGAGACCTTCGACGTCCCTGGTGACGACCGGACGATCACCGTCACGTCCGAGGGAGTCCTGTGGGACGTGCGCCCCGCGACGGGTCGCTCGCTGTTCCGCGTGGTCGGCACGCTGATCGAGCCCTACGACGCGCCCCCCACCTTCTCCGGACGCGTCATGCTCCACGGTGTCACCTCCCGTCATCACGACGTCCCGCTCTCGACGGTCCTCGACGACGAGCGGTTCGGTGCCCTCCTGTGCGAGGCCGCCACCGGGTGATCCGCGGGGCCGCCGGCGCTCCCGGGTCGCCGCGGACGGTTCCGCGGGGGCCCGGGCGGGGCGATGATCGTCCCCGGAAGGAGGCACCGCATGCACCCGCCCTGATCCGCGGTACGACCGGACGAGTCCCCCGGGGTCCGGGGGACGACGCCGGCCGAGGTCCCCGTGTGGCCGGCCGACCGGTCGTCCATGCAGCGCTCGCCTCGACGACGAGGCCCGGCGCGGGGACCGAGGGACCGGCACGCGCGGGCTCGGCCGACGACCGGGAGTCGTCGACGCCCACGCCGGAGGCCAGGTGGACGACGATGTTCGACCGGAGGAACGCACATGAGCAGCACCGGAGCGCGAAGGACACTGCTGGGCGCCGTGGGGACGGCGGCGCTCGTCGCCGGTCTCGGCACGGTCGGTGTCACCGCCGACGACGACCGGGAGGACCGCGACGGCCGCGACGGCCGCGGGCGGGGCGAGCGGGCACGCAACGTCGTGCTGCTGGTCGGTGACGGCCTGAGCATGGCGGCGCGGGACGCGACGCGGCTGTTCTCCGTCGGCCAGGACGGTCGGCTGGCCATGGACTCGCTGCGGTACGCCGGGTGGACCTCCACCGACCCGGCCGATCCGAAGCAGGCGGTGACCGACTCGGCCGCTGCGGCGACGGCGTTCGCGACCGGCGTGCACACGTTCAACGGGGCGTCGGCGTGGACGCGAAGGGCAAGCCGGTGCGGACGCTGCTCGAGGACGCGCGCCGCCAGGGCAAGGCGACCGGGCTCGTGACGACCTCGCAGGTGACCGACGCGACGCCCGCCGCCTATCGCCGCGCACGTCAGCGACCGCGCGCAGCAGAGCGAGATCGCGCGCCAGTTCCTCGAGGTCTCCAAGCCCGACGTGATCCTCGGCGGCGGCGAGGACTACTGGTACCCGGCGGGCGACCGCGGGCGCCTGCCCGACAACCCGCCGACCGACCCGACCGAGGCGAGCAAGGGCGACAAGGGCAACCTCGTCGAGAACGCCAAGTCGCTCGGCTACGACTACGTCAGCACCCGCGACGCGCTGCGCAAGGCGAACGACGCCGAAGCTGCTCGGCCTGTTCGCCAACGAGGAGATGTTCGAGCACCGCGAGGAGGGCCACGGCGACCTCTACGACCCGGCCGTCCCGCTCGCGGAGATGGCGACCAAGGCGCTCGACGTCCTGTCCAAGGACCGCGACGGCTTCTTCGTGCTGATCGAGGAAGAGGCGATCGACGAGATGGCCCACGAGAACAACGCCGCGGCTGATGATCAAGGCCGGGCGGCGCGCTCGACGCGACGGTCAAGGTCGCCGTCGACTTCGCGCGCAAGCACCGCGGCACGCTGATCGTCGTCCAGGGCGACCACGAGACCGGCGGCCTGACGATCGAGAACCCCGACGACGCCGACGAGCGGACGATCCGGCGAGCGACGCTGTCCCAAGGAGGACGGCCCGTTCACCGTCGCGGGCACGAGCCTGCGGGTGTTCGCGGACTGGACGACCGGCGGCCACACCGGCGCCGACACGCCGATCACCGCCGAGGGTCCCGGCGCCGAGCGCCTGGCGCGGGCGCAGGACGCGACGAACGTGCACGACGTCCTGCTGGCGGCGATGCAACGACGCCGCTGAGGAGCGATCGACCGGCCCGGCCGCCGCGCAGGCGGCCGGGCCGTCGTGCGGCCGGGCAGGTCGATGGTCCGCGGACCGATCCCGCTAGGTGCCGGTGGTGGAGCCTCGGCGCGGGCGCTGGGCGTCCGGGGCCGGGCGTCCCGCCCGAGCGGTGACGCACAGGATGCCGTCGACCACCTCGGTCCGGGCCACCAGGCCCACGCGCCGCAGCGCCGCCGCGCTGCGGTCCGCCGCCGGGTGACCCTCGGCGCCGCCGGGCGGGTCGTAGAACAGCCGCACGACGCCGTCGTCGGCCACGAGGTCGCGCAGGCGTGACGCCTCGCCGTCCGCCGGTCCGGTCCAGAAGGCGTTCACGTCGACGGCGAAGATCGAGTCGTACGGTCGTCCGTCGCCGTGGAAGGCGACCAGGTCGCGGTGCTGCAGGTCGGCCCGCCCGTCCTCGAGGAACCGGCGCAGGCGCTTCTCCGCGCGCTCGATGGCCGTGGCCGAGCGGTCGAGGCCGGTCACGTGCCCCTCGACCAGCCGGGCGCACAGCAGGGCCATCGCCACGCCCGGGCCGCAGCCCACCTCGAGCACCCGGGCGTCCGGTGCGGGGTCCACGACGTCGACGGCGACCCGCAGCCGTGCCGGCACCCGGTCCGCCATGGCCACCCCCGTTCCGACCCGACACGTGTCTGCCAGGCCCCGAGTCCTGCTCTGCCTGTCTGGGCAGCGACGCTAGCTCGCGCCACCCGCATCCCGTCCGCTCGGACGGGGAGGGCGGCGGCACACTCCTCCCTCCCGGGCCGAGGGGCTCACCACCCGGTCCCCTCCCGGTGCGGACGGCTCGACGGGAAGCGTCGACGTCCGCGATCCGGACAAACCCTGCTCGCCCAGCTGTTTCCGCCGATAAGCACGCCATGAGGATGCCGCCCGACCGGACGCGCCTCCGGGGACGCCCCCCGGTGCGCGGCCTCCGGCGCGCCCTGGCGGCCCTCCTCGCCTGCTCGCTCTTCGCCACGGTCCTCGTCGCCCTCACCGGTGGGGTTCCCGCCGAGCGCTGGCTGGTGCTCGCGGTCGACAACGGCGTCCAGCTGGCGGCGGCGACCCTCGCCGCCGCGGCGTGCGCCCGAGCCGCGCGGCGGGACACCTCCGGCCATCGACGCGCCTGGACCCTCCTCGCGGTCGGCGTCGGCTGCTGGGCGGCGGGCCAGGCGGTGTGGACCGTGTACGAGGTGGCCCTCGCCCGCGAGGTCCCGTTCCCGTCCCCCGCCGACGCCGGGTTCCTGCTCTTCCCGCTCGTGACGTCCGCCGGCCTCCTCGAGCTGGCTCCGCGCCGGCCACGCCGCCACCGCCTACGTGCGGGACCTGCTCGACGGCGCCGTGATCGCGTGCTCGCTCCTCCTGCTCTCGTGGGTGACGACGCTGAGCACGATCGAGGTCCCGAGCGCGGGCGGCTGGCTCGCCTTCATGCTGGCGCTGGCCTACCCCGTGGGCGACGTCGTCATGGCGACCCTCGTCCTGCTCGCGCTGTCCCGACCCGGCACGGTCGACCGCGCCACGCTCACGCTCGTCGCCGGCGGGCTCGGCGGCCTGGCGCTGGCTGACAGCGCCTACGTCTACCTCGTCGGGACCGGCGCGTACGGGACCGGGGACGTCCTCAGCGCCGGCTGGGTCACCGGGTTCCTGCTCATCGCCGCCGGTGCGCACGGCGGCCGGTCCCGACGGGCTGCGGCCTGGGACCGGGCCGACGCCTCCGGGTCCGGGCACGCTCCGGACGACCTGCCCGACGGCGGGATCACCGTCGAGCCCGCCCCCCCGCACGCTGTCATCCCGTCCCGGATCGCGGTCGCCCTGCCGTACATCCCGCTCGTCCTGGCCGGCTCGGCCGTGCTGACGGACCTCCTCCGCGTCCGCGGCGCGATGTCGGTCCAGCTCGGCCTCGGCGCCGGGCTCGTCGTCCTGGTCGTGGGACGCCAGTTCCTCGCGCTCGCCGAGAACCGCCGGCTG
Organism: uncultured Actinomycetota bacterium; assembly: GCA_963795145.1. GTDB lineage: Bacteria > Actinomycetota > Actinomycetes > Actinomycetales > Cellulomonadaceae > Pengzhenrongella. Next base: position 458,355 of record CAWCGP010000008.1, on the reverse strand, counting down.
CTCCTGGAGCTGCGCGACACCCGGGACCAGCTGCGCCAGCAGGCGCTGCACGACCCCCTGACCGGGCTGGCGAACCGGTCGCTCTTCGGCGAACGGCTGCAGCACGCGCTGGGTGACGGCCGCCCCCGCGCCGTGCCGATCCCCCGGACCGACGCCGCCGCCGCAGCGCGAGCCTCCGCTGCCGTCGCCGTGCTGTTCTGCGACCTCAACGGCTTCAAGGCCGTGAACGACGCGCTCGGGCACGCCGCCGGTGACGACCTGCTGCGCGCGGTCGCCGAACGCCTGCAGGCGGCCGCCGGCCCCGGCCACACCGTCGCCCGCCTCGGGGGCGACGAGTTCGCCGTCCTCGTCCACGGCTCCGCCGACCCGCTCGTCCTCGCCGACCGGCTCGTGCGCGCCGTCGGCGAGCCGTTCCTGATCGACGGCGCCCCGGTGCTGGTCAGCGTCAGCGTCGGCGTCGCCCGGGCCGGCGCCGACGCGTCGGTGCGCAGCACGGGCCGCGACCGCCGGCCGGTCCCGTCGACCAGCCCGGCACGACCGCTCGACCCCGCGGTCGAGCAGGTCGCCCGCCGCCTGCTGCAGGACGCCGACACGGCGATGTACGCCGCGAAGGCGGCCGGCAAGGGTCAGGTCATGGTGGCGCCGGCACGCTGAGCCGGCGTCGTCAGCACGGCCGGCACGCGTCGAGCGCGTCCTGGAGCGACCCGTGGACCGGGAACAGGGAGGCGAGCGCCGAGATCCGCAGCAGGCGGTGCACCCGTCCACCCGCGACGAGGTCCATCCGGCCGTGCCGCGACGCGAGGAGCGCCCGAGCCCGGACCAGCACGCTCAGCCCGGTGGAGTCGATGAACCCCACCCCGGTGAGGTCGACGACGACGCGCTCGCGACCCGCCTCGATCTGACGGGTGAGCTCGTCCCGCAGCACGTCGGACGTGAAGACGTCGCAGTCCCCACGCGCGCTGACGACCACGAGCACACCGGAACGGGCGGGGCGGCGGACCCTCAGGTCGAGGCTCACGGGCATGCCGCGCCGTCGTGTGCCTCCCGGGCCACCCACCGCAGAGGTCGCTCCCGCTGACGGCGTCGTTCCGTTCGTGTGCGCGACATCGCGCACCTCCACTCACTCGAAGGGGCGCCAGGAGAGTGAGCGGACCCCGTCAACCAGCCGTGAACTGCGCGTCATCGGGGCGTGAACAAGCAGTCGACGTCCTCGGCACGACGGGTGTCAGCGGGAGCGGGGGCGACGCCCGCGCCCTCACCCGGAGCACCCGGGCGAAGGGGCAGGGGGAAAGACCCAGTCACGTCCCGAGGGCGGGCCGCGCTCCCCCCGCCCGGCCTGCGGAGCACTGGGGAGTGTCCGGATATCGGACTCCGGCGGTGTGATCCAGGCCCGGTCGCGGCCCTCCACGGGCCTCCTCGGATCGGGTCGGTCCGCCCATGCAGCGCCGCACCTACCTGCACGGATGTCCCCCAGGTGCATCTCGGGACAGGCCAGTCGGACCGTTATGTGATCGTTATCACGTCGGAAATGTTCACCACGGGAGCCTTTCTCCCGATTAGGTAGGCGACCACGACAAAGGCAAACCTGTCGCGAGGCAGGGACGCAAAGCCCTCGGGACCCCAGAGGTCGGCCGGGCTGCCGAATGAGAAGGAACACACCACCGTGCGACTCCTGTCACCGCTCCACGCCCTCAGTGCGATCAGCACCATCGACTCCCGCTCCACCCGCACCGCTCCGCGCCGCCGCACCGCCCTCGGTGCGGTCGTCGCCGCGATGCTCGCCGTCGTCACCCTCGGCGCGACGCCGGAGACCGCGCAGGCCGCGACCCGCGACGCCTACCTCCACCCCTTCGCCTCGACGTCCCCGTGGAACACCGCGATCGGGTCGTCCGCGAAGTTCGAGGCCGCCGGCGGCACGCGGATCACCAGCTTCCTCACGGCCAAGCCGGTCATCAACAGCGCCGTCTGGTCCACGCCGGTCTACCGGGCGACGAACAGCGACGTGTACGCGACGCTGAAGTCCGTCCGCACCGGGCAGTCCTGGAAGATCCGCATCCCGTCCGCCGCCAAGGGCGCGGCCGGCAGCGGCGGCTACGCCGACGGCCACGCGACGATCGTCCAGCCCGACGGCAAGACGGTGTACGACACCTACAAGCTCGTCAAGAAGTCCTCCACGCTGTGGGAGGCCCAGGTCGCGAAGGTCGCCGACCTCAAGGGCTCGGGGACCCACCTCGGGGTCCGCGCGGCCGGCACGCCCGGCATGGCCGGCCTCATCCGCGCCCACGAGGTCAAGAACAAGGCGATCCCCCACGCGCTCGCCATCGCCGTCCCGGACGCCGTCCTCAAGAGCGGGTTCGTCTGGCCGGCCAAGTCGCAGGACACCAACGGCGCCACGGCGTACAAGGGCCAGATCCCCATGGGCTCGCTGCTCGCCCTCCCCGGCTCCGTGAACCTGTCCACCATGGGCCTCAGCCCCGAGGGCCTCGCCCTGGGCAAGGCGCTGCAGAACTACGGCGCGTACGTCGTCGACCGCTCGAGCATGGACTCGCTGTACTGCGAGGTGGCGTGCGACCCCACCGCGACCGCCCGGATGTCCGCCGACTGGAAGCGGCTGCAGCTCCAGATGCGTGTCGTCCTCAACAACACCTCGACCACCGTGGGCGGCGGCGGCACCCCGCGCGTCGCGGCGGCCGCTGCCCTCTACTGAGTCCCGAGGGCCCGCGAGCTCCGGCTCGCTGAACCGGCACCACGCACCACGTCGACACCCGGTCCCGGCCTCGAGCACCCGCTCGGGGCCGGGACCGCGGCGTTCCCCGGGGATGGGTCCGTCGTCGCTACCGTGGCCCTCGTGCCCACCCCGCGCGAGGCGTCGCCCGACGGCGCGCTCCTCGTGACCGTCGGGACCCGTCACGGGCCCGCGGCCGCGCACGTGCACCGCGTCCCGGACCCGCGGGGCGTCGTCGTCCTCGGCCATGGCGCGGGCGGCGGTGTCGGGGCGCCGGATCTCGTCACCGCGACCGCCGCCGCGCACGCCGCCGGGCTGGGCGTCGTGCTGGTCGAGCAGCCGTACCGGGTGGCCGGCCGCCGCGTCCCGCCGCGCACCCCCGTGCTCGACGACGCCTGGCGCGACGTCGTCGACCACCTGCGGGCCCACGTCGTCGGCGGCGCGCCGCTCGTGGTGGGCGGACGGTCGTCCGGCGCCCGGGTCGCCTGCCGGACCGCCGCCGACGTCGGAGCCATCGGCGTCCTGTGCCTGGCGTTCCCGCTGCGACCGGCCGCCCGGGCCGGCCAGCCCGAGCGGCCGAGCCGGCTGTCCGAGCTCGACGACGTCGAGGTGCCGGTGCTGGTGGTCCAGGGCGAGCGGGACCCGTTCGGCGTCCCACCCGGCGGGCCGCGTCGCACCGTCGTCACCGTCACCGGCGACCACGGGCTGAAGAAGGACCACGCCGCCGTGCGCGCGGCGGTCGAGGGGTGGCTGCGCGACCTCACCGCCGGGACAGCCGCCCCGGCGGGCTGACCGCCGACCTCAGGTCTCTGCGGCGTCCGTCCGGTCGTCGACCAGACCGTCGGGCGTGACCCGCGCGCCGGGGGAAGGCGGGTGGCTCGTCCGGCGGCCCGCGTGACCCAGGTGCTCGACGGCGACGCCGTGCAGGAGCACCGCGACGTCGCTGATGAGCCGGCGGTGGCAGCGCCACCACACGGTCTCGCTGCCCATCACCGCGGTCGCGCCGTCGTCGGTCCGCACCTCGATGAGCAGGTCCCTCATCGCGTCGCGGGGCTCCGTCGTCCGGGTGTGCGCGGCGTGGGCGCCGCGGGGGACCCGCGCGATGCCCTCGGCCGAGGCGGTCCCGTGCCCCGGGTCAGCAGGGTCGGTCCGGTCATCTCCCGCTCCCCCCGGCCGGTGCTCGACAGGCGACCCGGCCTCACCCCACGGCGCACGATCCCGCCGGCGCCCGCATCGCCCGGCGCCGAGGGGGCCGACCACCGGCGCGTGCCGGCCGGCTCCTCTAGCGTGCTGTGCCGTGAGCGATGCGACGATCCGCCGCCGGCTGGTGGTGCACGGCATGGTCCAGGGCGTGGGGTTCCGGTGGGCCTGCGCGCACGAGGCGCAGTCGCTCGGCGTGCACGGGTGGGTCCGCAACCGTGACGACGGCACGGTCGAGATCGCGGCGGAGGGCGACGCGGCGGCGGTCCAGCGACTCGTCGACTGGGCGCGGCACGGGCCCCGCCACTCCCGGGTCGAGCGGGTCGAGGTGACCGAGCAGCCGGTCGAATGCCCAGACGGGTTCGAGATCACCGGCTGACCGGGCCGACCGGCCGACCGGCCCGACCGGCTGACCGGCCCGACCGGCTGACCGGCCCGACCGGCTGACCGGCTGACCGGCCGGACCGTCAGGGGTGCGGGTCCTGCGCGACCATCCCGTGCCCCAGCACTCCCTGGGGCCCGTCGTACTCCTCGACGTCGTCCGCGAACACCTCCGCGTCGTCCTGCGGCCGGTAGCCGAGCGCCCGGGCCGTGCCCAGGTCCCACCACGCCCGGGTGTTCGCCGAGATCCCGTACGCGACCGTCGGTCCGTCGACCGCGCCCCGCAGGGCGGCGTCGACCAGGCGGACGCTGTCCCCGGGGCTGAGCCAGATGCCGAGGTCGAACGTGGTGCCGGGCCGGTCGGCGCACAGCCCGATCCGGAGCGTCACGGCCTCGAGACCGTGCTTGTCCGTGTACAGACTGCCGAGGGCCTCCATCACGGCCTTCGAGACGCCGTAGAGCGAGTCCGGCCGCGGCGGGTCCTCCGGGCGGGCGACCGTGCCCGTCGGCAGGAAGCCGACGGCGTGGTTGGAGCCGGCCAGGACCACCCGGCGAACCCCCGCGCGGCGCGCCGCCTCCAGCACGCGGTAGGTCCCGTCGATGTTCGCCCGCCGCACCCGGGTCCACGTGTCCTCGGTGGGGATGCCGGCCAGGTGCACCACCGCGGCCGCCCCCGCCATGGCCCGCTCGAGCGGGTCGCGGCACTCCTCGTCGCTGAGGTCGGCGGCCGTGAAGGCCTCGTCCGGCCCGACGTCGTCCGGCTCGTCCACGTCCACCAGGTGCAGTCCCCACCCCCGGGCGGCCAGGCCGCCGTCGGTCCGGCGCAGGTACGTGCCGATCCGCCCGGCCGCTCCGGTCAGCACGACCGTCGGTCGCGTGTCGTCCGTCGATCCGGTGTCCACGCGCGCCTCCTCGTCCCCTCGACCGTCCGGGGCGACCGCCCGGGGCGACCCACGAGCCGCGTCCGGTCGTCGCCGACGGCCAGTGTCGCCGGGCGCGCCACGACCCGCACGACGACGCCGGACCTCAGCCGGGGACGTCAGCCCGGGGACGTCAGCCGCGGACCACCCGGTGGGCGTGCGTGTACACGTTCAGCGCGTCGCCCCGGTTGAACCCGACCACGGTGAGGCCGAGGTCGTCCGCGAGCTCGACCGCGAGCGCCGACGGCGCGGACACCGCGGACAGCACCGGGATGCCGGCCATCGCAGCCTTCTGCACGAGCTCGAACGACGCGCGGCCCGAGACCTGGAGCACGCCGCCCGGGACGGGCAGGCCGCCGTCGCGCAGGACGGCGCCCACCACCTTGTCCACCGCGTTGTGCCGCCCGACGTCCTCGCGCAGGCAGACCAGGGTGGGCGGGCCGCCGTCGTCCGCGGGCGCGAAGAGCGCGGCCGCGTGCACGCCGCCGGTCCGCGCGAACACCTCCTGACCCTCGCGCAGGCGGTCCGGGAGGGCGAGGAGGTGGTCGAGCCGGACGGTCCCGGCGTCGGCCGCGACGTCGTGGGACGACACCTTGCTGACCGCCTCGATCGACGCCGTCCCGCACACGCCGCAGCTGCTGGACGTGTAGACGTGGCGCTGCATCGAGGTGTCCGGCGGATCGACGCCCACGGCGAGCCGGACGTCGACCACGTTGTAGTCGCGCTCCCCCGTCGGCCCGACGGCCCCCCGGTAGTCCATGCGGCCGATGTCCTGCGCCGCGCGCACGACGCCCTCGGAGACGAGGAAACCGGCCACGAGGTCGAAGTCGTGCCCGGGCGTGCGCATGGTGACCGTGAAGGACGTGCCGCCGATCCGGACCTCCAGCGGCTCCTCGCCGGCGAGGTGGTCGACGCGGTCGCGGTCCGCGCCGGCCGCCGACAGGCGCAGCACCCGCCGGCGCTTGGAAACCCGAGACATGTCCGCCATCCTCACCCATCGGCTGCCCGCCGACCGCACGATCGACGGCGCGCCGCCGGACCCTGCAACCCGCCGCCGGACGCCTAGCATGGCCCGATGGCGCAGAGGCCCGGGCACGGCAACGAGGACGGGATCGACGAGGCGGGCGTGAAGGTCGCCCACCCCAAGCGCTCGGCGGTGGGGCTGCCCGCGGTGGTGTCCTCGATGCAGCACGCGGTGCGGGAGATGGGCCCGGTACGCACCGCCCGCACCCTGCTCGCGATGAACCAGACCGACGGCTTCGACTGCATGAGCTGCGCGTGGCCGGACCCCGAGGCGGGGCAGCGCAGCCACGCGGAGTTCTGCGAGAACGGCGCGAAGGCGGTCGCGTTCGAGGCGACCCGCAAGCGGGTGAGCCCCGCGTTCTTCGCCGAGCACTCCATCGACGAGCTCTACGCCCGGGACGACTACTGGCTCAGCCGGCAGGGCCGCCTCACCACGCCGATGCTCCGCGAGCGGGGCGACACCCACTACCGCCCCACCACCTGGGACGAGGCGTTCGCGCTCATCGCCCGGACGCTGCACGGCCTGGGCGGCCCGGACGAGGCGGCGTTCTACACCTCCGGGCGGACGTCGAACGAGGCGGCGTTCCTCTACCAGCTCGTGGTCCGCGGCCTGGGCACCAACAACCTGCCGGACTGCTCGAACATGTGCCACGAGTCGTCCGGCGAGGCCCTCGGCCACAGCATCGGGATCGGCAAGGGCTCGGTCACCCTGCACGACGTCGAGACGGCGAAGGTCATCCTCATCGCGGGGCAGAACCCGGGGACGAACCACCCGCGCATGCTGTCCTCCCTGGAGAAGGCCAAGCAGGGCGGCGCGGTGATCGTCGCGATCAACCCGCTGCCCGAGGCCGGGCTGATCCACTACCGCAACCCGCAGACCGTCGCACGGGATGGTCGGCCGGGGCACGCCGCTGGCCGACCACCACCTCCAGGTCCGGCTGGGCGGGGACCTCGCGCTGTTCCGCGGCCTGGCGAAGTTCCTCCTCGAGGCGGAGGACGCCGGCCGGCGCACCGTCGGCATGACGACGGTGCTCGACCACACCTTCATCGAGCGGCACACCGTCGGCCTCGACGAGTACCTCGCCCTCCTGCGCTCCACGTCGTGGAGCGACCTCGAGGAGGCGACGGGCGTGGCCGAGGCCCAGATCCGCGTCGTCGGCGAGGTGCTGCTGCGGTCGCGACCGCACGGTCGTCGCGTGGGCGATGGGCCTGACCCAGCACAAGCACTCGGTCGCCTCGATCCAGGAGATCGTCAACCTCGTCCTGCTGCAGGGGAACCTCGGCCGCGCGGGGGCCGGGCTGCTGCCGGTCCGCGGGCCACTCCAACGTCCAGGGCGACCGGACGATGGGCATCTTCGAGAAGATGCCGGAGCCGTTCCTCGACCGGCTGGACGTCGAGTTCGCGTTCGCCTGCCCCGCGCGAGCACGGCCTGGACACCGTCAACACCGTGCGGGCGATGCGCGACGGCCGCGTGCGGTTCTTCATGGCGATGGGCGGGAACTTCCTCAAGGCCGCGCCCGGACACCGCGGTCACCGAGGCCGCGCTGCGCTCGTGCGACCTCACCGTGCAGGTGAGCACGAAGCTCAACCACTCGCACTTCGCACCCGGGCGACCAGGCGCTCATCCTGCCGACGCTCGGCCGGACCGACGTCGACGTGCAGGCGAGCGGTCCGCAGCGGGTCACCGTCGAGGACTCGATGTCCGTCGTGCACGCCTCGCAGGGCCACATCCACCCGCCGTCCGGCGACCTGCTGTCCGAGATCGCCATCGTCTGCCGGCTCGCGCGGGCCCTGTTCTGCGACGCCGACGGCCGCCCGCGGCCCGGGACGCCGCAGGCCGACTGGGCGGCGCTCGAGGGCGACTACCGGCTCATCCGCCGGCACATCGAGGCGGTCGTGCCCGGCTTCGTGGACTACGAGCAGCGCATCGATCACCCCGGCGGCTTCCGGTTGCCGCACGGCCCGCACGACGTCCGGGTGTTCGAGACCTCGAGCACCAAGGCGCACTTCGTCTCCTCCGAGCTGTGGTGGCCGACGGTGCCGCCCGGTCGGCTGCTGCTGCAGACCCTGCGCTCGCACGACCAGTTCAACACCACGATCTACGGCCCGGATGACCGCTACCGCGGCATCACCGGCGGCCGCCGCGTCGTCATGGTCAACCCGGCGGACCTGGCCGAGCTCGGGTTCGCGGACGGCGACGTCGTCGACCTGGTCTCGGAGTTCGGCCGACGACGTCGACCGGCGCGCCGAGGAGTTCCGCGTCGTCGCCTACGACACCGCCCGCGGCTGCGCCGCCGCCTACTTCCCGGAGACGAACGTCCTGGTCCCGCTGGACTCCACGGCCGACCGGTCCAACACGCCCGACGAGCAAGTCGATCGTCATCCGGCTCGAGCGGCGCCGGCCTGACCCCGGCGTGTGCCCAGCCGTGATGAGCTCTCCGTGCCGTGACGGTTCTCCGCGGACCGCGCTGACTAGGGTGAGCCGGACACGGGCCGCCCGTCGCGGGCGGCCTCGCTGATCAAGGGAGATCGGCGTGTCAGGCAACAGGGCTGTCGCCTACAAGGGTCCCGGCAAGGTCGAGGTCATCGACATCGACTACCCGACCTTCGAGCTGAAGGACGGTCCCGGGGTCAACCCCGCCAACGTCGGCCGCAAGGTCAACCACGGCGCGATCCTCAGGACCGTCGCGACCAACATCTGCGGCTCCGACCAGCACATGGTGCGCGGCCGCACCACCGCGCCCGCCGGACCTCGTGCTCGGCCACGAGATCACCGGCGAGGTGGTCGAGGTCGGGCCCGACGTCGAGTTCATCAAGGTCGGGCGACATCGTCTCGGTGCCGTTCAACATCGCCTGCGGTCGCTGTCGCAACTGCAAGGAGCGCAAGACCGGCATCTGCCTCAACGTCAACCCGGACCGGCCCGGCAGCGCCTACGGGTACGTCGACATGGGCGGCTGGGTCGGCGGTCAGGCCGAGTACGTGCTGGTGCCGTACGCCGACTGGAACCTGCTGCGGTTCCCGGACCGGACCAGGCCCTGGAGAAGATCCTCGACCTCGCGATGCTCTCCGACATCTTCCCGACCGGATTCCACGGTGCGGTCACCGCGGGCGTGGGCGTCGGCTCGACGGTCTACGTCGCCGGCGCCGGACCGGTCGGTCTCGCCGCGGCGACCGGCGCCCTGCTCCTCGGGGCGGCCGCGGTCATCGTCGGCGACATGAACGCCGACCGGCTCGCGCAGGCCCGCAGCTTCGGCTGCGAGACGGTCGACCTGACCAAGGGCGACCCGGCCGAGCAGATCGAGCAGATCCTCGGCGTCCCGGAGGTCGACTGCGCCGTCGACGCCGTCGGCTTCGAGGCCCGCGGGCACGGCAAGGACGCCGACCACGAGGCCCCCGCCACGGTGCTCAACTCGCTCATGGACATCACCGCCGCCGGCGGCGCGCTCGGCATCCCCGGCCTCTACGTCACCGGCGACCCCGGCGGCATCGACGAGGCCGCCAAGAAGGGCTCCCTGTCGCTCAGCCTCGGTACCGGCTGGGCGAAGTCCCTGTCCTTCACCACCGGCCAGTGCCCGGTGATGAAGTACAACCGCGGGCTGATGATGGCGATCCTGCACGACCGCGTCAGCATCGCGAAGAACGTCAACGCGAAGCCGATCACCCTCGAGGACGCGCCCCGCGGGCTACGCCGAGTTCGACGCCGGCGCGGCGCAGAAGTACGTGCTCAACCCGAACGGGTACCTCAGCTGACCGTGTGTCCCGGCTGACGGCGGGGCGATGATCGACCGGCACCGACCCACCGACCGACCCACCGACTGACCCACCGACGGCGGGTGGCCCGCGTGACGGGCCACCCGCCGTCGCGGCGTCACCGCCCGGGCGGACAGCGCGGACGCCCCGCCCGCGCGGTCACGTAACGTGGTCGGCATGAGCCTTCCCGGACGCCCACCGACCGACCGGTCCGCGGCGTCCCTCCGGGCGGCCGTCGTCGTGGCGTCCGACCGCTGCGCGCGCGGGCGAGGCGGACGACCGCTCCGGCCCCCGCGCGGCCGACCTGCTGCGCGGCGCGGGCCTGGACGTCGCCTCCGTCCGGGTCGTCGCGGACGGCGTGGACTGCGTCGCGGAGGCCATCCGCCACGCGCTGGCCGACGGCGCACGGGTGGTCGTCACGAGCGGCGGCACCGGTGTCGGCCCCCGCGACCGGACCCCGGAGGCCACCCGACTCGTCGTCGACCGCGAGCTGCCGGGGCTCGCCGAGGCGCTGCGCCGCACCGGCGCGCAGTACGTCCCGACCGCGGTGCTGTCCCGCGGGCGTCGCGGGCGTCACGGACGACGGCGCCGTCGTCGTCAACCTGCCCGGGTCGCCGGGTGGCGTGACCGACGGGCTGGCCGTCCTGCTGCCCCTGCTCCCCCACATCCTCGACCAGCTGCGCGGCGGTGACCACGGATGAGCTCCATCGCAGAGTCGGCCCGGGTCACCGACGAGCCGCTCGACCTCGCCTCGCACGTCGCGGCGGTCAGCGGCCCGCGCGCCGGGGCCGTGGCGACGTTCCTCGGCGTCGTGCGCGACCACGATCCGTCCGTCGACGGCGAGGTCGTCGCCCTGGACTACACCGCGCACCCCGACGCCGAGGCGGTGCTGCGCCGGCTCGCCGACGCGGCCGCCGCGACCGACGGCGTCCTCGGCGTCGCCGTGAGCCACCGGGTCGGGCTGCTGCGCGTCGGCGACGCGGCGATCGTCGTCGCCGTCGCCACCGCGCACCGCTCGCTCGCGTTCGACGTCTGCCGCGCGCTCGTCGAGACGGTCAAGGCCGAGCTGCCCGGTGTGGAAGCGCGAGGTCCTGCGCGACGGCTCGCACGTCTGGGTCGGGCTGGACGCACGATGAGCGCCGCCCCGGGCCTCGTCGACCGCTTCGGACGCGTGCACCGCGACCTGCGCATCTCCCTGACCGACCGCTGCTCGCTGCGCTGCACGTACTGCATGCCCGCCGACGGCGTCCCGTGGCTGGCCGCGCAGACGATGCTCAGCACCGACGAGCTCGTCCGGGTCGCTGGGGTCGCGGTCGGCCTCGGCGTGACCGAGATCCGGCTCACCGGCGGCGAGCCGCTGCTGCGCCCGGACGTCGTCGACGTCGTGCGCCGGATGGCGGCGCTCACGGGACCCGCGGGGTCGCCCGAGGTCTCGCTGACGACGAACGCGCTCCGGCTCCCCGCGCTGGCCGCGCCCCTGCGCGACGCGGGCCTCGCCCGGGTCAACATCAGCATCGACACCCTCGACCGCGAGCGGTTCCGGGCGCTGACCCGGCGCGACCGGCTGGTCGACACCCTGGCCGGGATCGCCGCCGCCAAGGCGGCCGGCTTCACCCCGATCAAGCTCAACGCGGTCGCCATGCGCGGGGTGAACGACGACGAGGTCGTCGACCTCGTGCGCTACGCGGTCGACGGCGGCTACCAGATGCGCTTCATCGAGCAGATGCCGCTCGACGCCGGGCACACCTGGGAGCGCACGACGATGGTCACGCAGGCCGAGGTGCTGGCCTCGCTGCGCACCGCGTTCACCCTCACCGAGGTGCCCGGCCGCGGGTCCGCGCCCGCCGAGCTCTGGTACGTCGACGGCGGCCCGGCGACGGTCGGCGTCATCGCCTCGGTGACCGCCCCGTTCTGCGGGGCCTGCGACCGGGTCCGGCTGACCGCCGACGGCCAGCTGCGCGCGTGCCTGTTCGCGCAGACGGAGACCGACCTGCGCACGCTGGTCCGCGCGGGCGCCGACGACGACGCCCTCGCCGAGGCGTTCCGGGCCTGCCTCGCCGGCAAGCGCGCCGGGCACGACATCGACGACCCCACGTTCCTGCAGCCCGCCCGCCCGATGAGCGCGATCGGCGGCTGAGGGCCTGGTGGGGTCGCCGACGCGTCGCCGTACCTGGGGTCGATCACTCCGGTCGTCATGCCGGGGCCGACCTCGGGCGGGCGGTGAACTCATCGGTCCGGCGGCGGGCGACGGCTCGCCGGTCCGGCCCGGGCCGATGTGAGGCAGTCAGCCCAGGACGGGCAACCGTGCGACCACCGGGCCCAGGTCCCGGTGCCACCGTCCGAGCGGCACGCGGCGGCACCGAGCAGGACGGCGTCCCGGTCGGTCCGCTCCGGGGGCAGCGGCCCCCCGGCCAGGGCCTCCACGGTCGCGCGCGCGATCGCCAGCGCTCCTCGGCGTCGGGGAGCCGCGAGGTCCGGCTCGGCACCGAGCCTCCCCGTCCCGGCCGCGCTCTGGCAGGCTCGCCGGGTGCCCCCCGATCCCCCCGAGCTGACCGTCCCGGACGCCGACGCCTGGCGCGCGTGGCTCGCCGACAACGTCGACGACCAGGTGGGCGTCTGGCTCGTGCTGGCGAAGAAGGGCACCACCGAGCCGACGAGCCTGACCTACGACGCCGCGCTCGACGAGGCGCTGTGCCAGGGGTGGATCGACGGGCAGGCGAAGACCCGGGACGCCGCGACGTACCGGCAGCGCTTCACCCCCCGACGACGACGCAGCCTGTGGTCCCGGCGCAACGTCGGGATCGTCGGGCGGCTCACCGCCGAGGGGCGGATGCGGCCGGCGGGGCTCGCCGAGGTCGAGCGCGCCCGCGGGGACGGGCGGTGGGACGCCGCCTACGCGGGACCGGCCACGATCGAGGTCCCGCCCGAGCTCGCCGCCGCACTCGCCCGCGACCCGGCGGCGCAGGCCGCCTTCGACGCCCTGTCCCGGCAGAACCGCTACGCCGTCCTGCGGCGCATCGAGGTGCTCAAGCGCCCCGAGAACCGCTCCCGGCGGGTCGAGGAGTTCGTGGCGATGCTCGCCCGCGGCGAGACGCCCGACCCGCAGCCGGCGGCCGGGCAGGGGCCTGGGCAGGCGACCGGTCGGGCGGCGGAGCCGGCGACGGGCACCGATCCCCCAGAACCGGGGCTCCCCGGGACCGCGTCGCGCGGCTAGCGTGGACGTCTCGTCGATCGCATCGGAGGTCGCACCGTGGATGTCCGTCTCGAGCTGGTGACAGTCCCCGTGTCGGACGCCGACCGCGCCGTCGCGTTCTACGTCGAGCAGGTGGGCTTCGTCCTCGACCACGACGTCCAGGTGGACGAGCACGTGCGGTTCATCCAGGTCACGCCCCCGGGCTCCGCGTGCTCGATCATGCTCGACTCGTTCAGCGGGGTGATGCCACCCGGCACCCAGCGCGGCCTGCAGGCCGTGGTCGACGACGCCGACGCCGCCCGGGCCGACCTCGTCGCCCGCGGGGTCGAGGTGAGCGACGTCGACGACCAGCCGTGGGGCCGGTTCGTGTCCTTCAGCGACCCCGACGGGAACACCTGGGCGCTGCAGCAGATCCCGCAGCGCAGCGCCTGATCGCTCGTCCCCGGCGCCGTCGTCGTCGGCGTCGGCGTGGGCGCGCGGGCGATGAGTCACGGGGCTCGGGCCGGTCGTACCTCCCGACAGCACCCGAGCCCACCAGAGAGGGGACGACCATGGGCATCGTCCACCCGCACCTGTGGTTCCACGACCGTGCGGAGCAGGCCGCGGAGTTCTACGCCTCGATCCTGCCGAACTCCCGGGTCACCCGTGTCATCACGTCGCCGCCCGGCGTCCCGGACGTCGAGGAGGGAGCACCCTTCATCGTCGAGTTCGAGCTCGACGGGATGCCGGTCACCGCGATCAACGCCGGCGACTCGTTCACTCTCGACGAGGCCTTCTCGTTCTACCTCTCCTGCGAGGACCAGGAGGAGGTGGACGGCTACTGGGAGGCGCTCGTGGCCGACGGCGGCGAGCACAGCCAGTGCGGCTGGCTCCGCGACCGGTTCGGGGTCTCCTGGCAGGTCGTGCCCCGCCAGCTCGACGACATCATGAGCCGCCCGGACGCGGCCGGCGTCGCCCGCGCGACCGCGGTGATGCTGGGCATGAAGAAGCTCGAGATCGAGCCGCTGGAGGCCGCCTACGCCGGGCGGTGACCCCGCACCGACTCCCGGCCGCTCCGGCCCGGCCGATCCGCGCCGACCCGTCCGGCGGTCCGCCTCAGCTCGCTCGCGCGGCGGGGCGGCCGTCGGCGGCGGTCCGGGACCACAGGCGGTAGAGGTCGACGATCTCCCGCGCGACGTGCGGGGCGTCGTACCGCGCCACGGCCGCGGCCGCGCGCACACCGGCCCGGGCCAGCAGGTCCGGGTCGGCGCGGAGCGCGCGCAGGTGCTCGAGGTAGCCCGGCACGTCGGTCGCGGCGAGGTAGGCGTCGGGTTCCGCGCCGAAGACCTCGGCGAACACCGGCAGGTCGTTCAGGACCAGCGGCACGCCGGCGAACGCGGCCTCGACGGGCGCCATCCCGAACGTCTCGTGCCGGGACGGGAACAGGAACACGTCCGCCGCCCGGCAGTACCGGGCCACCCCCGTCCGGGCCAGCTGCCCGGCGAACAGCACGTTCGACGGCGCGGTGGCGACCACCCGGTCGACCTCCGCCTTGCCGGCGGACATCGCGCCGAAGAGCCGGTCGCCGACCCAGACGAACCGCGCGTCCGGCATCGCGCGGGCGCACTCGGTGAACTCCTCGATGCCCTGGCGCGGCTGGAGCTGCCCCACGCCGAGGACGACGAACGCGGCGTCCGGCAGGTCCAGCCGCGCCCGGGCGGCGGACCGCTGCTCGCGGGAGCCGCGGAACGGCTCGGCGTCGACCGCGTTCGGGACGACCGTGATCGGGGTCCGCACGCCGATGTCCCGCAGCTCCTCGGCCGCGGCCTCGCTGACGGCGATGACCAGGTGCGCGAGGTCGTCGAAGCGGCGCAGGTAGACCGAGAACGGGACGCCGTACAGCCCGACCCCGTGGAGGCTGCCGTGCAGGGACCCGGGCGTGACGTGCGCGGAGACCACCCGCAGCCCCCGGTGCCGCACGAGGCGCCCGAGGCTGCTCGGCCCGAGGGTGTGGACGTGCAGGACGCCGTCCCGCCAGCTGCGGTTCACCCCGACCTCGTGGCCCAGGGCGCGGTGCGCCGCCGTGAGGTCGCAGAACGCCGTGTGCACGCCGTGCCCCTGGACCGTGAAGGTCGTCTCCGAGACGTGGTTGATCCGGGGGGTCCACTCGCGACCTGTCACGGTGGACACCTGCGCGAGACGCCCCGGTGGACCCCGGACGGGTGGCGCGGAGCCGGGGGGCGAACCCATCCCCGCGCGACGGCGAGGGGTCGGGTCACCCGCCCGCGAACGGGGGGAGCACGTCGACGGTGACGCCGGGCGCCACCGGCGCGTCGTCGTCGACGAGGCGCGAGCCGGCGGCCAGCAGCGAGCACCGGGCCAGCACCCGCTCGAGCTCCGGGCCGTGCGCGGCGACGAGCGCCGCCCGCAGCCGCCCGGCGGTCGGCGCGACGGCGGCGTCCAGGGACTCCGACCGCACCCCGGCGGCCTCCGCGGCGGCGGCGAAGTACCGGACGGTGATGGTCACGCCCCGGTCCCCCGGGCAGTGCCGTTCGGTCTGTCGCCCGGCCGGTCCGTCGGCCCGTTCGTCGGCCCGTCTGTCTGCCCGTCCCAGGTCGCCGTGAGGTCCGCGACCTGCGCCGCGACCCGCTCGAGCGCGGCCCGGTCGCCGCCGCCGGCACCGACGGCCATGCCCATGAGGAACGTCGTCAGCGGCACGGCAGGACGCGCGACCGTGTGCGCGACGTGGCGCGTGAGGTCGAGGACGAGGTCGCGGTCGAGCGCCGTCGGATCGACCCCGAGGGTCTGCGCGACGGCGGCGGTCCAGCGGTCGAGGTCGTCGGGGGTCTGCGCGGTCATGGTGTCCCTCCGGGCGAGCACGGATCCGAGCACGGACTCGAGGCGGGCGACATCGTCCCACGTGTCGGCGTCCGCGCCGAGGTCGTCGTCGTCCGGGACCTCCACCATGCGGAGCCGCGCCAGGAGCCTGCGGACGGACGCGCCACGCACGCCCAGACCCTCGCGCTCGCCCTCGTCGGAGAGGGCGGCGAGCGCGGCGCGCAGGGGTCCGGCGTCGGTGCACCGCGACGAGCTGGGCCCGGCCGTCCCGGACGAGATGGGCGCCGTCGGCGTCGGGGTGGGCGGCGAGTGCGGCGAGGAGCGCGGGGACGGCACGGGCGGCCCGCGGGACGTCGCACGCGAGGAGGAGGACGGGCACGTCGCGGCGCGGGCGGGTCGGTGAGCGCGGCCAGCCCGGCGGCCAGGCCGGCGACCGGGCCGCCGTCGGGCGGGTCCTCGAGCACGGTGACGACGCCGGGACGCGCCAGGTGCGGCGGGCCGACGACGACGACGCGCCGGGCCCCCGCGGTCGCGTCGAGCGCGTGGTCGAGCAGCGGTCGACCGGCGAGGAGGACCTCGGCCTTCGTGACGCCGTCCGGCCGACCGCCGAGCCGGCGACCCCGGCCGCCGGCCAGCACGACGGCGTCGAACGTCACCCGCGGTCCCGGGCGGCGTCCTGCTCCCGGTCCCGCCCGTGGTCCGGCTCGTCCGGCTCGTCGTCCGGTGCCAGTCCCCGGACTTGCCGCCGGTCTTCGCGAGCAGCCGGACGTCCGCGATCGACGTGCCCTTGTCCATCCCCTTGACCATGTCGACGATCGCGAGGGCCGCGACGCTCACCGCGGTCAGGGCCTCCATCTCGACGCCGGTGCGGTCGGCCGTCCGGACGGTCGCGGTGACCCGGACGCCGTCGTCCTCGACCGCGAGGTCGACGGCGGCGCCGTGGACGCCGATGACGTGCGCGAGCGGGAGGAGCTCGGCGGTCCGCTTGGCGGCGCTGATCCCGGCGATCCGGGCGACGGCCAGGACGTCGCCCTTGGGGACGTCGCCCGCCCGCAGCGCCGCGACCACGTGCTCGGCGCACCGGACGAAGCCGGTCGCCGTCGCGGACCGGACCGTCGGCTGCTTCGCCGTCACGTCGACCATGCGGGCGTGGCCGGCGTCGTCGAGGTGCGTGAAGGTCATCGGTCCACCCGCATGACGCGCACCCTATCCCCGGCCCGGACCTCCTCGACGTCGGCCGGGACCACCGCGAACGCCTCCGCACGAGCCAGGCCGGCGACGAGGTGGGACCCCGATCCGCCCGCGACCGCGCGGCGGACGGCGAGGCCGTCCGGACCGGGGCGCAGCACCACCGGCATGTACTGCTCGCGCTCGGGCGGCGTCCGCCAGCCGTCCTCCACGACGCCGGTCTCGAGGGGCACGGCGACGTCGGGCAGTCCGTGCAGGCGCCGGACGACCGGCCGGACGAAGACCGCGAACGACACCAGCGCGCTCACCGGGTTCCCGGGCAGCGCGAGCACCGGGGTGCCACCCGGCAGCCGGCCGATCCCCTGCGGCTTGCCGGGCTGCATCGCGACCGCGACGAACTCCATCCCGGCGTGGGAGGCGAGCAGCTCCTTGACGACGTCGTACGCGCCCATGCTCACGCCGCCGGACGTGACGACGAGGTCGACGCGGGGCTCGCCGTCGTCGTCGGGGCGGTCCCAGTGCTCCAGGACGGCGCGCAGGGCGGCGGCGTCGTCCGGCACGGCGCCGACCCGGACCGGCTCGCCCCCCACGGCCCGGACCGCTGCGGCGAGCGCGTAGGAGTTCGAGTCGGGGATCTGCCCGCGGCGCAGCGGTGAGCCCGGCGGCACGAGCTCGCTCCCGGTCGACAGCACCAGGACCCGGGGGCGGCGGTGCACGACGAGCGCGGCCCGGCCGACCGATGCGGCCGCGGCGACCTGCGCGGGGCCGAGCAGCGTCCCGGCGACCAGGACCGTCTCCCCCGCGGCGACGTCCTCCCCGGCGCGCCGGATGTGCGCCGCGGGGCGGGGGGCGACGTCGATCCGGACCGTGGTGGTGCCGCCGTCGGTCACCTCGACCGGGACGACGGCGTCGGCACCGGGGGGCAGCGGGGCGCCGGTCATGATCCGCGCGGCCGTGCCGGGGACGACGGCGGGCTCCGCGTCGCTGCCCGCGAACGAGGTCCGCGAGCACGCGCAGGGTCACCGGTCCACCGGGCCCGACGGCGGCGACGTCGGCGTGGCGGACGGCGTACCCGTCCATCGCGGAGTTGTCCCAGCGGGGAAGCGCGGACGCCGAGGTGACGTCCTCGGCCAGCACCCGCCCGTCGGCGTCCTCGACGGCCACCCGCTCGGTGCCCACCGGGGTGGCGAGGGCCAGAGCCGCCTCGCGGTGCTCGGCAACCGTCCGCACATGTCCTCCTGTGGTCCGTCTGTGGTCCGTGGGGTTCAGTAGGTGGGCAGGCTCCGGTCGACGTCGGCGACCCAGGCGAGCACGCCGCCCTCGACGTGCCGGACGTCGGGGTACCCCGACGCGAGCAGCGCGCGGGCGGCCTGCTCCGACCGGACCCCGGACCGGCAGTGAAGCACGAGCGGGACGTCGTGGGGCAGGTCGGCGTCGCCGCCGAGGATGCGCGCGAGCGGCACCCCGACCGCACCCGGCACGGCGACGACGTCCCGCTCCCCGGGCTCGCGGACGTCCACGAGCAGGAAGCGGTCCTCGCCGCGGTCGCGGGCGGCGAGCCGGTCGGCGAGGTCCCGCGCCGAGAGGACCGGGACGTCGGGCCGTCCCGGGGCGTCGTCGGGGGCAGCACGCCGGTCGTCGGCACGGTCCTGGTCGGCGGCGTCGGCGCGGAGCGTCGGCATCGGTGTCCGCCGCCGCTGCCCGCGCGGCCCGGGCCGGGTCGCCGACCAGCGGGACCTCGGACCACCGGGCGGCCAGCGCGTCGAGGACGAGCACGCGGCCGAGGAGCGGCTCCCCCACGCCGGTCAGCAGCTTGATCACCTCGGTCGCCATGACGGACCCGACCTGCCCGCACAGGGCGCCGAGCACGCCGCCCTCCGCGCACGACGGGACGCTGCCGGGCGGCGGTGCCGACGGGAAGAGGTCGCGGAGCTGGACGGCCGGCACGCCGTCGGGCGGTCGTCCCCAGAACACCGCGACCTGAGCGTCGAACCGGTAGATCGACCCCCACACCTCCGGCAGCCCGAGCCGGACGCACGCGTCGTTGACGGCGTAGCGGGTCGGGAAGTTGTCGGTGCCGTCGACGACGAGGTCGTAGCCGCCGAGCAGGTCGTCGGCGTTGTCGGGCGTGAGGCGCTCGCGGTGCACGACGACGTCCACGCCCGGGTCGATCACATGCACGGCGTCCCGGGCCGAGTCGACCTTGGGCCGGCCGACGTCGCCCGTGCCGTGCAGCACCTGACGCTGGAGGTTGCTGAGCTCGACGTCGTCCGGGTCGACGATGCCCAGGCGGCCGACGCCGGCCGCCGCGAGGTACTGCAGCACCGGGGCGCCGAGCCCGCCCGCGCCCACCACGCCGACCCGGGCGTTCGCCAGCCGGCGCTGCCCGATCGCCCCGACCTGGGGCAGCAGCAGGTGCCGCGACCACCGCTCGACCCTGTCGCGGGTCAGCGGGGGGCCGGGCTCGACGACGGCTGGGACGCGCACGGGACGAGCCTACGAGCCGTCAGCCAGGCACCCCCTGCGGGACCGCGAGGGACACCTCGCGGCGGTCGCCGGTCGAGCCGGTCGAGCCGGCCGCCACGGCCGTCGAGTCCGCCGCGACGGACCCCGCCGGGACGGCCGGCGCCGGCGGGTCGCTCTTCCCGAGCCAGTCGAGGATCCCGCACACGGCGTCGGTGCAGCCGCCGCACCCGGTGGTCGCCCGCGTGGTGCGCGCGACCTCCTCGAGCGACCGTCCGCCACCGCGCCAGCAGCCGACGAGGTCGCCCTTGGTGACGCCGTTGCAGCGGCACACCGTGGCCCGGTCCGGCATGAGCGTCGGCGACGGGTCGGCGGCCGCGCCGCCGCCCGCACCCGCGACCGGGCGCAGCAGCAGCTGCGCGGGGTCGCGCGGGACCGGGGTCCGTCGGGTGTAGGCGGTCGTGAGGTCCGCGGCGACCGGCCCCGCACCGACGCAGGTCGCGCCGACCAGGACGCCGTCGGCCACCACGACCTCGACGTGGCGGCCGGACGACGGGTCGCTGAGCCGGAGCGTCCGGTGGCAGGAGTCGGGTGATCGCGAGCCGCTGACGCCCATCGTGACGACCTCGAGGCCGTGCGCCTTGACCCGCACGACGTCGGTCGGGGCCGGGTCGGGGGTCGCGGTGCCACCGACCGGACGGCCCTCGCCGGAGTCCCGGTCCGCGAGGTGGGCTGCGAGCCGGCGGGCCTGGTCCCAGCCCTGCGCGATGAGCCCGGTGCCGCCCTCGGGCGGCTGGGCGCAGTCGCCGATCGCGAACACGGCGGGGTCGGACGTGGCCAGGTCGGCGTCGACGACGATCCCCCGGTCGACGGCGAGGCCGCCGGACGCCGCGAGCGCGGTCTCCGCGACGGTGCCCGCGGTGAGCACGAGCAGGTCGGCGGGCAGGCGCTCGCCGTCGGCCAGGACGAGCGCCCGGAGCCGGCCGTCCGCGTCGAGGTCGACGGCCTGCGCCCGCGCCGCGACCCGGTGGTCGACGCCGAGGCCACGCAGGGAGTGCACGACCGCCTCGGCGGCCGGCCCGTCGAGCTGGCGGTCCATGAGCGTGGGCACCGCCGTGGACGACGGTGACCGCGAGCCCGCGGCGGGCCAGCCCGCACGCGGCCTCGAGCCCGAGCACGCCGCCGCCGAGCACGACGGCGCGGCGTGCGTTGACGGTCGCGGCGACGATCTCGCGGGCGTCGTCGAGCGTGCGCAGCGCGTGCACGCCGGCCGGCAAGGCGGCGTCGGGCCCTCCGGCGACCCGTCGGCGGCCGGAGCATCCGGGACGAGCCCGGCCAGGGCGGGGACCCGGGCACGGGCGCCGGTCGCCAGGACGAGGACGTCGTACCCGACGTGCTCGCCGTCGTGCGTGGTGACCCGGCGGGCGGCCGGGTCGAGCGCGACCGCGGTGGCGCCCGCGCGGACCCGCACGCCCGGGCACGGTGGTCCCCGGCAGGGTGAGGGACGCGACGTCGACCTTGCCGGCCACGACCTCGCTGAGCAGCACCCGGTTGTACGGCTCGTACTCCTCGGCCCCAGGACGGTGATCTCCGCCGCGGGGTCGCGACCGGCGAGGTCCTCGACGAGACGTGACCCGACCATCCCGTGGCCGACGACGACGACCCGGGTCACCGGGCCACCGCCACGTCCCGGGCGCCGACCGGGCTCGGCACCGCGGCGCCGTCGGTCGCGAGCGCGCTGACGTCGACGGCGCACACCTTGAAGTCCGGCATGCCCGAGATCGGGTCGGTCGCGTCGCTGGTGAGGCGGTTCGCGCTGCCCTCGCCGGACCAGTGGAACGGCATGAAGACGACGTCCGGCCGGGCCGAGGTGGTCACGTGCGCGACCGCGACCGCCGTCCCGCGCGCCGACGTGAGCCGGACGAGGTCGCCGTCGGTCACGCCGACCCGATCGGCGAGCAGCGGGTGCAGCTCGGCGAACGGCTCCGGCTGCGCGGCGGCCAGCGCGGGGACGCGGCGGGTCTGCGCGCCGGACTGGTAGTGCTGCAGCACCCGCCCGGTGACGAGGTAGACCGGGGCGTCGGGGCGCAGGTCGTCGGCGGGCCCGTGGTGGTCGACGGCGACCATCCGCGCGCGCCCGTCCGGCGTCGGGAAGCGGTCGGCGAACAGGCGTGGGGTGCCGGGGTGCGGCGCCTCGCCGTCCGGGGTCGCGGGGCACGGCCAGAACAGTCCCCCGGCGCCGCCCTCGGTGCCCGCCTGGTGCGCGGCACCCTCGGCGTCGAGCCGGGCGTGGCTCAGGCCGCTGTAGTCGGCGACGCCCCCCGCGCTGGCTCGGGCGAGCTCGTCGAACACCGCGGCGGGGTCGGTCGGGAAGCCCTCCGTGACGCCGAGCCGCTCGCGCGAGGTCGTGGAGCACCTCGAGCTCGGAGCGCACCGCCGTCGGGCGGCGCCAGGGCACGACGACGGCGCAGCACGCGCCCCTCGAGCGAGGTCATGGTCCCCTCCTCCTCCGCCCACTGGGTGACGGGCAGCACGACGTCGGCCAGGCGGGCGGTCTCCGACGGGACGAGGTCGCAGACCACGAGCAGGTCGAGCGCGGCGAGGCGCTCGCGGACGCGGTCCGGCGTTCGGCGCGCTGACCACGACGTTGCTGCCGTGCACGAGCAGCGCGCGCGGGCCGGTCGGGCGTGCCGAGCCGCCGGAGCAGCTCGACGGCCGGGACGCCGGGCCCGGGCAGGTCGTCGGGGTCGACGCCCCACACGCGCGGCGACGTGCGCGCGAGCCGCCGGGTCGTCGATCTTGCGGTAGCCGGGCAGCTGGTCGGACTTCTGCCCGTGCTCGCGGCCGCCCTGGCCGTTGCCCTGCCCGGTGACCGCGCCGTACCCGCTGCCGGTCCGGCCCGGCAGGCCGAGCGCGAGGGCGAGGTTGATCGCCGCGGTCACCGTGGCGGTGCCCTGGGTGCTCTGCTCGACGCCGCGGCCGGTGAGCACGTAGGCGCCCGCGGCCGCCGCGCGACGGGGACGCCGCGGCGAGCAGCCGGGCGACCCGGCGCAGCTCGTCGGCGGGGACGCCGCAGACCGCCTCGGCCCGCTCGGGCCACCACGCCGCGACGCTGCGCCGGACGTCGTCGGCGCCGGTGGTGCGGGACTCGAGGTAGGCGGCGTCGGCCAGGCCCTCGGCCCACACGACGTGCAGCAGGGCGAGCAGGACGACGAGGTCCGTGCCGGGGACGAGCGGCAGGTGGACGCCGCCGCCGTCGTCGGTCAGCGCGGCGGTCGACGAGTGCCGCGGGTCGACGACGACGAGGCCGCCCGCCGCCCGCGCACCGGCGAGGTGCGCGGACGACGGCGGCATGGTCTCGGCGACGTTGCTGCCGAGCAGGAGGATCGCCTGCGCCCCACCGCAGGTCGGCGAGCGGGAAGGGCAGCCCGCGGTCGACGCCGAACGCCCGGTTCGCGCCGGCCGCGGCGCTGGCCATGCAGAAGCGCCCGTTGTAGTCGATGAACGGCGTCCGCAGCACGACGCGGGCGAACTTGCCCAGCGCGTAGGCCTTCTCGTTGGTCAGTCCGCCGCCGCCGAACACCGCGACGGTGTCCGCGTCCGTGCTCCGACTGGCAGGGCGCGGATGCGGTCCGCGACGTGGTCGAGCGCGATCGTCCCAGGTCGACCGGGTGCAGCTCACCGTCGGCGCCCCGCAGGAGCGGGGTGGTGAGCCGGTCCGGTGCACGCAGCACCTGGCGCGCTCGTCCAGCCCTTCTGGCACAGGCCGCCGCGGTTGGTCGGGAAGTCCCGACCGCTGCACGGTCACCGGCGCCCCGACGGCGCGGGCGGCGTCGTCGGGCGGGCGTCAGCCGCATCGCGCACTGCAGGGC
Source organism: uncultured Actinomycetota bacterium (assembly GCA_963795145.1). Taxonomy (GTDB): domain Bacteria; phylum Actinomycetota; class Actinomycetes; order Actinomycetales; family Cellulomonadaceae; genus Pengzhenrongella. The sequence continues at coordinate 434,821 of CAWCGP010000008.1, read as the reverse complement.
GCAGTACGGGCAGTGCGTGGCGGTGGAGGTCACTCAGATCCCCGCGGCGCTCATCGCGGCACCGCGCCGCTGGTAGACGGCCCAGGTGGTGGCGGCCATGACCACGTAGACGCCGACGAACGCGACCAGCGCGGGCTGCAGGCTCCCGGCGAGCTCGTTCGAGACGGCGAACCCGCGCGGGATGAGGAAGCCGCCGAACGCGCCGATCGCGCCGGCGATCCCGATGCAGCCGGCCGCGGCCTTGCGGCTGCGGGCAGCCCGCTCCGGCGGTGGTCGCGCCGACCCGGAAGACCGCGGGGATCATCCGGTAGGTCGCACCGTTGCCGATGCCGGTCGCGACGAAGAGCACGAGGAACGAGCCAGGAAGCCGGCGAAGCTCGCACCCCGCAGGGCCGCGACCGCGCCGAGGCCGGCGACGGCCATGGTTCGCGAAGGCGGCGATCGTCATCCGGGCGCCGCCCCACGCGGTCGGCGAGCATGCCGCCGATCGGCCGGGCGAGCGACCCGACGAGCGCCCCGAGGAACGCGATGCTCAGCGTGATCTCGGGGAACTGGTTCTTCAGCAGCGTCGGGAACGCACCGGAGTAGCCGATGAACGAGCCGAAGGTGCCGATGTAGAGGAAGGAGATGATCCAGGTGTGCCGGTTGTGCACCGCCGCGCCGAACGCCCGGTAGTCGGCCTTCGCCGACGGACAGGTTGTGCATCGACCGCGCGGCGAGGAGCGGCCGCGACGAGGATCAGCGGGATGAACATGAGGCCGGCGCGCTCGAGCTGGAGCCCGGCCGCGGAGACGATCACGAGCGGGACGGCGAACTGGACCGCCGCCGTGCCGAGGTTGCCGCCCGCCGCGTTGAGGCCGAGCGCCTTGCCCTTCTCCCGCTCCGGGTAGAAGAACGAGATGTTCGCCATCGACGACGCGAAGTTGCCGCCGCCGAGGCCGGCGAGGGCCGCGACGACGAGCAGCACGCCGAACGAGGTGTCCGGGTTGCTCACGACGAAGGCGAGCGCGCTCGCCGGCAGCAGGAGCAGGAGCGCCGAGACGATCGTCCAGTTGCGGCCGCCGAACAGCGGGACCGCGAAGGTGTACGGGATGCGCAGGCTCGCCCCGACGAGGCTCGGGACGGCGATGAGCCAGAACTGCTGGTCGACGGTGAGCGTCGAAGCCGACCGCCGCGAGCTGCGGGACGACGATGCTCCACGACGCCCACACGGCGAAGCCGAGGAACTCGGCGAAGATCGACGGGAACGAGGTTGCGGCGGGCGATCGTCCGGCCGCCGTTCTCCCAGGCGGTGGTGTCCTCGGGATCCCAGTGCTCGATCCAGCGGCCGCGGCCGACCGGGGTGGGCGTGGTCGTCGTCGCTGCGTCTGCGGGCGTGCCGGTGGCTGCGGCGGTGGGCGTGCGTGCGGTCGGTGGGTGCGAGGGTGGCGACGTCGGTGGGCGCCTCGGTGAGGCCCGGCCCGGCCGTGGGCGTCGTCACCCCCGAGGTCAGCGAGTGCGGAACGGTCATGGTGCCTCCGGATGCTCGATGGCCCTGCGGGCCGCGACGAGCAGTCCCGCTCGTCGCCTGCGAGCACGCTAGGAAGCGGGTGTTACGGGCGACGGTGCGCGGAGGTTTCGTGCGGGCGACTTCTTGCGCACGGTCCTCGGGCGACGGCTGTGAGGTCGGCTCGGGGTCGGGCGCCCGTCCCGGCAGCGGTGTGTGGTCAGGCGGCGCCGTGCGCCGTGCGCTCCCCGAGGCCGGGGAGCAGCTCCTCGGGCAGCTCGGGGACGACGACGAGCACGAGGTCCTGCACCTTCCAGTCCAGCGCGCGTCGGCGACCCAGGGCTGGGCGGCGAGGGTGGCGTCGACCTCGCCCTGGAGCGGGTGCGGGCGGCTGCCGTCGACGGTGCGGGCCTCGCTGTCCATGAGCGCGCCGACCGCGGTCCGGACGTTGCGGACGCCGTCGTGCAGGATGCTGCCCGAGATGAACAGGGCCGCGACGGCGTCGGCCCACCACAGCCCGACCGCGATGCCGGCGACCCCGACGATCCCGCCGACGGCGGTCATCCAGTCCGCCTTGTTCATGTCCGCGTCGGCGTGGAGGACGCGGTCGTGCAGCGTCTCCGCGAAGGTGGAAAGCGCCTTCGGCAGCAGACGTTTCCGGAAGATCTCTTCGCCCTGTCATGTCGCCCGGCGCCACTCTTCGGGCGACCGCGACCACTCATCCGGAGCTCGCCTGCGTCGCACTGCTCACGCGAACGTCGAGCACTTGATCGACAAGGAGAGCATCGCCCTCGTCCGTCGTGGCTGCCATCCAAGCTGCGCTCCATTCTCGGGCGTCGACGAGTCGGAGCTGGCCCGTCTGCGTCCATTCCGGGCCGCACGCGCGACCGGAACTGGCGTGGATTCACCGCCATCCACAGGCTTGCGGGACGTGGTGCTTTCGCGAGTTGGTATCCCCTGGTACCGCCATTCACACCGACCACCGACACCCCTCGCGACCAGTCGTCAACAATCGTCGACGAGGTTCTGATGCGTGTCGTGGCTCGCTCTAGCGTGGGACAAGAAGGCAGGAAGGCAGCCCGGTTCGGCTTTCCGACTCGACGGTAGGAACATCGCCGCGGCAGCGCCCGACGAGCGGAAGGAGGTGGGCCGGATGAGCGAGGAGATCGAGCGTCCGGCCGCCTTCGACCCGTGGGCCGTGGTGGACGTGGCGCTGCTGCCGTCAGATCTCGCGGCGGCGGCGACGGCGTACATGACGGCGATCGAGGCCATCAGCGTGGCCGCCGCGAGCGCGAGGGGTCGACGCGTCCGACGGCGACGGTGCTGGCCGCTCTGCTCGCGGCCGGGTGCCGGCCGGTCGACCGCCGTCGGGGCGTGCCTGTTGCCGGTGGTGGAGGCGGACGGGATGTGGGCGGCGGGCGGGTCGAAGTCGTTCGCGCTCTGGGTCGCCGAGCAGCACCACCTGGCCGTGCAGACCGCCCGGGCGCAGGTGCGGCTGGGGCGGACGCTGCGGGACCACCTGCCGCTGACCGCTGCGGCGGTGGCCGAGGGGCGGGTCACGGTCGAGCAGGCGAGGATCGTCGCCCAGCTGGGGCCGACGACCGAGCAGCGGCGCGACGCGCTGGCGGACCCGGCGAACGAGACGAACGAGGCGTTCCTGGTCCAGACCGCCCAGCAGGTCCGGGTGGACGAGCTGCGGCTGGTGATGCGCCGCTGGGCCGCCCACACCGACCCGGACGCCGACGACCGCGGCTTCGTCGAGGCGTCCGACCGCGAGCACCTGGAGGTCACCCGGCTCGGGGACATGTACGACGTGTCCGGGCAGGTGACCATCCCCGTCGGGCAGGCGCTCAAGGCCGCGCTGGCGGCGTTGACGCCGGTGAAGGCACCGGACGACACCCGGTCGGCGTCCCAGCGCCGCGCGCACGCCCTGGGTGACGTGTGCCGGGTCGCCCTGGACGCCCAGCAGGCGGGAGGCAGGCGGCGCACCATCCGCCACCGGCTCGGGATCCTGGTCCCGTACGCCACCCTGCAGGACCTGGTCACCGGCGGCCGGACCCGGTGCGGCACCCAGGCAGCGATCGCCACCCAGGGCGAGATCGCCACCCGAGGCGAGAGCGGCACCCTCGGCGAGAGCGGCACCCTCGGCGAGAGCGGCACCCTCGGCGAGATCGGCACCCTCGGCGAGATCGGCACCCGAGGCGAGAGCGGCACCCTCGGCGAGATCGGCACCCGCAGCACCCGCGGCGCGCAGGGCCCGGTCCGCTCCCCGTCCTTCGCCACCCGGGGCAACGTGACCGGGACCGACGTGGTCGGTGGGCCCCAGTACGAGGACGGCACCCCGATCAGCCGGACCGAGCTCGACCTGGCGTGCTGCGACTCCGAGTTCGCCCGCTACGTCTTCGGCGCCAACTCCGAGGTCCTGGACGTCGGACGGACGCAACGGACCTTCACCTGCGCGCGACGCGACGCGCTGATCGCCCGGGACAAGCACTGCCGCTACCCCGGCTGCACCGCCCCACCGATCCTCTGCGACGGCCACCACCTCGACGAATGGGCCAAGCACCACGGCCGCACCGCCGTCCGCCGCGGACTCCTGCTGTGCACGTTCCACCACGGGCTCGTCCACCGAAAGGGCATCCAGATCACGATCCACGGCAGGCGGTTCGCATTCACCGACCGCCACGGCCACGAGATCACCGGCGACCCCCACCACCGCCTGCTGCCCCGGACGTGACGGAAGCAGGAGGGGCCAGAAGGGGCGACGGCCCACCCGCTCCGCTCATCCGGCGAGTTCGCTCGGCGCGCCGTCGTCCCCCTGCTTGTCCATGACCCCTACACCGGACCACAGTGAACCCATGGGCCGGGCGCACCCCAGGACCGTCGGCGCGCAGCATCGGGCGCCGACGACGATCGCTCCCTCGACCGGGGGCGTCGAGGAGACTTCGCTCGCCCTGGCACCGCACCTGGCGTCGATCGGGCACGGGCGCCGGTGGGTCGCCGCTCAGGCCGCCCGGCAGGGTGTGGGTGCCACGGGTCTCCGGATCGTCCAGCTCCTCGCGAGCGAGCTCATCGCCAACGCGGTCCTGCACGGGCCGGCCGGTGGCGCGGTGACGGTGCGAGCGCTCCGGGGCGACGACCGCCTCCGGGTCGAGGTGGACGACGACGACAGCACGACCCGCCCGCGCCTCCTCACGCGCCAGTACGCCGACGACGGCGGTCACGGCCTGAGGCTCGTCGACCGCTTCGCCGACCGCTGGGGGTACGACCTGCACGGCGTCGACGGCAAGACCGTCTGGTTCGAGTTCGTCCTCCCGGCCTCGCACGGCTGAGCCTCCGGCCACGGCCGACGCGGACGTCGGTGCTTCAGCCCCGCGGAGCGAGCGCGACGAGGGGCGAGCACACCGCCAGGACGAGGCTCGTCGGCGCCATCACGGCGCGTTCGGCCCGGCTGCGTGAGATGCCGTTCATCAGCACCCCGAGCGTGACGTAGGCAACCAGCACCTAGGCGCCGACGCTCGAGAGGCCGTCGGGCCTCAGGTCGAGCATCGCGGCCCGGTCGAGCAGGACCGCCGCGAACAGCCCGGAGAGCGCGATCGACACCACGCTGCCCACGCGCAGCCGAGCGGGCAGTCGGCCGGCATGCTGCCCGCCCCAGGCCAGCCGACCCCACGGCGCACCGAGCGCGAGTCCGGCCGGGAAGACGGCGAGCGCCGTCAGGACAGCGGTCGCGACCAGGGCCGCCGGCATGTGCACGGTGGGGACCCTCCTGGTGAGGGACGGGAAGCGCGCCCGCAGGTGACACGCCCGGGCTGCCGACATCCGCTGGTCACTCGCCGCACCCGCACGTCGCCACCCCCGTCGACAGGGATCAGAGCACCGCGGCCAGGCGCTCGAGGGCAGCTACGGCATCCGGACCCACCGGGATGAGCACCGAGCTCGTGACGCCGGCCGCGGCGAGGTCGCGCAACCGCTCCCGGGCCTGCCGCGGGGGTGCCGGCGACCGCGAGCCGGGCGACCCACTCGTCGGGCATCCTCCTCGCGAACTCCGTGCGGTCACCGGTCGACGCCCGCAGGTCGGCGAGCTCCGCCGCGAACGGCAGCGGCGCGAGGTGCGGGGCCCAGTCGGGGTCGCCGATCCACGCCAGTCCCGGACGCACGGCCGCGAGCGCCGAGGCGCCGTCGTCGTCCACGGCGGCCACGTTGTAGGCGACCACGCGGTGGGGACCCCGCGGGGCGGCGTCGGCCAGCGCGGCACGGGCGTACTCCGGGGTGACCGGCTCGGCGAGGACGGTGCCGTCCGCGACGGCACCCGACACCGCCAGGGACCGTGGTCCTCGGACCCCGAGGAGTACGTCGGGGACGACATCGGGCGGGGACTCGAGCCGTGCTCCGGTCAGCTGGACGTAGCGCCCGTCGACCGTGATCTCCTCACCGCGCAGCAGCCGCCGCAGCGCGGTCGTGTACTCCTCGAGCAGTGTCAGCGGGCTCGCCGGCCAGGCACCGACGCTGCGCATCCACCCCGCCATGCCGTGCCCGACACCGGCATCCACCCGGCCGGGGAAGAGCTCGGCCAGGGTCCCGAGCTCCATCGCCGCGAACGCCACCTGACGCGCGCCGGTGGGCAGCACGCCGATCCCCACCCGGATGGTGGTGGTCGCCGCCAGCGCCGTCGCGGCCTGTGCGACGCCGCCGCGGTACCCGAGGTCCTCCACGACCCACAGCTCGTCGAACCCGAGCTCCTCGGCGCGCCGCGCGTACGGCACCACCAGGGGCGCGGGCAGGTCCCGCGGGAGGAGGACGCCGGCGGCGGGCCGCGGGGCGTCGGCGGAGGTCGGGCGCGGAGGCCTGGGACGCCGGGACCGGCCCCAGATCGGGCCCGGTCGGCGAGGTGAACAGCGACGACCTCCCCGGGGTGGACGCCGACGATGTCGGCGTCGGCGGGGTCGGCGGGATCGGCGTCTCGCTCGGCACGCGCCCACGTTAGGGCACCCCTCGACCCGCGGCCCGCGGCACACGGCACGGTCCGCGGCACGACAGCCCTATCCCGGTCCGCGGCACGACCGCTGGGCGGGCGGCCCCGGGTGACGCATGACTACGGTCGTCGCATGACGCCGCCCCCCACCACCGTGGTCCTGGTCGACGACGCCCCCGAGGTGCGCGGTCTCGTCCGGCTCCACCTGCGGCTGTCCCGGCGGTTCGCCGTCGTGGGCGAGGGGGCGTCCGGCACGGACGCGGTGGCGCTGGCCGAGCAGCACCGACCCGACCTCATGCTCCTGGACGTCTCCATGCCGATCATGGACGGCCTGCAGGCCCTGCCGCTGGTCCGGGCCGCCTCCCCGGGCACCCAGGTGGTCCTGTTCTCGGGCTTCGACGAGCGCGGCCTCGCCGCCCGCGGACGCGAGCTCGGCGCGCTCGGGTTCATCGAGAAGTCGGTGTCGGTCGACCGCCTGGCCGACGACCTCATCCGACTGCTCGACGCCGTCCCGGCGGACACCGGGGCGCCGGAAGCGGCGGATCAGGGCGCCGACGGCGCCTCCCCGGGGCCCGCCACCACCTCGGCCACGACGGCAACCACCCCGGCGTCCACCGAGGACGACGACCGATCCCGCGCCCCGGGCGGTCCGGCCGACCGGACCGGCGCCCACGCCCCCGCCTCGCCCGCCAACGTGCTCGGCGAGGACCTCGAGCGGTTCCGGGAGGTCTTCGAGGAGGCCGCGATCGGCATGGCGACCATGACCCTCACCGGGCACGTCGTGCGTGCCAACCGCGCCCTGGCCGCCGTCGTCGGCCGGGGCGTGGACGATCTCGTCGGCGTCGCGTACTCCGACATCGCCACGGAGGGCGACGCCGACGCGATCCGGAGCGTCGTCCTCGACCTGAACGACGGGCGCACCGACGTCGCGCGCGTCGAGCACGGGTTGGCCGCGGACCGGTCCCGCTCCCGGCACATCTCGGCGACCGTCGCGACCGTCCGCGGCCACCACGGGCGCCCCCTCTACCTCTTCCTCCAGGCCCAGGACGTCAGCGAGCAGCGGCACGCGGACGAGCTCCTGCGGCAGAGCGAGGAGCGGTTCCGCATGCTGGTCGAGGCGGTCGAGGACTACGCCATCTTCATGCTCGACCCGCACGGTCTGGTGGCGAGCTGGAACGCCGGCGCGCAGCGCATCAAGGGCTACACCGCCGACGAGATCATCGGCCAGCACTTCCGCCGCTTCTACCCCGCCGAGCAGCAGGCGGTGGGCCACCCCGAGCTCGAGCTGCGTCTCGCTCTCCGCGACGGCCACTACGAGGAGGAGGGCTGGCGGGTCCGCAAGGACGGCCGGACCTTCTGGGCGAACGTCGTCATCACCGCGGTGCGCAACGCGTCGGGTCATCACGTCGGCTTCGCGAAGGTGACGCGGGACATCACCGAGCGCCGCAACGCCACGCAGCAGCGCGACGACGCCGCCCTCGCCCTCGCTCGGGCCAAGGAGGACCTCGAGGCGATGAACGCGCGCCTCCTGCGGGCGGCGGCCGACCAGTCGCAGTTCCTCGCCGTCACGGCGCACGAGCTCCGGACGCCGGTGGCCGTCCTCGGAGGGTCGGCCACGACGCTCGCCCAGCACTGGCGCGAGCTCGAGGACGACGAGCGCACCGACCTCTTCGAGGGCATGGTGGCCGGCGCGGCACGCCTGCGCCGGCTCCTGGCGGACCTCCTCACCGCCGCCCGCCTGGAGGCCGGCGCGGTGGACCTGGAGCTCCAGCCGGTCGCGGTCGCCGACCTGCTGGCCGGCGCCGCGGCCGACGCACGGCAGGGTCGGTCCGCCGACGACGTGGTCGTCCACGCCGACCCCGACCTGCTCGCGCTCGCCGACCGCGACCGCGCCGCCCAGGCCGTCGACAACCTCATCGGCAACGCCCTTCGGCACGGCGAGGCGCCGGTCCTGGTCTCCGCCGGCGCCGCGGACGGGTGGGTGACCATCCGCGTGAGCGACTCCGGTCCCGGGGTCCCGGACTCGGTGCGCCCCCAGCTCTTCGAGCGGTTCGTCACCGGCGCACGCCGCGGCGGCACCGGCCTGGGGCTCTTCATCGTCCGGGAGCTGGCACGCGCACAGGGAGGGGACGCGTGGTACGAGGACACCCGCCCGACCACCTTCGCGCTGACCCTCCCGCACGCACGCGTGACCGACCGGCCCGGATGAGACCGTCTGCCCGGCACGGATGCCCCCGGATCGACCCGGACCTGCCCGGGTGTGTCCGAACCCGTCCACACCAGTAACGTGCAGGTGTGACAACAACGGTCGTCCTCGTCGACGACGTCCCGGAGGTGCGTCGCCTGATCCGCACGGCGCTGCGCTTCCGCGACGGGTTCGAGGTGGTCGGTGAGGCCGGTGACGGCGCGGAGGCGGTCCGGCTCGCCGGCGCCCTGCGGCCCGACATCGTCGTCCTCGACCTCGGCCTGCCGGACATCGCCGGCCGGGACATCCTCACCCGGGTGCGGGCGGAGTCGCCGACGACGTCGATCGTGGTCTTCTCGGGCGGCGCGGACCCGGTCGACCGGGCGTGGATCAGCCAACGGGCCGAGGGGTACGTGCTCAAGGACGACGCGCTCGAGTACCTCATCGCACTGCTCACGACGGTCAGCGAGCGTGGCGCCGCGCGCGCCGTCCGCGACCTCCCGCAGGACCTGCTGAGCGTCCGCGAGGCCCGCCGCTTCCTGCGCGAGGTGCTGCAGTCGTGGGGCGTCGGCCACGTCGAGGACGCCGCCCAGCTCGTGGTCAGCGAGCTGGTGACCAACGCGATCACGCACGCCGCGAGCGACTGCCAGCTGCGACTCTCCCGCAGCGCCACCACGGTGCGCGTCGAGGTCGTCGACTCGGGTGCCGGAACTCCCGACCCGCAGCCGGAGAACCCCTCCGGCGAGCACGGCCGCGGGATGCACATCGTCGGCGTGCTCTCGCTGGCGTGGGGCACCGACTCGCTCGGTGCGACCGGCAAGGTCGTCTGGGCGGAGCTTCCGCTCCCCGCCTGACGACGGCGTCCCGAGGTCCGCGGGCCCGGTCCGTCAGGCGACGGCGTCCGCCAGGACGACGCGCAGCCACACGACGCCGTGCGCCGGGACCGTGAGCCCGCCCCGGAGGTCGACGACACCGCCGTCGACGAGGTCCTCCGCGGTGCGCGGCAGGCCGGACAGCGTCAGGGCGTCCACGCCCTGGGCGTCGTCGGCCATGTTGGCCACCACGAGGACGACCGTGGGGCGTCCGTCGACGTGCCCCGGGCGCTGGTAGGCCACGAGGTGCGGGTTCTTGGCGTCGAAGCCCACGAGGGTGTTCCCGGCCAGCTCGGGTGTCCGGCGCCGTACCTCGATGAGCCGGCGGAGGCGGAGATGGATCCGCCCGGCATCCGTGGACCGGTCGGTACGCGTCGCGTAGGCCGCGGCCGGGTACGGCGGCCGGTTGACCCAGCGACTGTCGCCGGCGTGCTCGGGCTCGTCGAGGTACCCGTAGTCGTTGAGCTGCCCGACCTCGTCGCCGAGGTACAGCAGCGGCACGCCACCGGTGGACAGCACGATCGCGTGCGCCAGGACGATCCGGTCGACCGCGTCCGGATCCCCGGCCTCGAGGCCGGCGAGGGACGCCGTCGTGCCGGAGATGCGGCAGTCGCCGGTGCGCGGGTTGTCCTGGAACGGCACGCCGCGGGCGAAGGAGCCGGGGAACCGGTTGACGAAGAACGCGTTGAGGAACCGGCGGTGGTCGTACCCGTCGATGCCGAGCTCGGCGGCGTCCTCGTCCGCGAACGTCCAGCCGATGTCGTCGTGGCTGCGCACGTAGTTGACCCAGGCGGTCCCCGGCGGCAGGGTGTGCCGCCGCTCGAGCGCCTGCTGGAGCAGGCGTCCGTCGCGGGTCGCCAGCGAGTTCCAGATGAGCGCCATCTGCAGCGGGTTGTAGGAGAGCTGGCACTCGTCGGCCGAGATGTACTCGATCACCTCGTCCGGGTGCACGATCGCCTCGGACTTGAACAGCACCGCCGGCGCCGCGATGCGGCACACCGCGTTGAACGCCTGGAGCAGCAGGTGCGCCTGCGGCAGGGACTCGCACGTCGTGCCGAGCTGCTTCCAGATGAACGCGACCGCGTCCATCCGCAGGATGTCCACGCCCTGGTTGGCCAGGAAGAGCATCTCGCCGGCCATCGCCCGGAACACCGCGGGGTTGGCGTAGTTGAGGTCCCACTGGAAGGAGTGGAACGTGGCCCAGACCCAGCGGTCCGGGGCGCCGTCGACCCCCGGCAGCGGCACGAAGGAGCCCGGGTGGTTCGTCGGGGAAGATCTCGCGCACGGTGCGCTCGTAGGCGTCGGGCATCGTGCGGTCGGGGAAGATCCAGTAGAACGCGCTCGAGCTCGGGGTCGCCGGCGCGGGCCGCCCTGCGCCCACACGTGCTCGTCCGAGGTGTGGTTGAAGATGAAGTCGACGACGAGCGCGATCCCGTTCTGCCGCGCAGCTCGGCCGCCAGGTCACGGAGCTCGGCCATCGTGCCGAGCGCGGGGTCGACGGCGCGGTAGCTCGAGACCGCGTAGCCGCCGTCGGAGTTGCCCTCGGGCGCCTGGAACAGCGGCATGAGGTGCAGGTAGGTGAGCCCCAGCTCCCGGAAGTACGGGATGTGCTCGCGGACGCGGGCGAGGTCCCCGGCGTAGCGGTCGACGTAGAGGACGCCGCCGAGCATCGCGTTGGACCCGAACCAGATGGGGTCCGCCTCGCGCACGGTGTCGAGGCGCCTGCAGGTCGGCGGGCCGCTGCTGCCAGCTCGTGCGCGAGCTCGCCGGCGAGGGTCGCGAGCTCGCGCGTGGTGACCTCGCCGGCGCCGTACACCTCGGTGAAGAGGCGCTCGAGTCGCGGGAAGTGGCGGTCGAACCGCGCCAGGAGGGTCGCCCATTCGGCATCGGTCGTCCCCGGCAACCGGGAGGAGGGCACGGTGGACAGCGGTGTCGCGCGGCCTTCGTCGGGGGTCACGCGCCGAGTCTAGGGAGACTGGTACTGCTCGCCAGCCGGGACCGGCGCGCCGAGCGTGTTGCCGGGACCGGGCAGCGGGCATGCCCACTCCTCGGCGTAGGCGCAGGACGGCTGGTAGGCGAAGTTGAGGTCGACGACGAGCGCCGACCGGTCCCCGCCCAGGTCGGCGCCCTTGACGGAGTCGAGCAGGTAGCGACCGCCGCCGTAGGAGCCGGTGCCGTCCATGACCCGCCCGCTGGTCGCGTCCTTCAGCGGCAGGAAGAGCCCGCCGCCGTAGACGGCGACCCACCACAGGTCGAGCGAGCCCAGACCGGGCAGGGCGACCCTCCCGACGCGCTCCAGGCCGACGACGCCGTCCGTCCCCGTCGCGACCCGTCGCACCTCGGGCGGGACGTCGAGGTCGACGGGCACCACGAACCGGTAGGCCGGGTCGTACGGGGCGACCGTGGCGCCCTCGTACGCGGCCCGCGACGCGGCCGGGACGGGCGAGGCCGGGTGCGTGCGCGAGCAGCCGGTCACGACCGGCTCGCCACACGGAGTGCGCGCGCTCGGGTCGCTCCTCCTCCCGGACCGCGCGGTAGAGGGCCGCCGTCTCGCGCCGCCAGTCCAGGACGTCCCAGCGGGCGGCGGCGGTCGGCAGGGGGTCCGGCATGGGCACCAGTCTCCCCCGGCCGGGTCGGCGGCGCCGGGCGGGGCGGGCCCGCCGCCGCCGACCGGCGCGGCACCGGCAACGACACCGGCACCGGCTCGTCATCGGCGCGTGATCGTCACCGGGGCAGAGTCGTCGCCGGCGCAGGGTCGCCGCCGACTCAGGACCGCCACCGACTCAGGACCGCCACCGACTCAGGATCGCCACCGGCGCAGGATCACCATCGCCGTAGGCGTCAGCCGGACGCCCCGCAGAGCGCCGGCGCGCCGCGCACGAACGCTCCGGCCGGCTCCCCCGAGTCCCGGTGGAGGGCGTCCCCCGCGTCGGCAGGGTCGATGCCGGCGGCGAGGCGCGCCGCGCGGTCCCGGCCGAGGTTCCACCCGGCGAGGCCGTCGGCCGGCTCGACGACGACCGCGGCGAGCAGGCAGGACCGCAGCGGCTCGTCCAGCCGGTCGATCGCGACGGCGGCGTCCGCGGACAGGCTCTGCAGGTGGGCGCGGTCGAGGTCGTGGGTCGCCGCGACGTTGTGACGCACGATCTGCGCGTCCGGGTTGATCGCCGCGAGCCCGAGCGCCGCCAGGGTGACGGTGTGCACGACCGCCCGCGGCAGCCACGCGCCGCGCCACCGCACGCCCGCGACCAGCACGAGCACCAGGACGACACCGAGCACGACCTCGGCAGTGGACGCGAGGATCCGCAGCGGGGTGAGCCCGAACGCCTCGACGTACAGGTCCATGCGGCGCAAGGCCGACGCGACGACGCCCAGCGTGCCGAGGCACAGCGTCCCGAGGGCCACGCGCGCGGCGAGCCGGTCCGCGGGCACGGCGCGGGGCGCGCGACGCGCAGCGACGGCGACGACCGCCAGCGTCAGCACGGTGACCGCGAGCAGCTGGCCGAACCCCTCCCGGGCGTACTCCGCGTAGCCGAGGCCGGCGGTGCGCAGGACGTACTCGTGCCCGCCGACCAGCGCGCCGACCTGGACGAGCACGAAGCCCAGCACGAGCGCGGCCAGCGCCCCCACCGGCAGCAGCCACTCCGACCGCCGAGCGGGCGGGGCGGGCGGGACCGCGACCCCTGCCCAGCGCGGTGGCGCGAGCGCGAGGTGGGCGAGCGTCGCCGTCGTGAGTGCCACGACGCCGCCGAGGGCGACCTGGGCGGGCAGCAGCCCGACGTCGAGCCGGGGCAGCAGGCTCGCGAACACGCGGTCGGCGGCCGCGAAGAGGCCGCCGAAGACGACGAGCAGTGCGACGGTGACGCCGACGCTGCGAGCCACCGCGAGCACCTGGCCGCGCCGGGCTCCCGTCAGGGCCCCCACGCCGTGCACGAGCCAGCGCACCGCCCGGGCGCCGCCGACGGCCGCCGCCCCGGTGGCGAGCGCGACGCCCGGCCCGGAGCGGGCCGACGTCGCGGCGACCGCCGTCGCCCCGGCCGCCGTCGGCCAGGCACAGCCCGACCACCCAGTCCGCGTCGCGGACCGCGGCCACGCCGACCAGCGCGACGCAGAGCGCGACCGTCACGAGGTCCCCCACGGCGCGCCGCCGCACCAGGGTCGGGAGCGCCGCGGACCACACCAGCGCCCCGACGACGGCGACCCCGAGCCCCGGCCGGTGGCCGGCCACGAGCACGCCGCCCACCACGCCGGTCGCGCCGGTCAGGGCGAGGGTGCGTGGCGGCGCGGGCAGCCGGCGCCCGGCCCAGAAGTCGACGAGCGCGGTGGTCAGTGGACCGGGGGCGCGGACCAACCCGGGGCCCGGTCCACCGTGCGGGCCGGGTGCCGGGACCGTGCGCACCGCGGCCCGCGAGCCGGCGGGCCCGCCGGGTGCCGGCGCGCGCTGCACGCCGGTGGCGCCGGGAGCGGGCACGGGCACGGGCACGTGAGCGGGCAGAGAAGCGGGGGCGGACGGCGCGCCGGCGGGCGGGCCGGTGCGGGGTCCGGAGCCCTGCCCGCTGCGCTGGTCGAGGCGCGGCCGGGTGGGCTGGTCGGTGCGCGGCTCCGTCCGCTGGTCGGGCCGCGGGTCGGTGGGCTGGTCGGTGCGCGGCTCCGTCCGCTGGTCGGGGCGCGGGTCGGGGTGGCCGGAGGGGTCGCCGGCGTGCGGCCCGGTGGCGGACGGATCGGGGGTCAGGGTCATGGCTCGCACGCTAGGCAGTCGGCCGGCAGCCGTCCGCCGCTCACGTGACGGGTCCGGTGCACGTCCTGTGCAGAGCCGGGTGGCGTCGTGGAGGCTCCGGCGCAGTCGTGCAGGTCCCGTGCGCGGCGGCCCCGGGTGGCCGGGGGGAGGACGCGCCCTGGCGGAGCCCCACGGAACGGGGCAGACCGGGCATGATGGCCGCGTCGGCCCGTCCGCCGGACGCGCTGACCTGCCGCTCACCGTTCGGGAGGACCGACGTGCCCACTTCGCCCGCCACCACGAAGCGCCGGGCCGGACGGACCGGCTTCGGTCTCCGCCTCCTCGGTGCGCTCGCCCTCGGCTACTCCGCCTACCTGCACTTCCGCATTGCCGCGGAGCGTCCGCCGCTGTTCGCCGACGGCCAGGTCACGCTCAGTGGCCTCTTCGTCGCCCAGGCCGTCGCGGCGACGATCGTGTCGCTCTGGGTCCTCCTGCGCGGCCGACGTCTCGCCTGGATCGCGTTCACGCTCGTCGCGCTCGGCTCGCTCGCCGCCCTCGTCGCGAGCGTCTACATCCAGATCCCGTCGATCGGGCCGTTCCCGGTCATCTACGAGCCCCTCTGGTACACCGACAAGTACCTCGCGGCGGCGCCGCGGCGGTGGCCGCCCTCGTCGGCGCTGGTCGCGATCGCGCGCACCGGCCGGCGCGCGTAGCCGCAGCTCGTCGCGGGTCGCGACGCCCGCGGTCCGCGGTGACGCCCGCGGACCGCGACGACGCCCGCGGCACCGCGCGACGCCCACGGACGCACGAGGCACACGAAGCCAGGAAGCCCCGGACCTGCTGGTCCGGGGCTTCCTGGCTGCGAGGGCCGCGCGGGTGCGCGCGCTCGGGTGCGTTCGGCTCAGGTGACGGTGAAGGTGCCCGTCATCGGCGGGTGCGGGTCGCACTTGTAGGTGTACTCGCCGGCCTCCAGGGTGACCTCCCAGGTCGCCTCCTCCGTCTCGGGGACGGACGTCGTCTCGTCGACGGCCCCGCCCATGAGGTGGAAGTTGTGCATGGCGGACGGGTCGGTCACCTGGATCGTGTAGTCACCGGCAGGGAGCGACGGACACGGCCTCGCCGTCCTCGGTGGTGAGGGCGATCTCGAACGCCTCGGGGTCGTCGGCGCTGCCGACGGTCGCGATGAGGACGGTGCTGCCGGTCGCCC
Source organism: uncultured Actinomycetota bacterium (assembly GCA_963795145.1). Lineage (GTDB taxonomy): Bacteria > Actinomycetota > Actinomycetes > Actinomycetales > Cellulomonadaceae > Pengzhenrongella. The sequence continues at coordinate 419,382 of CAWCGP010000008.1, read as the reverse complement.
CGCCGGCGGCGCGCATCCTCCGACGGCGACTCCTCCTCGGTCGGCGTCTCCTCCTCGGCCGGCTCGGTGGCCTCCTCCACCACCTCTCCCGCCGCGGTCTCGACCGTCTCCTCGGGCGATCCGCTGCACGCGCTGAGCAGGGCGATCGACGCGACGACGATGGCCAGTGAACGTCTCTTCATGGGCACGCCTTTCGTGGCACTGCGAAAAAGGTTGACGCCGCAACCTTCCTTGTCCCGGGACCCGCTGCGCAAGCACTTCGGCGCCCGTGTCCGAGTTGTGACCTTTGTCCCCCCTGTGCGGGCCCTCTGCGAGCACTGTGCGAGCACGGTGCAGCCTCGGTGCGCCGGGCACTCACCCGGGCGCTCACTTCGCTCCGTGAGGCCACCGGCTCGGCCACCGAAAACGGTCAGCCGGTCAGCCGGTCGGCGAGAGCCGCGCCGGGGGCCGCAGGGTCCGCCGGACGGCGTGCGACGGGACCGCCCGGACGGTCGTCCGACCGCGGCCGGTCGGAGCGGGGTCCCCCTCCGCCTGGTAGAGGGCGGTCCGGAGCAGCCGGTCGAACTCCTCGCGCAGCTCCCGGACCCGGTCCGGCGGCGCGCCGCCGTCCCGCGCGCTGCATCCACGCCGAGCGAGCGGCCTCGGCAGGTCGTCCTCGGAGACCCAGACCCGCCACGGCAGGACGACCGGCGTCATCGGACCGCTCCGGCCGTGCGCTGCACCACGGGGCGCACGGTGGTGCGCCGCAGGACCCAGTGGGCGAGCCACGCCGCGCGCTGCTCGCGCAGGAAGTCGACGGCCACCGGATAGGTCACGTGAGCGGTGAGCCCGTTCGTGAACCGGTCGAGCAGCGCGGCGTCGTCGCCGGCGAGGGTGAGCTCCTGGCAGGTCGAGCACACGCCGACCTCGTCCCGCGCGAGCCAGCGGTCGAGGTCGACCGGCCCGTCACCCCCGAGGGACCACACCCACGCGAGCGCTTCCCCGCACCACCGGCACACGTCGTCGGGCTGCTGCGGACAGGGCTCGGCCGCCGGCTCCGGGATCCGTCCTCCGGTCACGGGTCTCATGACGACTCTCCTGCTCTCGCGTGGAACACCGGACGACTGGCGTCTGCAGCCATTGGACCCCTCCGACCGGACCGGCGTCACCGGTCGTACGACCAAATGACGACGGTCGTGCAGCACTGCAACCAGAGTGCTCCGCGCGGGCGCGGAGCGCGCGCCGGACGCGCCGGGTGCACCGTCGGGAGCGCACGCCCGGCGGGCCGGGCGTCTCGGGGTGGGCACGCGCCGGATCCGCCTCACGCGCAGCACACCCCGGCTGCACCGGGCTGGGCGAGGTGGACCGGCTCCCCGCACGACCGGCCCGCGATCCGCGCCCGCGGACCGGGTCGCGCCGTGCGAGCATGCGCGGATGGAGCCCCAGGATGTCGGCCCCGACCGCCCGGCCGACGCGCGCGACCCGGGCAGCGGACCGTCCGGACCGTGGCGCCGGACGGCGGCCGCCTCCGGCCTGCTCGACGCCGCCGGCCTCGTCTCCGCCACCGTGTTCGCGGAGATGACCGCGCTCGCCCAGGCGACCGGGGCGCTCAACCTCGGCCAGGGCTTCCCGGACGAGGACGGTCCCGCTTGGCTGCGGCAGCTGGCCGCCGACGCCGTCCTCGCGGGGCCCGGGGCTCCGCGAGGCCTCAACCAGTACCCGCCCGGTGCCGGGCTCCTCTCGCTCCGCCGTGCCGTCGCCGGCCACCAGGCGCGCCACTACGACCTGACCGTGGACCCGGAGACCGAGGTGCTCGTCACCGCCGGTGCGACGGAGGCGCTCGCCGCCTCGGTCCTCGCTCTGGTCGAGCCGGGCGACGAGGTCGTGACCCTCGAGCCGTACTACGACGCGTACGCCGCGGTGATCGCCCTGGCCGGCGCGGTGCACCGCACCATCCCGCTGCGCCCTGGACCCGACGGGTTCCGCCTGGATGCGGCGGACGTCGACGCCGCGATCACGGACCGCACCCGGCTCGTGGTGCTCAACACGCCGCACAACCCGACCGGGACCGTGCTCACCCGCGCGGAGATGGGCCTCGTCGCCGCGGCCGCGACCCGCCACGACGCGATCGTGGTGACCGACGAGGTCTACGAGCACCTCACCTTCGACGGTGCCGTGCACATGCCGATCGCGACCCTTCCCGGGATGGCGGCGCGGACCCTGACGATCTCGTCGGCCGGGAAGTCGCTCTCGATGACCGGGTGGAAGGTCGGCTGGGTGCACGGGCCGCGCGAGCTCGTCACCGCCGTCCGCACGGTCAAGCAGTTCCTCACCTACGTCGCGAGCGGGCCGTTCCAGCACGCCGTGGGCGTTGCACTCGACGACGCCGACGGCGCGACGGCGGCCTACCTCGCCGACCTGCGGTCGTCGCTGACCGGCCGGCGCGACCGGCTCGTCGCCGGCCTGCGCGCCGCCGGCCTCGAGCCGGTGCGGGCGCGCGGCACCTACTTCGTCCTCGCCGACGCCGCACCGGCGGGCCACCCGGACGCCGCCGCGCTGTGCCGGCGGCTCCCGGAGCTCGCGGGCGTCGTCGCCATCCCGGTGACCGCCTTCTGCCGGGCCGGCGGGGCGACCGCGGACGCGCTCCGGTCCTACGTCCGGTTCACGTTCGTCAAGGACGAGGCGACCATGGACGCGGCGGTCGGCCGCCTGGCACGGATGCGGGCCTGACGGAGCCCTCCGTCCGGGCAAGGTCACGCGCCGCGGGCGGCACGAGCCGGCGGTCCCACGGCGCGTCACCGCGGTGCAGCTGCGCTCAGCGCCCCGTGCCGCGGCCGTCCGCGTCCCGCACGCCGTCCGGGCCGTCCGGGCGCTGCGTGGCGACGTCGTGGTCGGCGTCGAGCACGTGGCGGCCGTGCGGGTGGTCAGCGGACCCACTCGCCGGGTCGGCGGACCCGTCGACCGGGTGCTCGGCGGAGTCGAACGGGCGGTCGGCTGGGTCCCCGGCGCGGTGCCGAGCCGGGTCGTCGATCGCCGCGCCGCCGGTCGCGTCGGTCGGCTCGTCCTCGAGGCGGAACTCCTCGCGGGTGACCGGGACGGTGACCTGCTTCTCCTCGGTCACCGTGTACCGCCGCATGCGCACCCGCTCGGTGGGGACGTGCTCCGTCCCGACGACCTTCGCCTGCTCGGCCCGCAGCACCATGCCCTCCGCGGTCGGGGTCGCGCCCGGCGCGATGGCGGGCTGGTCGAGCGACCTCGGCTCGTCGTCGGTCCGGCTGCGGTCGCCCGGTCCGAGGTCGGCCGAACCCGTCGTCGCCGACTGCGTGCCGGGGGGCGCCAGCGGCGACACCCCGGGCGGGGCGGCCGGGGTGCCGATCGGCCGGATCGGCGGCTCCAGGAACTGCGTGCCCGTGCCGTCGTCGTCGTGCCCCTGCACGGTCGTGTCGTCGGACCGGCGGTCGTCGGTGGTGTCGTCGTCGTCGTGCAGGAGGCCGTAGTGCCGGTAGAGGGCGCGCTCCTCGTCGGGGGACAGGTGTCCCGCGGTGCCCTCGGTCCGCGGCGCGTGCTTGACCTGGCCCTTGTCGAAGGCGACCGCGAGGTCGTCGCCGCGCATCTCGGCGCCGGTCAGCGGGACGAACGACTCCCCCGAGCCGAACAGGCCGGTGGTCACCGTGGCCCACGCCGGCTGGCCCGTCGCGGCGTCCAGGAAGAGCTGCCCGAAGCCGCCGATCTTCTTCCCGTCCGGTCCCACGACGTCGCCGCCGGAGAAGAGGAGCCGTTGCATCTCGTCCATCGTGATCATGTCGACATCCTCCGGTCGCGGTCCGAGGAGCGGCCCGACCACCGCAGTCGGTGGGGTCGACGGCCATGTCGGACCCGTGCTGCACCGGACGCTCGCCGGCTGCTTCGACCGTAGGGACGACGCCGTGACCCGGCAACACGAGGTGGGTACCGGTCCCGGCTCCCCCGGAGGTCGTAGGACCCATGGCCGATGGAGGGGTGCGCCTTTCTCCGCCAGGCTCGACGCAGCGGATGCGCCCTCCTGGACGGGCCCGTCCACCGGGCCCCCGCTCCGCCGACGCCGACCGGCCGCCGCGTGTCCCCACCATGCGGCGGCCGGGCGGTCAGCCCCCGTCGGGGTGCAGCCCGAGGAACACGGCGGTGTCCCACGCGGTGAGCGGGCGGCTCACGAGGTAGCCCTGCGCGAGGTCGCAGTCGAGCGCGGCGACGGCCGCGGCCTGCTCCGCCGTCTCCACGCCCTCGACGACCGTCGTCGCACCGATCGCGCGCGCGAGGTCGACGATGAAGGCGAAGATGTCGGCGTCGTCGGGCAGGCGGCCGGTGAACGACCGGTCGATCTTGAGCACGTCGACCGGCAGGTCCCGCAGGTACGCCAGCGAGCTGTAGCCGGTCCCGAAGTCGTCGATTGCGAGCCGGACGCCCAGCGCCCGCAGCGACCGCATCCCGCTCGCGCTGTGCTCGAGGTCCGTCATGAGGACGCTCTCGGTGATCTCGAGCTGGAGCGCCTCGGCCGGCAGCCCGACGTCCCGCAGCACCTCACCGACGACGTCGGCGCAGTCCGGCGACGCGAGCTGTCGCGCCGAGAGGTTCACCGAGACGGTCAGCGGCAGCCCGGTGCGCTCGCGCCACCCCCGGACCTCGGTGCACGCGGTGCGCAGCACCTGCTCCCCCAGGGCGGCGACCAGCCCCAGGTCCTCGGCGATCGGGACGAACAGGCCGGGCGGCACGGGACCGTGTCCCGGCCGGTCCCAGCGGGCCAGCGCCTCGACGCCGACCACGCGGACGTCCGCGGCCGTCAGCGGACGGGTGTCGGTGGAGTCCCCCGGCGGGTCGGCGGGCCGGTCCCTGGGCAGGTCGGGGGGCACAGCCAGGGGCAGCATCACGACCGGCTGGTAGGCCACCGTGATCTGCTGCTCCTCCACGGCGCGGCGCAGGGCGCCGTGCAGCTCGAACCGGCCGGCCACCTCCCGCCGGAGGCTGGAGTCGAAGACGACGACGGCGTCGCGTCCGGCGTCCTTGGCGCGGTACATCGCGACGTCGGCGTCCCGCAGGAGCCCGACGACGTCGCCCTCCCCCGGCGCGCACACCGTCACCCCGACGGACATGGTCGACATCGCCTCCCGCCCGGCGACCCGCATCGGGGCGCGCACGGCGACCCGGATGCGCTCCGCGATGCCGGTCGCCTCGCCGACGTCGGTCACCCGCGGGCACAGGACGGCGAACTCGTCACCGCCGAGCCTCGCCACCGTGTCCCCGGCGCGCACCGCACCGGCCAGCCGCTGCGCCGCCCCGCGCAGGAGGTCGTCGCCGGCCGCGTGGCCGAGCGAGTCGTTGACGACCTTGAACCGGTCGAGGTCGCAGAAGAGGACCGCGACGAGGTTGCCCTCCCGTTCCGCCTGGACCAGCGCGAGCTCGAGCCGGTCGTGGAAGAGGACGCGGTTCGGCAGGCCGGTCAGGGCGTCGTGCATCGCGGAGTGCGCCAGGGCGCGGCCGGCCTGGCGCTGCTCGGTGATGTCGATGACGACCCCGCCGACGCCGAGGAGTCGCTCGCCGATCCGGACCGGGTAGTAGCCGGCCGTCCAGACGCGGTCCCCGGCCTCGACGAGCTCCTCGCGCACCGCGCGCCCGGTGCGCATGACCCGGAGCAGGGCGTCGGCGACCACGTCCGGTGGTCCTCCCCCGCCGTCGACGCGCGGCTCACCGTCGATCCCGAGCGCGGTCCCGACCGCGTTCCCGGGGGCCGTCCCGGAGGCGAGCGCGCTGAGGAGCTCGGTGAGCGGTCCGTTCCGGCGCCGCAGCGCGAGGTCGGTGTCCCAGAAGCCGAGGCCGACGGGGGTCGCGTCGATGTAGGTGTCCAGCAGCGCGAGGGTGTCCTGCCCGTCGCCGACCGCGGTGCGATAGGCCGACGCGGCCTGGTGGGTGAACGTGGCCAGCGCGGCGAGGGAGCCCGCCCGCACGAGCGCCACGGGGACGGGACCGTCCGCGGCGTCCAGCGGGACGAGCAGCAGGTAGACCGCCGGGACGGCGACGGCCAGCCACGCGCTGCGCCGTCGGGGCAGGACCAGGGGGTAGACGGTCACCACGACGAAGAACCACAGGATGAGGAAGCCGCTGCTCGGGCGGTCCTCGGCGAGCAGGCCGTACGCGCACAGGACGATCGTCGCGGCCCGCACCGTTGCGGCCGCCGACGTGCGCCACCCGAGCAGACCGGCGACGCCGACCACGACGAGCAGGGCGGTCGCGACGATCGCCGCCGGCCACCCACCCGGGTCGAACAGCTGCACGGCGGCGCCGTGGACGGCCACGCCGAGGGGGGCCAGCGGCTCGAGGAGGCGCAGACCGCGCGGGACGCCGGCACGCCGGGCGTCGTCGCGGTGCAGGACTCCGGAGCTCACCGGCCGACCGGGGGCGGACATGCGGCGACCCTACGGGCGGCGGCGGGACGCCGCCGTGCGACCACGCCGCGTCGGGCCGCCGGTCTCAGGGATGGTCGAGCAGGCGGTGCAGGAACTGGCGGGTGCGCGGCTCGCGCGGGTCGACGAGGACGTCGCCGGGGGCGCCACGCTCGACGACGACCCCGCCGTCGAGGAAGAGCACCTGGTCCGCGACGTGCTGGGCGAACCGGATCTCGTGCGTGACGACGACCATCGTCCAGCCCTGGTCCGCGAGGTCCTTCATCACGGCGAGCACCTCCCCGACGAGCTCGGGGTCCAGGGCCGAGGTCGGCTCGTCGAAGAGCAGCAGGCTCGGCCGGATCGCGAGCGCCCGGGCGATCCCGACCCGCTGCTGCTGACCGCCGGAGAGCTGGAACGGGAACTGGTCCGCCTTCTCGGCCAGCCCCACCCGGTCCAGCAGCGCGAGGGCATCCGTCCGGGCCTGCTCGCGGGGCCGGCGCTGGACGGTGACCGGGCCCTCGAGGACGTTCTGCAGGACGGTCATGTGCGGGAACAGGTGGTGGCTCTGGAACACCATGCCGCTCTGGGCGCGCAGGGTCCGGGTCGTCCGCTTGTCCGCCGGCCGGGAGAAGTCGACCTCGCAGTCCCCCACCCGCACGACGCCGGCCTCGGGCACCTCGAGCGCGTTCAGGCACCGCAGCGCGGTGGTCTTGCCCGACCCGGACGGCCCGATGAGCACCGTCACGGACCCGCTGCGGACCGTGAAGTCGACGCCGCGGAGCACCTGCGAGCCGGCCGAACGACTTGTGCAGGTCGCGGACGTCGACCAGCGGGCGGCCGTCCGCGCCGGGCGAGCTCTCGCTCATGCGGCCACGTACCTTCCGAACCGGCGCTCCGCGCGGGTCTGCACCATGGACAGCCCGAGGCACACGACCCAGTAGAGGATCGCGGCCACGGAGTACAGCGTGAAGTACTGGAACGTCGGCGCCGCGATCTCCTGCGCCTTGCGGAGCATCTCCGTGACCAGGATGGTCGAGGCGAGCGACGTGTCCTTGACCAGCGAGATCAGCGTGTTCGACAGCGGCGGGACCGCCACCCGGGTCGCCTGCGGCAGGACGACGCGCCGCAGCGTCGTCGCGTAGTCCATCCCGATGGACGACGCCGCCTCCCACTGGCCGCGCGGGACGGCGAGGATCGAGGCCCGGACGACCTCCGAGGCGTACCCCGCGACGTTGAGCGTGAACGCGATGACCGCGCTCGGGAACGGGTCGAACGTGATCCCGAACGCCGGCAGGCCGTAGAAGATGATGAACAGCTGCACGAGCAGCGGCGTCCCGCGGATGACCGAGACGTACGCCCGCGCGATCCCCGACACCACAGCGACCTTCGACAGCCGCATGAGTGCGACGACGAGCGCGAGCAGCGAGCCCGAGCACGAAGCTGACGGCGGTCAGCGGCACGGTGCCGCGGACCAGCCCCTCCAGCAGCGGCAGGATCGAGTCGCGGACGAGCTGCCAGTCGATGCTCTGCTCCACGTCGTCGACCCTAGGGGCGTCGGACGGTGATCACCCGGTGACGGCCCTGCTCAGGGCCGCCGTCCCTGCTCGTGCTACTCGCTGACGTCGTCGCCGAACCACTCGTCGGAGATCTCGGCGAGCGTGCCGTCCGCGCGCAGCTCGGCGAGCGCGGCGTCGATCTCCTCGGTGCAGGTCCGAGTCCTTCGGCAGGGCGAACGCCTGCTCGGTGACGTCCTCGGTCCGGCGCCGCGATCCGGACCGTGGTGTCGCCGGTCGTCTCGAGGTAGTTGAGCACCGCGAGGTCGTCGTTGATCGTCACGTCGACGCGGCCCTGCTTGAGCAGCGTGACCGCCTGGGTGAAGCCCTCGACGGCCTCGACCTGCGCGCCGGCCTCGGTGGCGACGGCGGCCCAGTTGCTCGTGGACGACTGCGCGCGACGTCTTGCCGGCGAGGTCGTCGAGGCCGCTGACCGAGTCGTCGTCGGACCGGGTGACGATCGCGCCGGTCGAGACCGTGTACGGCGCGGTGAAGTCGTAGGTCTCGAGCCGCTCGTCGGTGATGGAGACCTGGTTGGCGATGACGTCGTACCGGCCGGCCTCCATGCCCGCGAAGATCGCGTCGAACGGGACCTCGGAGAACTCGACCTCCCGGCCCATCCGCTCGGCGATCGCGCGTGATGACGTCGACGTCGTAGCCCGGTGAGCTCGTTGCTCTCCGGGTCGTGGAAGGTGAACGGCGAGTACGTGCCCTCGGTGCCGACCCGCAGCACGCCCGCGGACTCCTCCGACGCGGCGGCCGTCGAGCCGCCCGACGGCGTGTCGGTCCCGCACGCGCCCAGCGCGAGGGTCGCGGCGGCGAGGACGGCGGCGAGGGCGGTGCGCGTGCTGGTCATCGGTGGGGTCTCCTGGCTGAACGGCTGGCTGAACGACGAGTTGGAGGACGGGCCTGACGGCGGTGTCTCCGTCGTCAACACTCCGGTGCGCGAGGTGTTCCCCGCCCGGGACGTGCGCCACATCACACGGCGACGCTGAACCACACGGCCTTGCCACCGGCGGGCAGGGGCGTCGTCCCCCACTCGGCGGCGAGCATCTCGACGAGCATCATCCCGCGCCCGCCGGTCGCGTCGGCCGGGGGGTCGCGGACCACCGGGGAGCCGTCGCCCTGGTCGGACACGGTGACGACGAGCAGGCCGTCGACGACGCCGGTCTCCACCGAGATCTCGCCGCCGGTCGGCCCGTGGTGGAGGGCGTTCGCGACGAGCTCGCTGGTCAGCAGCTCGACCACGGCCTGGGCGTCGCCCCGGACCCCGGCCGCGGACGCCTGGCGCAGCACCCATCGCCGGGCGAAGGTCACCGACCGGCGGTCGTGCTCGAGGTGCAGCAGCACCGGCCACTCCCTGGGGCTGTCGCGCGCGGTCGCACCCGGTGCCCGGGCTGCGATCCCCACCAGCATGCGGCTTGGCCGCCGACCGGGCGAACGGTGGATCGACGGACACGCCCCCGATCGGACCCACCCGACGGAGTACGGTTCGGCGGACGGGCGCACGCACGCGGCCGGACCGGGAGGACGCGTGGACGAGCAGGCGAGCACCGACGTCCAGGTCCGCCTCCTCGAGGCCCCGACGGTCCGCGACCACCTCGACGACTTCGCGCTGCGGGCGGGCCGCCACCTCGGGGCCGACACCGACACCAGCATCTCGCTCCGTCACGCCGGCCGCGACCGTCTCGCGGCGAGCAGCAGCGACCGGGCCGCCCGGTGCGACCTGGTCGAGTACGCCTCGGGTGCCGGACCGTGCCTCACGGCGATGGACCTCATGAACGTGGTGCTGGTCCCGGACGTCCTGGGGGACACGCGGTGGGACTCCTGGCGTCGGACGTGCCTCGACGAGGGCTACCGGTCGGCCGCGGGTGTGCCGGCGCACGTGACCGACGGCGTCGAGATCGTCCTCAACCTCTACTCCGAGGGGCTCGACGCCTGGGACGGCCCCGCGATCCTGCGGGCGGACACCTTCGCCCAGCAGGTCGCGGTCACCGTGGGGCTCTGCCTGCAGGTCGCCCATCTCGCGGTCGCGTACACCGACGTCCGGGCGGCCCTGCGCGAGCTCGAGCGCCTCACCGAGCTCGTCGTCCGGGCCGTGGCCGACGACGAGGCCAGCGCGCCCGACCTGCTGCGCCGGGTCCGCGACGCCGCCCGCGGTCCGGACGCGCAGGCCGACGCGGCCGTGCGCGGCGTCCTGCGCGAGGCCACCGGCCGGAGGTGATGCTCGCGCCTCAGCGGCGCGCGACCGCCGACCCGATGACCCCGAGCGGCATGTCGTCGGCCGGCACCGGCCGCCCGAACAGGTACCCCTGCGCGACCCTGCAGCCCAGCCCGGCGATCCGGTCCCGCACCTCGGCGGTCTCGACGCCCTCGGCGACGACGTGCAGCCCGAGCGCCTCCGCGAGCTGCGTCGTGGAGCGCAGGATGGCCGCCGCGCGCTCGTCGTCGCACACGTGCTCGACGAACGACCGGTCGATCTTCAGCGCGCCGATCATCCGCAGGTCGCGCAGGTAGCTGAGCGAGGAGTAGCCGGTGCCGTAGTCGTCCACCGAGATGGTCGTCCCGAGCGCGACGAGGTCGACCATCACGGCTCGGGCGCGCTCGAGGTCGCTCATGAACAGGTCCTCGGTGAGCTCGAGCACCAGGTCGGCCGGCGGGAGCCCGTGCCGCTCGATCAGCCGCGCGACCTGGCCCGGCAGCTCGCGGTCGAGGAGGTTGCTCACCGACAGGTTGACCGAGACCGGGGTCGGGGTACCGGCAGTCCGCCAGCGTGCGCACTGGGCAAGTGCCTGGTCGAGCACCTCGAGCGTCAGGATGCCCATGAGGCCGCCGCTCTCCGCGTGGTGGAGGAACTCCCCCGGCAGCAGCAGCCCGCGGTCGGGGTGCTGCCAGCGCACGAGCGCCTCGGCGCCCACCACCGCACCCGACGTGAGGTCGACCTGCGGCTGGAAGGCCAGGGTCAGCTCGCCGCGGGCGATCGCGGCGCGCAGCCGGTCCACCCGCTCCGCGCGCTCCGCGCCCGCACGGTGGACCCCCGGGTGGAACCGGACGTGCCCAGCGCCGGTCGCCCGCGCGGCGTACATGGCGAGGTCGGCGTGCTGCAGGAGCTCGGAGGCGTCCGGGCCGTCGGCCGGGTAGACGGCGATCCCGATGCTGGCGGAGACGGACAGGTCGCGTCCGCCGACGGCGAGCGGCTGCCGCAGCACCGCGTGGACGCGCTCCGCGACCCGTCCCGCCCCGTCGTGGTCCGCGCCCGCGAGCACGAGGGCGAACTCGTCGCCGCCGATCCGCGCGAGCAGGTCGCCGTCGTCGATCGCCAGGCCCAGCCGGCCCGCGACCTGGATGAGGACCTCGTCGCCCTGCGGGTGCCCCAGGGCGTCGTTGATCCCGCGGAAGTTGTCCAGGTCGAGCAGCAGCAGGGAGACGGGGTCGTCGGCCGTCCGCCCGGCCAGCAGCCGCTCGATGGTCTCGTTGAACGCGCGCCGGTTCGCGACCCCCGTGAGCTCGTCCGTCCGGGCGTCCCGGCGGGCGTCGGCGACAGCGCGCGCCTGCCGGACGCTCAGGCCGGCCCGCAGCAGCGCGACGAGCGCCGCGGTCGCGGCGAGCAGGACGCTGAGCTGCGGGACGGGCCGCTGGCTCGCGTAGACGAGCAGGACGAGGCAGCCGCACGAGAACACGGTGGGCAGCAGCAGACCGGGCAACCAGACGCGCTCGCCCCGTCCACCGGCGGCCGGGGCGCCCGTCACCTGGGGGCCGGACGGATGCAGCCATCCGGACCCCGCGATCGCGGCGGTCGCCGCCATCGAGAGGGCGGAGAGCGGCGTGCCGGGCCGGAAGGTGCCGGCGATCTGCACGGTGAGGAACACCGTGTCGACGACGGCGAAGCCCGCGACCCCGGCGGCCAGCAGGGCGGCCGAGGGGGACGGCCGACGACGGCTCGTCGCCAGCAGTCCCAGGACGAGGACGAGGAGGACGACGTCGAGCACGGGGTAGGCGAGGTTGACCGCCACGGCCCGCGGGGGGCCGCCCGCCGCGGTGACGGCCGAGAGCGTGCCGGCGACCAGCGCGACGCCGACCGCGGCGGCCCCGAGGGCCCCCACCACGCCGTCGAGGGCGAGCGACGCCGACAGGTGCGCGGAGCGCGCCCGGGCCAGGCTCGCGAGCGCGGCGATGAGCATGACCGCGGAGGCGAGCCAGCCGAGGTCGGCGACGGACGGGTAGGGGACCGGGTCCAGCCACCGGACGACGCCGAGGAAGAGTGCGAACGCGGTGGCGCGGAACACCAGGGCGGCCGCGACGAAGGCCCAGGCCCCGCGGTGCGGACCGCCCGCGGCCGCGCGGAGCACCCCGAGCACGGCCGCGAGGGCGTAGACCGTCCCCTGGAGCCAGCCGTCGATCAGCGGGTCGAACCCGGCGGTGGCGCGGACGCCCGGGACCACCGAGACGGCGAAGACCACGAGGAGCAGCACCAGGAGCGCGCCGACGGCACGCACGACCGGGGCGGGCCGGGCGGCATCGACCGTCCCCCGGCCTGGTTCCCCCACCACGGCATCGTACGCACGGCGCCCCGGTCGCCCGTGCACCCCGGCCACCGGGCCGGGTGCAGGCAGGGAGCAGCCGAGGATCAGGCCGCGGCGGCCGCCACGAGCTGGGAGATCGACACGAGCGGCATGCCGTGGGTGGCGGCGAAGACCGCGAGGTCCGGACCGCGCAGCATCCGCCCGTCCGCGCCGGCCACCTCGCAGATCAGCCCGACCGGTGGGAGGCCGGCCCGGACCGCGAGGTCGACGGCGGCCTCGGTGTGGCCCCGCCGGGCCAGCACGCCCCCGGGGTGGGCACGCAGCGGGAAGAGGTGCCCGGGGGCGACGAAGTCGGCGGCGGTGCTGCCCGGGTCGGCGAGGAGCCGGGCGGTGCGGGCGCGGTCCGCGGCCGAGATCCCGGTCGAGACCCCGTCGCGGGCGTCGACCGAGACCGTGAACGCCGTCCGGAACGGGTCGGCGTTGTCCCGCACCATGAGCGGGATGGCCAGGCGGTCCAGCGCGTCGCCGCCCATCGCGGCGCACACCAGCCCCCGGCACTCGGACATGAGGAACGCGACCTGCTGCTCCGTCACGGTGGCGGCCGCGAAGATGACGTCGCCCTCGTTCTCGCGGTGCTCGTCGTCGACCACCACCACGCCCTTGCCGGCGCGGATCGCCTCGACGGCGGCCTCGACGGTGGTCGATCCGGTCACCGGCCCGCCGCCAGCAGCCGCTGCGCCTCGTCGACGTCCGTGATGAGCACGTTGACCCAACCCCCTCGGAGCGCGGCCAGGATGGCCGCGTGCTTGCGGGCGCCGCCGGCGGCGGCGATGCGCCGGGGCACGTCCCGCAGCCCCTCGGCGGAGATGCCGATGACGCGGTCGTCGACCGCGGACCTCAGCGCCGTGCCGTCGGCGTCGAAGAACCGCAGGCAGATGTCGCCGACGGCGCCGAGCGCGCGCACGAGGTCCTGGTCGGCGTCGGGCAGCGCGTTGCCGCTCTCGCGCAGCAGCGGCGACGGCTCGAGCGACCCGATGCCGACGAGCACCATCGTCAGCCGCGGCCACAGGTCCATGACCGCGCCGACGGTCGGGTCGCCGGCCAGCGAGTCGCGGGCGGCCGCGCTGCCGAGCATGCCGGGCGCGGGCATGAACACCGGGCTGGCGCCCGTCGACTGCGCGAACAGCCCGATGAGCCGGGTCGCCTGCAGCTGGACGCGCGGGTCGCCGACCCCGCCGACGACCTGCACGACGGCGTCCGCGACCTGCCCGCGCGCCGGGCGCAGGGCCTCCGTGGCGGCGAGCAGGGTGGCCGACCACGACGAGATGCCGACGGTGTCGCCGCCGGTCATCGTCGACTCGAGGTAGACGGCGGTCGCGGCGCCGAGCGCCCGCGTCACGTCGTCGTCGGACCCGCCCGCGTCGACGACGACCGCCTCGCCGAGGCCGAACCGCGCCTCGAGCGCCTCCTCGAGGTCGGTGTGGACGCCGGCCGGGAGGGCCACTGTCGTGCGGACGATCCCGATCTCCGCCGCGCGCTTGAGCAGCCGGGACACCCGCGGCTGGGACACGTGGAGCTCGGCCGCGATGTCCGCCTGGCGCATCCCGCGCTCGTGGTACATCCGCGCGATCTTCGCCATGAGCCGCATCTGGTCGTCCGAGTGGCCGAACCGGGACGCGACACTGCCCGCGACGACACGGTCGTCGACCATCTGCCACCTCCTGCGGGTGTCCGTGCGGCCGGCGCCTCACCCGGCCGGCGGCCGGAGGCGGCGCCTCCCCCGGCCCAGCGGGCGGGGGGTGGTGCGGACCAGCGGCGGCGATGGTCGCCCGATGCTACCTGCGACCGGTCCCCCGCCTGTCCACCGCGTGCCCGCGTCCGCCCGGCCCAGCGGTCCGGCCGGCGGCCGGGCGGTCCGGCCGGGCGGTCGCCCGGCCGAACCGGCGGGTCACCGAGCGAGCAGCTCCTGGGCGGCGGCGGTGATGCCCTCGGCGTTGATGCCGAAGTGGTCGAGCAGCCACTCGACGGACCCGGTGGGCGCGAACGTGTCCGGGACGCCGACGAAGCGCATCCGCACCGGCTCGTGGTGCACGACGAGCTCCGCCACGGCGCCGCCGAGGCCCGTGGTCAGGGCCTCCTCGACGGTGACGATGCCCGCGGGTCTCGCGTGCGGCGGCGAGGACGGCTTCCTCGTCGAGCGGCTTGATCGTCGGCATGGACAGCACCCGGGCGGAGATGCCGGCCTCGGCGAGCCGGTCGGCCGCGTCCAGGGCACGGATCACGGTCACGCCGGTCCCGATGAGGGTGACGTCGTCGCCGTCGCGCAGGGTCACGGCCTTGCCCGGGGCGAACTCGTAACCCTCGGGATTGACGTCCGGCACGCCCATGCGGGAGACGCGGACGAACACCGGGCCGTCGTGCTGCGGCGGCCCACCGGATCGCCTGCGCGGTCTCGGTCGGGTCGGACGGGACGATCACCGTCAGGCCCGGGATGGTGCGCAGCCAGCCGAGGTCCTCGATGGAGTGGTGGGTCGGGCCGAGCTCGCCGTAGGCCATGCCCGGGCTCATCCCGCACAGGACCAGGTGGTGCTGGGAGTACGCGGCGTCGACCTTGATCTGCTCCATCGCGCGGGCGGTGAGGAAGCAGGCCGCGGCGGAGACGAACGGGATCTTCCCGCCGTTGGCCAGGCCGGCGGCGACGCCGACCATGTCCTGCTCGGCGATGCCGACGTTGACCAGCCGGTCGCCGAACCGCTTCTGGAAGGGCGCCAGCTTGCTGGAGCCGACCGAGTCGTTGACGACCGCGACGATCCGCGGGTCGGCCTCGGCGAGCTCGACCAGGGTCGCGACGTACGCGTCGCGGCAGTCGTGCAGGGTCCGCTCGGCGGCGGCCGGCGCGAGGGTGGTGGTGGTCATCGGCTCTGCTCCAGCTCGGTGAGGGCGGTGGCGACCTGGTCGGCCGAGGGGACCTTGTGGTGCCAGGCGACGTCGTCGGACATGAAGGAGATCGGGTGGCCCTTGAACGTGTGGGCCACGATCGACGGTCGGCTTGCCCGATGCGGCCGGCACGTTCGCGAAGGCGTCGACGAGGGCGCCGTGGTCGTGGCCGTCGACCTCGACGACCTCCATCCCGAAGGCGGCGAACTTCTCCGGCAGCGGCTCGAGGTCGTTGGTGTCCGCGACCCGCGCGCCCTGCTGGAGGCGGTTGCGGTCCACGACGAGGCACAGGTTCGCCAGCGAGTGGTGGCCGGCGGTCATGATGGCCTCCCAGTTGGAGCCCTCCTGCAGCTCCCCGTCGCCGGTGACCACGAAGGTGCGGCGGGCGGACCCGTCGAGCTTGCCCGCGATCGCCGTGCCGACGGCGATCGGCAGCCCGTGCCCGAGCGGCCCGGTGCTGGCCTCCACGGCCGCGATCTTGGTCCGGGCCGGGTGACCGTTGAGCTGCGACCCGGGCTGCATGAAGGTGTTCAGCTGCTCGGGCGGGATGAACCCGGCCGCGGCGAGCGTCGTGTAGAGCGCCGCGGCGGCGTGGCCCTTGGACAGCACGAACCGGTCGCGGTCCGGGTCGTCCAGCGGTCTGGGGCGTCACGTTCAGCGAGTGCAGGTAGAGCGTGGCGAGGATGTCG
The DNA here is from genome assembly GCA_963795145.1 of uncultured Actinomycetota bacterium. Classification (GTDB taxonomy): domain Bacteria; phylum Actinomycetota; class Actinomycetes; order Actinomycetales; family Cellulomonadaceae; genus Pengzhenrongella. The sequence continues at coordinate 403,285 of CAWCGP010000008.1, read as the reverse complement.
ATGACCGAGAACTCGCCGCCGATGTGCCCCAGCCCGGCGGCCCGGATCATCTGGATGTCCTGCTTGCGGATCTCCTTCGCGCCGTTCGCGATGTGCGCCACGATCTCCTCGCGCGAGGCGCCGTCAGCGGTCCGGCCGACCACGGGCAGGCCGGCGGGCAGGTCCTCGACGTGCACCTCGGGGACGAAGTCCTCCTCGACGCTGGTGCCCTCGATCGTGCTCATCGGTCTCCCCCCATGCAGCTCAGCAGTGCGTCCTGGACCAGGCGCTGGGCGCCGACGGCGTCCTGGCGGGCCTGGGCCGCCTGCAGCGCCGGGATGTCCAGGGTGTCCAGCGCGCGGTGCAGCGCCTTGAGCAACCGGATGGAGGCGCGGGCGGTCTCGACGGTGTCCTCGCGGAACGGGAACTGGTCGAGCTGCCACACCCCTTCCCACCCGTTGATCTTCAGCGTGTAGAAGTACTCGAAGATCTCGGTCAGGTGGACCGAGCCGACCATGAGGTCGTCGTCCCAGCCGCGCAGGTTGTCGTTGACGTCCATGCCCCACAGCAGGTCGTGGTCGATGAGCAGCTGGGCGGCGTCGGCCGGGGACTCCCCGCCGTACAGCGAGTGGCCGAAGTCCAGCAGCACCCCGATGTTGTCGCAGCCGGTCTGCTGGATGCCCAGAATGGTTCGTGCAGCGCTAGTCCCAGGTCATCTTCACGCGCGGCTCGCGCGGCTTGTACTCGATGACGAACTTCAGGTCGGGGTTCGCCTGGGCGATCTCGCGCATGCCGTCCACGGCCATCTTCCACAGGTCGTGGTGGTTGACCTGGAACGGGTAGTCCCACCCGTCCTGCCCGGGCCACACCTTGACGTAGTCCGCCCCGAGCGCGCGCACCACGTCGCACGCCTCGTTGAGGAGCGCCTGCGTCGCGGCCCGGACCTCGGGGTCGGGGTTCGTGAACGCGCCCTTGCCGAACCTGCGCAGGTAGATCTCCGGCGTGACGCCGATGCACTCCAGGCCGGCCTCCGCCAGGGCCGCCTTCACCTGGTCCACCGTGACGCCGGGCGTGAACGGGTACGGCACGTCGACGACCGACAGGTCCTCGACCGTCCCGGCCAGCCGGATCTGCTCCAGCGTGGACCGAGGCTCGTCGTACCCGTCCACCGCGTACCGGTCCACGTACGTCGCGAAGTGCCACAGGCCGGCACCGAAGCGAGGCAGCTTGCTCGTCTGCTCAGGCATATCTATTCGTCTCCGATCGTTGATGCATCATGATAGCCCGACGACTCACGCGCGCGCCAGCCCCGACCTCGTGCGCGGGAGGTCCCGCACCCGCGACCTTCCTCCACGGCGGGACGTCGCACCCCGCAGGGTCGGGTGCGACGTCCCGCCCGGGTCCCGGACAGGTCAGGACCGGTCAGGACCGGTCAGGACAGGTCAGGACAGGTCAGGACAGGTCAGGACAGGCTCAGGACAGGGCGAAGAGCGTGTAGCCCTCGGCGTTCTCCGCGGTGATGAGGACGCAGTCGATCGACTGCTTCTCCGGCTGGGTGGTCTCGCCCGTCGTGATGAGCTCGTCGGCCTGCTCGACGGCGATCTCGGCGATCTGCACCGCCGGCTGCAGGCCGGTCGCGAGCAGCTTGCCGTCCTTGATGGCCTGGACGGCGTCCGGGCTGCCGTCGAAGCCGGCGACGGTGATCTGGCCGGTCTTGCCCGCGGCCTCGACCGCGGCGACCGCGCCGAGCGCCATGGTGTCGTTGCCGGCGATGATCCCGGTGACGCCGGGGTTGCTCTGCAGGATCGTCTCGGTCTTGGTGAAGGCCTCCTGCTGGTCCCAGTTCGCGGTCTCCTGGGCCACGAGCTGCAGCTCGGGGTACTGGGAGATCACGCTCGCGTAGGCGCTGGACCGCACGCCGGCGTTCGTGTCGGACTCCTTGCCGGTGAGCTCGACGTACGTGCCCTTGCCCCCGAGCGCCGCCACGAACTCCTCCGCGACGAGCGAGGCGCCCTGGGAGTTGTTCGCGACGATCTGCGCGGTGGCGACGCCGGTCTGGTTGATCTCGCGGTCGATGAGGAACACCGGGATGCCGGCGTCGACGGCCTTCTGCACCGGCCCGATGGACGCGTCCGCGCCCGCGTTGTCGAGGATGATCGCCTGCGCGTCGGCGGAGATCGCCGCGTCGATGAGCTCGGACTGCTTGTTCGGGTCGTCGTCGTGCGACGCCGACGTCGTCTCGTACCCGAGCTCCTCGGCCTTGGCGACGGCGGCGTCGGCCTCGGCCTTGAAGAACGGGTTGTCGTGCGACGGGGTGATGACGGCGATCGGCCCGGTCGCCTCCTCGGCCGCGGCGGTCCCGCCGGCGGTCTCCTCGGTCGAGCCGGACGGCTCACCGGAGGAGCAGCCCGCGAGCGCGAGGGCGCCCGCGGCGACGACCGTCGCGAGGCGCAGGGCGAGCGGTCGGGTGGGACGGGACAGTGCTGACGTGCGGGACATGGATCTCTCCTCGTGGACGACGGTGTCGCGTGGGACTGGGCTGGGCGGGGTGGACGTGGGCTACGGGCGCGGCCGGGGATCAGGCGGCCGCCGGGGCGGGGGTACGGGGCGGCGTCGAGGTCGGGCCCTCGTGCCGGACGTCGGCCGCCGCGGCGGCAGCGGCCTGCGATCGCTTGAGCCGCTGCTGGCCCTGGTCGAGCATCACGGCCAGCACGATGACGGCGCCCTTGATGACGATCTGCCAGAAGGTCGAGACGCCGACCATGACGAGCCCGTCGGACAGGAAGCCGATGACGAAGGCGCCGACGAGCGCGCCGCGGACCGTGCCGCGGCCGCCGGCGAGCGACGCCCCGCCGATGACGACCGCGGCGATCGCGTTGAGCTCGAAGGTCTCCCCGGTCTGCGGGGCGGCCGACGTGAGCTCGGAGGCGATGATGAGGCCGACCATGGCCGCGCAGAGCCCGGAGATCATGTAGACGCGCATCGTCACCTTGGCCACCGGGACGCCGGAGAGCTGCGCCGCGCGCTGGTTGCCGCCGGCGGCGTACAGCCACCGGCCGAACGGCATCTTGCGGATGAGCACCCAGATGACCACGGCGAACAGGACCATGATCCAGATGGAGATCGGGATGCCGAGGAGCCGGCCGGTCCCGAGCCGGCCGAAGCCGGTGTTGCCGAGCTCGGGCGAGCCGCCCAGCCGCGGGAAGGTCGCGCCGTTGGAGATGAGCAGAGCGGTGCCGCGCGCGACGTAGAGCATGCCGAGCGTGGCGATGAACGGTGCCACCTTGAACCGTGTGACGAGCAACCCGTTGAGGGTGCCGACCACCGTCCCGACCGCCAGCGAGACGAGGATGACCGCCCACACCTGCGGGTAGAGGATGACGTCGAGCGACGGGATGTTCCAGCCCTGCAGGAGCACGCCGGCGACGATGCCGGACAGGCCGACGATCGAGCCGACCGACAGGTCGATCCCGCCGGTGAGGATGACGAGCAGCATCCCCAGAGCCAGCAGCGCGTTGATCGCGACGTGCCGGGTCATCGTGATGACGTTCGAGCCGGTCAGGTAGGTGTCCGAGAGCGCCGCGAAGATCGCGACGATGATGGCCAGGGCGATGAACGCCCGCAGCTCGAGCAGGATGTCCCCGGCGCGCAGCACCCAGGGCGGGCGGGGCGTCGCGACCCGCGCGGCGGCGTTCATGCGCCCGCTCCGCTCGTGGGGCCGGTCGTCGGGCCGGCCGTCGGGCCGGTCACTGCCGTCGCGTCGTCCGACGCCGCCATGAGGTCCTCCTTCGTGGTGGTGCGGGGGTCGAGCTCGCGCACGACCCGGCCGCGGTGCAGGACGAGCACGCGGTCGGCGGCGTGCAGCGCCTCGCCGAGCTCGGACGTCGCGAAGAGCACCGCGAGCCCGGCCCGGGCCTGGGTGGCCATGAGCGCGAAGATGTCGGCCTTGGCGCCGACGTCGATGCCGCGGGTCGGCTCGTCGAGGAGCAGCACCCGGGGTCCGGTGAGCAGGACCTTGCCGATGACGACCTTCTGCTGGTTGCCCCCGGACAGCGACCCGATCGCGGCGCCGGGCCCGGACGCCTTGACGGTGACGTCGGCGATGGTGCGCCGGACGGCGTCGTCCTCCGCGCCGGCCGCGACGAACGGACCGCGCAGGAAGGACCGGATGCTCGCCAGCGAGAGGTTGTCGCCGACGGACATCGTCTGGACGAGGCCGTCGCGCTGGCGATCCTCCGGGACGAGCGCGAGCCCCCGGGCGATCCGCTCCCCGATCGGTGCGGTGGTCACGTCGACGCCGTCGACGTGGACCGTGCCGGTCTGGGCGGGCAGGCGCCCGGCGAGGGTCTCGAGCAGCTCGGTCCGGCCGGCGCCCATGAGCCCGTACAGGCACACGATCTCGCCGGCGTGGACGGTGAGGTCGAGGTCCGCGACGGACATCCGGCCCGGGTTGGACGGGTCCGCCACGGACAGCCCGCGCACCTCGAGCAGCACCTCGCCCTGGGGCGCACCCAGCTCGGGGTACAGGTCGTCGGGGTTGCGGCCGACCATGTTGGTGACGATCCAGCCGAGGTCGACGTCGCGCGCCGCCGCGGTCGCGACGAGGGCGCCGTCGCGCAGGACGACGACGTCGTCGGCGATCTCCAGCGCCTCCTCGAGGTGGTGGGAGATGTAGACGATCGCGACGCCGGCCGCGGTCAGCTCGCGGATGACCCGGAACAGGACGTCCACCTCGGCGCCGGAGAGGGCCGACGTCGGCTCGTCCATGATGAGGACGCGCGCGTCGAGGGAGATCGCGCGGGCGATCTCCACGACCTGCTGCTGCCCGAGCCGCAGGTCCGCGACGTCGGTGGACGGGTTGATCGGCTCCTCGAGCCGGGCGAGCACGTCCAGCGCGGTGCGGCGCTGGGCGGCGTCGTCGACGAACAGCCCACGTCGCACCTCGCGGCCCATGAACAGGTTGTCGGTGACCGACAGGTTGGGGCACAGGTTGAGCTCCTGGTGGATGATCGCCACGCCCCGGGCGACCGCCTCGACGGGTGACGCGAGCACGACCTCCTCGCCGAACAGCTCGAGGGACCCGGTGGTCGGCGTCTCGACGCCGGCGAGGATCTTCATGAGCGTCGACTTCCCGGCGCCGTTCTCGCCGAAGAGCGCGGTGACGGCGCCGGCGCGGATGTCGAAGTCGACCCCGCGCAGGGCGTGCGTGCCGCCGTACACCTTGGTGATGTCCCGGGCCCGCATGACGACGCCGTCCCGGACCGCCTGCCCCGCGAGGGCCGGCGCGGTCACGGGGCCACCTCGAGCGCGACGGGCGTGACCTGCAGCAGCGCGGTGTTGCTGCCGTAGGCGAACGCCCCGGTGAAGGTCACCGTCCTGCCGGCGGCGCCCGCGGCGTCGAAGCCGGCGAGCACCTCCTCCTTGACCCGGTTGTTCAGCTCGGTCGCGGCGTCGGCGTACTCGATCTGGTTGAGGAAGTCGTCGAACCCGATGAGCCCGGTCGCGTCCCGCAGGGCGGTGCCGTTGATCGCCGGACCGATCTGCAGCACGACCTCCACCCCGGCCGGCAGTCCCTCGATGGTCAGCGGCAGCAGCGTGCCCTCGACCGCTCCGGCGACCCCGGTCCCGGTCACCGCGTAGGCGTACGGCGACGACACCCCGCTGCGGTGCCCGTACTGCTCGCCCGCGGCCTCCGGGTCGGCGACGACGGCGGCGAGCAGCTCGGTCACCTCGACCGCGTCCTGCTCGATCGCGGGCACGACCTCCGACTCGTACTTCTCGGCGGCGTACCCGGCGGCGTCGAACACGGGTCGTCCGACGGTCGCGGCGGACTCGTCGTCGCTCGCCACCACGGTCGTCGTGGCGGCCATGAGGCCGACGACCACGAGGCCGAGCGCGGCGCCGACGACGCGCCCGCGTCGCCGCACGGGTGGTCGTCCCGGGGGTGCGGGGGGTGCCATGGGGGTCCTCTCCGTCGAGGTGCAGTCGGGGTCGAGGTGCAGTGGGGATCTGGCTGGAGCGCGGATCTGGCTGGAGCCGGGGATCGAGCCCGTCTCAGGCCGGGAGCCCGCGCGAGCGCCGGACCGCGGTGGCCCACGCCGCGCGCCGGGCGACCCGGTCGCCGTCGGGCACGCGGGGCACGACGCCGTCGTCGGTGGCCTCGCTCGGCGGCGTGGACGCGAGCGGGGGCGAAAGGCCGAGCGTGCGGGCGGCCAGCAGGGCGGCGCCGAGCGCGGACGCCTCGGAGACGTCCGCGACCACGACGGCGCGACCCAGGAGGTCGGCCTGCGCCTGCATGAGAGGGGCGCTCGCGGTCGCGCCGCCGTCGGCGTGCAGCACGTCGATGCGCGCACCGCCGTCGGACTCGACGGCCTCGACGACGTCGGCGACCTGGTGCGCGACCGCCTCGAGCGCGGCGCGGGCGAGGTGCGCGCGGGTCGTGCCGCCGGTGACCCCGGTGACCACCCCGGTCGCGGACCGGTCCCAGTAGGGCGCACCGAGCCCGGAGAACGCGGGCACGAAGTGCACTCCCCCGGCGTCCGGGACGTCCGCGGCGAGCTCGGTGAGCAGGGCGCCGCCCGAGCGCCCGGACGACCCGCCGCCCACCATCGCGGCCATCCAGTCCAGGGCGGAGCCGCTCGCGACGATGTTGCCCTCCCGGGCGTACGTCGGGCCGTCCGCGGTGAGCCAGGCGAGGGTCGTGGTGATGCCGTCCGGCGGGGCGTCCGGGCCGGCGCACGGGGTCATGACCGACGACCCGGTGCCGTAGGTGGCCTTGCCGCTGCCCGGCGTCGTGCAGCCGTGCTGGTAGAGCGCGGCATGGGAGTCGGCGAGCACCGCGACCACCGGCACGCCGGCCGCGAGCCCGGCCGGCAGGTCGTCCCCGGCGGTCGCGCCGAAGCCGGCGTCCGAGGCGCGGACCTCGGGCAGGGCCGCGAGCGGCACACCGAAGGTCGTGAGCAGCGACGGCGCCCAGTCGAGCTCCTCGAGGTCGAGCAGCAGCGTGCGGGACGCGTTGCCGGCCTCGGTCGCGAAGACGGTGCCGCCGGTGAGGTTCCACACCAGCCAGGCGTCCACCGTCCCGAGGCAGATGTCAGCGGGATCGGTCCCACCCGCGAGGGCGGCGTCCAGGAGCCAGCGCATCTTCGGCGCCGAGTACATCGGGTCCAGGGAGAGCCCGGTGCGCCGGCGCACCTCGTCCCCCAGGCCCGCGGCGACCAGGTCGGCGCACGCGGCCGCGGTGCGGGCGTCCTGCCAGCCGAGCACGGGCGCGAGCGGCGCTCCGGTGGACCGGCTCCACGCGACGACGGACTCGCGCTGGTTGGACACCGCGATCCCGGCGATCCCGTCGGCGATCCCGTCCGCACCCGCGGCCGCGGCTGCCAGGCAGTCCGCGATCGCCTCCCGGGTGGCGCCCCAGATCTCGGCGGCGTCCTGCTCGACCCAGCCGGCCGCGGGGAACCGGACGCCGAGCCCGCGCGACCCGGTCGCGAGCACGGTGCCGGTCGCCGCGTCGACCAGCAGGGCCTTCGTGTTGGTGGTCCCCTGGTCGATCGCCAGGACGGTCCGCCCGCGTACCCCTGCTGCCACCGGTGACCCACCGTCCGCATATCTATTCTGCGCTGAATGATCTGGGGTCAACCTAGGGAGTGGGGTGGACGGTGTCAACACCCGCCGAGCCGGCTACCCCTGCAGCGACCCCTGACGGGCGTGCAGGGCGAGCCGGGCGAACAGGTCCCCGAGCAGGAGCCGGTTGTCCAGGTGGGTGTACACCCGGATCGGGCGGCCATCCGGACGGTGGACGTACCGGCCGTCGTCGTCGATCCGCGGGGCAGGCAGCTCGACGTAGCGGCTCGACGACGGGTCGGCCTCGAACGCGGACTGCAGCGCGGTGAGGAGCACGAGGGGGCTGTCGCCGAGGATGTACGTCTCGCCGAGGTGCACGCCGTGCGCCCCGGCCATCTCCCCGACCGAGTCGAGCGCGTCGGCGAGGTGCTCACCGAGCGGGCCGGCGGTCCGCAGGTGCAGGTCCTGCTCGGCCTGGCTCGCGAGGACCTGGCGGTAGGCGTCGCGGGGCACCTGCCAGAGCCGGATCGGCGCGTCGAAGACGACCTGGGCGGCGGTGATGTCGATCTTCAGGTTGTACTCCGGGCCCTGCGACCCGGGCGGCGCGACGGCGAGGCCGGGGTGCTCGGGGCCGCCGATCCACACCGCGGTGAGCCGCTCGGCGATGCGCGGCTCGACGAGGTACGCGCTGGCGAGCTCGGTCAGGCCGGCGCCGAGCACGAGGTAGAGCGGGGAGTCGACGTCGTCCCGCATCGCCTCGGCGATGATCGCGTCGACGCCCGCGGACGGTCGCGGCGTGCGGGCGTCCGCCAGCGCGAGCTCGGCGCCGACGTGCACCGGCACGTCGTCGCGCCCGGCGAGGGCAAGGACCCGCAGGGCCGCCTCCGCGGCCCGCTCGGCCGTCCGCCCGCTGGGGTCGAACGGGTCGCCCGGCGCCAGGTGGGAGCCGATCACGCCGCGCAGCTCGACCGACGGCGCCAGCGCGTGATGGGCGAGCTGCACGAGACCGTCGGGGTCACCGGAGTAGTCGTTGTCGGACAGGACGCGGACCCGGGCCCTCATCGCGCGTCCCGCGGTCCGGACGTGCCGACGCCGTCGAGGCCTGCGTGCTCGGTCGTCATGACCGCTCCCTTCGTCCGGGCGTCGGGTGCCGGCGCCGCGCCGCGAGCGTACTGAGCGTCGCCGCGATCGACGACGACGAACCGCAGGCGGTCGCCCGGGCGCAGCTGCGCGAGCCGGTCCCGGTCCTCCTCGTGCACGACGCCGACCACGGGGTAGCCGCCGGTGACCGGGTGGTCGGCGGCGAAGACGACGGGCAGGCCCGACGGCGGCACCTGGACTCCCCCGGCGACGACGCCCTCGCTGGGCAGCTCGTCCGCGCCGCGGCGCCCCAGCGGCTCGCCCTCCAGGCGCAGGCCGACGCGGTTGGAGTCCGGGCTCACCGTCCAGGTCGCCGAGCCGAGCCGGCCTGCGGCCTCCGGGGTGAGCAAATCGTCCCGCGGGCCGAGCAGCAGCCGGACCGTCTCGCTCGTGGTCGTCGGCGCGCCGCCGCGCCCGTCCGCCGGCGGCTCGGGGGTCGGCTCCGGCCACTCGACGGACGCCGCGGGCGGCGGCAGCACGCCCAGGACGTCCCCGGTCCGCAGCGGCGAGGGTCCGAGACCCGACAGCACGTCGGTCGACCTGCTGCCGAGCACCGGCTCGACGTCCAGACCGCCCCGCACGGCGACGTACGCGCGCAGGCCCGTCGCAGGGCGGGCCGAGGACGAGGCACTCGCCGTCCTGCAGCGCGAAGGGGGCGCCGAGGCTCGGGGGCGCGAGGCCGGCGCCGTCGCGTCCGCGGCGGACCAGCCCGACCGGCGCCCCGGTGACCGCGAGCACCTGCGTGCCGAGGGCCCGCAGGACGAGGCCGCCGAGCAGCGCCTCGACGACGGCGGCGTCGCGTGGGTTGCCGACCAGCCGGTTGGCGCGCACGGCCGCGCCGCGGTCCAGGGCCCCGGAGGCGCCCACCCCGAGGTCGAGGTGTCCGGGCCGGCCGAGGTCCTCGACGAGGGCGAGCGGGCCCGGGGCGACGACCTCGAGGCCGGAGGTGGCGGGTCGCCGATCCGGTGCGGCCGACGCGGTGGTCGGCTGCGGCGCGCCCGGCGGCGGCGTCGTCGGCTCCCGCCGTGTCCCCCGTGACCCCGAGCGCCGCCGCGCGGACCGGTCGGAACCGGACCCGGGTGCCGGCCGTGACCAGCGCGGGCGCCGCGCGGGTGAGGTCCCACAGGACGGCGTCGGTCCGGCCCAGCAGCTGCCAGCCGCCGGGCGAGGCGCGCGGGTACACCGCGGAGTACGGACCGGCGACGGCGACCGACCCGGCGGGGACGGCCGTGCGCGGCGTCGTCCGGCGCGGGACGTCCACCCAGGCCGCGTCCGGGCCCTCCGGTTCCAGGTAGGCGAAGCCGGGCGCGAAGCCGACGAACGCCGCGGTCCACCGGCGGTCGGCGTGCGCCGCCACGAGCGCCGGCACCGACAGGCCCAGCGTGCGGGCGACGTCGTCGAGGTCCGCGCCGTCGTAGACGGTGTCCAGCACGACCTCCGGCCCGACGACGGCGTCCACCACCGTCGGCGGACGCGTGGCGAGCACCCCGGCCGACTCGTCGGTCACGGCGCGGGTGAACCGGACGAGCACCGTGCGCGCCCCCGGCAGCACCTCGTCCTGGCCGGGCAGCGGCTCGGCGACCAGCGCCGCCCGCAGGCCGCGCGCCTCCGCGCCGTCGGCGCACTCGACGAGCAGGGCCCGCGTCCCGGCTCGCCGCACGGTCCGGGGCTCGCCCGACGCCCCGGTCATGCGAAGGCCGCCACCCGGACCCCGGCCTCGGCGAGCGCCGACCGGACGGCGGCGGCCATGGCGACCGCGCCCGGGGTGTCGCCGTGCACGCACAGGCTCTGGGCGTCGACGTCGACCGCGGCGCCGTCGATCGACTCGACCGTGCCCTCCACAGCCATCCGCACGGCGCGGCGGGCGACCGCGTCGACGTCGTGCAGGACCGCACCCGCGACGCGCCGGGGCACGAGGGTGCCCTCGCGGGTGTAGGCGCGGTCGACGAAGGCCTCGGTGACCACCCTCAGCCCCGCGGCCCGCGCCTCCTCGCCGACGACGGCACCGGGCAGCGTGAGCAGCGGGAGGCCGGGGTCGACGGCCACGATCGCGGCGACCACGGCCCGCGCCTGCTCGCGGTGGTCGACGAGGGCGTGGTAGAGCGCGCCGTGCGGCTTGACGTACCGGACGGTGGTGCCGACCGTCCGGGCGAGCGCCCCGAGCGCGCCGATCTGGTAGACGACGTCGGTCGTCAGCTCGTCCGGGGCCACGTCGAGGAAGCGCCGGCCGAATCCGGCGAGGTCGCGGTAGCCGACGTGCGCCCCGACCGACACGCCCGCCCGCGCGGCGGCGGCACAGGTGCGGCGGATCGTCAGCGGGTCACCCGCGTGGAACCCGCAGGCCACGTTCGCGCTGGACACGAGCGGGACGACCGCCTCGTCGTCGCCCAGGACCCAGGTCCCGAACGACTCCCCGACGTCGGAGTTGAGGTCGATCTGCCCGCGGCTCGTCACGGCGCGAGCCTCTCATCCCCGGTCGGCCGGCGGGCCGAGGGCGTGCAGGCCGCGGGCGGACCAGCCGTACAGGCGTCCGTCGACGGCGAAGAGGAACAGCGCGTGCTCGACGCGGGTCGTCCAGCGCGGTCCGGCCGTCGTCGAGCCCCACGGCGGTGAGCACGCCGCCGCCCTCGACGGGTCGCGGCTGACAGGACCACGACCCGGCCGTCGGAGACGAGCGGCGCCCTGCGCCGGCCGGTCGAGGGTCGTGGTCCACAGCGGCGCACCGGTGCGCCCGTCGACGGCCCGCAGCGCGCGGCCCCGTCGACCGCGACGAGCGGCGCCCGTCGAGGACCGCGAGCGGCACCGAGTACGGCAGGTCCAGCGTCCACCGCAGGGCGCCGGTCGAGCGGTCGTGCGCGAGCACGGTCTGCGGGGAGCCGTCGGCCTGGAGCAGGACGAGGTCCGTCGAGCGAGCCGTCGTCGGGCCGCGCCTCGGACGGGGGAGCCCGGGGCCGACCACGCCCGTGCCGCCGACGAGGTCGACGACCTCGGTCCCCCAGCCGCGCGTCGGCGACGCGCGGTCGTGCGGGCGACCACCCGCCCGGCGGCGAGCAGGGCGACCGGGAGCCCCGTCGCCGGGCGGGCCTCACCGCGGCCAGGTGCGCAGCACCCTCGCCGTCGCCGGAGAGCACCCAGGTCGGTCCGCCGCCGACCCGCGACGACGTCGCCGTCCGCCTGGAGCGTCGACGCTCGCGCTGGCCGAACCGGTCCGGGGGCACCGGCGTCGGGCGTGGTGAACGCCCACCGCTCGGTCCCGGTGCGGCGGGTCGACCCGGGCCACCCGGCCCGGCCGTCCGGCTCGACGTGCGCGAGCACGGCGTCGGTCCCCAGGACGCGCGACCAGGCTGGTCGCGGGCGCCGGCCCGTCGCGCAGCAGCGTCGCCGTCGACGCGCGTCGACGACGACCAGGCGGGCCCGCGTCGGGTAGGTCAGCGTGCCGAGCGCGGACTGCTCGGTGGTCCGGGTGCGGTCGACCGCGACGCAGACCACGACCGGGCCGGACCCGTCCCCGGGCGTCGGGTGAGGGCGCTCCGGGCGAGCGCGCAGGCGGGTCCAGCAGGCGGAGCACCGCGGCCGGGCCGACCGGGGTGCGCCAGACGTCGGCGCCGGTGCGCGGGTCGAGCGCGACGACGTCGACCGTGCGGTACGGCGTGCTCACCGACCCCGACGAGGCGCCCGCCGACGTCGCGCAGGTCCGAGCCGGTCCACCCCCGCCCGCGCCACAGCGCCGCGACCGGGCCCGTCGAGCGGCGCGACGACGTCCGGCCGACCCCGCGCATCGACCGCAGCGGGCGTCCTCGCGCCGGTCGGTCAGCACCGACCCGCCCAGCGCGAGCAGGCCCAGACGACGGCGGCGGCCACCACGCGCGGCGGCGCGCCACGGGGCGACGCCGAGTCGGCCCGCGAGCCGACCCGGCGGCGTCGCCCGGCCGCTGTCGCGCCCGGCGCGACCGTCCGGGCGCGCCGCGGGACGTCGTCGTCGAGCGCGTCCTCCGACGAGCTCGACGGCGCGCATCTCGCCGCGCGGGCCGGCCATGGGTCCGACCCTACGGCGCGGCGACCGTCAGGCGGCGGGGGCGACGACCCGACGGGCGTCGAGGATCGCCGGCGACCTCGCGGGCGAGCGGCGCGGCGAGCAGGTCCTCGACGGGCAGCGGCAGGCCCAGGCACCAGTTCGGCCAGGTGGTGACCGTGCCGGGCATGTTGGGCCGCTCGGCGACCGCGCCCGCGTCGTCGAGCGACGCCAGCACGACCCGCGCGGCGCACGCCGACAGCCGCGCGTACTGCGCGCGGACCGCCGCGGACGACCTGCTCCGGACCGACGGGCGCGTCGAGGTCGACGCCGGCGGCGGTCGGCGAGCTCGCGGCGGACGCCCTCGAGCTGCTCCGAAGTTCGCGGCCTTGCCGATCCGGCGCAGGTCGTCCATGTCGGAGCCGGTCAGCGTGCCCGCGACGGTCGCCTGGTCGTGCGTCGACGACGCGCCCATGGCGGCCTCGGGGAACTGGTCGACCGGCAGTCGCAGGGCGGCGCGGTAGCCGAGCATGCCCTGGTCGGCCATGGTCTCCCGGACGCCGTCGGCGACGGTGCCCATGTCCTCGCCGACGACCCACGCGCCGGACCGGTGCGCCTCGAGCCGCAGCACGGCGAGGAGCGCGTCGACCGGGTAGTGCACGTACACGCCGGCGGCCGCGTGACCGCCCAGCGGCACCCAGTACAGGCGCCACAGCTGCATCACGTGGTCGATGCGCAGCGCCCCGGCGTGGGCGAGCGCGGTCCGGACCATCGCGATGAACGGCGCGAGGTCGGCGGCGACGAGCCGCGGTCGGGCTGAGGGCCGGCAGGCCCCACTTCTGACCCTCGAGGTTGTGCCGGTCGGGCGGGACACCCGACCTCGTAGTCGAAGCACACGATCTCCTGGTGGACCCACGCGTCGGCCGACGACGAGTCGAACCCACCGCGACGTCCGCGACGACCGTCGCGCCGGCGCGCAGGCACGCGAACTGCACCGTCGCCGACCCACTGCGCCCAGCAGTAGAACGCGACCCGGTCGGCGTGCTCGGCGGCGAACCCGGCGGCGCCGGCCGGGCGTCCGGTACTGCTCGGGCCAGCCGCGCCAGTGCGCGGGTCGACGTCTCGGCGAGCACGCACCAGGTGGCGAAACGGCGCAGGTCCTCCCCGCCGGAGGCGACCCAGACGTCGTGCTCGACCGGCAGGTGGCTGCCGGGTCGTCGTCCCAGATGCGCTCGAGCGCGGTGCGCTTGAGCTGCCAGACGGTGTCGCGGTCGATGAGGCGGCGGTCGTTGAGCGCGCGGGCGGGCCCGGCGAGGTCGGCCAGGTCGACCGTCTCGGCGCCGGGGACGTCCTCGATCGCGATGTGGAGCAGCTGCAGCCACTGGCGCGACGACGGCGAGTACGGCGACGACTGCTGCGGCGTGCAGGGTGCCGCGGCGTGCACCGGCGAGATGAGCACCGAGCTCGCACCGGCGTCGCGCGCCGAGCGGGCGACGCGGGCCAGGTCGCGGAACTCGCCGATGCCCCACGAGTCGCGGGAGCGGGCGGCGTACAGCTGCACGGCCCAGCCCCAGCCACGCTCGGGCTGCGGGAAGCGTCTCCGGCGCGCTGATGACCATGCGCGACCGCGCCGTCCGCGGTCCGGAGGCGGTAGTAGCCGGCGTCCGGTGCGATCCCGGCGACCGGGCCGAGGGGCGCGCCCTCGAGCGTCTCGAGGTCGCCGTGGAGGGTGGCGCTGGGTTCGCCGGGCACGCAGACGAGGGGCGCGTCGGGCACACCGGCGCCGGTCACGACCTCGGCGACCAGGGCACGGGTGGCCGCGTCGAGCTCACGGACCGTTCCGTGGGCGTCGACGTACGTCGAGGGGACCAGCTCGGGGAGGGTCAGGGTCATCTCGCGATCTCAGTCCTGCTCGAGTGGACGTCCCGCCGCAGGCGGGTACTGGCGGGACGCTAGCCACCGATGGTGTGCGCTGCAACGACGTTCCGCAACTTTCACCCCGGGCGCGTCGCAAGCCCTGCAAGCGCTGGAAAGCGACTTCCGGGTTCGGATCGTTCATGACGACCCTGCTGGGCACGGTCAGACCCTCGTGGGGACGCCGCCACGCTTTCACCCGGTCGGCTCAGGCCGGGCGCGGGACGGGTGCCGTGCGCCGGGTCGATCATCGCCGCCCGGTCGGTGACCCGCATCTCGACCGGGGGTGGATCACCCGGTCGGCCGCGGATCGGATCGCCCATCCCCCTCAGCACCGACGGCCCCGGGCCGATGAGCCGGCCATGCGCGCCACGGGACGGACCACGGCGCCGCGTGACGTCGCCTCAGTGGCGCTCGTCCTCGCGGCGGCGGTGCTGTGCGCTGCCCTGGGCCTGGTCACCCCGCTGACCGGTGCCGCCCTCCTCCTCGCGGACACGCTCGCCGTCCTCGCCACGGGAGGCGGCGCGTGGGTCCTGCGCGAGCGCACCCGGCGCGAGCCGGCCGGACCTCGCTCGGAGCGGGACCTGTGGTCCTGGTTCACGCGTGTTCTCGTCGTGGTCGCCGGCGGCGCTGTCGTGCGCCTCGCGCTCGACGCCGGCCTCGTCCCGCTCGTCCCCGCCGGCGCCGTCGACGAGCTCGCCGCGCTCGTCTGGGGCGCCGCCGCCCTCGCGACCATGCCGCTGTCCTACCGCGCGCTGGTCCAGTGGAACCTGGCCCGCGGCCCGGCCGCCGAGGCCGGCGACTGGCTCAACGGGCTCAGCGCGGTCTTCGCGGTCGTCGCCGTCGCCGTGCTGGGGCTCTCCTGGCAGGGCAGCCACCTCATGGACCGCCCCGACTGGGCCGTGCACGGGTCGCTCTTCCGCATCGCGGCCTCGGTCGTGCTCGTCGGCACGGTCCTCACCGTCGCGCAGATGGGCGGGCTGCGGCGCGACCCTCGCGTCTGGGCGCTCGGCTCCGCGTTCGCCGTCGTCGGCGCCGCCGAGACCGCGGCACTGGTGGCCGCCCCGGGCCCGGCGGGCGTCCACGCGGACCTGACCGGCTGGGTCGTCCTCGCCGCCGTCCTCGCCGCCTGCACCCTCCACTCACCCCGCGCGGTCCCGCCCCGGCACGCCACCCCCCAGGGACCGACGCTCGGCGCACTCGCCGTCCTCGTGGTGAGCGTCGCCGTCCTGGTCGCGAACAGCGAGCGCCTCGCGCACACGGACACCCACGGCACCGCGGAGACGCTCGACGACTACGCCCCGGCCGCGTTCGCCGTGGTCGCGGTGCTCGGGGTGACCGCCCGGATGATCCACTTCGTGCGCGACCTCGCCCAGCTCGCGCAGTCCCGCCACGAGGCCCGGACCGACGACCTCACCGGCGTCGCCAACCGCCGGGCGCTCATGGCGCACCTGACCGCGGCCGTCGGGCGGTCGACGCCGGTCAGCCTGCTCGTGCTCGACCTGGACCGCCTCAAGGACGTCAACGACCGCTACGGCCACGCCGCCGGCGACGCGCTGCTGCGGTCAGCGGCGTCGTGCCTGGACGCGCTCCTGCCGCCGGGGAGCCTGCTGGCCCGCCTCGGCGGGGACGAGTTCGCCGTCGTGCTCCCCGGCGACGAGGTCGCCGCGGTGCGGACCGCGACGACCCTCACCGAAGGGCTCACGGGCGTCACCCATGCGGCCGGCCAGGGCGCGCACGTCCTGGCGAGCATCGGCGTGGCGACCGGAGCTCCCGGGATCGACGCGGACGAGCTGTTGCGCCGGGCCGACGTCGCGATGTACCGCGCGAAGGCCACCGGCACCCGCCTGTGCCGCTACGACGCGGACCTCGACCGCGCCACCCGCGCCCGGGCCACCCGGCTCGAGGAGCTGCGCGCCGCGCTCGACCCGGCGCACCCGGCACGGCGTGAGCGGTTCGTCCTGCACTACCAGCCGCAGGTGGACGTGGCGAGGGGCACCGTGTCCGGCGTCGAGGCCCTGGTCCGGTGGGACCACCCGGTGCACGGCCTGCTCGCGCCGGACCGCTTCCTCGACCTCGTCGAGCAGGACGGCCTCATGGCCGAGCTGACGACCCACGTGCTCTGGACGGCCGCCCGGCAGGCGGCGACCTGGGCGGCGGCGGGCGTGCGCTGGCGGGTCGCGGTCAACCTGTCGACCAGCGTCCTCACCCACCCGGGCATGCTCCCGCTGCTCGACGACGTCCTGGCCGGCACGGGCATCGATCCGGACCTGCTGGTGCTCGAGGTCACCGAGACGACGCTCATGGTCGACGCCGAGCGCGGCCTCGCCGCGGCCCGGGCGGTCACCCGCCGCGGCGTCGCCCTGAGCATCGACGACTACGGGACCGGGCACTCCTCGCTGTCCTCCCTCAACGACCTGCCGGTCACCGAGCTCAAGCTCGACCGGTCGTTCGTCGCGCGGCTGTGCACCGACCCCCGGACCGCGGCCATCGTGGCGGCCACCGTCGAGCTGGCGCACCGCCTCGGGCTGCGGCTCGTCGCCGAGGGGGTCGAGGACGCGGCGACGCTCCGGGCGCTCGAGGCCCTGGGCTGCGACGAGAGCCAGGGGTTCCTGCACGCCCGTCCGCAACCCGCCGACGCGCTCGCCGCCTGGACGCCGGGCGCGACCCCTGTGCCGTCGCCCCGAGGTGCCCTCCTCTAGCGCGAGGCGTTGCGCTCCGCCCAGATCGCCGCCGACGTCCGGTCGGCGACCCCGATGCGCTGGAAGATGCTGCCGACGTGCGCCTTGACCGTGCTGTCGCTGATGTTCAGCGCGTGCGCGATCTGCTTGTTCGCCATCCCCTTGGTGATGAGCTCGAGGACCTCCCGCTCCCGGTCGGTGAGGTCGTCGCCGCGGGCGGCGGGGCGCGTCTGCAGCATCGCGCGGGCCGCGCGGGGGTCCAGCGGCGACTCGCCCCGGACGACGGCGCGCACGCCGTCGAGCAGGTCCTGCGGGTCGGCGTCCTTCAGCAGGTAGCCCACCGCCCCCGCGTCCAGCGCGCGCCGGACACGCTCGCCGTCGGAGAAGGATGTCAGCACGAGCACCTGCACCTCGGGGTGCGCGGCGACGATGCGGCGGGTCGCCTCGATGCCGTCGACCCCGGGCATGGAGAGGTCCATGAGCACGATGTCCGGGGCCAGCGCGTCCACGAGCTCGACCGCCTCGGCGCCGTCGGACGCGGCCCCGACGACGTCGAGGTCGTCCGTGGACTCGATGAGGGACTGCAGCCCGGCACGCACGAGCTTGTGGTCGTCGACCAGCAAGACACGGATCACGGGAGCGGAACCTCCAGGCGCAGGGTGGTCCCCGCGCGGTGCGCGGACCGGATCTCGAGCAGTGCGCCGGCTTCCTCGGTGAGGTCGCGCAGCACCTGCATCCCGACGTGGCCGTCGCGCCGGCCGAGCGCCTTCTCGACGTCGACGCCCGCGCCGTCGTCGGACACCTCCAGCCGGACGACGTCGGGGTTCACGGTGAGCGACAGCCGGGCGTGGCGCGCACCGGAGTGCTGCGCCACGTTGCGCAGCGCCTCCTGGGCGACCCGGAAGATCAGCGCCTCGAGCGACCGCGGCAGGTCGACCGCGGCCGGCGTGTCCGCGGTCGCGGTGATGCCCTGCGCCCGCAGCGGCGCGACGAGATCCTGCAGCGCGGTCGGCAGTCCGGCGACGGACACGCTCGGCGGGTAGATCTCGACCAGCATGGAGCGCAGCCCGCGGATGCTCTCCCGGATGCCGCTGGAGGCGGCGCGCAGGTCCGCCGCGACCTTCGGCTGTCCCGCCGCGCTCGACGGCGTCGACGGCGCCCGCGATGACGAACGACGCCCCGGCCAGCCCCTGCACCACGCTGTCGTGGACGTTGCCGGCGATCCGCCGCCGCTCGGCGGTGGACGCGTCCACCGCCTGGCGCAGCAGCCGCTCGCTCGAGTGCTGCGCGGCGCGGAGCCGGCGCACGAGCGTCCAGACCAGCGGCAGCTGGCACAGCTGGAGCAGGACGACGCTGCCGACCATGATCGGCGCGAACGACCGGAGCACCTCCCCGCGGCGCTCGGTCAGCTGGGAGTAGCGCGAGTAGGTCTCGTAACAGCAGCGGGGTGCCGTCCGGCGTCGCTGACGTGCCGGTACACCTCGAACAGCCGCCGTAGCTCCTGCTCGTAGCGGTTCTCCGGCCCGCTCAGGTCGCTGAGCTCCGGCCACGGCCTGCTCGTTCGCGAGCGCCTCGAGCTCGTCGCCGTCGAGGGCGAAGGTCTGGCCGATGAGGCGCGGCTCGTCGGAGTAGACGACGTGCCCGTCGGCCCGTCCACAGCTTGACCCGCACGCGGTCCTCGGTGATCACGTACCGGCGTTGACCACGCGGTCGAGCGTCGGCGAGCGCCGCGGGGTCGCCCGCCAGCAGGCCGTCGCTGAGCGCCGGCTCGACCACCGACCGCGCGAGGATGTCGGCCGCGGCCGCGGGCGTCGCGCAGCGCCTCCTTCTCGGCCGCGCCCGCGGGCGACGTACACGCCGAGCAGCAGGATCGCGCCGAGCGCGACGGTCCCGGCCACGGCGAGCGCGACGAGCGTGTGCCACATCGGCGGCGTCGGCCGGCGCTCGATGCGGTCGCGGCCGTCGGCGAGGGTGCGCCATGGCGCGAGCGTCCCCCGCCGTCGGGGTGCGCTGCCGCCGCACTCTGGACCGTCATGAGCCATCCCCCCGTCGGGTCGTCCGCTTGTCGTCGTCGCTTGTCGTCGTCCCGCCGTCGGACGCCGTCATGGACATCCTGACACCTGGCACCCACACGTCGGTCGGACGCCCGGTCGCCCATGGGTCGTACGACCCGCGACGTCACCCGTTCGGAGGTGTGGTCGTAGTCCGATCGATCACTTCCCCACCGGGTCGCCCACGCCCAGGGTGGGACGCGCCGGCAGGCACCTGCCTGTCCCGCCCCGTCTCCCGGAGGTCACCGTGTCCCGATCCTCGTTCCGTCGTCGATGTGCCGCCGTCGCGGTCGTCGCGCTGCTCGGCCCGCTGGCCGTCGTCGGCCTCGCCGCGCCGGCCCAGGCGAAGAAGGGCGGCGCGCTGCGACGGCGCCGGCTTCTCCGTCGTCAACCCCGCGACCGGGCGCCGTCGTGGCCCGCGGCGCCGACGTCGAGCGCACCGTCACGGCGGCCAGCCTGGGTGCACGGAACGTTCGGGGTCCGCGGTCGGTACGTCGAGCTACGACGTGCGCCTGTCCGACTTCGCCGTCCTCGACTACGCCTTCACCGGAGCGCCCGAACGAGGAGGACATGACCGGCGGCCGGCCGCACGCCCGTCTTCGCGAGCAAGGTCCCCGACCACCGCGGGCTCGCGCTCGTCGAGCGCCGTCGAGGTCACCCTCGACGACGAGGTCGCTCGAGCTCGGCCGCACCGGCACCGGCGCTGTCGATGAAGATCCAGTCCAAGGACTGCACCCAGGGCGGCATCTTCCAGATGGAGCCCGAGCGCGGCGACGCGCACCGCGGACCCGGATCGTCCACACCCTCGCGACGTCGTCCGACCCGGCGATGACGCCGTTCTACTTCGACAACCCGCGGTTCCGGGCCCGGGCCGGCCAGTTCCTCGGCTCCGCCTGCACCAGCGTGCAGACCGGCCCGCCGAGCCAGTTCTGCGTGCAGGTCAGCCCGCGGGTCAACATCGCGAACGGCTTCTCGCCGGACTTCGTCGCCCGGGACAGCGCCCAGGTCGCCGAGCGCGTCGCCCCAGCCCGACTGCAACACCGCCACCCCGGTCGACCCCGAGCGTGCAGCCACTGCGGCGGCGTCTCCGTCTGGGACGTCGCCAGCGGCGGGCGGATGGGCTTCGTCAGCGGCGAGGACGCCGTCGAGGTCGCCAACCCGCCCACGGAGTGCGTCTCGGACTGCCAGGCGCAGAACCAGGTCCGCGGCCGGCTCGCCGTCCTCGGGTTCCCGTTCCCGGTCCCGGCCGGGAGCATGCTGACCCCGCGGGTCTCGTCGCCGGAGCTGCCCCCGCTCACCGCTCCCTGAGCCGACGCCCGGTCGGACCACCGGACCGGAGCCGGGTCGCGCCCCCTCCCCTGCGCGCGACCCGGCTCCCCTGCGTCACCACGTGTCACCGGCGGGTCACCGCGAACCACCGCCGTGTCCCGGCGGGCCGCGGCGGGTCACCGCCGGCGGTGGTCCTCGATCGCCAGCCGGGGTCCGCGGCGCGGCACGCGCGCCATCCCGGCGAGCAGCAGGTGCCGCACCACCCGGTAGCCGGTGCGGCCGGTACGGCGCGAGCAGCTGCGAGCATCCCCGCGTCGTCGACCTTCGCGCCCGGTCAGCGCCCAGCCCACCTGACCCGCGAGGTGGTAGTCCCCGACCGACACCGCGTCGGCGTCGCCGAGCGCGCGCTGGGTCGTCTCGGCGGCGGTCCACACCCCGATCCCGGGCACCAGGAGCAGCCGCCGCGTGGTCTCGGTCGCACCCGAGGGCCGCGGCCGCCTCGAGCCGGTCGGCGCAGCCGGGCGGCCGCCTGCACCGCACGGGCCCGTCGGGGGTCGACGCCGGCGCGGTGGTAGTCCCAGGACGGGACGGCCGCCCAGCCCGGCGGCGGACGGCGGGCACGCGCATGCCCGGCCGGCGCCGGTCCCGGAGCCGGCTCCCCGTGGTGGACGAGCAGCCACCGCCAGGCGTCGTGCGCGGTGCGGGTGATGACCCGCTGCTCGAGGATCGCCGGGACCAGCGCCTCGAGCGACCCGCCCGGTGCGCGTCAGCCGGACCGCGGCGGACCGGCGGTAGGCGTCGCGGACCGGCCCGGGCGGCGGGTCGAACGTCGAGACGTCGTCGAGCTCGCCGACCAGCGCCGGCGCGCTCGGCGAGTGCCTGCGCGGCGCCCGGTCCCCAGGCGTCGACCCGGACCTCGCGCGGCGTCCGGTCTGCTGCAGGCGGACGGTCGCCGGACCGGTCGCGCAGGCGCGTCGCCCGCCAGACCGCGCCGTCGACGGTGGGCTGGTAGGCGGGGTCGCGGTGCCCGCGGCGCAACGGCGACAGCGTGCGGCGCAGGTCGACCGGGACCGACGTCCGGACCGTCCTGCGCTCGCCCTCCACCAGCTCATCGTGGCACGCGGCACCCGAACGGGCCACGGATCCAGCCGTCGACGCCGCGGCGTCCGCGGCACCACTGCGCCGGGCGACCCGAGGATCGGGGCATGAGCGCCGTCGAGCAGGTCACCGATCCCGTCGCCTTCCACGCCGAGGGACCGGTGTGGTCGCCGGTGTGGGGCGGGCTGCGCTGGGTCGACATGCTCGCCGGCGACCTGCTGACCCTGCGAGCCGACGGCGGCGTCGACCGGCTGCACGTCGGTGAGGTCGCCGCGTTCGTCCGGCCGCGGACGCGCGGCGGCTACGTCGTCGGGCATCGAGCGGGGCCTCGCGCTGGCCGACGGTCCGGACGACGTGCCCACCCCGCTGCCGCCGCTGTGGACGGACCCGGGCGTCCGGATGAACGAGGGCGGGTGCGACCCGTGGGGTCGGCTGTACGCCGGCTCGATGGCGTACGACAGCGACGCCGGGCGGGCGCGACCCTGTTCCGGATCGACGTCGACGGCTCGCGTCACCGCGGTGCTGGACGACGTGCACGATCTCCAACGGGCTCGACTTCAGCCCCGACGGCACGCGCGCGTACTACAACGACTCGGGCACGGGCCGCGACCGACGTGTTCGACGTCGAGGACGGCGAGCTCGTCCGCCGGCGGGTGCTCCACCCGGGCGGTGACGGCACGCCGGACGGCCTGACCGTCGACTCGGCCGGGAACGTGTGGGTCGCGCTCAACGGGGCGGGCCGGGTGCGTCTGCTCTCCCCCGACGGCGACGTGCTCACCGAGATCGACCTCCCCGCGTCCGGCGTCACCGCGTGCACGCTCGGCGGCGAGGACGGTCGCGACCTGTTCGTCACGACGTCGCGCGAGGGGCTCGACGACCCCGGGCCCGCCGACGGCGCCGTGTTCCGGGTCCGGGTCGACGTACCCGGGCGTGCCGGTGCTGCCCGTTCGGCGGCTGACCGCGTCGGCGACGCGGCGGCTGCCCGGTCGCGACCACGACGGTCGAGACGCCGACCGATGCGGCTCGCACCTGGTCGCTCCGCCCTCACGACACCGCTGAGGCGCCCGCTGCGGCAGTGCCGGGGCCGCTCCCCGCGACCGCACGACATCCCGTCAGCCGGCATCCCCGGGCCCGCGCCCGCCGGTGCGCTGGCCGCTGCGGCGGCGGCGGCGCGTCGGCGGTCGCGGTGCGCCCGGGCGGCGGCGAAGGTCTCGGCGGGCCCGATCAGCGACACGTGCGGCGGGACATGCGCCCCAACCGGCGTCTCGGCACATGTGTGTGCCACTGCCCTCGCTGAGCCCCGCCGGCGCCGCCCGTGCGCTCAGTCGCGCGGCGCCCGCAGGGTGGTCAGCGGCGGGTCGCCGAGCGGCGGAGGTGACCCAGCGGGCGCTCAGCGTGCCGTCGGCCCGCAGGGTGAGCTGCGAGCCGTGCGGGCGTCTCGAGCAGGACGACGTCGGCGCGCAGCGCCCGTCGGGCGCCCAGCCGCCGCTCACCGCGACCGGCAGGTCGCCGTCCGGCGGTCGGGCACCGGGTCGTCGCCCAGTCCACCGGTGCCGAGATCCGTCCACCAGCGGGACGTCCGGCGTCGGACGGGTGCCGGCCGACCAGGGTCAGGCGCCAGCCGTCGCCGGCGCGGTCGAGCGTCGCGGACGGCGACCGGCCCGCCGCCGGCCGCGCCGACCGGCAGCCGTCCCACGCCGGCCTCGTCGCGGCGGGCGGCCGCGGCGTCCCCGGTCGACCGTCGGGCAGAGCGAGCCGCGACAGCCGGCCGCGCGAGCGCGGCGTCGGCGCCGTGCGTCGGAGGCAGCGGGCGCCGTCGGCAGACGTCGAGGCGTCCGCCGGCGCCCCACCAGAGCGCGGGCAGCAGGTGCGCCCACGCCGGCGTCGAGCACGCCCTGCATGTCCTCGGTCGCGGCCGTCATCGCGACGACGGCGTCCTGCTCGGGCAGGACGAGGCAGAACTGGCCGAAGGCGCCGTCGCCGCGGTAGCCGTGCCGCGACTGCCAGAACTGGAACCCGTACCCCTGCTGCCCAGTCCGAGGACGAGGCCAACCCCGGCTCCGCCCCGCTCGCCCCGGTCGCGCACGTGGGCGCGCGTCGCCTCCGCGACCCAGTCCGCGGGCAGCAGCCGGCGGCCCTGCCCACTGCCCGCCCTGGAGGTGCAGCAGGCCGAGCCGGGCGACCGCGTCGGTCGTGGCGTGCAGACCGGAGTAGCCCAGCTCGCGACCGGTGGCGATCACGCGTCCACGAGGCGTCGGTGATGCCGAGCGGCTCGAGCAGTCGGGGACGCAGGTAGTCGAGCAGCGACTGCCCCGAGCGCCGGGCGACGACCGCCGCGAGCGCGTACGTGCACGGCTGGCTGTAGGCGAACACCGAGCCCGGCTCGTGCTCCGGCGGGGTGAGCAGGAAGCCGCGCAGCAGGTCGTCGGCGTCGGCGGCCCGGGCGGGTCGATGGCGTCGGCTCGACGTGCCCGGCCGCCATCGCCGCCACGTGCCGGACCAGCAGTCGGCGCACGCGCGGGTCGGTGACCTCGGCGTCGAGCTCCGGGACGTGGCTCGAGCACCGTGTCGTCGAGCGACAGCAGCCCCTCGGCCGACCGCGAGGCCGACCGCCGCGGACGTGAAGCTCTTGCTCAGCGAGTACAGCAGCTGCACGCCGTCCCGCGGTGTAGGGCGCCCACCACCCCTCGGCGACCACGTGCCCGTGCCGGATCACGACGAGGCTGTGCGGCTCGATCGTCGGGCGCCGCCTCGAGTGCGTCGACGAAGGCGAGCACGCCGCGGGCGTCGACGCCCTGCTCGCGCGGGGCGCTGCGGGGCAGCGGGCGGGAGGCTGGTGGTCGACACGTCCACGGGCGGTCCTCTCGGGTCGTCGGCGGGGGCGGCAGACCGGGACGCCCCGCCGATCATGCCTCGCGTCGCGTCCGTCCTCAGCGCGGGCCCGAAGCACCCAGGCCCCGGGGCGAGCGAGCTCGGCGTCGCGGCCGCTCGTCCACCGCCGGCCGGGCCGGCACGTCGGTGGACGTCAGCCCGCGCTCCCGGCCGCTCGACCACTGCGCGACGACGAGCGTCGCGTCGTCCTGCTGTCGACCCTCGGGCAGCTTGCCCAGGAGCAGGTGCCCGGTGAGGTGCGCGAGGGGGCGGCAGCCTCCTCGGTCGCAGGGTCGTCGAGGTCGGTGCCGGCCGCCGCCTCGACCCGGAGCACCCCCAGCCGGTGCGTGCCGTCGAGCAGCGGGAGCCACACCGCCGGGTCGGCTCCGCGGGCCGTCACCGGCTGGACCAGCTCGAACGCCCGGCCCGCCAGCGTGTCCTCGATGGACACCGGCAGCCGCACCCGGCGTGGCGAGGTGGGCCTCGTCGAGCATCGTCCGCAGGGCCGCGAGCACCCGACCGGGGTCGGCGGACGGACTCGGCTCGGCGGGCACACCCCGGCAGTGGCCGAGCTCGACGGCGTCCGGCACCCGGGCGGGGTCACGGTGGCGGGTAGGGTCCTCGCGGCGCCGACGGCGTCACCGGGACTTGCGGAGGTGGCATGCCCGACTGGGTGCAGCACGCGATGTGGTGGCACGTGTACCCGCTGGGCTTCGTCGGGCGCCGAGCCCGAGGCGCTGCCCGACGACGCCCCGCCCGTGCACCGGCTCCGCGCACCTGACCGCGTGGCTCGACCACGTCGTCGAGCTCGGGCTGTCCGGGGTGGCGCTCGGACCCGGTGTTCGCCTCCTCGACGCACGGCTACGACACCGTCGACCACCGGCGCATCGACCCGCGGCTGGGCACCGACGAGGACCTCGACGCGTTCCTCGCCGCGGCGCACGAGCGCGGCCTCCGGGTGACGCTCGACGGCGTGTTCAACCACGTCGGCCGCGGCTTCGAGCCGTTCCGGGAGGTGCTGCGGGCACGGGCCCGGCGGCCCGACCGACGCGCTGGTTCCGCCTCACCTGGCCGGACGGTGCCGGTCCGGGCACCGAGCCGGGCTACGCCGACTTCGAGGGCCACCACGCGCTGGTCGCGCTGGACCACGACGAGCCCGCCGTCGCCCAGTACGTCGCCGACGTGATGACCCACTGGCTGGACCGCGGCGTCGACGGCTGGCGGCTGGACGCGGCCTACGCCGTCCCGCCGGCGTTCTGGGCCCGGGTGCTCCCCCAGGTCCGCGCCGCGCACCCCGACGCCTACGTGTTCGGCGAGGTGCTCCACGGCGACTACGCCGCCGTCGTGCGCGAGGCCGGGCTTCGACGCGGTCACCCAGTACGAGCTGTGGAAGTCGATCTGGAGCTCGCTCAACGACGGCAACTTCTTCGAGCTGTCCTGGACGCTGTCCCGGCACGACGCGTTGCTCGACGCCTTCGTGCCGCTGACCTTCGTCGGCAACCACGACGTCACCCGGATCGCGAGCCGGCTGACCGACCGCCGCCACCTCGACCACGCGACGCGTCCTGCTGCTCACCCTCGGCGGCACCCCGACGGTCTACGCCGGCGACGAGCTCGGGCTGACCGGCGTCAAGGAGGACCGCGCCGGGCGGCGACGACGCCGTCCGGCCCGCCTTCCCCCCGACGCCGGCCGACCTGCCCGCCGGCCGCGTCGCCGGCCGGACGGTGCTCGACCTGCACCGCGAGCTCATCGCCCTGCGCCGCCGGCACCCGTGGCTGCACACCGCGCGCAGCGAGGTGCTCACCTGCACCAACCGCACGCTCGTGCTGCGCCAGCACGCCGGCGACCGGTCGCTGCTCGTGGCGCTCAGCCTCGAGGACGACCCGGTCACGCCTGCCGGTCCCGGGCGCCGCCGCGGTCCTGGCCGGCGACCGGGCGACCCTCTCCGGCGCCCGGCGCCGACGGCGGCGGCGCGGTCGCGCTGCCGCCGCACGGCTGGGCCGTCCTCGGGACCTGACGGGTCCCGGCGGACGGGTCTGACCGGTCAGACGGGTCAGACCTCCGCGAGCGGCACCGACGGGTCGGCGAGCCGCGCGCGGTCCACCTGCCGCCCGGACCGGATGAGCGCCTCGACGTCGTCGATCGTGTCCCAGAGGTTCACGTGCATCCCCGCGACCACCGCGCCCTCGCGGAGCCAGAACGCGTGGAACGCACGGGCCGGGACGTCGCCCCGCAGGACGACGTCGCCCCCGCGGGGGTCGGGCTCGGCGTAGCCGACGTACTCCATCCCCAGGTCGTACTGGTCGGTGTAGAAGTACGGCAGCCGCTCGTCGACGGCGTCGACGCCCCGCAGGGTCCGGGCCGCCACCTCCCCCGCCGGCCGGCGTTCGCCCAGTGCTCGACGCGCAGCCGGCGGCCGAGGATCGGGTGCCACGCGTTCGCGACGTCGCCCGCGGCCAGCACGTCGGGGTCGGCGGTGCGCAGGTGCTCGTCCACGACGATCCCGTTGTCGACCTCCAGGCCCGCGACCTGCGCCAGGCCGACCTCCGGGGTGATCCCGACGCCGACGACGACGAGCTCGGCCGGGATCACGACGCCGTCGCCCGTCCGGACCGCACCGACGGACCCGCGGTCACCGACCAGCTCGGCGACACCCGCACCCGTGCGCAGGTCGACGCCGTTCTCGCGGTGCAGGTCGGCGAACACGCGGGCGACCTCCGGTCCGAGCACACGAACGAGCGGCAGCTCCGCGGCCTCGAGCACCGTGACCTCGAGCCCCGCCTGGCGCGCCGCCGCCGCGGTCTCCAGGCCGATCCACCCGCCGCCGATGACCACCACGCGGGGGCCGCGCGCGAACGCCTCGACGAGCCGGTCGGCGTCGGGCAGCGTCCGCAGGTACGCGACGCCGTCCAGGTCGGGACCCGGGCACGTCGAGCCGGCGCGGCCGGGACCCGGTGGCGAGAACCAGCCGGTCGTAGGGGATCTGCTCGCCACCCCCGGGCCCCTCGAGCTGGACCCGGTGCTCGCTGCGGTCGATCGCGGTCACCCGCGTGCCGAGCCGCAGCTCGACCCGCTGCTCGGCGTACCAGTCGGCCGGGTGCACGAAGACCGAGTCCCGCGGGTCGGTGCCCAGCAGGTAGCCCTTGGACAGCCCCGGTCGCTCGTACGGCAGGTCCGGCTCGGCCCCGACGAGCACGATCCGGCCGGGGAAGCCGTCCTCGCGCAAGGCGCCGGCGATCGTGGCGGCGGTGAGGCTCGCGCCGACGACGACGACGGTGCCGTCGTCCGGCACGGCGGCGCCGCGCGGAGGGCCGCCGGCCGGGCGGGGATCGTCGCTGACCTGAAGGCCCGTCGGCATCGTCGCCTCTTCTCGGAGTCTCATCTCTGACGGAGACCAGGATCGACGTTAGAGCCCTGGCGCGGAGCGTCAAGGGGTGGACGCCCCACGGAGCGCACCCTCCGCCGCCGGGACGGAGCCGTCCGGGACGGCCCCGCCGGACCCGCTCGGGACCCTGCCCGAGACCCCAGCCGCGGCCCCGCCCGCGCAGGACTTCGCGCGCCGGGTCGTCCGGGTCGGCACCCTCGCCGAGCCGGTGCGGCGGCGGCTCTACCAGTACGTCGTCGCCCAGCCGGAGCCGGTGAGCCGCGACGAGGCGGCGGCCGCAGCCGGCGTCCCCCGGCACACGGCGAAGTTCCACCTCGACCGGCTGGTCGCCGAGGGGCTGCTCGTGACGAGCGCGCGGCGGCTCACCGGGCGCACCGGGCCGGGCGCCGGGCGGCCCCCCAAGCTCTACCGCCGGACCTCCGCCGAGGTGGCGGTCTCCCTGCCCGAGCGCCACGACGACCTGGCGGGTCGGCTCATGGCCCGGGCGATCGACCGGTCGGCGGCGGACGGGACCCCCGTCCGCCGACGCCCTGGCCGAGGTCGCCGCGGCGCACGGTCGCGACCTCGGCCGGGCCGCGCCGCCCCCCGACGACGGCGCCCCGCTCACCGCGGTGTGCGGCGTCCTGGCCGACCTCGGCTACGAGCCGCGCCGCACCGGAGAGGGGGACGGTGAGGGCGGCGTCGGCGGTGACGTCGTCCTCGCGAACTGCCCGTTCCACGCCCTGGTGGCCGACCACACCGCCCTGGTGTGCAGCAGGAACCTCGCCCTGCTCGGGGCGGTCGCCGAGCAGCTCGGCCCGGACGCCCCGACCCCCCGGCTCGACCCGGGAGCGGGTCGCTGCTGCGTCGTCCTGTCGCCCCGGGCGGAGACAGGGGTCAGGCGCGGGTGACCGCTCCCTGTCTCCGCGCGGTCAGGCGGACGGGGCCGGCTCGGACGCCGATCGCCAGGGGATGTCGGGCGGCGTCGGCCAGGGGTGCCCCTCCCACCGGGCGTGCCAACGGTCCGCGCCGTCCGGCAGGTGCTCGGCGACCTTCTGCCCGACGACGTCCCGCAGCTCGTCCTTGAGCGACGCGAGCTCGTCGACCCGCTCCGCCGGCGCCCCCTCGTCGCCCGGTGCGTCCGGGCCGGCGACCGCGTTCTCCAGCTCCCAGATCTGCCGGCGCAGGGTGACGATCCGGCGGGTGACGTCGAGCTGCCAGCCGTCGGCCCCGGTCACGACGTCGGCGGCGCGCATCCAGCCGTAGTCCATCGCGAGGGCGATCAGGCCGGGGTCGACGCTCAGGCTGTCGTGCACGTCGATCTCGGGCTGGATGACCGTGACGCTCGCGGACGCCCGCGCGAGCTGGATCTCGTCGCGCAGCACCTCGTCCCACATGATGTCCGCGTACGCGCGGGACGCGATCGCGAGGATGTTGCGGCCGGCGAACCCGCTGTCCGGCGCGAGCCCGCCGGCCGAGGCGACGACCGCGTAGCAGCGCGTCGCGCCGAGGTGCCGGGCGGCCATCTCGACCGGCACGACCTCGCGGACGCCGCCGTCGACGTAGGTCTCGCCGTCGAGCACCACGGGCGGGAAGACGACCGGGATGGCCGACGACGCCCGGACCGCGTCCGCCAGCGGGATGGGCGCGGTCGTGGGCAGCGGGTGGTCCTCCCGGTCCACGAGGCCGCCGTCCTCGGTGACGTACCGCAGCTCGCCGGACTCCAGGCCGACGACCGCGATGCGCAGCCGGACGCCGGATGCGGCCACCCGCTCCGGGCGGAACACGGCCGGGTCCACGAGCCGCGTGGTGACGCTGCCGGGCACGAACAGTCCCTGCGCGGACTCCGCCGCCACCAGCACGTTCTCCAGGTCGCGACCCGTCCGCCCCAGCGCACGCATCGCGAGCAGGGCGTCGACGGTCCGGAACGGGCTCCACATCCGCGCGTCCGGCGGCGGGTCGACCTCCTCCGCCACGTCCCGCCCGTGCTGTCGTCCGAGGCCGACCGCCCGGCCCGGGCGTCGCCGTCGGGAGAACACCTCGAGCCACTCCGGCGCGATGGTCCGCAGGGACAGGTACCAGGGCGTCTCGGAGTACAGGTGCGAGCTCTCCGACATCTCCCGCCAGATCCGCTCGACGTCGTCGAGGGCCGCGCGCTGCTCGTCCCGGTCCGCACCCTGGGCGAGCAGGGTCGCGAGGACCGAGCCGGCCGACGTCCCGGCGAGCACGGTCGGCGCGATGCCGACGACGTCGTACAGGTAGCGCAGGACGCCGATCTGGAAGCTCCCGCGCGCGCCGCCACCGCTCAGGGCGAGGGCCTCGACCCGCGGCGGCTGCGTCGCGGGAGCGGGTTCGGCGGCGGGACCGGTCCCCGCACCGGGCTCGGACGACGCCGGCTCGTCGGACGCCGGGTCACGTCGCTCCCGCCCGCGTTCGTACCTGCGCGCGAGCCGCTCGCGCCATCCCTCTGCGTCCGTCATGCCGCCCCCTCCGCCCGCCGTCGTCGTCCGACACCACCACCTTCCGGGCGCCGGGGCCAACGGTGGCGCACCTTCCGGGCGCCGGGGCCCACGGTGGCGCACCTTCCGGGCGCCGGGGCCCACGGCCGGCCGCGGCGGCCGCCGCGCCGCCGCGACACCGACCGGCACCCGCGCCGGACGGGATCAGCGGCGAGTCGCCGACCGGGTGAGCGCCGGGCGGGCGGGCTCGGCGGCCGTCCCGGCAGGGTCCCGGACCACCTCGACGCCACCTGCGTCCTGCCCGACGACCTCGGCTGCGCCGAAGCCCAGAGTCGACTCGCGCTCGACGATGTGGAACGGGGCGACGTGCTCGACGAACGGACGGCTCGCCGCCGGGCTGGGCGATCCGCGCGACGAGCAGCTCGACCGCCGTGCGGGCGATGTCCTCGCGGCCGGGCGCGACGCTGCTCAGCGAGGGTGTGGAGTAGCGGGCGTCGTCGACGTCGTCGAACCCGATGACGGCGACATCCTCCGGCACACGGATCCCCCGGGCGGCCAGCGCCCGGAGCGCTCCCAGGGCCATCGCGTCGTTGAGGGCGAAGATCGCGTCGACCCGGGTGCCGGCGGCCAGCAGGCGCTCCGTCGCGGCCGACCCGGTCGACCGGTGCCACGGGTCGATGGGCACGAGCAGGTCAGGGTCGACGGCGCGATCCCGGCGTCGGCGAGCGCCCGCTCGTAGCCCTCGACGCGGAGCATCGCCGAGCCCAGACCCTCACCGGGATGGGACCCGATCACGGCGATCCGCCGGCGGCCCCGCTCCAGCAGGTAGGTCGTGGCGGCGTAGCCACCCTCGGCGTTCGCCATGGTCACGTGGTCGGTCGGGCCGGCGAAGATCCGCTCGCCCAGCAGGACGAGCGGGTAGTCGACCGACAGCTCGGCCCGGTCCTCCTCCCCGAGCGCGAGCGGGGAGAAGATGAGGCCGTCGGTCATCCGTCGGCGCGTCCCGTGCAGCACCTCGAGCTCGCGATCGCGCTCCGCGCCGGTCTGCTCGATGAGCACCGTCACCCCGCGCTCCTCACCCTCCTGGATGACCATGTCGGCGAGCTCGGCGAAGTAGGGCTGGCTCAGCTCCGGGACGGCGAGCCCGATCATCCCGGTCCGGCCCTGACGCAGGTTCCGGGCCGAGACGTTGAGCTGGTACCCCAGCTCGGCGATCGCGGCCTCGACGCGCTCCTTCGTCGCCGGGCGCAGGTGCGGGTACCCGTTCACGACGTTGGAGACGGTCTTCACCGACACCCCGGCCAGCTGTGCGACGTCGTGCATGGTCACCGGCATCGGCGTGGCCTCCCTTCGTCGGCGCCCCGAGGGGCACGGCCAGGACCTGGCCGGAGCCGACGACCCTACAACGTTGTAGACATCGCGGGGAAGGGCGCGCGACCCGCGGCCCGGGCGACCGGTCGCCCGGAGGCTCCGCAGCCACTCGTCGGACCTCGGGTGTTGACCTCCACCCCGCGGCCAGGTACGTTCTACATCGTTGAGTACAACGATGTAGAGAACCGGCGAGGAGGCCGAGGCTCGACGGTGCGGCCCTCCCGAGGGACCCGCCACCTCGACGCCCGGCGGTGCCGAGCCGTGCCTCCGCGTCGTCCACCCGCCGCGCCCCTGGAGGCCGAAGCAATGCATCAGGCAAGAGTGTCGATCGACCCGGCGTTCGTGGTCGCCCCGGTGAACCGCAGGGTCTTCGGGTCCTTCGTGGAGCACATGGGCCGGTGCGTGTACACGGGCCTGTACGAGCCCGGTCACCCGACCGCGGACGAGCAGGGGTTCCGCGGTGACGTGCTCGCCCTGGTCCGCGAGCTGGGGGTGACGACCGTCCGGTACCCGGGCGGCAACTTCGTCTCGGGGTACAAGTGGGAGGACGGGGTCGGCCCGGTCGGGGACCGCCCCACCCGCCTGGACCCGGCGTGGCGCACGATCGAGACGAACGCGTTCGGGCTGAACGAGTTCATGGAGTGGGCCAAGCGGGCCGACGTCGAGCCGATGATGGCGATGAACCTGGGCACCCGCGGCCTGCAGGAGGCCATCGACCTGCTCGAGTACGCCAACCACCCCCAGGGCACCGCGCTGTCCGACAAGCGCATCGCCGACGGCGCCAAGGAGCCGCACGGCATCCGGATGTGGTGCCTGGGCAACGAGATGGACGGCCCGTGGCAGCTCGGCCACAAGACGGCCGACGAGTACGGGCGCCTCGCCGCCGAGACCGCCCGCGCGATGCGCCAGTTCGACACGGACCTCGAGCTCGTCGCCTGCGGCTCCTCCAGCCGGGTCATGCCGACGTTCGGCGCCTGGGAGGCGACCGTCCTGGAGCACACCTACGACGTCGTCGACTACATCTCGGCCCACGCCTACTACCAGCTGCACGGTGACGACCGCGCCAGCTTCCTGGCGTCCTCGGTCGACATGGACCGGTTCATCGAGCAGGTCGTGGCGACCGCGGACCACGTCGGGGCGCGCCTGCAGCTCGGACAAGCGGATCAACATCTCGTTCGACGAGTGGAACGTGTGGTACCTCACGCAGCTGAACAGCGGCGAGGGCGGACTGCCCGAGGACTGGACCGTCGCCCCGCGCACGAGCGAGGAGGCCTACACGGTCCTGGACGCCGTCGTGGTCGGGTCGCTGCTCATCACGCTGGTGCGCCACGCCGACCGGGTCACCGCCGCCTCGCAGGCGCAGCTGGTCAACACGATCTCCTCGATCCGCACCGAGCCGAACGGCCCGGCCTGGCGCCAGTCGATCTTCCACCCCTTCGCCCTGATGTCGAAGCACGCCGTCGGCACAGGTCCTGGACCTGCGCCTGGACGCCCCGACCCTGGCCACCGACAAGTTCGGCGACGTCCCGCTGCTCGACTCCGTCGCCACCTACGACGCCGAGGACGGCCGCGTGGCCGTGTTCGTCGTCAACCGTGACCCCAGCGAGCCGGTGTCCTTCTCCACCTCGCTGCGCGGCTTCGCCGCGGCCGGGGCGGACGGCGGGGAACTGGCGGACGGCGCCACCCTCGTCGAGGCCGTCGTCCTCGCCGACGACGACCTCACCGCCGCCAACACCCAGGACGACCCCGACCGCGTCGTCCCCCAGCCCCACCCCAGCGCGGGCGTCGTCGACGGCGTCCTCACCGCGGAGCTGCCCCCGGCCTCCTGGAGCATGTTCCGCCTCCAGGTCGGCTGAGCACGTCCCGATCTCCTCTGCCGTACCTCACGTCCCGCAGCACGTCACCGCCTCACCGCACGTCACCCCGCCCCACCCACCTCATCTCATCTCATCTCAAGGAGTCATCACGATGAAGCGAAGCTCCCGCCGTTCCCTGGCCGTCGGCGCCCTGACCACCCTCGCCCTCACCCTCACCGCGTGCGGGGGTGGTGACGCGGGTGGCGACGCCGGCGGCGACACCACCCTCACCTTCCTCTCCTGGAGCGGGGAGGAGGTCATGGCGCCCGTGATCGAGAGCTTCGAGGCGGCGAACCCGGAGATCCAGGTCGAGGTCTCGTATGCCCCGCCCGTCGCCGAGTACATCCAGGCCCTGCAGACGCGGGTCCTGTCCGGCACCGCACCCGACGTCTTCGTCGTCGCCGCCGAGAACAAGACGAACCTCATCGAGGGCGGGCACGTCGTCGACCTGTCCGGCGAGCCGTGGATGGAGTCCATCCCCGAGTTCAACCAGGCCACGTACAGCGACGGCGACGCCGTCTACGGCGCCTCCACCTCCACGTGGGGCGCCGGCATCGGCTACAACAAGGAGCTCCTCGCCGAGGTCGGCGCCGAGACGGTCCCGGCCACCTGGGAGGAGTTCCTCCAGCTGTGCCGCGACCTCCAGGACGCGGGTATCAAGCCGTTCCTCGAGGACCTGACCCAGATGCCGACCATGGTGTCGTCGTTCGTCGGCGCCCACAACGCCGCGCAGGGCGGGACGATGGACGCCGAGATCTTCGACGGCACGTCGTCGTTCGAGGAGGAGTGGACCGACTCCGCTCGAGCAGTACAACCAGCTGTACGAGGAGGGGCTGGGCGATGCGAACGCCGTCGGCCTCACGGGCGACCAGGTGTTCGACGAGTTCGCCAACGGCCGGGTCGCGATGATCACGTCCGGGCCCTGGAACGTGACCCCCCTCAAGGAGGCGGCGCCGGACATGGAGTTCGCCATCGCCCCGATCCCGGCGGCCGAGGGCGGCGAGCAGTTCCTCGCCGGCGCGGCGAGCCCGGGCTACGCGGTCAACGCGAAGTCGGAGAACGTCGAGGCAGCGAAGACGTTCATCGAGTTCCTGGTGAGCACGGACGGCGTCGAGCAGTTCCAGACGCTGTCCAACGACATCACGGTGACCACGGACTACGAGCCGGTGCTCGACCCCGCCCTGGACGCGATCGTCGAGGACGTGCGGGCCGGCAACGTCTACCTGCCGATGATCGCGTGGACGCGGTCCGAGGACGTCCTGAACGTCGAGGCGGTCGCGCAGATCCAGCAGATGGTCCAGGGCACGGTGACGCCGCGTGAGGCTGCCGCCGCTCTGGACCGGAAGCTCGCCTCCTCCTGACCCCCCGGCCGGTGGTGCGCGGCGACGCGCACCACCGGCCCTTCCCGGAAGGAGAAGGAGTCCCGTGGCCCTCGCATCCACCGTCACCACCCCCGTCCCCGAGTCGTCGACGACGCGCTCGGCGCTCCGAAGGATCCGGCCGTCCGGCTGGGGCGGCCCGAGCGCCGCCCAGCTGTTCCTCGTGCCGATCGCCGTCGTCTTCGTCGTCCTCTTCGTGATCCCGCTGGGGCAGACGCTCTACTGGAGCTTCACCGACTTCACCGGGTTCGTCGTTCGACGTCGACTTCGTCGGGCTGGACGAACTACGCCGTCATCATGCGCGACCCCTCCATGCTGGCGGGGCTGATCTTCACGTTGCTGTTCGCGGTCGGCACCACGGCGATCGTCACGGTCATCGCCATCCCGCTCGCCGTGGTGCTCAACAAGAAGTTCTTCGGACGCAACTTCGTCCGGTCGGCGCTCTTCTTCCCGGCGATCCCCAGCATGGCCGTGCTCGGTCTCGTCTGGAGCTACATCCTCTCGCCCGCTCGGCTCCGGCGCCGTGAACACGCGTCCTGGAGTCGCTCTTCGGGCTGGGCCCGCTGCCGTGGCTGTCGGACGACAACCTGGCCCGGATGTCCGGTCATCCTCGTCGGCGTCTGGGGCGCCGCCGGCTGGCACGCCGTGCTCTACCTGGCCTACCTCCAGTCCATCCCGCAGGAGCTGTACGAGGTCGCCACCATCGACGGGGCGTCGGCCTGGAAGCAGTTCCGGCACATCACGCTGCCGCTGCTGACGCCGGGGATCGTCGTGAGCCAGTTCCTGCTGCATGACCGGCGGCCTGAAGGTCTTCGACCTGCCCTACACGCTCACCAACGGCGGTCCCGGCTTCGCGACCTTCACCATCACGCAGTCCATCGTCACCTCGGGCGTCGGTCAGGGACGGTACGGCCTCGCGTCCGCACTCGCCGTCCTCTTCACGGTGGCGGTCGCCGCCCTGTCCATCGGTCAGCTCGTGCCTCTCACGACGCGTGGAAAGGAACGTCCTGTGAACACCGTCCGCCGCGCGGCCCTCGCCGTCGTCATGATCGCGCTCGCGCTCGTCGTCGCCCTGCCCCTCTACTACATCCTCGTCAACACGTTCAAGACGCAGGCCGAGATGGTGGCCTCACCGCATCGCCCTGCCCAGCGTGGCTCAACTTCGGCAACTACGCCGAGGTGTTCCGCGACGTGCCGCTCCTGCGGAGCTTCGGCAACACGTTGTACGTCACCGTGGTCGGGGTGCTCGTCAGGTGCTCATCGGTGCGATGGCGGCCTTCGGGATGATCATGCGGGCCACCCGGTTCAACCGGATCTTCGGGCTCGTGCTCGTGCTCGGCTTCGTCGTGCCGGCGCAGTCGACCCTCATCCCGGTCTACCGGATGCTCGTCGGCGTGCAGCTCGTCGACACCCTCAACGGGCTCGTCGTCATCTACGCCGCCGGCGCGATCTTCTGCTACTTCCTCATCCAGGGGTACATGCGCACGCTGCCGTTCGACGTGATCG
This sequence comes from uncultured Actinomycetota bacterium, assembly GCA_963795145.1. Lineage (GTDB taxonomy): Bacteria > Actinomycetota > Actinomycetes > Actinomycetales > Cellulomonadaceae > Pengzhenrongella. Next base: position 366,768 of record CAWCGP010000008.1, on the reverse strand, counting down.
AGGCCGCGACGCCTCGACGGCGCGGGCGTGTTCCAGATCTTCTGGCGCATCGTGCTCCCGCTGATCCGGCCGATCCTCGTCACCGTCGCGGTCTTCCAGACGATGTGGGTGTGGAACGACTTCCTCATCCCGAACGTGTTCATCTCCTCGCCGGACAAGCGCACCATCGTGCTGCAGGTCTACACGGCGGTCGGGGAGTTCACCACGAACTGGCCGACGTTCATGACGCTGAGCGTCCTCGTGCTCGTCCCGATGGTGATCTTCTTCGTCTTCACCCAGCGGCACATCGTCAGCGGGCTGCTCGCCGGGAGCATGAAGGGATGAGCGCAGAGGTCCCTGCACCCCTGTTCACCGACCCCCTGCACCACGCCCCGACCGACCCCGTGGTCGTCGAGGCGCCCGACGGCACGTGGCGGATGCTCTACACCCAGCGCCGGGCCGGGGACCTCTCCCCCGGCTGGGGCTGGGTGCACGGGACCGACATCGGCGTCGCGTCGTCCGACGACGGCGGCCGGACCTGGACGTACCTCGGCGTGGTCGACGGGCTCGACCACGCCGAGGGGCGGAACACGCTCTGGGCGCCGGAGGTGGTCCGCGTGGCCGACGAGTACCACCTGTTCCTCTCCCACGTCCCGGGCGTGCACGCGACGTGGGGCGGCTCCCGGAGCATCACCCACCACACCTCCCCGGACCTGGAGACCTGGACCTTCCGGGGGGAGCTGCCGCTGTCCTCGGACCGCGTCATCGACGCGTGCCTCCACGACCTGCCCGACGGCGGCCACCGCCTCTGGTACAAGGACGAGGCGAAGGGCTCCCAGCAGTGGTCCGTCGACTCTCCCGACCTGCGCACGTGGTCCACACCCCAGCAGGTGATCACGAGCCCGCCCGGTGAGGGCGCCAACGTGTTCCGGCTGGGCGGCTGGTTCTGGCTGCTCGTGGACGAGTGGCGGGGCCAGGGCGTCTACCGCTCGGCCGACCTCGAGACGTGGGAGCGCGAGGGGGTCGTCCTGGAGGAGCCCGGCCGCCGCCGCTGGGACGCCGGCACCGGCCGCCACGCGGACGTCGTCGTCGGCACCACCGCCGACGGCGACGAGGTCGCGTGGGTCTTCTACTTCACGCACCGGGTGGAGCCCGGTCCGGACAACCGGATGACGACGGACGAGCTCGATGCGGACGGCATCCCGGCGGCGCACCGCACCGACGTGCAGGTCGCACAGGCGCACGTCGTCGACGGGCATCTCGTCTGCGACCGGGACGGCGCCGTCGACCTCGACCTGCGACGGGCGTCCCGCCGCGCGGCCTGACGGCGCCGGCACGTATAGGTTGCTGCGGATGGGCGTTCGGGCCGGACACCGCGGGTGCGACGCCTCTCGGACCGCTCCCAGTAGTGAGGACCCCGCGTGAGCGCCGTCGTGCCGCCCGCCCCCGCCGTCCCCGGCACCCCCGGCTCCCCGGGCACCGCCGCCGTCGTCGACTGCGCGGACGAGCCCATCCGGATCCCGGGCTCGATCCAGCCGCACGGTGCGCTGCTGGCGCTCGACGAACCCGAGCTCCGCGTCGTCACCGCCTCGGAGAACGTCGCCGAGCACCTCGGCGTCCCGGCGCGGGACCTGCTGGGCCGCCCGGCCGCCGACGTGCTCGGCCGCGAGATCCTCGCCGGCCTGGGGACGGGCGACGAGAGCTCCGAGCCGCGGCGGGTCGAGCTGACCGGGCCGGACGGCACACGTCGCGCGTTCGACCTCGTCGCGCACCGCACCGACCACGCGGTGGTCGTCGAGCTCGAGCCGCGCGACGACGCCGAGGCGCCGGCCCGCACGCGCCAGGTGCTGCGGGCCCTGCAGGGCGCCGCGACCCAGCGCGACCTCACCGGCGCCCTCGCCCGCGAGATGCGTCGGGTCACCGGGTTCGACCGCGTCATGGTCTACCGGTTCGACGAGGAGTGGAACGGCGAGGTCGTCGCGGAGGACGCCCGCGCCGACCTCGACCCGTACCTCGGCCTGCACTACCCGGCGTCGGACATCCCCGCGCAGGCCCGTGCGCTGTACACGGCGCAGTGGCTGCGCTCGATCCCCGACGCGACCTACACCCCGAGCCCGCTCGTGCCGGCCTCGGACCCGCGGACCGGGCTGCCCCTGGACCTGTCCGGGGCGGTGCTGCGCAGCGTGTCCCCGGTGCACCTGCACTACCTGGGGAACATGGGCGTGCGCGCGTCGATGTCGGTGTCGCTGCTGGTCCACGGGCGCCTGTGGGGTCTGGTGGCGTGCCACCACGAGAGCGGGCCGCACTACCCGAGCGCGGCGACCCGCAGCCTGGCGGAGTTCCTCGGCCGGACGGCGTCCCTGCTGCTGCAGGGCAAGGAGGACGAGGCCCGCTACGTCGACACCCTCGCGGTCTCGGCCACGGCGGCCGACCTGACCCGCTCGCTCGCCGCCCGCATCCGGGAGCCGCTGGACGTCCTGTGCCAGGACGGTGGCGTCCTGGACCTGATCGACGGCGCCGCGGGGGCCGCGGTGCGGGTGCACGGCGAGCTTCGGCTGCTGGGCACGACCCCCACGGCCGACGGGGTCGACGACCTCACCCGGCTGCTGTGGGCCGCCGGCCGGCATCCCGTGGTCACGTCCGCGCTGGGTCGCGACGTCCCGGGCGACCTCGCGACCCGGGTCGCGGCGACCGCGAGCGGCGTGCTGGCCGTCCCGCTGACGTCCGGCAGCCACAGCGACTTCCTCATGTGGTTCCGGCCCGAGGTGCTGCGCGAGGTCACCTGGGCCGGCAACCCGCACACGAAGACGCTCGAGCCCACGGAGGACGGGCTGCGCCTGAGCCCGCGGGCGTCGTTCGCCGCGTGGGTCGAGCAGGTCCGCGGGCGCTCCGAGCCGTGGACCCCGACCGAGGTCGCGGCCGCGCAGCGGCTCGGGCAGGACGTCGACGAGCTGCTGGCCCGGCGCACGGCGGAGGACGGGCGCATCGCGGCGGCCCTCCAGCGGATCGTGCTCACCGAGCAGCCGATCATCCCGGCCGGGTTCGCCCTGGCCAGCCGGTACCAGCCCAGCGGCCGGGACATCATCGGCGGCGACTGGTACGACGTGACCGTGCTGCCGGACGGCCGGGTCGTCGTCATGGTCGGCGACGTCGCCGGGCACGGCATGGGCGTCGCGGCGATCACCGCGCAGATGCGCCACGCCCTGCGGGCCTACCTCGTGAACGAGGGCAGCGCCGTCGATCGCGCTCCGCCAGCTCGGGACGCTCATCGGCGCGCTGCTGCCCGGCCGGCTCGCGACCGTCGTCGCCGCCGAGCTCGAGCCGTCCACCGGGGTGGTCCGGGTGAGCAGCGCCGGGCATCTGCCGATCCTGCACCTCACCCCCGACCGGTGGCCGCCTCGTCCAGGACGCCTCCGGTCCGGCGCTCGGGGTCGACGTCGACCTGCCCTACCTCGAGGCGACCGTGGAGCTCGCGCCGGGTGACGCGCTCGTGCTGTACACCGACGGCCTGGTCGAGCAGCGCGGCGTGCACCTGCTGACGAGCCTCGAGGGGCTGCGCCGGCGGGCCGAGGAGGCGGGCCGGGACCCGGACGAGCTGTGCGAGCGCCTGCTCGCCGCGGCGCCGGCCACGCGCGACGACGTCACGGTGCTGGCGATCCGGCGGTACTGACCGGCGGCCGACCCCTCAGGTGAGGTGGACCGCGCCGAGCTCGGCGAAGACGGCCGCGTTGAGCCGGAACGCCAGCCGCGCCTCGTCGGCGACCCGGGCGCGCTCGGCCGGCGTCGAGCGGCAGCGCGTCGAGCCGGGCGCGGTACTCGTCCTTGAACAGCTTGGGCTTGGGGATCGGTCGCGAACGTGAAGAACGTGCAGGGCGTCGTCCGGTCAGGCCGTACTCGCGGCGCAGCACCGAGCGGATCGCCAGCCCGCCGGACAGGTCGCCGAGGTAGCGCGTGTACGCATGCGCCGCGTAGCCGCCGACCCAGGTGCGACGACCTCGCGCAGGCGGGCCGCGTAGCGGGCGGTCGCGGGCAGCGTCCGGATGCCGGCGCGCCACCCCGGTCCGCGCAGCGTCGCGAGGTCGGCCTCGATCGCGGCGGTCCGGGCCAGGCCGTCGACCACGAGCGACCGTCCGGCCGGGTCGGCGCGGACGAACGGCTCCGCCGCCTCGAGCACGCCGTACACGGTGTGGTGCTGGCCGAGCAGGTCGACGTAGGCGTCCAGCGGGAGCCGGCCCGCCATGAGCTCGCCGACGAACGGCATGTGCTCGGCCTGCTCGTGCTCGGCTCGGGTGGCGGTCCGGAGGGTCTCGGCGAGCAGGGTGGACACGGGCCCAGCATCGCAGGCGCCGTGACCTGCGGGTCCCGGCGTCCGGCCGGCGGGACCGGCGGGCCGGTCGGGCCGGTCGGGCCGGTGAGGACGGCTCGCCACGGCGCCCGGTTCGCGCCGCCGGGCGTCAGCCGCGCGGCTTGAGCCGCTCGTGCGGCATCGGCGGCGCAGGCAGCGGCGGGTGCGCATGCCCGGTGACGGTGCCGAACCGGCTGGGCGGCACCATCGGCCGGCCGGGGGCGCGTCCGGCCCGTCCGGCCCGTCCGGCCGCCGGTCCGCCGGACGCCGGCGGCGCGGGCGGGTCGCCGGGCGGGACGCCGTCCGGCGCGGCGAGGTCCGCGCGGCGGGTGTCGCCCGGCCCCGGGTCGCCCTCGGCGCGGATCTCGGCGTCGTCGGCGCCGATCTCGGCCTGCCAGCGCGGCGCGCGCGCCGACGACCTCCTCGTGGTCGCGGCCGATGAAGTTCCACCACATGACGATGCGCTCGCCGAGCGGCTGCCCGCCGATGAGCACCACGCGCGCGTCGCCGTCCACGGCGCGCAGGGTCATCGACGTCGCGCCGGGCGGCAGGTACAGCAGGTGGTCCTGCTCGCCGCGCACGCCGTCGACCTCGACGGTGCCGGTGTCCACGAGCACGCCGTGCTCGAACGTCGGGTCGACCGCGAACGTGTGGCCGAACCCGCCGCCCAGCACGATCTCCGCACCGACCAGCGGCGAGAACGTGCGGACCGGGCGACGTCGAGCCCTCGAGCGTGCCGAGGAAGACGCGCACGACGCCGTCGTCCAGCGGGACGGCCGGCGGCACGTGGTGGTCGAAGGCCGGCGCGGTCCCCCGGTCGCGCTCCGGCAGGACCGTCCACAGCTGGACGCCGTGCAGCACCCGGGTCTGCGGGCGTGGAGTCCTCGGAGTGGCTGATCCCGTGGCCGGCGGTCATGAGGTTGAGCTCGCCGGGCCGCACCACCGCGTGCGTCCCGAGGCTGTCGCGGTGCTCGACCTCCCCGGAGAACAGCCAGCTGACCGTCTGCAGCCCCGTGTGCGGGTGCGGCGGGACCCGCATGCCGCCGGTGCGGTCGACGTCGTCGGGCCCGTAGTGGTCGAGGAAGCACCACGCGCCGATGAAGGACCGGGCCCGCTGCGGGCAGGGTGCGCCGCACGGTCATCGCGCGGATGCCGCCGAGCGGCACGTCCCGCGGGGTGAGGGTCTCGACGCCGGTGCCCGGGGCCTCGTCGGCGCAGGTCAGCTCGGTGGGCCGGGTCTCCAGGTTGGTCACGGCTCCTCCGTCCGGGCGGGGGCACCCGCCGCCCTATGCCAGCGAGAGGACGAACGAGAGCAGGAAGCCCGCCGCGGTGGCCAGGGCCACCGTGGGGCCGCCGTCCTCGTAGGCCTCGGGCATGAGCGTATCCGCGAGCGACGCGAGCACCGCCCCGGCCGCGAAGGCCAGCGGCAGCGAGATCGCCTCGCCGGACGGCCTGCGCAGCGGTCCAGCGCCCAGCACCACCGGGATGACCATGAGCACACGGCGCACGCCGTCCCACAGGCCCAGCACGGAGCGGTGCGAGCGGCCCTGCGCCCGCATCGAGGCGCCGCCCCACCAGGGCCTCGGGGAAGTTGGACACGAAGATCGCCGCGAGGAGCGCGAGACCGCCCGGTCCCCTCGGTGAACGCGATGCCGAGCGCGACGTTCTCCGGCACGCCGTCGAGGTGACCACGGCCGCCAGCAGCGCCAGACCGGCCGCAGCCGCGGGTCGAGGCCGACGTCGGCGCCGCTCCTCGGCGGCGGCGTCGAGGTCCAGCTTGTCGCTGCCCTCCTCCCCCGGCGGGACCTCGGTCCCCGCCCGGGCGGCCTTGTCGAGCCGGGCGCTGAGCAAGGTGAAGACGACCGCGCCGGCGGCGAGCCCGACGGCCGCGCGCCCGATCCCGCCCCGCTCGACCGACTCCTCGAACAGCTCGAAGGCGAGGGCGGTGATCAGTGCGCCGGCGGCGAAGGCGAGCATCGCGGCGAGCACCCGCTGGGGGACGGTGACCCAGCCGCCGACGATCGCGCCGAGCACCAGCGCGCTCGAGGCGATCGCTCCGAACGCGAGGACGCCGGACATGGGGTCAGCCAACCGCAGCCGGGCGGTCCCCGCGCGTCGGCCGGGCGCACGCCGGATCGTGCCCCCGCGACCCGCCCGGGTCGACGGGCTGCCGGCGGGGACACGACCGACGCGGGCTGCGCGACCGCCTCGGCGACGGCTGCGGGACCCGGGCGACCGTCGTCGGCCGTGGCGGGCGTGGCGAGGTCGCCGTCGGCGATGGCCCAGGCCTCCTCGACCACGGTGCGCGGCCAGACCAGCGCCGCGACGAGGTACGCCACGAGCGACGCGAGGCCGCCGTAGATCGTCGGCCAGCCGTCGAAGGTCGCGTCGACGAGCCCGTTCGGGACGTAGAGGACGTCGTTGGGCACGCCGTACATGGTCGGGGTCAGCACGAACAGCGCCGACCCGGACGACGAGCCCGGTGGCCATCGCGGCGACCGCGGCGCGGGTGCCGCCACGCTTCCAGAACAGCCCGAGCAGGAACGGCACGACGAGGCAGGCGAGCATGAGGTCGAACGCGAGGGTGAGCAGGATGCCGGTCTGCGCGACCTGCGAGGGCGACGGTGGTGCCGAGGACGACGACCGGGATCATCGCGAGCCGGGTCCAGCGCAGCAGCGGGTCGCCGACGCCCGGCTCGGTGACGACGCGCCGGACGCCGAGGATGTTGCGGACCGCGACCGCCGACGTCGCGAGGATCGCGCCGGACGCCGTCGAGAACGACGCCGCGACGATGCCCGGACAGCACGAGCACCGTCAGGGCGGGTGGCGCGTAGTCGGCGAGCAGGGTGAACAGCACCGGTCCGTCCGCCATGTCGAGCCCGAGCGCGGACACGGCGGCCAGCGAGACCAGGGCGTACGCGACGCCGATGACCGCGGTGCCGGCCGCACCGGTGAAGCACGAGCGGCGGGCCACCTCGGGGCTCTTCGCGGAGAAGATCCGCTGCATGAAGTCGATGGCGACGATGTCGCCGATGCCGAGCGCGAGCAGCGTCGCCCAGTTGATCGGCGCGCCGGCGTCGGTGGAGGTGAGCTGCTCGAAGTCGAACGGCCCCATGCCCTCGGGGATCGCGAAGCCGAACGTCGCGCCCGACCCACCACAGCAGCGCGACGGTCGCGACGAGGTGATGGCGATCTGGATGGCCGCGGTGTACGCGTCGGAGAACATGCCGCCGCCGATCGTGTAGACGAGCACGAGCACGACGGCGAGGACGACGCCGATCGTGTAGTCGAGACCGAGGAAGCGCTCGAGCAGGAAGCCGCAGGCCACGAGGTTGCCGGCCATGAGGATCGCGAACGCGAAGATCATGAGGACCGACGACGCCACCTCGACGCCGCGGCCGTACCGCAGCCGGTAGAAGTCGGCGAGCGTGAACAGGCCCATCCGGTTCATCGGCCGGGCGAGGAACAGCCCGGTGAGCAGCAGGCAGATCGCCAGGCCGAGCGCGAGCGACGCCCCGGACCAGAACCCGAACGCCGAGGTGAGGTCGGTGTTGCCGACCGTCGCGTTCGAGTCGACGGCGGCGGCCATGAGGGACGCCGCGACGAGCGGGACGCCGAGCCGTCGGCCCGGCGACGAGGAAGTTGGCGCTGTCGCCGTCGACCTTGCGGGCGACGACGATGCCGACCAGGACGACGGCCAGGACGCTGAGTCCGACTCCAGCGATGATCACGGCTGACTCCGATGTGAGGCAGGTCGCACGGGAGGGACCCGGCCGACGGTCCGTCGGGCGGACCGCGGGACCGGCGCCGGACCGTTTCCTGTCGCCCGACAGGCTCATTCATCACCCGGGCCGTGTCCGGGCTGATGCCGGTTCTGCAACGGTTGTGTTAACTCTGCCCGGCCGGGCTGGCCCGCCGGCGGAGCGTCGGCGGGTCCGACGGCAGCGTCCCGAGGGAGCGTCGAGCAGCAGCCGCCGACCCGCCCGCGCGCACGCTCGAGCCGGGACGTCGCCGGACGCCGAGGACGCGCTGCACGGCGTCGGCGACGCGCGGGGCGACGTCGGCGGCGGCGAGGTCCGGCTCGTCGCGGCGGCGCAGGATCACGCTCTCGACCAGACCGAACGCGAGGCCGGCGAGGGCCGCGGGCGTCGTCGGGACGCGACGCCCGGCACGCGCGCCGACGAGCTCGGCGTACCGGGCCCGCAGCGCGAGCGTGCAGCTGCGGAACTCGGCGAACCGCTCGTCGGCGAGCTCGGGCAGCAGGTACAGGGCGCCGAGGTTGTCGCGCCCGGCGCACAGCAGCCCGACGTCGGCGTGGCACAGCGCCCACAGGCGCGCCGCCGGCCGGCGCGTCCACGGCGAGCAGCCGGTCGGCGTTCGCCAGCGACGGGCCGGACGGTGCCGAGCAGCAGCTCGAGCAGGATCGCGTGCTTGCCGGCGAAGTGGTGGTACATCGACGCCTGCCGCACCCCGGCCCGCTCGGCGATCGCGTAGGTGCTCGTGGACGTGTAGCCCACCGTGCAGAAGAGGGCGGCGGCCGCGTCGAGCAGGTCCTGCGGCGGTCCCCCGGCCGGTCGCGGGGTCGGCGCTGGCGCGCGGGCGTCCGGGTCTGCGTGCCATAGGCCGCCGAACGTATCACCGCGTAACGGGCTGTTTACCTCGGCGGTGACGGCCGCGGAACACCGACCGCGCACGCTCGTTCCTGTCGACCAACAGATTTGTCACTGGACGACGGGGACCACGGAGCGGGGAGCGCCATGACCAGCGCCTGCACGCAGTACCGGCACGTCGACGACGGCGGGCGCGCGCGAGCACGCCCGGGCCCAGGAGGCGGCGGCCGCCGGGCACGTCGCCGCGATGCCGACCCTGCCGGCGAGCGCCTGGCCGACCCCGCCCGAGCGGCGTCGCGGCGGCCGACCTCGTCTGGGCCGAGACCGTGGCCGGCCGCGGCTACACGCACCTCGTGCGTCGAGCGCGGGACCGCCATCCGGCTGACCGACCTCACCGGCGACGCGTGCGCGCACGTCGCTGCGTGCTCAGCGCCGACGAGCCGTGGGAGCGGCTCAACGTCGCCGACACCGTCAAGGTGCAGTGGCAGGTGTACCTGGCCGCCGACCACCTGCTGCTCTCCGGGCAGGGCCGCGTGCTCGCGACGCGTCGTCGAGGACACCTCCGGCCACCACGACACCCTGTTCGGCACGACCACGCGCCGGCGCAACGAGGCGCGCTACGGCGACGGCGCGGCGCAGGGGCCGTCCCCGGCCGGCCGCGAGCTGTTCACCCTCGGCGGCGGCCAAGCACGGGCTGACCCGCCGGGACCTGCCGCCGAGCGTGTCGTTCTTCCACGGGCGTGACCGTCGACGACGACGGCCGCCCCGCGCAGCACGGGCTCCGCCGGGCCCGGGCGCGCGGTGACCCTGCTCGCCGAGATGCGGCTGGTCGTGCTGGTCGCCAACACCGCCCACCCGCTCGACCCCGCGCCCGGCCTTCACCAGCGGCCCGCTGGAGGTGCTGGCGTGGCGCTCGCGCCCCGACCACCCCGGCCGACCCGCGGTGGACGGCCACCCCCGAGGGGCGCCGCGCCTTCGAGGCCACCGCCGGCCACCTCACCCAGAAGGGCCTGTCATGACCACGCACCGTCCGACTCCCCGTCCCCCCGGCGTCGCCGCGACCGCGGCGCTGGTGCTGCTCGACGACGTCGTCCCGGCGCGCGCGCCGTGGTCGACCGTCCTCCCGCCGGGCCAGACGCTGACGATCGTCGACCTCGAGGGCAACCAGGCGGTCGACTTCCTCGCCTACGACGCGCACGACACGTCGCGCGCTACAGCGCGCCGGACACGATCGCAGGAGCAGGACTCGATCTTCCTCACCACCGGCAGCGTGCTGCTGGACAGCGAGCACGAGCCGCTGCTGACCGTCGTCGCCGACGAGTGCGGCCGGCACGACACCCTCGGCGGCGCGTGCTCGAAGGAGTCCAACGCGCTGCGGTACGGCCGGCACACCGCCGCCCAGCACGCGTGCGCGGAGAACTTCCTCGCCGAGGGCAGCCGGCACGGGCTCACCGCGCGCGACCTCGTCTCCAACGTCAACTGGTACATGAACGTGCCGGTCGACCCGGACGGCGCCCTCGGCATCGTCGACGGCATCTCCGCGCCCGGGCTCAGCCTGACGCTGCGGGCCGAGCGGGACGTCCTCGTCGTCGTGTCGAACTGCCCGCAGGTCAACAACCCGTGCAACGGCTTCGACCCGACGCCGGTGCGCATGGTCGTGCGCGAGCGGCGCGGCGTGACATGAGCACAGGCACGCCGTCGTTCGACACCGCTGCTCGTCGCCAACCGCGGCGAGATCGCCGTCCGGATCCTGCGCACCGCCCGCGGCGCTCGGCCTGCGCACCGTCGCCGTGTACTCCGACGCCGACGCCGGCGCCCCGCACGCCCGCCTCGCCGACACGTCGGTCCTGCTCGGCCCGGCCCCCGCCGCGCAGAGCTACCTCCGCGCCGACCGGATCATCGAGGCGGCCCTGGCCACCGGCGCCGGCGCGTCCACCCCGGCTACGGGTTCCTCTCCGAGAACGCCGACTTCGCCCGCGCCGTCGAGGCGGCCGGCATCGCGTTCGTCGGCCCGTCCCCCGAGCACCTCGAGCTGTTCGGCTCCAAGCACACCGCCCGCGAGGCCGCGCGCGCCGTCGGCGTCCCGATGCTCGCCGGCACCGGGCTGCTCGGCGACGCTCGACGAGGCGCTCGCCGCCGCCGAGGACATCGGCTACCCCGTGATGCTCAAGGCGACCGCCGGCGGCGGCGGCATCGGGATGCGCGCCTGCCGGACCGCCGTCGAGCTGGCCGCCGCGTGGGAGTCGGTGCGCCGGACCGCCGGCGCGAGCTTCGGCACCGCCGGGGTCTTCCTCGAGCGGCTCGATCACCGCCGCCCGGCACGTCGAGGTGCAGGTGTTCGGCGACGGCACGGGCCGGGTCGTCACGCTCGGCGACCGCGACTGCTCCCTGCAGCGCCGCCACCAGAAGGTCTGCGAGGAGGCGCCCGCGCCCGGCCTGCCGGACGCCGTCCGCACCGGCATCGCGGACGCCGCGCGCGACCTGTGCGCCTCGGTCGGCTACCGCTCCGCCGGCACCGTCGAGTTCGTCTACGACGCCGAGCGCGAGGAGGCCGCGTTCCTCGAGGTCAACACCCGCCTGCAGGTCGAGCACCCGGTGACCGAGGCGGTCTACGGGCGTCGACCTCGTCGCGTGGATGCTGCGCCTGGCGCAGGGCGACACGTCCGTCGTCCGCGACCGACCTCGCGCCGCGCGGCGCACGCCGTCGAGGCCCGGGTCTACGCCGAGGACCCCGACCGCGACCACCGGCCCAGCGCCGGCACCGTGACCGGCGTTCCGGGTCCCCGACGGCGTCCGCGTCGACACCTGGGTCGAGGCGGGCACCGAGGTCGACCACCCACTACGACCCGCTGCTGGCCAAGGTGATCACGGTCGGCGACCGACCGCGACGCGGCCTGGGACGCCCTGGCCGACGCGCTCGGCGGCACCCGCGTCGACGGCATCGCGACGAACCTCGGGCTGCTGCGCGCCGTCGCGCGCGACGCCGACGTCCGCGCCGCGACCCACCACACCGGCACGCTGGCCGGCGTCGTCGACGCCGACCCGCGGCTGCGAGGTCGTGCGTGCCGGGCATGCTCACCACCGTCCAGGACTGGCCCGGCCGGACCGGGCTGTGGCACGTCGGCGTCCCGCCGTCGGGCCCGATGGACGACCTGTCGTTCCGGCTCGGCAACCGCGCGCTCGGCAACCCCGAGGGCGCGCCCGGCCTGGAGTGCACGCTCGCCGGGCCCGCGCTGCGGTTCCGGACGCGCCGCGACGGTGTGGTCACCGGTGCCCCGGCCCCGGTCACCGTCGACGGCGTGCCGGTCCCGCAGTGGGAGCCGGTCGACGTCCCCGCCGGCGGCGTGCTCGACGTCGGCACGCCCGACGACCGGGATGCGCACGCTACGTGCTGGTGCGCGGCGGCCTCGACGTGCCGCCCGTGCTCGGCTGCGCGGCGACGTTCGACCTCGGCCGGTTCGGCGGGCACGGCGGGCGGCGCGCTGCGCGCCGGCGACGTGCTGCCGCTGCCGCCGGCCACGGCCACGCGGCGCCGCGACCGCGGCCGCGCGCCGGGCCGGTCGCCGTCCGCGCGCGAGCGTCCCGCGCTCACCGACGCCTGGGAGATCGGCGCACTCGAGGGCCCGCACGCCGCGCCCGAGTTCTTCACCCCCGACGACATCGACGGAGTTCTACGCCGCCGACGTGGTCGGTGCACTTCAACTCCGCGCGCACCGGCGTGCGGCTCGTCGGGCCCAAGCCGACGTGGGCGCGGCCGGACGGCGGCGAGGCGGGCCTGCACCCGTCGAACATCCACGACACCCCGTACTCCGTCGGCGCCGTCGACTACACCGGCGACCTGCCGATCCTGCTCGGGCCCGGACGGGCCGAGCCTGGGCGGCTTCGTCTGCCCGGCGACGGTCGCCGTCGGGCAGATGTGGAAGCTCGGCCAGCTGCGCCCGGGCGACACCGTGCGGTTCGTGCCGGTCGACGAGGCGCAGGCCGCCACCCTGCGGGCGGCGCCCGCGCACGCGGCCGGTCCCGTCGCGCCCCGGCGCACGACGACGGCGGCGTGCTCGGCCGGCGTCGGCGCCGAGGCGCACCGCCCCGAGGTGACCTACCGGCGCAGCGGGCGACGACAACCTGCTCGTCGAGTACGGCGCCGATGGAGCTCGACCTCGCGCTGCGGATGCGCGTGCACGCGCTGGCCGAGGCGGTCCGCGAGCGCCTCGCGGCCGACGGCGGCCGGGCGGCCCGCGGCCTGGTCGACCTCACCCCGGGCATCCGGTCCCTGCAGGTGCACGTCGACCCGGACGTCCTGCCGCTGCGCACGCGCGCTCGACCTGCGTGCGCGAGGTGGAGGACGACCTGCCCGCGACCGGCGAGCTCGTCGTGCCGAGCCGGACCGTGCACCTGCCGCTGTCCTGGGACGACCCGGCGACCCGCGAGGCGATCGAGCGCTACATGGCCGGCGTGCGCGACGACGCCCCGTGGTGCCCGTGGAACATCGAGTTCATCCGCCGGATCAACGGCCTGGACTCGCGTCGACGACGTGCTACCGCACCGTGTTCGACGCCGACTACCTCGTGCTCGGGCTCGGCGACGTCTACCTCGGCGCGCCGGTCGCGACGCCGCTCGACCCGCGGCACCGGCTGGTCACCACGAAGTACAACCCGGCGCGCACGTGGACGCCGGAGAACGCCGTCGGCATCGGCGGCGCGTACCTGTGCATCTACGGCATGGAGGGCCCGGGCGGCTACCAGTTCGTCGGGCGCACCGTGCAGGTGTGGTCGACGCACAGCCAGCGCGGCGCCGTTCGAGCCGGGCACGCCGTGGCTGCTGCGGTTCTTCGACCGCATCAGTGGTACCCGGTCGGCGCGGAGGAGCTGCTCGACCTGCGCGCCGACGCGGCGGCCGGGCGCCTGGACCTGCGCATCGAGCGCCGGCGAGTTCGCGCTCGCCGACCACGAGCGCGTTCCTCGCCGACAACGCCGGCGTCGATCGCCGAGTTCCGCGCCCGGCAGGCCGCGGCGTTCGGCGCCGAGCGGGACGCGTGGGCGGCGGCCGGGGAGTTCGACCGGACCGCCGAGCCCGCCGTCCTCGCGGGCGGCCGGTGGCGGGCCCGGCTCGGCGGCCGACGTCGTCGTCCCGCCGGGGTCGGAGGGCGTCACGGCGCCGTTCGTCGCGACCGTGTTCCGGGTCGACGTGCGGCCCGGCGACGTCGTCGTCGAGGGACAGGTGCTGCTCGCGCTGGAGGCGATGAAGATGGAGGCGCCGCTCGTCGCGCCCGTCGCCGGGCGGGTCACCGCGGTGCCGGTGTCGCCCGGCGACCAGGTCGGGCCCGGGCAGGTCGTCGTCGTCGTGGCGCAGGAGGTGGCGGCGTGACGCGCCGCTCCCGGCCGGGCCGGGCGTGCGGCGCCGGGTCCGACGGCGCGACCGCGGTCCGGGCGGCGCTCGCGCGCGGGTCGCCGAGGTCGACCGGCCGGAGATCTGGATCGACCTGCGTCCCGAGGCCGACCTGCTCGCCGAGGCCGAGGCGGTCGACGCCGGGCCGTCGCCGCAGGGCGCGACCTGCCGCTCGCCGGCCTCGTCGCCGCGGTGAAGGACAACATCGACGTCGCCGGGCTGCCGACGACCGCGGGCTGCCCGGCGTTCGCGACCGGTCCGGCGGCGACGGACGCGACCGTCGTCGCCCGGCTCCGCGACGCGGGCGCCGTCGTCCTCGGCACGACCAACCTCGACCAGTTCGCGACCGGTCTGGTCGGGACGCGCAGCCCGTACGGCGCGGTCCGGCACGCGACCGCACCCGGATCGGATCTCCGGCGGGTCGAGCAGCGGGTCGGCGGTCGCGGTCGCGCTCGGGATCGCCGACGTCGCCCTCGGCACCGACACCGCCGGCTCGGGCCGGGTGCCGGCGGCGCTGCACGGGCTCGTCGGGCTCAAGCCGACCCGCGGCCTGGTGCCGGTCACCGGCGTCGTCCCCGCGTGCCGGACGCTCGACTGCGTGTCGGTGTTCGCCGGCACGATCGGTCTCGCCGAGCGGGTCGCTCGGCCTGCTCGCCGGTCCGGACGGCGCCGACCCGCCTGGCGCGCCGGCTCGACGCCCGTCGCGGTCGCCGACCGGCGCCGGCGTCGTCGGCGTGCCGGCTTCTGCCGCCCTCGGCGACGCTCGCCCCGGGCTGGGCCGCGGCCTTCGACCGGACCGCGGCCGCGCTGCGGGACGCGGGCGTGCGGACCGTCCCGGTGGACGTCGTCCGCGCTCCTCGCCGCCGCGCGCCTGCTCTACGAGGGCGCGTTCGTGGCCGAGCGGTACGCCGCCGTCGGCGAGTTCGTCACGGCGCATCCCGACGACGTCGACCCGGTGGTCGGCGCCATCATCCGCGCGTCCGGCGACCTGCCGGCGCACCGGGTGTTCGCCGACCTCGAGACGCTCGACCGGCTGCGGATGCGGGCACGCACCGCGCTCGCGGGCGTCGACGCCGTCCTGCTGCCGACGACCACGCAGCACCCGACGATCGCCGCGGTGCGCGCCGACCCGGTCGCCGTCAACAGCGACCTGGGCCGCTTCACCAACTTCGCGAACCTGCTCGACCTCGCGGCGCTCGCGGTCCCGGCCGGGGAGGTCGACGGGCTGCCGTTCGGTGTCCAGCTCGTGGGGCCGGCCTTCTCCGACGCGCGGCTCGGGGAGATCGGCCGGCGGCTCACGGGCGAGGGGTCGGAGCGACCGGCCGCCCCGGCCGCTGCTCCGCCGGTCGAGGTGGGCCCGCCGGTCGGCCCGCCGGTCGTCGTGCCGGTCGTCGTGGTCGGGGCGCACCTGAGCGGTCAGCCGCTCAACGGCGAGCTGACCGGTCGGGGCGGCACGCTCCTGCGGCCGACGACGACGGCGCCCGACTACCGCCTGCACGCGCTCGCGACCACGCCGCCGAAGCCGGGGCTCGAGCGCGTCGCGGCCGGGACCGGCGAGCGGATCGCAGGTCGAGGTGTGGGCGCTGCCGCCGGCGGGGTTCGCCGACCTGGTGGCCACGCTGCCCCACCCGATGGCGATCGGGCCCGTGCGCCTGGCCGACGGGAGCGCCGTCAGCGGGTTCCTGTGCGAGCCGCTCGCCCTGGCCGGGGCACGGGACATCACCGCGACCCGGGGATGGCGCGCGCACCTGGCGGCGGCGCGGGCGCCCGACGCGGGCTGACCGGCAGCCCGGCCGGTCGGCAGCGGACTCGGCCCACCGCTGCGGACGAGCGGTCCGGCCGGACCCCCCGGGAAACGGTCGGACCACCGCGGACGGCCGGACCGGGGATCACGCCGGCCGCGGCTCCCACCGGACGGCCTCGACGGTCTGCGGCCAGGCCACGGTCGGCGTCCCGGCCTCGGCGCACGCACGGACGACGATCGCGTGCGCCCGGTCCAGTCGCCCCTCGCGCTCCGCCGGGTCGAGGTGGGTCAGCCCGGAGTGCGTCGAGAAGTAGCCGCGGACGTCGTCGGGCGTGACGTCCCACGTCCACGGGAAGGTCGCGAGCTCGATCTCCTCGTCCGGCAGCCCGGTCGCCTGCGGCCGGGGCGCGGCGACCTTGCCCGGCCGGTCCGGGTCCAGCCGGCACAGCTCGCCGGGCCACCCCGCGGACGTCGTCGTCATCCCGGTCCACAGGAGCCCGAGCCGTCCGCCGGGCCGCAGGACGCGCCGGACCTCGGCCGTCGCGGCGGTGTGGTCGAACCAGTGCCAGGCCTGTCCGGCGACGACGGCGTCGACGCTGCCGTCGTCCAGCGGCAGCGCCTCGGCCCTCGCGAGGTGGGCCCGGGCCCGGGGGGCGACGCGCCGGAGCTCGGCGAGCATGTCGGCGTCGGGCTCGACGGCGTCGACGTCGAGGTCACGCTCCAGCAGCGCGCGGGTGAGCTTGCCGGTCCCCGCCCCGACGTCGGCGACGTGCCGCGCGTGCGGCGGGAGGACCCAGTCGACCGCCGCGTCCGGGTAGCAGGGGCGCCACCGCTCGTAGTCCGCCGCACGCCGACCGAACACGCCCGCGCGTCGTGGGTCCAACCGTTCCATGCCCGCAGCGTCCCACCGCGCCGCCGCCCGCACGCGCCGGCCCGGCACCCCGTGAGCGGCCCGTGACGTAGTCACCGGCCGCTCACGGGTCGTCGCTCAGGCGCCCGCGACGACCACCCGCTCGTTCGGGACGCAGTGCGTCATGGTGCGCCCGGCGACGGGACGCGGGCCGTTGGAGCCGAGGTTGGCCAGGCGGTCGAGCTCGTCCTCGGTCAGCGTCTGGCTCGCCAGCGGCGGCAGGTCGCGGACGTCGTCCGGCTTGATCCCGAGACCCTCGCCGACCCGCAGGCCGAGCTCGTCCTCGCACAGCAGGAAGTGCCAGACCATGCGCTCGGCGATCGGCCGGTCGCACTGCTGCAGGGCCGCGACGAGGTTGTCGACGAGCTCGTCCTTCTCCCACTGCTCGGACAGGAGGTAGCGCTCGCCGGCCTGCTGGTAGTCGTTCGTCCGCGGGATCCGCTTGCGGGTGAGGCGGCCGACGATCTCCGGACCTTGGTCGTCGTGCGTGGGGTAGGTCGCCTCGCGCAGGCCGCCGGTGAGGGACGGCTCGTAGTTGACGTGCGGGTTCGCGCCGACGACGTCGCGCCCGGCGGACATCTGCCCGCCCTGCTGGTTGGTGCGCACCGGGACCTGCGGCTGGTTGACCGGCAGCTGCAGGTAGTTCGGGCCGACCCGGTGGCGCTGGGTGTCGGAGTAGGAGAAGGTCCGGCCGACCAGCATCTTGTCGTCGGAGAAGTCCAGGCCGTCCACCAGCACGCCGGTGCCGAACGCGATCTGCTCGTTCTCGGCGAAGTTGTCGGTCGCGTTGCGGTTCAGCACCATCCGGCCGACCGGGCGCAGCGGGAAGAGCTCCTCCGGCCACACCTTGGTGTCGTCCAGCGGGTCGAAGTCGAGCTCGGGGTGCTCGTCGTCGCTCATGAGCTGCACGCCGCAGCTCCCACTCGGGGAAGTCGCCGGCCTCGATCGCGTCGTACAGGTCCTTGGTGTGCGCGCCGAGGGTCTGCGCCTGGACGGCCGCCGCGTCGGCGGCGGTCCACGACTTCACGCCCTGCTTCGGGAGCCAGTGGTACTTGACCAGCACGGTCTCGCCGGTCGGCATTGACCCACTTGTAGGTGTTCACGCCGAAGCCCTGCATCGTGCGGTACGACGCCGGGGTGCCGCGGGGCGAGAAGACGAGCGTGACCATGTGCATGGCCTCGGGCGTCTGGCTGAAGAAGTCGAACGCGCGGTTGGCGACGTTCGCCTCGAACGTCACGGGGTCCGGCTTCTGGGAGTGGATGAAGTCGGGGAACTTGACCGCGTCGCGGATGAAGAAGACGCCGAGGTTGTTGCCGACGAGGTCCCAGTTGCCGTCCTCGGTGTAGAACTTCACCGCGAACCCGCGGGGGTCCCGTGCCGACTCGGACGAGTCCCGCCCGCCCGCGACCGTCGAGAACCGCAGGGCGACGTCGGTGCGCTTGCCCGCCTCCTGGAACAGCTTGGCCCGGGTGTACCGGCTGATCGGCTCGTCGCCGAGCGAGCCGTACGCCTCGAAGTACCCGAACGCCGTGGTGCCGCGCGCGTGCACGACCCGCTCCGGGACGCGCTCGCGGTCGAAGTGGCTGATCTTCTCGAGGAAGTGGTAGTTCTCGAGCGTCGCCGGCCCGCGCGCGCCCACGGTGCGCTGGTTCTGGTTGTCGTAGACGGGGTGGCCCTGCCGGTCGGTGAGCACCGGGCGGTCGTCGTCCGGGGCGGACGGCTGCGATGCGACGTCGGTCATGGATCTCCTTCGGTGGTGGCGCACGACGACGCCCGGGGTCCCGGACTCCCGTCGTGCCGGGGTCAGGCGTGGGTGGTGTGGATGGCGTGGACGGCGTGGGTGGCGTGGGTGCCGGGGACGGCCGCGAGCGAGGCGCCGGACGGACCTCCGACGGTCCGGCCCGCCCTCGGGCGCTCCGCGGACGGGACGGCGACGCAGGCGGGGCACAGGCCCCAGAACACGACCTCCGCCTCGTCGACCACGAAGCCGTGACCGACGGAGGGCGTGAGGCACGGCGCGACGCCGTGGGTGCAGTCCACGTCGACGGTGCGACCGCAGCCCCGGCAGACGAGGTGGTGGTGGTTGTCCCCCACCCGGGCCTCGAAGAGCGCCGGACGGCCGGCGGGCTCGATGCGCCGCACCAGCCCGGAGCGGGTCAGCGCGTCCAGGCAGTCGTAGACCGCCTGGGTGGAGATGCCGGGGGTCCGCGCCCGGGCGGCCTCCGCGACCTCGCTCGCGGTGAGGTGGGTGCCCGCAGCGCGGGCGTCGTCGAGGACCCCGAAGACGGCGACCCGCGGCGCGGTCGCGCGCAGCCCGGCGGCGCGGAGCCGGTCGGGGACGGGGGCGCGATCCATGCCGCCACCCTCGCACCGTTTCTGGAACGAGTCCAATCTGCGCGGCGGCGAGTCGGGCGGGTCGTCGACCGACGCGGGACCGGGCAGGGTCGTACCACCAACGACCCCTGGACGACGGGACCGCTGCGGGGCCACGCTGCCCCTGGGTGGCCGCGACGATGCGGGCGCTCCGCGGCGCCCGACCGTCCGGCGGGCCCCTCGCCGACGGCGCCGACGGCGCCCTTCCCGGAGGTCACGATGAGCACAGAGCCCGGCCCCCCCACGAACGGCCAGCTGACCCGACGACAGGCCCTCGGCTACGGCAGCGCTGCCGCCGCCACGGTCGCGGCGGCTTCGATGCTGGCCACCGCACCCGCCTCCGCCGCGGAGACCGACGACGACGAGCGCTCCCGTGGCGGCTCGACCGTGCTGCGGTCGGTCAGCCTGGCCCAGGCCAACCGCATCGCCGCCGCCGCCGTCCGGTACGTGCGCGACAACGACCTGCCGCCGATGTACGTCCTGGTGGTGGACGTGGCCGGCAACGAGAAGGCGTCGCGCCGGATGGACGGCAACGGCATCGCCTCGCTCGCCCTGGTCCCGGGTAAGGCGCGCTCGGCGCTGGGCTTCCGCACCTCGACGCTCGCGTTCGGCGCGGGCGTCACCGACGCGGGCCGGATCGCGTCGTTCACCACCGCCGGGTTCAGCCTGCTCGGCGGCGGACGGCCCATCTTCGAGGACGAGGTCCTCATCGGGGCGGTGGCCGTCGGGGGCGGCACCCCTGAGGAGGACGACCAGGTGGCCGAGGCCGCCCTCGCCGAGCTCTGACCACGGGCGCCGCCGGCACCGTCGACCCGACCGGGTGGGCGGTGCCGACGACGTCCGCCCACTCACGGGCGGGCGGCTGTCACCTCGACGGCAGCGTCCGCGCGCGAGCGACACCGCGCGCCGCCCAGCGCCGGAGCGCGTCGTCGTCCCGGGTGGCGTCAGCGCCGACCAGGAGCCAGCCCGCCACCGGGCGGCCACGCATCTCGAGGGCGGCGACGTGCGCCTCACCGAGCAGGCGATCCGCCTCGGCCGGATCGACACGCAGCATGAGCGCGCCCTCACTGCCCGCCCCGACCGCGAGGTGCCCGTCGACCAGGAACGCCAGACCGCCGAACATGCGCTTCTCGGTCACGCCGGGCTCGCCCGCCAGGACGGTCCGGAGGCGGTCGGCGAGCTCGACGTCGTAGGCCATGGGCCGATCATGCCCCGGGCCACCCACACCGGCCGGCGGATGCCGGTGCCTGTGTCGTCCCGGTCTGGCCGGATGCCGGTGGCCGCGCCTATCGTCGAGGACGCAGGCCACGACCGGGAGCCGTCGACCAGCGTGGGTGGGCGGCACCGGCGAAGCCAAGGGACACACGCCATGCTCCGACGCTCTGCTCGCGCGGCCCTCGTCGCGGTGACCGCGCTGCTCCTCGCGGCGCCGACGGCCGCCGTGGCCGACGACTCCGACCGACGGCATCGCGGCCACGACCGCGACCTGCCGACCTCGTACCTGCTCGACCCGAACGGTCAGGCCGACCCGCTGATCTTCCCGGAGGGCATCGCGGTGCGGGGCGACACGTTCTACGTGGGCAGCACCCAGGACGGCACGATCTACCGGGGCGAGCTGGACGAGGAGGTCGCCACCCCGTTCCTGCTCCCCGGCAACCCCGAGGGCCGGACCTTCGCGGTCGGGATGACGATCGACAAGCGGACGCTGTACGTCGCCGGGGGCCCGACCGGTCAGGTCTTCGCCTACGACCTGCGCAGCCGCGAGCTGGTCGGCCAGTGGTCGGTGCCCAACCCGCCGGACCCGGAGAACCCCGACGACCCCGCGACCGCCACCTTCCTCAACGACCTCGCGATCAGCGACGACGGCGACGTCTACATCACCGACTCCGTCCGTCCGGTGCTCTTCCGGATCGACGGGGACGACCGCCGGACCGACGAGGTCGAGACGCTCGAGTCCTTCGTCGACTTCACGGGGACGGCGCTGCGGTACACCGAGGGGTTCAACCTCAACGGGATCGTCGTCTCCCGCGACGACCGCTACCTGGTCGTCGCGCAGAGCAACACCGCGACGCTGTTCCGGATCGGCATCCGCGACACGTCGGTCCGGCCGATCGACCTCGGTGGGAGCCGGTCGGCGGCGACGGGCTCGTGCTCGACGGACGCACCCTCTTCGCCGTCGACGGTGGCGCCGTCGTGGACGATCGACCTCGACCGGCGGCTCACCCGGGCACGTCGAGAGCCGACCACCGACGCGACCTTCGTCGACCCGACGACCGCGGCGCGGGTCGACGACTCGTTGCTCGTGGTGAACAGTCAGTTCAGCAGGCGGCCGTCGGGTCAGGTGGAGCCGTTCCGGGTCACCCGCATCCCCGTGCCCTGACGTCCGGCACGAGGCACCGCCGGGCACCGGGCACCCTCAGCCCGGGACCACCACCACTCCGGGCACCACCCGGAGGAGGGGCGCAGGGAGCTGCGACCCTCCTCCCAGGCGGCGAGCATCGCGGCCCCGGCGCGTCCGTCGACGGCCAGATAGGTCGCGGCGCCCCACAGGACGTCGTCGAGCAGGGCCGGGCTCGCGCCTCGGCGAGCGCGCCGGCGAGGTCGCGCCCGGCGATCTGCTCGTGCACCGCGTCGGCCTCGACGTGCTCGTCGAAGTAGAACGTCGACGTCGTCGCCGTAGCCCGAGCCGGCGGAAGCCGGCCGCGTACCGGCGGCTCGGGATCGACGACGTCATCTCGAAGGCGGCGAGGTGGCCGGTGATCGCGCCGCGCAGCCGCCGGTGCAGGCCGAACAGGCTCATGACGTTGACCGAGGCGAGGGTCAGCGCCGGGACCGCGTCGAGGTACGCGCCGTCGGTGTCGTCCAGGCCGAGCGCGCGCATCGTGCGCGGCGAAGAGCTCGGCGTGGATGTGGCCGGGTCGGCCGCCGCCGTACTCGTCGGACTGGATCTCGACCAGCGCGGACTTGGGCCGACCGGTCAGCCGCGGGCAGCGCCCAGCTGTGCGGGTCGGCCTCCTTGAGGTGGTAGATCGACCGCTGCACGACGAGCTCCCGCGCCTGGGCGTCGGTCGCCTGCTTGGCGAGGTACCGCGAGACGCTCGGGCCGTCGTCGGCGGCGGTGAGGTCGAACAGCGCCCGGGCGACCTCGTCCGCGGTGCGTGCGGAGGTCGGCGGGACCGGCACCGCCGCCCGGAGTGCGGACTCGAAGGCGCTCTCGATGTCGGCGCGCAGCCGGAGCAGGTCCGGCTGCCACTCCCAGGCGTCGTCGACGCCGTCGAGACCGCGGTAGTGCAGCTCGTACAGGAGCAGGAGGGACAGCTGGAGGTCGTCGTCGGCGAGCACGTCGGTCGTCGCGGCGATCGCGGCCCGGGCCACGCCCTGTGCCTCGGCGACGGGGCCGGGCTCACGCCGCAACGCACGCAGCAGGGTCTCGCCGAGGGGTCCTCGAGGGGCGGGCAGGTGCATGGGTCGGTCCTCCGTCCGGCTGGGTCGTCGACGCCCGAGTGTCGACACCCAGTGTCCGACGTCCGCCGTGCGGCCATGCCGGCCGCCGTCGGCGACCGGTGGCGGCCGGTCGGTGACGGGCGCGGATGGCCCGAGGGACGGTGTCGACTCGGTCGCGTGACCACCGCCGACGAGCCCGCACCGCCCCGAGCGGCGTGCCGCGTCCGACCGGCGCGCGCCGTGGGCGAGCGTCACGGCGTGCCCCGACGGTCCCCTGCTGGTGCGCGGCGACGTCGAGATCCTCCTCGCGTCCGGCGAGCCGGCGCCCCGGCGCCGGGCCACCGTCGCGCTGTGCCGCTGCGGGGCGTCGGGCATCAAGCCGTTCTGCGACGGCAGCCACAAGGCCGTCGGCTTCCGGACCGACGACGAGCCGACCTGACGCACGGACCGTCCGGCGCTCCGCCCGGTCGGCGCCCGGCGGGTCGGCGTCCGGCGGGTCGGCGCCCCGCCGGGACCGCGCCGGTCGAGGCCCCGGCCGGTCGCCGCGAAGGCCTCAGCCCGCGCGGACCACCGAGACGTCGTCCACGCGGACGGTGACCGGGACGTTCGTCGTCGTGCTCGAGACCACCGCGGCGAGTCCGGTGTGGCCTGCGACCTGGAGGCCGGCCGTGGCGTCCGTGGCGGAGACGACCGCTGCGGCCGGGCGCGCCTGGCCCGCGGCCCAGGCGCGGGCCCGCAGGGTCGTCGGCGCGGTGCCGACGACCTCGAGCTCGGCCACCACTGCCGTCGCGGCGTCGTACCTCAGCCCGGGCACCGTGACCTCCGCGCCGAGCGCGGTCTCCGTCCCGGACGCCGTCACCCGGACCAGCTTGGCCTTCACCGCACCGGCCGACGTGTGCGCCAGCCTCAGGCGGTACTCCCCGCCCGACGTGATCCGCCCGCGGACCAGCAGCCACCCGCCGGAACCGGTCGGGCGCTTGTCCCAGCGCGCGGTCGCCTGCGTCGTGACGGTCGTCCCGGTGGCCCCGGGCAGCCGCGCCCCGGCGGTCGCGCCCTTGGCGCCGAGCCGGAGGAGGCCGGTGCCGCCCGACACGCTGGCCGCTCCCGTCGTCGTCGTCCACGGGCCACCCGCGTCCGCAGTGCCCCAGCCGGCGGTCACCGTCCGCCCGAAGGCGTCGCGGCCGACAGTGGCGGCGGGCTCCGCCGGCTTCGGGGCCGGGGCGACCGGAGCAGCCTCCGTCGGTGCGGGCTCGGCGGCGGCCGTCGCCGGCTCGTCCGCCGGTGCGGCGGCGGTGCCGCCGGTCCCGAGCGACCGGTGCGCGGCGACCTCGGTGGCAGTCAGCGCTCGGCCGTAGACGGCGACCTCGTCGATGTCGCCGACGAAGTCCTGCGCGCCCGCGGCCGGCCAGCCGGCGACGGCGTCCCCGCCGATCCGCCAGTAGCCCTTGCTGATCTCGCCTGAGATGGTGTCCGTCCGCTCGGCGCGCAGCACGCCGTCGACGTACAGCTTCATGCCGCTCGGGCTGAGCGTGCCGACCGCGTGGTGCCACTTGCCGTCGTTGACGGCGGTCGGCGCGGTGACGGACCGCCTGCTGTTGGGGTTGACCCCGAAGGTCAGCTTGCCGTCGCTGCCGATGTACAGGTGCCGGTCGAAGCTGGTGCTGCTCGTCGCGGACGTCGAGGTGCCGTAGCCGACGATCTTCCCGCCGGTGGACGAGCTCGTCCGGAACCACGCCTCGACGGAGAAGCGGTTGAGGCCGGAGGACACCTTGCCGCCGTAGAGGCGCGACGACGACGCGCCGTTCATCTTGATGGCCTTGTTGCCGTCGCCGGCGATCGCGCCGGCGACGGCGCGGGTGGCGCCGGTCCCGACGGACAGGTCGGCGTACCCCGTCCAGTCCTGCGCGGCGCCGCTCGTCTCGCCCAGCCGCCAGTAGCCCTCGGGGTTGTCGTTGAGCACCTCCTTGGCGTACGTGCTCAGCGCGCCCTTGGTGGTGCCGGCGACGACGACGCTGGCCTCCCAGGACGTGACCCTGTTGCCGAAGTCGTCGACCGCGGCGACCTTGTACCGGTAGGTCCGGCCCGCCGTCAGCCCGGTGTCGGTGAACGACATCCGGGGACGCTCCCGGTGCGGTGGGACGCGCCCTTGACCGTGTAGACGGGCGTCGCGGCGCCGTCCCGGAACACCTGGTACGTCAGGGTCGCGTTGTCGCGGTCCCAGTTCGTCGGCCACGACACCTGCGCGGTGCCGACTGGCCTCGGACGTCACCACGGGGGTGAGGGACGTGCCGGTGACCACGGGCCCGACCTTGTCCGGCGAGATCGCGCTCGATCGCCATACGCACCAGGCCCTGCTGGGCCTTGCCGTTGACCGCGAGGAACTCGCCCGCCAGCACGACGTAGTCGCCGCTGCCGGTGACGTGCCACGCGGCCTGCTCGCCGTCGTCGCCGTCCCGACCTTCATGTCGGGGAAGAAGTGCAGCAGCGCGCGGTGCCTTCTGCCCGCCGAAGTCGAAGTACTTGGGGTCCTTGCTCGGCGTGATCGTCGAGACGGCCGCCTTGCTGAACGCGAGCGCCGAACGCCAGGCGGACTCGCTGTAGCCGCCGATGTTGCCGCAGAAGTGCGGGTGCCCGACGACGTAGACGTGGTCCTTGCCGCGGTTCGGGTACACCGAGTAGGTGTCGCCGTGGCAGTCCTCGATCCACGTCACGGCCCCCGTCGTGGGGTCGGCCGCGAAGACGCCCTCGAGGTTCCCGTAGGACCCGGGCGTCGTGCCGAGGTAGGCGAAGCCCGAGCCGTAGACGAGCGTGCCGTCCGTGGACAACGACGTGATGCCGGCGTCCCACCCGTAGTTCGTGACGAGCTTGTTGACCGCCCAGGCTGGACCGCGCCGGTGGTCGCGGAGACCGAGCCCGAGCCCAGCGCGGCCGGACCCCGCTGAGCTTGTGGAACCGCCCGCCGACGATGACCCGGCTGTTGTCCGGGCGTCATCGTGAGCGCCTCGACCGGTAGGTCCGCGGACACGGACCAGGCCGTCAGCGCACCCGTTGCTCGCGTGGACGGCGGCGGCGCGGTTGCGGGCCTTCCCGGCGACGGTGTTGAAGCTGCCGCCGAGGTAGACGGTCGACGACGTCGCGGTGATCGCCTTGACGGCCGCGTTCGGGTTGCGACGCCGCGAAGGTCGTGATCCGCTTGCCGGTCGCGCGGTCGAGGGCCGCGAACCGCTGCTGCGCCGGCGCCGTCGACGGAGGTGAAGTCCCCGCCGACGTACAGCCGGGTGCCGTCCGGCGAGGCGGTGATGGCGTACGCGGGACCGTTCAGCTTGGGGGCCCAGGTGGTCACGAGGTCGCCGGTCGCCAGGTCGTACGCGAGCAGGTGGGAGCGCGCGACCGTCGACACGCCCGCGGCCGCACCGGCCGGCCGGGCGGTCGTGAACTTGCCCGGCGACGTACACCGTGCCGCCGACGACGACCTGCGACCACGCGACGCCGTCGATCTGCACGGTCGGCAGGCCGTCCGCCGCGACGGTGGCGGGGCTGCCGGCCTCCGGCTTCGTGTCGGCCGACGCGGGACCCGACGCGGACGTCACGGCGAAACCGGTGGCTGCGAGCGTCGCCACGAGCAGGCTCGCAAGGCGGCGGGTCGCCCGGCCGGGTCGCCGGACCTGGCCGGTCGCGGCCGCAGCCGGGCGGTCGGGGACGACGTGGGTCACGGATCTCATGCAGTTCTCCCAAGGGCGGCGCGCGGAAAGTGGCGACCGCAGGCGCCTGCCCCAGGGTAGGTCGTCGTCCGGCCACCGAGACAGGTCGGTGTCCGATTTCACCCGGTTTGCCCACGTCCATGCACATCCGCACGACCCGTCGACACACCCGGTTCACCTCGCGACGCCGCCGGTCGCCAGCCGTTCACCCGGCCAGGTCGACCCGGCTCACCCGGCCCGCTCACCCAGCCCGCTCACCCAGCCAGCCCAGCCACTCCCCGGCTCACCCAGCCCGCTCACCCAGCCCGCTCACCCAGCCGGGACGGGGCCGGAGAAGACCGCGGTCGGCGCCTCGGCGCCGTAGCTGAGCGTCACGCTGACATCGGTGGTGTCGTCGGCCGGGAGTCGCAGGACGTAGGTCGCCGTCGCCGAGGCGCCCGCCGCGAGCGGACCGGTGAACGGGGCGGACCGCGGGTCCCCGAGCAGCATCTGGCCGGGGTTGCCCGCTGCGTCGGTGAGGTTGACGACGACGACGCTGAGGTCGACGGCGGCGGCGGTGCCGTTCGTCATCTCGACCGTCACGGCCAGTGCGGGGCCGGAATCCTCCCCCAGTCCCTGGCCCTCGCCGTCGACGCGCGCCACCGCGGTCAGCCGCGCGGCCACCTGGGTGCCGAAGTCGGCCTCCTCCGACAGCGGCACCGGCGGGAGCACGGGCACCTCCGCCGGGGGCACGACGACGTCGACCGGTGCCTGGCCGCTGCCCTCGTCCGCGGGCGCGGCCGGGTCGCTCGGCGCCGGGGGTTCCGGCGCCGGGGCGGTGGGCGTGGCCGTCGGGCTGGGGCCGGGCGCGGGGCTCTCGGTCGGCGTCGGGGACGCGGACGTCGACGGTGTCGGGGCGGCCGCCGGATCAGCGTCGTCGTCGGACCCGAACGCCCCGGTCAGAGCGAGCGTGAGGGCGACGGCGGCCAACGCGGCCGCACCGCCGACGATCCCGGTGCGACGCGTCGGTGGCCACCGGAGCCACGCCCGGCTGCCCGCATCGGTGCCGCCGCTGCTGGTCATGACCCGCACTCCCCCTGTCGTCCGGCGCACCCGTCGCGCGCCCTCGGTCCCGCGCGATCGTGCGCCCCCCAGGAGTGTGACGGAGTGCGGCCGAGGGACACGCACCGCGACCGGGTGACATCCGCGCCGACCGCGCCCTGCGGCTCACCGACCACGGCGAATCACCGATGCCATGGCCACGGTCCCCCGCCTACGGCTCCGCACGCTCGACGTGCTGGGCCCGGCGAACCCGGGGCGGGAGCGCCGCCGCCCGCTCATCGCGCGGACGTTGCGGGCGCTCGACGCGGACGTCGTCGCCCTGCAGGAGGTGCCGATCGCGAGCGGGCCGGAGGCGGTGGACGACCTGCTCGGGGCGGGGTACCACGTCCGCGGCTTCGCCCGCGCCGTCGACGACGGCGTGGGCGGTGCCCTGGGGACCCGGTGGCCGCACCGGCTCGTCGACGAGATCGACCAGCGCGTCACCACCCGCGCCCGGGACTTCCCGTGGTGCGCGACGCTCGTGGTCGAGGTGGACACGCCCGTCGGGCGGACCCTCGTGGCCCGCCACAAGCCGAGCGGGCAGCTCGGGTACGAGCTGGAGCGCGAGCAGCAGACGCTCGCCGCGATCCGGCTCCTCGAGGACCACGCCGACCGCGCCGAGCACGCCGTCGTCCTCGGCGACCTCGACGCGACGCCTGATGCGGCGAGGATGCTGCTCCGGCGCGGCCGGGGTGCGCCCTACGGGACGAGTGCGGCCTACCAGGACGCCTGGGAGACCGTCCGGCCCACCGAGCCGGGGTTCACCTTCTCGAGCGCGGTCCGCTGGTCCGCGCGGGTGAGGTCGCGACCGCCGTGTCCCGGCGGTCGACCACGTTCTCGTGCGGTGCCGCCCGCACGGGCCGACCCTCGCGGTGCGGTCGTGCGACCTCGTCCTGGACCGCGGCCGAGCTCGCGAGCACCTCCGTCTCCCTGGCGTCCGAGCTGTCGAGCTACACGACCGGCTCGACGGTCTCCGTCACGGGCGGGTCCCCGACCCCGTGACGTCCCGCGCGGGGCGCTCCGGCGGCTCCGTCGGGTCCGGCGGCTTCCGCCGGACCTGCGGCTCCCGCTGCACCCGAGCCTCCGGTACGCAGCCGGAGCGCCCTGTGCACGACCAGACCGGCGACCAGGCCCCAGAAGGCGGGTGACACCCCGCCGACGGCGATCCCCGACACCGTGACCAGCAGGGTCACCGCGGCCGGGATCCGGTCGCGGTCGTCGGCGAACGCCCCGGCCAGGGCCGAGCCGAACGTCCCGACGAGCGCGAGCCCGGCCGCGGCCACGATGAGTCCGGCCGGCGCCGCGAGGGCGACCGCGGCCGCCGCCGTCGACCCGACGCCCAGCACCACGTACCCGACGCCGGCCGTCGTCGCGGCGTGCCACCGCCGGGCCGGATCGGGCCCCGCCTCCGGACCGGCGGCCAGCGCGGCGCTGATCGCGGCGAGGTTGACCGCGTGACCGCCGAACGGGGCGCCCACGACCGTGCCGATCCCGGTCACCAGCATCACGGGTCGCAGCGGGGCCCGGTACCCGAAGCCGGCGAGCACCGCCATGCCCGGGATGTTCTGCGAGGCCATGGTCACGACGACGAGCGGCACCGCGACCGAGACCACCGCGGACGGGCCGAGGTCGGGGGTGGTCCAGGTCAGGGCCGGCAGGAGCGCCGCGCCGTCGAGCCCTCGCACCGCCGGGCTGGTGAGCGCCACGCCCACCGCCACGGCGATCGCCGCCGGGGCGGCCCACCGCGGAGCCACCCGCAGCACGACCAGCCACACGACCACGACCGGCACGGCGAGGAGGGGCGCCTCGACGGCCGCCGTGACCGGCCGCAGGCACAGCGGCAGCAGGACGCCGGCGAGCATGGCCTGCGCGAGCGGGACCGGGATGCGGCGCACGGCCCGTTCGAGCGGCCGGACCAGCCCGACGGCGGCCAGCAGCAGCCCGCAGACGAGGAAGCCGCCGACCGCCTGGCGCCACCCCCCGGCCGCAGCGCCGGTGCTCGCCAGCAGGGCGGCACCCGGCGTCGACCAGGCGATGACGATGGGCAGGCGGGTGCGAACGGCGAGCAGGACCGTGGCGACACCCATCACCACCGTGACCGCCATGAGGCCGGACGCCGCCTGCGCCGGGGTCGCACCGACCGACGTCAACCCGTCCAGGACGACGGCGAACGCGCTCGAGAAGCCCACGACGGCCGTGACGACACCCGCGGCGACGGCCCCGCCCCGTGCGGCGGGTCGTCGGGCCGCGGCGGTGGCGGTGTCGGAGGCGGGCACGACGCCGGACTCTAGCGGCGGCTCAGCGGTCCACCGCCGCGAGGATCGCCTCGGCCAGCTCGCGCGGGCGGGTCAGCTGCGGCCAGTGCCCGGTGGGCAGGTCGACGAGCTCGTAGTCCTTGACCCGGGCCAGCTCGGCGACGAACGGGTGGCCGCCGTCCAGCCACTGCCGCATGAGCGCGGTCGGGAACTCGCAGCAGATCACGGTCACCGGGACGTCGTAGCGACGCGGGTCGCGTGAGCACCTGCGGGTCCCGGGTGACGCCGAGCGGTTCGGGGACCGCGATGCTGCGCAACCGTTCCCGCAGCGGCTCGTCGAGGTCGACGAGGTCCTCCTCCCCGAACGCCGACCAGTCGGGCAGTGGCACCTCGTCGTCCGCCACCGGCAGCTCGTCGTTGATGACGCCGCCGTCGGCGAGCGGGCCCGAGTCGACGTAGACGACCCGGGCGATGGCGTCCGGGCGCGCGTCGACGACGGCGTGGGCGATCGCGCCGCCGCCGCTGTGGCCGACGAGCACGACCGGGCCGGGCAGCGAGTCGACCACGGCCACGACCGCGTCGACGTGGTCGCGCAGGCCGATGCCGCTGCGGTCGGCGTCGCGGGACTCCTTGCCCGGCAACGTCAGCGCGTGCACGGTGTGGCCTGCGTCGCGCAGGGGTGCGGCGACCTCGTCCCACGAGGCGCCGTCGAGCCAGAAGCCGGGGATCAGCACGATGTCCATGCGCCGACCGTACGGGTGGCCACCCACACGCGCCCCGAGGCCGCCCACGGCCGGCGGCCCGGGCCGGCATGCACGAGCTGTCAGTCGAGTCGCGGCGGCCCGTCCGACCCCGCCCGGTACTCCTCCAGCGGGACGGCGCCGGCGGCCCAGGCGTGCAGCACGGGGTCGACGATCCGCCACGCGACCTCGGCCTCCGCGGCGCTGACCGAGGTCGCGGCGCCGCCCCCGAGGACGTCCGCGAGCACCTCGCCGTAGGCGGCGAGCTCCCCCGGAGCGTTGACCCGCGCGGTCGTCGGGCCG
This sequence comes from uncultured Actinomycetota bacterium, assembly GCA_963795145.1. Classification (GTDB taxonomy): domain Bacteria; phylum Actinomycetota; class Actinomycetes; order Actinomycetales; family Cellulomonadaceae; genus Pengzhenrongella. Next base: position 335,897 of record CAWCGP010000008.1, on the reverse strand, counting down.
GCGTCGGCCGGCGGACCGTCGAGCTCGATCCACAGCCCGCCGTCCGGGGTCCGCCGGACGACCGGGCCGTCATCGGTCCCGGTGCCGCTGCCGGGGTCCGTGCCCGTCCGCCGCTCGAGGTCGGGGACGCGGACCCCCGGGCGCAGGTGCACACCGACGCCCTTGCGGTTCGCCGCGAGCGCCTTGCCGGTCCGGAGCACGAACCGGGTCCCCGCCCAGCGTGGGGTGTCGACCTCGACCACGATCTGCGCGTGCGTCTCGGTCCCCCGCTCGGGGTCGACGCCGTGCGACTCGGCGTACCCGGCGACGTCGGCCGCCGGGACGCCGTCCGGACCGACGAGCGTCCCCGCCGAGTACCGAGCGCGGCGCGTCCGCGCGGCGACCGCGGCGCCGGTCGGGGCCCGCACCGCCCGCAGCGCGTCGGCCTTCGCCCGGTGCCGGTCCCCCTCCGCGGGCGTCGCCGGCGGCTCCATGACCACGAGGGCGAGCACCTGCAGCATGTGGTTCTGCAGCACGTCCCGCACCGCGCCGGTCCGGTCGAAGAAGTCGGTCCGGCCGGCCAGGCCGAGGATCTCCTCCCACACGATCTCGACCCGCTCGATGTGCTCGGCGTCCCACACCGGGGCGAGCGGGCCGCCGGGGGCGCGCAGCCGCTCCAGGCCGTGCACGTGCGGCATGCCGAGGATGTGGTCGACCCGGAACGCCGTCCCGGCCTCGCCGTCGCCGACGTCCGCGAGCAGGGCGTTGAGCGCCACCGCGCTCGGGAGGTCCTGGCCGAACGGCTTCTCGACGGCGACCCGGCTCCCGGGCGGCAGGTCCGCCGCCGCGAGCGCCCGCAGCGCGGCGGGGAACCACCGCGGCGGCAGGGCGAGGTAGACCGCGACGGCGTCGTCGGTCCCTGCGTCGTCGGCCCGCGTCGTCGGCCACCGCGTCGTCGGCCACCGCGTCGTCGGCCACCGCGTCGTCGACCACGGCCCTGCCGGCCACGGCCTCGCCAGCCGCAGCGCGGTCGGCCACGGCCGGCCCCGCGGTCGAGGGTGCGAAGGCCGCGAGCACGTCGCGCACCCGCCCCGCGTCCTCGAGGTCCACCCGCCGGTAGCGCAGGCCCCCGAGCAGGGCGGCCCGCGCGGCGGCCGGCAGCCCGGGCGCGTGCTCGGCCAGCCGGTCGGCGACGTGGTCCCGGAACCGCGCGTCGTCCCAGTCCTGCTCACCGGCGCCGACGACCTGCACCGTGCCCGGCAGCCGGCCAGCGGCGCGCTCCCGGGCGCAGAGCGTGGCGAGCGCGGGCAGCAGGAACCTCCCGGCCATGTCCCCGGTCGCCCCGAGCAGGAGGAGGCGCGTGATCATCGGTCCTCCTCCTGGCACGGGCCGTGGTGCGCGGCGGGGCGCGCCCGCGCGTCGTCGGCGGGCAGCGCACCCTCGCACGCCGCCCCCGTTCCCGCGAGGCGAGCCGCGGCGACCGAGCCGGAGCGACCCGAGCCGCGTCCGCCGTGCGGCTGCGCAGTCGACTCGGGCACCGTCGGGCGGGGCGCGGACAACCCCGTTGACGTTCCGCTGCCTGCGGCGGGAGCCTCGGGCCCATGCCGAGCCCGACAGCGCTACCGGTGCCCCCGGCGCCACCGACCCCACCGATCCGCCCGCCGTCGCGTCGGCTGGGTACGGCGGTCGCCGTGCTCGTCGGGCTCGACGCGGTGGGCGGCGCGGTCGCCGTCGTCGACGGGATCAACCCTCCGCGCGACGCCTGGGGCTCCCGCGCCCGCCTCGCGGCGCCGTGGCCGATGATCGTCGCCCAGGTCGCCCTGGCGGTCCTCGCGGGACGCGCGCGGCCCGCCGTGGCGCGCGGGGCGGCGGGCACCCTGGGCCTCGCGTGCCTGGTCAGCGCGGTCTCGGGCTTCGTCGACGGCGGACTGGCCGCCCACGGCCTCGCCCGGCGCCACGTGGCGTTCCAGGTCGTGCTGGTCGGGTGGACCGCACTCACCGGTCTGCTCGCCGTCGCCCGCGCGGCGGCGGTCACGCGCCACCCCGACCCGACCGGCCCTCGGACCGGCCATCGGACCGGCCTTCTGACCGACCCCGGGACCGGTCGCTGAGCCTGCTCGGCGAACCCGCCGCGTCGTCGTCCCGGCGCAGGTAGCGCCAGCCCAGCCACGCGCAGGCCAGACCGAGCAGGGCACCGACGACGACGTCGCTCGGGTGGTGCATGCCCCGGTACAGCCGGGCGTACGCGACGAGGAACGGGACGACGAGGCACCCGACGGTTGCGAGCGACCTCAGCGCCGGACGGCGGATGCGGCGGCTCAGGAGGGCGAGCGTGACGAACAGCGCGGTGGACGCGCCGACGTGACCGCTCGGGTAGCTCGACGTGGGTGGCGCGATGTCCAGGGGCTCGACGTCCGGTCGCTCCCGCCCGACCACCAGCGCCGCCGTGAGGAAGACCGACGTCTGCACCGACACCGCGATGGCGGGCACCACGGTGAACCACCACTGCCGGGTGCGCCACCACAGGAGCGCGATCGTCACCACGCCCGCGGCGATGACGGCCTCGGTCGTGGCGATGTTCGACCACACCGACGTGAGGGTGTCGAGCGTGGGGGTGCGTCCGGCAGCGAGGTCCTGGACCACCGCGTCCTCGGCTGCCGGGTCGCCCAGCGGGCCGACGATCACGGTGCCGACGCCCACGACCACCGCCCAGAGCGCGAGGGCCGGGGCGAGCGTGCGGACGGCGAGGTCCCGCCACGCCTGCCGACCGGACGGGCGCGACGTGTCCTCCTCGTACCGGTGGACGAAGCCCACGTCAGCCACCGGATCCGGAGCCGTCGGGCTCGACGCGCTCCGGCTCCGGCTCGCCCGGGGTCGGCGTGGACCCGACGTACCCGAGGAAGGACGCCCCGGTGACGGCCACCCCGAAGAGCACGCCCGCGGTCACGTCGGACGGGTAGTGCACCCCGAGGAGGACGCGGTCGGCCGCCGTGACGAGCACCGCGACGGCAGCCGTGGCCGGGACGACGACGCGCCCCCACCGGCCGAGCAGGGGCCACACGAGGATCGTGAGGACCATGGCGGCGGCGGCCGTGTTGGCCGCGTGCCCGGACGGGAAGCTGAAGCCGGGGGCGTGCGCGACGGCGTCCTCGACGACCGGCCGGGCCCGCTGGACGACCTGCTTCGCGACGAGCTGCAGCCCCCACGCGACCATGAGGGTTCCGAACGCCCACAGCGCCCGGGTCCGCAGCCCGTGCCGGCGCCAGGCCCACAGGCAGACGAGCGTGACGACGAGGTTGACCCAGCCGGCCCGGAAGACCTCCTGCCACACCAGGAGGCCGCGCTGGAGCGCCGGGACCGACCGGGTGAGGTCGGTGGCCGCCCGGATCGTGCTCTCGTCGAGGTCGAGGACGGCGGGGACCCGGGCGCGGACGACGAGGGCGAGGACGCTGAACGGCACCCCGAGCGCCGCGGCGAACGCGGTGGCGCGGAGCAGCCGGTGACGTCGGCCGGGGTGGTGCGTGCCGCCGTCCGCCACCCGGGGATGCCCGCCGAGCGCCATGACCGCACGCTAGTCCCGGCGGCGCCGGGCGGCCCGTGGTCGCCTGCGGTGGCCTGCGGTGGCCCGCGGTGGCCTGCGGAGCCACTACCGGGCGGAGTCGAGCCAGGCGCCGAAGTCGGCCGGGGTGCGGGCCCCGTGGTGCAGGACGGCCTGGTAGACCTCCCAGCCCCCGATCTCGTGCGGGTACTCCGGCCGCCGGTGCCAGACGTCCTTGATCCGCAGGATCGCGGCCCGCTCCGGGGGCGTCACGGTGTCCCGGAGGACCAGGTGCCAGTCGGCGACGTGGTCGTGCAGGTCGTACAGGAAGACCGACAGGTCGAGGTACCAGGTGTCGCCCGCGGCGTCGGCGACGTGGACGGTCAGGTGGTAGCGCTCGTCCCGGCGCTCGGCCGGCGTGCGCTCGCCGCGCTCGTCCCGGTAGTCGAACCCCACGACGCCCGGCAGGCGCACCACGCGGTCGAGGAGGCGGACGACGTCGACCGGCGCCAGGTCCGGGCCGCCGAGGAGCGCGACGTCGAGATCCCGCCACACCATGAGCCCGGACACGACGCTGCCCATGACCCGCACCGGCCCGACGTCGGCGAACAGGCGCGCGAGGTCGAGCGAGTCGAGCAGGGCGCGACCCTCGGCCTGCAGCCGTACCGCGCGGACGGCGAGCTCCTCGTCGCCGGACGCGTCCGCCGTCGTGCCGCCGTCCGCCGGGCCGTGCATCGCTGCCATGCCGCGACCGTAGCGGGGTGGCCCGACACGGGCGGTCCGGATGCCGGAGCGCGGGGCGTGGGCTCTGACGGACCCATGAGCACCGACCGCTTCCCCGAGCCCACCGACGTCACGCCCGCGCCGGGCGACGCCGACCTCACCGCCGATCCCCAGCGCGGGACCGGGCCGGGCGGCATCCCGCTCGGCGACGACGACGCCCCGGCCGGCGACGTCGACGCGACGCCCCAGGGGGACGCCCCGACCGAGGACTGACCACCGCGGCCAGCGGGCCGCCCACCCAGGCGACGACGTCCGCGCGGCTCCGCAGCCGGACGACGACGAGGGCGGGACGGCGCTCCCGGAGCTCGGCGACCCGGACCCCGGCCGTGCCGTGGGTGGTCCACGCCCACCGGACGATGTGGTCCCGGTGCGTGAGGACCGTCCACAGCGGGGGCTCGACGTTGTCGTTCCACAGCCGCTCGCGCCGCAGCCGGCGCCGCAGGGTCCGGGTCACGACCTGGCTCATGACGCCGCGGCAGGTCGAGCCACACGAGCAGGTCGGCCCGGTCGGCCAGGTGCTCGCGCACGTCCCGGTACTGCCACTCCGTCACCCACGCGGGTCCGGCCGCGAAGCGGTGCACGTCGGCCCGGAAGGTCGGCCGCGGCGTCCCAGCCCGGCCCGTGGAAGAGCGCGTCGATCTCGACGTGCGGGACGTCGAGCACGGGGCCGACCCGTCGGGCCAGCGTGGTCTTCCCGGACCCGGACGTGCCCGCCACCACGATCCGCCGGGGCCTGTGCGGCAGCGGGTCGGTCGGTCCCAGCAGCGGCACGGCCACCACGCTCGTCATCGAGGTGGCGGGCAGCACCGCGCGGGCGGCCAGGCGGAGCACCGGCCGCGTGCCCGGCGTTGCGGCGCGCACGACCCGCGCGCCGGTCGGTCGGTCAGTGCTCCGACGCGTTGTCCTCCAGGGCTCGCTCCCAGACCCCCGCGATGTGCCGGTCCATCGCCGCACCCGCGGCGCCCGGGTCCCCGTCCGGACCGCCGCGAGGATCTCGCGGTGCTCGTGCACCGTGGGCTGCGCATCGGTGACACCGCGCCCGACGAAGAACCGGTACCGCTGCACCTGGCCGCCGAGGGCGCTGTAGGCGCGCAGCAGGTACCTGTTCCCGGAGTGCTCCGCGATCCGGCGGTGGAACCGCTCGTCCGCCTCCCAGTACCGGCGGAAGTCGGCGAACGAGGGGCCCCGAGGAGCGGTGCGGAGGTCCTCCAGATCGTGCTCCAGGCCGGTGCACAGCTCGGACGTCGTGTGGACCGCAGCCGCCGAGGCGGTGGCCGGCTCGATCACCCGGCGCGCCTCGAAGAGCTGCCGCAGGTCCTCGACGGTGAACGGCGGGGCCACCCGGTAGCCCTTGAGGGCGACCCTCGTGACCAGTCCCGTCCACTCGATCCGCGCCAGCGCCTCGCGCACGGGGGTCGGCGACACGCCGAACTCCCGGGCGAGGGCGTCGATGCCGACCCGCGCCCCCGCCTCGAGCCGCCCGTCCACGAGCTCGACCATCAGGCGGTCGTAGACGTGGTCGGCGAGCAGCCGGCGGTTGATCACCTCGCGCGAGGGGCCGGGACCTGGCATCGAGTCCTCCTCCCTGCACGACCACGGCCGACCGGCGGCTCCGGTGAGGCCTCGGCCCTCAGGCCGCCGCGGGGCTCGCCGCCGAGGGGGCTGGTGCCGTGTGCACGCAGGGTGACACAGGACGCCCACCCCGGTCGCGGCGCCTCGCAGGGTCCGGTCGACGACGTCCTCGGCACCGCCGCGTCTCGGCACCTGGCGCGCGCCCTCCACGCCCGGACGCAGCTCCCCGGGCGCGCGTTCCGCACCTCTCGCCGGAACAATCGTATAGGATTCACGACCAGCGCCGCAGCCCGCTCCGGAGGAGTGGTGCGCGGCCATCACACCCGGCACCGGAGCCGGGACGAAGGAGCCGAGATGGAGCCGACAGAGCCGGCCGACGTGCGCGCGACGATCGACCGCGCGCACGAGGCCTACCGAGCCGCCCGGGACGTGTCCCCCGACGTCCGTGCCGGGTGGCTCCGAGCGGTCGCCGCGGCGATGGACACGAACGGCGACGAGCTCGTCGGCCTCGCCGCGGCCGACACCCACCTGTCCGAGGCCCGGCTGCGGGGCGAGCTCGCCCGCTCGACCTTCCAGCTGCGGCTCTTCGCCGACGAGGTGCTGCGCGGCGAGGTGCTGGACGCCACGATCGACCACGCCGACCCGGACTGGGGCATGGGCCCGCGGCCGGACCTGCGCCGGGTGCGACGTTCCGCTCGGCGTCGTCGGCGTCTTCGGGGCCTCGAACTTCCCCTTCGCCTTCAGCGTGATGGGCGGCGACAGCGCGTCGGCCCTGGCCGCCGGGTGCGCCGTGGTCCACAAGGTCCACGAGGCGCACGAGCGGCTCGGGCTCCGCACCGCCGCAGGTGGTGCGTCGACGCGCTGGACGCCGCCGGGGCGCCGTCGGGCCTGTTCGGCGCCGTGGTCGGCCGGCCGGCCGGCGAGGCGCTCGTGGACCACCCGCTGGTCACGGCGGTCGCCTTCACGGGCTCCGAGCGGGTGGGCCGCATCGCTGCTCGACCGTGCGGCGGCCCGGCCGGAGCCGATCCCGTTCTTCGGCGAGCTGGGCAGCATCAACCCGGTGTTCGTCACCGGGCCTGCCTGGGCAGGCCGCGCGGCGAGGAGATCCTCGACCAGTACGTCGCAGTCCTTCACGCTCGGGCATGGGCCAGTTCTGCACCAAGCCCGGGCCTGCTCTTCGTGCCCGACCCTGGACGACGGCGGCCGTCGCCGAGCTGCGCGCCGCCGTGGCGGCGCCGTCGCCGACGCCGATGCTGACGCCGCAGCTGCGCCGCCGGGCTTCCTGACGGCCCGTCCGACGATGTCGGCGCGTAGCCGACGTCGACGTGCTGGTCGCCGGGGGCGACGGCGACGCACCCGCACCCGCCGTGCTGCACTCGACCGTGCGCGAGCGTGCGGCAGCGACCCCGACATCCTGCGCGAGGAGATGTTCGGCCCGGCCAGCGTCGTCGTGCAGTACGACGACGAGTCGGAGCTGGCCGGGGTGGCCGAGGCTGCTCGGCGGGCCAGCTCACCGCGACCCTCCACAGCGAGCCCGACGACGACGTGTCCGACGCTCGCCGACGCGCCTGGTCGGCACGTGCCGGCCGGCCTGATCTGGAACGCGCTGGCCCACCGGCGTGACGGTGAGCTACGCCCAGCACCACGGTGGCCCCTACCCGGCGACCACCGTCCGCGGGACGACGTCGGTCGGGACGGCCGCGACCCGCCGGTTCGTGCGTCCGGTGGCCTACCAGGGCTTCCCCGACGACCGGCTCCCGCCGCCGCTCCGGGAGTCCAACCCCTGGAGCGTCGCCGCACGGGTCGACGGTGAGTGGCAGCGGCCGCGCGGGTCGCACCGTGACGCGGCCACGCCAGGCGCGGCCGCGACGGGTCCGGCTCCGCGGATCCTGCCGGTGGACGCGGCCGGCGGCCGTGCTCGTCGGACGGGTCTGGGACCCCGAGACCGGCGGCCCTCGTCCGGTCGCGCGTCGACGGCGACGACGTGCACGACCTGTTCCCGCGTCGCCGCGACCGTCTCCGAGCTGCTCGAGCGCGACGGACGCCGTCCGAGGTCGTCGCCGGGCCGTGACCGGGGTCCGCCGCGCTGGCGGCTGCGCGACCTGGTCGCCGACTCGCTCGCCGGACGCCGCGACCGCCCGCACCTGCTGGCCCCGGTCGACCTGCAGGTGGTCAAGGCCTGCGGCGTGACCTTCGTCGACAGCATGATCGAGCGCGTCATCGAGGAGCGCAGCGACGGCGACCCGAGCCGCGCGGCACGGATCCGCGAGCGGCTGGCCGACTCGCTGCGCGCCGAGCTCGCGGCCGGTGGAGCCCGGGTCGCCGGCCGCCGCGGAGGCCAAGCGGGTCCTCGTGGCCGAGGGCATGTGGTCGCAGTACCTCGAGGTCGGGCTCGGTCCGGACCCCGAGGTCTTCACCAAGGCCCCGGTGCTGTCGTCGGTGGGCTACGGCGCGGGCGTCGGGATCCCCGCGCTTCTCGACCTGGAACAACCCCGAGCCCGAGCTCGTCCTGGTCGTCGACTCCCGCGGCGACGCGCGGGGCGCGACGCTCGGCAACGACGTCAACCTCCGGGACGTCGAGGGCCGCAGCGCCCTGCTGCTCGGCATGGCGAAGGACAACAACGCGTCGAGCGCGCTCGGGCCGTTCGTCCGGCTGTTCGACGGCGACGTTCACGCTCGACACCCTGCGCCACGAGCGGATCCGCCTGCGCGTCGAGGGCGCCGAGGACGGCTACGTCCTGGAGGGCGAGAACAACGTCGCGCGGCTCAGCCGGACCGTTCGAGCGCGCTGGTCGAGGCGGCACCTACGGCTCGCACCACCAGTACCCGGACGGCTTCGTCCTCTACACCGGGACGCTGTTCGCGCCCACCCAGGACCGCGACACGCCCGAGGGCGGGTTCACGCACCGCACGGGCGACCAGGTGACGCATCAGCAGCGACCACCTCGGCGTCCTGACCAACCGGGTGGGCGCGACCGAGGAGCTCCCCCCGTGGGACTTCGGTGCTGCGGTCGCTCCTGACGTACCTCCTGGGGTCCGGGCCCGACGACGGCGACCTGACCGACGCACGGCACACACCACACCCATCACCCGGCACGACCACCCGTCCCGCCACGCGAGGAGAGATCACCGTGACCACGCACCACCGATCGCCGTCCCCCGACCCCACGATGGCGCACCGGATCGCCGACGCCACCGTGACCGTGCGCGGCTCGGACGGCCGACCGGTGCCCGACACCGACGGTCGTCGTCGAGCAGACCCGGCACGCCTTCGCCTTCGGCAACATCGGCTTCGACTTCATCGCGCTACGCCAACGGCGAGACCGAGGCCGCGCCCGACAGCCCGTTCGGCGGCGCGCCGCCGGCGCTCGCGAGACGCTGTCGCGGCTGTCGTCGACCTGTTCAACACCGCGACGCTGCCGTTCTACTGGGGCGGCTTCGAGCCCGAGCGCGGCGGCCCGGACACCGCGCGCCTGCTGCGCGACGGCGCGGTGGTTCGCCGAGCGGGCGTCGACGTCAAGGGCCACCCGCTGGTGTGGCACACCGTGACCGCCGACTGGCTGCGCGACCTGCCGACCGACGAGATCGAGGAGGTCCAGCGGGCGCGGATCCGCCGCGAGGTGACCGACTTCGCCGGCGTCATCGACACCTGGGACGTGATCAACGAGGTCGTCATCATGCCGGTCTTCGACCAACGAGGAGCGGATAACGGCATCACCCGGCTGTGCCTGCGACCGCGGCCGGATCGCCACGGTCCGGATGGCCTTCGAGGAGGCGCGCGCGGCGAACCCGAACGCGACCCTGCTGCTCAACGACTTCGACATGTCGACCGCGTACGAGTGCCTCATCGAGGGCGTGCTCGAGGCCGGCATCCAGGTCGACGCGCTCGGCCTGCAGAGCCACATGCACCAGGGCTACTGGGGCGAGGAGAAGACGCTGCGGATCCTCGAGCGGTTCGCCCGCTTCGGGCTGCCGATCCACCTCACCGAGAGCACCCTGCTGTCCGGGCACCTCATGCCGCCGGAGATCGAGGACCTCAACGACTACCAGATCCCGATCCTGGCCCTCGACGCCCGAGGGCGAGGCGCGGCAGGCCGAGGAGATGGTGCGCCACTACCGGACGCTGGTCTCGCACCCGTCGGTGCAGGCCATCACCTACTGGGGCCTGTCCGACGACGGCGCGTGGCTGGGCGCCCCGGTCGGGCTCGTCCGGGCCGACGGCACGCCCGAAGCCGTCGTACGACGCCCTGCACGGCCTGGTCAAGGGCGAGTGGTGGCTCGCCGCCGACCACCGTGCGCACCGACGCCGAGGGCCGCGTCCCGGTCCGCGGCTTCCTCGGCGACTACCGGGTGAGCGCCGGCGGCGCGACGGCGGCCTTCACGCTCGACGCCGCCGGTGAGGTCATCACCGAGGTCTCGCTGGCCTGAGTCCGGCTCAGCCGGCGGCAGGCCCGGGCGTCGGCCCGGGCCCGGGCGTCGGCGGGGCGGTCGACTGCCGCACGACGACCGTCGTGGCGAGCTCGAGGCGCGACGTCGGCCGCACGCCGTCGCGGGACAGCTCGATGACCATCCGCGTCGCCTCCCGCGCCATGTCCGCCAGCGGCTGCCGGACCGTCGTGAGCTGCGGGGAGACCCACTGGCACAGCTCGACGTCGTCGAACCCGACCACCGACACGTCCTCGGGCACGCTCAGGCCGAGGTCCGCGCGCGGCCTGGTAGACGCCGTAGGCCTGCTCGTCGGAGCCGCTGATGATGGCCGTCGGGCGGTCCGGCCCAGCGCGAGCAGGTCCGCTCCGTGCCGCAGCCCGCCGCCGACGAGCGAGTCGCCGTGCCGCACGAGGACGGGGTCGGGGACGACGCCGACCCGCAGCAGCGCCGCCCGGTACCCGTCCACCCGGTCCAGGTGGCACTCCTGCTCGGGCGGGCCGGTGATGAAGCCGATCCGGCGGTGACCCAGCGCCGAGCAGGTGCTCGGTCGCGTCCCGTCCGCCGGCCCAGTCCGTCGCGACGACCGTCGGCAGCGAGGCGGGCGCGCTGCGGACGGGGTCGACGAGCACGACCGGGGTGCGCAGCCGCTGGAGCTCCTGACGCGCGGCGTCCAGCAGCTCCGAGACGACCAGCACGACGCCGTCCGACCCGCGCCCGACCAGGTGCTCCACCCAGTCCGGGGTGCCGACGGGCTTGCCGTGCGTCGTGGTGACGACGAGGTCCTTGCCCAGCCGGGCCGCCTCCGCCTGCGCACCGCGCAGGAGCGCGGTCGCCCACTGGGTGTCCAGGTCGCTGATGACGAAGTCCACCAGCCCGCTGCTCGGACGCACCCGCCCGCGGCGGGCGTAGCCGTGCTCGTCGAGCAGCCGCTTGACCTGCTCGCGGGTCGCGTCCGACACGCCGTCGCGGTCGTTGAGCACCTTGGAGACGGTCGGCACCGACACCCCCGCGGCCGATGCGATCTCCGCGATCGTCACGCCTCGACCGGACGCTGCTCGACTGGACATGGCTCCCCTTCCGGGCGGCCGGCCGTTGACGTGCCGCGCTCGGCGACCTACTGTACCGATCAGAAAGTTGTTACGAAACTTTCTACCTCAGCACCGTGCAATGGAGCAACGATCTGCCTCGGTCCTCCCGGCCGAGCCCCTGAGACCCCGACCGAGGACGCCGTCCCGGTCCCGACGGACGCGCGACGCGCACCCCGGCCGCCGCACCCGCGGCCCGGGACGGCGCCGCGTCCGCGGCACAGCCCGTACGCGGGCGGAATGGAGCGACACATGCGGACGTCCACGACGACACCCCGCCCGCGCCGGCGGATGGCCGCGGCGGTCACGGGCCTCGCCGTCCTCGGGCTGAGCGCCTGCTCGGCCGGCGGCGGCGACGTGGCCGCGGCGCCGACCGGCGGGGCCGACTCCGGCCAGCTGACCTGGTGGGGGTGGACCCCCGACGCGGTGAACGCGGAGAAGCTCATCGCCGCCTTCAACGAGGAGTACCCCGACATCGAGGTCACCTTCGTCTCCAAGCCGATCGACTCCTACGACTCGGTGCTCGGTCCGGCCATCACGTCGAGCGACGGTCCGGACGTGTTCAACGTCGCCCCCGGCTCGGCCAACGGCGGCGTCGACACCTTCGGGGCCGGCGCCCTGGACCTCACCCCCGCGGTCGAGGCCGCGCTCGGCGAGGACTGGCAGGACCAGCTGGCGCCCGCCGGCGTGGACCCGCTCTCGGTCGACGGCAAGCTCATCGGGGTGTCCGCCGGCGCCGTCTACTCCGGCGGCCTGTGGATCAACCAGGACATCTTCGACCAGTACGGCCTCACGGCGCCCACCACGATGGACGAGTGGAAGCAGGTCTGCGCCACGCTCGAGAGCAACGGCCTCGACCTGCTTCGTGCAGGGTGCGGGCAGCACGCCTTCGACATGGACACCTTCGAGGCGATCATGGAGAACGTCGAGCCGGGCCTGTACGTCGACGCCAGCGAGGGCGAGGTCCCCTACACCGACGAGCGCTTCGTCCAGGGCATGGAGATCTGGAAGTCGCTGTTCGACGAGGGGATCATGCAGGAGGGCGCCATCGGCCTGCAGCAGTACCCCGACGCGAACAACCAGTTCATGTCCGGCAAGGCCGCCATGGTCATGATGGGCACCTGGTACACGCAGTACGCGGTCCGGGACAGCATGCTCGCCGCGATGGAGGCGGCCGGCGTCGCGAACCCCGAGCCGATCACGATCACCCCGGCCGACTTCCCGGACCTCGCGGGCACCGGGAACACCGGCGCGCTCTTCGGTGACGCCGACTACGGACTCGCGGTCAGCGCGCCAGACGGACCAGGCCGACGCCGCGACCACCTTCGCGCTGTGGCTCGGCACCAGCGAGGCCGGTCAGCAGGCGGTCGCGAACACGCTGAACAACGTCCCGGCGCTCAAGGGCATCACGCCGGCCTGGGACGAGATCGACCTGGTCGACCCGGCCCGCCAGCTGGAGCCGCTGCAGGAGTACACCGAGCGTGCGGGGCAGGCCACCGCAGCCCCGGTTCGCCACGGTCAGCGCCGACCTCAACTCGGCCTTCGAGGACGCCCTGATCGGCGTCGCCTCCGGCGACATGAGCATCGACGACGCCCTCGCCGGCCTCCAGGCCGTCCAGGACGACGAGAAGTGACGACCCTCCCCGCCGTGGCGTCCGGCCGGCTCGTCCCGCCGGACGCCGCGGCGGGGACCGACCCCTGCGAGGGACACGCCATGAGCACCACTGCAGCAGCACGGCCGACGCCGGGCCGGTCCGCGCCCGCGGCCGGGCCGGCCGGCCCGGCCGCGACACGCCCGCGTGGCGCACGGCAGGCCACCGGCCTGCCGTGGATCCTCCCGGCGGTCGTCCTCGTCGTCGGGCTGGTGTACTTCTCGATCGGGTACACCGGGTTCGTGTCGACGCTCGACTGGAACGGCTTCATCCTGTCGCCGTCCGAGCCGGTCGGCGCCCAGAACTACCGCGACATGGTCGCCGACCCGGTGTTCTGGCGGTCGCTGTGGCACACCGCCTACTTCTTCGTCATCACCTTCACGGTCCAGACCGTCGCTCGGCTTCGTCTTCGCCGCGCTCATGCACTCGCGGATCCGCTTCGGCACCGTGTTCAAGGTCGTCGTGTTCATGCCGAGCGTGCTGGCGCCGGCGATCATGGCGCCGGTCTTCCGGCAGATCTTCGACGCGAACGGCCAGCTCAACCGGCTGCTCGACGGCGTCGGCCTGGACGTGCTCTCGCGACCGTGGCTGGCGGACGCCACCACGGCGATGGGCGTCGTCATGGTCGTCACCATCTGGCAGTGGACCGGCCTGACGTTCATCCTCTTCTTCGCCGCGATGAGCCAGATCGACCCCGAGGTGCTCGAGGCCGCCCGGATCGACGGTGCCGGCAACATGCGGGCGCTGCGCTCCATCGTGTGGCCGTCGCGTCCGCGGGACCACGGCCGCGCTCGCGCTGCTGGGCCTCATCGGGGCGCTCAAGACGTTCGACGTCCCGTACCTGGTGACCAAGGGCGGGCCCAACCACGGCACCGAGTTCCTCGGCACGTACATCTACCAGGTCATGGTCGCCGAGAAGCACTTCGGGTACGCGGCGGCGATCTCCGTCGCGCTCCTGGTCCTGGCGATCGCCGGCGGCGTGCTCATGAGCGCCCGCAACCGCCGCGCCGAGAGGGAGCTGACCGCCGTGTTCGAGGCACGCACCGTCCGCCAGCGCGCCGGGCTCCACCTGCTCGCGTTCGTCCTGGCGCTGCCCTTCCTGGCCCCGCTCGTCGTCATGGTGTCGGGCTCGTTCGCCGGCCGCGGGTGGGGCAACTACGAGAAGGTCTTCGCCACCGGCGTCGTCGGGACCTACTTCCGCAACAGCCTCATCATCGCGGTGTCGACGATCGCCCTGGTCTACGTCGTGACCATGCTCGCCGCCTTCGGCTTCGCCAAGCTGCGGATCGCCGGCAAGGAGATCTGGTTCTGGCTCATCCTCGCGGCGCTCACCATGCCCGAGGCCGTCCTGCTGACGCCCGCTGTTCGTCACGGCGTCGACCTTCGACCTCTACAACGAGCACATCGCGGTGATCCTGCCGCTGGCCGCGCTGCAGGTGCCGTTCACGATCCTGCTCGCCCGCAGCTTCTTCCACGGGATCCCGTCCGAGCTCATGGAGGCCGGGCGCGTCGACGGCGCCGTCGATCCTCCAGGTGTTCTGGCGCATCGTGCTGCCGCTCACCCGGCCCATCGCCGCGGCGATCGTCGTGCTGACGCTCATCACCGCGTGGAACGCGTACCTGCTGCCGCTGCTCATGCTCAACGACCCGGACCGACAGGTCGTCACCCTGCTGCCGTCCTTCTTCACCAGCCAGTACACGAACGACCAGACCGGCGTGCTCGCCGCGGCCGTGATCACAGCCGTGCCGCGAGATCATCGCCTACCTGTCGCTGCAGAAGTACTTCGAGCGCGGCCTGGCGGCCGGCGCGCTCAAGTGACGACAGCCATGCCATCCCCTGTGGCGAATGCCACGCCCAGTGACCAGGAAAGGACCATCCCCGTGCAGGGACCCGTGCAGTTCGTCGTCATCGGGAGCGGCTGGCGCTCCGAGTTCTTCCTCCGGCTCGCCCAGGCGGCGCCGGACCGGCTCCAGGTCGTCGCCGTCGTGGCGCGTCGGGAGAGCGAGGCCGAGCGGTTGCGCACCCGGTGGGGGTCCGGGCGGTCGCCACGATCGACGAGGCGCTCGCGCTGGACCCGTCCTTCGTCGTCCCCGCCGTGTCCTGGTCGGCCATGCCGGTCGTCACCCGCGAGCTCGTCGCCGCCGGCGCCAAGGTCCTCGCGGAGACACCGCCCGCACCGGACCTCGACGGCCTGCGCGCGCTCTGGCAGGACGTCGGCGCGTCCGGCCTCGTGCAGGTCGCCGAGCAGTACACCCGGATGCCGGGCCACGCGGCCCGTCTCGCCGTCGTGCGGGACGACGTCATCGGCGTCCCGACGAGCGTGGAGGTCGCCTCCACGCACCTGTACCACGCGGTGTCGCTCGTGCGGGGCTACCTCGGGGTGGACATGGACGAGACCGTGGTCGACGCCCGCACCTTCACCGCGCCGCTCGCGGACCCGCTGAGCTTCGACGGCTGGGTGCCCGACGCCCGGCCCGAGCCGCGGACGACCACCATCGCGACGCTGGACTTCGGCGACGGCCGCATGGGCCTGTACGACTTCGTCGACAACCAGTGGTGGAACCCGCTGCGTGCGCGCCGCATCGTCGTCCGCGGCTCGCTCGGCGAGATCGTCGACGACCAGGTGACGAGGATGACCCCGGACGGCCCGGTCACCTCGCCCATCGTCTACCGCCGCACCGGGGTCGACATGAACCTCGAGGGCAACGACGTCGTCCACGCGTCGTTCGACGGCTCCCTGGTCTGGCGCAACGCCTGGACGGGGACCCGGCTCTCGGAGGACGACCTGGCGGTGGCCGACCACCTCGTCGCCACCGACGCCTGGGCCCGGGGGGAGGCGCCGGGCCCGTACCCCCTCGCCCAGGCCTGCCAGGACCACGCGCTGGGGCTCGCGATCCAGGAGTCGGCGCGGACCCGCACCGAGGTCCGGGTCGCCAAGGAGCCCTGGGCCGCCGACGCCTGACCGGCGCCTCGCACCGGCAGGTCAGCCCCATCGAGCACGGCACGCAGCACGACCGAGAAGAAGAGGACGACATGGGACAGCTGGAGGGCGCGCTCGCCGTCGTGACGGGCGGGTCGCAGGGCATCGGCTGCGCGATCGCGGAGCGGTTCGTCGCCGAGGGCGCGGACGTCGTGATCACCGGACGCCGCAAGGACGTGCTCGACGAGGCGGTCGCCGCGCTCGGGCCGCGCGCCACCGGCGTGCCCGGGCGACGCGGCCTCGCTGGACGACCTCGACACGCTGATGGACGACCGTGCGCGGCCTCGGCCGACCGGTCGACGTCCTGGTCGCCAACGCCGGCGGCGGGCAGCGAGGCCCCGCTGGCCGCACATGACGCCCGGACCTGTTCGACCGGCGTCGCGGGCCTGAACGTCCGCGGCACCTTCTTCACCGTGCAGAAGGCCCTGCCGCTGCTCGCCGACGGCGCCCGGGTCGTCCTCGTGTCCTCGATCTCCGGCAGCAACGGCGACGCCGGGCCACGCCACCTACAACGCGAGCAAGGCCGCCGTCCGGTCCTTCGCCCGGACGTTGACCAACGACCTGCGCGAGCGCGCGCATCCGGGTCAACGCCCTGAGCCCGGGACCGACCCTGTCCGTCGGGTTCGCCGACTTCGTCGGCGGCGACGACGGCGATCGAGCGCATCGCGGCGGCCGTCCCGGTCGGACGGATCGGCCGACCCGAGGAGGTCGCCGCCGCCGCGCTGTTCCTGGCCTCCGACGAGAGCAGCTTCGTCGCCGGCGCCGAGCTCGTCGTCGACGGCGGCATGAGCCAGGTCTGACCGGCCCGCTGCCCCCCCTGCCCCCCGCGTCGCCCCCGCGCCTCCCCTCCTCCCCACCGACGAGAGAGCCGCCGTGCAGAACCGCGTCCCCCTCACCGGGATGATCCAGATCGCCGTCGTCGTCGAGGACATCGAGCGCGCGCTCGACCACTGGTGCGAGCTCCTGGGCGTCGAGCGGCCCGAGGTCCGCGTCAGCGACCCGGCGCCGAACCCCGACGAGACCTACCGCGGCGACGTCGGCGGCCTACAGCCTCAAGCTCGCGGTGATCGACTGCGCCGAGCGCGGGTTCGTCCTGGAGGTGCAGGAGCCCGACGACAACCCGTCGACCTTCCGCGAGTTCCTCGACGGCGCACGGACCGGGCGTCCACCACATCGGCTTCGCCGTGGGCGACGCCCGGGACGCCGTCGTCGGCGAGCTCGAGTCCATGGGGTACGAGCTGCGCACGGTCGGCTTCTACCCCGGCGGCAGCTGGACGATCGTCGACGGCGAGGACCGCCTCGGCGTCAACCTCAACATCAAGCCCCACGCGTGACCGCGGCCGACCCGCCGGCGTCGTCGACACCCACGTGCACTTCTGGGACCGCCGGGCCACCGACCTGGAGTACGCATGGCTCGACGGCGACGGCGCCGAGGGCACGCTCGGCGACCTCGACGGGCTGCGCGCGGTGCGCTACTCCGTCCCCGAGCTGCGGGCCGAGACCCGGATGCACGGGGTGACACAGGTGGTGCACATGGGCGCGGCGACGTCGGCACCCGGTCGCCGAGACGCGATGGCTGCAGGAGCTCGGGGAGGCCACCGGCTGGCCGGACGCGATCGTCGCGTCGTGCGACCTCGCCGCGCCGGACGCCGCGGCCGAGCTCGAGCGCCACCGCGAGCACGACCGGCTGCGGGGCATCCGGGACATGCGCCCGGGCAGCGTCCTGGCCGACGCGGGCTTCCGGCGCGGCTACGCCCGGCTGGCCGGCACCGGGCCTGGTGTTCTGCCACACGGTCGGCGTCGACCACGTCGCCGCGGCGCTCGACCTCGTGCGGGCGTTCCCGGACGTCGTCCTGTGCGTCGACCAGAGCGGCATGCCGGAGTCCCGCGACGCCGGGCTACCTGCGCGACGTGGAGCGCGGCGCTGCCGCACGCTCGCCGCCGAGCCGCACGTGGTGTGCAAGATCTCCAGCCTGGGCGTGCACGACCACGACTGGACGGTCGAGGGCCGGCGACCGTGGGTCCGCGCGCTCGCTCGAGGTCTTCGGACCCGACCGGTGCCTGTACGGCTCCAACTGGCCGGTCGAGCGGCTCTACAGCGGCTACGGCGACGCGCTGGGCGCCTTCCGGGCCGCGATCGACGACCTCACCGACGCCGAGCAGGCGGCCGTGCTCGCGGGGAACGCCCGCCGCGTGTTCCGGCTCGGCGCCGAGCCGCCCGCCGAGCGCCCCCGACCCCGTGCGGCGACGGCGCCGGACCCGACCCCGACGCCGAGCCCGACCCCGCCGGACCGACACCCCGAGGAGCCCACGATGAAGGCAGCCGTCCTGCGCGAGACGGGCCAGTCCGATGACCATCGAGGACGTCGACCTCGCGCGCACCCCGCGCCGGCGAGGTCGAGGTCCGCGTCCAGGCCGCCGGGGTGTGCCACAGCGACCTGCACTACATGACCGGCGACCTGCCGACCCGCCTGCCCATCGTGCTGGGGCACGAGGGCGCGGGCGTCGTCGAGCGGGTCGGCCCGGGCGTCACGCGGGTGGCCCCCGGCGACCAGGTGGTGCTCATGTGGCGCCCCCGCTGCGGGCAGCTGCGCGTTCTGCTCCTCCGGTCGGCCGGCCCTGTGCACCTCCGCCAAGCGGCAGGTGTCCACCGGCGGGCTGCTGGACGGGACGAGCCGGCTGTCCGTCGACGGCGAGCACGGTGCACCACTTCCTCGGGGTGTCGTGCTTCGCCGAGCGCGCGGTGCTCGCCGAGGAGTCGGTCATCAAGATCCCGGACGGCACCCCGCCGACCATCGCCGCCCTCATCGGGTGCGCCGTGGTGACGGGCGTCGGCGCCGTCCTCAACGTGCTGGGCTCCGGGGCCGGCCGCAGCGTCCTGGTCATGGGCGCCGGCGGGGTCGGGCTGTCCGTCGTGCTCGGCGCCCGGCTGGTCGGCGCGCTACCCGATCGTCGTCGCCGACGTCGCCCCGGACAAGCTCGAGCTGGCCCGCACGCTGGGCGCGACGCACACCGTCGCGGTGGGCGACGCGCGGGCGACACGCCCGTCGACGAGGCCGTGCGCGACGTCTGCCCGGACGGCGTCGACTGGGCGTTCGACGCCGTCGGCAAGCCGTCGACGGTCCAGGCCGCGATGGCCGCGCTGCGCACCGGCGGGACGACGGTCGCCATCGGTCTCGGCGCGCGCCGGCTCCACCGTCGAGATCCCCCTCAACGACCTCGTCCAGCGCGAGAAGCGCCTCGTCGGCAGCCTCTACGGCTCCGCCAACACGCTCACCGAGGTGCCCCGGCTCCTGGAGCTGTACGCGGCCGGCCGCCTGGACCTCGACGCCCTCGTGGGCCGGACGCTATCCGCTCGAGCAGGTCAACGAGGCGTACGACGCGCTGGTGGCCGGCGCGATCGGTCGCGCCGTCATCCTGCCCGGGGCGCGCCGCGTGACGCGCGCCGGCCACGGGCTTCGCCGCTACCCGAGCCTGCGGGAGCGGCCGGTGCTCGTCACCGGCGGCGCCACCGGGATCGGCGCCGAGCTCGTGCGCCAGTTCGCCGCACCAGGGCGCCCGGGTCGCGTTCGTCGACCTCGACGAGGCCGCCGGGACCGCCCTCGCCGCCGGGACGGCGGTCGCGACGGGCACGACGGTGTGGTTCCGGCGGTGCGACGTGGCCGACGTCGAGGCGCTCGCCTCCGCGCTGCGGGACGCGTCCCGGGCGGTCGGGCCCGCTCGAGGTGCTCGTCAACAACGCGGCGGACGACGAGCGGCACGCGGTCCAGGACGTCACGGTCGGCTACTGGGACCAGAAGATGGCGGTCAACCTGCGGGCCCAGTTCTTCGCCGCCCAGGCCGTGGCGCCCGGCATGGCGGCCGCCGGGACCGGCTCGGTGATCAACATGGGCTCGATCATCTGGCACGCCAAGTTCGCGCGGAGCAGCGGGTACGCCACCGCGAAGGCGGCGATCGAGGGGCTGACCCGGTCGCTGGCCCGCGACCTCGGCCCGGACGGGATCCGGGTGAACTGCATCGTCCCCGGCTGGGTGATGACCGAGCGGCAGCTGCGGGACTGGGTCACGCCGGAGGCGGAGCGCGAGATCGAGCGCTCGCAGTGCCTGCCCCAGCGGCTGCAGCCCGCCGACGTCGCCCGGCTCGCGTTGTGGCTGGCGGCGGACGACTCCAGGATGTGCACGGCGCAGACGATGGGTGGTCGACGGAGGATGGATCTGAGATGACCGAGCACGAACGCAGGCACACGCCACGTCGGACGCCACGGCGCCGGGCCAGGTCCCGACGTCCCCGCGGTGCCCGACGGCACCGGCGCCCACGGCACCCCGGCCCCGGGGGTCGCCGACAGCAGCCGGCGCGATGCCGTGCAGGACGCGCACGAGCGCGCCGCGACCGGGCCCCGCCGGCGGAGCCAGGCGTGGTTCGGCGCGAGCGGCCGCGGCGGGATGCTCTACCGCTCCTGGCTGCGCACGCAGGGCACCGGCCCCGAGGTGTTCGACGGCCGCCCGGTGATCGGGATCGCGACCACGTGGTCCGAGCTGACGCCCTGCAACGCCCACCTGGACAGCGTCGCCGAGGCGGTGAAGCGCGGCGTGTGGCAGGCGGGCGGCTACCCGCTCGTGTTCCCCGTGGTGTCCACCGGCGAGACCCTCATCCGGCCCACCGCCATGCTCTACCGCAACCTCATCGCGATGTCGGCCGAGGAGCTCATCCGGGCCAACCCGCTGGACGGCGTCGTGCTGCTCGGCGGGCTGCGACAAGACGACCCCGGGCCTGCTCATGGGCGCCGCGAGCGTCGACCTGCCGGCGATCATGGTGACCGGCGGGCCGCAGCTCAACGGCAAGTTCCGCGGTCAGGACGTCGGCTCCGGCACGCACCTGTGGAAGTTCGAGGCGGAGGTCGCGGCCGGACGCATGACGGAGGCCGACTGCCACGTCGCCGAGGGCTGCATGGCCCGGTCCGCCGGTCACTGCATGACGATGGGCACGGCGTCGACCATGGCGAGCGTCGCCGAGGCGCTCGGCATGCAGCTGTCCGGCTCCGCGAGCTGGCCCGCCGTCGACGCCCGGCGCTACGAGATCGCGCAGGCGGCCGGCCAGCGGCATCGTCGCGATGGTCGACGAGGACCTGCGGCCCAGCCAGGTCATGACCCGCGAGGCGTTCGAGAACGCCATCCGCACGGTCGCGGCCATCGGCGGGTCCACGAACGCGATCATCCACCTGCTGGCGATCGCCGGACGGCTCGGCGTCCCGCTGGAGCTCGAGGACTTCGACACCCTCGCGTCCGTCGGTGCCGACCATCGTCGACCTGCATGCCCAGCGGCCGGTTCCTCATGGAGGACTTCTGCTACGCGGGCGGCCTGCCCGTGGTGCTGCGCGAGCTGTCCGTCGCCGGGCTGCTGCACGACGACGCGCTCACGGTCAGCGGGCAGAGCATCGGCAAGGACGTGGCCGCGGCCGAGTGCTGGAACCGCGACGTCATCCGCACGGTCGACGAGCCCCTGCAGCAGGCCGGCAGCACCGCGGTCCTGCGCGGCAACCTCGCCCCGGGCGGCGCGGTCATCAAGCAGTCGGCCGCCTCGCCCGCACCTGCTCGTGCACCGCGGCCGGGCCGTGGTCTTCGACTCCCCGGAGGACTACCACCACCAGGCGGACGAGCTGACCTGTCCGCCCGACGACGTCATCGTCGTGCGCGGGGCGGGCCCCAAGGGGCTACCCCGGCATGCCGGAGGTCGCCAACGTCCCGCTGCCGACCAAGCTGCTGCGGGCCGGCGTCACCGACATGGTGCGCATCTCGGACGGCCGGATGAGCGGCACCGCCTTCGGCACCGTCGATCCTGCACGTCACCCCGGAGGCGGCGCTCGGCGGACCGCTCGCCCTCATCCGGACCGGGGACGAGATCGTCCTCGACGTGCCCGGCCGCAGCCTCTCCGTGGACCTGCCCGACGACGAGCTCGAGCGACGCCGCGCCGAGTGGCAGCCGCCGCCGGTCGAGGCGACCGGCGGGTACATCTGGCTGTACCGGGAGTTCGTCCAGGGCGCGGACCAGGGCGCCGACCTGTCCTTCCTGCGCGGCTCCCGCGGCTCGGCCGTTCCCCGCGACTCGCACTGACCGGCTGGACGGCGGGCCGCGCCGCGCGGCCCGTCAGCCCGCGAACGTCGCCACGGGCGCGCCGCGCACACCCACGTCCGCCACGAACAGCGCGCCGGCAGCGGGCTCGGCGTCCGGCAGGTCCAGCCGGGACGTCGTGACGAACAGCCGGTCGCGGTCCGGCCCGCCGAACGCGCAGGCCGTGACCTGCCGGGCGGGGAGCTCCAGCACCGCGTCGAGCCGTCCGTCCGGGGTGTAGCGGTGCACCGCGCCGCCCTGCCACAGCGCCACCCAGATCCCGCCCTCGGCGTCCACGGCCAGTCCGTCGGGCTGACCGCGCTCCGGATCGACGTGCACGACGGGCCGCCGGTCCGACAGGGTCGCCGGTCCCACGGCGTAGTCGAAGACGTCGACGCGACCGGTACCGGTGTCGACGTAGTACGCCAGGGACCCGTCCGGGGTCCACGCCAGCCCGTTGGAGATGGTCAGCCCGGTCAGGACGCGGGTCACCGTCCCGTCCGGGTCGAACCGGTACAGCGCGCCGCGACCGGGCGCGGCGTCGTAGGCCATCGAGCCGCAGAAGAACCGCCCGGCCGGGTCGCACCCGCCGTCGTTCATGCGCACGCCCGTGTCGGTGAACGCCTCGTGGACCGGGCCGACCCGGCCCTCCGCGTCGACGACGACGAACCCGCGCTCGACGGCGACCACCATCCCGCCGGCTCGGCGCGGCCGGAACGCCGCCGCGACGTCGCCGACGTGCCGGCGGGCGACCGCGCCGGTCCGGTCGAGGGTCAGCACGTCGCCGGCGAGCATGTCGACCCAGCGCAGCACGCCGGCGTCCGCGTCCCAGACCGGGCCCTCGCCGTGCTCGGCGAGCGGGCCCGTGACCTGGTCGGCCCTCACCGGAGCCTCGCCCCCGGACGCCGGGCGGCGGCTGTCCCGGACGGCACGGGACAGCTCATCCCGTCCCACCCCCAGCGACCCCCAGGGAGCGGCCGGACCGGGGCAGGTACTCGAACCGCTCGACCAGCGCGACCGTCCGGGTGGGGGCGCCGTTGCTGCTCCCGTACACGCCGACCCACAGGCCGAGGAAGCCGCCGGTCGCGACCGAGTCCAGGGTGCGGCCGTCGGCGACCGCCACGACCTCCGGTGCGCCGTCCCCCGCCTGGGCCAGCAGGGCGTAGTCCTGCCCGCGCGCGCTGAGGGTGAGCACGACGGGCGTCCCGCTGCCGGTCGCCACCGTGGTCTCGCCGATCACCCGGTCCACACCGCCCTGGCAGTGCCAGGCGACGACGCGCCGTCCCGTGTCGTCGGGGTCCCCCGTGCGCGGCGCCGTGAGGACCAGCCGCACGTGGTCGGCCTCCGACTGCCGGACGACGATGCCGACCTCCTCGTCGCTGCCGGGCACGAGGGGGGCGTCCAGCGTGACGCGGACGTCCACGTCCGCATGCTGCTGACGGACGGCCAGGAGTGCCGGCGTGGCCGGCTCCCGGAGCGTGGTCGGCGTCAGGTGCAGGCGCCAGCCGTCCCCGTCGGGGGTGGCCAGATCGTCGATCGGGCGACGCAGAGACGTCCACCGGACGTCGTCGGGACGCACCGTCCCCGAGAGGATCCCCTGCGTGGGGCCCGGCCGCGCCGCGGCCGCGAAGGGCACGTCGACCCGGTGCGGGACGCGTCCGGCACCGGGGGCGAACACCGGCCACCCGTCCTCCCACACCACCGGGACCAGGAAGGTCTCCCGGCCCAGGTTGTAGTGGTACCCGCCGTAGGGACGCATGCCGAGCAGCACCGCCCACCACGAGCCGTCGGCGGCCTGCACCAGGTCGGCGTGGCCGACGCCGACGACGTCCGTCCCCCGTCCGAGGTGCCGGTGCGTGAGCACCGGGTTGCCCCGGTGTCCCACATAGGGGCCGGTCACCGAGTCGGCCCTGGCGACGGACACCGCATGGTGGAACTCCGTCCCCGCCTCCGCGGCCAGGAGGTAGTAGCTCCCGTCGACCCGGTACAGGTGAGGTCCCTCCGCCCACACCGCGTTCTCGAGCGCCCCGTGCCAGACCACGTGCTCCTCGCCGACCAGTCGGCCGGACACCGGGTCGAGCTCACGGATCCAGACCTCGGTCTGGTCGTGCCAGCGCGGCTCGCGCGCGAGGCGCGTGCCGTGGACCCAGACGCGGCCGTCGTCGTCGTCGTCGAAGAAGATGGACGGGTCGATGCCGGACTCGTCGAGCCACACCGGGTCCGACCACGGACCGGCCGGGTCCGTCGCGGTGACGTAGAAGTTGCCGCCCCGGGTGTCGTCCCGCTGGTCGACGAGGGTGCAGATGAGCCAGAAGGTCCCGTCGTGGTGCCGCAGGGTGGGCGCGTACAGGCCGCTCGAGGACCAGAGGCCGTCGAGGTCCAGCTGGCCGGGACGGTCGATCGCGTGCCCGAGCGGCTCCCAGCTGACGAGGTCGCGGCTGTGGTGGACGGGCAGCCCCGGGAAGTACTCGAACGACGAGGTGACGAGGTAGTAGTCGTCGCCCACCCGGCAGATCGTCGGGTCCGGGTAGCAGCCCGGGAGGATGGGGTTGACGACCTCGGTCACCGCGCGGCCGTCTCCGCGGTGACCCGGCGGGCGTCGGCGAGGGACACCCGGTGCACGTCGCCGGAGACCCGGACGACCGCGCGGGGGGTCGCCGAGCCGGGGATCTGGCGGCGTTCCGCGACGCGCTCGTTGCGGATCACACCGCCGGTCGCCTCCTCGTGCGCCGCGGGCGCCGAGGCGGAGCAGTGCGAGCCCACCCACACCTCGACGTCGCCCGGCTCGACGACCCGGGTCATCGACCGGTCGGAGAACGCGAACCGCTGGGTGGGCACGGTGAACGTCACGGTCGCCGACTGCCCCGGGCGCGAGCGTGACGCGCTGGTAGCCGAGCAGCTGCGACGACCGGGCGCGTGACCGAGCCGTGCACGTCGTGCCCGTACAGCTGCACGACGTCGGTCCCGGCGACGTCACCGGTGTTCGTCACCGTGACGGTCGCGGCGAACGTGCCGCGCCGCGCGGCGACCTCGGCGTCGGCCTTCGAGCTCGCCGTACGCGAACGTCGTGTACGACAGCCCGAAGCCGAACGGCCGCAGCGGGGTCGAGTCGGTCGACGTCACGTCGGACGGGCCGCCGAGGATCGGGTGCAGGTAGGAGTAGGGCTGCGCGCCGGCGGCGCGCGGCAGCGAGACGGGCAGCCGGCCGGACGGGTTGACCCGGCCGGAGATCACGCCGGCGAGCGCGGTGCCGCCCTCCTCGCCCGGGAAGAACGCCTGGAGCACGGCGCCCGGCCGGACGCTCGCCGGTCGAGCGCCCAGTCGATCGCGTACGGGCGGCCGGTGAGCAGCACCAGGACGACCGGCGTGCCGGTGGCGAGCACCGCCTCGACGAGCTCGCGCTGCACGCCCGGGCAGCTCCAGCGACAGGGTGTCGTTGCCCTCGCCGACGGTGCCGCGACCGAACAGCCCGGCCTGGTCGCCCACGACGACGACGGCGACGTCGGCGCCCTCGCGCGACCGCGACGGCCTCGGCGAAGCCCGGACGTCGTCGCCCTCGACCTCGCACCCGCGGCGTGGACGAGCTCGGGTGCGTCGCCGGCGGCGGCGAAGACCTCGCGACCCAGCGCCTCGAGCACCGTCGGGCATCTCGACGGCGATCGGGAACTCCGGGTGGTGCGCGAGCACGTGGTTGGCGAACGAGTAGCAGCCCATGAGCGCCTCGGAGCGGTGCGGCGTTGGGGCCGATGACCGCGATCGCGCCGGCGGCGCCGTGTCGCGGCCCGCCGAGCGGCAGCACGCCGTCGTTGGAGAGCAGCACGACCGACTCCTCGGCGAGGCGCCGGGCGATGTCGCGGTGGCGCGGCGTGTCGAGGTCGACCTCGGTCGGCGGCTCGTCGTCGAAGGCGTCCGGCTCGAGCAGCCCGAGCTCCTCCTTCTGCCGCAGGGCACGCAGCACGGCCCGGTCGACGAGCTCCTCGGGCACCCGACCCGGCGCGGACCGCCTCGGCGAGCGGCGCGAGGTACGCGTCGCCGACGGGCAGCTCGACGTCGATCCCGGCCGTCGAGCGCCAGCTCGGCGGCCTCGGCCCGGTCGCGTGCCACCGCCGTGCATGACCTCGAGGAACGCGACGGCGAAGTAGTCGGCGACGACGACGCCGTCGAAGCCCCACCGCTCGCGCAGCAGGCCCGTGAGGTACTCGGCGCTCGCGGCCATCGGGACGCCGTCGACGTCGGCGTAGGAGTTCATGACCGAGCGGACGCCGCCCTCGACCACGGCCATCTCGAACGGCGGGAGGAAGACGTCCGCCATCTCGCGCGGGCCGGCGGACACCGGGGCGTGGTTGCGCCCGGCCCGCGAGCCGGAGTAGCCGACGAAGTGCTTGAGCGTCGCGTGCACGCCGGCGCCCTGCAGCCCGCGCACGTAGGCGGTGCCGACCGTGCCGACGACGTACGGGTCCTCGGCGATGCACTCGTCGACCCGGCCCCAGCGGGGGTCGCGGACGACGTCGAGCACCGGCGCCAGGCCCTGGTGGATGCCGAGCTGCCGCATCGACTCACCGATCGCGGCGGCCCATCTCCTCGACCAGCTCGGGGTCGAACGACGCGCCCCACGCCAGCGGGCGTCGGGAACGTCGCGGCCTTCCACGCGGCGAGCCCGGTCAGGCACTCCTCGTGCACGAGCGCCGGGATGCCCAGGCGGGTCTCGCGCTTGAGCCGGCGCTGCTCGGCCCACAGCCACGCGGCGCGCTCGGCCGGCTCGACCGGGCGGGTGCCGTAGACGCGGGTGTAGTGGCCCAGCCCGTGCTCGGTGATCTCCGCGAGCGCGCCCGGCAGCCTCTGGTCCGCCACCATCTCGCCCTGCATGGGGGCGACGACGTGCCGTTCTGGTCGAGCCAGTAGCCCACGAGCTGGGCGAGCTTCTCCTCGAGGGTCATCCGGGCGTGCAGGGCGCGCACGCGCTCGGACACCTCGGGCATGGCGGGAAGCGTCACGGGGTTCTCCTCGGAGCAGTCGGGCACGGACGGGGGCGACGTCGGACGGCGGTGCGGCGTCACCGCCGCACCGCCGGCGTGTGAGGCGGCGGCGGCGCGGGGACGTCGGCGCGCGGAGCGTCCGGCGGCGGGACGTGCGGTGGGCCGGGTCAGCCCTTGACGGCGCCGGTGAGGCCGCCGACGATGCGGCGCTCGAAGAGCGAGAAGAAGACCAGCGCCGGGATCATCGACAGCGACGTGAACGCGAGCACCCGTCGCGGTGTCGACCGAGTACTGCGACGCGAACGCCTGCACGCCCAGCGGCAGCGTGTACGACGACTCGTCGTTGAGGATGAACAGCGGCAGCATGTAGCTGTTCCAGCTCGCGATGAACGCCAGGATGCCGACGGTCACGACGCCCGGCACGCGACAGCGGGACGACCATCCGGAAGAAGAACCCGAGCCGGCTCGCGCCGTCGATCGACGCCGCCTCCTCGAGCTCCTTGGGGATCGCCCGCAGGAACGGCACGAGGATGATGATCGTCGTCGGCAGCGCGAAGGCGATCTGCGGCAGGATGATCCCCCAGTGGGTGTTCATCAGGCCGAGGTCCCGGATCATGATGTACAGCGGCGTGATCGCCACCGTCATGCGGGAACATCAGCCCGGCGGCGAAGAGCGAGTACATCGCCGCCGCGGCCGCGTGAACTCGTACCGCGCGATCACGTAGCTCGCCATCACGCCGAGCACGACCACGCCGACGGTGGTGAGGACCGCCGACGAACGCGGAGTTGCCGACCTGCCGCCAGAAGACCGGGCTCGCGAGCACGTCGATGTAGTTGCCGATCTGCCACGGGCTGGGCAGCCCGGACGGGTCCGCGGTGATCTGCGAGTTCGTCCGGAACCCGCCGAGGACGATGTACAGCACCGGCGTCGATGCAGATGCCGACGAAGCGCGAAGGCGATCGACGTAGGTGGCCCAGCCCGCGCTGGGCGAGGCTGCGGCTCGGCGCCGCCGGCGCGTGCCGCAGCGGCGCGGAGCACGGGGGCGGGGCTGTCGAGATCGGCGGCCATCACTTCTTCCCTCCGGTGAGCGCGCCCTCGGTGTCACGGCGGAGCACGAAGCGCTGGTAGATCAGCGCGATGACGAGCGAGATCAGGAACAGCACGACCGCGACCGCGTTGCCGTAGCCGTAGTTCCCGGCGAGGCGCCCGTTGAGGACCATGTACGTCGCCATCGTCGAGGTGCCGGCCGTGGAGGACACGTACTGGCCCCAGATGATGTAGACGAGGTCGAACAGCTGCAGCGCGCCGATGATCGACAGGAACGCCCAGATCCGGATCGTCGGGCCGAGCAGCGGCAGCGTGATGCTGCGCTGCATCTGCCAGTACGAGGCGCCGTCGATCGCGGCCGCCTCGAACAGCTCCTCGGGGATGCTCTGCAGGCCGGCGAGGAAGAGGATCACGGCGAAGCCGATGTACTTCCAGGTGATGATCAGCATCAGCGACCAGATGGCGATGTCCGGGTCGGACAGCCAGTCGACGGTCCAGTCCGGCGAGTCCGACCTTGGTCAGCAGGTCGTTGACCGCCCCGGTGGTCTGGAGCATGAGGCTCCAGCCGGTGCCGACGATGACCTCGGACGATCACGTACGGGACGAAGATCAGCACCCGGATGACCGAGCGCCCGCGCATCTTCTGGTTGAGCAGCAGCGCGAGCGCCGATCGGCGACGGGCCCCTGGAGGACCAGCGACATCACGACGATGAACGCCGTTGTGCGAGCAGCGCCTCGTGGAAGGCGGTGTCCCTGAAGATGATGAGGTAGTTGTCGAGCCCGACGAAGTCCGTCGGCGGCCCGAAGCCCTTCCACTGGAAGAAGCCGTAGTAGGCGGCCATCACCACCGGGAAGATGACGAACGCGACGAACAGCAGGATGGCCGGACCGGCGAGGAGCGCGATCTCGAGTCGCTTGCGCCAGTCCGCGCCACCGCCTCGCCGCGGCCGGACGGCCGGGGACGACGCCGTGTCGGCGCCGTCCCCGGCCGTCCCGCGACCCCCGGGCGGTCGTCCGCTACTGCCAGCGAGCTCCCGCGCGAGGAGTCGGTCATGATCGGTGCGACTACCCTCGCGCCGCGGCGTCGTTGAGGGCGGTGACGATGCCCTCGGGGTCGCCGTCGCCGGCGAGCATCTCGACGACACCGGCGTTGAGCGCGTTGCCGACGTTCTGGCCGAACAGGGTGTCCAGCCAGACCGTGACGTACGGCGCCTCGTTGTAGGCCGTCGAGGATGTCCTGCAGGGCCGGGTCGGTCACGACGCCCTGGGCCTCCTGGCTGGCGGGCAGGGTGACGAACGCCTCGGCGTAGCCCTCCTGGTACTCCTTCTGCATGAAGAAGTTGAGGAAGTCGGCGCACTCCTGCGGGGCGTCGACGTAGCAGGAGTACCCGTCGACGCCGCCCATCATCGCGGCGGGGTCACCCTCGCCGCCCTCGACCGCCGGGAACGGGAACCAGCCGAGGTCGGCCAGCGGCTTCTGGTCCGGCGTCAGGGACGCGATGACACCCGGGTTCCAGGCGCCCATGAGCTCCATGGCGGCCTGGTGGTTGGCGATCAGGCCCGCGGACGAGCCGGCGCCCTGCTGGGCCGTCGTGGTGAGGAAGCCCTCGTTGAACGGCTCGGTGTCGGCGAAGGACTGCAGGTCCTCGCCCGGCGCGGATCCAGCAGTCGTCGGAGAAGTCGAGCGACTCGGCGACGTCGGCCAGCGTGTCCTCGGAGCACTCGCGCAGCGCGAAGAAGTAGTACCAGTGCGCGGCCGGCCAGGCGTCCTTGCGCGCCGAGCGCGATGGGCGCGACGCCCGCGCCCTTGAGCGCCTCCGTGGCGGCCTCGAGCTCCTCGAGGTCGGTCGGGTTGGCCGGTGATGCCGGCCTGCTCGAACAGGTCCTGGCTGTAGTAGATGCCGCCCGGGAGCACCGCGGTGGGCATGCCGTAGACCTTGTCGTCGATCGAGAACGCGCTCAGCGACGCCCTCGCCGACGGCGGCGCTGGTGGCGTCGTCGATGCCGTCGGTGATGTCCATGACCTGGCCGGCCTCGACCACGTCGGCGAGCTTGCCGCCACCACGCGCCATGAAGATGTCCGGCGCGTCGCCGGAGTTCAGGGCGGTCTGCAGCTTGCCGTCCATGTCCTCGTTCTGGATCGACTGGACGTCGATCGTCACACCCGGGTTCGCGGCCTCGAAGTCCGCGACCGTGCTGTCCCAGTACTCCTTGCCCGGACCGGTGGTGGAGTTGTGCCAGAAGGTCATCGAGACGTCGCCACCCTCCGCCGCGTCCCGCCCCCGGCGCCGGCGTCACCCCCGCCGCAACCGCTCGGCGAGCATGGCGATGCTCGCGCCGAACGCGGCGATGGCCGCGCCTCGTGTCTTCCTCATCATCGTGGAACCCCAGGTCTTCGTCGACGGACGGTGTGCGGCGAGGCTACGCGACCTCGGACCGGCATGTCAATCGTTATCGATAACGTTTTAGTAGCGGTACAGTGGCCCGCGTGACGGACCTCCACCAGCGCACGCCTGAGCCCGACGCGGCGACCGCAGCAGCGCGTGACGATCACGGACGTCGCGCGCACGGCCGGGGTGTCGGTCGCCACGGTGTCCAAGGTCATCAACGGCCGCTACGGCGTCGCCGCGACGACCACCGAGCGCGTGCAGCAGGTCATCGACGACCTGGGGTACGAGTCCAGCCTGGTCGCGCGCAGCCTGCGCAGCCACCGCACCAACGTCATCGGCATCCTGGTGGCGGAGTTCGAGCCGTTCAGCACCGAGATCCTCAAGGGCACCTCGCAGGCGATCACCGGGACGGGGTACGAGCTGCTCGCCTACTCCGGCGGCGGCCGGGCCGGGCCGGACGCCGGCTGGGAGCGGCGCTACCTGTCCCGGCTGAGCGGCACGCTGATCGACGGCGCCATCCTCGTCACCCCGACCATCGTGGACACCGGCGCGTCGGTCCCGGTCGTCGCCATCGACCCGCACGCCGGCCCGGCGCACATGCCGACCGTCGACGCCGACAACCTCGCACGGTGCGGTGCTGGCGACCGAGCACCTGCTGCGCGCTCGGGCACCGCCGGATCGGCTTCCTCGGCGGGCGCGAGGACCTCGAGTCCTCCCGGCTGCGCGAGGAGGGCTACCGCGCCGCGCTGGCGCGCCGCCGGCGTCGAGGTCGACCCCGAGCTCGTCCGGGTCGGTGGCTACCGCCGGCAGAGCGCGACCGGGCCCGCGCGCGAGCTGCTCACCGCTGGCCGACCGCCCGACGGCGATCTTCGCCGCCAACGACCTGTCCGCGATCGGGACGCATGGACGTCGCCGCGCGAGCTCGGGCTGTCGGTGCCGGACGACCTCTCCGTCGTCGGCTTCGACAACGTGCCCGAGTCCGCGCTGACGCACCCGCCGCTGACCACGGTCGAGCCAGCCCATGCAGCGGATGGGCTCGGAGGCCGTCGACCTGCTCGTCCACCTCATGAACGGCACCGAGGGCCGACGGCACGCACGTGCGGCTGCCCACCGAGCTCGTCGAGCGCGGGCTCGACCCGCGCGCGGTAGCCGCGCACTCCCACCCTCAGCACCATCGGGGCGACGCGTCCCCGCCGCGCGCCACGTCGTCGTCGACGGCGGCCCGACACGAGCACGACATCTGGAGGCACGATGCACGTCGACCTGCCCGAGGCGCAGCTGCGCGGGTACCGCGCGGCGGTCACCGAACCCGCCGACTTCGACGACTTCTGGGCGGGGACGCTCGCGGAGGCCCGGCGCCACGACGCCGCCCCGCGCGCTGACCGCCGTCGCGAACGCCGCTGGCGACGCTCGAGGTGCACGACGTGACCTTCCCCGGCTTCGGCGGCGAGCCGGTGCGCGCCTGGTACCGGCGGCCGGCCGGCGTGCACCGGTCCCGCTGCCGGTGGTCGTGCAGTACGTCGGGTACGGCGGTGGCCGCGGTCACCACCTGGAGAACCTCGTGTGGGCGTCCGCCGGGTACGCGCACCTGCAGATGGACACGCGCGGCCAGGGCTCGGGCTGGAGCCGCGGCGACACCCCGGACAGCGGCGGGCTCGGGCCCGCAGGTCCCCGGGCGTGATGACGCGCGGCATCGAGGACCCGCCGGACGTACTACTACCGGCGCCTGTTCACCGACGCGGTCCGCGCGGTCGACGCCGCCCGCCGGCTGCCCGGCGTCGACCCGGAGCGCGTCGCCGTGCTCGGCGGCAGCCAGGGCGGCGCGATGGCGCTCGCCGTCGGGCGGGCTGGTCCCCGGGCTCGCGGCCGTCGTCGCGAACGTGCCGTTCCTGTGCGACATCGCCCGGGCGATCACGATCACCGACGCCTACCCGTTCCGCGAGGTCGCGGACTACCTCGCCGCGCACCGCGAGACAGGTCGACGTCGTCCTGCGGACCCTGGGCTACATCGACGGCGTGGCCTTCGCCCGGCGCGGCACCGCGCCGGCGCGCTTCTCCGCGGCCCTCATGGACGCCGTCGTGCCGCCGTCGACCGTGTTCGCCGCGCACAACGCCTACCCCGCCCCGGCCGAGATCCGGGTGTGGCCCTTCAACGGCCACGAGGCCGGCGCGGTCGACGACGACGCCGAGGCACTGGAGTTCCTCGCCCGCATGCTCGCCTGACCCGACCGCCCCGACCGCCCCGAGCGCAGGGCCGCTCGCCGCGGCGGCCCCGGTCGCGGCGCCCGGCCCTCACCAGACGCGGACGCGAGCCCTGCCGCCGGAGCAGGGTGGCGACGGGCCCGGCGGGGTACGTCGGTCCCGCGTTCCTTGCGCGTGCCGAGGAGGTCGGTGTCGAGGAGCGACCGGCGCGCCGTCCGGCCCGTCGAAGTCCGCGCCGACGAATCGCACGGGCGGCAGGTCGCCGGTCGTGACCGGGACGGAGCACACGGCCGCGGCAGCCTCCGGCAGGCCGATCTCGAGGTGGACCTGCTCGCCGTCGTCGACGACGGAGAACTCGACCCGCTCGTCCAGGACGAGCGGCGCGTCCTCGAGCCCGTACGGCGTGGCGCCGTTCCCGTACGCGTTGTGGTGGATGTAGGCGGGCTGCTTGTGGCCGTGGAACCGCACGTGGTCCCCGTCGCCGAGCCCGGCCAGGTAGTCGGCGAACGTGGCGGGGAACCCGTCGTACCCGCACGTGCCGAAGGCGGTCGGGCCGTACCCGGCGCTTCCGGGCTGCGTACGTGAGCTCGAGGTCCCCGCCGAGGAAGAGGTTGCCGACGTAGCGGTCGTCACCCCCGTAGATGACCGCGTACCCGCTCACCTGCGGTGCTGTGCGGCCGGTGGTACGGGGTGGCTCGGTCGAGCACGGGCTCGAGCCGCAGCGCTCCGCCGACGAGGTTGTTGACGAACGCGCCTCCCTGGCTGAAGACCTCCAGGGCGATGCGCGAGGCGAGGACGTTGTGGTCGACCACGTACGGCCCGTGACTGACCTCGACGAAGAGGTCCCGGGTGTTGGCGTAGAGCACGTTGCGCGCGACGCGGGTCCCCTGGGTCTGCCAGTCGAGCCAGATGCCGAGCGTGCAGTCGTGGATCGCGGTTGTGCACGATACGCACGTCGATGGGCGCGTGGAGCTTGATGCCGGCGATCTCGTATCCGTAGAACTCCCGCTTCGTCCCGATCCGGTGGATGTGGTTGTCCTCGATCGTGGAGAACACCGCACCCAGGTGCCCGACGATGCCGTTCTGCCCGCAGTCGACGATCGTGTTGCGACGCACGACGTGCGAGCCGATGTGCTCGCGGTCCCACCCGATCTGCCGGGCGGCGAAGACGGACTCGAGCTGGTACTGGTAGCCGGGCTTGTCCCCGCGAGACGTGGACCAGTTGTGCCCGGTCGACGCCTCCTTGCCGAGCGAGATCGCCGAGCACTTGGCGTCGTGGATGAGGTTGTCCTCGATGACCCATCCCTTCGCCCAGTTGGGCCCGATCAGACCCGGCTGGTCCGCCGTCGGCGGCGCCCACGGCGTGGCGGCGTGCGCCATCTCGAACCCGCGCACGGTGATGTAGTCGAGGTGGTGCTCGGTGGGGTAGAAGACCGAGCGGCGCACGTTGATCTCGACGAGCTCGCGGTTGGGGTCGGCGCCCTGGAAGTTGGCCCAGATCGTCGTCGTCGACCCACCGACCTCGGCGTACCAGACGTCGCGCGTCGCGTCCGGCGTCCGGGTGCGGCTGGGCTGTCCCGGTCCACCCGTCCACGACGTGCGAGCGCACCGGCGGGTCGAGCGACGGCGCCGAGGTCGGCGACCTCGTAGAAGCTGCGCCCGTTCAGGTAGACCTCGCCCAGGTGCTTGCGCTCACCGGTCGGCGGGTACAGGAGCCAGTCCCCGTCGACCTCCTCGGCGAACGGGTTGAACGCACCGAAGACCGTATGGGGGACCGTACGCCCTCCACACCGTGCCCTCCTGCGGTACCCAGTCCGAGACCCGCTCCGACCCCTTGATCACGACCCGCTCGTCCGGGGCCGCCTCGTAGGTGATTCGACGCTGGTCGCTGAGCCCGCCACGGGCCGGCACGACCCACTCGCGGTACTCGCCCTCGTGGACCCGGACGGTGTCGCCGGGCTGCGCGAGCACGGCGGCGCGGGTGATCGTCCGCAGCGGCGACCTCGCGGAGCCGTCGGCGGTGTCGGATCCGGTGGTGGCGACGTGGTGGACGGTCATCGACGGGCCTCTCGTCGAGTGCGGGGCGGGGTCGGGGCGGGCCGCTGCGCTCGGCGATGGCCCCGGGTCTCGGCGACGACCCCGGATCACACGGCGCGGGCGTCGTGCGAGGCGTCGCCACTCGTCCCCGCGCAGCGGCAGCACACCGCCGTGCTTGGTGTTCGGCGGCATGTGGAACCGGTCGGGCGGGATCGTGCTCCCACCGCCCGCTCGCGAGGTCCGTCGTCCGCAGGCCGACGTAGCCCTGCGGCCGCCGGCTGTACTGGTCCACGAACAGGTACCAGACGTCGTCGTGGTGGTCCTTGAAGACCAGCGGGGCCTCGACCTTGTCGTACCGGTCGGCCGCGATCCGGGTCGCCACCGTCCGGTACTCGTCGGAGAAGATCTCCGGGCCGACCTCGTGGAAGATGCGGTCGGAGTCCGGCGCGAACGACTCCTGCTTCGAGATCCGGTGCACCCGGCCGTCCTCGACGAGGATCGTGGTGTCGATGACGTCGGTGCCGCGGTCGACGAGCACCCGAGGTGCGCCGATCCGGCCGGAAGTCCGGGGTCCAGGCCGCCAGGATCCGGCTGTAGGCGGCGCCCCGGTGGTCCGGGTCGTCCACGTCGTAGAGGGCGGACGACCAGAAGACCAGGAACTCCCCCCGGTCGGGGTCGTACAGCGCCTCCGGAGCCCATGCCATGCCGGCCTCCGGCGGCGCGACCTCGAGGGTCCACGGCGGCGACCACGTGAGCAGGTCGGTCGACCGCCAGACGACGACCTGCCTGCTTCCATGACGCGTCCAGGCGTCCCAGCCGGCGTCGTCGCCGCCGTAGATGCGCAGGTCGGTGGCGACGATGAAGAACTCGTCCGTCACCCCGCACCAGGTACGGGTCGCGCACCCCGGTGGTGCCGAGGTCGGACCGCAGGAGCGCCTCGCCCCCGTTGAGCCTGGACCACGAGCATGGGTCGTCGCCGTCGCTGAGCGAGAAGTAGACCTGCTCCCCGTACCCGTCGGGGTCCTCGACGAAGTGGACGAGCAGGTACCCGAACGGGTCGAGCCCTGACGAGAGGGACACGGATCTCCCCGGATCGGCGGTCGGTCTCATGAGTGCGGCCGGGACCGTCAGGAGACCTGCAGCACGAACATGCTCCACGACGCCGGCGGCAGCTGCGCCCGCAGCACGGTCCCGTCGACCTGCGCGGAGGTGTGCGGCTGCGGAGTGACCCGGTCCGGGTCGTCCTGGGTGTTCGCCGCGAACAGGTCCTCGTCCCACAGGAGGACGGACTCGATCAGGGTCGCGGCGCCGAAGCCCCGCAAGTCGGTCGAGAAGGAGGCCGGCTCCTCGGGGTGCCGGTTGACGACGAACACGCGCCACGCGGCCGTCCTCGGCGTCGTAGGTGGCGACGGAGTCGAGCAGCGGGACGTCGCCGAACTTGTCGGTGGCCAGGGTCGGGGCGTCCAGGCGCAGGTCCAGGACCTGGCCGACGGCGTGCTTCGACATCAGGGCGAAGGGGTGGAAGATCGACTGGCGCCAGGCCGGGCCGTTCGGCTCGGTGCGGATCGAGGAGATCGTGTTGACCAGCTGCGCCTGCGAGGCGGCGGTGACCCGGTCGGCGTGCGCGCAGCAGCGTGATGAGCAGCGACCCGACCACGACGGCGTCCAGGACCGTGTAGGCCTCCTCGCTCGTGCGCGGGGCGACGGTCCAGTCCTCCGGCAGTCCGCCCTCGCCGCTGTTCAGCTGCGTGCAGGTACCACACGTTCCACTCGTCGAACGAGATGTTGATCCGCTTGTCCGAGCCCAGAGCGCGCCCCGACGTGGTCCGCGGTCGCCACGACCTGCTCGATGAACCGGTCCATGTCGACCGAGGACGCCAGGAAGCTGGCGCGGTCGTCACCGTGCAGCTGGTAGTAGGCGTGGGCCGAGATGTAGTCCACGACGTCGTAGGTGTGCTCGAGGACCGTCGCCTCCCACGCGCCGAACGTCGGCATGACCCGGCCGGAGGAGCCGCACGCGACGAGCTCGAGGTCCTTGTCGAACTGGCGCATCGCGCGGGCGGTCTCGGCGGCGAGGCGGCCGTACTCGTCGGCCGTCTTGTGGCCGAGCTGCCACGGGCCGTCCATCTCGTTGCCCAGGCACCACATCCGGATGCCGTGCGGCTCCTTGGCGCCGTCGGCGATGCGCTTGTCGGACAGCGCGGTGCCCTGCGGGTGGTTGGCGTACTCGAGCAGGTCGATGGCCTCCTGCAGGCCGCGGGTGCCCAGGTTCATCGCCATCATCGGCTCGACGTCGGCCTTCGCTTGGCCCACTCCATGAACTCGTTCAGCCCGAACGCGTTGGTCTCGATCGTGCGCCACGCCGGGTCCAGGCGGGTCGGGCCGGTCCCCGACCGGGCCGACGCCGTCCTCCCACTTGTACCCCGAGACGAAGTTGCCCCCCGGGTAGCGGACGGTCGTCACCCCGAGCTCGCGGACCAGGGCGAGCACGTCGCCGCGGAACCCGCTGCTCGTCCGCGGTCGGGTGACCGGGCTCGTACAGGCCGCGTGTACACGCACCGGCCCATGTGCTCCACGAAGGACCCGAAGACCCTGCCGGTTCACCGGGCGCGACGACGAACGCGGGGTCGATCGACAGCTTGGCGCTCTGCATTGCTTCTCCATCTGCTCGGGGGTTCGGTCGATCGGGTCACGGGGCGAGCCGTCCGGCCACGGGACGAGGGTCCCCCGGGCCCCGGCGACGTCGGGGCCCGGGAGGAGTACGGACCTACTCGCCGATCTGGTTCTCCAGGTCGGCCTGCGCCTGGTCGAGAGCGTCCTGCGGCGCCACACCGTTCTCGAAGATCTCGGTGAACGTGACGGTGGTGAAGATGTTGTCCACCGCGGGCAGGTTCGGGTTGTTGAACGACTCGAAGTGGCCGATGTCGTCCTTGACCTGCGTTGAGCGTGTCGAACAGGTTCGTCTGGAAGTACTTGTTGAACTTGTTCTCCGGGTTCTTCGTGACCTCCTCGTCCTCCCACACCGACATGTTGACGGGGTCGAAGCCGAGCAGCTCCCAGACCGCGACGTTGGCCTCGGGCGAGAGCTTCGCGAACGCGAGCCACTCGGCGGCGAAGTCCTTGTTCGGGGACGACTCGGTCACCGCGGTACCGGTCCCGCCGCCACCGATCGTCGCGACCTCGCCGCCGTCGATCGTGGGGGGCGGGTGCGATCGCGACATCGCCGGCGAGGTCGGGCATGTAGTCGACGAACCGGGAGGTGTACCAGGCCGGGTAGACGATCGCCGCGTAGTCGCCGTTGTTGATGGCGCCGTACGCCTCCTCGGCGTCCGGGCTCCCGCCGGGGATCGTCGAGATCGCGCCCGCTTCCAGCATCCTCTGCTCGAGCTCGAGTGCCTCCACGACCTCGGGGCTGTTCACCGCGACGTTGCCCTTCGTCGTCGAAGTACGCGCCGCCGAGCTGGGCCGTGACGAGCGGCTCCACCATGTCCACGCCCGTGCTCGCCACGCCGAACGCCTTGCCCGTCGCCTCGTTGTACGCCGTCCCGGCGGCCTGGAAGTCGTCCCACGTCGTGATGGTCGTGTAGTCGACCCCGGCCGCCTCGAGCAGCGGGGTGTTGTAGAAGGCCACGAACGCACCGACGTGCGTCGGGAACCCGTACTGGCCACCCGCCGCGGTTGTACAGGTCCATGCGCGCCTCGACGATGTCGTCCTGGTACGGCTCCGCCGCCTCGGTCAGGTCCATGAGCGGCGTCCGGCCGTCCTCGGTGACGAAGTTGGCGAACTTGCTGACCTCGATGTCGACCACGTCCGGCAGCCCCTCGCCGGCGTTGGCCGCCAGCTGCAGCTTGTTGTGCATGTCGTCGTACGGGTACACCGTCACGTTGAGGTCGACGGGGCGGTCGGGGTTCTGCTCGTTCCACGCCTCCGCCATCTGCTCGTAGTACGTGGCGTGCAGCTCGGCGAACACCCACATGTCGAGGGTGGCGGGTCCGCCGTCCTCGCGGGCGCCGCCTCGTCGTCGGCGTCGCCGCCGCTGCATGCGGAGAGCAGCGAGCAGGCTTGCGACGCCTGCTGCGGCGAGCGAGGATGAACCTACGCGTTCGAGCCATGATGTGCCTTTCGTGTCGTTGCGGTGGTCGGTCAGCCCTTGAGCGCCCCGGCCGTCATCCCGGCGACGAAGAACCGCTGGAAGAGGATGAACAGGAGGAGGACGGGGAGCAGGGAGAAAAGCGATCCGATGATGAGCAGCTCGTAGTTGTTCGCGTGCGGGGTCAGCAGCGTGTTGAGCCCGATCGGCAGCGTGAACTTCTCCGCCGACCGCAGCACGAGCAGCGGCCACAGGAAGTTGTTCCAGATGACCATCCCGTTGAGGATGGCCATCGCGGCCATGGCCGGCCTCGCGATGGGCAGGACGATCTTGAAGAAGATCCCGAACTCGGTGACCCCGTCGATCCTCCCGGCCTCGAGCAGCTCCTTCGGGATGCCGAGGAAGTACTGCCGGAAGAAGAAGATGGTCACCGACGCCGCGAGGAACGGGAAGATGATGACGGAGTAGGAGTCCGCGAGCCCGAAGTCGTTCACCATCACGAACAGCGGGAGCATCATGATCTCGAACGGCACCGTCATGAGCAGCAGCACGGAGATGAACCAGGCGTTCTTGCCCTTGAAGTCGTACATCGCGAAGCCGTAGGCGACGAACGAGCTCACCAGCAGCGTCCCGGCCACCTGCACGACGGTCAGCCAGACCGAGTTGAAGAACCACCGGAAGTACGAGCCCGAGTCGGTGAAGAGCATCACGTAGTTGTCCAGCGACAACGCGCCCAGGTCGATGTCGAGGGAGAGCCCGTTCCGGATGATCTGGTTGCCGTCCTGGAACGTCGCCACGAAGATCGCCACGAGCGGCAGGAGCACGATGACGGTGATGACGACGAGGAAGCCGGTCTGCACGGCGGCGAACAGGCCCCGTCGGCAGCGTGTGCTTCTCCCGGACCGGGCGGCCCCGGTGCTCGCGCGTGGGTCGAGGCCTCCGTCGCCGCGAGTGTCGCGGTCGTGCGAATCGGCGCGCTCATCGGGACGTCCTCCTTCTTGAACGTTCCGGTGAGAGCGAGGTACGTGAGGTTGATCGCCATGATCACCACGAGCAGGACGATGCCGACCGCGGAGGCGAAGCCGAGGTCGTTCTCCTCGATCCCCTGGCGGTAGAGGTAGCCGACGACGGTCAGTCCCTGGTTGTTCGGCGAGTTGTTGCCGGCGTAGAGCATGAAGCTCTCGAGGAACATCGCCAGGCCGCCGTAGATGCTGATGGTCGTGACGTAGACGATCGTCGGCCCGAGATTGGGCAGGGTGATCCGGAAGAACTGCTGCACCCGGCTCGGCACCGTCGATCGACGCGGCCTCGTAGTACTCGTTCGGGATGGACTGCATGCCCGCCAGGAAGTACAGGATGTTGACCCCGGTGTAGCGCCACATCGCCAGGGTGAGCAGCGCCACGAGCCCGCCCGTGTCGTTGCGCAGCCACCGGACCGGGTCCGCGCCGAAGAGGCCGATGACCTGGTTGACCAGACCCGGTGCCCGGTCTCGGCGAACATGAGCCGGAAGATGATGCCGGCGACCACGATCGACGTCAGCGCCGGCACGAACATCGACGACTTGAACACGTTCTTCACCCGGTCGCTGCCGATCTTGGAGTTGATCACGGCAGCGAGGACGAGCGGGACCGGGATCAGGAGCAGCAGGGTGAGCACCATGTAGCGCGCGCTGTTGAAGAGCGCCTGCCAGAAGACACGGTCGCGCCAGAGCCGCTCGTAGTTGTCGGTGCCGATGAAGGCGGCCTCGCCGAACAGCACCTCCTGCGTGCTCATCATGAAGGTCCGCGCCAGCGGGACCATCCAGAAGGCCAGCAGGGTGACGACGAACGGCGCGATGAAGAAGTACGGCGCCAATCGCTGGGAGTACAGCAGGTTCTTCACCGGATCCGGCCTCTCCTTGGTATGGCGACGTGGTGTGGCGACGTCCCGCTCCGATCGACCTCGGGCGATGCGTCCCGTGGGCCCGACCCCTTCGGCGACGACCTGCGCGAGGCGCTCGCACCCGGCGACCCCGGGCCGCGAGAGCGTCCCCGGGTGCGGCACGCTCGCGCGAGCAGCCGGTCCCGGGGCCTCGCGATCCCGTGGCGCGACTCGTCGTGCGAGGCCTGCTCAGGCGCGGATCGAACGATCACCCCGCGCCCGGGACCCTGTGAGCCCGGCTCGGCAACCGTCCGCACCCCCTGAGCTGCGGGCGGACCGCTGCCCGTGTGTGCCACCCGGGACCTTCCGGTGCGCATGTCGCACAGCGATCAGCGATGACTCCTCCCCGATGAGGTGCCCTGCGACGATCTCGGTCACCTGGCCGGCCGGTGCATTGTCGAACCGGATGGGGGCGAGCGAGGTTATGACGATGTAACCCGGTGACCTCGTATTTTACTACGTGGTAACCGCTGCGAGCCATCTTGGGCATCGCGACCCGGGATTGTCAAGCGACCCGCTCTCATCGGTCGCTCCCGGATGTCCCCGCTCACGCCTGCTGGGCGGCCTCGGGCGGGTCCCGGCCGCGACGACGGCGGTCGCCTCGCCCGCGGGATCGGTCGCTGGGTGGGTCGCTGGGCGGGTCGTGGCCGAGGTCCGGCTCGCACCGCGTGGTCGCCAGCCGTGCTCGGCCGGGCGCTGTCCGGGCGGCTGTACACTCGCGGGCGTTCCCCACCAGCCCGAGCCACTGGCCCGACCGTCCACGCCGGCGGATGAGAACGCGGGGAGACGTCGTTGAGTGTCACCATGCGCGATGTCGCGTCACTGGCTCGCGTCTCGGCCAAGACCGTGTCCAACGTCGTCAACGACCACCCGCACGTCCACCCGGTGACCCGGGCGCGAGTGCAGCAGGCGATCGCCGAGCTGGGGTACCGCCCGAACCTCTCCGCACGCGGCCTCCGCTCCGGCCGTACCGGAGTGATCGGACTTGCCGTGCCGGAGCTGCGCCAGGCCTACTTCGCCGAGCTCGCGGATGCGGTCATCGCCGCTTCGGAGGCACGCGGCCTGAGCGTCATCGTCGGCCAGGCAGGAGGTGAGCGTGACCACGAGGTCGCCATCCTCGCCAACGGCCTGCGGCAGACCGACGGGCTGCTCTTCAGCCCCGAACGGCTGGGCACCGAGGACCGTGGCCTGCTGGACCACGTCGACTACCCGCTCGTCATGCTCGGCGAGCGGATCTTCGGAGGGCCGACGGACCACGTCACGATGCACAACGTCGGCGCGGCGCGTGCTGCCGTCGACCACCTGGTCTCCCGCGGGCGCCGGCGCGTCGCCGTGGTCGGCGCTCACCCGGACAGCCGGACGGGACAGCTGCGCGCCTCGGACCTCCGGGTCCGTGGCTACCGCGAGGCGCTCGCGCTGGCGGGGCTCCCGCACGACCCACGCCTGGAGCGGGCGGTCGCGCCGTGGCATCCGCAGAACGGGGCGGACGCGACCCGGGAGCTCCTGGCCTCCGGGGTCGACTTCGACGCGGTCTTCGCGCTGAACGACACCCTCGGCCTCGGGGTGCTGCGCGCGCTCGGCGAGGCGGGGTGCCGGGTCCCGGACGACGTTGCCGTCATCGGGTTCGACAACATCGAGAACGGCCGGTTCACGTTGCCGTCGCTCTCGACCATCGATCCCGGGCGGGACGAGATCGCGGAGACCGCCGTGGCCATGCTCGTCGAACGCATCGCGAGCGGCTCACGTACGGCGCCGCCAGCGCGACTGTTCAAGGCGGACTTCCACGTCGTCGTCCGTGAGTCGACCGGTGGGACGCCGGTCGGAGCCGCCACCTCGGGCTGACCCGCACGATGCCGCGCATCGTCTCCGCGTCCACGTCCGTCCCTCGGGAGCCGGCCGCCGTCGCCGACGGACCCGTGGCCGTCGGTGCCGGCTGGCAGGATGTCGGCCGCGGTGACGATCCGCCATCTGCAGGAGAACCGGGTCGACTTCGATGCTGCCCTCGTGCTGACGGACGCCGCGGCGATGGGCGTCCTGCGCGCTCGCCGACCTCGGTCGGGGGGTTCCTCGGGACGTCCAGGTCGTCGGTTTCGACAACGACGCCGAGACCGACTTCATGGTTCCCCGGCTGACCACGCCACGATCGATCACGATCGATCACGACAACGACGCCATGGCGAGGTCGATCATCCGACTGCTGCTCTCGCAGATCGAGACCGGACGTCGACGCA
This sequence comes from uncultured Actinomycetota bacterium, assembly GCA_963795145.1. GTDB lineage: Bacteria > Actinomycetota > Actinomycetes > Actinomycetales > Cellulomonadaceae > Pengzhenrongella. Next base: position 292,875 of record CAWCGP010000008.1, on the reverse strand, counting down.
CCGGACCGGCGGAGCCGGTGAGGCAGGCGCGACTGGTCGCCCGGGAGTCGACCCGCAGCGGCGACGCGCACGTCGTGACGACCGGGGCGCCGTCCTCCTCGTCGAGCGCCCGATCACCGCTGCCTGTCGGGGACCCGATCCCGACGTCGCGCCGACGAGCCACGACCTCGGTGGCCGCGTCGTGTGCGACGCCGCCCCCGGGAGGCCATCGGTGCTGCGCCCCGTCCCGCGGCTTGACCCGGGGGAACCGGGGAGGGTTCCGGCGCAGCCCGGTCAGCCGGTACCGCAGAGCACGCCCGCCGGGGGTGCGGTCGACTGCCGGATCACGACGGTGGTGGCGGGCTCGAGGTGCGAGGCGGGTCGGACGCCGTTGCGGGAGAGCTCGATGACCATCCGCGTGGCCTCGCGCGCCATGTCGGCGACGGGTTGACGGACCGCGGTGAGCTGCGGGACACCGGTCACGGCGGGCGGCACGGCGGCGTCCTTCGCGCTCGCCACCGTCGGCGCGACGACGATGGAGGTGGCGCTCCCGGCGTGACGCGGGACGGCGGGCGGCCGCGGGGGTGGCGGCTCCCGCCGAGCCGCGCCAGTCGGGAGCTGCCCGGGGCGGCCCCGCGGCGAGGACTGTCAGTCGACGACGCCGAGCCGCAGAGCGCCGCCCCGACGGTAGGCCGGGGTCCCCAGGGCCAGGACCGCGACCGCGGTGACGGCGGACCCGAGCATGACCCACCCCATGGCGACGCCCGTCCCGCCGAACACGCCGACCAGCGGGCTGACCGCTCCGCCGAGCGCACCCTGCAGCGAGCCGATCACCGCCGACGCGGTCCCCGCCCGCTCGGGGTGGCGCGACAGGGCCACCGCCGACGCGTTGGAGATCGCCGACGCGAGCACCGCGACGGTGCACCACAACGGGACGACCAGCCCGACGACCCCACCCGCGCCGGTGGCGGCCGCCGCCAGCAGCCACGCCGTCGACACGACGACGGCCGGGAGGCCCGCTCTCAGCAGCCGGACCGGACCGACCCGGCGCACGAGCACGGCGTTCGCCTGCGAGCCCACGACCATCGACGTCGCTCCGAGCCCGAACACCAGCGCGAACTGCTGAGCCGTCAGCCCGTACTGGCCCTGGAGGACGAAGGGTGACCCGATGACGTAGCTCATGATCACGGCGAGCCCCAGACCCGGGAGCAGGGCGAGCGCCATGAACTGCCGGTCACGCAGCAGTCGCCGGTAGCCCCCCAGCGACGCGCCGATCCCGGTGGCGATCCGCCGGCCGGGCGCCAGGGTCTCGGGCAGGGCCCGCGCCACGGCGAGGGCGAGCAGCGCCCCGACGACCGCGAGCGCGACGAACACCGCGCGCCACCCCCAGCGGTCGGCGACGACGGTTCCGACCAGCGGCGCGAGGATCGGTGCCACGGCGATCGCCATCCAGAGCCGGGACATGAGCCGGGCCGCCTCCGCGCCGCGGTAGAGGTCCCCGATGACGGCCATCGCCACCACGGAGGCGGCCGCACCCACGACGCCCTGCAGGGTCCGCAGCGCGACCAGCTGGCCGATCGTCGCGACGACCCCGCACAGCAGCGCGACGACGACGTAGGCGCAGAGCCCGAGGACGGCGGGACGCCGTCGGCCGAGCCGGTCCGACAGCGGGCCCATGAACAGCTGGCTGACCGCCCCGCCGACCAGGACGCACGAGATGGTCACCTGCGCGCCCGCCGCGCTCGTCCCCAGGTCGCGGCTCACCTCCGGGAGGGAGGGCAGGTACATGTCGGTGGTGGCCGCCGGCAGGAACGCGAGCGCACCCAGCAGGACCACCAGGCCGGAGCGCCGGCGCGACGAGGCCGGTGGGTCGACGCGCGGCGTCGTGACCGTCGGGGCGGCGGGCGCGATCTGCACGGGCACGAGTGTGCCATCGAATCGATTCGTGCGGCGGGCGGCGCGACCCGGGTGGGACGGCGCCGCCTGCCGTGCGGGTCGCTCCCGGCGCCCTCGGTGCGGTCAGGAGACGGGGGCCGCCACGACGCCGGAGGCTCGAGCCGAGGCCGGAGCGGCGGGCAGGGTCACCGTGGAGGTGGTGGCGCCGGGGGTGCCGTCGACCTCGACCCGGCCGCCGTGCGCCCGCACGACGGCGTCGACGATCGCCAGCCCGAGCCCGGTCGAGCCGCTGCCCGGCGAGCGGGCCTCGTCGCCGCGGACGACCCGCTGGAAGAGCCGCTCGCGCAGGGTCGGCGGGATGCCCGGGCCGTCGTCGGTCACCCGGAGGGTCACGGCGTCGCCGTCCGCCCGGACGGACGTGACGACGGTGCTGCCGGCCGGCGTGTGCACACGGGCGTTGGCCAGCAGGTTGACGAGCACCTGGCGGAGCCGGTGCTTCGTCCCCGACGACGAGCGTGCGGGCGTCGGCCGGCCCGTCCGGGTCGGCGTCGTCGGGCTCGGGCAGGCTCAGGCGCCACTCGTGGTCCGGGGCGGCGACGTGGGCGTCGGCGACGGCGTCGAGCGCGAGCGCCGTGAGGTCGACCTCGGTCCGGTCCAGCGGGCGCCCGGCGTCCAGCCGCGCGAGCAGCAGCATGTCCTCGACCAGCGCGGTCATGCGGCGGGACGAGGCGCTCACCGTGCCGGCGCCCTGGCCGGGCGCGTTCAGCCCCGCGGGGCGTCGCCGTGGCGGCGGCCGTACCCGCCGTCGTCGGCATCGGGATCGGCCTCGGCATCGATGTCGGCGTCGCCCGAGCCGGTGCCCGCCGGTGCCCGCTCTTGGCCGGGGGCGGAAGCGGTCCCGAGCGGCGACCGACCGCAGGCTCGGGGACTCGAGCCGCTCGTCGAGCTGGTCGACGAGGGAGTCCCCCAGGGCGAGCGTCGACACGGCGCCCCTGGCGGCGGCGACCACCGCGAGCAGGCCGACGAGGACGGCGACAGCCGGCGGCGCAGGGTCCAGCGGCTGCTCACGGCGTGTGCGAGGCGACGGCCGGCTCGCCCGGCTTGAGGACGTAGCCGACGCCGCGCAGCGTGTGGATCATCGGCGTCCGGCCGGCGTCGATCTTGCGGCGCAGGTAGGAGACGTAGAGCTCGACGATGTTGGCCTGGCCGCCGAAGTCGTACTGCCACACGCGGTCGAGGATCTGCGCCTTGGAGAGCACCCGGCGCGGGTTGCGCATGAAGTACCGCAGCAGGTCGAACTCGGTCGCGGTGAGCGCGATCGGGGTGCCGCCACGGGTGACCTCGTGGCTGTCCTCGTCCATGGTGAGGTCGCCGACCACGAGCGTGCTGTCGTCCGCCGCGGCGCCCGCCCCCGCCCGGCGCAGCAGCCCGCGCAGCCGGGCGACGACCTCCTCGAGGCTGAACGGCTTCGTCACGTAGTCGTCGCCGCCCGCGGTCAGGCCCGCGATGCGGTCCTCGACGGCGTCCTTCGCGGTGAGGAAGAGCACCGGGACGTGCGGGTGGAGCGCGCGGATGCGGCGCAGCACCTCGATCCCGGTGAGGTCCGGCAGCATGACGTCGAGGACGATGACGTCCGGCGGGGTGGCGCGGGCCGACCGGAGGGCCGCCTGCCCGGACAGCGCCGTCTCGACCGCCCAGCCCTCGTACCGCAGGACCGTCGAGAGCAGGTCGCCGAGCGCCGGCTCGTCGTCGACGACGAGGGCCCGGATCGGCGACCCGTCGGGACGGGTGAGGGACTCGCGGGTGACGGGGGCGCTGGCGGCAGCGTGCGGGCTCATGCCGAGGAGTCTGGGCCGGTGACCTCGACGGGCTCTGGGAGCAGTCTGTGGGTTCGCTGGGACCGGTCGAGGGCCGCCCGGTGCGGCGCTCAGCGGTGGGCGACCACCGCGTGGAGCGGCTCCCCCGGGCTGATCCGGCGGACCGAGGCGACGGTCAGGCCGGCGTCGTGCAGGTGACCGGTGAGGTCGCGGACGGTCGGCAGCTCCATCGCGCCGTCCTGGGCCCGCAGCAGCAGGTCGAAGTGGCGGCTGAACGGGGACGGCTCGGCCACGGAGGTCACCACGACCAGCCGCCCTCCTGGGGCGAGGCCCGCGGCGACGTCGCGCAGGACGGTGGTCCGTTCGACCACCGGCAGGTAGTAGACGACGTTCGCGAGCAGCACGACGTCGAACGGTCCGCCGAGCGCGGCGGCGTCGCGGAGCACGTCCCGGGCGTCGGCCTGGACGATCCGCGCGCGCCCGTCGAGTCCCGCCCGCTCGAGGGAGCGCCGGGCCAGGGCGGCCGCGGCGGCGTCCTGCTCGAGGCCGACGCCCTGGGCCTCGGGCGCCGCGTGCAGCATCGCGACGAGGTTCCCGCCGTCGCCGCAGCCGACGTCGAGCACGCGGGCGGCCGCCGCCGCGCCGACCGCGCGCAGCAGCGTCTCGTGCAGGAACGGCGCCATCGCGCGGGACAGCCGGGCGATGACGTCGCCGCGCGTGACGACGTCGTCGCGCCCCGGGCCGCCCTGGAGGAGGCGGGGCAGGTCGCGGTAGAGGTCGGTGTGGTAGCCGCCGAACCCCTCGTAGGCGGCGCGGACGACGTCGTCCTCGAGGACGGCGGTCCCGCGGGGCCGCAGGGCGTGCACGCCATCCGTGCTGCGCACCCACCCCGCGGCCGCGAGGGTCCGGAGGTAGGCGTCGAGGAGTGCGGTGTCGGTGACGCCGAGGAGCTCGGCCAGGTGGGCCGTGGTGCGCGGGTGCCGCAGGGCGTCCAGGACGCCGGTGTCGAGCGCCGACGCGATCTGCGCGACACGCACGGCCGCCTGGCCGTCGCGGACGGACGCCTGCAGGCGTCCGCGCAGGTCACCGCCGCGGGCCACCTCGATCATCGCGCGCAGTCGCATGACGCCCTCCGTCCAGTGCCCGGTCGTCGGTGGGGTGACGACCCCGGCGCGACGGTACGCGCGCCGGCCGCGCCCGAGCAGCGCGGCGAGTGGTCGGCGGGGTCAGCGGCCGAGGAACCACCGCAGGGTCGACGCGTTGCGGACGGCGTTCGCGTCGCCGTCGTTGTTGAAGTACGCGAAGACCTCGTGGCCGGACCCCTCCCACTCGCGCAGGCGGTCCGCCCACCAGCGCAGGTCGTCGTCCGAGTACGAGCCGCCGTAGAGGTGGTGCTGGTCCGGGCCGTGGAGCCGGACGTACACGAAGGGCGCCGTCGTCTGGAGCCGGCACGGCAGGTGTGCGCCGCTCATGACGCAGGAGGCCGCGCCGTGACGCTCGAGCAGGCGGTAGACGTCGTGGTGGTCCCAGCTCGGATGGCGCAGCTCGACGGTCACCCGCACCCACCACGGCAGGCGGCCGAGGAAGTAGTCGAGCCGGGCGTCGTCACGCTCGAGCGTCGGGGGCAGCTGGACCAGCAGGACCGCACGCTTGTCGCCGAGCTCGTGCCAGCACTCCTCGATGCGCTCGGCCCACACCTCGGGGGCGTAGAGCCGCTTCGCGTGGGTCAGGCCGCGCGGGGCCTTGACCGAGAGCGCGAACCCCGGTGGCAGCACCCGGCGCCAGCGCGCGAAGCTCGTGGCGCGCGGCCAGCGGTAGAAGCTGGCGTTGAGCTCGGCGGTCGAGAACCGCTGCACGTAGTGGCCGAGCCGGTCGCGCGCCGGCGAGCCGTGCGGGTACAGCTCGCCGTGCCAGTGGTCGTAGCTCCACCCGGAGGTGCCGACGTGGATGGTCACGGGGCACGAGTGTTCCATCCGGCCCGGCGACGTCGAGCATCGGGCTCTCGGGCTCGGATGCCCCGGCGGCGGGGCCACGCGTGCGCCACCGCGTCCGCCGTCGACGGGACCGAGAGTGCGGACATGGACGACGACTCCCGGGCGGATCGAGAGGTGCGAATGCCTGGCGGGAACATGGACGGCGCGGTGCGGGTCGGCGCGACCGTCCGGCGTCCCGCGGGTCCCTGGAGCCCGACGATCCAGCGGCTCCTCCGCGACCTGCGGGACCGTGGCCTGCGGTGGGCGCCCGAGCCGCTGGGTGTGGACGAGCAGGGGCGCGAGGGTCCCGCGACGGGTGACGGGGGCCGTCGGCGTCCACCCGCGGCAGTTACCGTGCTGCATGGTCCGTCGCGCCGTCCCGCAGCGGTCCGCGGGCGTGCCGGAGCTGCCCGCGGCGCCTCCGCGACGTCGGGTCGACCGGCTCGACGAGGCGGTGCAGGACCAGACCGGCCGCTGCTTCTGGTGCCGGCGGGCCTTCTCGGCGCTCGTGCCCGCGACCACCGACCACGTGGTGCCGCGCGTCAAGGGCGGGCCGTCGTGGCGCGAGAACGAGGTGGCGGCGTGCCGACGATGCAACGGCCAGCGGGGTCACGTCGGCCCGGTCGAGTGGCTCGAGGAGTGCGAGCGCCGCGGGTGGCCCGCCGATCCGCACGACCTCGTCGCGACCCTCGACCGTCTCGACGCCGCCATCGCCGAGCGCGGCGGACAACGCCGGGCGAGGTCCTACCTCCAGGGCCAGCGGAGCAGGCTGCGGCACCGGCTCGGGTGACCGGGACGCCCGGCCGGCGCCCGTCCACCACCGTCGGGTCTCCCGGCGACTGCGAGCGCCTCGCCGGCCGTGCCGTGCGCGTCGGCGTCGTGTCGTCGGGTCGAGGCCCCGGCACCGCCGCCGTAGGTTGATCCGGTGATCCCCGCTGACGTCGCGCTCCTGCGCACCCCTGGAACCCCTGCCCTCAGCCCCGACGGGACGACGGTCGTCGTCGCCGTCACGTCGCCGGACCCGGCGCTCGACGAGTACACCGGCCAGCTGTGGCGCGTCCCGACGGACGCCTCCGCCGCGCCGACGCGCCTGACCCGCGGCCACCGGGACACCGCCCCGACGTGGTCCCCGGACGGCCGCTGGATCGCGTTCCTGCGCGCGGAGCCGAAGGGCAAGCCGCAGCTGCACGTCGTCGAGGCGACCGGTGGCGAGCCCGTCCGCCTCACCGACGCCCCGCTCGGCGTCTCCGAGCCCCGCTTCGCCCCCGACGGCACCCGCATCGCGTACCTCGCCCGGGTCCCCGAGGACGGCCGCTACGTCTCCGGCGAGGAGCCGGGCGCCGAGCCGCCGCGCCACATCACGACCTTCCGGTACCGCGGCGACGGCGTCGGGTTCTCGCGCGACCGCCCGCAGCAGGTCTTCGTCGTGGACGTGCCGGCCGACACGTCGCCCGGCGACGACCTGCCGGAGCCGGTCGCGCTCACCGCGGGCGATGGCGACGTCGCCGGTCACCGCTGGCTGCCCGACGGCGACCACCTCGTGGCCGTCGCCGCCGTCCACCCCGGGCGCGAGGAGGACCTCCTGCGCGACGCCGTCCTGGTGGTCGCCCGCCCCGAGGCCGACGGCCCGGCCGAGCCCCGCCCGCTCACCGACGCGTCGGCCGCCTCCACGCTGTCCGTCGACACGGTGGTGCCCTCGGCGGACGGCCGGACCCTGTGGCTGCTCGCGTCCGACCAGGGCCCGAGCCACCTCGAGTTCGTCGCGTCCCAGACCGGCCTGTTCTCGCTCGACCTGGACGGGGTGCCGGCGCTCAGCTCCGAGGGAGGCGACCCGGGCGCCGACGCCACCCCCGCCACCCCGCGCCGCCGGACCGACGTGGACGCCGTCGACCTCGTGCCCGGCCTCCTCGTCGTCGCCGGGGACGAGGTGCTCGTCGCGGACCAGCGGCGCGGGGCCGTCGTCCTGGTCGCCCTCCCGGCCGGCCCCGACGCCGATGCGGACGCGGGTGCCGACGCCGCCGGCCGCGTGCTCGTCGACTCCCCCGCCGTCGTCAGCGGGGTGGACGCCACCGCGGACGGCGCCACCGTCGTGGTGAGCGCTGCCCGCCCCGACTCGTCCGGCGACGTCCTGGCCGTCGACCGGGCGTCCGGCACCGTCACGCCGCTGACCGACCTGTCCGCCGACCTGCGGGCCACCGGCCGGTTGCGGGCACCCCGCGAGCTCGCCGCGACGGCGCCGGACGGCTACCCCGTGCACGGGTGGGTCGTCACGCCGGACCCCCGACCGGCACGGCGAGGGACCGTACCCCGCGATCCTCATGATCCACGGCGGCCCCTACGCCCAGTACACGCATGGGCTCTTCGACGAGGTGCAGGTCCTCGCCGAGGCCGGGTACGCCGTCGTCTACGGCAACCCGCGGGGCTCGGCCGGCTACGGCCGCGCGCACGGCACCGCGATCCAGCGCGGGTTCGGCACGGTGGACACCGACGACGTCCTCGCGCTGTTCGACGCCGCGCTCGACGACGACGCGCTCGCCCTCGACCGCGAGCGCACCGGGGTCATGGGCGGGTCGTACGGGGGCTACCTCACGGCCTGGCTGACCACCCGCACGGAGCGGTTCGACGCCGCGATCGTCGAGCGCGGCTTCCTCGACCCGGTGAGCTTCGTCGGGTCGAGCGACATCGGCTGGTTCTTCGGGCTGCAGTACCTCGGGGACAACGACACGCCCGAGGGCGCCGCCGCGCTCGCGGCCCAGTCGCCGATGGCGAACGTCGGCTCGGTCCGGACGCCGACGCTGGTCATCCACTCCGAGAACGACTGGCGCTGCCCCGTCGAGCAGGGCCAGCGCTGGTTCGTCGAGCTCAAGCGCCGCGGCGTCCCGGCCGAGCTGCTGCTCTTCCCCGGCGAGGGCCACGAGCTGACCCGGTCCGGACGTCCCCGGCACCGGGTCCAGCGCTTCGAGCACGTCCTGGACTGGTGGTCGGCCCGGCTGCCCGGCTGACAGCGCTGGTCACCGGTCCGGCCACGCCGATGCGCGCACGCGGCTCCCGGGGAGCGCGCCCCGGGAGCCGCGTGACGCAGCTCGGTGACCCCCCGCGCCGCCGCAGGGTGTCCGGTGGCCACGGGTCAGACGGTCACGGTGACCGGGACCGTCCGGGTCGCCAGGAGGCGGCCGGTGACCCAGTGGATCCAGTCGAAGTGCAGCCGATAGGTCCCGGCCGTCTGCGGCACGAGCAGGAGCTCGTAGCGCTCGGCCGCGCCGAAGCCCAGGGTGGCGGTCATGATCCGCAGCGGCGGGCTGGAGGCGCCCGGGACCGAGGTGTTGCGGAACTGCCGCCCGTCGTGGGCGATCACCTGGAGGATCGGCGCCGGCTTCCCGGCGGCGTCGGTCATCCGGAGGCGCGACGGGTGGTAGCCGGCGTTGAGCACCCGCAGCAGGGTCGGCAGCGGGGCACCCCTCCTGGCCCGTCGTGACCCGGGCCCGCACCGCGCTCACCGACGACACACCGTCACCGCGCGGCATCGCGGCGAGCCGCCCGCCGAGCAGGTAGAAGTGCTTCGGCTCGAACCGGTTGAGCCCGACGTCCTCCCCGGACAGCCCGGCCGCGTGGTTGAGCTCGTGCCAGCGCGGGTCGACGGCGTACGGGACGATGAGCATCTCGTTCGCGATGTCGTACTCGGGCCCGTCGACGAACGCCCGGCGCGCCCCGGCCCGGGTCGGGAGCGACGCCGCCGGCGCCGGGTCGATGACCAGCGGACCGAACATGCCCATCTGCACGTGCAGCGGGGTGTTGACGTGGCAGTGGTAGAAGTACGTGCCCGCCGACCCGACGTTCGGGTCGCCCGCGGACGCCCCGCTGCGGGATCCACTGGTAGGTGTAGCTGCCGCTCACCTCGAAGGACGTGTGCCCGACGCCGTCGTTGCGCGGGTCCGGCTCGATGCCGTGCCAGTGGATGGTGTGGTGCGACTTGGACGGCTTGACGGTCCCGTGGACGACGTCGCCCTCGGTCACCCGCAGGACCGGCGCCGGGAGCCGCCGTCCGGAGCGTGTCGTTCTCGAAGCTCCAGATGTCGTGCTCGGCACCGTCCGGGAACCGGAGCTCGCGGCTGAAGAAGTCGAGCTCGAAGGACCGCGTCGGCCGCTGCCGGAACAGCGTCTCGGGGCTGCCCTCCTGGGGCTGCCCGTCGGCGAACGCGACCTGGCTCGGGTAGGTGTGCTCCTCGGCCATCAGAACTCTCCTGTCGGTGGCGTGCCGCCGGCGAGAACCCAGTCGGCGACGAGGCCGCCGGGGTACGCACCGCCGCCCGCGCTCTGGGACATCTCGGCGTGGCAGTGCATGGGGTAGGTCCAGTCGTCGGTGCGCGCCGCCCAGACGGCGGGGACGACGTCCGGCGGCGGCTTGACCGGCAGCAGCACGTCGGCGCGCTGCAGCGGGTCGAGCTCGACGACGTCCTCCCACTGCTGCAGGCGGACGTGCCCGTCCGGTGTGAAGGTCGGCGTCGAGCGGCTGAGCTCGACGTTCTCGCGCCGGAACGTCCAGATGTGGTTGCCGTGGAAGTGCATCTGGTGGACCGCGACACCGGTGTTGACCATCCGGACGACCTGTCCGCTGCGCCCGTCGGCGACCGGGTCGCGCACGTCGGTGCGGCGCGGCCACCCCGACGGCAGCGTGTCCTCGTGCACGAGGTCGTTGAAGGCCTCGTCCTGGGTGACGGCCAGGGACTGGTAGCCCGCTGCGGCCGTTGAGGGTGAAGTAGCGCGGGACGCTCGGCCGGCGCGACCGGGTCGATCGGCTGCCCCTGGGACGCCAGCTGGGCCCACACCGGGTCCACGTCGTGGATGATCCACAGCCACTGGCGCTCGAACGGGACCGTGCTCCCGGCGGCGACCCGCCAGGCATCCGCCGGCACCACGAGCAGCACGCCGTGCAGCCCGAGGACGCGCTCGACCGGTGCGTTCGTCGGGTCGGAGTACACGAAGGAGCCGCGCCGTGTCGGCCGCGAACGAGACGTCCTGGTACCCGCCCGGCGCGACGGTGACGTCGACGCGTAGTCCTGCACCTGGAAGCGGTGCGGGGCCGCGAGGTGGTTGTGGACGCGCAGCCGGACCGTCGCACCCTGCTCCGCGAGGATCGTCCGCCGCGGGTAGATGCTCGCCCACGTGCGCGGCCGCACGAGGTAGGTCCTCGCCTGGCCCGGATCCGGACCGGGCCGGGACCGGACGGCCGTGCGGAGGCTTCGGGGCCCCGTACGGGTGCGCCCGGCCGTCGACGAGGCGTCCGTCCGCGAGGAACGCCCGCGGGCGCGACGGTCAGGCTCGGCGCCGGGTCGTTGCGCGTCGTGGCGCGGTCACCGTAGCCCCGCATGTACACCAGGCTGCCGTCGACCATCGGGACGAACCCGTCGTTGATGTGCAGCTCCAGCGTGTTCGGTGCGACGGCCGCCACTGCCGACGACGCCAGTGCCGGCCCGGCGGCGGCGACCGCCGCGGTGGCGGCCCCGGCCCGCAGCACGTCCCGCCGCGACGGCCCGAGCGCGCTCATGACGGCGCTCCGGGCACGGCGAGGAGCGGCAGCGGCACCGGTGCCGGACGACCCGCCGCCGTGAACTCGAGGGTGACGGGACCGGCGTCGCGCGGTGCCCGGTACTCGATCCAGCCCCGGCGCGCGGAGCCCGCGGCGAGCGGACCGGGCCCGTGCCGCCACGCCGTCGGCATGACGGACAGGCCGCCCGCCACGAGGAGGCGGAACTGCCCCGGTGAGACCAGCAGAGCGGTGCCCGCGACGTTGCGGATCCGCAGGTCGACACGCACGAGGTCCGGCCACGAGACCGCCTCGAAGAGACTGGCCGCCTCGGTGTGCACCTCGTGTCCCGCGAGCGGGTACCGGGTCGCACCGAGGACGTCGATGCGCAGGCCCTCCGTCTCGGACGACCCCGGCCCGCTGCGGACCAGTGAGACCGCGACCGGTGCGAGCGCCGCTGCCCCCAGCAGCGCCAGCACCCCCCGCCGGCTCGGTTGTTCGATGTCCCCGTCCATGCCGTTCTCCTCCCCACTTCGCCCTGCGCCCGGCACCACGATCGGCGGGGAGCGCCAAAGGGACGTGAAAGAGAGATCGCCGTTCGGGCACGGCGCACTGCGCGATACCGGGTAATTCATGGCAAGATCCGCCGCATGCTCGGGCGCGGGGGCACGTCCCCGGACCGGATGGCGTCATCCAGCGTGAAATTCACCCGGACGGTTCAGCCGGTCGGGGCCGCTACGGTCCTCGGGTGACGCAGCGGCGGGGTCTCGAGCGGGTGCGGTGGGGGATCATCGGCGTCGGCGACGTCACGGAGGCGAAGAGCGGTCCGGCGTTCCGGGCGGCGGACCGCTCCGAGCTCGTCGCGGTCATGCGCCGCGACGGCGCGCGGGCGGCCGACTACGCGCGTCGGCACGACGTGCCGCGCTGGTACGACGACGCCGACGCGCTGGTCGCCGACCCGGAGGTCGACGCGGTCTACGTCGCCACGCCGCCCGACTCGCACGCGGAGCACACGATCCGCGCGGCCGCCGCCGGCAAGCCGGTGTACGTCGAGAAGCCGATGGCCCGGACCGCGGCGGAGTGCGAGTCGATGATCGACGCGTGCGACGCCGCCGGCGTCCCGCTGTTCGTCGCCTACTACCGCCGCGCGATGCCCCGCTTCCGCACGGTGCGCGACCTCCTGGCCGACGGCGCCATCGGCACGCCTCGCGCGGTGACCGTGCGCCTGCAGGGCCGGCCCACCACTGCCGACGCCGAGGGGGTCCTGCCGTGGCGGGTACGACCGGAGGTCTCCGGCGGCGGGCTCGTCGTGGACCTCGGGTCGCACACGCTCGACCTGCTCGACCACCTGCTCGGACCGGTGACCCACTGCGCCGGCGTGGCCGCCAACGTGGGCGGGCACTACGCCGCCGAGGACGTCGTCGCAGGGACCTTCACCTTCGCCTCCGGGGTGCACGGGGTCGGCCTGTGGCTGTTCGACGCGGCCGACGGGGTCGACAGCGTCGAGATCGTCGGGACCGGCGGGTCGCTGGCGTTCTCGAGCCTCGGCCAGGAGCCGCTCCGCCTCACGACACCCGCCGGCACCCGGACGATCGAGGCGCCGTACCCCGCGACGGTGCAGCTGCCGCTCATCCAGACGGTCGTCGACGAGCTCACCGGCCACGGCGAGTGCCCGAGCACCGGCCGCAGTGCGTTGCGGACGGCCCGCGTCATCGACACCCTGCGGGCGGGGTACCGGCCGGCCGGCTGAGCACGCGGCTGAGCCGGTCGAGCCGGCCGAGCCGGCCGAGCCGGCTGGACCCGCACATGCGGCCGGACGACTCAGTCGTCGTCGCTGCCGCGGCCGCTGCCGTCGTCGCCGCCGCCACGGCCGCTGCGGTCGTCGCTGTCGCTGTCATCGCGGTCATCGTGGCTGTCGTCGCCGTGGTGGCCGGCCTCACCCTCGCCGCCGTGGCGACCGGAGCCGCTGTCACCGCTGTGGCGCCCGTCGTCGCCGGGACCGTCGTCGGAGACCCCGGCGGGACGGTCACCACCGTTGTCGTCGAAGCCGATGTCGTCGGAGACCCCCGCCGGACGGTCACCACCGTTGTCGTCGAAACCCACGTCGTCCGACACCCCGGCCGGACGGTCACCACCGTTGTCGTCGAACGCGTCGACCGACGGGCTCGGGCTCGGCACCGCCGACGGCGTCACCACCTGCGGCTCCACGGTCGGCGTGTCATCCGGGACAGGCGCGGGGTGGCTCACCTGGACGACGGGGGTCGCTGCGGGAGTGGTCGCGGCGACGGCCACGGCGCCCACCCCGGCGAGGCCGAGCACCGTGGCGCCCGCCAGGACGAACGAAGAACGGCTGGTCCAGCTCATCGGGATCACTCCTCGGGAGGTCGGTCCGACGCGGCCTTCCGCGTCACGGGGACCACCGTCGCAACACCTGCGTCAAGCCCGGCCGTACGCGGACGTCAACTCTCGGTTAAGGCGCCGGGAGCTCGAGCGCGATGTGCGCGCCGCCGTCCGGACCGGGGCGGACGACGAGCCGGCCGCCCGCGTCCTCCGCGGTGCGCCGCGCCACGTCGAGGCCCAGTCCGGTGGACCCGGCACCGCTGCGACCCCGTTCGGCGAGGTCGTCGGCGAACCCCGGTCCGGCGTCGGCCACCGCGACCTCCACGGTGCGGTCGCCGGCGTCCCGCACCGCCATGGTGAACGCGGTGCCGGGCGGGGTGTGGCTGAACACGTTGTCGACGAGGACGTCGAGCGCCGCCCCGAGCTCGGCGTCGCGCACCACGACACGGCGCGCGTCGTCGGGCACCTCGACCGTCAGCGCGCGACCCTGGGCCTGCGCGAGGACCCCCCAGAACCGCGCCCGCTCCCGCACCACCCCCGCGGCGTCACAGGACCCCGGCGTCACGCCGCGCTCCGGCTCGCGCGCGGTCCGGACGATCGCGTCCACCGCCGCCACGAGGTCGTCGACGTGCCCGGTCAGGCGGGCGCGCTCGCGCGGGTCCTCGACGAGCTCGACGTCGAGCCGCAGCGCGGTGATCGGGGTGCGGAGCCGGTGCGACAGGTCGGCGACGAGCTCGCGCTCGGCCGCGAGCAGGCCCGCGACGCGGTCACCCAGCCCGTTGAGCACGCGGCCGACGAGCGCGACCTCCGGCGGCCCGGACGGCTCCACCCGGGCGGTGAGGTCGCCGGCGCCGAGGCGGTCAGCCGCCCCGGACAGGTCCAGCACCGAGCGCGACAGACGCTTCGCGAGCCGGTCGCCGGCCAGGGCGGTCCCCCCGAGCAGCACCACGCCGACCGCCGCCAGGACGAGCCACGACTGCACCACGCCCCGGTTCAGCTCGGCGGCGGGCACGACCGTCCGGACCACCGAGATGCCGACCGGGCCCGCGACCGGGACGGCGAGCTCGGCCCCGTCGTCGGTCCGCACCGCGACCGCCGTCCCGCCGGCGGCGAGCTCGACCGCGGGCGTGCGAGGCGCGGGCTCCCCCACGACGGCGCCGTCCGCGAGGTACACCGTCGTGCGCCGGGGGCCGCCGTTGACGCGCAGCGTCACCGCCTCGAGCCGAGCCCGGTCCCCCTCGACGTCGCCGGCGAACACCGCGACCGCCTGGGCGTCCTGCCGCGCGTCGTCCAGGGCGCGGTCCTGCGCGAGCGACCGGGCGAGCAGCCCGAGCGGGACGAGGAACGCGACCAGCACGACCGACGTCATCGCCAGCCCGTACCGGACGAGCAGGCGCCTCATGCCGGGGGTGCGAGCTTGATCCCGACGCCCCGCACCCGGTGCAGGTAGCGGGGGTCGTCGGCCGACTCCCCGAGCTTGCGCCGCAGCCAGTGCAGGTGGACGTCGACGGTCCGGTCCGCCCCGCCGTACGGCTGGTTCCAGACCTTGGCGAGCAGCTCGCGCTTCGACACGACCTCGCCGGCGCGGTCGGCCAGGTAGGCGAGCAGCTCGAACTCCTTCGGGCTCAGCTCGAGCGGCACACCCGCCAGGGTGACGGTCCGGGCGCGGGCGTCGATCGAGAGGTCGCCGACGACGACGGGGCCGGGCGCGCGGCCGGGGTCCGTGCGGCGCAGCACGGCCCGGATCCGGGCGTCGAGCTGCTCCGCGGCGAACGGCTTGACCAGGTAGTCGTCCGCACCGGCGTCCAGCAGGGCGACGATGCCGGCGCTGTCGTCGCGCGCGCTGACGACGATGACCGGGACGTCGCTCACGGCCCGGATCATCGCGAGCAGCGAGGCGCCGTCGAGGTCCGGCAGGCCCAGGTCCAGCAGGACGACGTCGGGCTTGTGCGCGACCAGGCTCTGCAGGCCTTCCCACGCGTTCGGCGCGGTCATCGTCGAGTGGTCGCGGGCCGACAGCGCCCGCACCAGGGAGGTGCGGATCATCGCGTCGTCCTCGACGATCAGTACATCGGCCACGTTCTCGACCGTAGGCCATCGGTGGTCGGCGTCGGGCGACCGGACGGCTGCCTCACCCGGGCGGCGGCAACCTTGCGCCCCTCTTGAACGGTCCTTGACGTTGGGTGGCGGTGGTCTGCGGGACGATGCCGGGGTGAGCACCCCTGTCCCCTCCGCGCCCGGCGCCCCGCAGCGGCGGTCACGCGCCGTGCTGACCCTCGCGTGGCTCGTCGCGACCGTGCTGGCGGCGACGGTGGCGTGGTGGGCGGTCAGCGCCGTCGGCGGCGAGCGGGGCGGGGACGGAGGCGGCCTGCTCTCGCAGGCGCAGGTCGCCGGAGAGCTCGCCGACCAGCGGGCCGAGGGGCCGGGTGCCGGCCAGCCGACCGACGGTGGACCGTCCGCCGACGCGAGCCCGAGCCCGAGCCCCTCCCCCGATCCCACGCCGAGCACGACGTCGACACCCGAGCCCGCGACGTCCTCACCCGCCCCGGGCACCGCGACGACACCCGCCCCGCCGGTGGCGGCCGACGTGGCCCGCACCTGGGACGTCACGGGCGGTCAGGTGGGAGCGGTGTGCACCGGCGCGACCATCGCGCTGGTGTACGCGACGCCCGCCGACGGCTGGAGCGTCGAGGTCGACCACGCCGGACCGGACGAGCTCGAGATCGACTTCGTCCGCGGCGGCGACGAGTCGCGCCTGCGCGCCGAGTGCGTCGCGGGGACCCCCGAGATCACCCGCAGCGGCGACGACGGCTCGGGCAGCGGGTCGGACGACGGCTCGGGCGGCGGCTCCGACGACGGCTCCGGCCGGCGTGGTGGCGGCAGCGGTGGCGGGGACGACGGTTCGGACGACGACTGACGACCCGGGGTGCGACGAGATGGGTGCGGCCCGGCCGGGCCGGTCGTACCGTCTGAAGTGGCGCGCACGCGCGCGTCGAGGCAACCGGATGCGACGACAGGAGAGAGTCCATGGCGATCGACGGTGAGACCGGCGCGCTGACCGGCACGAAGGACAAGGACTACAACATCATCTGGTTCGTGGAGGCGTGCCTGAGCAACGTCCTGCGCCTCCAGACCTACATCGCCGACGCCGAGCGCGAGGGCGACACCGAGCTGGCCGAGTTCTTCACCAAGGCCCAGGCGGAGAGCCGCAAGGGCGCGGAGCAGGGCAAGAAGCTGCTCGCCGCCCGCATGTCGTCGTCGGACGCCTGACCTCGGCACCGCACGAGGACCGCACAGAGCCGGTCACGGGCCCCGCACCGACGACGGTGCGGGGCCCTCGGCGTGCGGGGCCCTCGGCGTGCCGGGCGGGACCCCGGTGCGGCGACGCCGTGTCCGGGCGTCGCGCCACCGTCGCCGCTACCGTCACGGACGTGCCACGCCCCGACCCCGCCCCGCGCGCCGACCCCGGCACGCCGCCCCGATGACCCGGACGGCCTGAGGATGGAGTTCGCCGAGGTGGTCCGGCGCCGCCGCATGGTGCGCCGGTACACCACCGAGCCCGTGGACCCGGCGGCGCTCGACCGGATGCTGGCCACCGCGGTCCGCGCACCGAGCGCGGGGTTCAGCCAGGGGTGGGCCTTCCTCGTCCTCGACACCCCGGACGACGTCGCCCGCTTCTGGGCCGCGACCACACCACCCGAGCGGCTCGCCGCGCCGGACGGCTGGCTCCGCGGGATGTCCGGCGCGCCGGTCGTCGTCGTGCCCTGCTCGGACGAGTCCGCCTACCGGCGCCGCTACGCCGAGACCGACAAGGGTCCCGTCACGCTCGAGGAGCGCTGGTCGGTGCCGTACTGGCACGTCGACACCGGGATGGCGACCCTGCTCCTGCTGCAGGCCGCGGTGGACGAGGGGCTGGGTGCCTGCCTGTTCGGCGTCCCGGCGGACCGGGTGGGGCCGCTGCGGCGCGCATTCGGTGTCCCGGACGCGTTCACGCCGGTCGGCGCGGTGACGGTCGGCCACCGGGACCCCGCGGAGCGTCCCGGCGGCTCGGCCCGCACGCGGGCCCGG
Organism: uncultured Actinomycetota bacterium; assembly: GCA_963795145.1. Taxonomy (GTDB): domain Bacteria; phylum Actinomycetota; class Actinomycetes; order Actinomycetales; family Cellulomonadaceae; genus Pengzhenrongella. Next base: position 275,278 of record CAWCGP010000008.1, on the reverse strand, counting down.
CGACCGCAGGACGACGTCGTGCACCGGGGGCGGTGGACCTAGCCGGCGGCACGGCCGGCTCGCCGCCTCAGCAGGACCGGGGCACGGCGTCCGGTGCGGTGTCGGGCAGCGGCTCCGGCCGGGGGCCCGGCAGCGGGCCGGACCGGGCGCGCGGCCTCGCGTCCCGCGCCGCGCCGAGCACGGCGAGCGCCGGGACGTCCCTCGCCAGCCGGCGCCGGACGTCCGCCGGCAGCGCCGCCCAGTCCTCCGGCGTGTCGAGGTCCACCGCGGTCCCGGGACGCCGGACGACCACCGCGTCCCACCCGCGGGCGGCGGCCTCCGCGCGGTGCGCGGCGAGGCTGCCCGCACCGAAGTGGAACGCGAACGGGGTCGCCGGCCGGTCGAGCACGAGCGCGTTGGTGCCGGTCCCGAGCCGGTCCGCGGCGAGGGCGAGCGGCCCGGGCGCGGCCAGCACCGCGGCGACGTCGTCGCCGGCGAGGGCCGGCAGGTCGGCGTGCACGACGACGAGCCGGGCGTCCGCGGCGGCGGCCGCCCGCCGGCCGACGTCGACCGCCGCGTTCAGCCCGCGACGGTCGGCGGGCTGCGCGACGACCCGGACCGGGCCGGGCACACCGGCGAGCGCCCGCCGGGCGAAGTCGACGTCGGCGCTGACGACGAGCACCTCGCGCGACGCCCTGCGGCGGCCGCGAGGGTGCCCACCACGTGCCGGGCCATGCCGACGACCAGCGCCGAGCGGTCCGCGGGCGCCAGGACGTGCGCGAGTCGGGTCTTGCCGGAGCTGCCGTCCCGCAGCGGGACGACGGCGAGCGCGCCGGTCGCCGGACCGACGCCGGTGGCGGTCACCGCGACGTCACCGCACGGCCGCGTCGAGCACCTCGGCCGCCAGCCGGCGCCGGTCGTCGATGCCGCCCATGACGGTCGCCGTGACGAGCACGCGCATGCCGAGCGCCTCGATCGCGGGCGCGAGGTCCCGGTCCTGCTCGTCGATGCAGAGCACGTCGAGGAGCCCGGCGTAGAGGCGCGCGACCCCGAGCGCGGACACCTCGTGCCCGAGCGAGGCGAGCATCTGCGCCGCGGGACCCTTGAGCGCCTGCCCGCCGACGATCGGGCTCACGCCGACCCGGCGCGCCGCCGTGCCCGCGAGCGCGTCGCGCACCCCCGGGACCTCGAGGACCGGGCCGATGCTGACGAAGGGGTTGGACGGCGCGAGCACGACGACGTCGGCGTCGGCGAGGGCGGCGAGCACGCCCGGCGCCGGGACCGCCGCCTCGATGCCGTCGAGCACGAGTCCGAGGACGTCGTCGCGGTGCCGGCGGGCGACGAAGTACTCCTGGAAGCCGAACCGGCCCGACGCGGTGTCGACGAGGGTCGCGACCGGGTCGTCCGTCATGGGCAGGAGCCGGGCGCGGACGCCGAGCGCGGACGCGAGCCCGGCGGTGACGTGCGACAGCGGCACCCCGCGCCCGAGGCGCTCGGTCCGCACGACGTGCGTGGCGAGGTCCTTGTCGCCGATCGTGAACCAGGTGTCCTCGCCGAGGGCGGCCATCGCCCCGAGGGTCGCGTAGGTCTCGTCGGCGACCCCCCACCCCGTCTCGGGGTTCGCCACACCCGCGAGGGTGTACATGACCGTGTCGAGGTCCGGGCTGATCGCGAGCCCGTAGACGCGGGCGTCGTCCGCGGTGTTGACCACCACGGTGAGGTCGTCGACGAGTGCGTCGAGGCCCTGGGCGAGCTTCGCGCCCCCGACGCCGCCGGCGAGCACCGTCACGGACCGGCCGGTGACGGGCACGTCGGTCGTGGACGCGTCGGTGACGGACGGCTCGGTGGTGGGCACGGGGCGGATCCTAGCCGCGGTCCGGGGGCCGGCTCGGTGGGGTCCGCGGAGTCAGACGACCTCGGGCTCGCACTCGGCGACCCGGTCCCGTCCGGCGCGCTTGGCGGCGTACACCGCCCGGTCGGCGGCGGCGAGCACCGCGCTGCCGTCCGTCAGCTGGTCGCTGGTCGCGACGCCGACGCTCACCGTGATCGCGTGCTCGGCCTCGATCCGGCGGACCTCGCCCCGCACGCGCTCGGCCACGGCGAGCGCCTCGACCGCCGTCGTGCCGGGCAGGAGCAGGGCGAACTCGTCGCCGCCCAGCCGGCCGGGGGCGTCGCCGGCTCGGGACGCGTGCCGCAGGACCCGGCCCACGCCCTCGAGGACCGCGTCGCCCGCGGGGTGCCCGTGCCGGTCGTTGACGTCCTTGAAGTGGTCGATGTCGAGGATCACGAGGCTCACCGGTCGCGTCTCGGTCGCCGCGAGGGCCGCCGCGGAGAGCCGCTCGTGGAACGCCCGGTTGTTGAGGCACCTGGTCAGACCGTCCAGCTCGGCCAGCGCCGCGACGCGGCGCGCCTGGGACGCCGTCCGGCGGTAGGCCAGCACGTGGTTGTGGGACGCGAACGCGCAGATCCCGGTCGTCAGGAGCAGCGTGAGAGCACCGCTGACCAGCGTCGGGACGGCGACGTCCGTCGGGCCGAACAGGCTGACCCCGAGGTAGCCGGCCAGCGCGACGAGACCCGCCACCACCATGCTCACCGGCGGGTAGGCCAGGGCGGCGTGCGCGAGCAGGACGTACAGGTAGAGCAGGTAGGTGCTCGTCCCGCCGCCGTCGAGCACCGCCATGACGAGGACCAGGGTGAGCCCGAGGAGCTCCCACCCGTCGAAGAAGAGGCGACCGAGCGGGTGCTTGACGATCCGGTCGACCGGCACGAGGAGGAGCAGCGGCGAGAACAGGACCAGGGAGACGCAGATGGCGTACCGGGCGGTCGCGTTCGGCGCGCCGGGGGTGAGCCAGGTGTGCAGCGCCGCGATCCCGGGGATGACGACGCAGAGGAGGACGCCGACGACGGTGTGCCGTCGCCAGAAGGCCACCTTCTCCTCGTCCTGCGCCAAGATCCTCATGGTCCTTCCATCGGACGGCGGGACGCGGCGTGGAGAACGGACCACGGAAGTCACCCGACCAGCGGTGCGGGTGACGTGTGACAGTGCGCTCCGTCGCGCCGTGACAGCCCGGCGCGTCTCGCTTCGACAGGTCCCGCCTCTCCTGGGTCTGATCGCCCCGGGGGCAGGACCGCAACGGCGGTCGCAGCAGGACGACGGTGGGCTCGACGGGCCGTCCCCCCGTACCGTTGACGACGGGGACTGCCTGCTCGCTGGTCGGTAGCGGTACCGACGCCTTCGCGATCGCCGCCGTCGTCGGCGTCGCCGGGCAGGTCGCGTGCTCGTCGTTCCCGGAGCCGCCCGCCGTCGACGCGACGGGCCGTTCACGATGTCGGTCGACGTCGCCGCCGAGCAGCTGCTCGACGGCGTTGTCGCCGATCACGTCGCTGAGGATCGACCGCTCGTTCATCACCCGGATCGAGCACGACGACCGCGACCGCCACCTCGTCGAGGCGGTGCTCGGCATGGCCAGGGCCCTCGGGCTCGCGGTCGTCGCGGAGGGCGTCGAGACGGCCGGGCAGCGCCGCCTGCTCGAGGACCTCGGGTGCGAGTCGGCGCAGGGCTACCTGTTCGGGCGCCCGTGCGCGACGACGGCCTTCACGGCGTTCCTCGAGGACCCGGTCGGCGCCGTCCGCTGAGCCGTCCGTCACAGCAGCCGGCACAGCGGTCGGCAGAGGGAAGTCGCAGCGGCCGGCAGAGGGACGTCGCAGAGGCCGGCGGCCCGGCCGGGCGGCCGGTGCGGGAGCTCCCGCAGAGCTGGACGGTCAGAGCGCGGCGGGGTACCGCTCGACGCCGGACAGCCGCAGCGCCCGGTCCACCCAGGGGCTCGATCTCAGCTCGGTGACGCCGGGCCCGCCGGCGGGCGCCTGGAGCAGCATGAGCATGCGCACGCCCTCGGCGCAGAAGAACGTGACGTCGCGGCAGTCGACCTCGACCGGCTCGTGGGCGGAGCGCACCACGACCAGCACCTGGTCGAAGCGGGCGCGCAGCGCGGTGTCGATCTCGCCCGCGAAGCGGACCACGAGCCGGCCGCGCCGCAGCTCGAGGTGGATGTCGCCGCCGGGCGTCTCGACCTCACGGGCGTCCGCTCGCGGCGTCAGCGTCTGGATCATGGCGGGGTCCTCACGGTACTGACGGCGGGGCCCGCGGGACGGTCGGTCCGATCGCCCCGAGCCGCCGCCCGGAATCCCATGCTGGCATGTCACAGGTCTTCTTGACCAGAGGATGCACCCTTATGACTGAACGGGGGACAGGTCGCCGCGGGCGGTGCGGCGGACCCGCGATGCGCGACCCGGGGCGCGAGGACCCACGTCCGCCGGGAAGCGCTCCGCTGCTCGTCGACGTCGTCGCCGCCCGGGTCCGGGCCGGCGTCCCGCAGCGCGGCGAGGGACCCGTCCCGCCGGTGGCTCGCGGTCGGTCGGCGCCGGACCGTCGACCAGCAGTGCCGGTCGCCGGTGCCCGAGGTCGAGCAGGTGCCACGTCAGCTCGTGCGTGAGCCGGGCGTCGTCGACCACCACCACGTCGGCGGCCCCCGGGCCGAGGTGCTGCTCCACCTCGACGACCGGTGTGCGCCGCCGGGTGAGGGAGGCCGTCACGGCCCGGGACACCGGGACGACGACGACACCGGCGACCCGCAGCGCGACGAACCGCTCCGCTGCGCGCAGGCCCTCCGGGTCGTCGGCGGGCTCGTCGGCCGGGTCGCCGGTGAGGATCGTCGCGTAGCCCCGCCGCCGCGCCTCCCGCGTGACGCCGGCGACCACGTCGGCGCCGGACGGCGACCGCAGGTCGGGGACGAGCACGCCGATCGACCGCGAGACCTGCTGCTCGCGGTGGCGTGCCATCGCGTCCGGCCCTCGCCGAGCGTCTCGGCGGCGTGCTGGACCCGCTCGCGGACTCCGCGCCCGACGTAGCCGCTGCCGGTCAGGGCGCGCGAGGCGGCGACCGGGAGACGCCGGCGGCGGCCACGACGTCCCGGACGGTCGCCCGGCGGCCGTCGCGCCCGTCACGCCCGTCCCGCATCGCCTCCGCCATCCGGTCCGTCATGGCCCGCCCCCGCCCGCGCGCACGCCTGCCGACGCCGGCGGTGTCAGCCCTTGGACCCCGTCGTCGCGATGCCCTCGACGAAGTGCCGCTGGCCGAGGAAGAACAGGATGATCATCGGCACCGTCGTGATGACGCTGGCGGTGACGATGATCTCCCAGTGCCACTCGCCGCCGAAGCCGTACCGGTCGACCAGCGACTTCAGCCCGCGGGGAATGGTGAACGTGCTCGAGTCCCGCAGGTAGATCAGCGGTCGCATGAGGTCGGTCCACGCCGCCTGGAACTCGAACAGCAGCGTCACGACGATCGCCGGCTTCGTCAGCGGCAGCGCGATCTTCCAGAAGATGCCCCAGTTGTTCGCGCCGTCGATCTTCGCCGCCTCGAACAGCTCGCGCGGCAGGCCGAGGAAGAACTGGCGCAGCAGGAAGATGTAGAACGCGCTGCCGAACAGGTTCCCCGCCCACAGCGGGTACAGCGTGTTGGTGAGGCCGAGGGAGTTCCAGATGAGGAATGTCGGGATCATCGTCACCGCGCCGGGCAGCATCATCGTGGCGAGCACCAGGCCGAACAGGGCACCACGCCCGGGGAACCGGAAGTAGGAGAAGCCCCACGCGACCAGTGCGCTGGAGATCGTCACGGTCGTCGCGGCCAGCACCGTCACGAGCAGGGTGTTGCCGAGCCACAGGAGCATCGGCGCTTCCTGCCACACCTGCACGTACGTCGTCGAGCGTGAACGTCTCCGGGATGATCTTGTTGTCGAACACCTCGCCGCGCGGCTTGAAGGACGCCGACACGAGCCAGACGAACGGGTAGATGAAGACCACCGTGCAGGCGATCAGCGCGGCCACCACGAGCACGCGGCCCGGCGTGAGGCGCTTGCGGCGGCCCGGCCTGAGGCCGCCGGCATCGGTCCACGACGGCGGCGCGGCCGACGTTCTCCCGGGCGAGGGCGTCGCCGGCGACGTCGAGAGTCATCGCTGCTCCCCCTCGTAGTAGACGAACCGCTTGGAGACCCTCAGCTGGATCACCGTGATCGCGAGGATGATGACGAAGAGCACCCACGCGAGCGCGGCCGCGTAGCCCATGTTGAGGAACTCGAACGCCTGCCTGAACAGGTAGATCGAGTAGAACAGCGCGGCGTCGTTGCTGTAGGTGGTGTTCCCCGAGCCGAAGAACGCCGTGTACGCCTCGGTGAACGACTGCAGCGCGTCGATCGAGTTGATGATGAACACGAAGAACAGCGCGCCGCTGATCATCGGGATGGTCACCCGCGTCGTGCGGTACCAGAAGTTGGCGCCGTCGACGCGGGCCGCGTCGTACAGCTCGCCGGGGACGTTGCGCAGCGCGGCGAGCAGGATGATCACCGACGACCCGACCGCCCACAGGCTCATGAGGATGAGGCCCGGCTTGACCCAGGCGGAGTCGGTCGTCCAGTTCGGTCCGTCGATCCCGAACCAGCCGAGCACGTGGTTGATCAGGCCGTCCTGCCCGTTGAAGAGCAGGAGCAGCAGGACGCCGACGGCGACCGGCGGCGTCATGCGCGGCAGGAAGAACGCGGTCCGGAAGAACCCGGACGACCGGCCCGCCTGGTTGAGCAGCAGCGCGAGCGACAGGGACACGAGCACCTGCAGGGGCACCTGGATGGTCGCGAAGTAGAAGGTGTTCCCGATCGCCAGGCGGGCGTCGGGTCGGACGCGAGCCGGGCGTAGTTCTCCAGACCGACGAAGTTCGGCGCGTTGAAGACGTCGTAGTCGGTGAGCGACAGGTAGCCGCTGTAGATCACCGGCCAGAGCGTGAAGATCAGGAACCCGACGATCCACGGGCTGATGAACAGCAGCGCCGCACGGGTGTCCCGGCGCTGGTTCCTGCGCTGCGCCTGACGCGCCCGGCCCGTGCCGGGCGCGTCGGGCGACGTGCGGGTCGACCGTGCGCCCGGGTGCCGGTGGGGGTCCCGGCGGTGGCGGTCACGACGTCACCCCTCGCGCTCGTCCCAGTCCGCCCAGGCCTCGTCGAGCGCGGCCTGGGCCTCTTGCTGGCCCCGGTCAGCGACTCCGGACGCCGGACTGACCGTTGAGCACCCGGTTCACCGCGTCCTGCCACGCCGTCTTGAACTCGGCGTCCGCCGGGTTGGCCGGCAGCGAGAACGAGTTGTCGTTGGCGGTGTACTGCGCCTCGATCGCGGACGCCCAGGGCTCCGGGACGTCGGTCGGGGATGAGCGCGCGGATCTGCTCGTCGGCCTCGATGTTCGCGGTCGGCTGGAGGCCGGTGAACTGCTGGCCCTCCGCCGTCCGCAGCGACGCACGCGCCTGGGCCGCGGCGACCCACGAGTCGGCCTCCGTCATGACCTTCATGTAGCGGCACGCCGCCTCAGGGTTCTCCGTACTGCCGGGATGGCCCAGGCCGAGCCGGACCCGAAGGCCAGCGGGTTGCCCTCGCGGTCGCGCACGGTGTCGAACGCCATCGGGGCGTCCGGCGACACCTCGCTGAGCACGTTGACGTACCAGGTCTCCATCGGCATCGCGCCGAGCACGTTCGTGGCGAACTGGTTGCCCTCACCGAAGAAGTCCGCCGAGTCGCGGTACGCCTTGACGGCCCGAAGCCGCCCTGCAGGTCGTAGATGCCCACCGCCCACTCGAGCGCCTCGACGACGGCCGGGTCGTTGAGCTGCGCGGTCCGGCCGTCCTCGGACAGCAGGTCGACGCCGTTGGCCCGGGCCCACAGCGGCAGGAACTCGGGCAGCTTGCTGTCGAACCCGATGACGCTGAGGGCACCGCCGTCGGCCTTCGTCAGCGCCTGCGTGGCAGCGGTCGCGGCGTCCCAGTCGGAGCCGTTGACGTCGTCGATGGTGAGCCCGGCCGCCGCCAGGAGGTCGGCGTTCGCCTGCGTGATCGCGAGGCCGTTGAACTCCGGGATGCCGTAGATCTGGTCGTCGAAGGTGACCTGCGCCAGCGCGCTCTCCAGGTACTGGCCGGTGTCGACGCCTTCACCCTCGATGCAGGTGTCCAGCGGGACGATGGCGCCACGGGAGGCGAACGTCCCGATCTGGTCGCGGTTGGCGTAGACGAGCTCGGGCGGGTCGCCGGCGGCGACCGCGGAGAGGAACTGCTGGATGTCGAGGTCGCCCTCGATGAGCTGGACCTCGACGTCGGGCATCTGCGCCTCGACCTGGTCCAGCCGCACGGTGGCGATCTCGTCACCCGCCCCGAAGCCCATGACCGAGAGGGTCCCGCTGAGCTCGGAGTCGGTGTCGAACTCGGTGTCGGTCCCGGCCTCGGGATCGTTGGTGCCGGTGGCACAACCCGCAAGGGCGAGCCCGGCGGCGACCGTCAGTGCGGCCCAGCGCCCAGGTGTTCGCTTCATCGTCACTCCAGCGGTGCGGAGGCCCCGCTGGGCGGCGCCTCGGAGGTGGTCCCCGCCCGGTCGGGACGGTGACGTGGCGCCCTCCTGGCGGTCTCACGGACCACGTCCCGGCTGGTCACCGGGCCGCTCCAGGCTGGGGTCGAAGCCGCTGAGAACGTAACCACTTCCCTCGGAGGCGGGCAACCGCTCCCACCTCACGTGCGGGACACGGGTCCCTGGGCCGCCGGCGGTCGGTCCGGCGGCGACCCGCGGCTGCTGCTCGGACCCTGTCCGTCGGTGATCAGGTGTCGGTCGCCGGCTCGACGGCGGCGCCGGTCGCGGTGGCGACGAACCGTGCCTGGGCCCGGCGCCACTCCTCGCGGTCCCCGGCCGGGGCGACGACGACGCGGGTCGGGAGCCGGACCGATCCCGGTGGCACCAGGCCGGCGCCCTCGGCGGCCAGGAGAGCGGCGCCGGTGGCCACCGGCTCGGCCGCCGCGACGAGGTGCAGCGGCCCGTCCGACAGGGCGGCCTTGCTGTCCATCCAGACGGCGTTCGACCCCGCCGCCCCGGCGAGGACGACGAGCGGTGCGGCGCGGGTGGCCGGCACGGACGCGTCGGCGAGACCGGCGGGTGCGCCGGCGCCGCCGACGAGCCGTCGCTGCGCGTCGAGCATCCATCGGGCGTGGTGCGCGAGCCCCTCGAGCATCCCGGTCGTCGCCCGGCCGGCGTCCGGCAGCGCGCGGTCCGGCGCCGAGGCGTCCGAGCCGGTGCCGAGCACGGCGGCCGAGACGTCCCGACGGGCCTCGTCGACGACCCGGACGCGTGCCTCCGGGTCGGGCGCCGGGGACTGGCGGCCGTGCGGGTACGGCAGGACGACGAGGCCGGTCGGCTGCCCCGGTGTCCCGGCACCGGCCCCGGTCCCCGTCTCAGGGATCTCCCCGAGCGCCCGGGCCGTGCAGCACCGTGCCCCGCCACCACGCGACCATCGCGCCGGCCGCCGGCGACCCGGCGAGCAGGGCCTCGTGGGTCCCGGCCGTCGTCCGGACCAGGCTCATGCCCTCGCGGGCGACCGCCGGGCGGTCGACCGGGCCGCCGAGCACCGTGAGCACCGCCTCGGCCGTGCCGATCGAGTCCGCGCGGTCACCGGGCGCGCGGACCCCGGCGGCCCAGGTCCCGACCGCGTGGTCGTGCCCCGCGAGCACCACCGGGGTGCCGGCGGGGATGCCCGCGGCCACGAAGGCGTCGTCGACCAGCGGACCGGCGGGCTCGCCCGGCCGCGCCACCCGGGGCAGCTGCTCGGGCGCGAGGCCCACCTCCGCCAGCAGGTCGGCGTCGAACGCGTCCGGGACCGGGACGCCGGCCGGGGGCAGCCGGTAGGCCATCGTGCGTCCGGCGAGCGTGTGGTCGGTGACCAGGTCCCCGGTCATGGCCAGCGCGACGAGGTCGGCGACGCCGCCCCACCGGGCGACGCGTCGCCACAGGTGGGGCTCCGTCCGGCGCAGCCACGCCCACGTCACCAGCGGGACCTTGGCCGAGGCGCGCACGCCGGTCGCCCGGAAGAGCTCGACCCGGCCGAGGTGCTCGGCGAGCCCCTCCGCATCCGGGCCGCCGCGCCGGCCGTCCCACCGCACGAGCTCCGTCAGCGGGCGTCCGTCCGCGTCCAGGGCCGCCCCGGTCTCCGCCATCGACGTGATGCCGACCGCGACCGGCGCCGGCCGACCGGCGAGGGCGTCGCGCACCAGGTCCCGGACGGCCCGGACCAGCGCGTCGGGCGACGACGGCGTCGGCGCGGAGCGCACCACGACCTCGGTCACCGTGCGGGACGCCGCACCGCTCCCGGCGACCGGGGCCGGCTCGGGTCCGATGCGGACGAGGACGACCTTGACGTTCGTGCTGCCCACGTCGACGCCCAACGCGTGCAGGGCGGCGGAGGGCACGGCGCGAGTCTTCCACGGGGGCGACCGACGCTGTCGGGTTCAGCGGACGAGCCCGCCGGCCCCGGTCAGCGGTGGTCAGCGGGCGGGGCGACTGTGCTTGTGGCGGTAGAGGTCCGCGTCGGCACCGGCGAGCCACTCCTCGAAGGCCTCGCCCGACCACGGCGCCAGGCCCGCGCTCCAGGCTCCCGCGGAGGTGATCGCCCGGAGCCGGTCCACCGTCTCGCGGGCGGAGTCGGCCGAGGCGGCGCGCAGCAGCACGACGAACTCGTCTCCGCCGTGCCGACCGAGCAGGTCGCACGCCCGCAGGCCGGTCCGCCACTGCACGGTGAGCTCGGCCAGCACGCGGTCCCCCGCGGCGTGCCCGTGGACGTCGTTGACCTGCTTGAAGTCGTCGAGGTCGATGAGGACCAGCGCGAGCGGCTCGCCCCGACGCCGCGCCTCGGCCATCGCCGACTCGGCGCGGGCGCGGAACGCCGCCCGGGTCAGGGCGCCGGTGAGCGTGTCGAGGTCGGCCCGGTCGCGCAGGCGCCCGACGTCGCCGTTGACGACGCCGCCGACCATCGCGGCCGTCACCCCGATGAACGCCCAGGTATGCAGCGGGGAGGTGGCCCCGGCGGCCAGGAGCCCGGTACCCAGGCCGCCCAGGACGAGGGCGAGGTGACCGAGCATCGCCCGGCGGCCGTGGAAGACGGCCGAGAAGAGGGTCACCCAGACCGCGCCGACCGCGGTCACGGCGATGCCCGCCGGGGTGGTGGAGGCGGCGACGGCCCCGGCGACGCACAGCGAGGCGACGACCACGACGGCGTGCGCCGCTGCGGCGGGCAGCCGGTCGCGCCACCACCAGAGCGCCGTCGCGAGCGCGAGACCCAGCGCGCAGAACGCCGCGTTCAGGGCGGCGGGCGCGGTGGGGCTGAAGGGCAGGACGGCGAACACCCCGGCGAGCAGACCGGCCACGGCGCAGGCGCGCGCGAGCACCCGGGCCTCGCCCGGCGTCGCCCGCGGACGTGCCGTCCGGCCGTCGTGCACCGCGCCCTCCCCTTCGTGCTGGTCCGCTGTCGCCACGTCACTCATCGGCCACGGACCGCCCCGCGTGAGCCGACCCGGATGCGCCCGGCGCCCGAGCCGCGACGCGCCGGCACGTCACGCCTGCCTGGCTGAGGTCGGCACGGTGACCGGTCGCCGCCGCGGAGCGCGTCGAGGTGGCCGCCGCGCGCGCCGGGACGCGCGCCGCGTACGCTGGGCGCGCCCGATCCCGCGGGCCCCGGAGGGCCGGACGGTCGACCGCTGTCGTTCCCTGTCCTCCCTCCCCCGCTCGCGCCCCTTCCCCACTCCCCCGTCCCGCCCGGCCCCGAGGAGCACCATGCGCGTCGGCATCATCGGGCTCGGCGACATCGCGCAGAAGGCCTACCTGCCGGTCCTGGCGGCGACGCCGGGCGTCACGCCGGTGCTCGTCACCCGCACGCCCGCGACCCTCGCCGCCGTGGGCGACCGGTACCGCATCCCGGATCGCCACACGTCGGTCGACGAGGCGATCGACGCGGGGCTCGACGCCGCGTTCGTCCACACGCCGTCGGCGACGCATCCGGAGATCGCCGACCCGCTCCTCCGCGCGGGCGTGCCCGTCCTGGTCGACAAGCCGCTCGCGACCGACGCCGCGTCGGCCCGCGCCCTGGTCGACCTCGCGCGCGAGACCCGGGGCTCGCTCATGGTCGGCTTCAACCGGCGGTACGCACCGGCCGTCGCTGAGATCGCGGGCTGGGACGACCGCGACGTCGTCGTGCTCCAGAAGCATCGCGCGCACCCGCTGGGACCTGCCCGCGACATGGTGTTCGACGACTTCATCCACGTGGTCGACACGGTCCGCCACCTCGTGCCGTCGACCCTGGACGACCTGACGATCGCCGTCCGCACGACCGACGACGGCGCCGCCCGCCGGCTCGCGGTGCAGTTCACGGGCGCGGGACGTCTGGCCGTGGGGATCATGAGCTGGACCGCCGGCGTGGCGCACGAGCTGCTCGACGTCGTCGGGGACGGTCGGCGGCGGCAGGTCACCGACCTGGCCGACGTCGTCGACCTCCGCGGCGGGGAACGGCTCGTGCGGCGCGACGGATGGGCGCCGGCGACACGGCTGCGCGGCTTCGACGCGATGTGCGCGACGTTCCTCGCGGCCGTGCGGGACGGCGTCCCGCTCGACGCCTCGGACGCCCTCGTCACGCACGAGGTGTGCGAGCGGGTGGTGGCCGCCGCGAGCGCCGCCGCGACCGACGCCCCGGGCTGACCCGGGCACTCGCCGGCTCACCTCGCGCTCCGCCCTCACGTCCACACACCCGAGGAGCCGCGCCGGTGGCTGCCCACCAGGTGGGTGTCCACGACGCCGACCGCCTCCATGAGCGCGTGCATCGTGGTGGGCCCGACGAACACGAACCCGCGTCGCCGCAGCGCCTTGGCCAGCGCGACGGACTCGGGCGAGGTGGTCGGGACCTCGGCCGGGGTGCGCGGTGCGGGCGTGTCGGCCGGACGGAAGGACCACACGAGGTCGACCAGGCCGCCGTCGGGCCGGAGCGCGACGGTGGCCCGCGCGTTCGTCACCGTCGCGAGCACCTTGGCCCGGTTCCGGACGATCCCGGCGTCGCCCAGGAGCCGGGCGACGTCGTCGTCGGTGTAGCGGGCGACGGCGTCCGGGTCGAAGTCGTCGAAGGCCGCCCGGAACGCCGGCCGCTTGCGCAGGATGGTCGCCCAGGAGAGCCCGGACTGGAACGCCTCGAGGCTCAACCGCTCGAACATCCCCCGCTCGTCGCGGACGGGCATGCCCCACTCGGTGTCGTAGTACTCGCGCAGCAGCGGGTCGGTCGCGGCCCACGCCGGGCGTGCGAGCCCGTCCGGACCGGTCACGGTCGCGGCGGGCTCCGGCGCTGGGCTGGTCGACGTCACGTCGCGAGCGTAGGCGGGGCCACCCACACACGGCCCCGAGGTGTCGCGGTCCCGGCCCGGGTGCACGCTGGTCGGGAGCCCGCAGGAGGGAGGGCGGCTGGTGGACCTGCCCACGGTCCGCACGCTCGACGAGATCGTCCGGCTCGTCGAGCGGGACGGCGACGGTCTCGACGTCCGCTGGTCTCAGGGCCCGGAGACCGACCTCTGCGGGGACTCGACCGGCACCAGCCGGGACGTGCTGGCCGGCATCGAGCTGCCCGGCATGTCGGCCAGCCCGCTGCGCGTGGAGGACTGGTGGGGTGAGCGACCGCTCGACCGGTGGGTCGCGCGCCGACTGTACGACGACCGCCACCTGAGCGACCTGCGCGGCCCGGGCGTGCGCGCCTGGCTGCTGCACGGACGCGAGGGCAGCCGGGGTCCGGACAACGAGCCCCTCGTGCAGGAGGTCGACCCGCCGGTCGTCGCCGGGACGTGCGACCCGCCCGGTGATCAGGTGGAGGACCGGGCGGCGGACTCAGCCGGGCGACGGGGCGTCGGGCCGACCGATCGCCAGCAGGGCGACGTCGTCGCTGCGGTGTCCCCCGGCCAGCGCCGCGAGCAGCTCGACGCACAGCCGCTCGGGGTCGTGCGTGCCGGCGGCCGCCGCGGCCTCGCGGAGACGGCCCAGGCCGTCCGACAGCGCCTGCTCCCGGCTCTCGACGAGCCCGTCCGTGTACAGCACGATCGTCGCGCCGGCCGGCACGGTCCCGCTCCACTCCGGCGCCGGACCGATGGACGCCCCGAGCAGGCTCGTGGGCTCGACCGGGAGCAGCTCGGCGACCCCGTCCCGGACCAGCAGCGGCGGCGGGTGCCCGGCGGACGCCAGCCGCACCTCACCGGTGGTCGGCCACAGCCGGCCGAACACCGCCGTCGCCATGCGGTCGAGCCCCAGGACGTCCCAGCTGGCCTGGATGCGGTCGATGACGGCGGCCGGGGACGCGCCCTCGGCGATCATCGCCCGGTAGACGCTGCGGATCTGCCCCATCGTCGCCGCCGCGGTGAGGTCGTGCCCCACGACGTCACCGACCGCGAAGGCGACCGAGCCGTCCGGCAGGGCCAGGACGTCGTAGAAGTCGCCGCCGACCTCGGCCCAGCGCGACGCCGGCAGGTACCGCACGCTCACGGCGAGACCCTCGAGGGGCGGCGGGGGCGGCGGCAGCAGGCCGGCCTGGAGCGCGTGGGACGCGCGGTACTCGACCTCGAACCGCTCGGCGCGCGCGGCGAGGATCGCGACCTGCTGGCCCAGCTCGCGTGCGATGTCGACGTCCGCCTCGGTGAACGCCGGCCGGTCGGCCGCCGTTGCCGAAGGTGATGGCTCCCATCACGCGGTCCTCGGTGATCAGCGGCACCGCGATGAACCCGACGAAGTCCAGCCGCTGCACCAGCTGGAGGTGGCGCTCGTCCCGCGTGCTGGCGCGCAGCCAGTCGGCGTCCACGCGCGGCTGCCACTCCACCCGGGCCTCGGTGAGCGCCCGGGCGCCCGGGGACCTGTCCGCGGTCGACGGCGAGTAGTCGCGCACGATCTCGTCCATGACGCCGCGGAGGGCCGGGTCGGCGTGGCGCCCGATCATCCGCACCGGGCCGGTGTCGGTGAGGATGTCGATGACGCACAGGTCGGCGAGCGCGGGCACCGCGACCTCCGCGAGGCGCTCGAGGGTGTCCCGGAAGTCGCTCGCCCCGGCCAGCACGGTCGCGGCCTGCAGCAGGAAGGCGGACCGGCGCGCCTCGGCGGCCGCGGTGTCGTGCAGCCGCGCCCGCTCGAGCGACTGGCCGGCCTGCCGGCCCAGCGTCCCCATGAGGCTCCGCGCCGTCTCGGTCAGCTCGCGGTCGGCGGGCAGCTCGACCGCGAGCACCCCGGACGCGCCGTCCCGGCCGATCAGCGGGACGAGCGCCACCTGGCTCGTCCCCGGTGTGGTCGTGGTCCCGGCCAGCCGGTCGGCGGCGCCGGGCGCGACCACGTGCACCTCGCCGTCGGCGGCGCACGCGGCGTGCGGCAGCCCCGAGCCGGCGACGATGCGTCGCACGGTGGGCACCTCGAGGCCGGTCCACGCGACCAGCACGAGGTCACGGTCCTGCGGCCCGGTGGGCGGCCCGTCGGCCAGCCAGACCGTGGACCCGCGCGCGGCGAGCGCCGGTCCGGCGGCGGACGCGACCACCTCCACCACCTCGGCCGACGACGCCGCGGCCGCGAGCCGCTCGATGACCTCCTGCAGGGCACGCATCCGCGCCTCGGACGCCTCGGCGGCCCGCCGGGCGAGCATGAGCTCGCGCTCGTACCGGCGGCGCTGGGTGGCGTCGAACACGGTCACCCGGACCAGGTCCGTGACGCCGTCCGGCGCGGGCCGCAGCACCGCGCTGACCAGGGCGGGCAGCGTGGTGCCGTCGGCGCGGACGACGTCGAGCGCGATCTCGCGGACCTGCCCCTGCATGCGCAGCAGGGGCGCGTAGTGCGTCTCGTGGTAGATCCGGCCGCCGCCGGTGAGCAGCTCGGAGAAGTGCCGACGGCCGAGGAGGTCCTCGCGGCGCAGCCCGGTCCAGCGCAGGAAGGTGTCGTTGACGCGCACGACGACGCCGTCGACCGTGGTGGTGAGGTAGCCGCAGGGTGCCTCGTCGTACAGCTCGGCCAGCGACTCGTCGGGCAGGAGGCCGGCATGCCTCTCCGCGGTGGGCTCGGTCATCGCGGTACCGGCGCCCCCAGGAACTCGCGGATGGCCGCGATCGTCGCCTCGGGTGCGCTCAGGTGCGGGCAGTGCCCGACGGTGTCCAGCACGGCCAGGGTGCTGTGCGGCACGTGCTCGTGCACATACGCGCCGACGGTGGGCGGCGCGATCGCGTCGATGGCGACCTGGATGACGAGGGTCGGCACGCGCACGCCCGGCAGGTCGGCGCGGTGGTCGGACCGGAAGGTCACCTCGGCGAACTGCCGGGCGATCGACGGGTCCGCCCGGCAGAAGCTGTCGGTCAGCTCCGCCTCGAGGTCCGGCCGGTCCGGGCGGCCGAGGATGACCGGCGCCATCTGCGCCGACCAGCCCAGGTAGTTGCTGTCCAGGGACTCCAGCAGCCCGTCGACGTCGGCCTCGGTCAGACCGCCCACGTAGTCGCCGTCGTCGGAGTACCGCGGCGACGGCGACACCATGACCAACGAGGAGAACAGCTCCGGCGCCCGCCCCACCGCGAGGGCGCCGATGATCGCGCTGACCGAGTGCCCGACGAAGACGGCGTCGGTCAGGTCCAGCTCGCGGCACAGCGTCACGACGTCGTCGGCGTAGCCGTCGAGCGACGCGTGCCGGACCGGGTCGTAGGCGGACAGGTCCGACCGTCCGGCGCCGATGTGGTCGAACAGCACCACCCGGTGGTCGGCCGCGAAGGCCGGGACGACGAAGCGCCACATCGACTGGTCGCACCCGAAGCCGTGCGCGAAGACCATCGGCCGGGCCGTCGGGTCGCCCAGGACGGTGACGTGGTGACGATCGGCTGCAGACATGTCCCGAGTTTATGCAACCGCGGGCCCGGCACGGACCCGCACGCGCGAGCCGGACGCCGGACTACAACCGGTCCGGGTCGTCCCAGGACTCGCCGGCGAGCTCGTGCTCGTGCCACTTGGCCTCGGAGTCGGCCAGCGACCGCGGTCCGTCCTCCGGGTGCCCGCCGGCACGCACGTCGTCCAGGGGCTCGGGCTCGGCGTCGGCGAGGCCGCCCGCGTCGGTGCCCTCGGGCTCCACGAGGTCGTCGCGGTGGGCGGCGGGGTCGGCTTCGTCGGGGATGGGGGTGCTCATGCGGGTAGTCCTACTCCGTCCCGCGCACCGGCGCATCCCCCGCCGCGCCGCTCGCCGGCCCGTCGTCGGGAGGCGAGGCCCGGCGACCTGGGAAAGGATCGAGGGTCTGGGCCCCGCCCCGCGGGGTCGCACACGCACGTCGCCGTACCGACCGGAGGACCTCATGACCTATCTCCCCAAGTTCACCGTGCCCTCGCTCACCCTCGAGGAGGGCGGGACCGTCGCGGAGGTGCTGCAGGGCCGGCTGCACGCCCTCAACGACCTGGCGCTCACGCTCAAGCACATCCACTGGAACGTCGTCGGCCCGCACTTCATCGCGGTGCACGAGATGATCGACCCGCAGGTCGACGCCGTGCGGCTCATGGTCGACGCGATCGCCGAGCGCATCGCGACCCTCGGCGTCGCGCCGCAAGGCACCCCCGGCGCCCTCGTCGAGGCCCGCAGCTGGGACGACTACTCCATCGGCCGGGCCGGCGCGATCGAGCACCTCGGTGCGCTCGACCTCGTCTACCAGGGCGTGATCTCCGACCACCGCAAGGCCGCGGAGGACGTCGAGGACATCGACGACGTCACGAACGACCTCCTCGTGGGTCACCTGCACGAGCTCGAGCTGTTCCACTGGTTCGTCCGTGCCCACCTGGAGAGCTCCGGCGGCTCGCTCAGCACCGACGGTGCCGACAGCGAGAAGTCCTCGGCAGGCCAGGCCGGGACGGGCGCGAAGTCCGGCACCGAGTAGCCGCCGGACCGCGGGTCGCCGCAGCAGCAGCACCACCACCACGACCGAGGGCCCCGGGATCACCCGGGGCCCTCGGTCGTCGTACCGGTCGTCGTCCCGGTCGGTCGGGTCAGCCGTGGCGCGAGGCCGCCGCGCCGTCCTCGCCGATCTTGTGCACGAGGATCGAGTTCGTCGTGCCCGGCGACGCCGACCGGCGCACCCGAGACGACCACCACGTAGTCGCCGAGCTCGGCCAGGCCGTTGGTCCGGAGCGTCTGGTCGACCTGCTCGACCATCGCGTCGGTCGAGTCGACCTCCGGCCACCTCGAAGCTCTGCACGCCCCAGCTCAGCGCGAGCACGTTGCGCACCGCGGTGACCGGCGTGAACGCCAGCAGCGGGATCGGGGAGCGCAGGCGGGACATCCGACGCGCGGAGTCGCCGGACTGCGTGAACGTCACGAGGAACTTGACGCCGACGATCTCGCCGACCTCGGCGGCCGCCCGGGTGATCGCGCCACCGCGGGTGTGCGGCGTCGAGCCGAGCGGCGCGATCCGCTCGCGGCCGAGCTCCTCGGTGTTCTCGATGATCCGGGCCATCGTGCGCACGGCCTCGATCGGGTACTCCCCCACGCTCGTCTCGCCCGAGAGCATGACGGCGTCGGCGCCGTCGAGCACGGCGTTGGCGCAGTCGGACGCCTCGGCGCGCGTCGGGCGCGGCGACGAGATCATCGACTCGAGCACCTGGGTCGCGACGATGACCGGCTTGGCGTTGCGCCGGGCCAGCTCGATCGCGCGCTTCTGCACCAGCGGGACCTGCTCGAGCGGCAGCTCGACGCCCGAGGTCGCCGCGGGCGACCATGATGCCGTCGAACGCGTCGACGATCTCGATGAGGTTCTCGACGGCCTGCGGCTTCTCGATCTTGGCGATGACCGGGATGACCCGGCCCTCCTCCTCCATGATCCGGCGCACGTCCTCGTAGTCCGCCGCGCTGCGCACGAACGACAGCGCGATGAGGTCGGCGCCGATCTGCAGCGCCCAGCGCAGGTCGGACTCGTCCTTGTCGGACATCGCGGGCACCGACACGGCGACGCCGGGCAGGTTGAGCCCCTTGTTGTTCGAGACCGGGCCGGGGACCTCGACGCGGGTGACCACGCGCGGGCCCTCGACGGCGGTGACGCGCACGAGCACGCGGCCGTCGTCGATGAGGATCGGGTCGCCGACGCGGGCGTCGCCCGGCAGGCCCTTGTGGGTCGTGGAGACGAGCTCCTTGGTGCCGGGGACGTCCTCGGTGGTGATCGTGAAGACGTCGCCCTCGGCGAGCTCGTGCTTGCCCTCGGCGAACCGGCCGAGCCGGATCTTCGGGCCCTGGAGGTCGACGAGGACGGCGACCGAGCGTCCGGACGCCTTCGCGGCGGCGCGCACGTTGTTGTACACGCGCTCGTGCACCTCGGTGTCGCCGTGGCTGCGGTTGAGCCGCGCCACGTCCATGCCGGCGTCGACCAGCGCCTGGATCTGCTCGGCGGACTCGGTCGCGGGTCCGATGGTGCACACGATCTTCGCTCTACGCATGGCTCCAGCCTATGTCGGGGTTCGTGGGGCGCGCGCCGGCGCCGGGTCGGGGCCGAGCCGGGACCCCGCGACGACGGCGGGGCTACGGGTGCAGCGAGAGCGGTGCTCGCGCTGATCGGCGTCGGCAGCTCGCTGCGTCCGCCGGAGAGGTAGGCGTCGACGGCGGCCGCCGCGGCACGGCCCTCGGCGATCGCCCAGACGATGAGCGACTGGCCGCGGCCGGCGTCGCCGGCCACGAACACGCCGGGCAGGTTCGTCGCGTAGTCGTCCGACGCGCGCGACGACGCCGCGCGGCGTGACGCTCGACGTCGGTCTGCGCGGTCGAGGACGTCGACCTCGGCGCCCGTGAAGCCCATGGCGACGAGCACGAGGTCGGCCGGGATGACCCGCTCCGTGCCGGACGGCCGGCGACGCGGCGCCCGTCGGGCAGGTACTGCGTGGTCGCCACGCGCAGGCCGGTGACCCGGCCGTCGGTGCCCTCGAACGCGACGGTCGACGCGAGGTAGTCGCGCTCGCCGCCCTCCTCGTGCGAGCTCGAGACCTCGAACACCGATGGGGTCGATCGGCCACGGCTGGTGCGCGCGGCCGCTCGGTCGGCGGCTGCTTGCCGATCGCGAGCGTCGTCACGGAGCGCCGCGCCCTGCCGCAGCGCGGTGCCGAGGCAGTCCGAGCCGGTGTCGCCGCCGCCGATGATGACGACGTGCTTGCCGGTCGCGACGACCTGGTCGGCGGACCTCGCGGCCGGCGACGACCGCGTTGGCCTGGTGCAGGTAGTCCATCGCGGGGTGGATGCCGGCCAGCGTCGCGCCCGGGCAGGGGCAGGTCGCGCGGCACGGTGGCGCCGGTCGCGACGACGACGGCGTCGTACCGGGCGCGCAGCTGCGGCCAGCGTGATGTCCCTGCCGATCGTCGACGCCGGGGCGGAACCGGGTGCCCTCGGCGACCATCTGCGCGATCCGGCGGTCGATGACGGCTTCTCGAGCTTGAAGTCCGGCACGCCGTAGCGCAGGAGGCCGCCGACGGCGTCGTCGCGCTCGTACACCGCGACGGTGTGCCCGGCCCGGGTGAGCTGCTGGGCGGCGGCGAGTCCGGCCGGCCCCGAGCCGACGACGGCGACCGTGCTGCCGGTGAGCCGCGCCGGGCACCTGCGGGGTGACCAGGCCGCGCCCGAACGCCTCCTCGGCGATCGTCACCTCGACGTTCTTGATCGTCACCGGGTCCTGGTTGATGCCGAGCACGCAGGACGACTCGCACGGCGCGGGGCAGATGCGGCCGGTGAACTCCGGGAAGTTGTTCGTGGCGTGCAGGCGCTCGATCGCGTCGCCCCACTGCCCGCGCCCGGGTCAGGTCGTTCCAGTCCGGGATGAGGTTGCCGAGCGGGCAGCCCTGGTGGCAGAACGGGATGCCGCAGTCCATGCAGCGGCCCGCCTGCCGGCGGACGACGAGCTCTGCGTCCGGGTTCTCCAGCGCGGTACTCGTGCACCTCCTGCCAGTCCATGCAGCCGGACGGGGACGGGACGGTTCGGCGGCAGCTCGCGCTCGGCGCACCTTCAGGAAGCCGCGGTGGTCAGCCACGGGACACCTCCAGGATGTGCTCCCAGACGCCGGGCTGCGTCGGGTCGAGGCCCTCGGCCTCGGCGCGCGACATCGCGACGCGTCATGCGGGCGAACTCGGCGGGGCAGCACGCGCGTGAACCGCGTGCGCAGGGACGCGGTGCCGGCGAGCAGCTCGTTCGCGACCGGCGAGCCGGTCTCCTCGTGGTGGCGGCGCAGCAGCCCCTCCACGAGCACGCAGGTCGTCGTCGTCGAGCGGGTCGAGCGTGAGGTCGCCCGACGCGAGCGCCGCACCGTTGACCGCGCCGGGGCGCAGGTCGAGGACGTACGCGGTGCCGCCGGACATGCCGGCCGCGAAGTTGCGGCCGGTGCGGCCCAGCACGACGCACGGTGCCGCCGGTCATGTACTCGCAGCCGTGGTCGCCCACGCCCTCCGACGACGAGCGTCGCGCCGGAGTTGCGCACCGCCGAACCGCTCCCCGACGACGCCGCGCAGGAAGATCTCCCCCGACGTCGCGCCGTAGCCGATGACGTTGCCGCGCGATGACGTCCCGGTCGCCGGTCGAGCTGCGCGGACCGGTCCGGACGGACGACGATCCGGCCGCCGGACAGGCCCTTGCCGACGTAGTCGTTGGCGTCGCCGTACAGGCGCAGGGTGATGCCGCCCGGGCAGGAACGCGCCGAGCGACTGCCCGGCGGAGCCGGTGAGCGTGATGTCGATCGTGCCGTCGGCCAGGCCGGTGCTGCCGTACCGCTTGGTCACCTCGTGGCCGAGCATGGTGCCGACCGTCCGGTTGACGTTGCGGACCGGCAGGTCGATCCGGACCGGCTCGCGCGCGCTCGAGGGCGTCGGCGGACAGCGCGATGAGCTCGGTTGTCCAGCGCCCGCTCGCAGGCCGTGGTCCTGCGAGCGGGTGTGACGCAGCGAGGGCCTGGTCCGCGACGTCGGGCTTGGCCAGCACCGGGGCCGAGGTCGAGGCCGTCGGCCTTCCAGTGGTCGACGGCGCGGCGGGCGTCGAGCGCGTCGACCCGGCCGACGGCCTCCTCGACGCTGCGGAAGCCCGAGCGCGGCGAGGTGCTCGCGCACCTCCTGCGCGATGAACTCGAAGAAGGTCACGACGAACTCGGGCTTGCCGGTGAACCGGGCCCGCAGCTCGGGGTTCTGGGTCGCGACGCCGACCGGACAGGTGTCGAGGTGGCAGACGCGCATCATGATGCAGCCCTCGACCACCAGCGGCGCGGTCGCGAAGCCGAACTCCTCGGCCCCGAGCAGCGCCGCGACGACGACGTCGCGGCCGGTCTTCATCTGGCCGTCCACCTGCACGACGATCCGGTCCCGCAGCCCGTTGAGCACGAGGGTCTGCTGGGTGTCGGCCAGGCCGATCTCCCACGGGCGCGCCGGCGTGCTTGAGCGACGTCAGCGGGCTCGCGCCGGTGCCGCCGTCGTGGCCCGAGATGAGGACGACGTCGGCGTGCGCCTTGGAGACGCCCGTCGCGACGGTGCCGACGCCGACCTGGCTGACCAGCTTGACGTGCACGCGCGCCGCCGGGTTGGCGTTCTTCAGGTCGTGGATGAGCTGGGCGAGGTCCTCGATCGAGTAGATGTCGTGGTGCGGCGGCGGGGAGATGAGCCCGACGCCGGGCGTGGAGTGCCGGGTCGCGGCGATCCACGGGGACACCTTGGGCCCGGGCAGCTGGCCGCCCTCGCCGGGCTTGGCGCCCTGCGCCATCTTGATCTGCAGGTCGTCGGCGGACGTGAGGTAGTCCGCGGTCACGCCGAACCGGCCGGAGGCGATCTGCTTGACCCGGCTGCGGCGCTCGGGTCGTGCAGGCGGCCCGGCTCCTCGCCGCCCTCGCCGGTGTTGGACCGGCCGCCGAGGCGGTTCATCGCGATCGCGAGCGTCTCGTGCGCCTCGGCCGAGATCGAGCCGTAGGACATCGCCCCGGTGTTGAACCGCTTGACGATCTCGCTGACCGGCTCGACCTCGTCGATCGGGACCGGCCGGCGGTCGCCCTCCTTGAACTGCAGGAGGCCGCGCAGCGTCATGAGCCGCTCGGACTGGTCGTCCACGCGCCGCGGTGTACTGCCGGAAGACGTCGAACTGGCCGCGTCCGGGTGGAGTGCTGCAGCCGGAAGACCGTCTCGGGGTCGAACAGGTGCTCCTCGCCGTCGCGGCGCCACTGGTACTCGCCGCCCTCGGCGAGGCGCTGGTGCGGCTGCCGGTTGCCGCTGCGCGGGTAGGCGTCGGCGTGCCGCGCGGCGACCTCGGCCGCGACGACGTCGAGGCCCGACGCCGCCGAGCCGGCTGACGTCGTGCCGGTGAAGTAGCCGCCCGACGAAGTCCTCCGACAGGCCGAGCGCCTCGAACACCTGCGCGCCGCGGTAGGACGCGATCGTCGAGATGCCCATCTTGCTCATGACCTTGAGCACGCCCTTGCCGAGCGCCTTGATGAGGTTGGCGACGGCCTTCTCGGGCGTGACGTCGAGGTAGCCGCGAGCGCGCCAGGTCCTCGACGGACTCCATGGCGAGGTACGGGTTCACGGCCGCCGCGCCGTAGCCGACGAGCAGCGGCGACGTGGTGCACCTCGCGCACGTCGCCGGCCTCGACGACGAGCGACACCCGGGTGCGGGTGCGGCTGGCGCAGCAGGTGGTGGTGCACCGCGCTGGCCAGCAGCAGCGACGGGATCGCGGCGCCGGCTCGGCGTCGCCGTCGCGGTCGGACAGCACGATGAAGCTCACGCCGTCGTCGACGGCGCGGTCGACCTCGGCGAAGATCTCCTCGAGGCGCTCCTGCAGCGCGGCGCCGCCGCCGGCCGACCCGGTACAGGCCGCGCACGGTGATCGCCTTGAAGACGCCGGCCAGCCGCGGGTCGCGGTGGACGTGCGCGATCTTGGCGAGCTCGTCGTTGTCGATGACCGGGAACGGCGAGCGATCAGCTTGCGCGCGTGCTCGGGCATGTCCTCGAGCAGGTTCGGCTCGGGCCCGATCGCGCCGCCGATGCTCGTGACGAGCTCCTCGCGGATGGCGTCCAGCGGCGGGTTGGTCACCTGGGCGAACATCTGGGTGAAGTAGTCGAAGAGCAGCCGCGGGCGCTGGGACAGCACCGCGACCGGCGTGTCGGAGCCCATGGCGCCGAGCGGCTCGGCGCCGGCGGCGGCCATCGGCGCCGAGCAGGATCTTGAGCTCCTCCTCGGTGTAGCCGAACGCGCGCTGGCGACGGCGGACCGACGCCGAGGAGTGCGCGACGTGCTCGCGCTCGGGCAGGTCCGGCAGGGTGACCGTGTTCTCCCGCACCCAGTGCGCGTACGGGCGCTGCGCGGCGAGCTGCGGCCTTGATCTCGTCGTCCTCGACGATGCGGCCGGCGCCGGTGTCCACGAGGAACATCCGGCCCGGCTCGAGGCGGCCCTTGCGGACGACCGTCGCGGGGTCGATGTCGAGCACGCCGGCCTCGGAGGCGAGCACGACCAGCCCGTCCTCGGTGACCCAGTAGCGGCCGGGGCGCAGGCCGTTGCGGTCGAGGACGGCGCCGATGAGGGTGCCGTCGGTGAAGGTCAGCGCAGGCGGGGCCGTCCCACGGCTCCATGAGCGTGGAGTGGTACTCGTAGAAGGCCCGCCGGGCCGGGTCCATCTCGGCGTGGTTCTCCCACGCCTCCGGGATCATCATGAGCACCGAGTGCGGCAGCGACCGGCCCGCCAGGTGCAGCAGCTCGAGCACCTCGTCGAACGTCGCGGAGTCGCTCGACCCCGGGCGTGACAGATCGGCAGCAGCGGCGCCGAGGTCGCCGAGCACGGTCGCTGGCGAGGGTCGCCCTGCGCGCCGCCATCCAGTTGCGGTTGCCGCGGACCGTGTTGATCTCGCCGTTGTGGGCGATGATCCGGAACGGCTGCGCGAGCGGCCACGACGGGAACGTGTTCGTCGAGAACCGCGAGTGGACCAGCGCGAGCTCGGTGGCGTAGCGCGGGTCGGACAGGTCCGGGAAGAACGGCTCGAGCTGCGCCGTCGTGAGCATGCCCTTGTAGATCAGCGTGCGGCGCTGACAGCGACGCGAAGTAGACGCCGAGCTCGTGCTCGACGCGCTTGCGCAGCCGGTAGGCCAGCCGGTCCAGGTCGACGCCCGCGCAGCTCGCGGGACGGGTCGGCGACGACGAGCTGGCGGAACACGGGCATGGACGCGCGCGCGGTCGGGCCGACGAGGTCGGCCGTCACCGGGACGTCGCGCCAGGCGAGGACGTCGAGCTTCTCCTCGGCGGCGATCGCCTCGATGCGCGCGCACGGCGGCGTCCTGGCTCGGCGGCGTCGCGCGGCAGGAACGCCATGCCGATCGCGTACTGGCCGGCCGGCGGCAGCTCGGCGTCGACCACGTCGCGCAGGAACGCGTCCGGGATCTGGGTGAGGATGCCGGCGCCGTCGCCGCTGTCCGCCTCGGCGCCGACGGCGCCGCGGTGGTCGAGGTTGAGCAGCGCGGTCAGGCCGGCGTCGACGATGTCGCGGCCCGGGCGTGCCGCGCAGGGTCGCCACGAAGGCGACGCCGCAGGCGTCGTGCTCGTGCGCGGGGTCGTAGAGGCCCCGGCGAGCGGGGCGCCGAGTGCGGGAGCGAGCTTCGACGACGTGGACATGGAGCACCGTCCTCACGAGGCCGCCGAGGCGCGGCCGGGGGCCGGTGGTGGAACCGAGGGGGACTGGGGACGTCGTCGGCCCGAGCGTGTGGCGACGATACATGGCCGAAACACGCGGGTCCGCGTCACGGGCGTCTCGCGGGCTGCGGACGCACGCCCCGGTCAGGGCGTGGCGTCCGCGGCCTGCGCGTCGGGTCGTCCTGGGCGGCCGGTCCAGCGGCAGCGTCAGGTCTGTCTCGCGCCCCGGATGGCGGCGCCCGAGCACCACGAAGAATATCAGCGCGGTCGAGGCCCACCAGGATCGACGTCCAGACGTTGAGGCGGAGGCCGAGGACCTGCTCGGCGGGATCGATGCGGAGCATCTCGATCCAGAGCCGCCCGATCGTGTAGTACAGGACGTACGAGCCAGAAGACCCGGCCGTGGCCGAGGCGGTAGCGCCGGTCGAGCCAGATCAGCAGCGCGGCCCCGGCGAGGTTCCAGAGCATCTCGTACAGGAACGTCGGGTGGAACAGCGTGCCGGCGTCGACCCCGGCGGGGAACGTCGGGCTGTCCGGCGTCGATCCGCAGGCCCCACGGCAGGGTGGTGGGCGCGCCCGAAGAGCTCCTGGTTGAACCAGTTGCCCAGCCGGCCGATGGCCTGCGCGACGAGCAGGCCGGGAGCGAGCGGCGTCGGCGCACGGCGCGAGCCGCACGCCCTGGCGCCGGCAGCCGATCCAGGCGCCGACCGCGCCGAACGCGACCGCGCCCCAGATGCCGAGGCCGCCCTCCCAGATGTACAGGGCGCTGACCGGGTCGCCGCCCGGGCCGAAGTAGGCGTCCGGCGAGGAGAGCACGTGGTAGATCCGGCCCGCCGACGATGCCGAACGGCACCGCCCAGAAGGCGATCTCGAGCACGTGTCCGGCGTCGCCGCCGCGCGCGACCCAGCGCCTGGTGGTGAGCCACAGCGCGGCGGCGATGCCGGCGAGGATCGCCAGCGCGTAGGCCCGCAGCGGGAACGGGCCGAGGTGCCAGACGCCGACTGCGGCGGGCTGGGGATCGCGGTGGCGAGCCCGGCGACCAGCACGCCGGTCACCGCGGCACCCCCGGCGGCGAGGTGCGCACGGCACCGCGCACGCCGGCCGACAGGTCGGCGGCGACCGCGCGGACGGCGTCGAGCCCGGCGGCCGGGCTGGCCGCCTCCAGCAGCGGACGCACGAAGGCGGAGCCGACGATGACGCCGTCGGCGTAGCCGGCGACCTCGGCGGCCTGCTCGGCGCGTGGAGACGCCGAGGCCGACGCACACCCGGTCCGCACCGGCGGCGCGGGTCGCGGCGACGAGCTCGGCGGCGCGCGCCCCGAGCGACGGTCCGCTCGCCCGTGACGCCCATGGTGCGAGGCCGCGTAGACGAAGCCCGCGCGACGCGGCCGCCGGTCGACGCGAGCCGCTCGGGCGTCGAGCTCGGGGCGACGAGGAACACGCGCTCCAGGCCGTGCGCGTCGGAGGCGGCGAGCCACTCGCCCGCCTCGTCCGGGATGAGGTCGGGCGTGATGAGCCCGGCGCCGCCCGCGGCCGCGAGGTCGCGCGCGAACGCGTCGACGCCGTAGCGCAGGATCGGGTTCCAGTAGCGTCATGACCAGCACCGGCGGCGCCGGTGGCGGCGATCCCCTCGACCGCGCCGAAGACGTCCCGCACCCGCACGCCGCGCGTCGAGCGCGCGCTCGACGGCCTGCTGGATCACCGGGCCGTCCATGCACGGGGTCGGAGTACGGCGATGCCGAGCTCGATGACGTCGACGCCGTGCCTCGACCATCGCGACGGCCGCGGCGACCGAGCCGGTCGACGGTCGGGGAAGCCGACCGGCAGGTAGCCCGACGAGGGCCGCGTGGCCCTCGGCGCGCAGCGGCGTCGATGCGGTCGCGCGGCCAGGTGCGGCCCGAGGCGGTCACTGCTCCTCCCCCGGGATCTCCGGCGACGCTCTCGCGGTCGCGCGTCCTCGTCGAGCATGCCGAACCAGCGCGCGGCGGTCTCCACGTCCTTGTCCCCGCGACCGGAGAGGTTGACGAGCACGACGCCGTCCGGGCCGAGCTCCTTGCCGAGGTCGAGCGCCCCGGCGAGGGCGTGCGCGGACTCGATGGCCGGGATGATCCCCTCGGTGCGGCACAGCAGCCGGAACGCCTCCATGGCCTGCGGCGTCGGTGACCGGCCGGTACTCGGCGCGGTCGATGCTCGACAGCCACGAGTGCTCGGGCCCGACGCCCGGGTAGTCCAGGCCGGCGGAGATGGAGTGGCTCTCGACGGTCTGGCCGTCCTCGTCCTGCAGCAGGTACGAGCGGGCGCCGTGCAGCACGCCGGGCGCGCCGGCGGTGATCGTGGCCGCGTGCCGGCCGGTCTCGACGCCGTCGCCGCCGGCCTCGAAGCCCGATCAGCCGGACGTCCGGCGTCGTCGAGGAAGGCGTGGAAGATGCCGATCGCGTTGGACCCGCCGCCCACGCACGCCGCGACGACGTCGGGCAGGCGGCCGACGCAGGTCGAGGACCTGCGCGCGCGCCTCCTCGCCGATGATGCGCTGCAGGTCGCGGACCATCGCCGGGAACGGGTGCGGGCCGGCGACGGTGCCGAAGACGTAGTTCGTCGTCTCGACGTTGGTGACCCAGTCGCGCAGCGCCTCGTTGATCGCGTCCTTGAGGGTGCGCGAGCCGGTCGTCACCGGGCACGACCTCGGCGCCGAGCAAGCCGCATCCGGGCGACGTTGAGCGCCTGGCGACGGGTGTCCTCCTCGCCCATGTAGACGACGCACTCGAGGTCGAAGAGGGCCGCCGCGGTCGCGGTGGCGACGCCGTGCTGGCCGGCCCCGGTCTCCGCGATGACGCGCGTCTTGCCGATCCGCTTCGTCAGCAGCGCCTGCCCCAGCACGTTGTTGATCTTGTGCGAGCCGGTGTGGTTGAGGTCCTCGCGCTTGAGGATGACCCGCGCGCCGCCGGCGTGCCGCGGCGAACCGCGGCACCTCGGTGATGATGCTCGGGCCGGCCGGTGTAGGTCGCGGTGCAGGCGGGCGAGCTCGCCGGTGAACGCGGGGTCGACCTTGGCCTTCGGTACTCGGTGTCGAGCTCGTCGAGCGCGGCGATGAGCGCCTCGGGCACGAAGCGCCCGCCGAAGTCCCCGAAGTACGGGCCCTCGAGCGTGGCGAGCGAGTCGGCGATCGACCTGTCTGGCTGGTCCACCGGAGTGGTCCCTTCTGCTGGTTCGGTGTGCGTCGGGCCGCCGGTGCGGCGGTGGACGCCGGGTGCGGGACCGCGGCGCTCGGGGTCGGTCAGGGTCGGTCAGCGGCGCACGGAGCGCAGCGACGGGTGCGCGCCCGCCGCCACGAGGTCGGCGACGGACTGGCGCGGGGCGTCGTCGGTCACGAGGGCCTCGCCGACGAGGACGGCGTCGGCGCCGGCGCGGGCGAACTCCATCACGTCGTGCGGGCCACGGACGCCGGACTCCGCGATCTTGACGACGCCGTCGGGGATGGACGGGCGCGACCCGGGCGAACGTGCCCGCGGTCGACCTCGAGGGTCTTGAGGTCGCGGCGCGTTGACGCCGACGACCCGCGCGCCCGGCGTCGACGGCGCGGCGGACCTCCTCGGCGTCGTGCACCTCGACCAGGGCGGTCATGCCGAGCGAGTGCACGCGCTCGACGAACGACGTCGAGCACGGTCTGCTCGAGGGCCGCGACGATGAGCAGCACGAGGTCGGCGCCGTGGGCCCGGGCCTCCCAGATCTGGTACGGCGAGACGATGAAGTCCTTGCGCAGCACCGGGATGTCGACCGCGGCCCGGACGGCGTCGAGGTCGGCGAGCGAGCCCTTGAAGCGGCGCTCCTCGGTGAGCACCGAGATGCAGTGCGCGCCGCCCTTCTCGTACTCGACGGCGAGCGCGGCCGGGTCGGTGATCGTGGCCAGCGCGCCGCGGCTCGGGCTCGAGCGCTTGACCTCGGCGATCACCGGCGACGGCGTCGTCGTCGCGCAGCCGGTCGACGCACGTTGAGGGCACCGGGCGCCGCGGGCGGCACGCTCCTTGAGCGCGCTCGAGCGGGGTCCTGCGCCTCGCGGGCCGCGAGGTCCTCCCGGACGCCCGCGACGATCTCGTCCAGCACCGTCACCGTGGACCTGCCTCCCTGCCGGCGTCCATCGCCCGCACGTCGTCACACCGCCCGCTGCACCCGGCGGCAGGCTCTCCCATCGTAGAGCCGGGCGGCTGGGGGCCCGACCACGCCCGGTGGGCGCCGGGTGGGCCGCGCGGGTGGACGCCGAGGTCAGGGCGCGAGCCAGGGCGCGAGGGCCGGCACGTTGCGCAGGACGGCGAAGGCGACGACGACGACGAGCAGGACCCAGGGCACCGCGGACGACGACGTCAGCCGGCCGGTCGCTCGTGCCGCCACCGGCGCCGCAGCCACCGTCCCCAGGCCGCCACCGCCAGCGGCGCCGCGAGGACGACCAGCGGGTTCAGGTCCCACGCGGCGACGACGTCGAGCCGTGCGCGAGCTCGTGGACGGCGCGCTGCCCGCCGCAGCCGGCGCAGACGGAGCCGGTGAGTGCGAGCACGGGGCACACGAGGTGCGCCCCGGGCCGGTAGGGGTCGCTGAGGCCGAGGTACGCGGTCGCGGCGAGCGCCGCCATGCCGACGACGAGCGGCAGGCGGACGTGCCGCAGGACGGGCGCGTCGGGCGCGACGGGCACGCCCGGCTCGGTGCGGACGGCCGCACGGCCCGGACCCCCGAGAGGGTCCGGGCCGTGCGGTCCGTGCGGGTCGCGGCGGGTCGCGCCATCGGGTCGGGACGCGTCAGAAGGAGGACGTGTCGACCGTCGAGAACTCGGTCAACGCGCCGGTCGCGATGAGCACGACGACGACGACGACCGCCGATGATGCTGAGGATCGTCGCGATCCAGCCGAGCACGATGCCGGCGGTCGCGAGGCCCGGGTTGTTCGCCTGGCCCTCGGCGACGGCGCCGCGGGCCTTGTGGCCGACGATGATCGCCGGGATGCCGGTGAACAGGCCGCAGATGAAGATCCCGACGAGCCCCAGGACGAGCGACCACACGCCGAGGCTGTTCTTCGGGTAGCCGTAGCCGTACGGGCGACTGCCTGCCCGTAGTCGCCGCCGGCGTAGGCGGGCGGCGTGCCGTAGGAGCCGGGGTCCGAGGCGCCGTAGGCCGGCGGAGTGGAGCCGTACGACGCGGGATCGAGCCGGAGCTCGAGCTGCCGAGGCGGGCGGCGTCGAGCCGTACGAGCCCGCGCCGCCGCGGCGGCGGCGGCGGGGTCGAGCCGTACGACGCGGCCGGACCCGGAGCGGTCCGGCTCGTCACCGGTGCCGTAGGGGTCCGGCGGGGTGCGGGACGACATCGGGTCTCCGTGGTGTCGAGGACGGCGGACCGGCCGGCGTGGGCCGGGTCGCCGGAGGGGCGTGGTTCGGGGCGCGGTGCGGGTGCGGTCAGTGACCGCGGCCCGTCGCGGTGCGGCGGCGCTCCTTCGCGAGCGTCTTGTCGCCGCCCTGGCCGTGGCCCATGACCTGCAGGACCTTGCCGATGACGAGGCCGAGCACGCGTGATCGCGACCCCGGCCCAGAGCACCGGCAGCATGGTGAACACCATGCCGAGCGCGGCCACGACGAAGCCGGTGATCACCGGCGAACGTCGTGAACCAGGCGGCGGTCGTGTGCCCGTGGTTCATCGGCGGCGCACTCGGCGGGAGGTAGGCGGTCTCGGATCGGGTCGTCTTGCGGTCGGCCATGCGCGGGAGCCTTTCATCTGCGGATACGTCGTCGAGCCTATCGGAGCGGCGGGTGGGTCGCCGGACGGCCGACCCCGGCGGCGAGGCGCACCGCACGGGTGGGGTCGGCGGGCCGGGTCGGCGGGTCGCCGCGGGTCGGGTCGGCCGGCCGGTCGGGTGGTCAGGTCGGGTCGTGGCCGCGGGTGAGCGCGTCCCAGGCCGCCTGGTCGTCGTCGGGCACGACGGCGGCGCCGCGCCGGCGCCGCTGGCCCGGCGGCGACGTCGTGCCGGTCGGAGGGCCGGGCCCACTGCCGGGAGGTCAGCGCGAGCCAGACGCCGGCGAGGACTGCGACCACGCCGACGCCGGCGGCGACCCACGGCCACGGCGTGAGCCCGACCTCGCCGGCGAGGGTCTCGACGCCGGTCGCGTCCGCGACAGCCGTCCGGGCGACCGGACCCGGGTCCGCCGCGACGGCGAGCGCCGAGGCGGACAGCAGCACCCCGGCGAGGAGCACGACCCCGACGACGACCCAGCGGCCCACCCGACCGGCCAGCCCGACCGCGAACCCCGCGGCGAGCAGGACGAGGGCGGCGGCGGGGACACCCGGGGCCGCCTGCGTGCCGGTGACGGCGACCGGGACCTCCCCCTCGAGCGCCGTCGTGCCGGCGGTGCGCAGCCACTCGGGCACGCCGGCGAGGAACGCCGCGAGCGCGAGGGCCAGCACCACGAGGATCGCGCGGCGACGGCCGGCAGCCGCCGGAACAGCCGGACGGTCGGCGCCCGCCACAACAGCCGGACGGCCGGGGGCCGCCGCACCAGCCGGACGGCCGGCGCCCGCCGGCGCACCCGGGCGGTCGGCGCCCGCGCCACGCGTCGCGCCGGCGCCGTCGTCGGTGGTCACGCGCCCGGCCCCGCGGGCCGCAGCCGCGACGCGATCTGGACCGCCCGGACCGCCGCGGCGGCCTTGTTGCGCGACTCCGCGTACTCCAGCGCCGGCACCGAGTCCGCGACGATGCCGCCGCCGGCCTGCACGCTGGCCCGGCCGTCGGCGATCACCGCGGTCCGGATGGCGATCGCCATGTCCATGTTCCCGGCGAAGTCGAAGTACCCGGCGGTCCCGCCGTAGATCCCGCGGCGCGGCGGGCTCGAGCTCGTCGATGAGCGCCATCGCCCGCGGCTTGGGCGCGCCGGAGAGGGTGCCGGCCGGGAAGGTCGCGGCGAGCGCCTGGAGCGCCGTGGCGTCCGGCCGCAGCTGGCCGACCACCGTCGAGCAGATGTGCATGATGTGGCTGAACCGCTTGACCGCCATGAGCTCGACGACCTCGACCGTGGCCGGCTCGCAGACCTTGACCAGGTCGTTGCGGGACAGGTCGACGAGCATGATGTGCTCGGCGCGCTCCTTGGGGTCCGCGAGCAGCTCCTCGGCGAGCGTCGACGTCCTCCTCCGGGGTCGCGCCGCGCGGCCGGGACCCGGCGATCGGGAAGGTCACGACCGTGCCCGACGTCACCTTGACGAGGGTCTCCGGGCTCGAGCCGACCACCGCGAAGTCCGCCCCGTCGGCGTCCTGGAGCGCGAACAGGTACATGTACGGGCTCGGGTTGATGGTCCGCAGCACGCGGTAGACGTCCAGCGGGTCGGCCGGGCAGTCCAGGTCCAGGCGCTGGGAGAGCACGACCTGGAACACCTCGCCGTCGTGGATCGCGCGCTTGCCGGCCTCGACCGACGCCTCGTACTCCGTCGCGGGTCGAGCGGAACTCCAGCGCCGGCTCCGGGCCGGGCGACCAGCACCGCGGTCGCGGCGCGGTGTCGGGCTGCGCGAGCGCGGCCTGCATGGCGTCCAGCCGCGCGACGGCGTCCGCGTGCGCCTCGTCGACCCGGGCGTCGGTGTCGTCGAAGTTGATCGCGTTCGCGATGAGCCACACCGACCCGTCGACGTGGTCGACGACGGCGAGGTCGGTCGCCAGGCACAGCGTCATCTCCGGGCACGTCCAGCTCGCGCGGGGCCTTCGCCGGCAGCGTCGGCTCCCAGTGCCGGACGATGTCCCAGCCCAGCGCGCCGACCAGCCCGCCGGTCAGCGGCGGCAGCCCGGGGATCGCCGGCGTGCGCAGCGCGTCGAGCGTGGCGCCGAGCACCTCCAGCGGCGTCGCCCTCGATCGGGACGCCGGCCGGCACGTCGCCGGTCCAGCACCGCGCGGCCGTCGCCGCACGGTGAGGGTCGCGCGGGAGCGGACGCCGACGAACGAGTGGCGCGACCAGGACCCGTCGGACTCGGCCGACTCCAGGACGAACGTGCCGGGCCGCCCCTGCGCGAGGGTCCGGTAGAGGCCGACCGGCGTGACGTCGTCGGCGAGCAGGCGGCGCACGACCGGGATGACCCGGCGGTCCGCGGCGAGCTCGCGGAACTCGTCCAGGGCCGGCCACGTGGTGCCCCACGGCACCTCGACGGCTCGAGGGTCGAGTCCTCGAGGGGACCGGTCATCGGGCCGCCCCCGCGTCCGCCGGCCGCACCCTCGGCGGGCCGCTCGCCGGCGACCGCGGGCAGCGGTCCGCCCGCGTCGAAGCACGTGCGGGTACCGGTGTGGCAGGCGGCGCCGACCTGGTCCACCCGGACCAGCAGCGCGTCGCCGTCGCAGTCGATCGCGACCGAGCGCACGTACTGGGCGTGGCCCGGACGTGTCGCCCTTGCGCCAGTACTCCCCGCGGGACCGGCTCCAGAACGTCACCCGGCCGGTCGTCAGCGTGCGGTGCAGCGCCTCGTCGTCCATCCAGCCGAGCATGAGCACCTCGCGGGTGTCGTGCTGCTGGACGATCGCGGCGACCAGGCCGTCGCGGTCGCGCTTGAGCCGGTCGGCCACGGCCGGGTCGAGGGTGGCCCCGAGGGGCGAGGGGGTGGGCACGCGCCGATCTTCCCACGACGGCTCCGCCGCTCGACCGGCTCGCCCGACGCCGGGAGCCGCCTCCGGCCGACGATCAGCGGGTCTGGCTCACCCACGAGGCGTGCATCGCCGCGTACGTGCCGCCGGCGTGCACGAGCTCGCGTGCGGGCCGACCTCGATCACGCGCCCGGCGCTCGACCACGACGACGAGGTCGGCGGCCTCCGCGGTGGACAGCCGGTGCGCGATCGTCACCGTGCTGCGGCCGGCGGTGAGGGAGTCCAGGGCGCGCGCGATGCGGACCTCGGTCGCCGGGTCGACCGCCGACGTCGCCTCGTCGAGCACGAGCAGGTCGGCCTCGGCGAGGTAGGCCCGGGCCAGCGCGACGAGCTGCCGCTCCCCCGCGGACAGCGCCTCACCCCGCTGACCCACATCGGTCGCCAGGCCCTGCGGCAGCTCGGCGAGCCAGTCGGTCAGTCCGAGCGCGTCGATCGCCTCGCGCACCCGGGACTCGACGACGTCGGCGGTGCCGCCCGCGCGGTCGCCGCGCAGTCCGTAGGCGATGTTGTCCACGAGCGTCCCGTCGAACAGGAAGCCCTCCTGCGGCACGACGACGACGCGCCGGCGCAGGCTCGCCGTCTCGAGGTGCCGCAGGTCGACGCCGTCGAGCAGCACCTCCCCGCGGGTCGGGTCCATGAAGCGCACGAGCAGCTTCGCGAGCGTCGTCTTGCCCGAGCCGGTCGCCCCGACCACCGCGACCGACCGCCCGGCCGGGAGGACGAGGTCGACGTCCCGCAGGACCGGCGGGCCGTCGGGGTAGGCGAAGGTGACGTCGCGCAGCTCCATCGAGGCCGGACCGCGCGGGCTCACCACGGCGTCCGGGCCGGGGTCGGCGACCTCGACGGTGGTGTCGAGCACGGCGAGCACCCGCCGCCACCCGGCGACGGCGTTCTGCAGCTCGTTGAGGATCTCGGTGGCCATCTGCACCGGGCCGGTGAACAGCTGGACGAGGAACAGGAACGCGAGCAGCCGGCCGACCGTGATGCCGCCGTCCGCCCCGAGCAGCGTCCCGACGACGACGACGGCGGACAGCACGAGGTTGGACACCAGCACGCCGCTGGAGAACACGACCGCGACGAGGGTCTGGGCCCGCACCTGCGCGTCGCGGGTGGCCCGGACGGTCGTGTCGATGCGGCGCTGGACGCGGTCCGCGACGCCGTACGCCCGGATGGTCTCGGCCCCGACGACCGACTCGGAGATCGCGCCGAGCATCGCGCCGACCTTCTCCCGGACCACCGTGTAGCCGCCGGTTGACGCCACTGCTGCGCGGGCCGCAGGACGAGCACCAGCGGGACGAAGCACGCCCACACCAGCAGCGTCAGCTGCCAGGAGTAGATCGCCATGAGCACGGTGGCGACGACGATCTGCAGCATCGAGACGAGCAGCATGATGCCGCCCCACTGCACGAACAGGGAGATCGTGTCGACGTCGGACGTCACGCGCGACACCAGGGACCCGCGCCGCTCGGTGCCCTGGGTGAGGACCGACAGGTCGTGCACGTGCCGGAACGCCCGCACCCGCAGCGTCGCCAGGCCGGCCTCGGTCGAGCGGAACAGGCGGATGTTGACGAACGCGGAGCACAGCCCGGCCGCGACCAGCGCGAACGCGGCCGCGACGACGAGGGTCACCACGCGGCCGGGTGTCCGGACCGTCGTCGGCGAGGACGCCGGTGTCGATGGTCTGCTGGACGGTGATGCGGCACGACGACCCGGCCGACCGCGGCGAGGACGGCGAGGGCGACGCGTCCACCCCACGCCGCGGACGATCTCCGGGGACACCTGGACCCCGCGGCGCAGCGTCGCGAAGACGCCGAGGTCGCTGGTGCGCGCGATGCGCTCGCCCTCGCGGGCAGCCGCTCCGGTCGCGGCGCTCGCGGCGTGTCGCGGTGCTCACCGGTCCCTCCCGGCCGCGCGGCCGGCGCCGCGACCGCGAGCGTCCTCGCGGCGCGGCGGACCGCGCGCTCGGACTCACGCTCGTAGGCGGTGGCGAGCTCGCGGTAGCCGGGGTCGCGGTCGAGCAGCTCGGCGTGCGTCCCGCGGTCGACGACGCGGCCGCCGTCGAGGTGCACGATCTCGTCGGCGAGCGGTCACCGACGACATCCGGTAGGCGACCATGACGACGGTCGGGCCGGTGGTCGCGGCCGGAGCCGCGAGTCGGAGTCGCCGTGACGCGCCTCGTCCCCGGGCCGTCCCGCGGCCGCGCTCGCGGCCGTGCAGCCCGGAGAGGATCTCCTGCTCGATGCGCGGGTCGACGGCCGAGGTGGCGTCGTCGAGCACGAGCAGGCGGGGCCGGCGCACCAGGGCGCGGGCGATCGCGAGGCGCTGGCGCTGGCCGCCGGACAGGTTGGCGCCGCGCTCGCCGAGCGGCGCGTCGAGCCCGCCGGGCAGCGCGCGCACGACGTCGTCCACCCGGGCCAGCCGCAGCGCGTCCCACACCGCGTCGTCGTCCGGCGCATCGGGGTCGCCCGCGTCCGCGAGCGTGACGTTGGACGCGGACCGTGTCCTCGAAGATGAAGGTGGTCTGGCCGACCAGGGCCACCTGGCGGGTGAGGTCCGCGGGACGGACGTCGCGCAGGTCGATGCCGTCGACCAGCACCGCGCCGGTCGTGGGGTCGGAGAGCCGGCTCAGCAGCGACACGAGCGTGGTCTTGCCCGCGCCGGTCACGCCGACGACGGCGACCGTGCGCCCCGGGCGGATGTCGAGGTCGACGTCGTGACAGCAGGTCGGCGGTCCCGTCCCCGGACGGCACGCGCGACGCCCACCCCGCGCATCGTCGACGCCGCGCACCGGCGGCCGAGGGCGGCAGCGGGCGGGTGCCGGGCTCGAGCGCGCCGCCGGAGTCCAGGACGCGGGCGATGCGCTCGAAGCCGACGAGCGCGCGCGGCAGCTCCCCGAGCACCCAGCCGAACGCGCGGACGGGGACCGTGAGCAGGGTCAGCAGGTAGGCCGCGGAGACGACGTCGCCGGTCTCGACCGCGCCCGCCTGC
Source organism: uncultured Actinomycetota bacterium (assembly GCA_963795145.1). Taxonomy (GTDB): domain Bacteria; phylum Actinomycetota; class Actinomycetes; order Actinomycetales; family Cellulomonadaceae; genus Pengzhenrongella. The sequence continues at coordinate 238,118 of CAWCGP010000008.1, read as the reverse complement.
ATCCGCACGGTGCCGACCCCGAGCACCAGCAGCGTGCCGATGCCCGGCAGCAGGTCGATGACCGGGTCGAACAGGGCGCGGACGTCGCCGACCCGGACGTTCGCCTCGCGCAGCTCGGCCGTGCGGCGTGCGGAAGCGCTCCTCCTCGCGGTCCTCGGTGCCCGAGCGACTTCACCAGGACCGCGGCCTCGAAGCTCTCGTGCGCGACGTCGGCGACGGCGGCGCGCAGGCCCTGGGCCCGCATCGCGGCGGGCGACATGCGCCGCTGGAAGACGAAGTTGGCGGCACCGCGAGCGGCAGGACGGTCAGCGCCGCGAGCGCGAGCCACAGGTCGGTGCGCAGCAGGGCGACGGCGGCGACGCCGATCATCACCACGACGCCGAGCGCGAACGGCAGCGGGTTGAACACGCCGGTCGCGGCCTCGACGTCCGAGCTCGCGTTGGACAGCAGCTGGCCGGTGGGGTGCGCGCCGGTGCCACGACATCGGCAGGCGCAGGTACTGGCGGGTCACCGCCGTGCGGTGGCGGGCCTGGAGGTCGGCGTAGCCGATGCCGGCCCAGATGCGGCGTCGCGCGACGCTCACGCCGAGGGTCAGCGCGACCGCGACCATCGCCAGGCCGGCGAGCCAGACCTGCTCGCGGGCGTCGGTCGAGCCGTCGAGCGCGGGGACGACGACGCGGTCGGTGACCTCGCCGAGCACCTGGCTGACCGCGACGGTGGCGGCGCCGAACACCGCCGAGACGCCGATGGCCAGGGTGTAGGTGCGCGGCTCCGCGGCGATGCCGCGGGTCATGACCTGGACGGACCGGCTCAGCACGGAGCCGGTCAGGGCGTGCTGCGGTCGGCCGGTGTGCTGACGCGCGGGCACGTCGCTCCTCGTCGAGTAGCAGGTGGGATGTCTCCAGTCTCGCACGCGGTGCGGGACCGGCGCCCGGGGCGACGATCGGGAGCGACATCGGGCGGAGGCCCGTGGGACCATGCGGCATGCCGTGGCACCCGCTCGAGCGAGCGACCCTCGTCCAGGCCCTGCGCGACGCGGGACCCGACGCCCCGACCCTGTGCACCGGGTGGACGAGCCGCCATCTCGCCGCGCACATCGTGCTGCGCGAGAGCGCGCCGCTGGTCGCGGTCGGCGTGCGCGCTCCCGCCAGCTCCACGCGCACGCCGAGCGCGCCATCGACCGGCTCGCGCAGCGGTCCGCCGACCCGGCCGGCGTACGCCGCGCTCGTCGCGCGGGTCGAGCAGGGGCCGGCGCCGCTGGCAGCCGATCGGCTGGACCGGCGACGCGGGCTACCTGCTGGAGCTGTTCGTCCACACCGAGGACGTGCGTCGCGGGGCCGGTCCGGTGCCGCCGCTGGTCCTCTCGACCCCGCCCACACCGAGGCGATCTGGTCCCGGCTGGTGCGCCAGGCGCGGCTGCTCTACCGCCGCGCCGGCGTCGGCATCGTCCTCGTGGTCCCCGGCGGCCCCCGCCAGGCCGTCCGGCAGCCCCCGCGGCGACGCCGGCACGGTCGTCGTGCGCGGCGAGGTCGGCGAGATCGCCCTGCACGCCTTCGGCCGGCACGGGGCCGCGCGGGTCGACGTCCTCGGCGACCCGGCCGACGTCGAGCTGCTCCAGCGGTCGCTCAGCGACGCCTGACGCGCACGCACGCTGCGAGCGCTCGCTCCCGCGTCAGCGGACGACGACGCCCGCCGCGCGCAGCGCGTCCTTGACCTGGCCGACCGTGAGCGTCGCCGAAGTGGAACACGCTCGCCGCGAGCACCGCGTCGGCGCCGGCCTTCGCCGCCTCGACGAAGTGCTCGGGCGTGCCGGCCCCGCCGCTCGCGACGAGCGGGACGCGCACCTCGCGGCGCACGGTCCGCAGCATCTCGCAGGTCGAAGCCGTCCGTGGTCCCGTCGGCGTCCATGGAGTTGAGCAGGATCTCCCCCGCGCCGAGCTCGGCGGCCCGGGCCGCCCAGGCGACGGCGTCGATCCCGGTGCCGCGCCGGCCGCCGTGCGTGGTGACCTCGTAGCCGGAGTCGGTCCGGGTGTCGCCCGGTGACCCGGCGGGCGTCGACGGACAGCACGAGCACCTGGCTGCCGAACCGCGCGGCGATCTCCGCGATGAGCTCGGGCCGGGCGATCGCCGCGGTGTTGACGCCGACCTTGTCCGCGCCCGCCCGCAGCAGCCGGTCGACGTCGTCGGCGCTGCGCACCCCGCCGCCGACCGTGAGCGGGACGAAGATCTCCTCGGCGGTGCGCCGCACGACGTCGTACGTGGTCTCGCGGTCCCCGGACGAGGCCGACACGTCCAGGAACGTCACCTCGTCGGCGCCCTCGGCGTCGTAGCGCCGGGCGAGCTCGACCGGGTCGCCGGCGTCGCGCAGGTTCTCGAAGTTGACGCCCTTGACGACGCGTCCCGCGTCGACGTCCAGGCACGGGACCACCCGCAGTGCGACCGCCACCCCGGTCAGCCCTCCTTCGGTCGTGCGTCGGCGTCCGCCCGGCGGTGCCGCGGCGGCCAGCAGGTCGCACGACGAGCACGAGCGTGTCCTGCTCGCCGCCGACGGCGCCGCCGCTCCCGCGGCGGGATGACGAGCAGCACCTGGCTGCCGACGGTCTGCTCGAGCAGCCCCTCGGCCAGCCCGGGGAGCACCGCCGGTGCCGAGGTCGAACGGACTGCGGTCCGCCCTGCGTCCAGCTCGAGTCGTACGCCGAGCCGTCCGACCAGCGCACGCCGGCGTACTGGACGGTCACGGTCGAGCCCTCGACGACCTGCGCGCCGTCGCCCTTGAGCAGGGCCTGCACGACGAGCGACGTCGGCGGCTCGCCCTCGGGCGCGGCGATGACCGGCTCGCCGTCGTCGTCGCGGGTGCACCGCCGGCAGTCCCTCGCGCGGCGTCGACCGGCTCGCCCCACGCCCGGGTCGGCAGCACGTCGACGACCATGACGGACGCGAAGCTCGACGTGTCGGACGTCCCGGGCACCAGCAGGAGCGAGCCGCGTGCCGACCGTCTGGCCGCTCGAGCGCGTCGTAGAGGTCCTCGCTGAGCACCTCGGGCGTCAGCGTGAACGGCTTGGGGACGGTGCGAGTACGTCTCCTCCACCAGCGACGCCGTCGTCGGCCCGCTGCGAGCCGGTAGTCGAGCAGGACCGGACCGCCGTCCTCGAGCTCGGGCCCGGTGCCCTCCCACACGACCTCGGACGACGCCTCGGTGACGGTCAGCGGTGCGGCGTAGTCGAGCGCTCGGCTCCTCACCGGTGCTCGCCGGTAGACCTCGACCTGCGGGCTGTCCTCGGCCGGCGACGGCGTGCACGCCGTGCACCGCAGCAGCGCGCACGCGGCGCGAGGACCGCGACCAGCACACGTCGCACGTGTCGGGCCTTTCGTCGAGGGTGGCGTCGGAGGGGATTGCGGCGGCCCACTCTACGCGGGTCGCGGACCGCTCCGACCCGCCGCCCTACATCGACTCGATCAGCCGCTCCACCCGCTCGTCGACGCTGCGGAACGGGTCCTTGCACAGCACGGTGCGCTGCGCCTGGTCGTTGAGCTTGAGGTGCACCCAGTCCACCGTGTAGTCCCGGCGGGCCTCCTGGGCCGCGGCGCACGAAGTCGCCGCGCAGCTTGGCCCGGGTGGTCTGCGGCGGCACCGCCGTCGCCTCGAACACCTCGAGGTCGGTGGTGACCCGCTCGACCATGCCGCGCGCCGCGAGCATGTTGTACAGCCCCTCGGTGCGGGAGATGTCGTGGTAGGCCAGGTCGAGCCGGGCGATCGCGGGCGTCGGAGAGCGGCAGGTCGTGCTTGTCCATGTACCGCTGGAGGATCTTCCACTTGATGACCCAGTCGAGCTCGCGGTCGACGAGCGACGAGGTCGCCGGTGCGCAGCGCGCGCAGCCCGCGCTCCCACAGGTCGAGCGACCTGCTTGACCCCGGGCGTGGCGTCGAGCGTGCGGCTCGACGAACTCCTTGACCCGCGCGAGGTACTCCTCCTGGATGTCGACGGCGGTCGCGGTCCGCCCGTTGGCGAGCGTGGACCGGGGCCTGCCGGTCAGGTCGTGGCTGATCTCGCGGATCGCGCGGATCGGGTTCTCCAGCGTGAGGTCCCGCAGCTGCACGCCCGGCCTCGACCATCCGCAGGACGAGGTCGGTCGCGCCGACCTTGAGCATCGTCGTGGTCTCCGACATCGAGGAGTCGCCGACGATGACGTGCAGCCGGCGGTAGTGCTCGGCGTCGGCGTGCGGCTCGTCGCGCGTGTTGATGATCGGGACGCGACCGGGTGGTGGCGCTGGAGACCGCCTCCCAGATGTGGTCGGCGCGCTGCGACAGGCAGTACAGCGTGCCCGCGCGGCGTCGTGAGCACCTTGCCGGCGCCGGTGAGGACCTGGCGGGTGAGCAGGAACGGGACGAGCACGTCCGAGAGCCGGCCGAAGTCGCCCTGCCGCCGCACGAGGTAGTTCTCGTGGCAGCCGTAGGAGTTGCCGGCCGAGTCGGTGTTGTTCTTGAACAGGTGGATCCGCCCGGACAGGCCCTCGTGCTCGAGACGCTGCTGGGCGTCGGCGACGAGGCCCTCGAGGATGCGCTCGCCCGCCGCGGTCGTGCGCGACGAGCTGGCGGACGTCGTCGCACTCCGCCGTCGCGTACTCGGGGTGCGAGCCGACGTCGAGGTACAGCCGGGAGCCGTTGCGCAGGAAGACGTTGGAGGACCGGCCCCAGGCGACGACCTTGCGGAACAGGTAGCGGGCGACCTCGTCCGCGGACAGGCCGCGCCCGTCGTCCGCCGCGCAGGTGACGCCGTACTCGGTCTCGAGCCCGAAGATCCGGCGGTCCATGGTGTGCCCCCTCAGCGTCCGGCGAGCAGGTCCTCGAGCAGCGCGCCCGGTCAGCCGCCGGAACGCCCGCCGCGGCCGCGTCCGGTCCAGGACCGCGACCTCGAGCTGGCTCGCCGGGATCGCCCGTGCCGTCTCCCCCTCAGCCTGCGCCCCGAGCGTCCGGACCGCCAGACCCAGCGACCTCGGGCAGCGTCATCCCGGCGCGCCACTCCTCGCCGGCCTGCACGCCGAGCTGCTCGGCCTGCGCCGCCCATGACGACGAACGCCGTGCTCGTCGGCCACCGAGCCGTCGTAGGTGAGCCGGTAGATCTGGTCGTCCGCCGGCGGTCGGCCCCGACCTCGGCGACGACGAGCTCGACCTCGAGCGGCTTGGACTCGGTCGTGAACACCGTGCCCAGCGTCTGGGCGTAGGCGTTGGCCAGGCCCGCGGGCGTTGACGTCGGCCGCGGTCGTAGGAGTAGCCGCGCAGGTCGGCGTAGCGGACGCCGGCCACCCGCAGGTTCTCGAACTCGTTGTACTTGCCGACCGCCGCGAAGGCGATCCGGTCGTAGATCTCGCGAGACCTTGTGCAGCGCCCGCGACGGGTTCTCGGTCGCGAACGCGATGCCGTCGTCGTAGGCGAGGACGACGACGGACCGGCCGCGGGCGATGCCCTTGCGCGCGTAGTCCGCCCGGTCCTTCATGAGCTGCTCGGGCGAGACGTAGAACGGCATGCTCATCGCAGGCCCCCGTCCTCGCCGCGGCGGCCGGCGCCCTCGTGCGCGTGCTCGCGCGCCGGGATCGAGCACCGCCGCCACGACCTCGGCCAGCGTCGCCTCGGGGACGCGCAGGTAGCCGGCGGCGGTCACCGTGGCGACGACCGGCCAGATCCGCGCGGACCGTGTCCGGGCCGCCCGGTCGCGGAGTCGTCGTCGGCGGCGTCCAACAGCGCCTCGACGGCGACGCGGACCGCGGCGTCCGGCGTCCAGGTCCGGCCGCCAGCAGCTTCTTCAGCGAGCCGCGCGCGAAGACCGAGCCGGAGCCGACGCTGTGGTGGTCGTGCTCCTCGTAGCGGCCGCCGGTGACGTCGTAGGAGAAGATCCGGCCCGCGCTCGCGCGTCCAGGTCGTAGCCCGGCGAACAGCGGGCACGACGGCGAGCCCCTGCATCGCCAGGCCGAGGTTGCCGCGGATCATCGTGGCGAGCCGGTTCGCCTTGCCGTCGAGGCGACAGCAGCGAGCCCTCGATCTTCTCGTAGTGCTCGAGCTCGAGCTGGAAGAGCCGCACGAGCTCCAGCGCGAGGCCGGCCGAGCCGGCGATGCCCGACCGCGGAGAACTCGTCGGCCGGGAACACCTTCTCGATCTCGCGGCTGGCGATCGTCGGGCCCATGGTCGCGCGCCGGTCACCGGCCATGACGACCCCGCCGGCGAAGGTGAGCGCGACGATCGTCGTGGCGTGCGGCGTGCCGGCACTGCGCCGTGCCGGTCAGCGCCGGCGGGCAGCGGCCGGTGCGCCCGGGAGCAGCTCGGGCGCGTGGCTCGGCGAGGAACTCGACGAAGGACGACGAGCCGGGCGCAGTGAAGGCGCGCGGCAGTCGTCCGTGGCGCTCGGTGCTCGTCGTGGCTCACCGGCTCACTGGCCGCCCTTCTGCACGAAGCCGCGGACGAACTGCTCGGCGTTGGTCTCCAGCACCTCGTCGATCTCCTCCAGCAGGGCGTCGACCTCGCGAGTCCTGGGTCTGCGCGGCGGCGCGCGGCGGGCGGCGGCGGCCTCCGGCTCGTCGTCCGGGTCGTCCCGCCGTGCGGGCCGTACCTGATCCTGACCGGCCATGGTGACCTCCCGGGTGCTTCGCTGACGTTCCTGGCTCGAAGCCTACGCCCTGACCGTCAGGCATCTGCCCAGGCGGGGAGCGCTGACATCCACGGGGCAGCCGTTCAGCCGCCGGCGAGCCGCTCGAGCAGGCGCCGCGGCGTCCGGGCTCGCGTCGAGCAGCGGCCGACGTGCGCGCCGGTGCCGCGCAGCGGGTCGCGCATCGGCACCCGCTGCAGCGTCGGCGCACCCGGCGACGTCGAAGATCACCGAGTCCCAGCTGGCCGCGGAGACCTGGTCGGCGTACCGGGCCAGCGCCTCGCCCCGGAAGTAGGCGCGGGTGTCGGTCGGCGGGTGTGCACCGCCGCGCGGCGACGCGCGTCGTCGTCGACGAGTCGCTCGACCGCGCCCGCCTGGCGAGCAGCCGGTGGTACAGGCCGCGCTCGGGCCGCACGTCGGACCACTGCAGGTCGACCGCGGCGAGGCGCGGGTGGTCCCAGGCGAGGTGGTCGCGGCGGCGCAGGCCCTCGAGCAGCCGCAGCTTGGCGACCCACTCGACCTCGCGCGCGCAGGACGCCGGCGTCGGTGGCCAGCCGGTCGAGCACGCGACGCCCAGCGCGCGAGCACGTCCGCGGTCTCGGCATCGGTCCGCGTGCCGTCGCCGGAGCCGCCGGTCGGCTCGGCGCGAGGCCGCGAGCGCCCGACGCACGGCGGCGAGGTACTCGCCCTGGACCTCCAGCGCGGTCATGGCGCGCCCGTCGGCGAGCGTCGAGCCGGCGCGGTCAGCGCGAGGTCGCGGCTGACGGTGTGCACGTCGCTCGACCGGGTCGCGCAGCCCGAGGCCGTCGACGGCTCCAGCGCGGCGGCCACGCCGTCGGGCACGCGTCGCTCGGCCTGCTCGAGCAGCCACAGCACCAGCGACGTCGTGCCCAGCTTGAGGTAGGTCGGCGACCTCGAGCAGGTTCGCGTCGCCGATGATGACGTGCAGGCGGCGCCAGCGCGCCGGGTCCGCGTGCGGCTCGTCGCGGGTGTTGACGATGGGCCGGCGCAGCGTCGTCTCCAGGCCGATCTCGGCCTCGATGTAGTCCGCGCGCTGGCGAGAGCTGGAAGCCCGGGCTCCTCGCCGCGCGCGCCGATGCCCGACGCGGCCGGCGCCCGTGAACACCTGCCGGGTGACGAGGAACGGCATGAGGCCGGCGCGCCAGTCGGCGAACGGCACCGCCCGGTCGACGAGGTAGTTCTCGTGGGTGCCGTAGCTGGCGCCCTTGCCGTCGACGTTGTTCTTGTACAGCGCGACGTCGGGCAGGGCGGGGATCTGCGCGAGCGTCGCGGACCGACGCGAGCATGACCACCTCGCCGGCGCGGTCCCAGCGCACGGCGTCGAGCGGGCCGGTGACCTCGGGCGAGGAGTACTCGGGGTGGGCGTGGTCGACGTAGAGCCGCGCGCCGTTGGTGAGGATGACGTTGGCGGCGCTCGGGTCGTCGTACTCCTCGACGGCGGGCCGCGCGAGCTCCTCGAGCGTCGGCCGGACCGTGGTCGCCGGCCTCGGCCCGGCGGGCCGTCGTCCGCACCGGCGACGCGCGCCGGCGACCGGCGCCCGACCGCGGCGCGGGCCGTGCGCCGGGTCGTCGGTGAGCATCGACGGGTGCGCCGAGGCGCGCTCGCAGCCGGAACCCGCGGGCGTCGTGCAGCGGGTCCTCGTCGTCGTAGTCCCAGCGCGCCGCGAGCCCGCGACCCGACCCGTGCCGGCACGTGGGCGGCGACGACCTAGCTCGACAGCAGCATGGGGTTGGCGCGTGGGCCGGCCGGGCTCGAGGATCCCGTACTCGGTCTCGATCCCCATCACGCGGCGCACGGTCACCGCGGCCACCCTAAGGTCCCCGGTCGAGCGCGATCGCGGGCGGCCGGAGCCCGGACGCCGTCGCTAGAGGTACTGCCCCGTGCTGGTGACGGTCTCGATCGTGCGCGACCCGTCCGGCCGCACCCTTCTTGCTGGTACGATGGTGCGGATGAACACGATCCGCTCGCCCTTCTTGCCCGAGATGCGCGCCCAGTCGTCGGGGTTGGTCGTGTTCGGGAGGTCCTCGTTCTCCTTGAACTCGTCGACGCACGCGGTGAGCAGGTGGTCGACGCGGATGCCCCGCTGCCCGTGGGCGAGGAAGTCCTTGATGGCCGTCTTCTTGGCCCGGTCGACGACGTTCTGGATCATCGCGCCGGAGTTGAAGTCCTTGAAGAACAGGATCTCCTTGTCGCCCGAGGCGTAGGTGACCTCGAGGAACCGGTTCTCCTCGCTCTCGGTGTACATCCGCTCGACGACCGCGCTCGATCATCGCCTCGACGCGCCGTCGGCCGCGCTGCCGCCGTGCTCGGCGAGGTCGTCGGGGTGGATCGGCAGGTCTCGCGGTGAGGTACTTGGCGAAGATCTCCTTCGCGCCCTCGGCGTCGGGCCGCTCGATCTTGATCTTCACGTCGAGCCGGCCGGGCCGCAGGATCGCCGGGTCGATCATGTCCTCGCGGTTGGACGCGCCGATGACGATGACGTTGTCGAGCCGCTCGACGCCGTCGATCTCGGCGAGGAGCTGCGGCACGATCGTCGTCTCGACGTCGGAGGAGACGCCCGTGCCGCGGGTGCGGAACAGGGACTCCATCTCGTCGAAGAACACGACGACGGGGATGCCCTGGGACGCCTTCTCGCGGGCCCGGGCGAAGATCAGCCGGATGTGCCGCTCGGTCTCCCCGACGTACTTGTTGAGCAGCTCGGGACCCTTGACGTTGAGGAAGAAGCTCTTCGCCTCGCCCGGCGCGTCGGCGTCCTCGCCGCGCGCGGCGGCGGCCGTCTCGGCGAGGGAGTGCGCCACCGCCTTGGCGATGAGCGTCTTGCCGCACCCGGGCGGGCCGTAGAGCAGCACGCCCTTCGGCGGCTTGAGCCCGTGCTCGCGGAACAGGTCCGGGTGCAGGAACGGCAGCTCGACGGCGTCGCGGATCGCCTCGATCTGCGGGCCGAGGCCGCCGATGTCGCTGTAGTCGATGTCCGGGACCTCCTCGAGCACGAGCTCCTCGACCTCGGCGCGCGGGATGCGCTCGAAGACGAAGCCGCTGCGCGTGCTCGACGGTGAGCGCGTCGCCGACCCGCACGGGGGCGCCGAGTCCGCGAGCTGGCCCGCGAGGCGCACGACGCGCTCCTCGTCGGCGTGCCCGACGACGAGCGCGCGGTCCTCGCCGAGGAGCTCCTTGACGGTCACGAGCTCGCCCACCGGCTCGTACCCGCCCGCCTCGACCACGGTGAGGGCCTCGTTGAGCATGACCTCCTGGCCGGGGCGCAGCGTCGCGAGGTCGAGCGCCGGTGACGCGCCGACGTGCATCTTGCGTCCCGCGGAGACGACGTCGACCGAGCCGTCCTCGCGTGCGCCGAGGTAACAGCGCGTAGCGTGCCGGGCGGCTTGGCGAGCTCGTCGAGCTGGCGGCGCAGGTCCACGATCTGCTCGCGCGCCGCGACCAGGGCGTCGGCGAGGCGCTGGTTCTTGGCCGCGAGCGCGGCCGCCTGCCGTTCGGCGTCGCGCTGGTGGGCGAGGTCTCGGTGCTGGGTGTACTCCGGGTGTCTGGGCGAAGCCCGACGGGATCCGTCATGACGGCCCCCTTCCGCGTGGGCGTGGCAATGGCCCAGCCTAGACACGCTCTCGGCCGGCACGACCCACCCCACGCGGGTGATGTCAGGCGGTCTCGGGGGCCTGCCCGACGTCGCGCCGCACGCGGCGGACCTTCTTGTCCGAGATCGGCCGCTCCCCCAGGTCCTCGGCGGTCCACTCGCCGAGCTGCTCGGCGTCGGCCGGGTAGGAGCCCTTCGCCGGGCGACGGCGCCGCAGCGGGGCGTCGACGCCGTCGGCCATCCGCCGGGCGGTGAGCAGGAAGCCGGTGTGGCCGATCATGCGGTGCTGCGGGCGGACCGCCAGCCCCTCGAGGTGCCAGCCGCGGACCATGCGACTCCCAGGCCGTCGGGCTCGGTGTACCGGCCGTCCGCACGCAGGTCCTCGGCGAGCCGGGAGAGCTGCGTCGTGGTGGCGACGTACGCGACGAGGACCCCGCCGGGGGCGAGCGCCGTCGCGACGGCCTCGAGGTTCTCCCACGGGGCGAGCATGTCGAGCACGACCCGGTCGACCGACCCCGGCGCGGCGACGGTCGGCAGCACGTCCGACAGGTCGCCGACCGACAGCGTCCACGCCGGGTGCGGGCCGCCGAACTGCAGTCTCGACGTTGCCACTGCGCGATCGCCGCGAAGTCCTCGCGCCGCTCGATGGAGTGCAGGCGGCCGCCGTCGCCGACCGCCCGCAGCAGCGACATCGTCAGGGCGCCGGAGCCGACGCCGGCCTCGACCACGCGGGCCCCGGGGTAGATGTCGGCCATCGCGACGATCTGGCCGGCGTCCTTGGGGTAGACGACGGCGGCGCCGCGCGGCATGGACAGGACGTAGTCGGCTGAGCAGCGGCCGCAGGGCGAGGTACTCGATGCCGGCGGTGCTGCGCACGACCGAGCCCTCGGGCCGGCCGATGAGGTCGTCGTGCAGGAGGAAGCCCTTGTGCGTGTGGAACTGGCCGCCCGGCGTGAGCGTGATCGTGTGCAGGCGGCCGCGCGGGTCGGTGAGCTGGACCCGGTCGCCCTCGCGCAGCGGTCCGCGGCGGATCTCCGCGCCGGTCGGTGCGCCCGGCTCGGTCGCTGGCGCAGTCCCCGGCGCCGTCCCCTGCGCCGGCGACGGGGCCTCCCGGGCCTCCGGGAGGCCGGCCGGCTCGGGCCCGCCGGTCGGCTGGGGCTGGCCGGGCTCGTCGAGCGGACGTGCGGGGGTCGGGGTCACGGGGGTCGAGTCTAGGAGCGCGCGCCGAGCGCGGCGACGACGTCCCGCGTGAACAGCAGCCCGGTGACCCGCCCGGCGTCCACCACGGCCATCACCGGGGAGTGGACGGCCACACGGTTGACCGTGCGGGCGAGGTCCGCCCCCGTCGCGCCGGCGTCCACGACCGCCCCGACCGGGATGGGCACGGCGACGGCCAGCACGTCCGTCGTCGGGTAGGCCTCGAGCGGGACGGCCGCGGCCGCGGCGGCGTCCACGTACGCGGCGGGCCGCCCGTCGGCGGCGAGCACGACGACGTGCGTGACGCCGGCGGCCTGGGCCGCGCGGGCGGCGTCCCCCACCGTGGACCCGAGCATCACGACGGCTGCCGCCCGGCCGATCCGTTGTGCCGACAGCCCCTCCACCGCGCGCTGGGCGGCCGCGCCGGTCATCGCCGCGGAGGCGCCGCTCCACAGGAACCCGCCGATGAGGACGGCCCAGAGCACCCCGAACAGCCCCGGCTCCTGGCCGCGGCTCAACGGCACCCCGATCGCGACGAGGACGACGACGACCGCCACGAGCCGCCCGGCCCAGCCGGCGACGCGGGTCCCGCGGTACCGGTCACCGGTGGCGCGCCAGACCGCCGCCTCCAGCACCCGGCCGCCGTCGAGCGGCAGCCCCGGGACGAGGTTGAACACGCCGACGAAGGCGTTGGCGTACGTCGCGGACAGCAGGACCGCGGCGAGCAGGCTCCGGGACGGCACCGCCTGCGCGAGCGCCCACGTGCCGCCGGCCAGCACGAGGTTGGTCACCGGTCCCACGACGGCGATGAGCGCGCTGGTCCGCGGGGTGGCGCCGCCGCCGGCGAACGAGGTGTGCCCGCCCCACAGGGTGATGGCGAACTCGTGCACCTGCAGCCCGTGCGCGCGGGCGACGAACCCGTGCGCGAGCTCGTGCAGGAACACCGACGCGAACAGCAGGACGACGAACACGCCCGCGACGGCGTAGGTGGCGCCCGGACCGAGGTACGGCGCGAACCCGCGCACGGTGGGCGCGAACAGGACGGTCAGGACCGCGGCCGCGACGATCCACGAGCGGGTGAGGACGACCGGGGCGCCGGCGGCGTGGCCGATGACCCACCCCGGCGTCCCTGCACGCGGTCGGTCGGGTCGCGGGGATGGCTTGCTCGACGTCCTGCACCCGGCCAGCGTAGGCGTCCCGGTGTGCCGGGCGCGGGGGTGTCGGTGGGGGCACCTACCCTGACCGCATGTCCGCACCGACCCTCACCGCTCCGTCCCCCACCGCCCCGTCCGCGCCCCGGGCCGCCGCGGGCGACGTCGTGGTGGACGGCGGCGCGATGGTCGACGGCTCGGTGGTCGACGGCGGCGCGGTGGTCGACGGGGGCCGGACCCCGGACGCGGGTGTGCGTCCGCGGCGACCGGGCCTGTCGCCGTCGCGGGCGAACGACTTCATGCAGTGCCCGCTGCTGTTCCGGTTCCGGGTGGTCGACCAGCTGCCGGAGCCGCCGAGCGAGCGCCGCCGCGCGCGGCACGCTCGTGCACGCGGTGCTCGAGCGGCTCTACGACGCCCCGGCCGCCGAGCGCACCGTGGAGGCGGCGCGGGCCATGCTGCCCGGCGAGTGGGAGCGCCTGCGCGAGGTGGAGCCGCGGTACGCCGAGCTGTTCACCTCGTCGGACGGGGTCGCGACCTGGCTCGACGGCGCCGGCGACCTCGTCGGCACGTACTTCACGCTCGAGGACCCCACGCGGCTGGAGCCGCGCGAGCGCGAGCTCTTCGTCGAGAGCCAGCTCGACGGCGGACCGCTGCTCCGCGGCATCGTCGACCGGCTCGACGTCGCACCCGAACGGCGCGGTGCGGGTCGTCGACTACAAGACGGGGCGGTCCCCGCGCGCCGGCTACGAGGGCAACGGCGCTGTTCCAGATGCGCTTCTACGCGCTGGTGCTGTGGCGCACGACCGGGCAGGTGCCGCGCATGCTCCAGCTGGTCTACCTCGGCGACGGGCAGGTCCTGCGGCACGAGCCGCGGCGAGGCGGAGCTCGTCGTCACCGAGCGCCGGGTCCGGTCGCCTGTGGGAGACCATCGAGCGGACCGCACGCTCGGGCGACTGGAAGCCGCGCACGTCGGCGCTGTGCGGCTGGTGCTCGCACCAGGCGCTGTGCCCGGCGTTCGGCGGCGACACCGCCGCAGGTCCCGGCCGGGGCGGTCGAGCTCGCGCTCGGCGTCGTCCCGGACGCCGAGCGGGTCCCGTCCGGGACGGCCGCCTGAGCGACCGCGGTCCGGGCGACCGCACTCCGAGCGGCTCCGGTGTGACGGTGGTCAGGCCGCGGGCGCGATGAGGTCGAGCACGGCGCCGTCGGCGATCCGGGCCAGGTCCGCGAGGTCGAGGTCGGCCAGGGACGCGACCCGGCTGAGGCCCGGCCGGGGGTCGACGGGCAGCATGGCCTCGACGCCGACCGTGCGGGCCCCGGCGGCCATCGCCGAGCCGATGCCGGCCGGCGAGTCCTCCACCGCGACGCACCGGCGTGGGGTCGACGCCGAGCAGGTCCGCGGCCGTCAGGTAGGCCTCCGGGTGCGGCTTGCCGTGGGTGACGACGTCCCCGGTGACGACCGCCCCGAACACCCCGGCCGGGGCGGCCGCGACGAGGGTGTCGGCGAGCGAGCGGTAGGACATCGTCACGAGCGCGCACGGGACGCCCGCGTCGCGCGAGCGCCACGAGCAGCTCGCGCGCGCCGGGCTGCCACGGCACGTGCCGCTCGACCTCGTCGATGACCCGCCGGATGAGGAAGTCCACGATCTCCTCGGCGCGGCAGGTCCACGCCGTGCGTCCCGCAGGATCTGCGCGCTGACCAGCAGCGGCTGCCCGACCATCGCCAGGCCCTCCTCGTGGCCCCAGCTGCCGCCGTGCGCCTCGACGAGCTCGGTCTCCGCGGCCATCCAGTACGGCTCGGTGTCGATGAGGGTGCCGTCCATGTCCCACAGCACCGCGGCCGGGCCGGCGGGGCGGACGTCGTCGTGGTGCGACGGGGTGACGGCGGGCGAGGTCACGGCGGGCACGGCGACGGTGGGCGGGGCGGTGGCGGGCGGCGTGGTGAGGTCGGGCACCTGCCCCATTCTAGGCGGGCCCGGTGGGGGCCCCTCGCGGCCCGAGGACCGGCCGATGCGGCCCATTAGGCTGGCCGGATGACTGAGCAGGAGCAGCAGGCGGAGGACCGGGCCCAGCGTCGAGCCCGTCCTGCTCGCCGCGTTCGAGGGGTGGAACGACGCCGGCTCCGCCGCGAGCCAGGCGCTCGCGCACCTGCACGAGGCGTGGGGGGCCGAGCAGGTCGACGAGCTGGACCCGGAGGAGTACCACGACTTCCAGGTGAACCGGCCGACCGTCGCGCTCGGCGAGTCCGGCCGGCGGGAGATCACCTGGCCGACCACCCGGTCGCGGTCGCGACGGTGCCGCAGTCCGGCCGGCTCGTGGTGCTCGTGCACGGCATCGAGCCGTCCATGCGCTGGCGGCGGTACTGCGCCGAGCTGCTCGACATCGCGGCCGACCTGGGTGTCCGCTCGGTCATCACCGCTCGGCGCGCTCCTCGCCGACGCGCCGCACACGCGGCCCATCCCGGTCAGCGCGACCGCGGAGGACCCGGACGTGCAGACGCTCATCGGCGCCGAGCCGAGCACCTACGAGGGGCCCACCGGCATCGTCGGCGTGCTCCAGCACGAGGCCGCCCGCCGCGGGCTGCGGTCGATGTCCCTGTGGGCCGCCGTCCCGCACTACGTCGCGCACCCGCCCTCGCCCAAGGCGACCCTCGCGCTGCTGACCCGCATCGAGGAGCTCCTCGGCGAGCCGGTCCCGCTGGGCGAGCTGCCGGACGACGCCGTCGCGTGGCAGCACGGCGTCGACGAGCTCGCGGCCGAGGACCCGGAGATCGCCGAGTACGTGCACCAGCTCGAGGAGGCCAAGGACACCGCCGAGCTGCCGGAGGCGAGCGGCGAGGCCATCGCGCGCGAGTTCGAGCGCTACCTGCGGCGCCGGGACAAGGGCACCGGGGCCTGACGCGCCGACCGTCAGAGACGGATGCCGAGGAGCGCGTCGACCGCCGCAGCCACGAGAGACGGAGCGCCCGGGACGTCGTCCGCCACCGTGGCCGTCTCCCCCGCCGACGACGTCGCCCCGGCACGGCCCGCCACCCACGCGTCGACGGCCGCGACGGCACGAGGTGCGTCCAGGTCGTCGGACAGCGCCGCACGGATCGCCTCGAGGGTCCCGGTCGCGTCCGGCCCGGCGTCCGGCGCCGTCGCCGTGCGCCAGCGCGCGAGCCGCTCCGTGGCGCGCGTCGAGGTCCGCGTCGGTCCACTCCCAGTCCGTGCGCGTAGTGGTGGCCGAGCAGGGCGAGCCGGATCGCCATCGGGTCCACGCCCTGCGCCCGCAGCGCCGAGACCAGGACCAGGTTGCCTCGGGACTTGCTCATCTTCTCGCCGTCGAGGCCCACCATGCCGGCGTGCGCGTGGGCCTGCGCCCCCCGGCCGGCGTCGAGCACCCGCGCGTGCGACGTGCTCATCTCGTGGTGCGGGAACTGCAGGTCCACCCCGCCGCCCTGGACGTCGAACGGCAGGCCGAGCCCGTCGCGCGCGATCACCGCGCACTCCACGTGCCACCCGGGGCGTCCCGTGCCGAGCGTGCCGCCGTCCCACGCCGGCTCGTCCGGACGCTCGCGGCGCCACAGCAGCGGGTCGAGCGGGTCGCGCTTGCCGGCGCGGTCCGGGTCGCCGCCGCGCTCGCCGAACAGCTTGACCATGTGCTCGCGGCTGAGCCCGGACACCGCGCCGAACTCGGCGTCCACCGAGAGGTCGGCGTACACGTCCCCCAGGCGACGGGTCGCCGCCGCCGGCGCCCGCCTCGAGCGGCACCCGGTACGCGGCGCCGGCCGCGAGCATCGTCTCGACCGCCGCGACGACGTCGGGCACCGTCTCCACCGCGCCGAGGTAGACGTCCGGCGGGATGACGGCGAGCGCGGTCATGTCCGCGGCGAACAGCGCCGTCTGCTCGACGGCGAGGTCGCGCCAGTCGACTCCGGTCGCCGTCGCACGCTCGAGCAGCGGGTCGTCGACGTCGGTCACGTTCGACGCGTAGCGGACCTCGAGGCCGGCGTCGCGCCAGGCGCGGCCGAGCAGGTCGAACGCGACGTAGGTGGCCGCGTGGCCGAGGTGGGTCGCGTCGTACGGCGTGATGCCGCACACGTAGAGGGTCGCGCGGGGCCCGGGCGCCGCCTGCGACGAGCCGGCCCGTGGAGGTGTCGCGGACACGCACCGGGCCCCCGCGCCCGGGGAGCTCGGGGACGGTCGGCGTGGGCCAGGTCTGCACCTGTCGAGCCTAACTTCCTCGTCCTGACCCGGCTCAGCCGGCCGCAGGCGTGGACGCGACCGCGGTCGAGGACGCCCGTCGCGAGCAGCACCACGACGACGACGGCGAGGACGAGCCGGTACACCACGAACGGCCGGTAGCTGTAGGTGGAGACGATCTTGAGGAAGCCGATGATGACCACGTAGCCGACGACGAACGCGACGAGGGTCGCGACGAGCGTGGCGCCGACGCTCGGGGTCCCGGCGGTGCCGAACTCGCCCATGCTCTTGGCCAGCTGGTAGAGGCCCGAGCCGAGCACGGCGGGGACCGCGAGCAGGAACGAGTACCGCGCCGCCGCCTCGCGGGTGTAGCCCATGAGCAGACCCGCGGTGATCGTGCCGCCGGAGCGGGAGACGCCCGGGATGAGCGCGAGCGCCTGGGCGAACCCGAAGCAGGACGGCGTGCCGCGGGGTCAGCTCCGTCGAGCACGCGCTGCTTGGCGCCCCGCAGGTCGGCCCAGCCGAGGAGCAGGGCGAACACCGCGAGCGTGGCGGCGATGAGGTAGAGGTTGCGGAACGTGTTCTCGATCGACTCCTGGAACAGCAGGCCGAGCACGACGATCGGGATCGATGCCGAGGACGATGTACCAGCCCATCCGGGCGTCGGGGTCGTGCGAGCCGAGGCGCGACGCGCGGTCCGTCCCGTCCTTGCCGGACACCGCCCGCCACCACGCCCGGCACGATCGTCACGATGTCGTGACGGAAGTACAGCAGCACGGCGGTCTCCGTCCCGATCTGGGTGATCGCGGTGAAGGCCGCGCCCGGG
This sequence comes from uncultured Actinomycetota bacterium, assembly GCA_963795145.1. Taxonomy (GTDB): domain Bacteria; phylum Actinomycetota; class Actinomycetes; order Actinomycetales; family Cellulomonadaceae; genus Pengzhenrongella. The sequence goes on along the minus strand of CAWCGP010000008.1, from coordinate 220,514 downwards.
TCGGCCGAGCCGATGAGCTCGCCGACGATGCGCAGGTGGGCGCTGGAGGAGATGGGCAGGAACTCGGTGAGCCCTTGCACGAGCCCGAGCACGATCGCTTCCCACATGCCCATGCCGGTCCCGGTCCCCCGACCGCGTCATGGTGCGCAAGGCTAGCCGCGGACCGGCGCCCTCCGGACGCCGTGCCACGCCCGGTAGCGTTCGGCCCCATGGAACAGCGGCAGCTCGGACGCACCGGCCTGCGGGTCTCCGCACCTCGGGCTCGGGCACGATGACGTGGGGCCGCGACACCGACGAGCACGAGGCGGCCGAGCAGCTGCGGGACGTTCGTCGACGCAGGTGGCACGCTGCTCGACACCGCCGCGTCGCTACGCCGACGGGGCCGCCGAGGAGCTCATCGGGACGCCTGCTGGGCGGCACCGTGCGCCGGGACGACGTCGTGCTGTGCACCAAGGCGGGCGTGCGCCGGACGCGCGTCGGCGGCGGTGTGGTGGACGCCTCACGCGGCGCGCTGCTCGACGCGCTCGACGCGTCGCTGGTCCGGCTCGGGACCGACCACGTCGACCTCTGGCTCGTGCAGACGCCCGACCCCCGCACCCCGCTCGACGAGACGCTCTCCGCCCTGCGGCTGGCCGTCGCGTCCGGGCGCGCCCGCTACGTCGGGCCTGTCCAACCACCCGGGCTGGCAGACCGCGCGCGCGGCGACGCTGCTCGAGCCCGACGCCGGGGCTCGCCGCCGTCGAGGTGGAGTACTCCCTGCTGCAGCGCGGCGTCGAGCGCGAGGTGCTGCCCGCGGCGGCCGAGCTCGGGGTCGGGGTGCTCGCGTGGTCGCCGCTGGGGCGCGGCGTGCTCACCGGCAAGTACCGGCGCACCATCCCGGCGGACTCCCGGGCGGCGTCGCCGCACCTGGCGGGCTTCGTCGAGCCGTACCTCGGTGCGGGCTCGCTCGCGATCGTCGAGGCGGTCGCGACGGCCGCCGAGGGTCTGGGCTGCGCCCCGCTGGAGGTCGCGCTCGCCTGGCTGCGGGGACGCCGGCAGCATCGCGTCGGCGATCGTGGGCGCGCGGACGGCCGCGCAGCTGCGGGGGTCGCTGGCCGCGGCTGCGACCTCGAGCTGCCGCCGGAGATCCTCGCTCGCGCTCGACGAGGTCAGCGCGCCGGAGATCGGCTACCCCGAGCGCCGGTGAGCGCGGCTCGTCGGTGGCCGGGCGTGCAGCCGCCCGACGGGCGGCCGGAGCGGTCCCCGAGGGCGGGGTGCGGTCAGCGCGTCGAGCCGGAGCCGACGTCGCCGCTGAGGCGGTCGAGCTCGTCGTCGTCCACGTCGGCGTCGTAGTCGCCGGTGTCGTCCCCGCCGACGACGTCGTCCTCGACGACCTCGTCCTCCTCGTCGTCGACGAGGTAGAACGGCGTGGCCTCGTTGTGCACCGTGGCCAGGGCGTCGTCGTAGACCTCGAACGCGTCGGCCAGGACGTCGTAGGCGTCGTCGACCGCAGGGTCGTCCTCGCCGCGGCGGGCGGCGACCGCGTGGTAGTGCGCCTCGAGGGCCGCGACGAATCGGTCCAGGGCGGCACGCGGGTCGACGGTCATGCGCACGACCGTAGCGCCGCCGAGGGCACAATGGCACCGGGAATGCACGCCGTGCGTGCGGGACGTTGGAGGCCCGTGTCAGAGTGGTCGGCGAAGGGAACGCGATGGAGAGCAGGCTCGCGGGTCGTGCCCGCAGCGAGTGGGCCGCCGGTGGCGGTCAGTACGAGTACCGCGTGGTGACGATCCCGCGGACCACCAGCCGCAACGACGCCCGCCGCCTGCTCACCGACGAGGCCGAGTACGGCCGGTGGGAGCTCGCCCGCACCCTGCTCTTCGCCGGCGGGGAGCGCAAGGTGTGGCTGCGCCGCAAGATCATCCGGGTCCGCAGCACCCTCGCCGACACGCCTGGACAGCTTCGACTGAGGTCGCCGCCCGGACGGCGGCCGGCCACGACACCGAGGCACGACACCGGGGCCGCGCGGCCGGGCCCGACGGTCAGCCGGTCGCGAGCAGGCGGTCGAGCACCCGGACCCGAACGTCAGCGCGCTGGTCGGCACCCGCTCGTCGACCCCGTGGAACATCGCCGGAGAAGTCCAGCTCGGGCGGCAGCAGCAGCGGCGCGAACCCGTACCCGGTGATGCCCGAGCCGGGCGAGCGACTTGTTGTCGGTCCCGCCGGACAGCGTGTACGGCAGGACGCGGCGCCCGGGTCCTCGGCGAGCAGCGCCGCCACCATCGCGTCGACCAGGTCCCCCTCGAACGGGACCTCGAGGGCGATGTCCTGGTGGATCGGCTCGATGCGGACGTGCTCGCCGGCCAGCCCGCGCAGCGTCGCCATCGCCTCGTCGCCGTGCCCGGGCAGGAAGCGGGTGTCCAGCACGGCCTCGGCGCGCCCCGGGATGACGTTCGCCTTGTACCCGGCCGCGAGCTGGGTGGGGTTGGCGGTGTTGCGGATGGTCGCGCCCACGAAGCGGGCGGCCGGGCCGAGCGCGGCGACGAGGCGGTCGATGCCCGTCCGGGTCGTCCTCGTCGAACCGGCCACCGGTGAGATCGGCGACGCCCCTCGAGCAGGCGGCGGACGGTCGGCGTGAGGGTCAGCGGCCACGGGTGCTGCCCGATCCGCGCGACCGCGGCCGCGAGATGGGTCACCGCGTTGTCCGTGTTGACCTGGCTGCCGTGGCCGGCGCGACCGTCGGCGACCAGCCGCAGCCAGCCGATCCCCTTCTCGGCCGTCTGCAGCAGGTAGGCGCGGCGGCCGTCGACCTCGACGCGAGAAGCCGCCGACCTCGCTGATCGCCTCGGTCGCGCCCTCGAACAGGTCGGGGCGGTGGTCCACGAGCCAGCGGGCGCCGAACGCCCCGCCGGCCTCCTCGTCGGCGAACATCGCCACGACGACGTCGCGCGCCGGACGACGGCCCTCGCGGGCCATCTGCCGGACGACCGCCAGGATCATCGCGTCCATGTCCTTCATGTCGACGGCGCCGCGGCCCCACAGCAGGCCGTCGCGCTCCTCGCCGCCGAACGGGTCGACCTGCCAGTCCGACGCCTGTGCCGGGCACGACGTCGAGGTGCCCGTGCAGGACGAGGGCGCCCTCGCGTGGGGTCCTCGCCGGGCAGCCGCACGACGACGCTCGACCGCCCGGGTGCCGACTCGACCAGCTCCGGGTCGAGCCCGACCTCGGTGCAGCGAGCCCATGACGTACTCGGCGGCGACCCGCTCCCCCGGCCCGGAGCCGTCGCCGTAGTTCGAGGTGTCGATGCGCAGCAGGTCCTGGCAGATCCCCAGGACCTCGTCCTGGGCGGTGCGGGACGAGCTGGTCGGAGGGCGTGGCCATGGCGCTCACCGTACCGTCGGCCACCCCGTCGGCCGGACCGTGCAGGCGTCGGCCGCTGGCGGAGCCGCAGGCCAGCCCGCGACGAGCGAGCAGCGGTCCGATCTCGGGCTCCCGCCCACGCAGGTCCCGGAACGCGTCCATCGCGTCGACCGAGCCGCCGCGGCTCGAGCAGCCGGTCGCGGAACGCGTCGCCGTTCGCCCGGGTCAGGCCGCCGTTCTCGGCGAACCACTCCACGGTGTCGGCGTCGAGCACCTCCGACCAGATGTAGGAGTAGTAGCCGGCCGAGTAGCCGCCGCCGAAGACGTGGTTGAAGTAGCGTCGTGCGGTACCGCGGCGGCACCGGCGGCGAACGCGACGCCGGCGCGCTCGAGCGCGGCGGCCTCGAACGCCTCGACGTCGTCGGGGTCGGTCGGCACGTCCTCGGGCGCGAGCTGGTACCAGGCCTGGTCGAGCAGGGCGGCCGCGAGGTACTCCGTCGTCGAGAAGCCCTCGTTGAACTGCCGCGACGGCGAGCATCGTGTCGATCCACTCCTGCGGGCACCGGCTCGCCGGTGACGTGGTGCACCGCGAACGACCGCAGGATCTCCGGGTGCCAGGCCCACATCTCGTTGACCTGCGACGGGTACTCGACGAAGTCCCGCGGCACGTCGGTGCCGGACTGCGACGGGTAGCGCACGTCGCGAGAACAGCCCGTGCAGCGCGTGCCCGAACTCGTGGAAGAGCGTGATGACCTCGTCCCACGCCAGCAGGGTCGGCTCGCCGGCCGGCGGCTTGCCGATGTTGAGGTTGTTGACGACCACCGGCCGCTCGCCGAGCAGCGCGGACTGGTCGACGAGGTTGTTCATCCACGCGCCGCCGCGCTTGGAGGCGCGGGTGTAGAAGTCGCCCGAGGAACAGGCCGATCGGCTCGGCCGCCGCGCTCGTCGGAGACCTCCCAGACGCGCACGTCCGGGTGGTAGCCGACCAGGTCGGTGCCGTTCGGTGAAGGTGAGCCCGTACAGGCTGCCCGCGGCGCGGAAGACGCCGTCGCGCAGCACGCGGTCGAGCTCGAGGTACGGGCGCAGCAGCGCGTCGTCGAGCGAGTACCGCTCCTTGCGCACGCGCTCGGCGTAGAAGGCCCAGTCCCACGGCTCCAGCCGCGCGCCGGGCACGTCAGCCTCGAGCGCGGCCTGCAGGTCGGCCGCCTCGGCGCGGGCGTTCGCCACGGCCGCCGGCGCGAGCCGGCCGAGCAGGCGCGTCGACGGCCTCCGTGGTCCGGGCGCAGGCGTCGTCGGCCACGTAGGCGGCGTGGTGGGCGTAGCCGAGCAGTCGCGCGCGCTCCGCTCGCAGCCGGGCGAGCCGCAGGAGGGTCGCCCGCGTGTCGTGCTCGCCGGTCGCGCCCCGCGTCACCGAGGCGCGGTGGACCCGCTCGCGCACCGCGCGGTCGGTCAGGCTCGCCAGCACCGGCTGCTGGGTCGGCAGGATGAGCTCGACGAGGTAGCCCGCCTCGTGGCCGCGACCGACCGCCGCCTCCCGGGCCGCGGCGACGGCGTCGGGCGCCAGGCCGGCGAGCTCGGCCGGCGTCCTCGACGAGGACGGCGGCGGCGTTCTGCGCGGCGAGCAGGGTGCGACCGAACGCGGTCTCCAGCGACGTGATCTCCGCGTTGAGCTCGCGCAGGCGGGCCTGGTCCGCCTCGGGCAGCGCGATGCCGGAGCGCTTGAAGTCGGTCCGGTAGGTGTGGAGCAGCCACGCGGTGTCGGGTTCGAGCGCGAGCCGACCGGCGTCGACGTCGGCCGCGAGCGCCTCCAGGCGGGCGTGCAGCCGCGCGTCGAGGTACACCGCGTCGTGGTGGGCGGCCAGCTGCGGGGCGATCTCCGCCTCGATCGTCCTCGAGGCCGGGCGTGCTGTCCGACCCGACCTGGTTGAAGAACGCCGCGGCGGCCCGGGAGAGCAGCCGCCCGGAGCGCTCGAGCGCGACGAGGGTGTTCTCGACGGTCGCGGGGGCCGGGTCGGTCGCGATGCGCTCGATCTCGGCCCGCTGCTCGGCCATGCCGGTGACGAGCGCGGGGCCGTAGTGCTCCTCGCGGATCGCGGCGTAGTCGGGCAGGCCGAACGGCAGCCGGGAGGGCTGCGCGAAGGGGTTGGTCGGGTCGAGGTCGTCCGCAGTCATGGCGCCCATCCTGCCGTGCCGAGCGAGCCCCTCACGCGTGCGGGACCGTGTAGCGCAGCTCCACGAACGCGTCGCCGAAGCGGGTGATGTCCGTCAGCGCGAGGACGCCCGGCAGTCGGGCGGGGAGCACCGGGACGCCGCCACCGAGGACGACCGGGGCGACCCCGAGCCAGATCTCGTCGAGCAGACCGCGGTCGGCGAACTGCGCGACGAGGTCACCACCGCCGACGAGCCAGACGTTCCGGCCGGCCGCCGCCTCGACCATCTGCGCGTGCACCGCGGCCACGTCGTCCCCCGTGCGGACGACGTCCGCGCCGGGGACGACCGGCAGGTCCTCGTGATGGGTGAAGACCCAGGTCCGCTGGTCGGGGTAGGGCCACTCCGCCATGTCCTGGCCGAGCATGAACCGGTAGGTCTCGGCGCCCATCGCGATCGCGCCGACGTCGGCGAGGAAGGACCGGTAGTGGTCGGTGAGGAGGCCGGGCACGTCGTTGAACTGGAACAGCCAGTCGAGGGAACCGGAACGGTCCGCGATGTAGCCGTCGATGCTCGCCGCCACGTAGTACTGGGTCCTGGTCATGGGGCCAGCATGCTCCGGGCCACCGACACTCCGGCAGCGTCGTCCCCAGGGTCCCCCTACCCCAGCAGGACGGCGGCGTTCGCCACCGGGAGCCCGTGGGCGCGCGCGACCGCTGCGTTGTACAGGGCGCCGTCGTGGGTCGTCAGGCCGGCCGCGAGCGCCGGGTCGGCACCCAGCGCGTCCTGCCAGCCGAGCGACGCGAGCCGGGTCAGGTAGGGCAGGGTCGCGTTCGTCAGCGCGCGGGTCGCCGTCACCGGGACGGCGCCCGGCATGTTCGCCACGCAGTAGAACACCGACCCGTGGACCATGAACGTGGGGTCGGCGTGGGTCGTGGGGCGGGTGGACTCGAAGCACCCGCCCTGGTCGACCGCGATGTCGACCAGCACCGAGCCGGGACGCATCCGGGCGACGAGCTCGTCGCTCACCAGACGCGGGGCTCGGGCACCGGCGACGAGGACCGCGCCGATCACCAGGTCGGCGTCGGCCACCTCCTCCTCCAGCGTCCAGGCGCTCGAGGCGAGGGTCCGCACCCGACCCCCGAACGCGGCGTCGATCGCCCGCAGCCTCGGCTGGGCGAGGTCCAGCACGGTGACCTCGGCACGCATGCCGACGGCGATCTCGGTCGCGTTCGTCCCGGCGACGCCCGCCCCGATCACCACGACCCGGCCGGGCCGCACCCCGGGGATGCCGCCGAGCAGGACCCCGGCGCCCCCGGCGCTCTTCATGAGGTGGGACGCGCCCGACCTGGACCGACAGTCGCCCGGCGATCTCGCTCATCGGCGCGAGGAGGGGCAGCGTCCCGTCCGTGCAGCTGGACCGTCTCGTACGCCACGGACGTCGTGCCCGCGGCGAGCAGCGCGTCGGTGGCCGCGCGATCGGCCGCCAGGTGCAGGTAGGTGAACAGCACCTGGCCCCGGCGCAGCAGCCCGAACTCCGCCGGGACCGGCTCCTTGACCTTGCACACGAGGTCGGCGGTGCCCCAGACCTCCTCGGCGGTCGCGGCGAGGTCCGCGCCCGCCGCGCGGTAGGCGTCGTCGGGCACCGCGGAACCCTCGCCGGCCCCCTGCTGGACGAGCACCCGGTGGCCGGCCGCCACGAGCTGGTGGGCGCCGGCGGGGGTGATGGCCACCCGGTGCTCGTTGTTCTTGACCTCACGCGGGACGCCGATGTGCATGGTGAGCTCCGGGGGCAGGGTGTCGGCCAGTGCCGCGGGCCGGGTCGCGGCCGCTGCTCACAGCGTGCCCTGTCCGGACGGCAACCGCCGAGGTCAGGGCCGTCAGACGACGAGGCGCCCCCACAGCCGGGCCCGGACGAGCTCGGCGGCCGCGGGCTGCCACCGGCCCTCCGCGGCGTACCAGTGGGCGGACTGGACGGACCGGGCGAACGACCACGCCAGCACGCGGTCCCGGTCGAGGTCCGCCTCGCCGGCGACCAGCGCGGCCCGGGCTCGCAGGGTCGTCACCGGGTCGGCGGCGTCGAACGGCGTCCCGACCTGGCACAGCAGCGGCCACGGGTCGTACGCGGGGTCCCCGACCATCGGCTTCGGGTCGATCGCGAGCCACCGGATCCGCTCCCCGCCTCGACCGCGGGGTGCGGCGCCGGCACGCAGGACGTTGCCCGGGTTGAGGTCACCGTGCACGACGACGTCCCGCGCGCCGGACGCCGGTAGCTCCCGGAGCAGGGCCGCGGCGGCGTCGACGAGGCCGCGGTCGACCGGCACGCCGGCGTCCGGGTGCCGGGCCGCGTCCTCGGCGGTGCGCACCAGCACGTCGGCCCCGCGGGCGCAGGCCGCCGCCATCGCGCGGATCCCGGGCGGCGCCCCACCGGCCGACGGCCCGGCGGCGCCGCCCATCAGCGCGGCCAGCACCCGGGCACCGGCGCGCAGGCGGTCCTCGTCGGTCGCCCGGTCGACCGCCAGGGCCGACCCCGGCCGGCACCGCTCGAGCAGCAGCGCCCAGTCGTCCGGGGCGTCGTCGAGCAGCCGCACGGCGCCGCGCCCGGCCCAGTGCCGCAGCGCCGCACCCTCCCCACGGGCCTCCTCGTGCGGCAGCGAGATCTTCAGCACGACCTCGACGCCGTTGCGCGTGCGGGCCGGCGCCGTCCAGGCGGCGACCCCGGTGGTGAACGGTGCGCCGACGACGAGGTCCCAGCGGGCGGCCAGCCGCTCACGGACGTCCGGCAGCGCGGCGAGCCAGGCCGGTCCCGCGGGATGGTGCTCGACGTTGCGCCGCAGGGCGTCCGCGATGTGCACGCGGCCAGTGTGCCGGTCGGTCGGGACGCATCGGCGACGCGTCGGGCGGTGCCCCTCCCGGGCGGCGCTCCTCCCGCTCGGTGCCGCGCTGCGCGCGACCGGTGCCGCGGCGGTGGTGGACTGAGCGGCATGACCGCCGCACCGGGGACCGGGGTGTTCCGCAAGCAGCGCAGCGGCGCCCCCGCCGGTTTCTTCGCGTGCGAGGCCGCGGGGCTGCGGTGGCTCGCCGAGGCCGACGCGGTCCCGGTGGTCCGCGTGCTGGGCGTCGGGCCCGACCACCTGGAGCTCGAGCGGCTGGAGCCCGCACGACCGACCGCGGCGCACGCGCGCGAGCTCGGGCGCGGACTGGCCCGCCTGCACGACGCCGGCGCGCCCGGCTTCGGCTGCGCGCCGCCCGGGTGGGACGCGGACGGGTTCTTCGGACCCCTCGACGAGCCGCTGACCCTGCGGGCCGGCCGGCACGCGCGCTGGGGCGAGGCGCTGGCCGCGCTGCGGATCGAGCCGCTGCGCGACCTGCTGGCGGCGCGGGACCGGCTGAGCGCCGCACTGGACGCCGACCTCGACCGGGTCGTCGCGCGCCTGCGGTCCGGGGACCTCGACGACGACGACGTCCCCGCCCGGCTCCACGGCGACCTGTGGTCCGGCAACGTGCTCTGGACGGCATCGGGAGCTGTGCTCGTCGACCCCGCGGCGCACGGCGGGCACCGGGAGACGGACCTGGCGATGCTCGCGCTCTTCGGCGTCCCGGGCCTGGCCGATGTCGTCGCCGGGTACGGGGAGGTGCACCCGCTGCGCGGGGGCTGGGAAGGACGGCGCAGCCTGCACCAGCTGTACCCGGTGGGGATGCATGCGGTGCTCTTCGGCGGCGGCTACGTGGCGCAGACCGCGGCGATCGCCGCGCGGTGGGCGCGATGACCGCGGGCCGTGCCCACGACCGGGCCTCGGTTCGGCCCCGCCGCGGACCCGGTGACGGCGTGGTCCGCCCGGGAAGCACGGCGACAGCACGACGGCCCGGTGACCTCACGAGGAGATCACCGGGCCGTCGCCGTCTGTGCCAGCATCGCTTGCGTCACCACCCACCGCGCCCGCTTGTTCTTGTCTCGCGCGGCTTGAACCGTCCCCGGCCTGTTGGGGACTGTCGGTGACGTGCCACCCGGTGCGCGTCCGTCCACCTCTCACGAGAGGCGCGTTCCACGACCGGGCCGATCCTTCCGCGGTGGGATGCTGGCACCACCGCGCGGACCGCCGAACTGCATTCAGTTGTCGGTGACCGCGGCTCTCGCCGCGACACCCTGCCCATCGACGGGCACGACAGCAGTCTGAGGTGTTCAAGGCGTCCGATCCACCGTTTATTCCGCGGCCCCTCCGGCGGCCGGCGCCCTCGGTGACATCACACCTTGGGACGTCGGCACCCAGAAGCGGAGCGTGGAGCGGCGCCCGTCCTGCAGCAGCCCGCCCGCCCGCTCGATCACCCGGCTCGAGGCCACGTTCGCGACGTCGCAGGTGAGGAGCAGGCACTCCGGGCCGAGCGCCGCGGCGACCGGTAGCGCGGCGGCGAGCATCGCCGTCGCGTGCCCCTGCCGGCGGTAGGTCGGCACCACGTGGTAGCCGAGGTGGCCGCCCTCCACGCGCAGGGCCGGCGTGAGCCGGTGCCGGAGATGCACGCGGCCGAGGTACTCGCTGCCCTCGACCCACCACAGGGTGCGTGGACGGCACGAACCCCGCCGGCCGCGGGGAGCCCTCCCGGGTGTCGGCGAGGAGGGCAGCGACCCAGCCGGGCAGGGCGTCGTCGGCGAGGGCGGCGACGTCGGTGCTGTCGTGCGGGAGCCGGTCGTCGCCGTGCTCGCGCGCCGCGGCGCGGACCGACCGCGCGGCCTCGAGCCGCGGGACGCCGAGCGCCGGCACGGTCAGCGCAGCGGCTCGACCTGGAGCACCTCGGGTGCCCACCGGCCGCCGCACACCGAGCACCGCACCTCCTCCTGGGCGCTGCCGAGCGGGATGAGCGGGATCCAGAACAGGTGCACCCAGGTGCGCGTCTCGGAGCGGATGAAGGCCCTCGGCTGGTAGCAGAACGGGCAGTGGAAGGTGCCGTCGCCGAGCACGCGGGTCCGTCGGCGGGTGCCGAAGAAGAGGATCACCGTCCGAGCGTGGCACAGGCTCCGGGGACCTGCTTGACGTCGACCGGGTCGTCGCCGGGTCGACGGCGACGCGCACGAGGGCCCGACCGGATGTCTCCGGTCGGGCCCTCGGGCGTCATGGTCTGCGAGTCGTGCGGTCCGACGGGTCGTGCGGTCCGACGGGTCGTGCGGTCCGACGGGTCGTGCGGTCCCGGGTCGTGCGGTCCCGCCGGCGCCGGACGCGGTCGCTCGCGTCGATCAGACCGTCTCGGCGAGGAACCCCTCGGGCCCGGTGTAGACCCGCCACACGCGCAGGTCCTTGCCGCCCTTGCCGTTCTTCTCGTGGACGCGCACGGCGTCGTCGCGGACGCGTCCCTCGCCGTCGATCACATACGGGGCGCCGTTCTTGTCGATCTCGATCTCGACCGTGCCGACGAAGTCCTCGAGGGCGGTCGCGGTGCCGCCGCCCACTCCGGTGACGGGATATGGGACGCCGGAGATGACCGGCTCGGGTGCGGTGTAGCTCATGGCAGGGCTCCCAGGGGTTCGGGTCGGTCGCTGGCCGGGTCGGTTCCGCTCAGGATACGAGGGCGATCGGCGGAGTCGAGTGCCTTTCGACGGGTGGGCATCCTGGGTGCCCGGCCGGGTCCGCGTCGGGCTTCCGGGGACGCCCGTCGGGCGACCTCGGGCGTCCGTCGGGCCCGGGACGGGCATCGGTCGGTGCTCGAGACCGGTCGCGCACCGGTCGCGCGCCGGTCGCGCACCGGTCGGGCGTAGCGTGCCCGGCGTACCGTGCCGACCCACCGACCGGAGGCTGACATGAGGATCACCGCGACAGCGATCACCCTCCTCGTCGACGACGTCGAGGCGTCGACGGGCTTCCTCGTCGACCATTTCGGCTTCGCCGTGCAGATGGCCGCGGACGGATTCGCCTCGCTCGCGCGCGATGACGCCGGCGCGAACGTCATCTTCCTGCGCCGCGGGCTGCCCACGATGCCGGCCGACCAGCGCGACACCCGGGCCGACGGGCTCATCCTCGCGTTCGTCGTCGACGACCTCGAGGGCGAGCTCGCCCGGCTCGTGGCCGAGGGCGTGGTCATCACGATGCCCCTCACCGTCGAGGAGTGGGGCGAGCGGGCCTTCCAGGTGCGGGACCCGAACGGCGTGGTGCTCCAGCTCGTGGACTGGAACGGCCCGGTCGCCGACGACGGCGGTCAGGGGGCGCCCTCCGCCTGACCGGCTCGCAGTCACCGCACGGCACGCCACGGCACGGCACGGCACGCACGGCAGAACGTCGAAGGCCCCCGACCTGGCGGGGTCGGGGGCCTTCGTCGTCGCTGTCTCAACGAGTGTCCGGAGGGGGACTTGAACCCCCACGCCCGTTAGGGCACTAGCACCTCAAGCTAGCGCGTCTGCCATTCCGCCACCCGGACGAGGTGACCTTTCAGGGAGCATCTCCCCGTCAGGCGCGGCCGTAAAGATAGCACGGTGCGGGGCCCGGGCGATCACGCGGACCGGGGTGCACACTGGCCGCGAGACGTGTCCGAACGGCACCCGAGCACCAGTGTGAAGAGGGTCACCATGACCGACCAGGACGCGCCGTCCTTCACCGGGACCGAGCGCCTCCCCGCCACCACGCGGCACCTCGCGACCGCCAGCCCGGCAGCCCGGCGCGTCGCCGGTGCGCGCCGCAACCCGTCGGTCGTGGGGTACGAGCAGACCGCGCCGCACTGGCTGCGGGTGCTCGCGGGGATGTCCTGGCGGCTGCTCGTCGTGGTCGCGGCGGTCGTCATCGTCTTCTACGCGACGTCGCGCGTGCAGCTCGTCTTCATCGCGGTGTTCATCGCACTCGTGTTCACCGCCGTCCTGCGGCCGCTCGTCGACGTGCTGTCCCGGGTGATGCCCCGCGGGCTCTCGACCGCGCTCGCCCTGCTGCTGGGCGTCCTGGTGCTGGTCGGGATGCTGACGTACGTCGGGTACTCGGTCGCCGGCCAGTGGGAGAGCCTCTCGCGCCAGTTCGCCGACGGCATCGACGACATCATCGCCCTGCTCGAGAACGGTCCGCTGCCGGTCACGATCACCAACGACCAGATCAACGACTGGATCGACGAGGGCCGCGACTGGGTCGTCGAGCACGGCGGCGAGGTCGCGTCGCAGGCGGCCGCGAGCGCCGGGTCGGTGGTGCAGGTGTTCGGGGCGCTCGCGCTGGCGACGTTCTGCTCGGTGTTCTTCCTGGCGCGCGGGCGCGAGATGTGGCTCTGGTTCCTCAACCAGCTGCCCGCGCGGGTCCGGGACACCTGGCAGACGGCGGCCGGGGCCGGGCTGGTACACGTTCTCCGGCTACACCCGCGGCACGGTGATCATCGCCGTCACCGACGGCCTGCTGGCGTTCGTCGTGCTCCTCCTGCTCAAGGTCCCGCTCGCGGCACCGCTCGCGGTGCTCGTCCTCATCGGCGCCTTCATCCCGCTGATCGGGGCGCCCGCCGGCGATGATCATCGCGATGGTCGTGGCGCTCGCCGCGAACGGGCCGATCAGCGCGCTGCTCGTGGGCGTGGCCATCGCGCTCATCGGCCAGTTCGAGGGCCACATCCTCCAGCCGCTCGTGATGGGCAAGCAGGTGTCGCTGCACCCGGTGGTCATCGCGCTCGTCGTGACTGCGGGCACCATCACCGCGGGCATCCTCGGTGCGGTGATCTCGGTGCCGCTCGTCGCGGTCGGCTGGGCGGTGTTCGCGAAGCTGCGCCGGATGGACCCGCCGATCGAGCCGGAGAGCCTCATCGAGCCGGCCGACGCCGCGCGGGTCCAGGAGTGAGCTGACGCCTCGGCGCTCGCGTCGTCACGCTGTGGACGTCCGGGCGGTGCCCGCATCTCGCGGTCCGGCGCAGCGCTCAGTGGAAGTCGCGCGACCTGGTCGGGACCCTGCAGCGACAGCGGTGCCAGGTGCTCGGCGATGAGGTTGGTGGCGCCGTCGGCCCGCTCGACCTGCCCGCGGACCACCAGCGCCGGCGACGTCCGGGCGACCCGCCGGAACCGTCGCCACAGCCCGGCGGTGCACACGACGTTGAGCAGCCCGGTCTCGTCCTCGACCGACAGGAAGGTCACTCCCCCGGCGGTCCCCGGCCGCTGCCGGTGGGTCACGACCCCGGCCACCGCGACCCGGCGGCCCGCCTCGTGCGCGAACGCCTGCGCGACCCGCAGCACCCCCGCGGCGTCCAGCCCGTCGCGGACGTACTGCGTCGGGTAGGAGTCCGCCGACACCCCGGTCGCCCACACGTCCGCCACCGCGAGCTCGACGTCGCTCATGCCGGGCAGCGTGGGGGCGGCGACCCCGACGGACACCCCGGGCAGGGTGTCCGGGCCCTCCTGGGCGAGCGCACCGGCCGCCCACAGGGCGTCGCGCCGGTCGACCCCGCGGCCGTCCGGACCGGGGATGCCGCCGAGCGCGCCGCCGGTCGCGAGCGCCTCGAGCTGGGGGGTGGTGAGCCGGACGCGTCGGGCGAGGTCACGCAGGTCGGTGAACGGCCCGCCGCGGGTGCGCTCGGCGACCAGCTCGGCGGCGACGTCGTCGCCGATCCCGCGCACCGACGCCAGACCCAGGCGGACGGCGAGGGCACCGTCGGCTCGCGGTCGCCGCGTCGTCGTCCGGCACGGCGTCACCATGCACCCCGTCGGGACGACGCCGTCGATGCGGACCCGTCGGGACGCACGCCGTCGGGACGGACCGGCCCCTCCTCGGCGAGGCCGCTCAGTGCCTCGCGCGAGCGTGCGGCGGGCAGGGTCGTCCCGCCCTCCAGCGGCGCGAGCGGCAGCGCGGGGCCGACCGTCCCGGGCACCCGCTCGAGCCCGGCCAGCACCCCCGACGCCTGCACGTCGGGGCGCAGCACCGTGCATCCCGTGCCGCCGCGCGTCGGCCACCAGGGACTGCGGGGAGTAGAAACCCATCGGCTGCGCCGCGAGCAGGCCGGCGTAGAAGGCGGCCGGGTGGTGCGCCTTGAGCCAGGTGCTGGCGTAGACGAGGTAGGCGAAGGAGTACGCGTGCGACTCGGGGAAGCCGAAGTCGGCGAACGCCTTGAGCTTGTCGAAGATCTGCTCGCCGACGTCGCGGCCGATCCCCTTGCGCTCCATCCCGTCGAGCAGCCGGGCGTGCAGCGCCTCCATCTTCGCCGTGCGACCGCTTGGACCCCATCGCGCGCCGCAGCTGGTCCGCCTCCGCGCCGGCGTGAAGTCGGCGACGTCGATCGCCATCTGCATGAGCTGCTCCTGGAACAGCGGGACGCCGAGCGTCTTGGCTCAGCGACTTCTCCAGCAGCGGGTGCAGGTAGGTGACCTTCTCCCGGCCCTGCGTAGCGGGCGATGTACGGGTGCACCGAGCCGCCCTGGATCGGGCCCGGGCCGGATGAGCGCGACCTCCACGACGATGTCGTAGAACCGTCGCGGCCGCAGCCGCGGCAGGGTCGCCCATCTGCGCGCGGGACTCGACCTGGAACACGCCGACGGTGTCCGCCGCGCACAGCAGGTCGTAGACGTGCGGGTCCTCCTGCGGCAGCTCGTGCAGGTCGAGCCGTGACGCCCTTCGTGCTCGCGGACCAGCGTCGAACGCGTTCCGCAGCGCGCGTGAGCATGCCCAGCCCCAGCAGGTCGAACTTCACCAGCCCGGCGTCCGCGCAGTCGTCCTTGTCCCACTGCAGCACCGTGCGTCCCGGCATGCGTCGCCCACTCCACCGGGCACACCTCGATGACCGGCCGGTCGCACATGACCATCCCGCCGGAGTGGATGCCCAGGTGGCGCGGGCAGCCGGAGCATCCGGTCGGCGAGGTCGAGCACGTGCTCGGGGATCTCGGCCATCGACTCGGCCGACTCCGGCCGGTGCACCGGGCACGGTGTCGTGCCGGTCCGGCGCCGTAGTCCTCCGGCAGCGCCGGCACGGGCGAGGCGTCCCGCAGGCTCCCCCACTGCTCGATGCTCTTGCTCCACGCGTCCTGCTGCCCGACGTCGTAGCCGAGCGCGCGGGCGGCGTCGCGCACCGCGGACTCGGGGCCGGTAGGAGATGACGTTGGCGACCTGCGCGGCGTGGGTGCGGCCGTGCTTGGCGTAGACGTACTGGATGACCTCCTCGCGGCGACCGGACTCGATGTCGACGTCGATGTCCGGCGGCCCGTCCCGCTCGGGGGCGAGGAAGCGCTCGAACAGCAGGCCGTGCCGCACCGCGTCGACCGCGGTGACCCCGAGGGCGTAGCAGACCGCGGAGTTGGCGGCGGAGCCGCGGCCCTGGCAGAGGATGCCCGTTGCGGCGGCAGAAGTCGACCAGGTCGTGGACGATGAGGAAGTACCCCGGGAAGTCCAGCTCGCTCGATGACGTCGAGCTCGTGCGCGATCTGCGCGTAGGCCCCGGGCACCCGCTCCGCCTCCGGCGGGCCGTACCGGCGGCGCGCGCCCTGCCAGGTGAGCTCCCGCAGCCAGGAGGCCTCGGTGTGCCCGGGCGGCACCGGGTACGGCGGCAGGTTCGGGGCGACCAGGGCCAGGTCGAACGCGCACTCGTCGCCGAGCGCCGCGGCCGTGGCCACCGCCTGCGGGTGGCGCGCGTGCCGGACGAGCATCTCCGTGGCCGACCGCAGGTGGGCGCCGGCGGTCGCGGGCAGCCAGCCGTCGAGGTCCTCGAGGGACGAGCGGGCGCGCACCGCCGCGAGCGCGCCGGCGAGGTCGGCGTCGCGCGGGGTCGGCGTAGTGCACACCGCCGGTCGCGACGAGCGGCAGCCGGGCCGACGCCGCCAGCGCGGCCAGGGCGTCGATGCGCTCGGAGTCCCACGGGTCGCCGACGTCGGTCACCTCGACCGCGACGTTGTCCCGGCCGAACAGCGCCACCAGCCGGTCCAGCTCCCCCCGCGCCGCGGCGGGGCCGACGGCCCCTGCGCCCGGACCACCCGCGGCCTGGCCATCCCCGGCCGGGCCACCCCTGACCGGGCCGCCCCTGCCGCCACCCTCGAGCGCGCGGCGGACGGCGCCCTTGCGGCACCCGGTGAGCACGAGCCACTGGCCGTCGGCCTGCTCGCGCGAGGCCCTCGAGCGTGTACGCCGCGGCACCCTTGCGGCCCGTGTCGAGGTGGGCGGTCGCGATCGCCCGGGAGAGGTTGCGGTAGCCCTGGGCGCCGCGGGCCAGGACGAGCAGGTGGGTGGACCGCGGGTCCGGGACGCCGGTGGGCGGGTCGAGGACGTCACCGGTCCGGGTGGGGACCGGCAGGTGGAGCTCGGCGCCGAAGACCGTGGGCAGCCCGACGGCCTTCGCCGCCTGGGCGAACCGCACCACGCCGTACAGGCCGTCGTGGTCGGTGAGCGCGAGGGCGGACAGGCCCGAGCCGCGCCGCCTCGGCGGCGAGCTCCTCGGGCTGGCTGGCGCCGTCGAGGAAGCTGAACGCCGAGTGCGCGTGCAGCTCGGCGTAGCGCGGCGCGGACGCGGGCGTCGACCGCCGCGTCGTCCCGGTCGCTGCACCGGGACCGGTCGCTGCGCCGGGACCGGTCGCTGCGCCGGGACCGGTCGGGATCTCAGTCATAGACCGCCTCGCAGACCCACTCCCCCTGCGTGCAGGACAGCAGCAGCGCGCGCCCGCCCTCCAGCGCGACCTGGAGGTGCACGCGTCGACGCGGCGACGGCGTCCACCAGCGCTCGACCATCGGCCACGGACCGGCCCAGGCCACCAGCCGGTGGGTCCCGGCGGTGATCCCGGGGATCTCCGGGCGGTCGGCACCGGCGGTCGCCCACCGGACGCATCGCCGGGGGTGCGCTCAGCGCCAGCCGGGTGTCCACCCGGACCGGGCAGGCGTCGGCGTCGGCGTCGAGGACGTCGACCCGGACCGGCTCGACGAGCACGGTCGCCGGCGCGGGCTCGGGCAGCCGCCCCGGCCAGGGCCGGTCCGCCGCCCGCTGGGCCGCCCGCGCGTCGCCCCACGGCACGAGGTGGACCTGGTCGCGCACGTCCCGTCCGCCCTGCAGGGTCGCGACGAGCACGCCCTCCCCGCCGAGCAGCCCCTGCACCCGCAGCAGCGCCCGGTGCGCCCGCAGGTCGCCGCCACTCGCGCCGCCCCACAACCTGCCCTGCTCCGCACCGGCGGGGGCGACCTCCTCCGCCGCGATCCCCAGCCGGGTCAGCGCCGACGGGGCCGGCGTCCCCGTCCACGCCCCTGCGCTCTCCCGCGTGCCCTCCCTCGTGCCCTCCCTCGTGCACGGGCCCTCGCTCCCGCGGCGTCCCGTGGCTGCACTGCCCGACAGCCACCCCTCGAGCTGCCAGCGGACCCGGTCGGTGATCCGCGCAGCGCTGAGCCCGCCCAACCCGCCGGCGTCGGTGCGCCAGGTGCGGACGAGCTCCTCGCCGGACTCGGTCCGGGCCGTGATCCGCAGCCGACCGCAGCCGGACGAGCGCTCGAGGAGCATCGCCTGCAGCTGCTCCGCGAGACGGCGCGCGGCGAAGGCGGCGGCGTCGACCCGCTCGGCGGGCGGGTCGAGCTCGCACTCGACGGCGACGTCCGGCTCGAGCCGGCGCCGGGCCGGCGGCCGCACGTCCTCCCCGCGTGCGAGGCGGTGCGCCCACGTGCCACCGGGACCGAACCGTGCCTCGACGTCGGCGGCGGGGAGCGCCGTGAGGTCGCCCAGCGTGTGCAGGCCGAGGCGGACCAGGAGGTCGACCAGCGCGCCGACCTCGGCGACCGCCTCCTCCCCGATCGCGGCGTGGACGAGCTCGGTCACGCCGCGGGGTGCGAGGAACGCGCGCGCCGTCCCGGGCGGCACCACGCGTGCGGACCGGGCGGCCAGCACCGCGGCGAGGAGCCCGTCGGCGACGCCCACCTGGCACTCGTGACCGGTGGCCTCGGCGACCTGCGCCACCAGCCGCTCCGCGAGCGCCGTCTCCGACCCGTGGTACCGGCTCGCACCGGCCGCCGGCAGGAGCAGCAGTCCCGGCCGGGCGATCTCGAGCCCGGCGACGACCGTCTCGGCCGCGGCGGCGACCGGCTCGAACGACCGGGCGTCGCGGCCCTCGTCCACCGCCAGCAGCTCGAGCCCCGGGCAGCACTCCTGGGCCTGACGACGCCGCATCCCCCGGCGCACCCCCTGCGCACGCGCGAGCGCGGAGACCGCAGTGACCGTCCGGCCGTCGTGGACAGCGGCCGGACGGTGCGCGTCCACCTGATCGGCCACCATCGCCGCCACCACCGGCCAGTCCGGCACCCACAGCGCGGCCGTCCGGGTGGACGCGGTGTCCCGGTCCGGGCCGGCGTCGGGGCGGGCCGGGCGGGCGCCTCCGGGCGAGCGGAGCGGGCCGCAGCGGGAGCGACCGTCACCACCCTCACCCCACCATCCGCAACGGGACCCGGACGGGCGCCGGCGCCGTGCCGGCGGGCCGCTGGGTCGCCGTCGTCGTGGACGACGTCGCGGGCGCGTCCTGGGGACGCACCGGCAGGACGACCTCGGTCCGGACCCCGCGGCCGGCACTGCCGCGGCCGCCACGGGTCACCGCGACCCGGTGCCGGTCCAGGTGCCCGTACCCCGCACCGAGCCCGGTCCACTCGACCGGCTCGGCGGTCAGCACCACGTGCGCACCCGGCCACGGCGCCGTGGACAGCAGCACGGTGCCACGCTCGCGGGCACGGGCGGTGAGCCGACGGCGGTCGGAGTCCACCAGCGCCGCGTCGTCCCCCACCACGACCAGGTCGACGCCGTCGAGCAGCGCCGCCAGCACCGTGGGCGCGTCCGGACCGGGTCGTGGGACCAGCGCGAGCCGGTCCAGCACGACGCCGGACTGCTGGGCCGCCAGCAGGCCGACCGCGGGCAGCCCGACGACCCCGACCCACGACCCCTCCTGCGACGCGCGCGCCACCAGGGCCAGCAGCAGGGACGTCGACCCGGTCACCACCAGGGACGCGCCACGACGCAGCGCACCCTCGGGCAGCAGCTCCGCGAGTGCCGGGGACACCGGCAGCGGGGGACGGTCCGGATGGGTCAGCGACGAGCCGGGGGTGGGCACCGCGCCCGTCGCGCGCTGCGCCGGCTCGGGGGCCGCGACCGGTCCCACGGCCGAGCCCATGGACCGGGTGACGGCACGGGCCGGCACCTCGGTCGCTCGCGATGCGCCGACGCCGGTCCCCCCGGCATGGGTCCCCCCGGCACCGGATGCGCCGGCCCCGTTCGTGGCGCCACCGGATGCGCCGACCCCCTCGGCACCCGTCGCGGCTGCGCGGGTCGCGGCAGCGCGGGAGCCGGCAGCACTGCCGCCGCCGCTCCGCATCGTGCTGCGCGCACCGGTCCGGAGCTCGGCCCGGGCGAGCACCGCGCGGGCCAGGGCCGCGCGGTCCGCGGTGGTCCGGTCCGCAGCGCGGTCCGAGGCGGTCCGGCCCGGCGCAGCCCGGTCCGAGGCGGTCCGGTCCGGCGCAGCCCGGTCCGAGGCGGTCCGGTCCGGCGCAGCCCGGCCCGTGGCGGTCCGGTCCGGCGTCACCCGGCCCGACGTGGTCCGGTCAGGGGCGGGCCGACCCGCGGCGGCACAGTCCACGCCGTCGAGTACGGTCATCGCGTCACCCCTTCCCGGCGTCAAGTCGTTCGAACATCTGTTCGAACTGACACCAGTACAGGCCTCGGCCGGACCGGTGTCAACCGCTCCCGGCGAGTCGTGGACGGCGTGGCGCCATCCCCAGCCCTCCCCGTCTCGAGCCGTCCGGACCGACGCGGGCAGCGCCCTCGCAGCCCGGTCCGCCGTCGTCCCGACCGCGCTCGTCGCTGTGCCGGGACGCCCGTTCCCGCGACCGCGCCGGGGCGTCCGACCGGCCGCCACGCCGCTCGGCGCTGCCGACCACCGGGCCGCGCGCCGACCGCGCGCACGAGCGCCTCGCCCGGCACGATGGACCCCGCCGCGCGTCCTCCGTCACCGGACGGACCGCCCGGTGACCAGCACCTCGACCGTCGTCAGGAGCAGCGCGTGAACCTCGACCGCCCGATCCCGCCCGACCCGTACAGCCTCCTGCCGGACGTCCCGACGTTCACCGTCCGCAGCGACGACGTCGTCGACGGCGAGCCGATGCCGCCGGCCACGACCGCCGACGGAGACGACCGCTCCCCGCACCTGGCCTGGGCGGGCTTCCCCGAGGGCACCCGCTCGTTCGTCGTCAGCTGCTTCGACCCGGACGCGCCGACCCCGGCGGGCTACTGGCACTGGACGGTCGCCGACCTGCCCGCGGGGACGACGTCGCTCCCGGCCGGTGCCGGATCGCCCGACGGCGCCGCCCTCCCCGCGCCCGCGCTCCAGACCCGCAACGACGCCGGGACGACCGGGTACACCGGCGCCGCACCGCCGCCCGGCGACCGGGTGCACCGCTACGTGTTCGCCGTGCACGCCCTCGACGTGGAGACGCTCGGTCTCGACGCGGACGCCACGCCGACCACCGTCGCGTTCACCGCCCTGTTCCACACCCTCGCCCGGGCGACGATCACGCCGACGTCCCAGCGATGACCTCGTCGTCCCCGGACCCGTCGCAGCCGTCGCAGCCCGCGCACCCGCCCCTGGTCTGGCTGCGCGCCGTCGACCACCCCGAGCTCATGGCCGCGAGCACGCACGCCACGCTCACGGGCTGGGCCGCGGTCGAGCCGGCGGTCGCCGACGCGGTGGCCGTCGCCGCGATCGACCCGGACCTCGCGGACACCGCGGCGCTCGTCGCCGCGTACGACCTGCCGCTGGGGACGTCGGCGAACTGCGTGGTGGTCGCGGGCCGCCGCTCCGGCGAGGAGCGGACCGCGGCCGCCGTCGTCCTGGCCACGACCCGCGCCGACGTCAACAACGCGATCAAGCGTCTGCTCGACGTCCGCAAGGCGTCGTTCCTGTCGACCGACCGTGCCACCGCCGGGTCCGCGATGGAGTACGGCGGGATCACGCCCCTGGGGCTCCCGGACGACTGGCGCATCCTCGTGGACGCGCGCGTCGTCGTGGCGGACGTCGCCCCGGACGACGGCCCTCACGCCGGGCACCCGGCGGTGATCATCGGCAGCGGGATCCGTGGGTCCAAGATCAGCCTGCCGGGCGCGCTGCTCGGGCGCCTGCCGCGCGCCGAGGTCGTCGCCGACCTCGCCCTGGGGTGACCCGGCCCGGCCCGCAGCGCCACCCCGGGCCCCCGCCTCGCCCGGGCGCGACGCGCGCCGGGAGCCGTCAGCCCGGCGTCGACCCGCCCGCCTCGCGGGCGAGCCACTCCGGCCGCAGGACCGACATCGTGATCTCGTCGACCCGCTCGCCGTCGAACACCAGCGCCCCCCGCCGGGTGCCCTCCGCCACGAAGCCGACCCGTTCGTAGACGTCCCGGGCTCGCGGGTTGAAGGCGTACACGCCGAGCTCGACGCGGTACAGGTCGGTCGCCCGGAACGCGTGCCGCAGGACCAGGCGCGTCGCCTCCGTCCCGAGCCCCCGGCCGCGCCCCTCGGGACCCACGAGGATCCGGAAGTTGCACGACTGGTTCTCCGGCTCCCAGTCGTTGAGCACGACCTCGCCCACGCACCGGTCCGTCGCCCGGTCGACGATCGCCAGGTCGAGGCGGTCGTCCTGCTCGGCGCGGGTGCGGTACCAGCGCAGCGTGGCGTCGTCGTGCGTGGCGCCGGCGCCGGTCGCCTCGGCGGTGGAGTGCGCGCTGCCGGTGAGGCGGATGACCTCGGCGTCCGCGAGGACGGCGCCCATCGCCTCGATGTCGGCGGGGGTGAACGGGCGCAGGACGACGCGCTCGCCCACGAGGGTGGGTTTCACGGAGAAGGCGGTCGGCACGCGTCAGACCGTAGCGGGCGCCGCCGACACGTCGTCCGGGCCCGGCGGGCGGTCGTCGCCGTCCGCGACCCGCGTCGCCCAGAACGCCACCGCCGACGCCGCCGCGACGTTGAGCGAGTCGACGCCGCCGGCCATCGGGATGCGGACGACGACGTCGGCCGCCGCCACCGCGCCCCGGGACAGCCCGTCCCCCTCGGTCCCCAGCACGAGCGCGAGCCGCTCGGGGGCGTCCGTGGCCAGCCGGTCGAGCGTGACGGCGTCGTCGGCCAGGGCGAGGGCCGCGACCGTGAAGCCGTCCGCGCGCAGGTCGTCCAGCCCGCCCGGCCATGTGGTCAGCCGCGTCCACGGCACCTGGAACACCGTGCCCATGGAGACCCGCACCGACCGCCGGTAGAGCGGGTCGGCGCACCGCGGGCTCACGAGGACGGCGTCGACCCCCAGCCCCGCGGCGCTGCGGAAGATCGCGCCCACGTTCGTGTGGTCGACGACGTCCTCCAGCACGGCCACCCGTCGCGCGCCCGCCCCGCCGCGGGCGCCGGCGAGCAGCTCGTGCACCCCCGGCAGCGCGGGGCGGTGCATCGCCGCGAGCGCGCCGCGGTGCAGGTGGAACCCGGTGATCCGCTCGAGCACCTCGGCCTCGGCGACGAAGACCGGGACGTCGCCGTCGGGCCCCGCCCCGACGTCCTCGAGCAGGTCCGCGAGGTCCGGGAGCCACCGCTCCGCCATGAGCAGGGAGCGCGGCCGGTGACCGGCGGCGACCGCCCGGCGGATCACGGTCGAGCTCTCCGCGATGTACAGGCCCTTCGCGGGCTCGTGCTTGGCCCGCAGGGCGACGTCGGTCAGCCGGGTGTAGTCGGCGAGGCGCTCGTCGTCGGCGGTGGTGAGGCGGTGGATCGGCACGCGCAGATCCTCCCAGCCTGCGCTACTCGGTCACCGCCGCCGCGAACTGGCTCGCGTAGAGGGCGGCGTAGGCGCCGCCGGCCGCCAGGAGCTCCGTGTGGGTGCCGTGCTCCACGATCGACCCGTGCTCCATGACGAGGATGACGTCGGCGTCGCGGATGGTCGACAGCCGGTGCGCGATGACGAACGACGTGCGGCCCGACCGCAGCGCCGCCATCGCGTGCTGCACGAGCACCTCGGTCCGGGTGTCCACCGACGACGTCGCCTCGTCCAGGACGAGGATCGCCGGGTCGGCGAGGAAGGCCCGCGCGATCGTCAGGAGCTGCTTCTCACCCGCGCTGACGTTCGACCCCTCGTCGTCCAGGCGGGTCGCGTACCCGTCGGGCAGCGTCCGGACGAACCGGTCGACGTGCGTGGCTCGCGCGGCGGCGACCATCGCCTCCTCGCTCGCCTCCGGGGCGCCGTAGCGCAGGTTGTCCGCGATCGTGCCGCCGAACAGCCAGGTGTCCTGCAGGACCATGCCGATCTGCGAGCGCAGCGCCTCGCGGGTCATGTCGCGGGTGTCGACGCCGTCGAGCGTGATGCGTCCGGCGTCGATCTCGTAGAAGCGCATCAGCAGGTTCACCAGCGTCGTCTTGCCGGCCCCGGTCGGGCCGACGATCGCGACCGTGCTGCCGGGCTCGGCGACCAGCGACAGGTGCTCGATGAGCGGAGTCCCGTGGTCGTACCGGAACGAGACGTCCTCGAATGCGACCCGCCCGCGCACCGGTCGCACCGGCGCCACCGCCGGGTCCGGGTCCGGCGTCTGCTCCTCGGCGTCCAGCAGCTCGAAGACGCGCTCCGCGGACGCCACCCCGGACTGCAGCAGGTTCATCATCGACGCGACCTGGGTCAGCGGCTGCGTGAACTGGCGCGAGTACTGCAGGAACGCCTGCACGTCCCCGAGCGTGATCGCGCCCGAGGCGACCCGCAGCCCGCCGACGACGGCGACCGCGACGTACCCGAGGTTCGCGAGGAAGCCCATCGCCGGCTGGATCATCCCGGAGATGAACTGGGCGCGGAAGCTCGCGGCGTACATCTGCTCGTTGCGCTCGCGGAAGGTCTCGATCGCCTCCGCCTGGCGGCCGAACACCTTGACCAGCGCGTGCCCGGTGTACATCTCCTCGATGTGGGCGTTGACCTGGCCGGTCCACGCCCACTGCGCGACGAACTGCGGCTGCGACCGCTTCGCGATCGCGATCGTCACCCCGACCGACAGCGGCACCGTGACCAGGGCGACCAGGGCCAGCAGCGGCGAGATCCAGACCATCATCGCGAGCACGCCGACGACCGTCAGCAGCGCCGTGACGAGCTGGGCGAGCGTCTGCTGGAGGGTCTGGGCGACGTTGTCGATGTCGTTGGTCACCCGGGAGAGCACCTCGCCGCGCTCCTGGCGGTCGACGTAGCGCAGCGGGAGCCGGGACAGCTTGGCCTCGACCTCCTCCCGGAGCCGGTACGTGCTGCGCTGCACGATGTCGGTGGTGAGCCGCCCCTGCAGCCAGCCGAACAGGAACGCCCCGAGGTACACGAGCAGCACGGTGAGCAGGACCGAGGCCAGCCGGGCCTCGTCGACGCCGGTCCCCGGCGTCAGGGTCATGCCGCTGACGACGTCGGCGAGCCGGTCCTGCCCCTGCGCCCGCAGACCGTCGACCGCCTCCGCCTGCGTGATCCCGGCGGGCAGCCGGCCCGCGATGAAGCCGGAGAACACCAGGTCGGTGGCGGTGCCCGAGCAGCTTGGGGCCGGTCACCGCGAGCGCGACCGAGACGACGCACAGGACGACCACCGCGACGATGCGCGGTCGCTCGGGCCCGAGCTGGCGCAGCAGGCGGCGGCCCGAGCCGCCGAAGTCCATCGACTTCTCGGTCGGCATGCCGAACGCCGCCCATCGGGCCGGGGCCCGGGCGCGGGGGCCGCCGCGGGACGGCGGTGGACACCCGCCGGCGGCACGGCCGGCGGTGTGGCGGCCGGTCCGGGCCCGGGCGCGGATCGCTGGCGCGGGACGACGCCCGCCGGAGGCGCTCATGCCGCCTCCTGCGCGCTGAGCTGGGACAGGACGATCTCGCGGTACGTCTCCGAGGACTCCATGAGGCCCTCGTGGTCCCCGGTCGCGACGACCGCGCCGTCGTCCAGGACGACGATCTGGTCGGCCCCGCGGATCGTCGCGACCCGCTGGGCGACCACGACGACCGTGGCGTCCCGGGTCTCGGGCTCGAGCGCCGCGCGCAGCCGGGCGTCGGTCGCGACGTCGAGGGCGGAGAACGCGTCGTCGAACAGGTAGAGCGAGGGCCGCCGGACGAGGGCACGGGCGATGGCCAGCCGCTGGCGCTGGCCGCCGGAGAGGTTGGTACCGCCCTGCGAGACCGGGCCGTCCAGGCCGGCATCGAGCCGCTCGACGAAGTCCCGCGCCTGCGCGACCTCGAGCGCGTGCCACAGCTCGTCCTCCGTCGCGTCCGGCTTCCCGTAGCGCAGGTTGGACGCGACGGTGCCGCCGAAGAGGAAGGCCTTCTGCGGAACGAGCCCGATGCCGGCCCACAGCTCCTCGGGTGCCCGCTCGCGCACGTCGATCCCGTCGACGAGCACCGCCCCGCCGGTCACCTCGAACAGCCGGGGCACGAGGTTGAGGAGGCGTGGTCTTGCCCGAGCCGGTGGCGCCGATGATCGCCGTCGTGCGGCCCGGCGCGCGCCGTCAGGCTCACCCCGTGCAGGACGCTCGCCTCCGCGCCGGGGTAGCGGAAGTCGACGTCCCGCAGCTCGAGGTGGCCGCGCGCGACCCGGTCACCCGGCCCGGTCCCGTCGACCCGGCTGTGCCCGTCGGCGGTCGGGAGAGCGCCTCGGACGACGCCGGAGCCGGCCGCACCGGCCGCTCGAGCGGCGCCGGCAGGTCCAGCGGCACCGACCGCTGCCGTCGCGCCGGCCAGGTCAGCAGTCGCGACCCCGTTCCTCGGCGCGCCGTTGGCCGACGCCAGGCGGCGCGGGTGGGTCGGAGGCCGGACGCTCGGCTCGGTGTCGAGGACCGCGGTGATGCGCTCGGAGGC
Source organism: uncultured Actinomycetota bacterium (assembly GCA_963795145.1). GTDB lineage: Bacteria > Actinomycetota > Actinomycetes > Actinomycetales > Cellulomonadaceae > Pengzhenrongella. The sequence continues at coordinate 194,295 of CAWCGP010000008.1, read as the reverse complement.
CACGACCGCGCGCGGCACCATCACGAACATCATCGTGGACAGCATCACCGCCATGAGGATGTACATGATGTAGCTGAGGAACGCGATGAGGGCCCCGACCTGCATGTCGCCTGCGTCGACCCGCCGGCCGCCGAACCAGACGACCGCGACGCTGGTGGCGTTCATGATCAGCATGACCGCGGGGAACATGAGCGACATCAGCCGACCCGACCCGCAGCGACGTCTCCATGAGGTCGGTGTTGGCGGCCGCGAAGCGCTCGGACTCCCGCCGCTCGCGGACGAACGCGCGGATGACGCGGATGCCGGCGATCTGCTCGCGCAGCACGCCGTTGATCCGGTCGATGCGCTTCTGCATGACGCGGAAGTGCGGCACCATCCGGCGCACGATCAGCGCGATCGTCACGGCGAGCACCGGCACCGCGACGAGCAGCAGGGCGGAGAGCGTGACGTCCTCGCGCAGGGCCATGACGACGCCGCCGACGAGCATGATCGGCGCGGTCACCATGAGAGTCAGGCCGAACAGCAGCACCATCTGGACCTGCTGGACGTCGTTCGTGGTGCGGGTGATGAGCGACGGCGCACCGAAGCGGCGCGACCTCCTGCGCCGAGAACGTCTGCACGTGGGTGAACAGCGCGGCCGCGCACGTCCCGTCCGAGCGCCATCGCCGCGCGGGCGCCGTAGTAGACCGCCACGATCGCGCAGGCCACCTGCACCAGGCTGATCGCCAGCATGACGCGCGCCGGTCCGCAGGATGTAGCCGGTGTCGCCGGCGGCGACGCCCTCGGTCGATGAGGTCGGCGTTGAGCGACGGCAGGACCAGCGTGGCGATCGTCTGGACGACCTGCAGGAGAAGCACGACGACCACCGCACCGCGGTACGGGCGCAGGTGCTGCCGCAGCAGTCGGACGAGCATGGGGCCTCCGCCGGTCGCCGGGTCGCCGCCCGTGGCGGTGCGACCTCGGGCATCGTAGGCAGACCCGCGCAGTCCCCGAGACCGTTCCGCGACGCGCCCGGTCCGCGCGGCCCGCCCGCCGGCCCGACGCGCGTCGGACGCGCGCCAGCCCAGGTCAGCGAGACGCGTCGAACCCGGCACGCGCGCTTCCTGACACCGCCTCGACGCCGGCCCGCACGCGCCGGCCTCGGGGGCCGGTCGGGAGCGGGTCGCGGCGCCGGACGCGCCTCGCACACCCGACCGTCGATCCGCGGCACGGCCCGGTGAGCGCCGACGGGCCGCCTGCGGTGGCCGGCGACCCGTCGACGCTCGGCGCTGCCGAGCGGTGCCGGTCAGCCCTCGGTGGGCGGCTCCGGTTCGGCCGGTGGCGGCGGCGGCGGCGGCTCGACTCGCGGCAGCGGCGGGCCGCCGGCCCGACCGTGGGGTCGCGTCGGGGTCGACGCGGTCGCCAGCGGCTGGTCGGTCGCCGGCGGCTGGTGGCCGGTGTAGGGCCGCTGGCCGGCCTCGGCCAGACGGTCGGCCGGCGACCCGCTGAGGGTGCCGGCGTTGATCGCGTCGGCCGTCGCGGCGTCCGAGTCGCGACGCGCCTGCGCCAGCGCGACGGCCGGGTCCGGCAGCACGGTCGGCGGCAGGTCCTCGGCCCGCAGCGGCGACGAGCCGGGCGTGCGCGCGGTGCCCGCCGGTGCCGCGTCGCCGTCGCCGGACATGGCACCGGCGAAGCCGCTGCGTGAGCTGGCCCGAGCGCGCCGGTGAGCTCGGACGGGACGATCCAGACCTTGTTCGACGCGCTGCTCGGCGATCTGCGGCAGCGTCTGCAGGTACTGGTAGGCGAGCAGCTTGGGGTCGGCGTCGCCGCGGTGGACGGCGTCGAACACCTGCAGGATGGCCCGCGCCTCGCCCTCGGCGTTGAGGATCGCCGCCTGCGCGTTGCCCTCCGCCCGCAGGATCGCGGCCTGCCGGTCACCCTCGGCGGTGAGGATCTGGGACTGCTTGACGCCCTCGGCCGTGAGGATCGCGGCGCGACGGTCACGCTCGGCGCGCATCTGCTGCTCCATCGAGCCCTGGATGCTCTGCGGCGGGTCGATCGACTTGAGCTCGACGCGGTTGACGCGGACGCCCCAGCGGCCGGTCGCCTCGTCGAGGACCCCGCGCAGCTGCCCGTTGATCTGGTCGCGGCTGGTCAGGGTCTGCTCGAGGTCCATCGACCCGATGACGTTGCGCAGCGTGGTCACCGTGAGCTGCTCGATGCCGGTGATGTAGTTCGCGATCTCGTAGACCGCCGACTTGGGGTCGGTGACCTGGAAGTAGAGCACCGTGTCGATGCTCACCACGAGGTTGTCGGACGTGATGACCGGCTGCGGCGGGAAGGACACGACCTGCTCGCGCAGGTCCACCCCCGCCCGCACGCGGTCGACGAACGGGATGAGCAGGTGCAGCCCGGCGTCGAGCGTCCGGTTGTAGCGCCCGAGCCGCTCGATGATGAGCGCCACGGTCTGCGGGACGATCCGGACCGCCCGGGCCAGGGCGATGACGACGAACAGCAGCAGCAGCCCCAGGACGACGTAGCCGACGATCGTGCCGATCGAGGGGGTCGTGCCGACGGACGTGATCATGAGGTCTCCTCGGGTCGGTGCGGGCGCGGATGCGGCTGCGGGCGCAGGATCGAGCGGACGGGGCGGCGGTCGGGCCCGGGGACGTCGCCGGACGGGGGCGGGCACGGAGGCGTCGTCGACGACGGCGGTGGCGCCGTCGATCGCCGACCACGCGCACCTCGGTGCCGACCCCGTGGCGGACGCCCTCGTGCGCGGAGCGGGCGGACCACACCTCACCGGAGAGCTTGATGCGCCCACCGTGCGATGTCGACGTCCTGGACCACCATGGCCAGCCGGCCGACCTGCGCGGCGGCGTTGGTCTCCACGAGCGGCACGCGGTCGCGCAGGTGGCGCAGCAGCCACGGGCGCAGGGAGACCAGGAGCAGGACCGACACCGCCGCGAACACGACGATCTGCACCGGGAACGGGGCGCCCAGCATGGTGGCGACCCCGGCGGCGATCGCCCCGCCGGCGAACATCAGCAGCACCAGGTCGAGGGAGACGATCTCGATCACGACGAGGAGCAGCGCCGCTCCCCACCACCACAGCCAGTCCATCGCGGACCCCTCTCGGGCGGGAGCCCCCGCACCTGCGGGGCAGCTCCAGCACGCCGGGCGACGGTCGTGCCTGTACCCATTCTAGAGGATCTCTTTGCCTTCGGTGGGAACTCGTGCGGGCGACGCGCGGGTGATCTCGAGACCGCGGGGAGCCCCGACGGCAGCGTCAGCGGGCGGCTCGAGCCGACCAGCGGCCGTCGGTCTGCTCGACGGTGAGCGGCAGCCCGAAGGCCCCGGAGAGCTGCTCCGCGGTGAGCACCTCCGCCAGCGGGCCGGCCGCGTGCACCTGGCCGTCGCGCAGCAGCATGAGGTGCGTGAAACCCGGCGGGATCTCCTCGACGTGATGGGTCACGAGCACGAGCACCGGGGACCGCCGGTCCGCCGCGAGCTCGCCCAGGGCGGCGACCAGCTCCTCGCGGCCGCCGAGGTCGAGACCCGCGGCCGGCTCGTCGAGCAGGAGCAGCTCGGGGTCCGTCATGAGGGACCGGGCGATCTGCGTCCGCTTGCGCTCCCCCTCGCTGAGCGTCCCGAAGGTGCGGTCCGCGAGCGTGTCCACCCCGAAGGCCGCCATGAGGTCGAGCGCCCGCTGCTCGTCCGGCGCCTCGTAGGCCTCCCGCCACCGGCCGGTCACCCCGTACGCGGCGGTGAGGACGACGTCGCGGACGGTCTCGCCCGCCGGGATCCGGTCGGCGAGCGCCGAGCTGGCGAGCCCGATGCGCTGCCGCAGCTCGAAGACGTCGACGCGGCCCATCCGCTCGCCGAGCAGGTCCGCGGTGCCGGACGTCGGGTGCATGCGGCCCGCCGCGATCTGCAGCAGGGTGGTCTTGCCGGCGCCGTTGCGGCCCAGGACGACCCAGCGCTCACCGTCGCCCACCTGCCAGGACACCCCGTCGAGGATGGTCTTGCGACCCCGACGGATGGACACGTCCTGCAGGTCGAGCACCTCGTTCATGGTGCCCGACCCTAGCCTGCGGCCGGGCGCCGCCGCGCCACGACACCTGCGTCCACGACGTCGCCCGCCGTCACCGCGAGCCGCCGGTCGCCGTAGGTTGATCGGGTGGACCCGACCCTCGACCCGCTCGCCCTCCCCCGGTCGGTGCTCCTCGCCCTCTGGGTCGAGGGCGTCGGGACCGGCTCGGGCCCCCTGCAGCGGGCGCTCGCCGCGATCCAGGGCGACGACGAGCCGCACACCGTGACCGCGCCCGACGACGTCGCGCCCGACCGACGAGGGCCTCGCGCGGCCTCGTCGGGGCGTGGGCGAGCGGTCCCCGGGACGTCGCCGCCGTCCTGCCCAGCCCTGGCGACCTGGCGGGCGTCCCGGCGGCGATCAGCACGGACGCCGTCGACGCCGGGCGAGTGCGTGCTGGTCCGGACCTCGGCCGGGTCGTTCGCCGCGGTCCCCGAGGTCGAGGCGTTCGGCAGCGCGCTCGAGCCCGGTCACCTGGTGCGGTGGGACGTCACCGCGATCCCGGACTGGCGGACGGCCCTGCTCGGCTCGCTCGGGTCGCTCGCCGACGCCGAGCGGGCGCTGCGGGTCGCCCTGATCTCCGCGACCGAGGCGCTGGCGTCGCTCGACGTCGCCCGCTGGCGTCCGGACGCGGCGGAGGCGATCGCCGCCCTCCGCTCGGACACCGCCACCCCGTGGCCGGTGCCGCCGGACCTCGACGGCCGACGGGTCCGGGTGCTGGCCCAGGCCGCACGGCTGCGCGCCATCGTCACCCTCGCCACGGCGGACGACGGCGGCGCGGTGAACCTCTGGCAGGCGGACCAGCGCTCCACGGCGCTGCGCGAGGTGGACCGCGCCGCACGGCGAGCGATGTCCGCCGCCACGGCGACGCCGGCGGCGCGACCGGCCTGACGTCCCGCCGGACGCGCGAGCGCCCGTCCCGCGCGCGGCTCCCGGAGCGCGCGAGGCCGGGGCAGGGCCGGGGCCCTTGCCCCGACACGCCGACGGCGTGAGTGTGGTCCGATGACGCCTGCGCCCGCCGCCCGTCGGCCGACCGCTCGCGAAGGTCGCCGCGTGCCTCGCGTTGGCGATGGCGCTCGCCGGGTGCACGGCCGAGCCTGATCAGGGCGCGGACCCGACGCGATCCTCGCCGGCCGCACCGAGCACCCCGGCCGCCCCCGCCCCGACGCCGTCGACCGCCGACGACCACGCCCGTCGCCTGGCCCGCCGGTCCCGACCTGCCGCCGGCGACCGGGACGCCCGCTGGACGTCGTCGCCGGCCTGATCACGCCCTGGGGCCTGGCCTTCCTGCCGGGCGGCGCGGTGCTCGTCACCCTGCGCGACCCGGCCGCAGGTCGTCCTGCTCGACCGCCGACGGCGCCACGCACGCTCGGCCGGCCCGGGCGCCGAGGACCTCGCGCCACCACCCTGCAGCGGCGGCGAGGGCGGGCTGCTCGGGATCGCGCTCTCGCCGACGGTCGACCAGGACCGCCTGGTCTACCTCTACCGGACGACCGCCGACGGCAACGAGGTGGTCCGGACGACGCTCGACGCGAGCGCCGGGACGCTCGGGCCGCTCGAGCCCGTGCTCACCGGCATCCCGGCGGCGGGCAACCACAACGGCGGCCGCATCGCGTTCGGCCCCGACGGCCTCGCTGTACGTCGCCACCGGCGACGCCGGCGACCGGCCCGCCGCCCAGGACCCGGGCTCGCTCGTCCGGCAAGATCCTGCGCGTCACCGCCGACGGCGACCCGGCGCCCGGGAACCCCGACGCAGGGCAGCCCGGTGTGGAGCCTGGGTCACCGCAACGTGCAGGGCCTGGCGTGGGACGACGACGGGACGATGTTCGCGAGCGAGTTCGGCCAGGACACCCTCGACGAGCTCAACGTCGATCGTCCCCGGCGGCAACTACGGGTGGCCGGAGGTCGAGGGCTCGGCGGACGTCGACGGCTTCGTCAACCCGTCGCCGAGTGGCCTCCCGACGACGCGTCGCCGAGCGGCGTCGCCGTCGCTGGCGACACCGTGCTACGTCGCCGGGCTGCGCGGCGAGCGGCTGCTCACCGTCCGCTTCTTCGGCGGACGACGCCGGCGAGCCGGGCGAGGCGCTCGTCGGCGAGCTCGGCCGGCTGCGCCACGTCGCCGTCGGGCCCGACGGCGCCCTGTGGCTGCTCACGCAGAACACGGACGGGCGGGGGTCGCCGCGGCACGGCGACGACCGCGCTCGTGCGGCATCGCTCGCGCCCTGACGGCGCGGGCCGCCGGGGTACGCGGCGGGCGACGGGGTCGCCCGTCGACGGGTCAGCGCGGCCCGGCGAAGAAGCGCGCGCGCGTCGGCGCTGCGCCAGCCCGGGGCGCGCGCGTCGAGCAGCGCGACCTTCGCGGCCGACATGACCCGGCGTCGTAGGCGGCGATCCAGGCGCGGTGCAGCGCCCTGCGCTCGCGGTCGCTCGGCATGGAGGCGGGGCGGTCGGGCGCGCGTCGAGCGGGACGAAGACGAACTCGGGCGCAACGGGGGACGCGGACGGGGCGGTGGTCATCTGGGGCCTCGGTCAGGAAGGACGGGGTGGTCGCCCTCCCATCGGCACCCGACCCGGACGCGTGAGCATCCGGGCCCACCCGGTCGACGCCGACCCGCGCGGCCGCCGACGCCCCGATCGGGCCCGGGCGACGCCCCGGTCAGCCGACGACCGACCGGTAGACCTCGATGCGTGCGGTCGCGCGATCGCGTCCCACGAGAAGTGGTCCTCGACCCGCGTGCCGCGCGGCGACCCCCATCTCGGCGGCCCGCGCCGGGTCGGAGGTGACCCGGGTGAGCGCGTCGGCGAGGTCGGCGACGAACTTGCTCGGGGTCGAGCGGTGTGCCGGTGCCGTCCTGCGCCTGGTCGATCGGCACGAGGACGCCGGTCGACGCCGTCGTCGACCACCTCGGGGATGCCGCCGGTCGCGGTGCCGACCACCGGCAGGCCGACCGCCATCGCCTCGAGGTTGACGATGCCGAGCGGCTCGTAGACCGACGGGCACGCGAACACGGTGCCGCTCGCGAGCACGGCGACGAGCTCGTCGCGCGGCAGCATGCGCGAGATCCACACGACGCCGGTGCGCGTCTCGCGCCAGCTTCTCGACGAGCGCGGTCACCTCCGCGTGGATCTCGGGGGTGTCCGGCGCGCCCGCGCACAGCACGACCTGCACCTCGGGCGGCAGCAGCTCGGCGGCACGCAGGAAGTACGGCAGGCCCTTCTGCCGCGTGATGCGGCCGACGAAGACGACCGACGGGCGGTCGGGGTCGATGCCCAGCTCGCGCACCATCCCGCGCGGTCCGGCCGCCTCGTCGCTGCCCTCCGCCGGCCGCTGCCAGCCGGACAGGTCGATGCCGTTGTGCACCACGTGGACCCGGTCGGGGTCGACCTGCGGGTAGCAGCGCAGGATGTCGTCCCGCATGCCGCCGCTCACGGCGATGATCCCGGCGGCGCCCTCGTACGCGGTCCGCTCCGCCCACGACGACAGCGCGTACCCGCCGCCGAGCTGCTCGGCCTTCCACGGGCGCAGCGGCTCGAGGCTGTGCGCGGAGATCGACGTGCGGCACGCCGTGCAGCAGCCCGCCGAGGTGGCCGGCGAGGTTCGCGTACCAGGTGTGGGAGTGCACGAGGTCGGCGCCGCCGAGGTCGTCGGCCATCGCGAGGTCGACGCCGAAGGTCGCGAGCGCGGCGTTCGCGCCGGGCCAGCTCGGCCGGCACGGCGTACTCGGTCACGCCGTCGCCCTCGGCGGCGCCACCCTTCCCGGTGAAGCAGCGGACCCGCACGTCGAGGCTGCGACGCAGCACCGCGGAGAGCTCGGCGACGTGCACGCCGGCCCCTCCGTAGACGTTGGGCGGGTACTCACGTGTCAGCAGGTCGACTCTCACGCGGGTACGCTAGCGCGACACGACGACACGGGCGCCGGTTCGGGTGGCCCGGCTCACATCGGCGGGCCTATGTTTCGCCCCATGGCAGCGCCGCGCGTACTCGCAATCGTCCTCGCAGGTGGGGAGGGCAAGCGACTGATGCCGCTGACCTCGCACCGAGCCAAGCCCGCCGTCCCGTTCGGTGGCATCTACCGGCTGATCGACTTCGCCCTGTCGAACATCATCAACTCGGGGTACCTCAGGGTGGTCGTGCTCACCCAGTACAAGTCGCACAGCCTGGACAAGCACGTCACGAAGACGTGGCAGATGTCCAACCTCCTCGGCAACTACGTGACGCCCGTGCCCGGCGCAGCAGCGGGTCGGCAAGCACTGGTACCTGGGCAGCGCCGACGCGATCTACCAGTGCCTCAACATCATCGACGACGAGCGCCCCGACATCGTCGTGGTGGTCGGCGCCGACAACATCTACCGGATGGACTTCTCCCAGATGGTGGAGTCCCACGTCGACTCCGGTGCGGAGCTCACGGTCGCGGCGATCCGCCAGCCGATCGCGCTGGCCGACCGAGTTCGGCGTCATCGAGACCACCGCGAACGACCCGCGGAAGATCGCGGCGTTCCGCGAGAAGCCGTCCGACCCGGTCGGCCTGGCCGACTCCCCCGGCGAGATCCTCGCCTCGATGGGCAACTACGTGGCCAACGCCGACGCCCTCGTCCGCGCGGTCACCGAGGACGCCGAGAACGCCGGACTCCAAGCACGACATGGGCGGCGACCTCGTGCCCGTACTTCGTCGCCAAGGGCACCGCCGGCGTCTACGACTTCATCCACAACGACGTCCCGGGCTCGACCGACCGCGACCGCGACTACTGGCGCGACGTCGGGACCCTGGACGCCTACTTCGAGGCGAACAAGGACCTCATCTCCATCAACCCGGTGTTCAACGTCTACAACAACGAGTGGCCGCTGCACACGGGGTACACCGGTCTGCCGCCGGCGAAGTTCGTCCACGCCGGACCGGACCGGATCGGCTACGCGGCCGACTCCGTCGTCTCCCCGGGCGTCATCGTGTCCGGCGCCACCGTGTCCGGCTCCGTGCTCTCCCCCGGGGTCGTACCTGCACTCGTGGGCCGCGGTCTCCGACAGCGTGCTCATGGACGGCGTCAAGGTGCACCGGCACGCCCAGGTGCACCGGGCGATCCTCGACAAGAACGTCATCGTCGCCGACGCGCGCACGGATCGGGCTCGACCCCGAGCACGACCGCGCGCGCGGGTTCACGGTGACCGAGAGCGGGATCACCGTCGTGCCGAAGGGCTCCATCGTCGAGCGGTGAGACGTGCCCGGCCACGGCCCGGCGCCCCGGCACCGGGGCGTCGGGCCGTCGTCTCGCCCTGGACGACCCACGGACGTCCGGCGGCCCGGCGCTACCCTGCCTGCGTGACCACCGATCGCGGCCGACGCGCCCCCTGCGCCCGGCACCGCCGACGCCGACCGAGTTCCCGGCCCGACCGCCGGTCCGACCGCCGGCTGGTGGTCATGGACGTCGACTCGACGCTCATCACCGGCGAGGTGATCGAGATGCTCGCCGCGCGCGCCGGCGCCGGCGGCCGCCGTCGTCACCCTCGTGACCGAGCGGGCGATGCGCGGCGAGATCGACTTCGCGACGTCGCTGCACGAGCGGGTCGCGCGTCCTGGCCGGGCTGCCCGTCGGGGTGCTCGCCGACGTCCGTCGACGAGGTCCGCCTGACCCCGGGCGCGGCGAGCTGTTCGCCGAGCTCGCCGGCCGCGGCTGGCCGGTGGGCCTGGTCTCCGGCGGGTTCGCCGAGATCGTCGAGCCGCTCGCCGCGTCGCTCGGCGTCCGGCACACCGTCGGCCAACCGGCTCGAGGTCGCCGACGGGCGGCTGACCGGGCGGGTCACCGGGCCCGGTGGTCGACCGGGCCGCCAAGGCGGCCGCGCTGCGCCGGCTTCGCCGCGACCGAGGGCGTCGCGCTGGACCGGTGCGTCGCGATCGGCGACGGCGCGAACGACCTCGACATGATCGCGGCGGCGGGCCTGGGCATCGCCTTCAACGCCAAGCCGCTGGTCCGCGACGGGGCCGACGTCGCGGTCGACGGCCGCCTGGACGCGGTCCTGCCGCTCATCGACGCCGACGCACCGGCCCGTTCGCCGGGCACGCCTGACCACGGGCGGTCGCCCCGCGGCCGGCCGCTGTCAGTCCGCGGCGAGACGACCGCCCGCAGCCGCGCGCCGCCGCGCGCCGAGGGTGTCCCAGTGCGCGTCGAGCTCGAGCACGGCGTAGGTGGCCGTCGGTACGCCCGACGCGGACCCGCGCGACCGCGGCCGGGTCGGAGTCCGGTCCGGCCAGAGCGCGTCGGCCGCCGCCGAGATGGTCGGCTCGTGCCCGACGACGAGCACCGACCGCACGCGCTCGTCCGTCCCGCGCACCAGCTCGACGAGCTCCGCCACGCCGCCGGCGTACAGCGCGTCCTCGTAGCAGGACCTCGGGTCGCGCGTCGCCGAAGGCGCCGCGCAGCAGCTCCCAGGTCTGCCGGGTCCGCACGGACGGCGAGACGAGGGCGAGCTCGGGCACCAGGCCGTCGTCGAGCAGGGAGCGACCGACGCGGCCGGACTGGCGCCGCGCCCGCGCAGGGCGAGCGGCCGGACCTCGTCGTCGGTGGACTCCGCCGCGCTGCTCCGCCTTGGCGTGCCGGAGCAGGACGAGGCGGCGCGTGCGGTCGGAGGTCGGCGACATGCGCCTAGAGTCCCATCGCGTGCACGCCGCCGTCGACGTGCACGATCTCCCCCGTCGTCGCCGGGGAACCAGTCCGGACAGCAGGGCCGCGACGGCGCGCGCGGTCGGCTCGGGGTCGTTGACGTCCCAGCCGAGCGGGGCGCGGTCGGGCCAGCCGCCCTCCATCGCCTCGAAGCCCGGGGATCGACTTCGCGGCGGTCGTGCGGATCGGGCCGGCCGAGACCAGGTTGACCCGGATGCCGTCCGGGCCCGAGGTCGCGCGCGAGGTAGCGCGCGGTCGACTCGAACGCCGCCTTGGCGACGCCCATCCAGTCGTACACCGGCCACGCGTACCGGCGCGTCGAAGGTCAGCCCGACGATCGCCGCCGCCGCGGGCGCAGCAGCGGCTGGGCGGCCACCGCGAGCGACTTCAGCGAGTACGCGGAGACCTCGAGCGCCGTCGCGACGTCGCGCCCACTCGCCGGCGAGGAAGTTCCCGCCCATGACCGACTGCGGCGCGAAGCCGATCGAGTGCACGACGCCGTCGAGGTGGTCGACGTGCTCGCGGACGTCGTCGGCGAGCGCCGCGAGGTCCTCCGCGGATCGTCACGTCGAGCTGGACGACGGGCGCCTCGGCCGGGCAGCCGCCGGGCGATCGCCTGGGTGAGGCGGAACTGCCGGCCGAACGAGGTCAGCACGACCTGGCGCCCTGCTCCTGCGCGAGCCGCGCGACGTGGAACGCGATCGACGAGTCCGTGAGGACCCCGGTGACGAGGAGCTTCTTGCCGTCGAGCAGACCCATGGGTGACTTCCGTTCGTGGGTGCGGTGGGTCGAGTGGGGCGGCGGCCGGTGGCGCGGGCGGTGCGGGTGAGCGTGGTGCGTCAGTGCCCCATGCCGAGGCCGCCGTCGACCGGGACGACGGCCCCGGTGATGTAGGCGGCGTCGTCGCGAGGCGAGGAAGTGCACGACGCCGGCGACCTCGTCCGGCGTGGCCGAACCGGCCGGCCGGGATCGACGCGCGGTAGGCGTCCTGCCGGTCCTGCGGCAGCTCGGCGGTCATCGCGGTGTCGATGAAGCCGGGGGCGACGACGTTCGCGGTGATGCCGCGGCCGCCGAGCTCGCGGGTGACCGAGCGCGCCATGCCGACCAGCGCGGACTTCGACGAGGCGTAGTTGACCTGGCCGGGCGAGCCGTACAGGCCGACGACGGAGGAGATGAGCACGATCCGGCCGCGGCGCAGCCGGATCATGCCCTTGGCGGCGCGGCGCACGCACCGGAACGACGCCGGTGAGGTTGACGTCGAGGACGCTCTCGAACTCCTCGTCGGTCATCCGCATGAGCAGACCGTCGCGGGTGACGCCGGCGTTCGCGACGAGCACCTCGACCGGGCCGTGCGCGGCCTCGATCTCGGCGAACGCCGCGTCGACCGACGCGGTGTCGCGGCACGTCGCCCGACCGACGCCGAGCACGCCGTCGGGCAGGTCGCCGCTGCGGTAGATCGTGGCGACCCGGTCGCCGAGGCGACGAACCGCTCGGCGATCGCCGCGCCCGATCCCGCGGTTGGCGCCGGTGACCAGCACGCTGCGCGGAGCGCGGTGCCGGGGCGCCGGCGGTGCGGGTGCGTCGGTGGCGTCGGTCTCCTGCTCGCTCACGCGTTCTCCCTGGATGCTGGCTCGGGAGTGCTGGCTGGTGCGGACGTCTGCCGCGCCACCCGGACGACGCTAGCCGACACCGCCCGCGCCCGTCCTGGCACCGGCCGACACCGCTGCGCTGGCTGGTTTGTGCCATCCGCACAGCACGCGCTGGGCGGCGCCGGGAGCGGCACGTAGGCTCAGGTGGTGAGCCACACGCCGCCCGGCAGCCGCGCGAGTCGTCGGCCGAGCCCGACCGCGTGCACATCATCACGTCCGCCCAGACCCCGCTCGGCGAGGACATCGACCGGCGCGCGCGGCGCTACCTCGCGCAGATGGGCCTCCGCACGGTGTGCTTCCTCGGGGCGGTCTTCACCTGGGGCCGGCGTCCCGACGTGGCTGTCGGTCATGCTGCTCGTCGGCGCGGTCGTCCTGCCGTACGTCGCCGTCGTGCTGGCCAACGCGGGCCGCGAGCGTCCGACGCGGCGGACTCCCCCCTGGACCTGCGCGAGATCGGCGCGGCACCGCTGCACCCGCCGGTCGGCCCGTCCGGGCCGGTCCCTCCGCGCCGCCAGGCGTCCGAGCCGTTCACCGCGCGCCCCTCCACCGGGCAGCCGTACACCGCGAGCCCCTTCACCGGCGGGCCGTTCACCCGCGAGCCGTTCACCGACGAGACCGTCACCACCCCCGTGCCCGGCCCGACCCGGCCGGGGTCGGACGGGTCACGCCGTGACTGACCCCCTCGCACCGCGGCCCGACCCGGTCGACGAGCTCGTGTGCAGCGCCCGGGGCTGCCGGGCGGAGGCGCACGTGGGGCCTGCTGTGGAACAACCCCCGCCTGCACACCCCGGACCGGCGCAAGGTGTGGCTCGCGTGCGACGAGCACCGCGAGCACCTCGAGCAGTTCCTCGGCACCCGCGCGTTCCTGCGGTCGACCGTCCCGGTGGCCGAGCTCGACGTGGCCGGCGCGTCCGGGCAGGTCGACGCCGGCGGGACGGGCAGCGTCGGGAGCGGCGGGACCGAGTCGGCGTCGTGACGCGGCTCGTGAGCCGCCCCGAGGTGCGCCGCGCCGCCGGGCTGGTCGCCACCGCGATCGTCGCTGGCCGCTGGTGTGCACCGGGCCTGGGGTACTGGCAGTGGCAGCGGCACGAGCGCTCGGGCGCGGCGATCGCGCTGGTCGAGTCGAACTACGGCGCCGACCCCGTCCCGCTCTGGCGCAGGTCGCTGCGCCCCGGCGAGACCCTGGCCGGCGACGACGTGTGGCGTCCCGTCCGGGTCACCGGCCGGTACCAGCCCGAGCGCACCGTCCTGCTGCGCAACCGGCCGGTCGGACGGTCGGCCCGTCGTACCACGTGCTCGTGCCGCTCGTCCGGCGTGACGGGCGCCGGCGGGCGACCCGAGGCGCCGTGCTGGTCGTCGACCGCGGCTGGGTCCCGACCGACGTCTCCCCCGACGACGCCCCGCCACCGGCGCGGTGAGGTCGAGCTCGTGGTGCGCCTGCGCGCGGACGAGCCGCCGTCGGGGCGCGACGCCCCGGACGGCCAGGTGCAGGCGATCTCCGTGCCGCAGGTCCTCGCGGCGCGCCGGGCTCGACGAGCGAGGCACGCCGTCCGGCGCCTACGGCGCCCTGGTCGAGCGAGGACCCGGCCCCGCGCGCCGGCCCCTCGGCGCCCTGCCGCGGCCCAGCACCGACCCCGGGTCGCACCTGTCCTACGCGCTGCAGTGGTGGACGTTCGCGCTCGGGTCGCTCGTCGGGTTCTCGATCCTGGCGCGGCGCGAGCTCGTCGCACCCGGCCCGGGCCCGCGCCGGCCCAGGACGCCGCCGCGCCCGCGCCCCGCGCGGCGGCGCGGCCCGAGCGCCGAGGACGTCGAGGACGCCCTCATCGACGCGCAGCTGCGCTGACGGGTCGACGCCCGACGCCACGCGCCGGTCTCGCGCCGCGACGCGGCGCGCCGGCGCGCGGACGTCAGGCGAGCGAGATGAGGTCGGCGTACGCCGGACCCCACAGGTCCTCGACGCCGTCGGGCAGCAGGACGACCCGCTCGGGGTTGAGCGCCTCGACGGCGCCCTCGTCGTGCGAGACCAGGACGACGGCGCCCTCGTAGGAGCGCAGCGCGCCGAGGATCTCCTCGCGGCTGGCCGGGTCGAGGTTGTTCGTCGGCTCGTCGAGCAGCAGCACGTTCGCCGCCGAGACCACCAGCGCGGCGAGCGCGAGCCGGGTCTTCTCCCCGCCGGAGAGCACCGCGCACGGGCTTGTCGGCGTCGTCCCCGGAGAACAGGAACGACCCGAGCACCGACCGGACCTGGGTGTCGGTGAGGTCCGGCGCGGCCGAGCGCAGGTTCTCCACCACCGTGCGCGGGTCGTCGAGCGTCTCGTGCTCCTGCGCGTAGTAGCCGAGCTTGAGGCCGTGCCCGGGGTGCACCTCGCCGGTGTCCGGGGTGTCGATGCCGGCGAGCATCCGCAGCAGCGTCGTCTTGCCCGCGCCGTTGAGGCCGACGATGACGACCCGGCTGCCCTTGTCGATCGCCAGGCCGACGTCGGTGAAGACCTCCTGCGAGCCGTAGGACTTGCTCAGGCCCGGCGGCGGTCAGCGGCGTCTTGCCGCACGGCGCCGGCGTCGGGAAGCGCAGGCGCGCCACCTTGTCCGACGCGCGGACCTCCTCCGAGCGACGACAGCATCCGCTCGGCCCGGCGGGCCATGTTCTGCGCGGCCACGGCCTTGGTCGCCTTGGCGCGCATCTTGTCCGCCTGCGCGAGCAGCACGGACGCCTTCTTCTCGGTGTTCGCCCGCTCGCGCTTGCGGCGCTTCTCGTCCGTCTCGCGCTGCTGCAGGTAGGCGTCCCAGCCGAGGTTGTACTGGTCGAGCTCGCCGCGGTTGGCGTCGAGGTGGAACACCTTGTTGACGGTCGCGCGCAGCAGGTCGGTGTCGTGGCTGATGACCACGAAGCCGCCCGGGTAGGACCTGAGGTAGTCGCGCAGCCAGAGGATCGAGTCCGCGTCCAGGTGGTTCGTCGGCTCGTCGAGCAGGAGCGTCTCGACGCCGGAGAACAGGATCCGGGCGAGCTCGACGCGGCGGCGCTGACCGCCGGAGAGGGTGCCGATCGTCTGGCCGAGCACCCGCTCGTCGAGACCGAGGTTGGACGCGATGCGGCTCGCCTCGCTCTCGGCGGCGTACCCGCCGGCCGCGGTGAAGCGGGCCTCGAGCGTGGAGTAGCGCTCCATGGCGGCCTCGCGGTCGCGTCGTCGGCGCTCGCCATCGCGCCCTCGGTCTCCGCGCATGCCGCGCACGACGTCGTCGAGGCCGCGCGCGGACAGCACCCGGTCCATCGCGATCATGTCGAGGTCGCCGGTGCGCGGGTCCTGCGGCAGGTACCCGACCTCGCCGGTGCGCACGATCTGCCCGCCGGTGGGCAGCGTCTCGCCGGCCAGCGTCTTGGTGAGGGTGGTCTTGCCGGCACCGTTGCGGCCGACGAGCCCGATCCGGTCCCCGGCGGCGATGCGGAAGGTCGCCTCCTCGAGGAGCACGCGGGCGCCGACGCGCAGCTCGACGGCCTGGGCAGTGATCACGGTGATGAGTTCCTTACGATCGCGGTCCGGCGGCGTTGGGCGCGGACACAAACGCCGTCCATCCTACGACCGGCTAGCGTGACGACCGGTCCGGCCGGACCCCGGTGGCGCGGACGACCGCGACACATCCGGGCCCGGCTCGCTGCCCACCGGCGCCGCGCAGCCTGCACCCCGACGACGAGCACCCCGGAGCGAGCCATGACGACCACCCCGGACCACGAGCCCACCCGCGCCCCGCTGCCCGGACCGGCGCCTGGCCGCGGCGTCCGGCCCGGCGTGGACCGCCGGCCGTACGCCCGGCCGCGGCCGCGGGCCGCACCTCGGTGGCGACCGACGTCGCCCTGGTGGCGACCTTCGCCGCCTTCCTCGCGGTGTGCGCGCTCCTGCCCGGCGATCCCGGTCGCCGGCATGGCGGTCCCCATCACGCTGCAGACCTTCGGCGTCATGCTCGCCGGCACCGTCCTGGGCGCCCGCCGCGGCGCGCTCGCCGTGCTGCTCTACCTCGCGGTGGGCCTGGCCGGGCTGCCGGTCTTCGCCCAGGGCACCGGTGGGCTCGCCGTCGTGGGCAAGCCGTCGTTCGGCTACCTGCTCGCGTTCCCGGTCGCGGCCGCCATCGCCGGCGCGCTCGTCACCCGCGCCCGCGCGGGTCGCGCGCCGCGCCGGCTGCCGCTCGCGGTGTTCGGCGCCGCGATGGCCGGCAGCCTGCTGGCCACCCACCCGCTCGGGCATCGCGGTCATGGGCTGGCGGCTGGGCCTGAGCCCGGCCGAGGCGATCGCCGCTCGGGCGCGACCTTCCTGCCCGGCGACGTCATCAAGAACGTCCTGGTCGCGATCGTCGCCACCGCGGTGTTCCGCGCGTTCCCCGACATGCTGCGGGGCCGGCGCTGAGCCGATCGCGCCTTCGACGCCCGCCGTGATCGCCTTCAGCGGCGCGAGCGTGGTGGCCGCCTCGACGGACACGCCGGCCGCCCGGTCGACGTCGACGATCCTGCACCCGGTCACGTGCGAGCTCGACCGAGCGCCGGATCGCCGTCGTCGGTGCCAACGGGTCGGGCAAGTCGACGCTGGCCCGGCTGGTCAACGGGCTGGCCGACGCCGTCGTCCGGGCGCGTGCTGCGTCGACGGGCTGGACACGGTGCGCGACGGCGCCGCGGTCCGCCGCCGGGTGGGCTTCGTGTTCACCGACCCGGACGCGCAGCTCGTCATGCCGACGCCGCGCGAGGACGTCGCGCTGTCGCTGCGACGCCTCGGACCTCGACCGGGCCGGCCGCGACGCGCGGGTCGCCGCGGTGCTCGAGCGGTTCGGGCTGGCCGACCGCGCCGAGGTCAGCGTGCACGCGCTGTCCGGCGGGCAGAAGCAGCTGCTCGCGCTGGCCGGGGTCCTCGCGACCGAGCCCGCGGTCCTGGTGTGCGACGAGCCGACCACGCTGCTCGACCTGCGCTGGCGCCGCGTCGTCGACGACCTGCTCGACCGGCTCGACCAGCAGGTCCTGCAGGTGACGCACGACCTGGACGCGGCCGCCCGCGCGGACCGGGTGCTCGTCGTCGACGGCGGCCGGGTCGTCTTCGACGGCCCCGCGCCCGACGGCGTCGCGCGCTACCGCGACGCTCATGGCGTCCGTGAGCGTCGCCGCAGCCGCTCGGGCTGTACCGGCACGGGACCAGCCCGATGCACCGCCTGCCGGCCGGCCGGCAAGCTCGCCGGGCTCGCCGTGCTCGGCGTCGCGGTGCGTCGTCGCCCGTGGGCCCGGTCGCGTCGCTCGCCCTGCTCGGGCTCGCGGTCGCCGCGACCGTGGTGGGCCGGGTCCCGCTGCGGCTCGGTGGTGCGGTCGCTGCTGCCCGTCCTGGTCGCGACGGTGCTGCTCGGTGCCTACCAGTGGTGGCAGCGCGGGCCGGCGGTCGCCGTCGAGGTGGCCGCGGACGTGCTCACCCTGGTCGTGGCCGCGGGCGCCGTGACCGCGACCACCCCCGCCGACCGGATGCTCGACGTGCTCGACCGCGTGCTGCGTCCCCTGCGGCACCGGGTCGGCGTCCGGCCCGACGTCGTCGCGCTCGCCGTCGCGCTCATGCTGCGGTCGGTCCCCGCGCTGCTGGACGACCGCGCACGAGGCACGCGACGCCGCCCGGGCGCGCGGGCTCGAGCGCAGCCCGCGCGCGCTGCTCGTCCCGGCCGCCGTCCGGACGGTGGCGCGGGCCCGGGCGACCGGTGAGGCGCTCGCCGCCCGCGGGGTCGGGGACTGACGGGGACCGCGGCCCGGACCGACGGCTCCGGGGACGCCGGCTCGCCCGTCCCGGGGCCCGGACCCGCGGCTCGGCGACCGGGCGGGTGCACGCCCGGCGGGCCGCGCTCCCCGGGCGGCGCCCTCGGCGCACGGCTAGCGTCGGTCGCCATGACGTTCTCGGAGGGCGGCAGCTTCGGCGGTGGCCGCGTCCGTAGCTCGCGCGGCGGCGGCGGGCGCCGCGGCGGTGCGATCGGCGGCGGCATCGGCGCCATCGTCGTGCTCGTCGGTGCGCTGTTCTTCGGCGTCGACCTGAGCCCGCGTCGTCAACGGCGTCGCGCCGGCGGCGGGGACGGCGGCGGCACCGGTCAGGAGACGACGCTCGGCGAGTGCACCGCCGCAGCAGGCGAACACCGACCGGGAGTGCCGCCTCGTCCGCGACCGTCGACGCGCTCGACACGTACTGGGCGCAGGCGCTGCCCGCCGCCGGCGCGCAGTACGTCGCAGCCCGGGGTGGAGAGCTTCGAGGGTCAGGTCGACACCGCGTGCGGCGCGCGCGACCAGCGCGACCGGCCCGTTCTACTGCCCGCCCGACCAGACGGTCTACCTCGACCTCGGGTTCTACGACGAGCTGCAGACCCGGTTCGGCGCGTCCGGCGGTGCGCTTCGCCGAGCTGTACGTGCTCGCGCACGAGTTCGGGCACCACATCCAGCAGCTCACCGGCGTCATGGACGCGGCCGACCGCGGCGGCTCCGGACCGGAGTCCGACTCCGTGCGGGTCGAGCTCATGGCGGACTGCCTGCGCCGGGATGTGGGTCGGGCACGCCGCGAGCACCGTCGACCCGGACACCGGCGTGACCTACCTCGACCGCCGACCCGCAGCAGGAGCTGGCCGACGCCCTGTCCGCCGCCGCGGCCGTCGGCGACGACCGCATCCAGGAGCAGGCGACCGGCACGGTCAACCCGGAGGCGCTGGACGCACGGGTCGAGCGAGCAGCGTCAGCGCTGGTTCACTCCAGGGCTACGAGAACGGGTCGTTCGCGGGCTGCGACGCCCTCAACGCCCCGACGCTCTGACGCTCTGACGCTCTGACGCTCTGCGCCAGCGCTTCGTGGTCTCCGCCGCGAGCTTGAGGCGCGCCAGACCCTTCTCGAAGTCCGGGCCGACGAGCGAGTCCATGGACTTCACCAGGGACATGATCCGGGTGCCGAGGCTCAGCGGGCCGACCATGGTCCACGTGACCCGCGACCCGGCCCCGACGGGCTCGATCGTGAACACGGTGTCGTTGCGGCTCTTGAACGGCTTGTCGAACTGCAGGTCGATCGCGACCCGCGACGGCGCGCTCGCCTCGGTGATCGTCATCCGGCCGGCGCCGGCCTTGCGGTTGCCCGTCCAGGAGTAGGCCGCGCCGGCCCCGGCGTCCGGGCCCGAGTAGGTCCGGCTCATGTGCGGGTCCAGACGCCTCCCACGGCGACCAGGACGTCCAGCGGCGGAAGTCCTCGAGGTGGGCGTAGACCGCGTCGGGCGGGGCGTCGATCGTCGTCGAGCGCTCGACGCGGAAGGTGCTGGTAGCCATGGCCGGACCGTAGCGCCGCGCTGTCCGCCGGTCCAGCACCGTCGGCGCCGCGCGCACGCGCCCGTCACCCGCCGCGCGGCCCGTCGCACGCGGGGACGACGCAGGGCCCGCGCCGGTGCGGGTGCACCGGACCGGGCCGTGGCGTGACGCGCGGCGACGGTCAGATGTTGAAGCCGAGCGCCCGCATCTGGTCGCGGCCGTCGGGGGTGATCTTCTCCGGGCCCCACGGCGGCATCCACACCCAGTTGATGCGGAAGCCGTCGACGAGCCCGTCGAGCGCTTGTCGCGGTCTGGTCCTCGATGACGTCGGTCAGCGGGCAGGCCGCGGACGTCAGCGTCATGTCGATGACGGCGTGGTTGTTCTGGTCGATCGGTGACGCCGTAGACCAGGCCGAGGTCGACGACGTTGATGCCGAGCTCGGGGTCGATGACGTCGCGCAGCGCCTCCTCGACGTCGGCTGCCGTCGTCGCGCGCGGCGCCTGACGGGGTCCGTGGTCATCTCTCATTCTCCTTGATCGTGTCTTCGGTCGTGGTCAACGCTCGCACGAGGGCGTCCTGAAGCGCCACCCAGCCGAGCAGCGCGCACTTGATGCGGGCGGGGTACTTCGCGACGCCGGTGAACGCCGTGGCGTCGCCGAGGGCGTCCTCCGCGCCGTCGTCGAGCCGGCGACCGCGGGCGTGCATGAGGAGCGCGGAACGCCTCGGCGAGGTCGTCGCGCGGTCTGCAGGTCGACGCCGGTCGACGAGGTCGGTGAGCACCGAGACGCGAGGCCTGCGAGATGCTGCAGCCCTGCCCCTCCCAGCTCACCGCCGTCGACGACGCGGCGTGCGCGTCGGGCGCACCGCTGCGACGCGCAGCGTCACCTCGTCGCCGCAGGTCGGGTTGACCTGGTGCGACTCGGCGGCGAGCGCGCCGGCGGCGCCGGCACGAGCCCGCGGCCGTGCGGCGCGCGGCGTGGTCGAGGATGACCTGCTGGTACAGCTGCTCCATGGAGCTCGTCACGCGTCGTCCCTTCAGTCTGCCAGCACGTCCCTCGCACGGTCCCACCCGAAGAACGCCCGGACCCCCGCCAGTGCTTCCCGGAAGACGGCGATCTCCTGCGACGTCGTGTACACCGACGCCGACGCGCGCGCCGTCGCGGCGACGCCGAACCGGCGGTGCAGCGGCTGAGCGCAGTGGTGGCCCACCCGCACGGCGACCCCGGCGTCGTCGAGCACCTGCCCGACGTCGTGCGCGTGCACGCCGTCGACCACGAAGGAGACGGTCGCGAGCCGGTCGCGAGGTGTCGGTCGGGCCGATCACCCGGACGTGCGGGACGGCCGCGACGGCGTCGAGCAGCTCGGCGGCGAGCGCCTGCTCGTGCGCCGCGACGGCGTCCATCCCCAGCTCGGCCGAGGTACGCGGCGGCGGCGCCCATGCCGATCGCCTGGGCGACCATCTGGGTGCCGGCCTCGAACCGCTGCGGCGGCGGCGCGTAGGTGGTCGACTCCATGGTGACGACCTCGACCATCGAGCCCGCCGGTGGTGCACCGGCGGCATGGCCTCGAGCAGCTCGCGCCGCCCGTAGAGCGCGCCGACGCCGGTGGGCCCGAGCATCTTGTGGCCCGGAGAACACGGCGAAGTCGACGCCGAGCGCGTGCAGGTCGACGCGGCAGGTGCGGCACGCGACTGGCACGCGTCGAGCACCGTGAGGGCGCCCGACCTCGCGGGCCCGGGCGACGAACGGGCGCGACGTCGGTGACCGCGCCGGTGACGTTCGAGGCGTGCGTGAACGCCAGCACCCGGGTGCGCTCGGTGACGACGTGCGTGCAGCGGGTCGAGGTCGCAGGCGGCCGTCGTCGTCCACCGCCGATCCAGCGGAGCGACGGCGCCGGTGCGGGCGGCGAGCTCCTGCCACGGCACGAGGTTGGCGTGGTGCTCGGCCTCGGTGACGACGATCTCGTCCCCGGGCGCGAGCGCGAACCGCCGCGCCGCCTCGCCGCCGCGTCCGGCGGTCGCGTTGGACAGCGCGTACGCGACGACGTTGATCGCCGGCGGTGGCGTTCGTGGTCCAGACGATCTCGCCGACGTCGGCGCCCGACGAACGACGCGACCTGCTCGCGGGCGTGCTCGAAGGCCTCGGTGGCCTCCTCGGCGAGCTGGTGCGCGCCGCGGTGCACGGCGGCGTTGCGCTGGGCGTAGAAGTCCTGCTCGGCGTCGAGCACGACCGTCGGCTTCTGCGACGGTCGCGCCCGAGTCCAGGTAGACCAGCGCGCTTGCCCGTCGCGCACGCGTGCGGGCCAGCAGCGGGAAGTCCGCCCGGACGGCGGCCAGCTCCGCGCCGAGCGCAGCTCGCGCACCGGCGGGGCTGACCCGCTCGGCCGCCACGCTCCAGACGTCGCGTCATGGTCGTCCCTCCGACGGTCAGCACCGTCCGCCTCCGTCGAGCCGAGTCGTCGCGCGGCCGCGTCATCAGGCGGACGCGCCGGCGCCCAGGAAGCGGTCGTAGCCCTCGTTCTCGAGGCGCTCGGCGAGCTCGGGGCCACCCTCCTCGGCGATCGCGGCCGTCGACGAAGACGTGCACGAAGTCGGGCTGGATGTACCGCAGGATCCGGGTGTAGTGCGTGATGAGCAGGACGCCGACATCGGTGCCGGACGAGCGGACCCGGTTCACGCCCTCGGACACGACGCGCAGCGCGTCGACGTCGAGGCCGGAGTCGGTCTCGTCGAGGATCGCGAACTTCGGCTTGAGGAGCTCCATCTGGAGGATCTCGTGACGCTTCTTCTCGCCGCCGGAGAAGCCCTCGTTGACGGAGCGCTCGGCGAAGGTCGGGTCCATGCGCAGCTGGTCCATCGCGGCCGCGCACGTCCTTGACCCACGTGCGCAGCGTGCGGCGCCTCGCCGTCGATCGCGGTCTTCGCGGTCCGCAGGAAGTTCGAGACGCTGACGCCCGGGACCTCGACGGGGTACTGCATCGCGAGGAACATCCCGGCGCGGGCGCGCTCGTCGACGCTCATCGCGAGGACGTCCTCGCCGTCGAGCGAGCACGGTGCCCGAGGTGATCTGGTACTTCGGGTGGCCGGCGAGCGAGTAGGCGAGCGTGGACTTGCCGGAGCCGTTGGGGCCCATGATGGCGTGCGTCTCGCCGCTCGCGACGGTGAGGTCGACGCCGCGCAGGATCGGCTTGGGGCCCTCCTTCGTCTCGACGCTGACGTGCAGGTCGCGGATCTCGAGCGTGGACATGTCGGTTCCTTCGGGTGCTGCCGGGTCGGCCGGCTCGGACAGGCGGCGGCGTCGACGTCGACGAGCACGTGCTCGCCGTCGACGGTCACGGGGTACACGGGGACGGCGCACGGGTGGCCGGCAGTCCGGTCGGGGCCCGGTGCGCAGGTCGAACTTGCGAGCCGTGGAGCCAGCACTCGAGCGTGGTGCCCTCGACCTCGCCGTCGGAGAGCGAGACCGCGCCGTGGGAGCAGACGTCGGAGATGGCGTACAACTCGCCGTCCTCGGCGTGCACCACGGCGACCGCGACGACCGGGCCCGTCGGCTCGGCGTCGAGCTCCAGCGCGCAGGGCCGTGCCGGGCGCCAGGTCGCTCTTCTGGCACGACGTTCTGGGCCGTCATCGTGCGGCCTCCTCGGCGACGACCTCGCCGGCTCCCGGCAGGTGGCGTCGAGCTCGCTCATGCTCCGCTCGAGCTCGGCCTCGATCGAGGCGATGAGGCGCTCCTCGACCTCCGGGACGCCGATCTGGTGGATGAGCTCGGCGAAGAAGCCGCGCACCACGAGGCGGCGGGCGTCCGCCTCGGGGATGCCGCGCGAGCGCAGGTAGAAGAGCTGCTCGTCGTCGAACCGTCCGGTGGCCGACTGGCGTGCCCGGCGCCCTCGATCTCGCCGGTCTCGATCTCGAGGTTCGGCACCGAGTCCGCGCGCGCGCCGTCGGACAGCACGAGGTTGCGGTTGAGCTCGTAGGTGTCGGTGCCCTCCGCGTTCGCGCGGATGAGGACGTCCCCGACCCAGACGGTGTGCGCGCCCTCGCCCTGCAGCGCGCCCTTGTAGGTCACCCGCGAGCGGCAGGACGGCACCGCGTGGTCGACGAACAGCCGGTGCTCCTGGTGCTGGCCCGCGTCGGCGTAGTAGAGGCCGACCATCTCGACCTCGCCGCCCTCGCCGGTGAACTCGGCGTCCGGCGTGACCCGCACGACGTCGCCGCCGAGCGTCACGACGATGTGCTTGACCTTCGCGTCGCGCCCCAGCCGGAGCGCGGTGCGAGGCGGTGTGCACCGTGCCCGGCGCCCAGTCCTGGACGGAGACGAGCGTGCAGGTGCGCGCCGTCCTCGACGACGATCTCGACGGTCTCGGTGAGCGTCGCGGTCGCCGACGTGGTCGAGCACGACGACGGCCTCGGACAGCGCGCTCGGCGTGCACGAGCAGGTGCGCGGCGGTCGGGTCGGCCCCGCGCCCTCGACACCCTCGACGCGGATCGACGTCGCCGCGCTCGCCGACGACCTGCGTGGGCACCGTCACGACCGTCGCCGCGGTGGAAGGACGTCCACGCCGACGGCGGCGGTCCGGTCGCCGGGGACGCCGGCGAGGCCGAGGCGGGCGTCGTCGCGGTCGACGATCTCCACCTCGACCTCGGGGGCGTTGACGACGGTGGTGAGCGACGCCGTGCCCGTCGACCCGCCGACCTCGGCCCGCGAACAGCGGCGCGACGCGGTCGACCGGGGTGAAGCGCCACTCCTCCTCGCGCCCGGTGGGCATCGCGAAGTCCGCGACGTCGAACGACGTCGCCCGCTCGGCGCGGGAGCCCTGCGGCGTGCCGCCGGTCCCGTGCGCGTGCGCGCCGTCGGCCCGGGCGCGCGAGTGGTCGGTGCGAGAGCCGCGCGGAGTGGTCGGTCGTGAGCGTGGTCTCGGTGGTGGGGGCGGTCATCAGCCGACGGAACCTTCCATCTGGAGCTCGATCAGGCGGTTGAGCTCGAGCGCGTACTCCATGGGCAGCTCACGGGCGATGGGCTCGACGAACCCGCGCACGATCATGGCCATGGCCTCGGTCTCGGGCATCCCGCGGGACATGAGGTAGAACAGCTGGTCCTCGCTCACCCGGGACACCGTCGCCTCGTGACCCATCGACGACGTCGTCCTCGCGGACGTCGACGTACGGGTAGGTGTCCGAGCGCGAGATCTGGTCGACGAGCAGCGCGTCGCAGAGCACGTTCGACGCCGAGTGCTCGGCGCCCTCGAGCACCTGCACGAGCCCGCGGTAGGACGTGCGGCCACCGCCGCGCGCCACCGACTTCGACACGATGGACGACGACGTGTGCGGCGCGGCGTGCACCATCTTGGCGCCCGCGTCCTGGTGCTGGCCCTCGCCGGCGAAGGCGATCGACAGCGTCTCGCCGCGGGCGTGCTCGCCCATGAGGTAGATGGCCGGGTACTTCATGGTCACCTTGGAGCCGATGTTGCCGTCGACCCACTCCATGGTCGCGCCCTCGGCGGCCGTGGCCCGCTTGGTGACGAGGTTGTAGACGTTGTTCGACCAGTTCTGGATGGTCGTGTACCGCACGCGGGCGTTCTTCTTGACGATGATCTCGACGACCGCCGAGTGCAGCGAGTCGCTCGAGTACACCGGCGCGGTGCAGCCCTCGACGTAGTGCACGTACGAGCCCTCGTCGGCGATGATCAGCGTCCGCTCGAACTGGCCCATGTTCTCGGTGTTGATCCGGAAGTAGGCCTGCAGCGGGATCTCGACGTGGACGCCGGGCGGCACGTAGACGAACGAGCCGCCCGACCACACGGCCGTGTTCAGCGAGGCGAACTTGTTGTCGCCGGACGGGGATCACCGAGCCGAAGTACTGCTCGAAGATCTCCGGGTGCTCGCGCAGGCCGGTGTCGGTGTCCATGAAGATGACGCCCTGCTCCTCCAGGTCCTCGCGGATCTGGTGGTAGACGACCTCGGACTCGTACTGCGCGGCGACGCCGGCGACGAGGCGCTGCTTCTCCGCCTCGGGGATGCCCAGGCGGTCGTAGGTGTTCCTGATGTCCTCGGGCAGGTCCTCCCAGCGTGGTGGCCTGCTTCTCGGTGGACCGCACGAAGTACTTGATGTTGTCGAAGTCGATGCCCGAGAGGTCCGAGCCCCAGCTCGGCATGGGCTTCTTGTCGAACAGGCGCAGCGCCTTCAGGCGCGTCTTGAGCATCCACTCGGGCTCGTTCTTGAGCGCCGAGATGTTGCGCACCACGTCCTCGGACAGGCCGCGCCGCGCGTTGGCGCCCGCGACGTCGGTGTCGTGCCAGCCGTAGTTGTAGCTGCCGATCGAGGCGATGGCCTCGTCCTGCGTCATCGGCACGCTGGTCGCGGCCGTGCCGGTGGCGTCCGGCTGGTACGGCCGTGCTGGTGGCGTCCTGAGTAGGTGCACTCATGTCGTCTCCCCTTCGAGGGTTCGGAGGTGCGGTTCGGGTGGGTGACTGCAGGGATCGACCGGCGTCGGGACGACGGGGGTCGGGATGTTGGTCGTGCACACGTGCCCGCCGGCGCGAGCGTCGACAGGCGCTGGACGTGCACGCCGAGAAGCCGCGAGAAGGCCTGCGGCCTCGGCCTCGCAGAGCTG
Organism: uncultured Actinomycetota bacterium; assembly: GCA_963795145.1. Lineage (GTDB taxonomy): Bacteria > Actinomycetota > Actinomycetes > Actinomycetales > Cellulomonadaceae > Pengzhenrongella. The sequence goes on along the minus strand of CAWCGP010000008.1, from coordinate 168,029 downwards.
GGGGAACTCGGCCGCGATCTGCTGCACCGGGCAGTGGCCCTGGCACAGCTGGACGGTGGGCCGGCCGGGGACGGGCCGCGTGCTCGCGGCGTAGCCGTCGGCGCCCGAGGGCGACGGCGAGCCGCTCGGCGCGCGCCGTGACGTCCGGTCCCGACGGCGTCCAGCGCGGCGGCGTAGCGCTCCTCGATGGCGCGCACGCGCGAGGCGGCGAACGCCTCGACGGCCTCCGGCCCGGCGACCTCGGCGAGGAAGCGCAGCGCCTGGGACGCGAGCTCGGGGTACGTGCTGGACAGCGAGTTCTGCCCCTCGCGGGTCACGACGTAGCGGCGGGCCGGGCGCCCGCGGCGGGCGGGGCCGGTCCCGATGCGCGACGGCCGCGCGCTCGTGGACGGTGATCTGACCGCGTCCCTCGAGCACGCCCAGGTGCCGGCGGATCGCCGCGGTGGTCAGGCCCGAGCTCGGCGGCGAGCTCCGCGGTCGCGACCGGGCCGGCGGAGGCGACGAGCTGGAGCACGCGCTGCCGGGTGGTCGCCTCGGCCTCGTGGCCCGCGTCGAGGTCGTGCCCGGTCCCGGTCGGTGCGCTGGTGGCGGTCATCGCGGTCGGTGCGGCGGTCGGCGTGCGGAGAGCCGTGCTCACGTCCACCTCCATGCGCTCGACCCGCGGGAAGCCCCGGCGGGTGCGGATCGGTCGGCCGGCGCCCGTGTCGGGCGCGTGCGGTGCACGAGCACCGCCGCCGTCGATATTGCCAACATCCTTGTTGCCGAAATCCATCCCCGCAAGGAAGGTGCACCTCACCCCCGGTACGCGCACGACCCCTCGGCCGTCACCGTGCGGGTGGCGCGCGAGGGACGCGCGGCCGGGGCCCGGCTGGTCCTAGACTCGCCCCCGTGCTCCGGACCCCCGCCGTCGAGATCACGCGGTCTCGTCAAGCGGTACGACGGCCGCGCGGTGGTCGACGGGCTCGACCTCGTCGCCGAGCACGGCGCCGTCACCGCGGTCCTCGGCCCCAACGGTGCCGGGCAAGACCACGACCGTCGAGTGCTGCGAGGGCCTGCGCGCGCCCGACGGCGGCCGCGTGCGCGTGCTCGGCCTCGACCCGTCGACCGACGGCCGCGTCGCTGCGGCCCCGGGTCGGCGTCATGCTGCAGGACGGCGGCCTGCCGACCGGCGCGCGGGCCCTGGAGATGCTGCGGCACGTCGCCGCCATGTACGCCCGCCCGCGCGACGTCGGCGAGCTCGCCGACCGGCTCGGCCTCGGGTCCTTCGCGCGCACCACGGTCCGACGTCTCTCCGGCGGGCAGCGCCAGCGCCTCGCGCTCGCCGCCGCCGTCGTCGGGCGTCCCGAGCTGGTGTTCCTCGACGAGCCGAGCGCCGGGCATGGACCCGCAGGCCCGTCGCGCGGTGTGGGACCTCGTCGCGCGAGCTGCGCGGGCGAGGGCGTCGCCGTCGTGCTCACCACCCACCTCATGGACGAGGCGGAGACGCTCGCGGACCACGTCGCCGTCGTCGACCACGGGCGGGTCATCGCCCAGGGTGCGGTCCGCGACCTGCTCGACCTCGCACGACGACCGGACCCTGCGGTTCTCCGCACCGGCCGGGCTGGACACGGCCGCACTTGCCGCTGCGGTCGTCGGCCCGGTCGGCGCCAGTCGGCGACCGGCACGGGCCCCGGTCCGGAGCCGAGGCCGTCGGGGTCCGTGAGGTCGCGCCCGGCGACTACACGGTGACCGGACCGGTCGACCCGGCCCTGCTCGCGGCGCCTGACCGCGTGGTGCGCCGACCGCGGCGTGCTCGCCCACCGCATCACCGTGGGCCGCCGGACCCTCGAGGACGTCTTCCTCGACCTCACCGGACGGGACCTGCGATGACGACGGACGGGATCGTGGGCGGGACGACCGGCGGGACGACGGGCGCCGCTCCCCCGGGCCGCCGCGTGCTCGCGCAGGCGGCGTTCGAGACCCGGGCGATCCTGCGCAACGGCGAGCAGCTGCTCATCACGCTCATCCTGCCGGTGCTGCTGCTCGTCGGGCTCACCCGGACCGTCCGTCGTCGACCTGGGCGACCGGCGGCGGGACGCGGGTCGACGCCGTCACGCCGGGCGTCCTCGCGCTGGCCGTCATGTCGACCGCGTTCACGTCCCAGGCGATCGCCACCGCGTTCGACCGGCGCAACGGCGTCCTGCGGCTGCTCGGCGACGACGCCGCTCGGGCGCGGCGGGTCTGCTCGCCGGGCAAGGTGCTCGGCGTCCTGGCCGTCGAGGTCGTGCAGGTCGCTCGTGCTGTCGCGCGGTCGCGCTCGGCCTCGGCTGGCGGCCCGAGGCGGCCGGGATCGGGCCCGCTCTCCTCGCGGTCCTGCTCGGGACGGCTGCGTTCACCGCCCTGGCCCTGCTCGTGGCCGGGACGCTGCGCGCCGAGGCCGTCCTCGCGATCGCCAACCTCGTGCTCGTCCTGCTGGCCGTCGTCGGCGGCATCGTCGTCCCCGCCGACGCGCTGCCCGGGCCGCTCGCGGCCGTCGCGGGCGTGCTGCCGTCCGGCGCGCTCGGGCGACTCCCTGCGGTCCGCCCTGCAGGACGGCGGCCTCGCGGCGGTCCCGCTGCTGGTCCTCGCCGGGTGGACGGCGGCCCTCGGCGCGCTCGCCGCGCGGCTGTTCCGCTGGAGCTGAGCCGCATCGCGCGCCGGGCGGTGTGACGCTCGTCGTGGGGCGCCGCACAGGCCCGGTCGGCCCGTCGGCGGCGACTACCGTGGGTCCGTGAGCACCGCCCGGACGACCGACTCCGCCCAGCCGGCCGACGCCGGCGCAGCCGCCCGTGGCGGCGGGCCGGTCCGACCTCCGGTGGCCCCGCCTGCGCCGCTGGACGCGACCCGTCCTCGTCGCCAACCTCGTCGCGCAGACCGGGATCATCGTCACCGGCGGCGCGGTGCGCCTGACCGGGTCCGGCCTCGGCTGCTCGACCTGGCCGCAGTGCGAGCCGGGTCAGTTCACGCCCGTGCTGCACGAGGCGACCTCCTGGCACCCGGTCATCGAGTTCGGCAACCGGACCCTGACCGGCGTCGTCGGCATCGTCGCCCTCGCCGTGGCGCTCCTCGTGCTGCACCGACACCCGCCGCTCGCGCCACTTCCGGTGGCTCGGCGCCCTGCCGCTCGTCGGCGTCGTCGTGCAGGCGCTCATCGGCGGTGCCGACCGTCCTGCTGCATCTGGACCCGGCCGTCGTCGGCCTCCACATGCTCGTCTCGCTGGGTCTCGTCGCGGTGTCGACGCTGCTGCTCGTCCGGTCCGGCGAGGGCGACGGACCGCCCGTGCCGACGGGTCGGTCCCGCGGGTGCGTGCGACCGGTCAGGCCCTCGCCGCCGTCGCGGTCGTGCTGCTCGTCCTCGGCGTCGTCGTCACCGGGTCCGGGCCGCACGGCGGCGACGAGGACGTCGTGTCCCGGTTCGCGGTCGACCCGGTCGCCGTCGCCAAGGCGCACGCCGCCGCGGTGTGGGCGTTCGTCGGTGCTCGTCGGCGTGCTGATCGTCGGGCTGGCCCGCACGGCCGGACCCGCCCGCGCACGTCGGGCCGCCGTCGTGCTGCTCGGCGTCACGCTCGCGCAGGGGCTGATCGGGTACGTGCAGTACTTCACCGGGCTGCCCGAGATCCTGGTCGGCGTCCACATGCTCGGCGCCGCGCTGCTCACCGCGACGGTGACCTGGACCGTGCTGACGCTGCGGGACCGACCGGCGCTCCGGTCGACCCCCGTCGGATGAGGATCCGGCCCGCCCGGCCGGACGACCTTCCGGCGCTGCGCGACGATCTGCCTGCGCACCGGCCACCTCGGCGAGGACGCCACCGGCCTGTACCGCGACGCCACGCTCCTCCCCGCGGTCTACGTCGATCCGTACCTCGCCCTCGAGCCGGACCTGGCGTTCGTCGTCGTCGGCACGCACGACGACGACGGACCGGTCGGCGGGTACGTGCTCGGCGCGCGGGACACCCGGGACTTCGAGCGCCGGACCGAGGCGACGTGGTGGCCGCCGCTGCGGGAGCGCCACCCGCTCACCCGCGCCGACCCCGGTCCGGGCACGCCCGGCGACCCGGACGCGGAGCTCGTCGACCTCCTGCACCACCCGCGCCTGGCCGATCCCGCGGTCGTCGACGCGTACCCCTCGCACCTGCACGTCGACCTCCTGCCGGACCGGCAGGGCGCCGGCTGGGGACGCCGGCTCCTGGAGACCCTGTTCGACGCGCTGGCCGCGAGCGGGTCGCCCGGCGTCCACCTCGGGGTCGCGCGCGCGCAACGGGCGGGCCATCGGCTTCTACCGGCGGATGGGGTTCGTCGAGCTCCGGCGCGAGCACGGCGGGCTGACGATGGGGCGGCGGCTCGAGGGCTGACCTCCCGCAGCCCGCCGGTCCCGGTACCGCCGGCCTGCCGGGCGGATCTGCTCACGGCAGATCGGCCGGCTCCCCCGGCGGGTCCGTCCCCGCGATCCTCGCGATCCACGACGTCACGCGGCTCGTCCCGAACGACGTCAGCACCCTCGCCACGGGGTGGGCGGCGAGCGCGGGGCAGTTCCTGCTCTCGGCGGGCACCCCGGGCAAGCGGTTCGCCCTGGTCCACTCGCGCGTGCTGCTGCACCAGGGGTCGTCCGGCATCGGCGGGACCGCCGCCGACATCGAGCTGGGGGCGCAGGACCTGCGCGACACCCGGGACACCGTCCTCGGGCTCGTCGCCGAGCACACCGGGCAGCCCGTCGAGCGCGTCCGGGAGGACTCGCTGCGCGACCGCCGGTTCACCGCCGAGGAGGCCCGGGCGTACGGGGTCGTCGACCGGGTCGTCGAGGACCTCGCCGGCGTCCGGGGCGACGCGACCGCCCGCCGGGTGGGCCTGGGTGGTGCGGCATGAGCACGGACACGATCCCGTCGGTGGTGGAGCGGCGGGTCGGCGGCGGCGAGCGTGTCGTCGACGTCTTCAGCCGCCTGCTGTCCGAGCGGATCGTCCACCTCGGCACCGAGATCGACGACGGCGTCGCGAACGTCCTCGTCGCCCAGCTGCTCCACCTGGAGTCCGAGGACCCGGACGCCCCGATCGACCTCGACCTCAACTCCCCCGGCGGGTCGTCGTCCGCGGCGCTCGCCGTGTACGACGCGGTGCAGTACGTCCGGTCCGTGGTCGCGACGACGTGCGTCGGGCAGGCCGCGTCCCCCGCCGCGCTCCTGCTCGCCGGCGGTGCGCCGGGCCGGCGGGCGATCCTCGCGCACGGCCGGGTCGTCCTCCGTCAGCCGTCCGCCGAGGGCCGCGGGACGCTGCCCGACCTCATCGTCGCGGCGGACGAGATCGGCCGGGTGCGCGGCCAGCTCGAGGAGGTCCTCGCCCGGCACACCGGCAAGGACGTCGCGACGCTGCGCCGGGACACCGACCGGGACCTGGTCCTGCCGGCCGGGGCGGCCGTCGCCCACGGCGTGGCCGACGACGTGCTCCGTGACCGCGGCCCGCGCGCCGCGGAGCGGCGCTGACCAGCGCCCGGGCGAGCGGCGCTCGACGGACTCGGCCACGGCGCAGGGCGCTCCGCAGCCCGGACCCATCGCCCCGGGAGCCTCAGCGGAGGGAGGGTCGACCGGCACGCCGAACGCTCTCGACGGATCCAGTCGTCGGGAGGTCCTCCGGCTGGCACAGCGGCGCCAGCCGGGCGACCGGGATCCTCACGCCGGCGGAGCGGCGCCGAGCGGGCGTCCGGGTCGGGGCCCGCTCACTCCGCGAGCAGCGCCCCGCCGACGACGGCGTCCCGGGACCGGCCGAGGTCGTCGCCCCGGCCCTGGCACCGGTCGCGAGGACGGCGTCCGTCACCGTCCCGGTCGTCGACGCCCCGGGCGTCGCGGCACCGACCACGCACGAGAGGTGCAGTACCGCCACGGTGGGCGTCGGCGTGCCGGACCGCCCCAGGCGGCGGGACGGGTCACGGCCCGCGGCGGGGTGAGGGCCATGGTCGCGACGCCAGCCGCCGGGGTCGGACGCCGGCGGACGCTCTGCTGTCGGCAGAACGGCGCGACGCGCCGGCGGCGGCCTCAGCCGCTCTCGCGCGCCCGCTGCCCGAACGTGCCGGCGGTGACGGCCGCGTACGACGTCCGGACGATCTCCTCGAGGACCGTGAGGTCCACCTGGCCGAGGTCCTTGAGGTAGAGGCAGCCGACCCCGGTGGTGTGCGGGCCGAGCCGTTCGAGCAGGTCCCGGTGGGCCCCGACGCCGTCCGGCAGGTACACCGTCGAGGCCGCCGCGCGCGCGGCGAACCCGGCCGCCGGGGCGTCCCCCTCGCGGCCGCTCTCGTACCGGTAGTGGTAGCTGCCGAAGCCGACCACGGTCGCCCACATCGACGGTTCCTGCTCGGTGACCCGGCGCATGAGGTCGAGGAGCGTCTCGGCGTCGGCGCGCCGCCGGGCGGACCTCACCGAGGCGAGGTGGTCACGCACGGGGTCGTCCATGCCGGCGAGCGTAGACCGGCCCACCGACACCGGGACGCGCGACCGGAGACACCGCCACCGGCACCGCCGCCGGGGCGCGACCGAGCCGATCAGCCGGCCGGGGACGCTCCGGCCAGGGCGCGTCGGCCGGGCGCAGCGTGGACCACCCGGCGGCGCGGGCCGCGGCGGCGGCGAGGATCCCGACCACCGCCGACGGGTTGTGCAGCGCCCCGGACAGCACGAGGGCTGCCGCCTCGTCGAGCGGGACCCACCGCGCGACCATGTCGCGCTCCTCGTCCTCGCGCGCGTACCGGTCGGCCTCGGGCACCGAGCCGAGGTCGCGGGCCAGGAACACCCGGATCGCCTCGTCGCTGCTGCCGGGCGACGTGAGGTAGTCGACGAGCACGTCCCAGCGGCCGGCGCGTGAGGTCGGCCTCCTCGGCGAGCTCGCGGGCCGCGGCCGCGCGGGCGTCCTCGCCCGTCGACGTCGAGGAGGCCGGCGGGCGGCTCCCACAGCTCGTGGCGGACGGGGTGCCGGTACTGGCTGAGCAGCAGGACCCGGTCCGCGTCGTCGAGCGACGACGACGGCGACGGCGCCGGGGTGCCGGACGAACTCGCGCCGGACGACGTCGGTCGTCGCCGTCGGCGCCGTCACCGCGTCAGCGCGACCCGCTCCGCGACGACGTCGAACACCATGCCGTCGTGGATCGTCTCGGTCGCGAGCACCGGCCGGTGCGTCGGGGCGGTCGGCGACCGTCATCGCGGCCTCGTCGTCCGCCTGCTGGCGGTCCAGCGCCGCCGCGATGAGGCCCGCGAACAGGGGGTGTGCCGACGTCGGCCGCGACTTGAACTCCGGGTGCGCCTGGGTGGAGACGTAGTACGGGTGCACGTCGCGCGGCAGCTCGACGAACTCCACGAGCTCGCCCGTCCGGGGACACGCCCGAGAACACCAGCCCGGCCGCCTCCAGCTGCGCGCGGTAGGCGTTGTTGACCTCGTAGCGGTGACGGTGGCGCTCGGTGACCTTGTCCGCGCCGTAGGCCTGCGCGACGACCGACCCCTCGGTGAGCACGGCCTCGTAGGACCCCAGGCGCATGGTCCCGCCGAGGTCGCCCTCGCCGCCGACGATCGCGAGCTGCTCGGCCATGGTCGCCACGACCGGGTGGGTCGTGCCCGGCTCGAACTCCGACGACGACGCGTCCGCGAGGCCCAGGACCGTCCGGGCGTACTCGATGACCATGGTCTGCAGGCCCAGGCAGATGCCCAGCGTCGGGACCCTGTTCTCGCGCGCGTACCGCAGCGCCCCGAGCTTGCCCTCGATGCCACGCACGCCGAACCCGCCGGGCACGAGGATCGCGTCGGCGCCCTCGAGCGCCAGGCGGGCGCCCTCGGGGGTCTGGCAGTCGTCGGACGTCACCCAGCGGATCGTCACCTTGGCGTCCTGGTCGAAACCGCCGGCGCGCAGCGCCTCGGTGACCGACAGGTAGGCGTCCGGCAGGTCGATGTACTTGCCGACCAGCGCGACCTCGACCCGGTGGGTCGGGTTGTGCACCCGGTCGGTGACCTTGTGCCACGCGTCCCAGTCGACGTCGCGGAACGGCAGGTCGAGGCGGCGCACGACGTAGGCGTCCAGGCCCTCGGAGTGCAGCACCCGCGGGATGTCGTAGATGCTCGGGGCGTCCGGGCAGGTGATGACGGCCGTCGTTGTCGACGTCGGTCATCAGCGCGATCTTGCGCTTGATCGACTCCGGCAGCTCGCGGTCGGCGCGCAGCACGAGCGCGTCGGGCTGGATGCCGATGGAGCGCAGCATCGCGACCGAGTGCTGGGTCGGCTTCGTCTTGAGCTCACCGGACGGGCCGATGTACGGCACGAGCGAGACGTGCAGGAAGAAGACGTTGTCGCGGCCCAGGTCGTGGCGGACCTGCCGCGCGGACTCGAGGAACGGCTGGGACTCGATGTCGCCGACGGTCCCGCCGATCTCGGTGATGATCACGTCGACGTCGGGGCCCGCCTGGGCCCGCATCCGCTCCTTGATCTCGTCCGTGATGTGCGGGATGACCTGCACGGTGTCGCCGAGGTACTCCCCGCGCCGCTCCTTGGCGATCACCGTCGAGTAGATCTGGCCGGTCGTGACGTTGGCCGGGGCGGAGAGGTTGACGTCGAGGAACCGCTCGTAGTGACCGATGTCCAGGTCGGTCTCGGCGCCGTCCTCGGTGACGAACACCTCGCCGTGCTGGAACGGGTTCATCGTCCCCGGGTCCACGTTGAGGTAGGGGTCGAGCTTCTGCATCGTGACCCGCAGACCCCGGGAGCGGAGCAGGCGGCCGAGGCTCGACGCCGTCAGACCCTTGCCCAGTGAGGAGGCGACGCCTCCCGTGACGAAGATGTGCCGGGTCGCTTCTTCGGACCGCCCGGGGAGTCGCTTTGCTCGGTCTGCCACGGGCTTCGACTGTACGGCACCCGGCGCGGGCCGGGCGAGGGCACCGCGCCGTGACGGCGACCACGCGCCGGTCGGCCCGGGTCGGACGGGGTCGGACCGGCGTCGGCGCCGGTCGGGCCGGGTCAGAGCCGCGTCAGGCGGGCAGCTGCCGGCGTACACGCGGCGCAGCTGGTCGACGACGGCGTGCGACGTCCGGCAGCGCCGCGGCGCGGGCGCGGGCGCGGGCGGCGAGCGCGGCGCGCGCGGCGGGGTCGTCGACGAGGCGGCGGACCGCGTCGGGCGAGCGCCGCGGCGTCCCCCACCGGGACCAGGACCGCGCCGTCGTCCCCGGTGACCTCGCGCGTGCCGCCCGCGTCCGTGGCCACCACCGGGGCACCGGCGGCGAGCGCCTCCTGCACCCACAGCGGCTGGCCCTCCCAGACCGCCGCTGCTGACGACGACGTCGGCGGCGGCGAGCAGGTCGGGGACGTCGGCGCGGCGGCCGAGCAGCCGCACGGGCAGGTGCTCGGCGGCGATCCGCGCCGCCAGCGTGTCGTGCAGCGGCCCGTCGCCGGCCACGACCCACACGCGGCGCCGGGTCCGGGTCGGTCCACCGGCCGGCGCCAGGTCGGATGACCGGCCGGGCGCCGGGCCGGGCGCCGGTCCGAGCAGCGCGGCGGCGTCGAGCAGGGTGTCGAGCCCCTTCTGCGGCGCGAGCCGCGCGACGGTGACGAGCAGGTGCCCGCCGCGCCGACCCCAGCGCGCGCGCACCGCGGCCGGTCCGCCGGCGGCCGCACCCGGTGCGTGGTCGGCGCCGGGACGAGGGCGCGGTCGGCGGTCCGCTGGCACCGAGCCCGCGCGGCCCGGTCGACGAGGTCCCCGGACACCCCGAGGACGACGTCGGCGCCCGCGCGCGACGACCCGCTCGAGCGCCGGCGGACACGGTGCGGATCGCCCGCCCGCCGACCGGCAGGTTGTGCAGCGTGACCACGACGCGGGGCCGGCGGCCCGGCGGCAGCGAGCGGGCCGCGAGGACGGCGAGCGCGCCGGCGCGCAGCCCGTGGGCGTGCAGCACGTCCGCGCCGCGCGCCAGCGCGCGCAGCCGGCGGACGACCGCGACGTCACCGGCCGCGGCCGGTCGGCGATCTCGACCGGGACGAAGCCGACGCGGGCCGCCGGCCGGGGCGACGTCGGCGGCGAGCGCGGCCGGGCCGGCGACCCGGACGTCCCAGCCCGGGCCCGTCGGGCGCCGGCGCGGCGAGCGCCTCGCCGAGCTGGGCGACGTGGCGTGCGACCCCACCGGCGCTCGAGCCGAGGACCTGCAGCACGCGCACCGGTGCGGGACCGCGCGCCCCGGGCCGGGCGTCGGCGGCTGGCCGTCGGCGACGTCGGGCCGTCGGCACGGGTCGCTGGGCCGTCCCCGTGCGGGTCGTCCGCGTGTCGACGGGTGGGCTGCTCAGACATGGTCGACCTCCGTGGGTCCGGGAGGCGAGCTCCCGGGAGGGGCGGGCGGCTGGTCCGCGGGCGTGCCGGCGGCGCCGTCGGCGGAGCGCAGGTCGCGCAGCGGCGCCGCGGTCGAGCAGGCCGACCGCGACCGTGACGAGCACGGCGGCGAGCACCGCGCCGGCGGCGCCCGCACCGAGGGCCGCGGGCACGCCGGACCCGGCCGCCTCGGCGACCGCGTCGGTGACCCGGCGGCCGACGACCGCGGCGACCGCTCCCGGCGACGACGAGCACGACGACCGTGCGGGCCGACGCCCGGTGAGGGCGAGCCCGCCCCGCGGCGCGGCGCACGGCGACGAGCAGCGCGACGCCCGCGACCGTCATGCCGAGCGTGTTGGCCGCCCCGAGCGCGACGAGCGTGGCCGGGCCGTCGGGGGCGTCGTCGACCAGCGACGGCGCACAGCACGACCGACGCCACGACCACGAGCAGCCACCCGGCGGCCGTCGCGAGCACCGCGGGCCGGCCGCGCTCGAGCGCGTACAGCGCGCGGGACAGGTGGAACAGGAGTGCGAAGCCGAGCAGCCCCGGAGCCATCCAGGTGAGCGCGGGCCCCATCGCCGGCGTGAGCGCGGGGTCGCCACGGCCGATGGCCCGGAACAGCTCCCCGACCGCGGGCGCCGCCGCACGAGCGCCGCGGCGCCGACCGCCGAGACGACGAGCACCGCCCGGGTCGTGGTCGCGCCGCCATCCGGCGCGTAGCCGGTGAGGTCGCCGGTCGCGGCCCGGGCGGACAGCCGCGGGAAGGTGCTCGTGGCGAGCGGGACGGCCAGGACCGCGTACGGCAGCAGGTACACGGCCTGGGTGTACTGGAAGACCGGGAACGCGCCGGTCCCGCCGCCGCGGTTGCGCGAGCAGCAGGACGGCGACGACGGCGGCCTGCTGGGCGACGAGCGCCCCGATGCCCGGCGAACGCCAGCGACCGAGCGCGCGCCGGCGACCCCGGGCGGGAACCGCAGGGTCGGGCCGCAGCCGCACCCCGGTCCGGTGCAGCGGGACGCAGCAGCGGCAGGCTCATCGCGGCGACGCCGGCCGTCGTGCCCCACCCCAGCCAGGCGAGCGCGGCGTCGGGCACGCGCGTGGGGTCGTCCACCTCCCCCCGCGCCAGGGCGCCGTAGGCGAGGTACGCGCCGATGACCACGACGCTGGAGAAGACCGGGGCGAGCGCCGGCCACAGGAAGCGGTGGTGCGCCTGCAGCACGCCGACCAGCACGACGCCGACGCCGTACAGCGGGCACCTGGCAGCGCGAACACGAGCACGAACCACCGCACGAGGTCCTGCTCCGCGGCGCCGGTGGGGTCCCCGACCAGCAGCGCGGCGATCGGTCCGGCGAGCAGCGCGAGCAGCGCCGGCGAGCGGGACGAGGACCGCGAGCGCCCAGCCGAGCATCGCCGACGCGATGCGGTCGACGTCGGCGCGCAGGCCGCGCGCGAGGCGGCCCGGCGAGGAGCGGGATGAGCGCCCCCGCCAGCGCGCCGCCGGCGGCGACCTCGAAGAGGACGTTCGGCAGCGTGTTCGCCGAGGTGTAGGAGGTCGCCGATGCCGCCGTACCCGACCGTGCCGGACTGGACGAGCCACCGGCCGAAGCCGAGCACCCGGCTGAGCGACGGTGACGACGGCGATCAGCGCCGCGGCCCCGGCGAGCCCGGCGACGGCGCGCCGCACGGTCGTGCTCACCGGCTGCGCCCGTGGCTCGCGCCGGCGGCTCACGCCGGCGCGCCGGTGCGCGCGCGCGCGCCGTCGCGTCGTCCGGTGCCGGTGGCCGACCCCACTCGTCGAGCTCGCGCAGCAGCGGGTTCCCGGCGATCACCTGCGTGAAGCTGACCCGCTCGCTGGCGAGCGTGAGCCCGACGACGCCGGCGAGCACCAGCAGCCGGACCGGACGCGGGGCGTCGAGCACGACGGCGGTGCCGAGCAGTGCGCCGACGGCGTTGGCGCCGCCGTCGCCGAGCATGTCCCGGCCGGCGAGGTCGCGCGGCAGCGCACCCGCGGCCCGCGCCGACGACGGCGCCGGCGAGGCCCGCGCCGCCTCCACCGGCGAGCGCGAGCGGTCCGGCGCACAGCGCGGCCGCCTTGAGCGCCCGGCCCGGCCGCAGGTCGAGCAGGTTCGCGAGGTTGGCCGCTCCGGCGACGAGCGCCCCGGACAGCAGCACGTCGGCGACGCCGGCCGCGGACCGTCGCGGCCGCTCGGGGGCCCGACCAGGGCGTCGCGAGGGCGGCGGCGACGCAGCCCGGTCGCGCCGATTCCGAGCACCTTGAGCCCGCCGGTCGTCAGACGGCCGCGCGCCAGCGCGCCGAGGTGCCCGCGCAGGCCCTTGGCCCGGTCGGCCGGGTCCTCGGCGAGGTCGTCGACGAGACCGAACGCGGCGCCGCCCGGCGGTCGCGACCGTCGCGGCGGCGGCCGCGCGCAGCCCGCCGGCGCCCGACGAGCGGCGCCCGCGAGCAGCCCGGCGGCCACCGCGGGTCCCTCGAGCAGGCTCACCGGTTCGCCGCGGTGGTTCGTGCGGGTCCAGGCGTCGGCATGCCCCTCGGCGGCGATCGCCGTCCGGAGGCGGCCGACGAGGCCGGCGAACTCGCCCGCGCGCCGCGCTCCGTCGGCGGGGTCGCCGGCCGGGCCTGCCGGACCGGAGCGCCGACCGCGGCGGACCGGCGGTCGCGGGCCGGGTGACGGCCGGGGTGACCGCGGGGCCGAACCGGCGCTCGAGCGACCGTCCGGGTCGTGCGGGTCACCGCGTCGGCGACGAGTCCGGCGAGCAGGGGGCGCGGCGCCACGGTCAGCCCTCCGGCGTCGGTCGGCGCGGCGCCGGGTCGACGGGGCCGCGGTCGACGGCGGGCAGGTCGACCGGCTCCGGGCACCGGCGTCAGCCCGTCGCCGAAGCCGTAGTGGCCGACGACGCCGCCGAGTCCGGGCGTTGAGGCCCAGCGACACCGACACCTGCCCGGTCGACGCCCGCGGAACCCGGTGACCGTGCTGATCTGGCCGGCGAGGTCGCCGTCCTCCAGGACGCGTGGAGACCAGGTCGCCGGGCGCGGCGACGCCACCGGCGAGCAGCACGCCGTCGGACCGCTCCTGGGCGGCGGTGACCAGGGCGACGTGGCTCGCGACGACGTCGGCCGCGGCCTCGGTCTCGGCCTCCGCGCCTCGACTCCGCCGCGTCGGCGTCCGGCTCCGCGGAGTCGGCGGCCAGGACGACGATCGCGTCGGCGGGCGCGCTCGACCGGGTCGCAGGAGCGTGACGAGCTCGCTGTCGCCCGGTCGACGAGCAGCTCGAGCAGGAGTCGCGGCGTCGTCCGCCAGCGCGGTCCGGGTCCGCCGGGTCCGCTGTCGGTCAGGCCCTGGACGAGCGCCTCGGCGAGCTCGACCTCGACGTCCGCGTCCGGCCGCGGGTGCCGGGTCGAGGTACGTGGCGACGGTGCCGGCGAGCGCCTCGCGGAAGGCTGCGCACCGTCGGGGTCGGTCCAGGCCTCGCTGACCTGGACCCGCGCGCTGACCGTGGCGCCCGCCGCGACGAGCTGCTCCTCGACGCCGACCCGGGCGTCCTCCTCGACCGCACCGAGGCTGACGACCGCGACGCGCCGGTCGGCGAGCGTGCCGCTCGAGCAGCAGCGGCGCGGTCGTCCTCGAGGTAGACGGCCTGCCGGTCGACGCGACGACTGGGTGTCGTCGAGCTCGGCGCGCAGGCGCGTCCCGGTCCTCGCGGAGCACCTCGACCTGCCCGGTGAGCGAGTCGCCGATGGTCTCCTCGAGCGGTCCGGCGCCGAGCGCGATGCCGACGGCGAGCGCCAGGAACACCGAGATGAGCGAGACGATGTGGTAGCGGAAGTCGATCACAGGTCAGACCATTCGTCGGGGGGCGTGCCGGAGCAGCGAGGCGGGACGGGCGCATCAGGCACCGCCGCCGAACAGGCCCCGGATCCAGGAGGTCGACGTCGTCGAGGCGTGCGCCGACGAGTGCGATGAGCGTCTGCCCCGCCTCGGTCGCGGCGAGCGCCACGCCGAGCGCGAGCAGGCCGGCCAGGACGAGCAGGACGAGCTGGGCGTTGGAGATCCGCTGCCGGTACAGCCGGGAGACGCCCTTGGCGTCGACGAGCTTGCTGCCGACCCGCAGCCGGGTGAGGAACGTGCTGGCCATGCCGGAGCGGCCCTTGTCGAGGAACTCCACGAGCGTGGCGTGGGTACCGACGGCGACGATGAGCTCGGCGCCCTTGTCGTCGGCGAGCAGCATCGCGACGTCCTCGCTGGTGCCGGTCGCCGGGAAGACGACGTGCTGGACGCCGAGCTGCCTCCACGCGCTCGACGCCGGGGGCGCGGCCGTCGCGGTAGGCGTGCACGACGATCTCGGCGCCGCAGCTCGAGCGCGCGGTCGGACACCGAGTCCATGTCCCCGACGATGAGGTCGGGCCGGTAGCCCGGCCTCGAGGATCGCGTCCGCGCCGCCGTCGACCCCGATGAGCACCGGCCGGTACTCGCGTGATGTACGGCCGCAGCGTCGCCAGGTCCTCCTTGTAGTGGTAGCCGCGGACGACGATGAGCACCTGTCGCCCGTCGATGACGGTCGTGATGTCCGGGACGCCGACGCCGTCGAGCAGCAGGTCCCGCTCGCGGCGCAGGTAGTCCATGGTGTTCGCCGCGAACGCCTCGAGCTGCACCGAGAGGCCGGCGCGCGCCTCCTCGAGGTTGCGCTCGATCGATCTCGCGGCGTCTGCTCGACGCCCTGGGCCACGAGCCGTGCTCGCCGTCGTGCACGACGCCGTCCTCGATGCGGATGCGTGTGGCCCTCGGTGATCGACATGACGTCCGGGCCGAGGTCGTCGACCAGCGGGATGCCGGCGCCGACGATGATCTCCGGCCCCAGGTTCGGGTAGCGGCCGGACGTCGACCGGGCGGCGTTGAGCACCGCCACGGGCTGGCACGCGACGAGCGCCTCGGCGGAGACGCGGTCGATGTCGAGGTGGTCGATGACCGCGATGTCACCCGGGGCGCAGCCGCTTGGTCAGCGCCTTGGTCCGTGGGTCGACCCGGGCCGGGCCGGCCGGTCCCGGGGACGTCGGGCAGCGGGTTGCGCTTGCGCAGGATGAGTCTCATCGTCGGTCATCGTCCCACGGACGAGGCCTCCAGAAGCTCAGCGGCATGCACGCGCGCGGCCTCGGAGTCCTGCCCGGAGAGCATCCGCGCGAGCTCGCGGACGCGGTCCGTCCCGGCGACCGGCGCGCACGTCCGACTCGGTCACCGTGTCGGCGTCCCCGGCCGACCCCTTGGTGACGACGAGGTGGGTGTCGGCGAACGCGGCGACCTGCGCGAGGTGGGTGACGACGAGCACCTGGCGCGCCGGTCGCCAGGGCGGCCAGGCGGCGGCCGACCTCGACCGCGGCCTTCCCGCCGACGCCGGCGTCGACCTCGTCGAAGACGAACGTCGGCGGCCGGTGCGCGCCGGACTCCGGCGACGTGGCCAGCGCGACCTCGATCGCCAGCATGACGCGGGACAGCTCACCGCCCGACGCGCCCTTGCCGAGCGGCCGCGCCGGCGCCCCGGCGTGCGGCACGAGCAGCATCTCGACGACGTCGCGCCCCCACGGGCCGGGCTCGTCCGCCTCGCCGACCTCGACGACGAGCGCGGGCGCCGGCCATCGCCAGGCCCGTCGAGCTCGGCGGTGACGGCGGCGGCGAGCGCGTCGGCGGCCCGGCGCCGACCGGCGGTGAGCCGGTCGCCGAGCGCCTCGAGCGTCGCCGCGAGCTCGTCGCGGCGCGTCGGTCAGCGCCAGCGAGCCGCTCCCCGCCGCCGTCGAGCTCGAGCAGGCGGCGCCCCGCGGTGTCGTACCAGGCGAGGACCTCGTCGACGTCGGCGCCGTAGCTGCGGGTCAGCGTGGTCAGCTGCGCCCGGCGCTCCTGCACCGCGGCGAGCCGCAGCGGGTCGGCCTGCAGGTCCTGCAGGTAGGCGGACAGCTCCGTCGAGACGTCGGCGAGCAGGTAGCCGACCTCGGCGACCCGGGTGCCGAGCTCGGCGAGCGACGGGGTCGTGGTGCCCGGCCCTGCTCGAGCAGGCGGCGGGCGGCGTCCACGGCCGCGACGGCGGTCGCCGTCGAGGCCGCCGTCGTCGCCCCCGGTGAGGGCGGCGTGCGCGCCGGTCGCGGCGGCAGCGCAGGTCCTCGGCGTGGGCGAGCCGCTCGGTCTCGGCGGCCAGCGTCGCGGTCCTCGCCCGGCTGCGGGTCGACGCGCTCGACCTCGGCGAGGCCGAGCCGCAGCAGCTCGGCCTCCCGGGCGCGCTCCTGCGCCCGGGCCGTCGAGGTCGTCGATCTCCTCGTCGAGCCGCGCCGAGCTCGGCCCACGTGCCGCGGTACGTCGGCGAGCGTCGCGCCGTGCTCGGCGCCGGCGAAGGCGTCGAGCGCCTGGCGCTGCCGGGCCGGGCGACCGCAGCCGCGCCTGGTCGGACTGCCCGTGCACGGTGACCAGGTCGTCGGCGAGCTCGGCGAGCACTCCCTGCGGGACGCCCCGGCCGCCGAGGAACGCCCGCGAGCGCCCCTCCGCGGCCACCGTCCGCAGCACGACGAGCGACGCCGTCCTCGTCCAGCTCGGCGCCCGCGTCGGCGGCCCGCTCGGCGACCGGCGACGCCCCGGCCAGCACGAGGCGGCCCTCGACCGACGCCGACCGCTGGCCGGTCCGGACCGCGGCGGCGTCCGCCTTGCCACCGAGCAGCAGGTTGAGGCCCGTGAGCACCATGGTCTTGCCCGCACCGGTCTCGCCGGTGAGGACGGTGAGCCCGCGCGCCCAGCTCGACGTGCGCGCGCGAGATGACGCCGAGGTTCTCGATCCGGATCTCCTCGATCACGGGCGAGCCACCGGTCGGGCCGTGCCGGACCGGCAGCGGGGACGCAGTCGGAGGCGGTCGGAGCCGGTCGGACGGCGTAGGAGCCGCCCGGGGCGCCGTCGCGACGGCGCCGCGGGTCGCGGCCGCGGGCGTACCGGTCAGCGCCGCGGCGGCGCGGCCGCGCCAGCCCTCGACCGGCAGCGAGAACTTGCTGACCACCCGGTCGGCGAAGGGCGCGCGGCTGAGCCGCGCGAGCCGGACCGGGACGTCGCTGCGGCGGACCTCGACGCGCGCGCCCACCGGCAGGTCGAACCGCCGTCGGCCGTCGCACCGGACCACGCCGGCCGACGTCGACCGGCGCGAGCACCTCGACCGCCAGGACGCTGCCGCGGCCCGACCACGAGCGGCCGCGCGAACAGGGCGTGCGCCGAGACCGGGACGAGGATCATGCCGTCGACGTCCGGCCAGACCACCGGCCCGCCGGCGGAGAAGGCGTACGCCGTCGAGCCCGTCGACGTCGACATCACGACGCCGTCGCACCCGAACGACGACAGGGGCCGCCCGTCGACCTCGACGACCACCTCGATCATCCGGTCGCGGTCGCCCTTCTCGACGGTCGCCTCGTTGAGCGCCCAGGACGCGAGGACCGGCTCGGGCTCGCCGGGCAGCATCGCGCGGACCTCGAGCGTCCCGCGCTCCTCGACCTCGTAGTCGCCGTCGGCGATCCGGCGGACCGCCTCGGCGATGTCCTCGCGCTCGCTCTCGGCGAGGAAGCCGACGTGGCCGAGGTTGACGCCGAGCACGCGGGATGCCCGGCCCCGCGGGTGACCTCCGCGGCCCGCAGGATCGTCCCGTCGCCGCCCGAGCACGATCGTGAACTCGACCCCGGTGAGGTCGACGTCGTGCGCGTCGGACGTGGTGGTCGCCGCGTCGTGCACCGGCTCGATGCCGGCCGCCTCGAGCTCGCGGACGGCCTCGGCGGTCGCGACGACCGCCTCCTCGCGTCCGCCGTGCGTCACCACCAGAGCGCGCCGCGTCATCGTCCACCCTCGCGCGTCGTCGCTCGCCCTGCCGGTCCGCCGCCGGTCGCCCGATCCCGCAGCCCGTGCAGCCGCCGCACCGGTGGCCGCCGCCCGGCACCGCAGCGGCCCGCAGGTCGGTCGCCGGCGCGTCGTCCGGCCTGGTCCTCATCCTGCCCGCTGGCACCGACACCCGCGCCGTCGGCCGGCCGGGCCGGGTGCCGTCGTCCACAGGAAGTACTCGACGTTGCCGTGCGGCCCGGGCAGCGGGCTGGCCACGACGGCCCGCACCCGCAGCCCCAGGGCGGCGGCCGCCTCGGCCACCGTCGAGGACCGCGCGACCCCGCAGCGCGGGGTCGCGCACCACTCCGCCCGCGCCCAGGCGCTCGCGTCCCACCTCGAACTGCGGCTTGACCATGAGCAGGAGGTCCGCGCCGGGTGCGACCACGGCCGCGAGTGCGGGCAGCACGAGCGTGAGCGAGATGAAGGAGAGGTCGCCGACGACGAGGTCGGGTGCCGGCTCGACGTCGCCGGGCGCGAGGTAGCGGACGTTGACGCCCTCGCGCACCGTCACCCGGGGGTCCTCGCGCAGCCGCGCGCACGCAGCTGGTCGCGCCCGACGTCGACCGCGACCACGTGCGCGGCACCGCGCCGCAGCAGGACGTCGGTGAAGCCGCCGGTCGACGCGCCCGACGTCCAGGCACCACCGGCCGCGGACGACCGGACCGTCGGGGCCGAGCGCGTCGAGCGCGCCGGCGAGCTTGTGCCCGGCGCGCGAGGCGTACCCCGGGTCGGCTGCCGGGGTCCGCGACGGCGTCGACCTCGACGTCTCTGGCCCGGGTCGAGCCCCGTGGCGCTCTTCGTGGCCACCGACCCGTCCACGCGGACGCGGCCGGCGTCGATCAGCTCGCCGGCGTGCCGGCGCGAACGGGCCAGACCTCGGCGGACGAGCTCGGTGTCGAGCCGTGCGCGGTCCGGCACCGGTCAGTCCTCGACGTCCGCGAGGCGGTCCTGCAGCGACGCGTGGACCGCGTCGAACACCGCGACGTGCTCGCGGACCGGCAGGTCGTCGAGGTCCTCCAGCCGCGCCAGAGCGTCGTCGACCGCAGCGTCACCGGTCGAGGCGTCACCGGTCGAGGCGTCACCGGTCGAGGCGTCCTCGGCGTCGCGGGCCTCGTGGTCGTGCTCGCGGTCGTCGTCGGGCACGGGGGCCTCCTCGAGCGGCTCGGTCGGGTCGGGCACGTGGCCCCGGGTCACGCTAGCGGCGGTCGGCCGGCGTCAGCGGGGACGCACCGCGAACTCGGGGACGGTCGACGCGTCCACAGCCTCGCCGGCGTCCACCGCGGCCCAGACCGCGGCGCAGGCCGAGCGGGCCAGGTCGACGACGGCGTCGTCGTCGGTGCCGGACGGCGTCAGCTCGAGCCGCCCGCCACGACGCGCGCGGCGGCGCCCCGCGTCGTCCACCAGCCCTCGGCGGCCGGCTTGCGGCTCGGGGTGCGGCACGAGCACCGAGAGCAGGTCGGCGCCGAGCAGGTGCGGCCGCTCCCCCGGGTGCGCCAGGACGGCGTCGCGGCCCGAGCTGACGCCGGTCAGGACGTGCAGCCCGACGTAGCCGCCGCTGCGTGCGCCCGCGAGGTCGGTGTCGAGGCGGTCGCCGATGACGAGCGCGCTCCTCGGCACCGGCCCGCTCGACGGCGAGGTGGTACATCGTCGGGGCCGGCTTGCCCGCGCTGTCGGGCGTCACGCCGGTCGCCGCGCGCACGGCGCCGACGAGCGAGCCGTTGCCGGGCGCGAACCCGCGCGCGGTCGGCAGGCTGAGGTCGAGGTTGCTGGCCACGTGCCACGCCCCGCGCTGGACCGCGTACGCCGCCTCGGCGAGCTGCGGCCAGCCGACCTCGGGCGCGAAGCCCTGCGCGACGGCCTCCGGCTCGTCGTCGGCCGACGTCACGACCGTGAACCCGGCCGCCCGGACCGCGGTGACGAGCCCGGCGCCGCCGACGACGAGCACCTTGGCGCCCGGCTGCAGGCGGGTCGCCAGCACCCCGGCCGCCGCCTGCGCCGCGGTCATGACCTCGTCCGGGGCGGTCGGGATGCCGAGGCCGGTCAGCTGGTCGGCGACCGACTCCGGCTCGCGCGACGCGTTGTTGGTGACGAACACCAGGCGCATCCCGATCGCGGGCGCCCGGGTGAGGCCCTCGGCGGCGTTCTCGATCGGGTCGTGACCCGCGGTAGGCGACGCCGTCCAGGTCGACCAGCGCGAGCTCGAACCGCTCGGCGAGCGGGACGTCGACAGCCGATCAGTCCCGTCACGCGAGGTCCCCTGGGCCGTCGCCCTCGGTCGGCAGCCGGCGTCCGACGGCTCGCCCGGGGACACCGCGACGTCGTCGGCGGTGCCGCGCGTCTCGACGTCGGCGTCCTCGGTCTGCACCTCGGCCAGTGCGTCCGCGGTCTCGGCGGGTCGACGACGTCGGCCGGGTCGACGGCGTGGTCGGTCCCCTCGAGCGTCGTGGTCGGCTCGCGGCCGACTCGACCGCGGCGGGCGCCTCGTCGGCGTCGCCGAGGTCGTCGTCGGCACGACGGCGTGCTCGTCGTCGGCCGACGGCGTGCTCGTCGTCCGTGTCCTCGTCGTCGGCGAGGTCGAAGACGACGACGTCCTCCTCCACCTCGCCGGACGCGGCCGCGAGGTCGTCGGCCGAGAACGCGTGCGAGCTCGGTCGCGGCGTCGTCGGGCCGGCCGAGCGCCTCGAGCGCCGCGGCCCGTGCCTGCGCGACCCGTGCTGCCAGGACGCCGGTCCCGGCGCGCTCGCGGCCGGCGCTCGCGGCAGCGAGGACCGCGAGAGCCGCCTCGGGCTCCCCGAGGTCCAGCCGCGCCCCGCTCACGACCATGGCGAGCTCGACCTGGACCTCGGGGTCGAGGTCCGCGGCCTCGTCGGACGCTGCGAGGGCCAGGGCCCGCTCCGGACGTCCGAGCCCGCGCTCGCAGTCGGCCATCACGGCCAGGTGCTCGGAGGACCCGTTGAGACGCCGCACGGTGCGCAGCTCGCGCAGCGCCTCGGCGAACCGTCCCGTGCGGTAGGCGGCCAGGCCGGCCGCCTCGCGGACGACGTCGACACGGCCCGCGCGACGCACGGCCGCCTGGGCGTGCTCGTAGGCGAGCTCCGGGTCGGTGTCCAGCAGGCGCCCGGTCATCACGAGGTGCAGCCCGACCTCCTGGGCGTTGTCCTTGCTCAGGGTGCGCAGACGCGCGCGCACGGCGCGGTCGAGGTCGGAGAACTGCACGTCCTCGGGGACCTCCGGCCCGGCGACGCGCTCGCGACTGGGGCGGGCGGGTCGGACGACGCTCGTCGTCGGACCGGTCGGACCGGTCGGGCCGACCGGCTCCACCGCGAAGCGGTCCCGCCGGGCGGTCCGCGCGGCCGGCGCCGGAGAACCGGTCGCCCCCGCCGGACGTCGGGCGGTCGGGACGGTCACCGGCCGGACGCGCGGGCCGGTCGGGACGGTCGCCGGACGAGCGATACGGCCGGTCACCCGCGGGACGCGCGCCACGGTCGGGCCGCTCGGCCCGGTCGGAGGACCGGCCGCGGTCGGGGCGGTCCGTCGACGTGTGCGACCAGCCCTGGGAGCGGTCGCCCGCCGCGCGGGACGGTCGGTCGGGACGGTCGCCCGAGGCACGGAAAGGTCGATCGGGGCGGTCCGTGGAGGGCCGGAACGGACGGTCCGAGCGGTCACCCGAGGGCCGGGCCGGCCGGTCCGGGCGGTCTCCCGCCGACCGGAAGGGCCGGTCGGGACGGTCGTCCGCGGAGCGGAAGGGCCGGTCGGAGCGGTCGTCCGGGGAGCGGAAGGGCCGGTCGGGACGGTCACCAGAAGGCTGGAACGGCCGCTCCGGACGGTCACCGGAAGGCCGGAACGGCCGCTCCGGACGGTCACCCGACGGGCGAAACGGCCGGTCCGGACGATCAGCGGACGGACGCAACGGCCGGTCGGGACGGTCGCCCGAGGAGCGATACGGCCGCTCGGGACGGTCACCCGACGGACGATCCGGACGGCTGCCGGACGGACGGGACGGGCGGTCGACGCGGTCCGCCGAGCCCCAGCTCCCGCTCCGGGGACGGTCGGTGTCGCCTGACTGCCGGAAGGGACGGTCCGGCAGGTCGCCGGCCGGCGGTACGGGCGACCGGAACGCTCCCCGGTCCGGAGGCTCGACGGTCACCCGCCCCGGCGCTGTACGGCCGCTCGGGCCGGTCCTGAGCGGGACGGAACGGGCGCCCCCCGCGGTCGTCACCACCGGAGCCGGTCGCACCGCGCGCCGGACGGAACGGACGGGCGTCCGCGTCGGAGCGCGGCTCCCGGGCAGCGCCGCGGGAGTCCGTGCTCCCGCCATAGGGGCGCCGGTCGCCGTCGGGACGGCCGCGGGACGGAGCCCCCTGTGACCCGGAGTCGCGCCGGAGGCCGCCACCGCCCGCGGACGCGGGCCGGTCCTGCCGCCCGTACCCGCGCGCGGAGTCCTCCGATCGGCCCGGGGACCGGTCCCCCGCACCGCGGGTCGACGCATCGTCCCAGCGACCCGGGGTGCGGTCGCCACGGGCTGCCGGGCGACCGGTGCCCCCGGCGCCCACCGGCCGACCGTACCCGCCGGCGTCGCGACTGCTGCGTGCGTCCCGTGGCCCGCGGGAGGCCCCGCTCCTCGAGTCGCCCGAGCGACCTGCGTCGGCGTTCACGTGTGACTTCCCCTCATCGACAAGCAAAGGCTCCATGGTCTCACTCTCCGCCCGCCGTCCCTCCCCGGGGCGGGCGCTCATGCCCGGCGTCACAGCGCGGCCTCGTCACACCGACCGGGTGCCGCGCGGGGGATCGTGATGAATCCTTGCCCGCAGCAGGTTCGTCCCAGGCGGGTGCCGGTGCCCTCGCAGCCGACGTCCAACCCCCTCGCCCGCGTCCGGGGTCCGTCGCGACCGCCCGCGAGCGAGGCTCGGCACCGCCACGGGGGCGAGCTGACCGGTGCGATCAACGCGCCGGCGCTGTCGCGATGAGCACACCGATGTCTCGGAGGAGAGTCGGTCGGGAAAGGTCGACCTAGGCAGCGACAGCGGCCGGCGACGCGGGCGAAAATGCCCGGGAATGCAAGAAGAGCCACCCCCGGGTGGGGTGGCTCTTCTTGAATGGGTGTCCGGCGGCGACCTACTCTCCCACACAGTCTCCCGTGCAGTACCATCGGCGCTGAGGGGCTTAGCTTCCGGGTTCGGAATGGGACCGGGCGTTTCCCCCTCGCTATGACCGCCGTAACTCTATGGAGATGTCCGGACACCCCCGCTGTTCCCCCGCGGTCAGGGGGGGGTGGGGGTGGTTGCCCGTCTCTCGGGAACCGCACAGTGGACGCGTAGCACTTCACAGGCTTTGTATGGGTGGTGAAGTTGTCGGCTTATTAGTACCGGTCAGCTTCACGGGTCGTTGGTCCCCGCTTCCACATCCGGCCTATCTACCCAGTGGTCTAGCTGGGAGCCTCTCGGACCGAAGTCCGTGGAAACCTCATCTTGAAGCAGGCTTCCCGCTTAGATGCTTTCAGCGGTTATCCCTTCCGAACGTAGCCAACCAGCCGTGCTCCTGGCGGAACAACTGGCACACCAGAGGTTCGTCCGTCCCGGTCCTCTCGTACTAGGGACAGGTCTTCTCAAGTTTCCTGCGCGCGCAGCGGATAGGGACCGAACTGTCTCACGACGTTCTAAACCCAGCTCGCGTACCGCTTTAATGGGCGAACAGCCCAACCCTTGGGACCTACTCCAGCCCCAGGATGCGACGAGCCGACATCGAGGTGCCAAACCATGCCGTCGATATGGACTCTTGGGCAAGATCAGCCTGTTATCCCCGGGGTACCTTTTATCCGTTGAGCGACGGCGCTTCCACAAGCCACCGCCGGATCACTAGTCCCGACTTTCGTCCCTGCTCGACCTGTCAGTCTCACAGTCAAGCTCCCTTGTGCACTTGCACTCGCCACCTGATTGCCAACCAGGCTGAGGGAACCTTTGGGCGCCTCCGTTACATTTTAGGAGGCAACCGCCCCAGTTAAACTACCCACCAGGCACTGTCCCTGATCCGGATCACGGACCGAGGTTAGACATCCAGAGCGACCAGAGTGGTATTTCAACGATGACTCCACCGACACTGGCGTGCCGGCTTCACAGTCTCCCACCTATCCTACACAAGCCGCACCGAACACCAATACCAAGCTATAGTAAAGGTCCCGGGGTCTTTCCGTCCTGCTGCGCGTAACGAGCATCTTTACTCGTAGTGCAATTTCGCCGAGTTCGCGGTTGAGACAGCGGAGAAGTCGTTACGCCATTCGTGCAGGTCGGAACTTACCCGACAAGGAATTTCGCTACCTTAGGATGGTTATAGTTACCACCGCCGTTTACTGGGGCTTAAATTCTGAGCTTCGCCTCGCGGCTGACCCGTCCTCTTAACCTTCCAGCACCGGGCAGGCGTCAGTCCGTATACATCGTCTTGCGACTTCGCACGGACCTGTGTTTTTAGTAAACAGTCGCTTCTCCCTGGTCTCTGCGGCCTTCGCACGCTCCCCCAGCAAGTGGGTTCACGCCTCAGGCCCCCCTTCTCCCGAAGTTACGGGGGCATTTTGCCGAGTTCCTTAACCACGATTCTCTCGATCGCCTTGGTATTCTCTACCTGACCACCTGAGTCGGTTTAGGGTACGGGCGGCTAGAACCTCGCGCCGAGGCTTTTCTAGGCAGCATAGGATCACCCAATCATCCCCCATACGGGGTCACCATCAGCTCTCAGGCTCCATGAGGGGCGGATTTGCCTACCCCTCGCCCTACGACCTTGGACGTGGTCAACCATCGCCACGCTGGGCTACCTTCCTGCGTCACCCCTGTTAATACGCTTACCTACTACCGGTTCGGGTCCCGCGCTCGGCACCTCGAGTCCCCGAAGGGACGGTGAGGGCTTCGGGCGGTCAGCATCACCGGGCTCGGTATGGGCGGTTCTTCGCCGGTACGGGAATATCAACCCGTTGTCCATCGACTACGCCTGTCGGCCTCGCCTTAGGTCCCGACTTACCCAGGGCGGATTAGCCTGGCCCTGGAACCCTTGGTCATTCGGCGGACGGGTTTCTCACCCGTCTTTCGCTACTCATGCCTGCATTCTCACTCGTGTGGCGTCCACCGCTGGGTCACCCCGCGACTTCACTCGCCACACGACGCTCCCCTACCCATCCACACACCTGGACCACGAAGGCCTGGTTATCATGTGAATGCCACAGCTTCGGCGGTATGCTTGAGCCCCGCTACATTGTCGGCGCGGAATCACTTGACCAGTGAGCTATTACGCACTCTTTCAAGGGTGGCTGCTTCTAAGCCAACCTCCTGGTTGTCTGTGCAACTCCACATCCTTTCCCACTTAGCATACGCTTGGGGGCCTTAGCTGGTGGTCTGGGCTGTTTCCCTCTCGACTACGGAGCTTATCCCCCGCAGTCTCACTGCCACGCTCTCACTTACCGGCATTCGGAGTTTGGCTAACGTCAGTAACCTTGTAGGGCCCATCGGCTATCCAGTAGCTCTACCTCCGGCAAGAAACACGTGACGCTGCACCTAAATGCATTTCGGGGAGAACCAGCTATCACGAAGTTTGATTGGCCTTTCACCCCTAACCACAGGTCATCCCCTCGGTTTTCAACCCAAGTGGGTTCGGTCCTCCACGCGGTCTTACCCGCGCTTCAACCTGCCCATGGCTAGATCACTTCGCTTCGGGTCTAGAGCACGCGACTCAGGCGCCCTGTTCGGACTCGCTTTCGCTACGGCTTCCCCACACGGGTTAACCTCGCCACGTACCACTAACTCGCAGGCTCATTCTTCAAAAGGCACGCTGTCACCCCTGCTAGGGAGGCTCCAACGGATTGTAGGCACACGGTTTCAGGTACTATTTCACTCCCCTCCCGGGGTACTTTTCACCTTTCCCTCACGGTACTTGTCCGCTATCGGTCACTAGGTAGTATTTAGGCTTAGCAAGTGGTCTTGCCAGATTCACACGGGATTTCTCGGGCCCCGTGCTACTTGGGATCCCCCTCGGGAGGCCGCACCATTTCGTCTACGGGGGTCACACCCTCTGTGCCGGGCCTTTCAAGACCCTTCGACTATGACACGGCTTTCTGACTCCCTGCTGGATCGGCAGAACCAGCTGAAAGGTCCCACAACCCCGCCCACGCAACGCCTGCCGGCTATCACACGAGGACGGTTTGGCCTCATCCGCTTTCGCTCGCCACTACTCACGGAATATCTCTTCCTGTCGGTACTGAGATGTTTCACTTCCCGACGTTCCCTCCACACACCCTATATATTCAGGTGCGGGTCACCGGACATGACTGCGGCGGGGTTCCCCCATTCGGACATCCTCGGATCACAGTTCGTTTGCCAACTCCCCGAGGCTTATCGCAGGCTACAACGTCCTTCTTCGGCTCCTAGTGCCAAGGCATCCACCCTGTGCCCTTAAAAACTTCAACCACAAAGACATACAAAAAAAGATGCTCGCGTCCACTGTGCAGTTCTCAAGCTACGGACGACCCCACCATCACCACCCAGGCACCACACCCGAGCTGTCCGGTGGTCCGCGCAGCCACCACCCCCGCCACACCCCGACCCCCCAAGGAGACCCGACGCACGAACAGGACCAGTGCCCGTGAAGAGGCCCAACGCCCTACGGCGCCCGACTCCCTCAGGACCCAACAGCGTGCCAACACCCACCCCGACCAGCAGACCGACCCGATCCAACCCCACCCCCACCAAAGGGGACGCAGGCGTACTAGGGACGGCCCACCACCACGGCAGGCCCATAGTCGACGTTCCACCCATGAGCACCACCCCCGACACGATACGGCCGAGGCATGGGCCTCACCAACCCCCCCACACCACACCAGGTGGTCACGACGGGCCAGGAGAGCTCCTTAGAAAGGAGGTGATCCAGCCGCACCTTCCGGTACGGCTACCTTGTTACGACTTAGTCCCAATCGCCAGTCCCACCTTCGACAGCTCCCTCCCACAAGGGGTTGGGCCACCGGCTTCGGGTGTTACCGACTTTCGTGACTTGACGGGCGGTGTGTACAAGGCCCGGGAACGTATTCACCGCAGCGTTGCTGATCTGCGATTACTAGCGACTCCGACTTCATGGGGTCGAGTTGCAGACCCCAATCCGAACTGAGACCGGCTTTTTGGGATTCGCTCCACCTCGCGGTATCGCAGCCCTTTGTACCGGCCATTGTAGCATGCGTGAAGCCCAAGACATAAGGGGCATGATGATTTGACGTCATCCCCACCTTCCTCCGAGTTGACCCCGGCAGTCTCCCATGAGTCCCCGGCATCACCCGCTGGCAACATGGGACGAGGGTTGCGCTCGTTGCGGGACTTAACCCAACATCTCACGACACGAGCTGACGACAACCATGCACCACCTGTACACCGACCTTGCGGGGAGCACATCTCTGCACTTTTCCGGTGTATGTCAAGCCTTGGTAAGGTTCTTCGCGTTGCATCGAATTAATCCGCATGCTCCGCCGCTTGTGCGGGCCCCCGTCAATTTCTTTGAGTTTTAGCCTTGCGGCCGTACTCCCCAGGCGGGGCACTTAATGCGTTTGCTGCGGCACGGAACTCGTGGAATGAGCCCCACACCTAGTGCCCAACGTTTACGGCATGGACTACCAGGGTATCTAATCCTGTTCGCTCCCCATGCTTTCGCTCCTCAGCGTCAGTTGCGGCCCAGTGACCTGCCTTCGCCATCGGTGTTCCTCCTGATATCTGCGCATTCCACCGCTACACCAGGAATTCCAGTCACCCCTACCGCACTCTAGTCTGCCCGTACCCACTGCAAGCCCAAGGTTGAGCCTTGGGTTTTCACAGCAGACGCGACAAACCGCCTACGAGCTCTTTACGCCCAATAATTCCGGACAACGCTTGCGCCCTACGTATTACCGCGGCTGCTGGCACGTAGTTAGCCGGCGCTTCTTCTGCAGGTACCGTCACTTGCGCTTCTTCCCTGCTGAAAGAGGTTTACAACCCGAAGGCCTTCATCCCTCACGCGGCGTCGCTGCATCAGGCTTGCGCCCATTGTGCAATATTCCCCACTGCTGCCTCCCGTAGGAGTCTGGGCCGTGTCTCAGTCCCAGTGTGGCCGGTCGCCCTCTCAGGCCGGCTACCCGTCGTCGCCTTGGTGAGCCATCACCCCACCAACAAGCTGATAGGCCGCGAGCCCATCCCTGACCAAAAAATCTTTCCAAACCCCCACCATGCGCAAGGCTCTCATATCCGGTATTAGCCACCGTTTCCAGCGGTTATCCCAGAGTCAGGGGCAGGTTACTCACGTGTTACTCACCCGTTCGCCACTGATCACCAGGAGCAAGCCCCTGGATCACCGTTCGACTTGCATGTGTTAAGCACGCCGCCAGCGTTCGTCCTGAGCCAGAATCAAACTCTCCGTAAATGTCTACATGGCACCCCGAACCACCAAAGCAGCAGAAGCAACCGACACACGAAACAGGCCCCACCCGGCTAGGCAGACGACCCAAAAATGATCTGACCACAAATCCACCACACCCCCAAAAAAGAAGCATGGCCTCTCGATGACCAAACCAGACCCACCACAACACCCCGACACCACCACAACGGCAGCACACCAGAACACACACGACGAGCCAGAAATGGCATCGACTACATGGCACGCTGTTGAGTTCTCAAAGACCGGACGCGCATCCCACAAGATCTTCCGACCCGCCAGGAGGCAACCGTTCAAACTTACCCGACCACCCCCACCCGTCAACCACCCAGAACCAGAGCCAGATCCAGCCCCACCGCACCACCAACCAGACCCCCACGACCACACACGATCGCGAGGCCCCACCACTGCTTCAGGGAGCCACCCCGGGACCAGCCACCCGCCCTCACAGCCCGGTGTCCGTTCCTCCCTGTCGGGCGGCGAAGCAGAACACTACGCAGCCGCGGGCCGGGCGTCAAAGCGGACCGCGCGTGAGGCCCGTCACCGCCGGGTCAGGCCTCCCCGAAGCCCTCCTCGAGCTCGGCCACCAGGGCGTGACGGCTGTCCGGGCGTCCGGCCCGGTCGGCGTCGAGGACGACCTCCGTACCCCCCACGGCGCCCAGGGCGACGAGGGCGAGGACGCTGCGGGCGTCCGCTCCGTTCACGGTGATCCGGGAGACGAAGGAACTGGCCGTCCGGGCCACCGCGGCCGCGGGCCGCGCGTGCAGTCCGAGCCTGTTCCGCAGGACGACGGTCCCCCGAGCGGTCCGTCCCACCACCGATGGCCGAGCCGCCGATCGGAGGGCCGGCTGCGCTCCGCGCGCGCACCCCCTGCTCGCGCGTCGCCCGCACCACTCGCCTCCCCGTCACCGCTCGACCGGTGCTCCACGAGCGCGGCGGCGGCGCGGTGGACCGCGTCGATCACGGCGTGCAGGTCACCGCCCCCCTGCGCGGTGACCGCCGCCTCGACGGCGGCCTCGACGAACGGGCCCGCGACGATCCGGACGCGGTCGGCGTCGTCGGGGTCGAGCGCCTCGAGCACGCTCTCCGCGGTGAGGACGGCCGAGCCGAGGTCGGTGAGGACGACCGCGGACCGGCCGTCGGCCACCGCGGTCTCGATCGCGGTCAGCACCCGGTCGAACCCCGTCCCGAGCCCGCCGTCGTCGGTGCCGCCCGCCGGCAGCAGCGCGACGTCGGGCGCCATCTGCCCCGCGACCTCGACGACGCCCTCCGCGAGCCGCCCGCGAGTGCGAGACGAGGACGAGCGCGACGGCCGGGGTGCCGGCACGGTCAGCGGTCCGCGGCCGCGGCGTCGACCGCGGCCCGCAGGAGCAGGGCGGTGGACGTGCGCGCCCGGGTCGGCGTGCCCGGCGCTGCGCTCCCCGAGGTAGCTCGCCCGACCCTTGGTCGCGACGAGCGGGATGGTGGCCTCGACCCCGGCGGCGGCGGCCTCCGCCGCCGCCGCGAGGACGTCGGCAGGGTCGGCGCCGGCGTCGGCGGCCGCGACCGCCGCCGCGACCGCGGGCGACCACGCGTCGACCATCGTCTTCTCCCCCGTCGTGGCCTTGCCGCGCGCGACGATGCCCTCGAGCGCCGCCTCGAGCATGGCGACGACCGCTCCCGGGTCGAGCGTCGGTCAGACCCGTCACCTTGGCCGGCGCGCAGGTACGCGGTGCCGTACAGCGGGCCCGCCGCGCCGCCGACGGTGGACATGAGCGTCGTCGCGACGAGCTTGAGCACGTCGCCGACCTCGGCCGGCTCCGCGCTCCAGGGCGTCGAGCTTGGCGACCACCGCGGTGAAGCCGCGATGCATGTTCTCGCCGTGGTCGCCGTCACCGATCTGCCGGTCGAGCTCGATCAGCTCCGTGCGGTGCTCGGTGACCACGGCGGCCGAGCTCGCGCACCCATCGCAACGCCCAGCCCACGTCGAGTGTCATCGGTCTCCTTCGTCGACCGTGCGCCCCGCCGCGACCGGCGGGCGCCGACCCGACCCGCAGCCTGCCACGCGACCCGCGGCCCGCCACCCCGCCGGTCCGTGGGACGCGAACCGTGACCCCCGAGGTCACCACCGCAGCGCGGCGGTGTGCACGGGCGCGTCCCAGAGGGCGGTCAGCTCGTCGTCGAGCCGGAGGACCGTGACCGACGCGCCCTGCATCTCCAGCGACGTCACGTAGTTGCCCACCAGCGAACGCGCGACCGTCGCACCCCTGGCCTCGAGCAGCAGGCGCGCCTTGCGGTACACGACGTACAGCTCGGACAGCGGCGTGCCGCCCATCCCGTTGACGAACAGCAGGACCTGCTCGCCGCCGGACAGGCCGAGGTCGTCCATGACGGGGGTGATGAGCTGCTCGGTGACCTCGTCGGCCGTCGCCATCGGCACCCGGTGCCGCCCGGGCTCGCCGTGGATGCCGATGCCGATCTCCATCTCCTCGTCGGTGAGGTCGAAGCTCGGCACGCCCGCGTGCGGGACGGTCCCCGCGGCCAGCGCGACCCCCATGGACCGGACGTTCGCGATGACGCGCTCGGCGATCGCCGCGACCGCGGCCAGGTCGTCGCCGCGCTCGGCCGCCGCCCCGGCGATCTTCTCGACGCACACCGTGCCGGCGACCCCGCGCCGGCCCGCGGTGTAGAGGGAGTCCTCGACGGCGACGTCGTCGTTCACGACGACGGTGCGGACCTCGACGTCGTCGGCGTCGGCGAGCTCGGCGGCGGTCTCGAAGTTGAGGACGTCGCCGGTGTAGTTCTTCACGATGTGCAGGACGCCTCGGCCGCTGTTCGCGGCGAGGGTCGCGGGGGCGATGGCGTCCGGCGTCGGCGAGGTGAACATCGCGCCCGGCACGGCGGCGTCGAGCATCCCGAGCCCGACGAAGCCGGCGTGGAGCGGCTCGTGGCCGCTGCCGCCCCCGCTGACGAGCCCGACCTTGCCCTGGCACCGGCGGCGTCGGCCCGGACGACGTACAGCGGATCGCGATGGACGGTCACCAGGTCGGCGTGCGCCCACCCGAACCCCTCCACGGACTCGTCGACGACTCGGGCCGGGTCGTTGATGAGCTTCTTCACGCTGCTTCCCTTCGGTTGCGGTCGTGACGCTCGTCGGTGAGCGGCTGACCGGTGCCCTGCAACACCCTGAGGGACGCGGACGCCCCTGCCCCCGAGGTCAGCATCGTCGCAGGTCAGCGCGCCGTCAAGGAGGTCACCCGTCGGTGGTCCGGGCCGGGCGCGCGCTCCGGCTCAGCCGCGGCCGAGCAGGATGCGCGCGTCCGCCACGACCGTCACGGAGCCGGTGACCAGCACGCCCGACCCGAGGTCCTCGGCGGCCTCCGCGAGGCCGACCGCGACGTCGATCGCCGCGTCGAGGCGGTCGGCGACGTGCACGCGGTCCTCGCCGAAGACGTCGATCGCGACCTCGGCGAGGTCCTCGGGGTCCAGCGCGCGCACCGAGGACGACCGCGTCACGACGATCTCGGCCAGCAGCGGCTCCAGCCCGGACAGGACGCTCTCGGCGTCCTTGTCCTCGAGCACCCCGACGACGCCGACGAGCCGCGTGAACTCGAACGACTCCTCGACCGCCTCCACGAGCGCGGCGATCCCGGCCGGGTTGTGCGCGGCGTCGACGAGGATCGTCGGGCTGGTGCGGACGACCTCGAGGCGCCCCGGGGAGTCGACGTCGGCGAACGCCGTGCCGACGATCTCGCCGCCGAGCGCCGCGCCGCCGCTGAGCAGCGCCTCGACGGCGACCAGCGCGACGCAGCGCGTTGTGCGCCTGGTGCACCCCGTGCAGCGGCAGGAAGACCTCGGTGTACACGCCGCCGAGCCCGCGCAGCGACAGCAGCTGGCCGCCGACGGCGACCTGCCGCTCGGTCACGTCGATGTCGATGCCCTGCCGGACGACGCGCGCGCCGCGCTCGGCCGCGACGGCCAGCAGGACGCCCTCGACGTCCTCGACCTGGTCGGCGAGGACGACCGTGGCGCCGTCCTTGATGATCCCGGCCTTCTCCCCGGCGATCTGGGTCGAGCTCGTGCCCGAGCCAGCGCTCGTGGTCGTAGGAGATGGGGGTGATGACCGCGACCTCGCCGTCGACCACGTTCGTCGCGTCCCACGACCCGCCCATGCCGACCTCGATGATCGCGACGTCGACCGGGGCGTCCGCGAACGCCGCGAACGCCATCACGGTGAGCACCTCGAAGAAGCTCATCCGCGGGCCGCCCTCGGCCAGCGAGCGGGTGTCGACCATGTGCACGTAGGGCGCGACGTCCTGCCACACCTCGACGAAGCGCTCGGCGCTGATCGGCTCGCCGTCGATCGCGATGCGCTCGCGCACGTCGGTCAGGTGCGGGCTGGTGAACCGGCCGGTCCGCAGGCCGTGCTCGCGGACCAGGCGCTCGACCATGCGCGACGTCGAGGTCTTGCCGTTGGTGCCGGTCAGGTGGACGATCCGGAACGAGCGCTGCGGGTCGCCGAGCAGCTCGCACACCGAACGGACCCGGTCGAGGGTCGGCTGGACGTCGTGCTCGGGGGTGCGGCGCCAGGATGCCCCTGGTAGACCTCCGCGGCGGCCGACTCCGCCTCGGTCCGCTCCGCCCGGCGGCGGTGGTCCGCGCCGCCGCTCATGCGACCGCTCCGTCCTTCTCGACGGCGACCGTGACGGCGTCGCCCGGCGCGTCGGCGACCTCGAGCGCCGTGGCGAGGGTCTCGGCCGCGATGAGGGCGCGGTGCTCCTCCACCGCCGCCTGCCACGCCGCCGGGACACCCAGTCGCACCCGGACCCGGTCGCTGACGTCGCAGACCGGCCGCCTTGCGGGCGTCCTGCACGGCCCGCACGACGTCGCGCGCCCGCCCCTCGGCGACGAGCGCGTCGTCGAGCGCGGTCGACAGCACGACGACGCCTCCCCCGGGCAGCACCGCGGCCGCGACCTCGGTGCCGTCCCCGGCCGAGACGACCGTGGTGAGCTCGTACTCGCCGGCCTTCAGCGGCACCGGGCCGTCGGCCGTGAGGACGACGACGTGGCCCTCGACGTCCTGCTCCCAGTCGCCGGCCTTCGCCGCCCGGATGACCGCCTGGACCTGCGGCCCAGGCGCGGGCCGGCCGCGCGCGCGTTGACCGCGAGGCGCGTGTCGACACCCAGGCCGGCCGCGGCGGCGTCGTCCAGGCCGAGGACCTCGACCTCCTTGACGTTGACCTCCGCGGCCACGAGGCCGGCGAAGGCGCGGGCGTCGTCCGCGTCCGGCAGGGCGACCGCGCAGGGTGCGCAGCGGCTGCCGCACCCGCAGGCCGTTCGCCTTGCGCAGGCCGAGCGTCACGGAGCAGACCTCCCGGACCGCGGTCCATCGCGGCGACGAGGCGGACGTCGTCCAGGACCGCGTCGTCCGGCGTGCCGGCGGGCAGCTCGTCCGGGGTGGGCCAGTCGGTGAGGTGGACGCTGCGGCCACCGGTCAGGCCGCGCCAGACCTCCTCCGACAGCAGCGGAGCGAGCGGGGCCATGACCCGGGTGAGCACCTCGAGCGCCGTCCAGAGCGTGTTGAAAGCCTCGCGTGTCCTCGTCCCAGAACCGCTGGCGGGACGTCCGCACGTACCAGTTGGTCAGCACGTCGAGGTGCTCCCGGACCGCCTCGCAGGCCGCCGGGCACGTCGTAGGCGTCGAGCTGGGCGGTGACCTCGGTGACGAGATCCCGGGTGCGGGCCAGCAGGTAGCGGTCCATCGCCGGCAGCCGGTCGACGTCGTCGGCGGTGATCCGCCGGGCGGTGAGGCCCTCGCCGCCGTTCGCGGCCCCGGCGTAGAGCGCGAAGAAGTACCAGGTGGTCCACAGCGGGAGCAGCACCTGCCGGACGTTCTCCCGGATGCCCTCCTCGGTGACGACGAGGTTGCCGCCGCGCAGGATCGGCGAGGCCATGAGGAACCAGCGCATGGCGTCCGAGCCGTCCCGTTCGAAGACCTCCGAGACGTCCGGGTAGTTGCGCAGCGACTTGCTCATCTTGCGGCCGTCCGACCCCAGCACGATGCCGTGCGACACCGACGTGCGGAACGCCGGCCGGTCGAACAGCGCGGTCGCGAGGACGTGCAGCGTGTAGAACCAGCCGCGGGTCTGCCCGATGTACTCGGTGATGAAGTCGCCCGGGTAGTGGTGGTCGAACCAGTCGCGCGTTCTCGAACGGGTAGTGCACCTGGGCGAACGGCATCGACCCGGAGTCGAACCAGACGTCGAGCACGTCCGGGATGCGGCGCATCGTGGAGCGCCCGGTGGGGTCGTCCGGGTTGGGCCGGGTGAGCTCGTCGATGAACGGCCGGTGCAGGTCCGTGACCGGGCGGCCGAAGTCGCGCTCGAGGTCGGCGAGCGAGCCGTAGACGTCGGTGCGCGGGTACGCCGGGTCGTCGCTGATCCAGACCGGGATCGGGGTGCCCCAGTAGCGGTTGCGGGAGATCGACCAGTCGCGGGCGCCGGCGAGCCACTTGCCGAACTGGCCCTCCTTGATGTGCTCCGGGCACCCAGGTGATCTGCTCGTTGAGCTCGACCATGCGGTCCCGGAACTGGGTCACGCGCACGAACCAGCTCGACACCGCCTTGTAGATCAGCGGGTTCCGGCAGCGCCAGCAGTGCGGGTAGGAGTGCTGGTAGGTCTCGTGCCGCACGACGACGGCGCGGCGGCCCGGGTCGACGAGGGCCAACGGGCCCGTGCCGGCCTTGAGGTCGGTGATGATCGTCGGGTTGGCGTCGAAGACCTGGAGGCCCTCGTAGTCCGGCACCTCGGTGGTGAAGCGGCCGCGCGGCGTCGACCGGGACGACCGGCCGGATGCCGGCGGCGTCGCAGACGGCCATGTCGTCCTCGCCGAACGCGGGCGCGAGGTGGACGAGCCCGGTGCCGTCCTCGGTGGTGACGAAGTCCCCGGCGAGCACGTGGTGCGAGGCGGGTACGTCCCGGTCCGCGAAGTACGCGAAGCGGCGGGGTGTAGGCGCGGCCGACCAGCGCCGACCCGGGGACGGTCTCGCAGGACGGTCGCGTCCTCGCCGAGCTCGCGCGCGTAGGCACGCGAGGCGCGACCCGGCGAGCAGGACGCGCTCGCCCTGCGAGCGGCGTCCCGGCACCGGGGTGCGACGACGACGTAGGCGATGTCCGGCCCGACCGCGAGCGCCTGGTTGGACGGCAGGGTCCACGGCGTCGTCGTCCAGAGCAGGGCGAGCTCGCCGGACTCGAGGCGGACCCCGACCGTGAGCGCCGGGTCCTGGCGCGACTGGTAGACGTCGTCGTCCATGCGCAGCTCGTGGTTGGACAGCGGGGTCTCGTCGCGCCAGCAGTAGGGCAGCACGCGGTAGCCCTCGTAGGCCAGGCCCTTGTCGTGGAGCTGCGTGAACGCCCAGATCACCGACTCCATGTAGGTGAGGTCGAGCGTCTTGTAGTCGTGCTCGAAGTCGACCCAGCGTGCCTGGCGGGTGACGTAGTCCTGCCACTCGTCGGTGTACCTGAGCACCGAGGCGCGGCAGGCGTCGTTGAACGCCGCGATGCCCATCTCCTCGATCTCGGACTTCTGCGAGATGCCGAGCTGACGCTCGGCCTCGAGCTCGGCCGGCAGGCCGTGGGTGTCCCACCCGAAGCGGCGCTCGACCCGGTGCCCGCGCTGGGTCTGGTAGCGCCCGACGACGTCCTTGGCGTACCCGGTCAGCAGGTGGCCGTAGTGCGGCAGGCCGTTGGCGAACGGCGGCCCGTCGTAGAAGACGAACTCGTTCGACCCGTCCGCGCCGGCCTCGCGCTGGTCGATGGAGGCGCGGAAGGTGCCGTCCGCCGCCCAGTACGCGAGCACGTCCTTCTCGAGGGCGGGCAGGTCCGGGGACGCGGGGACGGCGGCGCGCGTGGCGCGCTCGCCGTCGTGGTCGCTGGGGCGGTGCAAGGGGTACGCCATGGGGGCTCTCCGGTCGTCGTGCACTGTGTCGTCCAGGTCCGCCGTCGGGCTGTCGCGGGAACAGCCGCCGGTGCGGGCCACACCGTGCGAGGACGACGGGGCCGGAGTCCGGCCCGCCGCGGTACCACCTCGCTTGCCGCCGCGCCTCGTCCCTCCCGGGGCGGTGCACGACGACCGCTCTGCGTGGGCTGTCACGGGCCCACCCGTCCGGTTCTACTGACGACCTGCCCCCTGACCGCAGGGCTGGTCCCGTTCTTCCGGAGGCTCACCGGTGATGGCCGGGTCAGTGCCTCTGGCGACGATGCTACTCGCTGAGCCCGCACGGGACGGCGGCCGACGGCGGCGTCAGCGCGCGTCGGTCGTCGCCGGCGTGAAGGCGCCCCGGAAGGCCGCTCCGCGGTGCCGGTCCGGCAGGACGTCGGTGCCGACGACCTTGTGGCGCGGGGTGCCGTCCTCGTACTCGCGCTCCTGCAGACCGCGCTCCTGCAGGACGGGCGTGACGTGCTCGATGAAGTCCGCGTAGCTGCCGGGCCGGGCGGCCTACGTGTACCAAGTGGGCTCGGGGACCTCGTCCCGGAGCGCGAACACCCCGACCTCGCGGCGCTTGTAGGCGACCGGGTCGTGCAGGGAGTGCGTGCGGATGTTGCGCCAGAAGCGGTCGAGCCCGACCGAGCTCGCGGTCGCCCGGGCGCCGGTGACCTCGAAGACCCGCGTGCCGATCTCGAGCCCGACGTCGATCGCGCGCTGCTTGGCGGCCGCCACGAGCACCGCGGCCTCGCCGCGGGTCCGCGGGTCGAGACCGTCCGGGTCGATGTGCAGGATCTCGAGCGCGTCGCCGGCCTTGTCCGCGAGCGCCTGCGCCGCCCACAGCTTCGACTGGAGGTCGCCGTAGGTGTCGAGGATGTACGGCTCGTCGACCGCTCGCTCGCGCTCGTCGCCGCCGTACGGCCAGGGCCGGGTGCGCTCGCGGGTGTACGCGAGCGCGGTGCGCAGGCCGCCCGCGGCGATGCCGAGGTAGAAGTTGGTGAACACGAGCTGGATGGCCGGCAGGGTCAGGGTGTTGTACGTCCGCCCGACGAACTGCTTGTCGACCCAGCCGAGCGCCGCGCTCCAGGGCAGCAGGACGCCGTCGACCGTGACCGCCCCGCTCTCGGTCAGACGCTGGCCGAGGGCGTCCCAGCCGTCGTGGAACGTCAGGCCGGGGTGGTCGGAGGGTGCGAGCGCGAAGACGTGCGCCTCGTGACCGTCGACCGCGGCCTCGAGCCAGGTCACGTCGGACACTTTCGAGCCGGTCGAGAACGTCTTGCGGCCGGAGAACACCAGGTCCCGGCCGGCGTCGACCGCGACGAGGTCGGCGTCGCGCGGGTTGACGGCGCCGCCGAAGAACCAGCCCTCGCGGGTCGCCGTCCCGATGATCTCCTCGGCCTGGCCTGCGGTGCCGAAGAGCGCCGGCAGCTGGGACCACAGGTAGTGGTAGCCGAGCAGCTGGCCGATCGACCCGTCACCCTCGGCGACC
Organism: uncultured Actinomycetota bacterium; assembly: GCA_963795145.1. Lineage (GTDB taxonomy): Bacteria > Actinomycetota > Actinomycetes > Actinomycetales > Cellulomonadaceae > Pengzhenrongella. The sequence continues at coordinate 129,907 of CAWCGP010000008.1, read as the reverse complement.
CGGCGGACGACCTGGTACCCGGTCCCCCAGCCCTGCCCGGCGCCCCCCTGCGCCGCCGGACCGAGCAGCGTGACGAGGCCCGGCCTGCTTGAGCAGGCGGACCTCCTCGTGCGGGGTGACCAGGGCACGGTCGCGCTCGACGGCGTCGACCTCGAGGATCGCGGCGACCTCCTCGGCGCGGCGGATCCAGCCCTGCGGCGTGGTGGGGCGCTCCGTCCCCGTCCACGGGGAGGCCTCGACGGCCTCGTGGGTGGTGATGCTCATGTCGACTCCTGGGTCGGTGCGTGGGTGAGGGAAGGCGTCAGGCGGACGCGAGGGCGCGGGCGGCGGCGTCGTCCACGATGCCGAGGGCGTCGCGGAAGCCGGCGACCGTGCGGTCGATGCAGTCCCGGCTCGTCTCGTCGACGAGCACCGGTCCGCCGGAGAGGTGGTCGATGTGGGTGTCCAGCACGAAGCGCCCGGTGGTGATGTGGCGCGCCCCGAGGGACACGAGCACGGGACGCAGCCCGTAGTCGATCGCGAGCAGGTGCGCGACCGTGCCGCCGGTGGCCAGCGGGAGGACGACCTTGCCCTGGAGGGCACCGTGCGGCAGCAGGTCGAGGAAGACCTTGAGCAGGCCGGAGTAGGACGCCTTGTAGATCGGCGTGGCGACGACCACGGCGTCGGCGGTGATCACGGTCCGGACGGCGGCGGCGATCACCGGGTCAGCGGTGTCGGCGGACAGCAGCGCGTGGGCGGGCAGCTCCCGCAGGTGCAGGACGTCGACGAGGTGGCCGTCGGCGGCGAGATCGTCGGCGACGTGGACGGACAGGGCGGCGGTGCGCGAGCGCGCCGACGGGCTGCCGGTGAGGACGAGGATGCGGGGCATTGGGGGTCCTTCGGTGGGTGCAGCACGGTCGCGTGGGGCGACGGCGTGCGGGACATCGGGGGCGGGAGGTCGGGCGGGACGCACGAGGGAGCCGCACGAGCGGCGGGTGCGGCTGGTCGGACCGCGAGGGTGCGTCGGGGTGCGCCGGCTGCCGGCGCGTCAGCCGGAGCCGGCCGGCCGACGGACCGCGGGCGGGGCGGGAGCGCCGCGCGGAGACGGCCGCCGTCCGTCGGCCGGGCCGGGCGGAAGGGCGGGTGCTGCGAGGCGGGCGTCGCGGCGACCGGACCGACTCGGGTCGGTCAGCGGGCGGCGACGCGGGCTCCGTACTCCCTCAGGCGTCCGTGCCGGCGGTGGTGCGGGGCGGTCCTACCGACAGCAGGAGGCCATGGCGCCGGCGGGCATGCACATTCGCGCGACGACGACGTCGCGCGGCGAGGCGTGCGGTCCGTGGTGAGCCATGGCAGGAGCGTCGCAGCACCGCCGCACCCGTGGAAGCGGGCGTCCATGATGTGGAGATGGTGTCCACGATGTGGACGCACAGGGCGCTACGAGCGCGCGACCAGCGTGTTCGAGGCCTGCGCGCGTGGCCGGATGATCATCGTGTCGATGTTGACGTGGTGCGGACGCGTCAGTGTCCACACGATCGCGTCGGCGACGTCCTCGGCGAGCAGGGGGGCGTCGACGCCCGCGTAGACGGCGTCCGCCTTGCCCTGGTCCCCGGCGAAACGCGTGAGCGAGAACTCCTCGGTGTGGACCATCCCGGGCGCGATCTCGATGACGCGCACCGGCTGGCCGACGAGCTCGAGCCGCAGGGTCGTCGCGATCTGCCGCTCCGCGTGCTTGGCGGCCACGTACCCGCCGCCCCCGGGGTAGGTGCCGTGACCGGCCGTCGAGGTGAGCACGACGACGTCGCCGCGCCCGGTCTCGCGCAGCGCGGGCAGGAAGGCCTGCGTGACCCGGACCGTGCCGAGCACGTTGAGCTCGTACATCCGTCGCCAGTCCTCGAGCGAGGCGGACGCCACGGGATCGGCGCCCAGCGCTCCCCCGGCGTTGTTGACCAGCGCGTGGACCGGCCCGTCTTCGAGGACCGTGCGCACGAGGCGGGCGACGTCGTCGTCGGACGTGACGTCCGCGATGGCCGCGACGGCTCCGGTCTCCGCCGCGAGCGCCTGCAGCCGGTCCTCGCGGCGCGCGACGGCGACGACGTCCCAGCCCTCGGCCCGCAGGCGGCGGACGGTTGCCGCCCCGATCCCCGACGACGCCCCGGTCACGACGGCCCGCAGTCCCTGTCCGGTCATGTGCCAGCACTCTCCTCGATCGTGGCGTCGGCCGCGGGGACGTCCCCTCGCGCCGGTCGCGGTCTGTGCTCGACGCGTGCTCGAGGCGGGACCCGGCCGGCGCCTGGCAGCACCCTGCCAGGTCGTGGCCACCGTCGCCGACCGCGTGCCGTCGCACCGGCCCGGTGGCCGAACCCTCTGCCCCCGGCCGGTGCCCCGTGGTGGGATGGCGCCATGGCGACCACGCTCTGGATGACCGGCGACGACGCGGCCGACCGCCTCCTCGACGCGGACCCCTTCGCGCTGCTGCTCGGCATGCTGCTCGACCAGCAGTTCCCGATGGAGTCCGCGTTCTCCGGCCCGCACAAGATCGTCCAGCGTCTCGGCTCACTCGACCCGGCCGCGGTCGCGGACGCCGACCCGCAGGCCTTCGCGGCGCTGTGCGCGATCCCGCCGGCGGTGCACCGCTACCCCGGGTCGATGGCCGGGCGGGTCCAGGCGGTCGCGCGCGCGGTGGTCGACGACTACGACGGCGACGTCACCCGGCTGTGGACCGACGGCGACCCGGACGCCCGGGAGGTGCTGCGCCGCCTCAAGGCGCTGCCCGGCTTCGGGGACCAGAAGGCGCGCATCTTCCTCGCCCTGCTCGGCAAGCAGCGCGGCGTCGAGCCGGCGGGCTGGCGCGAGGTCGCCGGTGCGTACGGCGAGGAGGGCGCCCGGCGGTCGATCGCCGACGTCACCGACGCCGCGTCACTCGCCCAGGTGCGGGAGACCAAGCGCGCCGCGAAGGCGGCCGCGAAGGAGACCGCAGCCGGCTGACGCGGCTCGCGGCCCGGGCCTACCGGGACGGTCCCGGCCGGTCCTCGCGCGTCGCGTCCTTCCAGCCCTGCGCATACGCCTCGGCCGTCCCGAGCCGGAACATGTCGTCCGGGCCGGTGCGCACCAGGCTGCGCGCGCCCGGGCCGTCGTCGGCCGTGACGAGGTGCCCGAGCCCGCGCACGACGGCGACCGGACGCCCCGCGACCTTGCCCTTGACCAGCTCGGCGGCCGCGGCGATCTCGTCGGCGACGGCCGCGACCGTGACGTCCAGCCGGCGCCCGTGGCTGTCGACCTGCCCGCGCAGGTCCTCCAGCACGACGACGCCCGCCGCCCCGATCGCGATGTCCGTCTGGCCCTGCCGCCACGGCCGTCCCGCGGTGTCGGTGACCACGACGCCGACCCGGACGCCGAAGCGCTCCGCGAGCCCCGCGCGCAGCGCACGGGCGGACGCGTCCGGGTCCTCCGGCAGCAGCAGGACGGTGCCCTCGGCGGTGTTGCTGGCGTCGACGCCCGGCGGCCGCCATCACCAGGCCGAGCCGGTTCTCGACGATCCGGGTGACGCCGCCGGGGTGCTCCCGGGTCGCCACGACCCGCACGGTCTCGTCGGTGATCGCCTGCTCGCGGTCGGCGGCGGCGACGACGCGGCCCTCCGCCTTGGACACGACCTTGCTGGTGACCACGACGACGTCGCCGTCCGCGAGCGCCGTCGGGCCGGCGCCGAGGTCGAGGCGTCCCGAGCGACGTCGGCGACGCAGGGCGACCAGGTCGTCCCCGGAGGCGACCTCGGGGAACCCGTCCGGCGCGGTGACCGCGAAGCCGGCGCTCATCGGGCGAGCTTCGGCAGGACGTCGCGGCCGAAGGTCTCGATCCACTCGGCCTGGTTGCGGCCGACGTTGTGCAGGTAGATGCGGTCGAAGCCGAGGTCGACGTACTTCTGCAGCTCGGCGCGGTGCACGTCGGGGTCGGCGGAGATGACCATCCGGCCGGCGAAGTCCTCGGGCCGGACCAGCTTGGCCATCTGCTCGAAGTCGAACGGGGAGCGGATGTCGCCCTTGGGGAACTTCATGCCGCCGTTGGGCCACTGCCGCATCGCGTTCGCGAGCGCCTCCTCGTCGGTCGGCGCCCACGACAGGTGCACCTGGAGCACCTTGGGCATCGCGTCCGGGTCCTTGCCGGCGTCCCGCGCGCCCTCGGCGAACCGCGCGAACAGGCCGGCGATCTTCTCCAGCGGGGCGCCGACGGTGATGAGGCCGTCGGCGTGGCGCCCGGCGCGCTTGGCGGTCACCGGCCCGGCGGTCGCGACGAGGATCTGCGGCGGCGACCTCGGGCATCGTCCACAGCCGGGTCGACTCGAGCTTGTAGAACTGGCCCGGCGTGCTTGACGTCCTTGCCCGCGAGCGAGGCGGTGAACAGCTTGCGTGATGATCTCGATGGCCTCGAACATGCGGTTGATCCGCTCGGGCGCCTCGGGCCAGTAGCCGGCGACGACGTGCTCGTTGAGCGCCTCGCCGGAGCCGAGCCCGAGCCAGTGCCGTCCCGGGTACATCGCGGCGAGCGTCGCCGACGCCTGCGCGACCATCGCCGGGTGCCAGCGGAAGGTCGGCGCGGTGACGCCGGGGCCGAGGTCGCCGGTCGGTGCGCTCCCCGAGCGCGGCCAGCACGTTCCACACGAACGCGCTCTGCCCCTGCGCCGGGACCCAGGGCTGGAAGTGGTCGGCCGCCATCACGCCGGAGAACCCGTGCTGCTCGGCGAGCTCGGCGAGCCGGACGACCTCCGTGGGGTGGAACTGCTCGAGCGTCGCCGCGTACCCGACCGTCAACCCGTCCGCCATGTACGTCCCGTCCCCCGGTGCCCGCGCCCGTGCCCGTGCGCTGTCCTCGTCGGCGAGCCTATGTCGCGCGTCCGGGGACGTCCGCCGGAGCGTCCGCGCCGCCCCTCCACCCGGGGGCGCGGCGCTCGGACCGCGGACGGGCCACCGCCGCCGATCTGGGAGGATCGGACCCATGACCGACCAGCACCCCACCGAGTCCCGTCCCGCACCGGCAGCGCCCGTGGGCGCGCCGCGGGTACCGGACAAGGTCTCGCTCGACGGCCTCGAGGACCGGTGGGACCGCACCTGGACCGCCGACGGCACGTACCGGTTCGACCGGACCGCGTCCCGCGCCGACATCTACTCGATCGACACCCCGCCGCCCACGGTGTCCGGGTCCCTGCACGTCGGGCACGTCTTCTCCTACACGCACACCGACGTCGTCGCGCGGTACCGCCGGATGGCCGGCCGCGAGGTGTTCTACCCGATGGGCTGGGACGACAACGGCCTGCCGACCGAGCGCCGGGTGCAGAACTACTTCGGCGTCCGGTGCGACCCGTCGGTGCCGTACGACGCCGCGTTCGAGCCGCCGCAGGTCGGCGGCGAGGGCAAGAGCTCCAAGGCCGCCGACCAGGTCGCGATCTCGCGCCGCAACTTCATCGAGCTGTGCGAGCGGCTCACGGTCGAGGACGAGCGCGAGTTCGAGTCGCTGTGGCGCTACCTCGGCCTCTCGGTCGACTGGGACCACCACTACCAGACCATCTCCGGCGAGGCGCGCGGCCGTCGCCCAGCAGGCGTTCCTGCGCAACCTCGCGCGCGGCGAGGCGTACCAGGCCGAGGCCCCGGGCCTGTGGGACGTCACGTTCCAGACGGCGGTCGCGCAGGCCGAGCTCGAGGCGCGCGACTACCCCGGCGCCTTCCACCGGGTCGCCTTCCACGCGGGGTCGGGCCCGGTCCACATCGAGACGACCCGGCCCGAGCTGCTCCCCGCGGTCGTGGCGCTCATCGCGCACCCGGACGACGAGCGCTACCGGCACCTGTTCGGCACCACCGTCCGCTCGCCGCTGTTCGGCGTCGAGATCCCGGTGCTCGCCCACCCCGCGGCCGAGCCCGACAAGGGCGCCGGCATCGCGATGTGCTGCACCTTCGGCGACCTCACCGACGTGCAGTGGTGGCGCGAGCTGCAGCTGCCGACCCGCTCCGTCATCGGCCGCGACGGCCGGCTGCTGCGGGACACCCCGGCGTGGCTGACCGCCGGCTCCGGCGCCGACGCGCGGGCCGAGGGACTGTGGGCCGAGCTCGCGGGGAAGACGACGTTCACCGCCCGCGTCGACCCTCGTCGACGCGCTCCGCGCGAGCGGTGACCTCGACGGCGAGCCGGTTCCGACGCAGCGCAAGGCGAACTTCTACGAGAAGGGCGACAAGCCCCTCGAGATCGTCACCTCGCGCCAGTGGTACATCCGCAACGGCGGCCGTGAGGCGCCGGGGCGCGACCTGCGTGCCGAGCTGCTCGCCCGCGGCGAGGAGCTCGACTTCCACCCCGACTTCATGCAGGTGCGGTACGAGAACTGGGTCGGTGGCCTCAACGGCGACTGGCTCATCTCCCGCCAGCGGTTCTTCGGCGTGCCCTTCCCGGTCTGGTACCCGGTCGGCGAGGACGGCGAGGTGGACCACGACCACCCGATCGTCCCGTCGGAGGAGAGCCTGCCGGTCGACCCGTCGAGCGACGTGCCGCCCGGGTACGGCACGGACCAGCGCGGCCGCCCCGGCGGCTTCGTCGGCGACCCCGACATCATGGACACCTGGGCGACGAGCTCGCTGACCCCGCAGATCGCCGGCGGGTGGCGGTCCGACCCCGACCTGTTCGCGCGGGTGTTCCCGATGGACCTGCGCCCGCAGGGCCAGGACATCATCCGGACGTGGCTGTTCTCCACGGTCGTCCGCTCGCACCTCGAGCACGGCTCGCTGCCGTGGTCCGACGCGGCGATCAGCGGCTGGATCCTCGACCCGGACCGCAAGAAGATGTCGAAGTCGAAGGGCAACGTCGTCACGCCGCGGGCGCTCCTCGAGGAGCACGGCTCGGACGCCGTGCGGTACTGGGCGGCCTCGGCCCGCCTGGGCACCGACGCCGCGTTCGAGATCGGCCAGATGAAGATCGGCCGGCGCCTGGCCATCAAGGTGCTCAACGCCAGCAAGTTCGCCCTGACCTTCGGCGAGGGCAGCGAGTCCGTGGTGCTCGACCCGTCCCTGGTCACCGACCCGCTCGACCGGGCGATGCTCGCCGGGCTGGCCGACGTCGTCGACGCGGGCGACGCAGGCGCTCGAGGCGCTACGACCACACCCGGGCGCTCGAGCTCACCGAGACGTTCTTCTGGACGTTCTGCGACGACTACCTCGAGCTGGTCAAGGACCGCGCCTACGGTGCGGGTGCGACCGAGGTCGGGCCGCGGGACGGCGTCCGCCCGGGCCGCCCTCGGGCTGGCGCTGGACTCGCTGCTGCGCCTCTTCGCCCCGGTGCTCCCGTTCGCCACGGAGGAGGTCTGGTCGTGGTGGCGCGAGGGGTCCGTGCACCGGGCCGCGTGGCCGGTCGCGACCGGGCTGCGCGAGGCCGCGGCCGACGCCGACCCGGCGCTGCTCGGCTCGGCGGGGGCGGCGCTGGCCGCGCTGCGCAAGGTCAAGTCCGAGGCGAAGGTCTCCATGCGCACGCCGGTGCTGCGTGCCGCGCTCGCCGTGCCCGCCGGCGTCGTCGGCGCCCTGGGTACGGTGCTCGGTGACATCCGCGCGGCCGGCCGGGTGACCGGCGAGCTCGCCCTGCTCGAGGGGTCCGCCGACGACGGCGCGGCAGCGGTGCGCGAGGTCGAGCTGGGCGAGGCAGAGGCCCGCGCCCGGGCCTGACCGCCCCGCGTCTCCGCTCGCACGGAACAGGGCCCGGCCGGCTGGCCGGGCCCCGTTCGTGGGCGATCCGTGTCGGACGACGTCGCGCCGGGTGCCGGACGACGTCGCGCGCGTGTCAGACGACGTCGCGCAGGCGTCCTCGGTCCCCGGACTGGGTGAGCACCGACTCGTGCGGCGTCGAGGAGTCGGTCCAGCGCAGGATGGCTCCCACACCGTCGATGAGGTCGACGCTGCCGTCGACGGCGAAGGTCAGGCCCGCGTCCTGACCGAGCGCGGCCCGCACCAGGGCGATGTCCGCGCGCAGCTCCCGCGCCCCCTCCTCGACCCCCATCGCCGAGAGCTCGCCGCGGGTGAGCGCGATCTCGAGCGGGTCAGGTCCGACCCAGACCGTCCGGTCGGCGATCGGCGAGCCGGCCGTGGCGATCGACTCGAGCAGCACGAGGTCGCCGACCTGGCCGCGTCGCAGCACCTCGACGACGTCGCCGAGCTGGGTCACGGCGGCGCCGCCGCGTCCCTGCTCCTGCCGGAAGTGGTCGAGCACGCCCTCCCGACGCCGTGCGCGGAAGGCCTCGAGCGTCGCGTCGACGCGTTCGATGAACGTGTCCCGCTTGACCCCCTCGGCGCGCGAGCCGCCCGCCACCTCGACGACGAGCTCCTTGGCCCGGTGGCCCAGCTTCTCGTGCAGCAGCGGGACCTCGCGGACGTCGCCGGTGAGGATGATGAGCTCGGGGCAGCGCTCGACGACCTGACGGTCGATGTCGGCGGCGACGATCTCGGCGTTGCGCTCCCAGGAGTCCTCGGCGCGCATCTGCGACCGGTCGTGGCGCCACCCGTCGCCGGACTTGATCTTGCGCAGCTCGTCGTGGCCGCCCTCGACCACCTCGTGGTCGCCGCCGTCCAGCCGACCGGTGCCGTCGCTCCACCACAGGTCGGCGCCCTGCCGGTCCACCTCCACCAGGAGGTAGCTTGACCGTCTCGTCGGCCGCACGGGCGGCACCGAGCAGTGCGGGCACCGGCCCGTACGTGGCCGAGCCGGTCACCGGCGGGTCCGCGAGGACCCGGTCGACGCGCACCCCCTCGGAGTCCGCGATGAGCACGCGACCGTGCGGGCCACCGACCCTGCTGGGAGTGGAGACGGCGTCCTCGATCTCGTCGAGGATCCGCGCGGGCGCGCCCTGGCGCTCGAGGTCCCGCCGCAGCCCTTTCCACCGGTCGACCACCTCCAGCTCGCCGGCCGGGTCGGTTCGGGTGGAGTCGATGTAGACCGTCGTGAACGGTCCGGTTCGGCCGAGCAGCGGCTTGAGCCAGTCGAGCTTCATGGGCAGCGCCTCCAGTGGCACGGAGCGGACCGGTCCGTGCGCGCCGCGCAGGACCGGGGCTGACCCCTCCCACCTTCGACCACCCGGACGAGTGGCGCCACCCCATACCGGTCGCGTCCTGGCGCCAGCGCGATGTGGTGACCGGCACACCGCGGGAGCGCCTGCTGTCCGGCGGGCAGCAGCAGCGGGTCGCGATCGCCCGCTCGCTGAGCATGGACCCCGCGCTCCTGCTCTTCGACGAGCCGACGTCCGCGCTGGACCCCGAGCTGGTCGGCGACGTCCTGACCGTGCTGCGCGACCTGGCCGAGGGCGGGATGACGATGCTCGTGGTGACGCACGAGATGGCGTTCGCCCGCGAGGTGAGCGACCGCGTCGTCTTCATGGACGACGGCGTCGTCGTCGAGCAGGGCCCGCCGGCCCAGGTGATCGGCGCGCCGACGCACGAGCGCACCCGGACGTTCCTGCGCCGGGTGCTCGACCTGACGCACCAGCCCTCCTGAGGGCTCGCACCGGACGACCAACGAGACACCGGGACGCGCTGACCTGCAGCCGGATGCCTCGCAACCTCCCCGATCAGGGGTGCTGGGCGGGTCTAGGGTCGAGGGACCACCGCTCGCACAGGAGTCCCCGATGCCCGAGTTCAGCTCCCCCGCCCTGGTCGACGTCGACCCGGCGACGAGCATCAGCACGCTCCTCGCCGAGCGGGTCGCGCGCGACCCGGAGGGGACCCTCGCCGAACGCCGGTCGCCGCTCGACGGCAGCTGGACGGCGGTGTCGGCCCGGGCGTTCGCCGACGAGGTGACCGCCGTCGCCAAGGGCCTCGTCGCGAGCGGCGTCCAGCCCGGCGACCGCGTCGCGATCATGTCCCGCACCCGGTACGAGTGGACCGTCGTCGACTTCGCCGTCTGGGCGGCCGGCGCGGTCGGGCGTGCCGGTCTACGAGACGTCGTCGGCCGAGCAGGTGCACTGGATCCTGTCCGACTCGGACGTGCGGGCCGATCGTCGTCGAGACGCCCGCCCACGCCGCGCTCGTCGAGCGCGTCCGCGGCGACCTGCCGCATCTCACCGACGTCTGGACGCTCGACGACGGCGGCCTGGCCACGCTCACGGCCGCGGGCGCCGGCGTCGACGACGCGGAGGTCGCTCGCCGCACCGCGGGCGGTCCGGCGTCGGCCGACCTCGCGACGATCATCTACACGTCCGGCACGACCGGGTCGGCCCAAGGGCGTCGAGCTGACGCACGGCAACTTCGTGCACCTCGCGCTCAACGGCGCCATCGCGTTCCGCGAGGTCTGCGCGACGCCGGGGTCCCGCACGCTGCTCTTCATGCCCCTGGCGCACGTGTTCGCCCGGTTCGTCCAGGTGCTGTGCATACCGTCCGGCGCGACCATGGGCTACACCCCGGACCCCACAGAGCTGCTCGCCCGACCTCGCCTCGTTCCGGCCGACGTTCATCCTCGCCGTCCCGCGGGTGTTCGAGAAGGTCTACAACTCCGCGGAGCAGAAGGCCGCGGCGTCGCCGGTGCGCCTGCGGATCTTCCGGTGGGCCGCACGGGTGTCGATCGCGTACTCGCGCGCGCTCGAGACCGCCGGCGGGCCCTCCCCGGCGCTGCGCGCCCAGCACGCGCGTCGCCGACCGGCTCGTGTACGGCAAGCTGCGTGCCGCGCTGGGCGGGCGCGCGCGGTGGGCGATCTCGGGCGGCGCGCCGCTCGGCGAGCGGCTCGGCCACTTCTACCGCGGGCCTGGGCCTGCACGTCCTCGAGGGGTACGGGCTGACCGAGACCACGGCACCGACCGCCGTCAGCCGTCCCGACGCCGCTGAAGATCGGCTCGGTCGGCCCGCCGTTCCCCGGCACGAGCCTGCGCATCGACGACGACGGCGAGATCCTCGTCAAGGGCCCGCACGTGTTCCGCGCGTACCACGCCAACCCGCGAGGCGACCGCGGAGGCGCTCGTCGGACGGCTGGTTCCGGACCGGCGACCTGGGCGCGATGGACGCCGGACGGCTTCCTGCGGATCACCGGCCGCGTCCAAGGAGATCATCGTCACCGCGGGCGGCAAGAACGTCGCCCCGGCCGTGCTCGAGGACCGGTTGCGCGGGCACCCGCTGGTGAGCCAGTGCGTCGTCGTCGGCGACGCGCGGCCGTTCATCGCCGCGCTCGTGACGCTCGACGCCGACATGCTGCCCGGCTGGCTGTCCTCGCACGGCCTGCCCGCGATGGACGTCGCGGCCGCGGCCGCGCATCCCGAGGTGATCGCCGCGCTCGACCGGGCCGCGGAGCGCGCGAACGAGGCGGTGTCCCGCGCGGAGTCCATCCGCAAGGTCGCGGTCCTGCCGATCGACTTCACCGAGACGAACGGCTACCTCACCCCGTCCCTCAAGGTGAAGCGCTCGCAGGTGCTCGCCGACTTCGCGACGACAGATCGACGCGCTCTACGCCTCCTCGAAGGCGTGACGGGCTGACCCGAGGAGCGTCGGGTCGAGGCGGGAGCGTGTGACGGCGGGTCGAGCCGTCCCGGGCGGACGCGCTGCGGGACTGCGTCCGCGAGGACCTACGCCTGGGTGCTCGCGATCTCCTCGTGGTGACGGATGACCTCCTCGACGATGAACCCGAGGAACTTCTCCGCGAACACCGGGTCGAGGCCGGCCTCGGCAGCGAGCCGACGGCAGGCGGTCGATCTGCTGGGCCTCGCGCGCGGGGTCGGACGGCGGCAGACCCTCCGCCGCCTTGAGGTGCCCGACCCGCTGCGTGCACTTGAACCGCTCCGCGAGCAGGTGCACGAGCGCCGCGTCGATGTTGTCGATGCTCTGCCGGATCGACAGCAGCTCCGCCGGGACGGCCGCCGCCGTCACCGGGTCAGGCGCTCTTCTCGCGCGGCGGACGCTTCGACGCCGGCGGCGCCTCGCGCGGCACGAGCGTGGGGTTGACGTTCTCGAGCACGACGGCGCGGTTGATGACCACGCGGGCGACGTCGTCGCGGCTCGGCACCTCGAACATCACCTGCTGGAGGACCTCCTCCATGATGGCGCGCAGCCCGCGCGCCCCGGTGCCGCGCAGCAGCGCCTGGTCGGCGATCGCCTCGACGGCGTCGGCCGTGAACTCGAGCTCCACGCCGTCGATCTGGAACATGCGCTGGTACTGCTTGATCAGCGCGTTGCGCGGCTCGGTGAGGATGCGCACCAGCGCGGACTGGTCGAGCGGCGACACCGTCGTGATGACCGGGACGCGGCCGATGAACTCGGGGATGAGCCCGAACTTCAGCAGGTCCTCCGGCATGACCTCGCCGTAGACGTCGACGTCGTCGGCGGAGTGCAGCGGAGCCCCGAAGCCGATGCCCGCGGCGACCGGCGCGGGAGGTGATGATCTCGTCCAGCCCGGCGAACGCACCGGCGACGATGAACAGCACGTTCGTCGTGTCGATCTGGATGAACTCCTGGTGCGGGTGCTTGCGCCCGCCCTGCGGCGGCACCGACGCCGTCGTGCCCTCGAGGATCTTGAGCAGCGCCTGCTGCACGCCCTCGCCGGACACGTCGCGCGTGATCGACGGGTTCTCGCTCTTGCGGGCGATCTTGTCGACCTCGTCGATGTAGATGATGCCCGTCTCGGCCTTCTTGACGTCGTAGTCGGCGGCCTGGATGAGCTTGAGCAGGATGTTCTCGACGTCCTCGCCGACGTAGCCGGCCTCGGTCAGCGCGGTCGCGTCCGCGATCGCGAACGGGACGTTGAGCATCTTCGCCAGCGTCTGCGCCAGGTACGTCTTGCCGCAGCCGGTCGGGCCGATCAGCAGGATGTTCGACTTGGCGATCTCGACGCCGTCGTTCTCGGAGCCGGGCAGCCGGCCGGCCTCGCCGGCCTGGATGCGCTTGTAGTGGTTGTAGACGGCGACCGCGAGGGACCGCTTGGCCGGCTCCTGGCCGACGATGTACTGCTCGAGGAAGTCGAAGATCTCCTTCGGCTTCGGCAGCTCGACCATGGAGACCTCGGTGGCCTCGGCGAGCTCCTCCTCGATGATCTCGTTGCAGAGATCGATGCACTCGTCGCAGATGTAGACACCTGGTCCGGCGATGAGCTTCTTGACCTGCTTCTGGGACTTGCCGCAGAAGGAGCACTTGAGGAGGTCGGCCCCGTCCCCGATGCGAGCCACTGCCGTCCCCTCTCCGTGGTTCGTCCGCCGGCTCGGCGGACGGGTCCATCCCGGGCGGTCAGGCCTGAGCCCGCCGCGCCTCTCCATTGCACACCACGGGCGCCACCGTGTCAGCAGCAACACCCGCTCGCCACCGGCCGGTTTCGTCGCCGGCCGGTGGCGTCCAGCAGTCGGTCAGGCAGGGGCCGCGGCGACGGTCACCGTGGTCGCGGCCTTGCGGCTCTCGAGCACCTGGTCGACCAGGCCGTACTCCAGCGCCTGCGCGGCGGTGAGGATCTTGTCGCGCTCGATGTCGTAGCGGACCTGGTCCACGGTGCGCCCGCTGTGGAAGCGCGAGGGTCGCCTCGAGCCACTCGCGCATGCGGATGAGCTCGTTGGCGTGGATCTCGATGTCCGACGCCTGGGCGTAGCCGCCGCCCTCCATCGCGGGCTGGTGGATCAGCACGCGGGCGTTGGGCAGCGCGAGCCGCTTGCCCGGCGTGCCCGGCGCCGAGCAGCACGGCGGCGGCCGAGGCCGCCTGGCCGAGGCACACCGTCTGGATCTGCGGCTTGATGTACTGCATCGTGTCGTAGATCGCCGTCATGGCCGTGAACGAGCCACCGGGCGAGTTGATGTACAGGATGATGTCGCGCTCGGGGTCCGTGCTCTCCAGCACGAGCAGCTGGGCCATGACGTCGTCCGCGGAGGCGTCGTCGACCTGCACGCCGAGGAAGATGATGCGGTCCTCGAAGAGCTTGGTGTACGGGTCCTGGCGCTTGAAGCCGTAGGCCGTGCGCTCCTCGAACTGCGGCAGCACGTAGCGGCTGCTCGGCGCGCCGTACGGCATGCCCGCCGGCCGGCCGGGCGCCAGCCGGCCCGCGGTGGAGATGAACTGCGACTCGATGCTCACGGGATACTCCTCGTTCTGGGGCGGCGGGTGGGGCGGCGGCCGCGGTCAGGAGGTGGCCGTGCCGCCGCCGCCGGCGACCGAGCCGGCGTGCGCGACGACGTGGTCGACGAAGCCGTACTCGAGCGCCTCGGGCGCCGTGAACCAGCGGTCGCGGTCCGAGTCGGTGTGGATCTGCTCGACGGACTTGCCGGTCTGCTCGGCGATCAGCTCGGCGAGCACCGACTTCATGTGCATGATCAGCTGCGCGTTGATGCGGACGTCGGTCGCCGTGCCGCCGATGCCGCCGGACGGCTGGTGCATCATCACGCGGGCGTGCGGCGTCGCGTAGCGCTTGCCCTTGGTGCCCGACGAGAGCAGGAACTGCCCCATCGAGGCGGCCATGCCCATGGCCACCGTCGCGACGTCGGGCTGGATGAACTTCATCGTGTCGTAGATCGCCATGCCGGCCGTGATCGAGCCGCCGGGCGAGTTGATGTACAGGAAGATGTCCTTCTCGGGGTCCTCGGCCGCCAGCAGCATCATCTGGGCGCAGATCGCGTTCGCGTTCTCGTCGCGCACCTCCGAGCCCAGCCAGATGATCCGCTCGCGCAGCAGCCGGTTGTAGATGGAGTCGTTGAGTCCCAGACCGGCACCATCGGCCCGACCGGATCATCGGCATCTGCTCGTTCACCACAGCTCCCTCGTGAAGACTCCTGGTGGTGCTCGGCCCGCCACCGGCGGGCCGTTCCACGCGTTGTGCAGCGACCCTAACCCGGGGCACCGACGCGCCCGTGCGGCTGCGCGCCGTTTTCGCTGTTGGCGCACGGCGCGACCCGGACGGGTCCCCCGGACGCACGTCCGGGGACGGACGAGGCCCCGCACCGGCTGGGCGGTGCGGGGCCTCGTCCGTCGTCCGGAGGGACGCGCTCAGGCCTTGGTCGCCTTGGCAGCCTTGCCGGCCTTCGCGGGCTGGGTCGCCTCGGCGTCGTCGGCGTCGGCCGACGACGGCGTCGCGTCGGTCCGTGTCCGTGTCCGTACCGAAGGCGGCGTCGAGCTGGATGTTCGCCGCGTCGAAGGCGGCGCTCCCGTCCGCGGTCGAGGCCTCGTCGGCCTCGGACACCTCGGCGTCCTCGACGTCCAGCTCGTCCGCCAGGTCCACCTCCGCCGCCGCACCCGCGGCGTCCTCCTCGTCCGAGCCGATGAACTCGGTGAGGTCGACCGGCGTTGCCGGCCGTGTCGGTCACCGCGACCTGGCGCAGGGCGAGCGCGAGCGCCTTCGAGCGGGCGACCTCGGCGACCATCGCCGGCACCTGACCCTGCTCGTCGACCGTCTTGATGAACGTGTTCGGGTCCATGCCGTACTGGCGGCGACGCGCTCACCAGGTACTCGAGCAGCTCGTTCTGGTCGACGCGGACCTCGAGCTTCTCGGCGAGCGTGTCCAGGAGGATCTGGTTCTTCAGCGCGGTCGGCGGCCTGCTCGCCGACCTCGGCGCGGTGCTCGTCGTCCTCGAGGCGACCCTCGGACTCCAGGTGACGGTGCACCTCGGCCTCGACGACGCCGGCCGGGACCGGGATCTCGACGGCCTCGAGCAGCTTCTCGAGCAGCGCGTCGCGGGCCTGGACGGCCTGGGTCGACGACTTGGCGCCGGCGGCCTGGTCGCGCAGGTCGGCGGTGAGCTCCTCGAGGGTGTCGAACTCGCTCGCGAGCTGGGCGAAGTCGTCGTCGGCGGCGGGGAGGTCGCGCTGCTTGACGGACGACGCCGTGACGCGTGATGTCGGCCGTCTCGCCCTCGTGCTCGCCGCCGGCCAGCGGCGCCGTGAAGGTGGTGGTCTCGCCGGCGGACAGGCCGGTCAGCGCCTCGTCGAGGCCCTCGAGCATGTTGCCCGAGCCGATCTGGTAGCTCACGCCGCTCGACCGAGTCGACCTGCTCGCTCGCCCACCGTGGCGGTGAGGTCGAGGACGACGAAGTCGCCCTCCTCGGCGGGGCGGTCGACGCCGACCAGGGTGCCGAAGCGCTCGCGGAGCGCGTCGAGGCGGCCCTGGACGTCCTCGTCGGAGACCTCGACGTCGTCGACCGTGACGGTCAGCCCGTCGAGCGCGGGGATCTCGACCTCGGGGCGGACCTCGACCTCGGCGGTGAAGTGCAGCGACGACGTCGTGTCGGAGAGGTCGGGGACCTGGGTGACCTCGATCTGCGGCTGGCCGAGCGGCCGCAGCGCGTTCTCGCGCACGGCGCTGGAGTAGAAGCCCTGCATGCCGTCGTTGATCGCGTGCTCGAGCACCGCGCCGCGGCCGACCCGCTGGTCGATGATGCGCGGCGGGACCTTGCCCTTGCGGAACCCGGGAACCGTGACCTGGCTGCCGATGTGCGAGTAGGCGTGGTCGATGCTCGGCTTGAGCTCGTCGTACGGCACCTCGACGGTCAGCTTGACCTTGGTGGGGTCCACGGTCTCGACGGCGCTCTTCACTTCAGTGGTCTCCAACTGCTCGGGTGTGTGGGCCGGGGTGCCGGCCGCAGGTCTGCGAGGTCTGGCGTCGCCGCGGTTCACAGCCGACACCAGCCCCGACGCCGCATCCATGCCTCCCAGGCCTCGCGGTACAGGGACGGCAGCGGCGCGTGCGGGCATGACGACGCTCGCGCAACGGCGTCGATGCTACGCCACGCGCTGGCGGCGCCGCCAAAGACCGCGGGCGTCCGGGCGCCCCGGGCGCCACCGCAGACCCCGGTCCTCAGCGAGGCGGAGGTCGGCGGACGCCGCGGGTGGCGGGCGCGGTCATGGGGTCGTCCGGCCAGGCGTGCTTGGGGTACCGGCCGCGGAGCTCGGCCCGCACCTGCGGGTAGCCGGTTCGCCAGAAGGAGTCGAGGTCCGCGGTCACGGCGGCCGGACGCCCGGCGGGCGAGAGCAGGTGCACGAGCAGCGGCACCCGGCCCCCAGCGAGGCGTGGAGTGCTGCGCCACCCGAAGGTCTCCTGCAGCCGGACCGCGAGCACCGGCTGGTCCGCCGGCGTAGTCCACCCGGACCTCGGAGCCGCTGGGCACGCGGACCCGCTCCGGCGCGAGCTCGTCCAGCCGCGCGGCGTCGGGCCACGGCAGGAGCCGGCGCAGGGCGGCCAGCACGTCGATCCGGCGCAGGTCGCCCGCGCCACGGATGCGGCCGAGCTCGGGCCCGAGCCACTGTGCGAGCCCGGCGCGCAGGGCGTCGTCCGACACGTCCGGCCACGGCGGGCCGAGCGCGGCGCGCAGGAACGCGAGCCGGCGGCGCAGGGCGGTGGCCGCCGCCGTCCAGGGCAGGGCGTCGAGGCCGTCGCGGTCGAGGCCCGCCCGCACCGCTTCCGCCACGAGCTCGGCGGGCGGTCGGGTCAGCGGGACGGACGCCAGCTCGATCGCCCCGAGCGCGGTCGTCCGGCGGGCGACCACCCGACCGTCGACCCACTCGACGCGGTCCTCCTCGCGCCGCAGCGAGGGCGCCGCCGCGAGCGCGAGCTCCTCGTCGAGGGACGCGGCCGAGCGGATCGTGGCGTCGCGGCGGCCGGCGCCGCGGTCGGCGTCCGCGACCGCGAGCCAGGGCGCGCCGGTCAGCGGCGACCCGGGCGGCAGCGCCGCGCCGGTCCCCGACGTCAGGAGGTAGGTCGACCCTCCCGGACGCAGGCGGGCGATCCGGTCGGGGTGGGCGAGGGCGACGACGGTCCCGACGGCGTGGTCGTCCCCCAGCGCCGCGGCCGGGCGTGCCCGGTCGCTGCGGCTCCCGGCGTCCGGCCCGCTCCCCGCGTCCGGCCGGCTCCCCCGGTCCGGCCGGTCCCGCCGGTCGTCCCGGCTCCCCCGGGGCCTGTCGTCCCCTCGGGCACCCGCGTCGACGGCGCCCTCGGGCAGGGCGCGGAGCAGCGCGGCGGTCGCCCGGCCCCAGCCGTCCGCACCCGGCGCTCCGGCGCGCAGTCCCCGCAGCGCGGCGACGAGGTCGGCACCCGGCGCCCGCACGTCCTCGGCGAGCAGCGCGACGATCTCGGCGGCCCGCCGACGACCGACGAGCGGGGCGCCGTCGAGGAGCGCGCGGGCGAGCCGCGGGTCCGCCGCGATGCCGGCCACCACGCGGCCGCGCGGTGTCACCCCACCGGCCGCGTCGACCGCGCCGAGCGCCTGCAGGGTCTGGCGGGCGACCGTGAGCGCGGCGGGCGGCGGCGGGTCGAGCAGCGCCAGGTCGGTCCCGTCCGGGCTTCCCCAGACGGCGAGCTCGAGCGCGAAGGCGGTGAGGTCGGCGGTGGTGATCTCCGGCCGGGGGTGCGGGTCGAGGCGGGCATGGTCCGGCGGCGACCAGCAGCGGTACACCGCGCCGGGCGCCTCGCGGCCGGCCCGTCCGGCGCGCTGGGTCGCCCCGGACCGGCTGACCCGGACCGTGACCAGACCCGCCAGACCCGCGGCGGTGGTCCGTCCGCGGCTCGCGCGCAAGGCCGCCGTCGACCACGACGCGCACGCCGGGCACGGTCACGGACGACTCGGCGACCGCGGTCGAGACGACGACGCGCCGCCGGCTGCCCGCGGTCAGCGCGAGGTCCTGCTCGTGCGGGGGCAGCCGCCCGTGCAGGGGGCGCACGTCGACGTCCGACGCCCGCGAGCCGTCGCGCGACGCCGGTCACCTCCCCGGCGCCGGGCACGAACACGAGGACGTCGCCCGCGCGCTCGGTCAGCGCCCGCCGGACCGTGGCCGCGACGTGGTCGAGGAACGCGGGCGTGACCCCGCGCTCGTCGAGCGGCAGGACGCCCCGCCCGGCTGGGCACCACACGCGCTCCACCGGGTGCAAGGACGCGGGGACCTCCACGACCGGCGACGGCGCGTCGTCGCCGAGCAGCGCGGCGGTCCGCCCGGCCTCGACGGTCGCCGACATCGCCACCAGGGCGAGGTCGTCGCGCAGGTTCGCGCCGGACGTCGACGAGGAGGGCGAGGCACAGGTCGGCGTCGAGGTGGCGCTCGTGCACCTCGTCCAGGACGACGACGCCCACCCCGGGCAGCTCGGGGTCGCGCTGCAGGCGGCGCAGCAGCACCCCGGTCGTCACCACCTCGACGCGCGTCGACGGGCCGCCGACGTGCTCACCGCGGACGGCGTACCCGACGGTCCGGCCGACCGGCTCGCCGAGGAGGTGTGCGAGCCGCCGAGCGGCCGCGCGGGCGGCGATCCGGCGGGGCTGGGTCACCACCACCCGTCCCGGCAGCGCGGCGGCGAGTGCCGGTGGGACGAGCGTCGTCTTGCCCGCTCCGGGCGGCGCGAGCAGCGACGGCGGTCCCCCGCTCGGCCACCGCGCGGGTCGACCTCGGCGAGCCCGGCCGCGACCGGCAGGTCCGGCGGCTCGGCGAGCAGCCGCGCGATCGGGTCGTCAGTCACCGGCGGCCCTCCTGCGGGTCGGGCTGGCGGGATTCGAACCCGCGACCTCTCGGTCCCAAACCGAGCGCGCTACCAACCTGCGCCACAGCCCGTGGCCCGGCGAGTCTAGTCGGCGGCGTCCCCGCCGCCGACGGCGCGCTACCGTCGTGCCGCGGGTCCCGACCCCGCGCGCAGGGAACCCCCGGGCTGCGCGGGACGTTCCCCCCACCGTCCGACGACGGCCGGCCCCAGGCCGGCACCCAGCCGAGGAGCCCGACGACCGTGAGCAACCGCAAGGCCGAGACCGCCGAGCGCCAGGCCCGTCTGGCCGCCATCCAGGCGGCGCAGCGCAAGGGCGAGCGCCGCCGCACCACGATCATCGCGGCCGTCGTCGGCGTCGTCGTCCTGGCCCTCATCGGCGTCACGCTGTTCGTGGTCATCGACCAGAACCGCCGCAACGCCGACCTCGAGCGGTCCGTGCAGAACGACATCCCGGGCGTCGAGACCTTCACCGACCTCACCGCGAACCACGTCGAGAGCGACGTCGAGTACGCGCAGAACCCGCCGGTCGGCGGCGACCACAACGCGGTCTGGCAGAACTGCGGCGTGTACTCGCAGCCGGTGGCTCGACGATCAACGCCGTCCACTCGATCGAGCACGGCGCCGTCTGGATCACCTACGACCCGTCGCTCGCCGGCCGACCAGGTCGAGCTGCTCGACGCGCAGGCGGCGTCGAACAACTACGTGCTCGTCACGCCGCGGGACGACCTGCCGACGCCGGTCGTCGCGAGCGCCTGGGGCCTGCAGCTCCAGCTCGAGGACGCCTCGGACGAGCGGCTCGCGACGTTCGTGCGCAAGTACGTCGCGCGGCGAGCAGACGCCCGAGCCCGGCGCGTCCGTGCACGGGCGGGACCGGGACGCCCGAGTGACCCGACGCCTCGGCGTCGTCGTCGCGCTGCTGGTCGCGACGGCGCTCGCGCTCGGCGTGCTCATCGGAGCGATCCTCGCGCGGCCGCTCGCCGCTCGCGGTGCCGGCGGACACGTCCGTCGACGCGGGGTTCGCGCGGGACATGCAGGCGCACCACGGGCAGGCGGTCGAGCTGTCCCGGCTGGTGCGGGACCGGACCGACGACGAGGAGGTCCGCACCCTCGCGCTCGACATCATGCTCACCCAGGACAACCAGGCCGGTCAGATGGCCGGCTGGCTGCGAGACGTGGGGGCTGGACCAGTCCTCCGCGCAGGAGCCGATGGCGTGGGCCGCGGCGCACGGGCACGGGCACGAGGCGGGCGGACGACGGACTCGGTGCCGGCTTCGCCGCGATGCCGGGCTGGGTCGACCGTGACGACCTGACGCGGCTCGAGGACGCCGAGGGCGTCGAGGCGGAGCGGATCTTCCTCGAGCTGATGATCCCGCACCACCACGGCGGCGTGGACATGGCGCAGATCGCCGTCGATGAGGCGCAGGGGCGGCAGGTACGCACGCTCGCGCGAGTCGATCGTCGCGTCGCAGACGGCGGAGATCCGCGGTGCTGGAGTCGATGCTCGCCGCGCGCGGCGGGGCCGGTCGCCTGACGGCGGTCGCGTCGAGCGCGTCGTGGACGGCGACACGCCGTCGCCGACGTGGACCGTGCGCCGTGACCATCCCGGCGGACCCGGTACCCTGGTGCGCTGTCCGGCCCTCGGTCCACCGCCGGCCGTGCGGGTGTAGCTCAATGGTAGAGCCCCAGTCTTCCAAACTGGCTACGCGAGTTCGATTCTCGTCACCCGCTCCACCACCGAAACCCCCACGCCACCTGCACGAACGGCGTGGGGGTTTCTCGTGCTCGACTCCGTCACCCGGCGTCCGTGCCCTCCGGTGTGCCCGCGCTCGGTCCCTGCCGCGAGCTCACGACTCGGTTGCACTGTCAGTAGGGTCGTTCCCGTGCTCCCCCGGCCCCCCGTGCTCGCGCGTGCGGCGGGGCTGGGCCGGTGAGCATCGACCTGTCCGAGCCCCTGCGGATCACCGGTCTGCTGGCCGTGCTCCAGATCGTCCTCGTCCTGGCGGCCCTGGTCGTCGTGCCGCGGGACCGTCGCCCCTCGTCGGCGCTCGCCTGGATCCTCCTCGTCCTGCTCGTGCCCGCTCGCCGGCGTGCTGCTGTTCGCCGTCATCGGCAGCCCGAAGCTGCCCAGGGCCCGCCGCGCCAAGCAGCGCAGCATGACGGCGCGCATCCACGAGCGGTCCCGCGCCGCCGAGGCCCGCGAGCTGCGGGCCCTGGACGACGGCGACCTCGAGCCACCCTGGCTGGCACCGATCGCCCGGCTGAACCGCACCCTCGGCGCGATGCCCCTGCTGCCCGGCAACGACGCGCAGCTGCTGCCGCACGCCGCGGACCACCTCCCCGCCCTGGTCGAGGCGGTCCGGGCCGCCCGGCGGTACGTGCACGTGGAGTTCTACATCCTGTCCGTCGACGCCACGACGGCGCCGTTCTTCGCCGCCCTGCACGACGCCGTCCGGCGCGGGGTGGAGGTGCGGGTCCTGCTGGACCACCTCGGCTCCCGGCAGTACCCCGGGTACCGCCAGACGCTGGCCGAGCTCGACCGGATCGGCGTCCAGTGGCACCTCATGCTGCCCGTGCAGCCGTTCCGCGGCCGGTACCAGCGGCCCGACCTGCGCAACCACCGCAAGCTCGTCGTCGTCGACGGCGTGACGGGCTTCGTGGGCTCGCTCAACCTCATCGACCCCGGCTACGGCAAGCGGTCCCCGCCGGCGCCGTGGCCTGGTGTGGCGCGACGTGCTGGTCCGCCTCCGGGGGCCGGTGGTGCACGAGGTCGACGCCCTCTTCGTCACCGACTGGTTCAGCGAGACGGACGAGCTGCTGCCCACCTCCCGGGAGGACCCCGGGGACCCTCCGGGGAGCGACGGCCCCGAGCCGGACGCCCCGGCCGGGACGCTGCTGTGCCAGGTGGTGCCGAGCGGCCCGGGGTTCGACGTCGGCAACAACCTCGTCCTGTTCAACTCGCTCATCTACAGCGCCGAGCGCCGGCTGAGCCTCACCAGCCCGTACGTCGTGCCGGACGAGTCCCTGCTCATCGCCCTGACGACGGCGGCCCGGCGGGGCGTGGACGTCGAGATGTTCGTCGGCGCGACGGGCGACCAGTCGGTGGTGTTCCACGCCCAGCACTCCTACTACCGGACGCTGCTCGAGGCCGGCGTGCGGCTCTACCTGTACCCGGGCCCGTGGATCCTGCACGCCAAGCACCTGACGGTCGACGACGCTGGTGACCGTGGTGGGCTCGTCCAACCTCGACATGCGGTCCTTCGACCTGGACCTCGAGGTCTCGCTGCTCACCTGCGGGCGCGAGCTTCGCCGACCAGGTCCGCGCGCTCGAGGACGACTACCGCTCGGTCTCGCGCGAGCTCACCTTCGACGAGTGGTCCCGGCAGGGCTTCCTGCACGGCGTCGTCGACGGGCTGGCCCGTCTCACGTCCGCCGTGCAGTGAGCGGTGCCGTGAGCCGGCAGTGAGCCGTCCCCCACCTAGTCCGAGCAGGCCTCGTCGCCCGCCTCGGCGTCGAGCTCGGACAGGGTCGTCCCCTCGGCGTCCACCACCGTGACCGACGTCGGCGTGACGCCCGTGGTCTCGGCGGCCCGGACGGCGGCCTCGCACACGGCCGTCGCGTTGCCGCCCGCGGCGGTGAACGCGGTCGTCACCGTCACCGAGCTGCCGTCCACCGCGATCTCCGTCACGTCGTCGAGCCAGCTCTCGACCCCGGCGGCGTCGGCGAAGGCGGCCCGGAACTCCGTCGAGACGGAGCCCGAGTCGTCGGGGTCGCCCGTCGACCCGCCCGCGTCCGCCGCCGGCGTGGACGACGGCCCGAGGAGCTCGGGGTCGATGTCCGGGACGAGGTGGCCGGTGTCCCCGGTCGCGCAGCCGGTGAGGAGCAGAGCGACCGCGGTGGCGGCCACGAGCGAGCGCTTCATGGTGAGCCTTTCGTCGTCGGACGAGCACTCGGCCCCAGCCTGCCGCAGCGCGCGGATCGTGCGGGGTGGGCGGCCGGTGTGCGGGCGACCGGCCGTGGCGGGCGTCCTGGCATCGCGTCCGGCCAGCCGATACGGTCGGGCCGCGCGTCTGAGCTCCCGCCCGACGTCCGAGCACCAGGGAGAGGAGCTGCCGTGGACCACCTGCGTCCGGCACGGTCCCTGCCCGTGCGCGTGCGCGGCCGCTGTCGCTGTCGCTAGAGCGCTGACCCCGCACCCCGTCGCCGTCGACGGCCGTCAGCGCTCGCCCCACGCCGCTCGCCCACCCGGCCGCCGCCGCGATCCGGCCGGCGGTCCCGCCGGCGCGACCGCCGAACCGTTCCCACCTGCGGGAACACCGGCCGCACCCGCCGACGTTCCATCCCCGACTCGCCGCCGCACCGCGGCCCGCACCGCGAAGAGGACCCCATGGCCCGCATCTACGACGACGTCACCGAAGCTCGTCGGCAACACCCCGCTCGTCCGCCTCAACCGCCTCACCGAGGGCGCCGGCGCGACGGTGCGTCGGCAAGCTCGAGTTCTACAACCCGGCCAGCTCGGTCAAGGACCGCATCGGCGTCGCGATCATCGACGCCGCCGAGGCGTCCGGCGAGCTGCAGCCCGGCGGCACGATCGTCGAGGCGACCAGCGGCAACACCGGCATCGCGCTCGCGATGGTCGGTGCGGCGCGCGGCTACCAGCGTCGTGCTGACGATGCCCGAGACCATGTCGCAAGGAGCGTCGCGCGCTGCTGCGCGCCTACGGCGCCGAGCTCGTCCTCACCCCGGGCTCCGAGGGCATGAAGGGCGCGGTCGACCGGTCGCGGAGATCGCGGCCGAGCGCCCGGGCGCCGTCCTCGCCCGCCAGTTCGCGAACGAGGCGAACCCGGAGATCCACCGCCGGACCACCGCCGAGGAGATCTGGGCGGACACCGACGGCGAGGTCGACATCGTCGTCGCGGGCATCGGCACGGGCGGCACGATCACCGGCGTCGGCCAGGTGCTCAAGGAGCGCAAGCCCGGCGTCCAGATCGTCGGCGTCGAGCCGGCCGAGTCGCCGATCCTCAACGGCGGCGCCCCCGGCCCGCACAAGATCCAGGGCATCGGCGCGAACTTCGTGCCCGAGATCCTCGACCGCGAGATCTACGACGAGATCATCGACGTCGACGCCGAGACCTCGGTCGCCGTCGCGCGCGACGCCGCCGAGCGCGAGGGGCTGCTCGTCGGCATCTCGTCCGGTGCCGCGATCCACGCCGCGGTCCAGGCTCGCGAACCGCCCCGAGAACGCGGGCAAGCTCATCGTCGTCATCATCCCGTCGTTCGGCGAGCGCTACCTGAGCTCGATCCTCTACGCCGACCTGCTGGACTGAGGCCGCCATCCATCCCGTCATCCGCATCCACCGCTTCGTCGCCGTCCTCCGCGAGGACCTCGACGCGGCGGTCCACCGCGACCCGGCGGCCCGGACCCGGTCCGAGGTCGCCCTCGGCTACGCCGGCGTCCACGCCGTCTGGGGCTACCGCATCGCGCACCGCATGTGGCGCGAGCCCGGCCTGCGGCTGCCCGCCCGCCTGCTGTCGCAGGTGGTGCGGGCGGCCACCGGGGTCGAGATCCACCCCGGCGCACGGATCGGCCGCCGCCTGTTCATCGACCACGGCATGGGCGTCGTCATCGGCGAGACCGCCGAGGTCGGGCGACGACGTCGTGCTGTTCCACGGCGTGACCCTCGGCGGCAAGGCGATGCGGCCCGGCAAGCGGCACCCGACCCTCGGGGACCGCGTCGTGGTCGGCGCGGGCGCCAAGGTGCTCGGCCCGGTGTGGATCGGGGACGACGCGCAGATCGGCGCCAACGCCGTGGTCATCGCCGACGTGCCGCCCGGCGCGGTCGCGGTCGGCGTCCCGGCGCGGGTCCGGACGAAGCCCCGCACGCTGCCCGACCCGGTCGACGTCGACGACCCGGCGATCTACATCTAGTCCCGGGGGACGACCGATGCGACTCGGGTACCACACCGGCTACTGGTCGGCCGGTCCCCCGGCCGGCGCCGACGAGGCCGTCGTCGCGGCCGAGCGGCTCGGCTTCGACTCGGTGTGGACCGCGGAGGCCTACGGCTCCGACGCGCTGACCCCGCTGGCCTGGTGGGGGTCGCGCACGACCCGGATCCGGCTCGGCACGGCGATCGCGCAGATCTCCGCGCGCACCCCGACCGCCGCGGCGATGGCCGCACTGACGCTCGACCACCTCTCGGGCGGACGGTTCACGCTCGGCCTCGGGGTGTCCGGCCCGCAGGTGGTCGAGGGCTGGTACGGCCAGCCCTACCCGCGTCCGCTGGCGCGGACCCGCGAGTACGTCGCCGTCGTGCGGGACGTGCTGCGCCGGGAGGCGCCGGTCACCGCCGACGGCGACTTCTACCCGCTGCCCCTGCCCGCCGGGTCGGCGGGTCCGGGCTGGGCAAGGCGCTGCGGTCCACCGTCCACCCGCTGCGCGCCGACCTGCCGATCCACCTCGCCGCGCAGGGCCCGCGCAACATCGCCCTCGCCGCCGAGATCGCCGACGGCTGGCTGCCGCTGTTCTACTCCCCGCGCATGGACGCCGAGCTGCGCGGGATGCTCGCCGACGGCTTCGCGCGGCGCGACGCCGCGGCGCACGCCGGCGGACGCCTTCGAGGTGACCGCGACCGTCCCGGTCGTGCTGGGCGACGACGTCGAGCGCGCGGCGGACGTCGTCCGTCCGTTCATCGCGCTGTACGCCGGCGGGATGGGCGCCCGGGGCGCGAACTTCCACCGGGACGCGCTCGACCGGCTCGGGTACGGCGAGGCGTGCGACGAGATCCAGGCGCACTACCTCGCCGGACGGCGGGCCGAGGCGGCCGCGGCGGTCCCGCTCGAGCTCGTGCAGGACGTCGCGCTCGTCGGTCCCCCGGACGCCATCCGCGCGCGGCTGCCCGCCTGGCGGTCCACCGCGGTCACCACGCTGCTCGTCCAGACCGACCCGCGCGCCCTCGCCGCCGTCGCGGAGGTGCTCGTCGAGGGCTGACGGCTCCGGGCGCCGCCGTCAGCCCAGGACGGCGGCGGCCTCGACAGCGGCCCCGGGGAGGCGACCGGTCGCGACGAGCCGGTCGCCGAGGGCGGTGACCGAGCGCGTCCCGGCGGGCAGCGGAGCCCGCCAGACCCGCGCGCCGTCCGCGAGCCGGTAGGCGGTCAGGCGCAGCCCGTCGGCGTCCTCGCCGCGCACCGCAAGGCGCACGCCGTCCGTCCACGGCGCGCCGAGGGCCGGGAGGTCGGTGGGGTCGAGCGGGACCGACCAGAGCACCTCGCCGGTCGTCGCGTCCCAGGCCTCCAGCCGCTCGGCGGCCGTCACGACCAGCCGTCCGCCGAGGCGCAGCAGGAGCCGGCCGGGCGCGGGCCGGTCCCACAGCTCCTCCCCCGGAGGCGACGTCGACGGCCCGGACGCGGTCCCCGGCCGCGGAGCCGAGGACGACGACGCCCGGCGTCCGGCCGTCGTCGACGTCCGGCTCGATCGGCTCGCCCGCGAGCGCCGGCCCGGGCGTCCCGTCCGGTGCGTACCAGCGGCCGGCGTACCGCGACTCCCACACGCCGAACCCGGCTCCCGGATGGCTGACGACCCGGCCGCGCGCCGGCGCCACCCCGTCGGAGGCCGCGGACCACCGGCCCAGCGTCCGGCCGTCGCGGGCGTCGAGGACGACGGTCGTGGCCGACTCGAGCGCCACGACCTGCCGGTCGGCGTGCACGCGCAGGTCGACGACCCCGGGCTCGATGCCGTGCGCGTCGACCGCCCAGCGCGGCTGGCCGTGCCGGAGCTCCGTCCGGGACACGATGACCTTGCCGGCGCCGGAGCCGACGAGCACGGCGTCCCCCTCGAGCGCGGTCGCGCCGATGAGCAGCCGGGAGCCGCGCAGCTCGGTGCGGACCTCGCCGTCGTCGGCGTCCACCGCGTGGGCGATCACACCGCCGCGCGCGGCCTCGGGCCGTCCGACGCCGAAGCAGACGAAGGAGGCGCCGGGGTCGCGGCCCGCGGACCCCGCCGGCTCCGGCACGCCCACCGGGCAGGTCGCCGGCGTCGCCCACCAGCGGGATGGCCCAGCGCCGCTCGCCGGTCGCGCCGTCCAGGCCGACCAGGGCGCCGTCCGCCACGGTGACCACCCGGTCCCCGAGGCCGGTCGTCGGCGGTCCGGTGGGCAGCCGCCAGAGCTCCTCGAGCGGCTCGGCGAGCGAGGCCAGGACGCCGGGGACGTCGGCCGCGGCCGCGAGCGCGTCCTGCTCGCGCCGGTCCGCGCGGGCGTCGACCGCGCCGAGCACGACGGCGAGCCCGAGCACCAGCGGGGCCACGAGCGAGCCCGCGGGCGGCGGGGCGGGGCCCGGGCGCGCCGGCGACGCGCCGGCGGGCCCCCGCGGCACCCGCGGCACCCGCCGCCTCGGCCTGCCGGTGCGCGAGTCCGGCACCTGGGCACGTCCGGGCCGTCGTCGAGGACCACCTCGACCACGCGCCGTCGTCGCCCTCCGCCCGGTGGCGCCATGCCCGCCAGCGTCCCAGGCAGGTGTCCACGGACCGGCCGGTTCTCTGCCCGTCTGCCGGGCCCCGCGGCGCTACTCTCGGCTCAGTTCCCACGTGCTGAACGTTTCGATCTCAGCATTCGATATGGAGAGGAGGCAGCGCCATGACCGCCCGTCACCGCGACCCTGGCGCTGCTCATGCCGGCCGTGACCTCGGTCTCGTGTCGCCCGGTCGCCTGCTGTCCGCAGCGCCGTCGCGCCGCCTGACCACGGCCCAGCCCCTGCGGGGGCCTCCCCGGGCCCGACCCGGACCGGTCCGGCCCT
Organism: uncultured Actinomycetota bacterium; assembly: GCA_963795145.1. Taxonomy (GTDB): domain Bacteria; phylum Actinomycetota; class Actinomycetes; order Actinomycetales; family Cellulomonadaceae; genus Pengzhenrongella. The sequence goes on along the minus strand of CAWCGP010000008.1, from coordinate 101,715 downwards.
CGGCCGCGCACCACCCGCGCCCGCCCCTCTCCCCCGGCAGGAACCCATGTCGCTCACCAGCCTCGCCCGCCCCGCCCCGCGGCCACCGCCCTGCCCGTCTCCCTGCGGGGCGTCGGCCGGACCTTCGCGACGCCGACCGGCGCACGCACGGTGCTCTCCGGCGTCGACCTCGAGCTGCGCGCCGGCGAGATCGTCGCCGCTCATCGGCCCGTCCGGCTGCGGCAAGTCGACCCTGCTGCGGCAGGTCAGCCGGCTGGACACCCCCGACCGGGGCGCCGTGCTCATCGACGGCACCCCGTCGGACGGCGTCGACCAGCGGTGCGCGGTGGCGTTCCAGGAGCCCCGGCTGCTGCCGTGGCGCACGCTGCGGCAGAACGTCGCGCTCGGGCTGCCGCGCGGGCACCTCGCGGGACGCCGGCGCGGCCCGGGTCGACGAGCTGCTGCGCCTGGTCGGGCTCGACGCAGTCCGCCGGGCCTGCGGCCGCGCGCAGGTCTCCGGCGGCATGGCGCAGCGCGCCGCGCTCGCCCGCGCGCTCGCCCGCAACCCCGGCGTGCTGCTGCTCGACGAGCCGTTCGGCGCCCTCGACGCGCTGACCCGCCTCAAGATGCAGGACCTGCTGCTCGAGGTCCACGCGGCCGAGCCGACCACCGTGCTGCTGGTCACGCACGACGTCGAGGAGGCCCTCTACCTGGCCGACCGCGTCGTGCTGCTCGGCACGCCCGGACGACGCCGCGCCCGGATCGGTCGCGCCGCGTCGATCGCCGTGCCCGGGCGCCCGGCCGCGCGACCGCGCCGTCCGCCGACCTCGCCGAGCTGCGCGCCGAGCTGCTCGAGGGCCTCGGCGTCCACACCCACCACACCGCCCCGCACCACGCCGCGCGGCACGAGCGTCCCCGACGCCACCGCACCACGCACCCCGCCGTCACGACACGGAGACCTCCCGATGAACGCACGACGCCCGCTGGCCCTGGCCACGACCACGCTCGCCGCCGTCCTCCTGCTCACCGGCTGCGTCGCGGGCGAGGACTCCGCCGAACGCCGACGCCGAGCCCGCCGCCGGCGACGCCACCGCGGCCGCCGAGGACGGGTCTGGAGCGACGACGCGCTGACCCTCGACTTCGCGACCTACAACCCGCTGAGCCTGGTCATCAAGGACCAGGGCTGGCTCGAGGAGACCCTGGGCGACGACGTCGAGGTCACCTGGGTCCAGTCGGCCGGCTCGAACAAGGCCAACGAGGCGCTGCGCGCCGGCGCGGTCGACGTCGGCTCGACCGCCGGCTCCGCCGCGCTGCTCGCGCGGTCCAACGGGTCGCCGATCCGCACGATCGACATCTACTCCCAGCCCGAGTGGTCGGCGATCGTCGTGCCCGGCCGGACTCCCCCATCACCGAGGTCGCGCAGCTCGCCGGCACGTCCGTCGCCGCGACCAAGGGCACCGACCCCTACTTCTTCCTGCTGCAGTCGCTCGAGGAGGCCGGCGTCGCGCTCGGCGACGTCGAGGTGCAGAACCTCCAGCACGCCGACGGCAAGGCCGCCCTGGAGAACGGCAGCGTCGCAGGCGTGGTCCGGGCTCGACCCGCTCATGGCCGCGAGCGAGGCGACCGCCGGGTCGACAGCTGATCTACCGCAACATCGACTTCAACACCTACGGGTTCCTCAACGCGACCGAGTCCTTCCTCGCCGAGACACCCGGACCTCGCCCAGCTCGTCGTCGACGCCTACGAGAAGGCGCGCGCGTGGGCGCAGGAGAACCCCGAGGAGATCGTGCGCGATCCTCGCCGAGGTCGCCGCGCATCGACCCGGTCGTCGCGGAGAAGGTCATCGTCGAGCGCACGAAGCTCGACATCGACCCGCGTCCCGGGCGACGCCCAGCGCGAGGTGCTCGAGGTCGTCGGCCCGATCTTCGTCGAGTCCGGCGACGTCGCGAGCCAGGACCGCATCGACGCGGCGCTCGACACGCTGCTCGACGACACGTTCGCCGAGCCGGCCGACCCGTCGGCGGTCGCCGGCCTGACGGCCGGCCCTCGCTGCACCCCGCCGCCGCCGCACCGCCTCGCCGACCGAGAGCCACGATGACCATCCTCGGATCCACCGGGACCGGTCCGGTCGTCGACCGTGACGGCAGCCGCACCGCGCGCTCGACCCGACGACGACGGCGCCGCGCGGCCGCCGGCGTCCGGGCCGCCGACGGCCGCGCGGCGGCGGCGCGGCCGGCGGACCTGGACCGGCGCCGCGCGGTCCGGGTCGTCGGCGGCGCGCTCGTCCCGCTCGCGTCCTCGCGCGTGGCACGTCGTCACCACCAGCGGGCTCGTCCCGCCGTACCAGCTGCCGCGCCGCGCGCGGTCGTGGCGCCGCCGTCGACCTCGCGCAGCGCGGCGCAGCTCGGCCAGTACGTCGCGATCTCGGTGCAGCGCGTGCTCCTCGGCTTCGCGATCGGCGCGGCGCTCGGGCTGCTGCGCGGGCGCCGTCGTCGGGCTCTCCCGGGTCGCGCGACGTGCTGCTCGCGCCCGACGCTCGGCGCGATCCGCGCGGTGCCGTCGCTGGCGTGGGTCCCGCTGCTCATCCTCTGGATGAAGATCGGCGAGGAGTCGAAGATCACGCTCATCGCGATCGGCGCGTTCTTCCCCGTGTACACGACCGTCGCCGCCGCGCTGCGGCACGTCGACCAGCACCTCGTCGAGGTCGGCCGGGCCTACGGGCTGCGCGGGCCGGCGCTGTTCACGACCGTGCAGCTGCCGGCCGTGCTGCCGTCGGTCGTCTCCGGCCTGCGGCTCGCGATGGCACAGGCGTGGCTGTTCCTCGTCGCGGCCGAGCTCATCGCCGTCGTCGATGGGCCTGGGCTTCCTGCTGACCGACTCGCAGAACAACGGTCGCGTCGACCGGATGCTGCTGGCCATCGTGCTGCTGGCGGTGCTCGGCAAGATCACCGACTCCCTCATCGGGGCTCGGCGAGAAGCACCTGCTGCGGAGGTGGGCATGACCGACGACGGCCGCACGGCCGCGACTGCAGGCCCGCCACCGCGCCTACCCGCCGCCCGCGCATCTCGCGGCGACCGCGAACGTCACCGCGGAGGCGTACGCCGAGCGCGCGAGCGCCGACCCGGTCGCCTTCTGGGAGCGCGCCGCGGACCGCCTCGTGTGGGCCGAGCGCTGGCACACCGCGCACACCTGGTCGCCCGCGACCCGGGCCGAGCCGACCGCCGCGACCCGGACGGCGAGCTCAGCGTCCCGGTCGCGCAGTGGTTCGTCGGCGGCACGCTCAACGTCGCGGTCAACTGCGTCGACCGGCACGTCGCGGACGGGCCGCGGCGACAAGGTCGCGCTGCACTTCGAGGGCGAGCCGGGCGACCGCCGCGCCGTCACCTACGCCGAGCTGCAGCGCGAGGTGTCCCGCGGCCGCGAACGCGCTGCTCGCCCTCGGCGTCGGGCCAGGGCGACCGCGTGGTCGTCTACCTGCCGGTGCTCGTCGAGACGGTGGTCGTCACCCTGGCCATCGCGCGGATCGGCGCGATCCACTCCCTCGTCTTCGGCGGCTTCTCGGCCGAGGCCGTGCGGTTCCGGCTCGAGGACACCGGCGCGAAGCTGCTGGTCACGAGCGACGGGCAGTTCCGCCGCGGCCCGGCGGTGGCCACCAAGGCCGCCGCCGACGCCGCCGTCGCGGGCCTGCCGGGCGCGGACGCCGAGGGCCGCGGGAGCGCCGTCGAGCACGTGCTGGTGGTCCGGCGCACCGGCGACGCGACCCCGGACGTCCCGTGGACCGACGGGTCGCGACGTGTGGTGGCACGACGTCGTGGACGCCGCCGACGACGTCCACGAGCCCGAGGCCTTCGACTCCGAGACGCCGCTGTTCATCATCTACACGTCCGGCACGACCGGGAAGCCCAAGGGCCTCGTGCACACCTCCGGCGGGTACCTCACCGGACGCGTCGCTACACGCACTGGGCGCACTTCGACGCCAAGCCCGACGACGTCCACTGGTGCACCGCCGACCTCGCGTGGGTCACCGCGCACACCTACGAGATCTACGGCCCGCTCGCCAACGGCCTCACCCAGGTCATCTACGAGGGCACCCCGGACGTCCCGCACCGCCGGCGCGGCACTGGGAGATCATCGAGCGCTACGGCGTGACGATCTACTACACGGCGCCGACCCTCATCCGGACGTTCATGACGTGGTTCCCGGACGGCTCCGCCGCCCGAGCACGACCTGTCCTCGGTGCGCCTGCTCGGCACGGTCGGCGAGTCGATCAACCCCGAGGCGTGGGTCTGGTTCCACCGCCACCTCGGGCGCGGGCGAGGCTGCCGATCGTCGACACGTGGTGGCAGTCCGAGACCGGCGCCGCGGTCGTCGCGCCGCTGCCCGGCGGTCACGACGCTCAAGCCCGGCTCGGCGACCCACGCCTCTGCCCGGCAGTCGGTCGCGCGTGGTCGACGACGCCGGCGACGGACGTCGCGCCCGGGCGAGCACGGCCTCGCTGGTCATCGACCGGCCGTGGCCGGCGCATGGCGCGCACGATCTGGGGCGACCCGCGAGCGCTACCGCGACGCGTACTGGGCGCCGGTTCGCCGACCGCGGGGTACTTCCTCGCCGGCGACGGCGCGCGGGTACGACGAGGACGGGCACATCTGGGTGCTCGGCCGGGTCGACGAGGTCATCAACGTCTCCGGGCACCGGCTCTCGACCATCGAGATCGAGTCGGCGCTGGTCGCGCACCCGGCGGTCGGCGAGGCCGGCGTCACCGGGGTCGCACGACGCCGTCACCGGCCAGGCCGTCGCCGCGTTCGTCGTCCCCGCCGTCCCGCCCGCCGCCGCGCCGGACGACGTCGCGGACTGGACGCCGGAGATCCTCGCCGCCTGGCGCGCGGAGGCGGACCGGCTGCGCGTCGACCCTGCGCGACCACGTCGCGCAGGAGATCGGCCCGATCGCCAAGCCGCGGCGACGTCGTCGTCGTCCCGGAGGTGCCCAAGACGCGGTCCGGGAAGATCCTGCGCCGCCTGCTCGCCGCAGCTGCGTCGCCCGGCGAGCACGCTGGGCGACACCACCTCGCTGCAGAACCCGTGGGCCGTCGCGCAGGATCGACGACCGTCCTGCACGCCGCCGCCCCACCCGAAGGAGCACGCACCGCATGACTGCCGACCGCCGCTGGGGCTTCCGCACCCGGGCCCTGCACGCCGGGGGCGTCCCCGACGCCACCACCGGCGCGCGCGCCGTCCCGATCTACCAGACGACGTCGTTCGTCTTCACCGACACCGCCGACGCCGCGAACCTGTTCGCGCTGCAGAAGTACGGCAACATCTACTCCCGCATCGGCAACCCGACCGTGGCGGCGCTCGAGGAGCGCATCGCCTCGCTCGAGGGCGGCATCGGCGCGGTCGCGACGTCGTCGGGCATGGCCGCGGAGTTCATCACCTTCGCCGCGCTCGTCGGCGCCGGCGACCACGTCGTCGCGGCCGCCTCGCTCTACGGCGGGACGGTGACCCAGCTCGACGTGACGCTGCGCCGGTTCGGGGTCGAGACCACGTTCGTCGCCCGGGACCGACCCGGCCGACTACGCGGCCGCGATCCGGCCCGAGACGAAGGTCGTGTACGCCGAGGTCATCGCGCAACCCGTCCGGGCGAGATCGCCGACCTCGACGGGCTCGCCGAGGTCGCGCACGCGGCCGGCGTGCCGCTGGTCGTCGACGCGACCCTGGCGACGCCGTACCTCGTGCGGCCGATCGAGCACGGCGCGGACATCGTCATCCACTCGGTCACGAAGTTCCTCGGCGGCCACGGCACGACGCTCGGCGGCGTCGTCGTCGAGAGCGGCCGGTTCGACTGGGGCAACGGCAAGTTCCCGCAGATGACCGAGCCCGTCGCCGTCCTACGGCGGCGTGAGCTGGTGGGAGAACTTCGGCGAGTACGGGTTCCTCACCAAGCTGCGCAGCGAGCAGCTGCGCGACATCGGCCCCGCGCTGTCGCCGCAGTCCGCGTTCCAGCTGCTGCAGGGTGTCGAGACGCTGCCGCAGCGCCTGGACGCGCACCTGGCGAACGCGCGGGCCGTCGCCGAGTGGCTCGAGTCGGACGACCCGCGTGGCGTACGTGAACTGGGCCGGGCTGCCGAGCCACCCGCACCACGAGCGCGCGCAGCACTACCTGCCGCTGGGCCCGGGCGCGGTGTTCGCGTTCGGCGCTGCGGGACACCCCGACGCGGACCGGCCGCGAGGTCGGCCGGCGCTTCATCGAGTCCCTGCAGCTCGCCAGCCACCTGGCGAACGTCGGCGACGCGCGCACGCTCGTCATCCACCCGGCGTCGACCACCCACCAGCAGCTCTCGGCCGAGCAGCTCGCGGTGGCCGGCGTCCCGGAGGACCTCGTGCGGATCAGCGTCGGCCTCGAGGACGTCGAGGACATCCTGTGGGACCTCGACCAGGCCCTCACCGCCGCGACCGCGGCAGAGGCGGCAGCACGCCCGGCAGCACGGCCGACGGCACCCTCGAGGAGGTGACGGCATGAGCGACTCCTGCGCCGTCCCCGCCCGCCCGTGGTCCCGGCGCACCGAGCCCCAGCCGGACCGGCCTCGTCACGCGGCGGCCTCGTCGGCGCCGCGGTGCGGCCGGGACGGCGAGCGCCGCCGCGTGCCGCGTGCGCCGTGCCGGCACGCAGTCGCCGCTGCAGCGCGAGGAGCGGGCACCCGCCGCACCTGGGTCGGGCCCGCCGCCCCCGAGCGCCTCGCGCTCCTGCGCCGCACGAAGTCGATCGCGATCGTCGGCGCGTCGGCGAACCCGTCGCGCGCGAGCTACTTCGTCGCGACGTACCTGCTGTCGTCGCTCGCCGTACGACGTGTACTTCGTCAACCCGCGCGCGACCGAGATCCTCGGGCGGCCGGTGTACCCGTCGCTGGCCGCGCTGCCGGTCGTCCCGGACCTCGTCGACGTGTTCCGCCGGCACGACGACCTGCCGACGCGTCGCTCGACGAGACGCTCGCCGTCGGTGCGAGGACGCTGTGGCTGCAGCTCGGGTCGTGGCACGAGGACGTCGCGCGCCGCGCCGAGGCCGCCGGGCTCGACGTCGTCATGGACCGCTGCGTGAAGATCGAGCACGCGCGGTTCCACGGCGGGCTGCACCTGGCCGGCTTCGACACCGGCGTGATCAGCTCCCGCCGCGCGCTGTAGGCCCGCTTCAGGGGCGGGACCCTTGGTCCTCGAACGGGGCGGTCTCGTCGCCCGGCACCGCGGTGTACGTCGCCCGCAGGACGACGCCGGCCTCGGCCGCCTGGACGTCCGGAGCGTCCGGGGCAAGGCCGACGGCGTCCGGCACGGTGACCGTGACCGTGCCGCGCGCCGGGACGAGCAGCGGGCGCGGCGCGCCCGTCACGGGGTCCACACCGTCCGGTGCGAGCACGGGGTCGGCGACGAGGTGCGGGACGAGCGCGGGGTCACCGGTGAAGCGCTCGACGGTCACCGCGGTGACGTGGGCCGGCACCGGGTTGGGGTTCGTGAAGGTGAGGCGCACGTCGTTGCGCTGCCCCGGGTAGAGGTCACCCTGGACCGCCGCGGTCGCGTCGCCCATGGCCATCGAGCCGAGGCGGACGGGGACGTCGAACCGCTCGGTCGACCAGAACGCGGCCGACGCCACGCCCCCGAACGCGAGCAGACCGACGGCCGTCCCGACCGCGGTCCCGCGGAGGGCCCCGCGCAGTGCCGACGTGGGCACGCCCCACCTCCCGTCCGGACGACGGGCGGCTCCCGGGGTCCTCGACCACCCATCGTCCGGCCGGGCGGCGACCTGCGCCGCTCGGACGGGCGGTCGTCGGGTTTCACCCGAACGGGTGCGGCGCCGTCACCCGGACGGCGCACCGCTCAGGTCATCGGGGTCGCCGCCGGAACCGCCGCCGTCGGGGTCACCGCCGGAACCGCTGCCCGGCGCGTCGTCGGGCCGGTCGTCGTCGGGCCACCAGAGCGCGAGCCGGACCGCGACCCGCCGGCCGTCCGGGCGTGAGCGGGGTCCGCTCCGCCCGGAGCCGGGCGAGCGCCCGCTCCGTGTGCGCGGGGGGCGGCCGGCCGCTCGCGGCCACGACCCGCCACCACGGCACGCCGGAGCCCGCCCGGGCGAGCACGGCGCCCACCTGGCGTGGTCCGCCGCGCGGCCGGCCGCCGGCCGCGACGAACCCGTCCGCGACCACCTCGGCGACCGTCCCGTAGGTCATGACCCGTCCCGGCGGGACGGCCTCGACGACGTCGAGCACGGCCTCGAGGTACTCCTCGTCCACGGTCGGTCCGGCTCGGGGCGGGCGTGGTCCGGCGTCAGTCGCGGTGGACGCAGGACGAGCGCGCGGTCGTCGTCGTCGCCGGTGCCGACGCCGGCCAGCACGGCCTCGGCCCCGCCCAGGCCGGTCGCCACGACGCGCTCGGCGACGCCGAGCAGCCGGTCGATGCCGATCTCCAGGTCGGCGCCCGGCGTCTCGACCAAACCGTCGGTGTAGAGCATCAGCGCGTCGCCGGGCAGCAGGCGTCCGCAGTGTGCGTCCGGAAGTGTCGGCCGGGCACGATGCCCAGCGCCGGACCGCCCACGGTGTCGAGCACCTCGAACACCCCCGAGCCGGCGTGACGGTGCACCGCGGGCGGGTGCCCGGCGCTCGACGACCCAGTAGCTCCCGTCGGCCCAGGTCGACCGCCACGTGCACCGCGGTCGCGAAGCCCTCGTCCCAGTCCTGGCGCAGCAGGTAGTCGTTCGCCGCCGTGAGGAACGACTCGCGCGGCATCGCGCCGAGCAGACCGCCGAACGCGCCGGACAGCAGCAGCGATCGGACGCCGGCGTCCTGACCCTTGCCGGAGACGTCGACGAGGACGATCTCGAGCATGCCGTCGCGGCCCGAGCGGGCCGCGACGAAGAAGTCGCCCGAGAACGCCTCGGCGAACGCCGAGCGCACCGCGTGGTCGACCCGCCACCCCGCCGGCAGCGGCGGCACCCGCCCGTGCGCCTCCAGCCGGTCGCGCAGGTCGACGAGCATGACGTTGCCGGACGCCCCGCGCAGTCCCAGCCGGTCGTGCCGGCGGGCGAACACGAGGACGGACACGAGGGCGATGGTCTGGACGACGAGCACGCCGGGGGCTAACGGGATCTCGCCGCGTCCGCAGGCAGGAACGCCAGCTCGAGGACGATGACGGCGCACACGGCCGACCGTCCCACGCAGGCGCAGCATGTAGCCCGCGACCAGCATGAGCAGCACCATGGTCGACGGCGGCACCCACGTGCGATCCCAGGCGATGCCGGCCGTCACCAGCACCGGACGCGAGGACGAGCGATCGTCGTCAGCGCCACCTGCACCGAGACGCCCGCCCGCTGCGAGCCAGACCGGGAGACGGCGGGCCAGCTGCGAGGGGCGCGGGCCGCTGAACCCCTGGGACGTCACGACGCGAGGCTACCCGCGCGGGCGTGCCGCCGCCGTCGAGCCGGCGGCGGTCGCCGGGCACGATGGAGCGCATGACGACACCCCCCGGCTACCGCCTGGTCGAGGCGGCCGACCGCCGCGACGAGTTCCTCGACGTCGACCGCCTCGCGTTCGGGATGGCGAGCGACCCCGCGGTCGAGGCGGTCGTCCCGGTGACGCTCGACTGGTCCCGCGCGGCCGGCCTCGAGGCCGCGGACGGCCGGCTCGCCGGCGTGCACGCGTCCTTCCCGTTCGCGATGCCGGTACCCGGCGGCAGCGTCGCGACGTCCGGCCTCACCTGGGTCGGCGTCCGGCCGGACCACCGCCGCCGCGGGCTGCTCGGCGCGATGATCGCCGCGCACTTCGAGCGCTCGGCGGCGCGCGGCGAGCCGGTCTCGGCCCTGTTCGCCGCGGAGTCGGGCATCTACGGCCGGTTCGGGTACGGCTGCGCGGCGGACGACCTGCGGATGACCCTCACCCGCGGGACCGCCCTGCGGGACGTCCCGGGCTCGGCCGCCCTCGACCTGCGCCTGGACACGGTCGACCCGGACGGTCCACGTCGACGTCGTCGAGCGCGTGCACGCGGCGGCCGGGCGGGGACGTCCGGGGTGGATCCTGCGGGACACCGACGTCCTGCGGCGCCGGCACCTGGTCGACCCGCCCGCGTGGCGGCACGGCGGCGAGCCCCTGCGGATCGCGACCGTCCGGGACGGGTCGGACGTGCGCGGCTACGCGCTGCTGCGCCGGACCGAGAAGTGGGAGGACGGCCGTCCGCGCGCCGCGGTGCACCTGCGCGAGGTCGTCGCCGTCGACGCCCCCGCCGCGCACCGGCTCTGGACGTTCCTGCTCGACCTCGACCTCACCGCCACCGTCGAGAGCCCGATGCTCGCCGTCGACGACCCGCTGCTCCAGCTGCTCGTCGACCCGCGCGAGGCGGTCGCCCGGCTCCGGGACAACCTGTGGGTCCGCCTGCTCGACCTGCCGTCGCGCTCGCCGGCACGCCGCTACGCCGCCCCGCTCGACGTCGTCCTCGGCGTCACCGACGCGCGGCTGCCGGCCAACGCCGGGTCGTGGCGGCTGCGGACCGTGCCGGACGACGACGCCCCGGCGCAGCACGTCGCGACCGTCGAGGCGCACCGACCGACGCCGCCGACGTCACGCTCGACGTCCGCGAGCTCGGCGCCGCCTACCTCGGCGGCCGCTCGCTCGGGGCGCTCCGGGCCGCCGGCCTGGTCGCCGAGCACCGCCCGGCGCGCTCGCGGCGACGTCGACCGCCTTCGGCTGGCCGGTCGCGCCGGTGTGCAGCTGGGGGTGGTGACGGGCGGATCGAGCCCGGGGTCGGCTCAGCGAGCCGTCTCGTAGGCGGCGAGCAGGTCGATGCGGCGCTGGTGGCGCGGGTCGTCGCGAGAACGGCTCGGCGAGGAACGCCTCGACGAGCGCGATCGGCGTCGTCGGGCGAGTGCTGGCGGGCGCCGATCGACAGCACGTTCGCGTCGTTGTGCTGGCGGCCCAGCCGCGCGGTCTCCTCGTTCCAGCCGAGCGCGGCCCGCACGCCGCGCACCTTGTTCGCCGCGATCTGCTCGCCGTTGCCGGACCCGCCGAGCACGATCCCCAGCGTGCCGGGCTCCGCGACGACCGCCTCGCCCGCCGCGAAGCAGAACGGCGGGTAGTCGTCGAGCGGGTCGTAGGTGTGCGGCGCCGTGGTCGACGACGTCGTGCCCGGCGGCGCGCAGGTGCTCGGCGAGGTGCTCCTTGAGCTCGTAGCGCGGCATGGTCGGCGGCGAGGTGGATGCGCATGCGCCCATCCTGCCGCACCTCCGGACGCCCGCACGCGCGCCGCACCGCGACGACCGCCTCCCGCACGGCCGCCGCCACCCTCGCCTAGGCTGGCGCCGGCGGCGCGGCGACGCGACGTACCACCAGGAGTCCCGTACCGACGAAGAGCCCGCCCATGGCCCGTAGCGGCATCGACACCAGCGCCCTCGACCCCGACGTCCGCCCGCAGGACGACCTGTACCAGCACGTCAACGGCCGGTGGATCGCCTCGCACGAGATCCCCGCCGACCGCGCGATGGACGGCGCGTTCCGCGCGCTGCACGACCGCGCCGAGGAGCAGGTGCGGACGATCATCGAGGACGCCGCGGCGCGGACGGCCGGACCGGACGCGTCCGGCGGCCGCGGTCGCCGGACCGCCGTCGCCCGGGCGTCGAGGCGCAGATCGGCGCGCTCTACACGAGCTTCATGGACACCGAGACGCGTCGAGAAGCTCGGCACCGCGCCGCTGGACGTCGACCTCGCGCTCATCGCGGCGCCGACGACGCCAGGCGGAGCTCACCGGCGCGCTCGGGGCGCTCCAGCGCAGCGGCGTCGGCGGCGGCCGTGGGCTTCTGGGTGGACAACGACGCCAAGGAGCCGACGCGCTACGTCGTGCACCTCTACCAGTCCGGCCTCGGCCTGCCGGACGAGTCGTACTACCGCGAGGAGCGGTACGCGCCCGTCCGCGAGGCGTACGTGCCGCACGTCGCGCGCATGCTGCGCGCTGGCCGGCGTCGTCGCGCGCCGAGGCACGCCGACGACGCCGCCGGCGCGGGTCCTCGCCCTGGAGACCAGGCTCGCCGCCGGGCACTGGGACGTGGTCGCGCGACCGCGACGCCGACCTCACCTACAACCCGATGACCCTGGCCGACCTCGCCGAGCGGGCGCCGGGCTTCGACTGGCGCGCGTGGGCGCTCGCGCTCGGCGCGCCCGCGGGCGTCGATGGACCGGCTCGTCGTGCGCGAGCCGTCCTACGCCGAGGCGCTTCGCCGACCCTGTGGAGCAGCGAGCCGCTCGAGGACTGGAAGGCCTGGCTCGCGCTGCGGGTCGTCGCCGCGCGCGCGCCGTACCTGTCCGACGAGCTCGTCGAGGCGAGCTTCGACTTCTACGGCCGCACGCTCACCGGCGCGCAGGAGCTGCGCGACCGCTGGAAGCGCGGCGTCGCGCTCGTCGAGGGCGTCGCTCGGCGAGGCGGTCGGCAAGGTGTACGTCGAGCGGCACTTCCCGCCGGCGCACAAGGCAGCGCATGGAGCGCCTGGTCGAGAACCTCGTCGAGGCCTACCGCGAGTCCATCACCGCGCTGGACTGGATGGGCGAGGAGCACCAAGGTCAAGGCGCTGGCCAAGCTCGACGCGTTCACGCCGAAGATCGGCTACCCGGTCAAGTGGCGCGACTACTCCGGCGCTCGAGCGTCGACGCCGGACGACCTGGTCGGCAACGTGCGCCGCGCGTCGGCGTTCGAGCAGGACCGCGAGCTGGCCAAGATCGGCAAGCCGATCGACCGCGACGAGTGGTTCATGACGCCGCAGACGGTCAACGCCTACTACAACCCCGGGATGAACGAGATCGTCTTCCCCGCCGCGATCCTGCAGCCGCCGTTCTTCGACGCCGAGGCCGACGACGCCGTCAACTACGGCGGCATCGGCGCGCGTGATCGGCCACGAGATCGGCCACGGCTTCGACGACCAGGGCTCGAAGTACGACGGCGACGGCCGGCTCGAGGACTGGTGGACCGCCGCCGACCGCACCGAGTTCGAGAAGCGCACCAAGGCGCTCATCGACCAGTACGACGCGTACGTCCCGCGCCAGCTGCGGCCGGACGGCGAGCACCACGTCAACGGCGCCCTGACCATCGGCGAGAACATCGGCGACCTCGGCGGGCTGTCCATCGCGCTCAAGGCCTACCGGATCGCGCTCGGCACGCCGCTCGGACGAGGCGCCGGTCGTCGACGGGCTCACCGGCGTGCAGCGCGTGCTGCTCGGCTGGGCGCAGGTGCTGGCAGTCGAAGGGCCGGGACGAGGAGGTCGTGCGCCGGCTGGCGACCGACCCGCACTCGCCGAACGAGTTCCGCTGCAACGGCGTCGTGCGCAACATCGACGAGTTCTACACCGCCTACGACGTCGTCCCGGGCGACGGCCTCTACCTCGACCCGGAGGAGCGCGTCCGCATCTGGTGACGTCGGGGTCAGCCGGCGCCCGCACCCGGCACCGGCGGCCGCCGGCGTCAGGCGGTCGGCGCGAGGATCTGGTGCCCGGCGCGGGCGAGCGTGAAGCCCGCGCCCGTCGGGTCGTGCCGGCAGGTGACGCCGGAGGTCGCGCTGTCGCACGTGAAGTCGCCGGACGTCGTCGTCTCGCCGTACTCCAGCACGGGCGTGCCCGGGGCGGCCGGGACCGGGCAGCGCACCCTGGACGCACGGCGTGCTCGGCGCCCTCGGCGGTCACGGTGAGCACCTGGCCGGCGGTTCCCGCGCAGCCCTCGACCGTCACCGGCTCGGCGGTGCTGTCCGCGACCGTGCAGGTCGCGGCGTCCGCGGTGATCTCGCACGCGATGTTGCCGCTGGGCAGGGCGAACGCGCCCGGCGATGCGGCTCGCCGGTCGGGGCCGGCGGGCTCGCCGTCCCCGCGGGTCCTGGGTCGGCGGGCCGACGACGGCCGACCCGCGTCGCCGGCCGCCGTGCCGCCGACCTCGGCGTCCCGTCGCCGCCGGAGAGGAACGCCGCGAGCGCGACGAGCACGGCCAGCACCAGCAGGACGTCGACGACGAGGAACGTGGTCAGCGCCGGGTCCCAGGCCGCGTCGGCCGGACCGGTCGAGGTGGTCCGTCGACTCGTCGGGTCGGTCATCGGTCCCTCCGGTCCTCCGTGCGCTTCCGGCCGGTGCCGTCCGGCCGTGTCACGTCCCGCGCTGCCCCGTCCGACCGTGCCACGTCCGGCCGACAGCCTCGCACGCACCCCGGGGCCGGGCCACACCCGTGGCCCGGCCGCCGCGATGGTGCCCGGTCGAGGTGCCAGCGAGGCGCTCAGTCGAAGACCGGGCCCTGCGTCCGGGTGCGCTTGAGCTCGTAGAAGCCGGGGACCGACGTCACCAGGCGCAGCCCGTCGAAGAGCCGCGCCGCGGCCTCACCCTGCGGGGCCGGCGTGATGACCGGGCCGAAGAACCCGACGCCGTCGATCGCGACGACCGGCGTGCCGACGTCCTCGCCGACCATCCCGATGCCGCGCGCGTGCGAGGCGCGCAGGGCGTCGTCGTGCGCGTCGCTGCCCGCCGCGTCGGCGAGGTCGGCCGGGCAGGCCGACCTCGGCGAGCGCCTCCGCGATGATCGCGGCGGTGTCCGGCGCCCGCCCGGGTGCCGGCAGGTGCCGATCGCGTCGTACAGCGGCTTGATCACCTTGTCGCCGTGCGACTCCGACGCGGCGACGATGACCCGGACCGAGGCCCAGGCGTCGTCCATCGCGCGCCGGTACTCCTCGGGCAGGTCCCGGCCCTCGTTGAGCACCGCCAGGCTCATGACGTGCCAGCGGACCTCGACGTCGCGCAGCGCGGCTGACCTCGTCCATCCAGCGCGACGTCATCCACGCCCAGGGGCAGGCGGGGTCGAACCAGAAGTCGACGACGGGGCGGGCGGCGCCGTCCGTCGAGGGGACCGAGGTGCTGCGGCGGTGACGGTCGTGGGGGCGGTGCTCACGGGGTCCTCCAGGCGGACGGTCGCGAGCGGTGTCGACCATGCCAACCGCAGCCTCGCGTGCGATGATTCCGCGGCACGACCGACCCGACAGGAGCCCTCGAGTGCCCGCAGAGAACCTCACCCGCGACGAGGCGCGCGAGCGTGCCGAGCTCCTGCGCGGTGTCCGTCGTACGACGTCACCGCTCGACCTGACCACGGGCTCGACGACGTTCGCCTCGACGACGGTCGTGCGCTTCACCGCGACCGAGGGCGCGAGCACGTTCATCGACCTCATCGCCCCGACGGTCCGGGCGGTGACCCTCAACGGCCGCGACCTCGACCCGGCCGTCGTGTTCGCCGACTCGCGGATCGCCCTCGAGCGGCCTCGCCGCCGAGAACGAGCTGCGGGTCGAGGCGGAGTGCGCCTACACGAACACCGGCGAGGGGCTGCACCGCTTCGTCGACCCGGTCGACGACGAGGTCTACCTGTACTCCCAGTTCGAGGTCGCCGACTCCCGGCGCGTGTTCGCCGTCTTCGAGCAGCCGGACCTCAAGGCGGTCTTCACCTTCACGGTGACCGCGCCCGAGCACTGGACGGTGGTGTCCACCTCCCCCACGCCGGAGCCGGTCGTCGTGCTCGACGACGCCGCGGCGGTCCCTCGGCGGTGTGGTCGTTCGCGCCCACGCCGCGGCTGTCGAGCTACGTCACCGCCGTCGTCGCCGGGCCGTACCACCGCGAGACCGGCGAGCTGACCAGCGCGGACGGCCGGACGATCCCGCTCGGCGTCTTCTGCCGGCGCTCCCTCGCCGAGCACCTGGACGCCGACAACGATCCTCGAGATCACCCGGGCCGGGTTCGGCTTCTACGAGCGAGGCCTTCGACCGGCCGTACCCGTTCGCCAAGTACGACCAGCTCTTCGTGCCCGAGTTCAACGCCGGGGCGATGGAGAACGCGGGCGCGGTGACGTTCCGCGAGTCCTACGTGTTCCGCTCCAAGGTCCCCGAGGCCACCGTCGAGCGCCGCGCGGTGACGATCCTGCACGAGCTCGCGCACATGTGGTTCGGCGACCTCGTCACGATGCGCTGGTGGGACGACCTGTGGCTCAACGAGTCGTTCGCGGAGTACGCCTCGACCCTCGCGACCGCCGAGGCGACCCGGTGGACGTCGGCGTGGACCACGTTCTCCTCGCTGGAGAAGTCGTGGGCGTACCGCCAGGACCAGCTGCCCTCGACCCACCCGATCGTCGCCGACATCCGCGACCTGGCCGACGTCGAGGTCAACTTCGACGGCATCACCTACGCCAAGGGCGCCAGCGTGCTGCGCCAGCTCGTCGCGTGGGTCGGCACCGACCACTTCTTCGAGGGCGTCCGCCGGTACTTCGCGAAGCACGCCTACGGCAACACGACCCTGCGGGACCTGCTCGACGAGCTCGAGGCGGCGAGCGGCCGGGACCTCGGCGTCCTGGTCGTCGCTGTGGCTCGAGCGGGCGGGCGTGACCCTGCTGCGCCCCGAGATCACCACGGACGACGACGGCGTCGTCACCGCCTTCGCGGTCCTGCAGGAGGCGCCCGCCGAGCACCCCGTGCTGCGGCCGCACCGCCTCGCGATCGGCGGGTACGACCTCGTCGAGCGCGACGGCGCGACCCACCTGGAGCGCACGGTCCGGGTCGAGCTCGACGTCGACGGCGAGCGCACGGAGGTCCCCGACCTGGTCGGCCGTCCGCGGCCCGCGCTCGTGCTGGTCAACGACGACGACCTCGCCTACGCCAAGATCCGCCTCGACGCCGGAGTCCCTCGCGGTCGCGACCGCGCACCTGGGCGCGTTCGGCGGACTCGCTGCCGCGGACCCTGGTGTGGGCGGCCGCGTGGGACATGACGCGCGACGCCGAGTGGGCCGGGCGCGACTTCGTCGAGCTCGTGCTGGCCAACGTCGCGGCCGAGACCGACTCCTCCGTGCTCCTGGTGCTGCTGCGGCAGCTCGCGACGACCCTCGACGCCTACGTGGCCGACGAGCACCGCACCGAGGCGTCGGCCGCAGCGCGGCGGACCGGCTCTGGGACCTCGTGCAGGGTCGTCCGCCCCGGGCAGCGACATCCAGCTGCAGCTCGTCAAGGCGTTCGCCGGCCGCGCGACCACGCCCGAGCAGATCGACGTCGTCGCGCGCCTGCACGACGGCGAGGTGGCGCTGCCCGGGCCTCACCGATCGACACCGACCTGCGCTGGGAGCTGCTCACCGCGCTGCGTCGCCGGCGGGCGGGCCGGGCGCGGCCGAGATCGACGCCGCGCTGGCGTCCGACGCCACCGCGACCGGCCAGCGCGCCGCGGCCGCCGCGCGGGCCGCGATCCCGACGCCGGAGGCCAAGGCGGCCGCCTGGGCCTCGGATGGTCGACGACGACACGCTGCCGAACGCGCTGCTCGAGACGAGCATCGGCGGGTTCACCTGGGTGCACGACCGCGCCTGCTGGTGCCGTACGTCGACGCCTACTTCGACTGCCTCGAGCGGGTGTGGACCACGCGCGGCAACGACATGGCGCAGGACGTCGCGCAGGGCCTGTACCCGGCCCAGCTCGCGGCGCACGCCGGACGTCGACCTGCTCGCGCGCACCGACGCGTGGCTCGACGGCCTCGGCGACCGCCTGCCCGGCCTGCGCCGCATGGTGGCCGAGAACCGCGACGGCGTGCGCCGGGCCCTGGCCGCCCAGGAGCGCGACCGCGCCCGCGGCTGACCGTCAGGAGCGACCGAGGGCCGCCACCAGGGACCGCAGCCGCGGGTTCTCGAACAGCTCGTCGAGCGTGACGAGGCGCCCGGCGCCGTCCGCCAGCGGCACCTTCCAGTTCGGGTACTCCTCGTTCGTGCCCGGGCTGGTTCTGCGCGCGGCGCTCCCCCACCGCGTCGACGAGCGCGACCCCGACCAGGACGGACGGCGTCTGCATGACCAGCCGGTGCAGCGCCTCGACGATCTCGCGCTCGGACGGGTCGTCGCTCGAGCAGCCCGCGGGCGTCGAGCAGGTCGAGGAAGCGCTCGCGCTCGGCCTCGGCCTCCCGGCGGACCATGGCGACCGGGTCGGTGAGCAGCCCGAGCCGCTCCCGGATCGCGACGTGCTCGTCGGCGAGGTACCCCGCGGTCGGCGGCAGGTCGTGCGTCGTGACGGTCGCCAGCGCGAGCCGGCGGTACTCCTCCGGCGGCACCGGCCGGCCGTCGCGCTGCTCGAACCACAGCACCGAGGTGCCGAGCACGCCGCGCTCGGTCAGGTAGTCGCGCACCCACGGCTCGACGTTGCCGAGGTCCTCGCCGATGACGACGGCGCCGCCCGCGCGGCCTCGAGGCACAGGATGCCGATGAGCGCCTCGTGGTCGTAGCGTCACGTAGGCGCCGTCGGCCGGCGCTCGGGCCGTCCGGGATCCACCACAGCCGGAACAGCCCGATGATGTGGTCGATCCGGATGGCGCCCGCGTGCCGCAGGACCGTGCGCAGCATGTCGCGGAACGGCGCGTAGCCCGAGCCGCTCGAGCGCGTCGGGCCGCCACGGCGGCTGGGACCAGTTCTGCCCCTGCTGGTTGTACATGTCCGGCGGCGCGCCGACGCCGACGTCCCGGGCGAGGACGTCCCGCATCGCCCAGGTGTCGGCGCCGTGTCGGGTGCACGCCGACCGCGAGGTCGTGCATGACGCCGATCCGCATGCCGCCCTCGTGCGCGGCGCGCTGCGCGGCGGCGAGCTGCTCGTCGGCGACCCACTGCAGCCAGCAGTGGAACTCGACCCGGTCCGCGAGCTCGGTCCGCGCCGCGGCGACGCAGGGCCGACGACCGGGTCGTGCGCGTCGGCCGGCCACTCGTGCGGCTGGCCGTAGGTGCTCGCACAGGGCGCACCACAGCGCGAAGGCCTCCAGCCCCTCGCCCTCGCGCTCGCGGAAGCGGCGGAACGCGTCCTGCCGGCCCGCCGAGCGCGGCGCGCGCGAACACGACCTCGAGCGCCGACTTCTTGGCCGCCCAGGCGGCGTCGCGGTCGATCGGCCCGTCGTCCGTCGCGGCCGTGCGCACCGGCTCGCCGGCCCACTCCACGAGCGACCGGTCCGCCGCGGACAGGTACGCGGTCTCGCGCACGTCCTCGACGCGGATGTACAGCGGGTTGACGAACCGTCGCGTCGTCGGCAGGTACGGCGACGGGCTCATCGGCGGCCACGACCTCGGCCGCGTGCAGCGGGTTGATGAGGACGAAGTCCGCGCCGCAGCGCTGCCCGGCGAGCCGGGTGAGGTCGGCCAGGTCCGCCAGGTCGCCGACGCCCCACGACTGCGTCGGACCGGACCGAGTACAGCTGCGCCATGAAGCCCCACGCGCGCCGCTCGTGCGAGGTCGGCCGGGCAGCTCGAGCCGCCGCGGCGTCACGACGACGAGGCCCTGGGCGTCCCCGCCCGGACCGCGTCGCCCGCAGCGTGTGCCAGCCCAGCGGCAGGTCCGCTCGGCAGGCGGAACAGACGCCCGGCCGGTCTCGCGGCCGTCGACGGTGCGCGGGGCGACGAAGGTGTCGGACTGCGCGCAGGTCCCGGCGTCCTCCGCCGGACTCCTCGTCGAGCTCGAGCCACACCTCGACGCGGTCGCCGTGCCGGACGTGCACGGGCAGGTCGGGCCGCTTCGCCCTCGATGAGGACGACGATCGGCGGCAGCGGTGCGGCGCCACGGCTCGTCCTGCGCGTGGGCGAGGGCGACCTCGACCCGCTCCGGCGACGACGCGTCGACGCCGAGCGCGGCGAGGACCGCGACGAGGGTCGCGGCGGGCACCGTGCTCGCGCATGCCGAAGAAGGACCAGTACTCGGTCGTGATGCCGTGGGCTCCGCGCGAGCTCGAGAGGGAGGTGTCCGGGACGTCGTCTGGCTGGAGGCACGTCCGCATCCTGCCAGAGCGCCGGCCCCTCGCCGTTCACCGTGCGCCCGCGACGGGGCACCGGGCGGGTCCCGGCAGGGGCCCGGACGGACCCCGGACAGACCCCCCGACGTGTCCCCCGCGGGCGCCGGACGCGGGTGGGCGGACGCACTCCGGACGCCCCGGACGACGTCCCGGCGGCGCGGCTACCCTCGGACGCCATGCCCGTCCCCCTGCTCCCCGCTCCCCTCCTCGACCTGCCCCTGCTCGCCGCGGTGCACACGTCCGCCCGCCTCCCGCTCGCGACCGCGACGCCCGAGCCGGAGGAGACGCGCACGGCGCTGCCCGGCGTCGCAGGACGTCGCCCGCTGGTTCGACCACCTGGTGACCCCGGCCTGGCAGATCGCGCTGACGGTGCTGCTCGGCGCCCTCGTGCTCGCGCTGGTCCGGACGTCGATCGCCCACACGGTCGAGCGGATCGTCGACGGCACGCCCACCGTGCACCGCCACGCGTCGCGCTCCTGCACGCGGACTGCGCCAGGACCGGCCGGAGCCCGACCCGAGCCCGCTCGGTGCCGCCCGCCGCAAGCAGCGCGCCGAGACGATCGGCTCGGTGCTGCGGTCGATCAGCGGCTTCGTCATCGGCGCGCTCGTCGTCGTCATCGTCCTCGGCATCCTGCACGTCGACGTCGGCCCGCTGCTGGCGTCCGCCGGCGTCGTCGGTGTCGCCCTGGGATTCGGCGCGCAGACGCTGGTCAAGGACTTCCTCGCCGGCATCTCGATGCTCGCCGAGGACCAGTACGGCGTCGGCGACGTCATCGACGTCGGCGAGGCGATCGGCACCGTCGAGGCGGTCGGCCTGCGGGTCACCCAGCTGCGGTCCATGGACGGGACCCTCTGGTACGTCCGCAACGGCGAGATCCTCCGGGTCGGCAACATGACCCAGGGCTGGTCCCGCGCGGTCGTCGAGGTCCGGGTGCTGGGCGAGGACGACGTCCCGCGGGTGCGCGCGCTCATGCTGGCGGCCGCCGGCCGAGATCCAGGCGGACCCGGACCTGGGCCACCTCGTGCTCGAGGAGCCCGGAGGTCGCCGGGATCGAGGACCTCACCGCCGAGGGCGCGCTGCTGCGGCTGCTGGTCAAGACGGCGCCGTCGAAGCAGTGGGAGGTCGCGCGCGCCCTGCGGGCCGGGATCCGGCGAGCGGATGAGCGCCGAGGGCATCGAGATGGCGCTGCCGCGCCGCGAGGTCGTGGTCGAGCGGCCCGCGGGGCCGCCGACGGCGCCCGCCGGCCCCGACGGGCGCGCCGGGGCAGCAGGGCTGATCGGCAGGCTGATCGGCAGGCTGATCGGCAGGCTGATCGCGCCGCAGGCTGATCGGCAGGCTGATCGGCAGGCTGATCGGCAGGCTGATCGCGCGCCGGCCTGCACCGGGCCGACGGCCGCGGTCAGCCCCGCGACCGCCCGGCGACCGCCCGCGCGAGCGCGGTGAGGTCGGGGGCCGTCTCGTGCGCCCCGGCGTCGAGCAGCGCTTCGGCGGGCCGCGACGTGCACATCCCGACGACCAGCCCGACCCCGCGCCGCGCGCCGAGGCGATCCCGGCCGGGGTGTCCTCGGCCGCGACGAGGTCGCGCGGGGTCGAGCCCGAGCCGCTCGACCCCGCGGCGGAACGGCTCGGGGTCCGGCTTGCCGTGCGGCAGTCCTCCGCGGTGACCAGGCCGACCGTCGTCGAGGTCGGACCGCCGAGCGGTCTCGCACGACCTGCGCGGCCCACGACCGCGTCGCGCCGACGTCACGACGGCGACCGGCAGCCGGCTCGCGCGCGCACGCCGCGAGCAGGTCGGCCGCGCCGGGGACCGGCACCGGGACGGCCGGCGTCGTCCCCGAGGGCGGCGAGGACCCCGGCGTCAGCACGTCGGGGTCCTCGTCGCCCCACGGGCCGGCGCAGGCCCGCGAACACCTCGGGCGCGCGCCGCCCGGCGAACTGCGCGACGACGTCGTCGGGCACCTGCCAGCCGCGCGACGGCGAAGTAGGCCCGGTACGCGGCCCGGTGCACCGGGCTCGCTGTCGACGAGCGTCCCGTCGAGGTCGAGCAGCAGGCCCGCCCCCGGGCGGGCGAGCCGCGCCGCGGCGTCCGGGCTCACCGCCACTCGAGCAGCGGGTCGCCCGCGTCGACGGTCGAGCCGACCTCGGCGAGCGGCGTCACGTCCGCGGGCTGACCCTGCAGGGCGACCACGGGGCAGATCGGCGAGCGGCCGCCCGCCTCGACCTGGCCCGGGTCCCAGCTGATGATGTCGTCGCCGGCCGTCGACGGTCGTCGCCCTCGTGGGCGTGGAGCGTGAAGCCCTCGCCGCCGAGCTGCACCGTGTCCAGGCCGAGGTGCACCAGCGCACCGCGGCGGTCGTCGGACTGGATGACGAAGGCGTGCGGGTGCAGCTTCGCGACCGTGCCGGCGATCGGCGAGACGACCACGACGACGCCGTCCGCGGCTGGGGTCGATCGCCAGGCCGGGGCCGACGATCTCGCCGGCGAAGACCGGGTCGGGGACGTCCGCCATCGCCACCACCGTGCCGGCGACGGGTGCCAGCACGGTGAGCGGCGGCGTCATCAGCGCAGGTCCTCGATGTCGGACGCCAGGGTGTCGGCCTCCGGGACCCACGACGACCTGCACGACCTTGCCCGAGCGGACGATGCCGAACGCGCCGGTGGCCTTGAGGCCCGCCTCGTCGACGAGGTCGGGGTTCTCGACCTCGACCCGCAGGCGGGTGATGCACGGCTCGAGGTCGAGGACGTTCGCGTCGCCGCCCAGTGCTGCCAGGATCTGCTCTGCCTTGCTCATGGTTCTCCTCCTTGACCGGCGCCGACACCGGTGTGCCGCCCGCCCAGACTAGTCACATCAGATCCTCGAGCTCGGACGCCAGGGTGTCGACGCTGGGCCCGACGACGACCTGGACCACCCGTCCGCGGATCATCACGCCGTGGCTGCCCGCGGCGCGCAGGGCGACGGCGTCGACCAGGCCGGCGTCGCGCACCTCCGAGCGCAGCCGCGTGGTGCACGGCTCGATGTCGACGATGTTCGCGACTCCCCCCAGGGCCGCGAGGATGCTGCTCGCCTGCTCCCGCACGACCTCCCGCCCTTCCTCTCGTCGTCCGTCATGACGCCCGTCCGTCGCGCTCGTCATGTCCGCACCACGGCGCCGCCGTCGACCGGCGCCCTGGCGCCCACGACACCTGGGGCCCCGCGAGGTCGGTGTCGACGCCGTCACCGCCGTCGGACCGTGCACCGGCGGGGCGCGGGACCAGCGGCCGGCGCGGGGCCCGCAGCGGCACCCACAGCACGTACCGGTCCGCGCGGTACGACGAGCGCGAGTACACGCACGCCGTCTCGCCCGCGAAGGTCCGTCGGGCGACCCGGAGCACCGCTGCCCCGGGACGCAGACCCAGCATGGCAGCGTCCCGGGCGTCGACCTCGGACGCCGCGACCGTGTCCTCGCCCCAGTCCGGCTCGAGCCCGACCGCCCGCAGCTCGCCGTAGAGGCTCGCGGGCGGGCCGGCGTCGAACAGGCCGGGGACGAGCAGGCGCGGCACCCAGCACTGCTCGATCGCCATCGGCTCGCCGTCGGCGTACCGGACCCGGTGCAGGTGGTGGACGGGGTCCCCCGGCATGCAGGTCGAGCGCGTCCGCGACGTCGGGGGTCGCGGCGACCTCCTCCGCGGCGAGCACGCGCGACGACGCCGCCATGCCGCGCCGTGCCATCTCCTCGCCGAACGACGCCAGGCGCACCTCGAGGTCCATCTTGGCCGGCGCGACGAACGTCCCCCGGCCCTGCTCGCGCTCGAGCAGACCCTCGACGACGAGCGCGTCGACGGCCTGACGGACCGTCATCCGGCTCACCCCGAACCGCTCGCACAGGAGCCGCTCGGACGGGATCGCGTCCCCGACGGACGAGCTCGTGGGTGACCAGCGACCGCAGGTAGTCCCGCACGCGGACGTACTTGAGGACGGACGGACGCACGGCGCCACCCCCTCCCGTGCAGCCGACCTCCCGGCCTGGCTGCGTGATCGAGCCCGTTGCCTGATCGAGACCCTGCGACCGGAGTGTGATCCTTGACACCGGCGCGCCATTCCACCATGGTGAGCCCGGCTGGTCCAGACATCTAGGCGTGCTCATGGACACGCCGGGTGCCGGACCCGGCCGAACGGCACCGGAGGACCCCGGTGACCCGCCCGTCCACACGAGGAGTGCGCCGCATGACTGCCACCACGGCCCCGTCGCACGCGAGAAGAAGAGCATCCCGGGGTTCGCGCAGCTGCAGCGCGTGGGCCGCTCGCTGATGCTCCCGATCGCGTCCCTGCCCGCCGCCGCCCTGCTGCTGCGCCTGGGCCAGCCGGACATGCTCGGCGCCGACGGCGCCGCCGGGCACCGTCGGCGACTGGCTGCTGCCGGTCGCCGCCGTCCTCGCCGCCGCCGGCAACGCGCTGTTCGCCAACCTGCCGATCATCTTCGCCCTCGGCGTCGCGGTCGGGTACGCCCGCAAGTCCGACGGCTCGACCGGGCTGGCCGCGCTCATCGGCTACCTCGTGTTCAAGGGCGTCTCGGACGCCCTGTCCCCGTACGTCCTCGGCGCGGCCGCGGAGGGCGAGACGCAGGAGCTCATCAACTACGGGGTCCTGGGCGGCATCGTCATGGGCCTCGTCGCCGCGCTGCTGCTCCAGAAGTACTACCGCATCAAGCTGCCGGCCTACCTCGCGTTCTTCGGCGGACGCCGCTTCGTCCCGATCGTCACCGCCGGCATGGCCATCGTCATCGCGGTCATCGGCGCCCTCATCTACCCCGTGTTCGACGCCGGCCTGACCGCGGTGGGCGACTGGGTCACCGGCTCGACGATCATCGGCGCGTTCGTCTACGGCACCGCCAACCGCCTGCTGGTGCCCGATCGGCCTGCACCACCTGCTCAACTCGCTGCCGTGGTTCCAGTTCGGCGAGTACACCGACGCCAACGGCGCGGTGTGGCAGGGCGACATCGCCGCGCTTCCTCAACGGTGACCCGACCGCCGGCACGTTCATGACCGGCTTCTTCCCGATCATGATGTTCGCCCTCCCGGCCGCCGCCCTCGCGTTCGTGCACACGGCCAAGCCGGCCAAGCGCAAGGTCATCGCGGGCATCATGGGCTCCGCCGCGCTGGTCTCGTTCGTCACCGGCGTCACCGAGCCGCTCGAGTTCTCGTTCGTCTACGTGGCCTACCCGCTGTACGTCATCCACGCCGTCCTCACCGGGACGTCGCTCGCGCTCGTCAACGCGCTCGGCATCCGGGACGGGTTCGGCTTCTCGGCCGGCGCCATCGACTACCTGCTCAACTTCCGCATCGCCGAGCAGCCGCTGCTGCTGCTGCTCGTCGGCCTCGGCTACGCCGTCCTGTACTACTTCCTCTTCCGGTTCGTCATCACGAAGTGGAACCTGCGGACCCCGGGCCGCGAGGACGAGGACGCGACCGGTGACACCACCAACGTCCTGGTCGACCAGCCGACGGACGACGAGCCGGTCCGTCACGACCGGGGCCACCACGACGGACGGCGCCACGACGCCTGACCACCCGCAGGCCGAAGAAGGCCTGACCGGTCCGGCCACCGGCCGGCACCGCCCGCACGAGCTCGCACGGGCCCGACGCCGGCGACGCCCGACAGCCCGAGGAGTGGCGGTCGGGGCGTCGCCGGGTCGGCCGGGGGTGGCGCCGGACGGCCCGCCCCGGGAGGCTGGACCCTTGCCCGACCCGGACCCCCGGCCGCCGGCCGCGGACGACGACGACGCCGAGGACCCCGATGAGCACTGACGCCACCTCCGCCCCCGTCCTCTCCGGCATCGGGGTCAGCCCGGGCCGTGCCGCCGGCACCGTGCCTGCGGATGCCGGACCCCGTACCCGAGCCCGCCGCCGGCGAGCGCCTCGTCCGCCGACGAGACGCCGACGCCGCCGCGGCACGCATCGCCGCCGCGAGCGACGCCGTCCGCGAGCGCCTCGAGACCCTCGCGCGGGCGGCGTCCGGCACGAGCAAGGAGGTGCTCGAGACCACCGCGATGATGGCCGCCGACCCGACGCTGGTGGCCACGTCGCAGGGGCTCGTCCGGTCCGGCGACCTGTCCCCCGCGCGCGCCGTGTGGCAGGCCGCGGGCCAGGTGATCGACCAGCTCGCCGCGATCGGCGGGTACATGGCCGAGCGCGCCCGCGACGTCGCCGACGTGCGCGACCGCGTCGTCGCCGAGCTCACCGGACGCCCGCGCCCGGGCGTCCCGGACCCGGGGCACCCGTTCGTGCTCGTCGCGCGCGACCTCGCGCCGGCCGACACCGCGACCCTCGACCCGGCCCGGTCGTCGCCATCGTCACGAGCGAGGGCGGACCGACGTCGCACACCGCGATCCTCGCCCGCGCGCTCGGCATCCCGGCCGTCGTCGGCGCGTCCGGGGCGGTCGACCTCGCCGACGGCACCCGGGTCCTGGTCGACGGCGCCAAGGGCACCGTCGTCGTCGACCCGTCCGACGAGGAGGTCGCGAGTGCGCGAGGCGCTCGCCGCGCAGCGTCCGCACCTTCGACGGCCACGGTCGCACGGCCGACGGGCACGCCGTCGCGCTGCTGGCCAACATCGGCGCGCCCGACGGCGCGCAGGCCGCCGCCGACGCCGGCGCGGAGGGCGTGGGCCTGTTCCGCACCGAGTTCTGCTTCCTCGACCGCAGCCAGGCGCCCACCATCGAGGAGCAGGTCACCGCCTACCGGCAGGTGCTGACCGCCTTCCCGGGCAAGAAGGTCGTCGTCCGCACGCTCGACGCCGGCGCCGACAAGCCGCTGCCGTTCCTCACCAACACCGACGAGCCGAACCCCGCGCTCGGCGTCCGCGGGCTGCGCACCTCGTGGCGCAACCCGCGACGTGCTCGAGGACCAGCTCGACGCGATCGCGCAGGCGGCCGCCGCCGAGACCGCCGAGACCTGGGTCATGGCGCCGATGGTCGCGACGGTCGAGGAGACCGAGGACTTCGTCGCGCGCTGCACGGCGCACGGCCTGGCGCACCGCGGGCGTCATGGTCGAGGTGCCCAGCGCCGCGCTCCTGTCCGGGCCCGATCCTGCGCGCACGCGGCGTTCGCGAGCATCGGCACCAACGACCTCACGCAGTACGCGATGGCGTCCGACCGGATGCTCGGGCGACCTCGCCGCGCTGTCGACCGGGTGGCAGCCCGCCGTCCTGCACCTCGTCGCGGCGACGTGCCGCGGCGGCGAGCGAGTCCGGCAAGCCCGTCGGCGTGTGCGGCGAGGCGGCGGCCGACCCGCGCTCGCCGTCGTCCTCGTCGGCCTCGGGCGTCGCCACGCTGTCCATGAGCCCGCGCGCGCTGGCCGACGTCGCCGCGGTGCTCGCGTCGGTCCCGCGCGCGGAGTGCGAGCGGCTCGCCGGCCTCGCGCTCGGCGTCCGACACCGCGGACGCCGCCCGCGAGGCGGTGCGCGAGGCGCTGCCGGTGCTCGAGGAGCTCGGCCTCTAGCGCCGCGCCGCACGGGTGGCGGACCGCGATGCCGGCGCACGCGACGACGCCCGGTCCCCTGCGCTGGGGGGCCGGGCGTCGTCGCGTGCGCCGTGCGGTGGCGTCAGTGCTCCGGCGTGGAGAGGAACTGCCTCCAGCGCGTCGAGCGAGCGCGTCGGCGCCGTCGCCCTCCGCGGTGAGGACCACCACGTCACCCGGTCCGGCGCCGAGGGTCATGACGGCGAGGATGCTGTTCGCGGCGACCGGGTCGGCGCCGTCCTTGGCGACCTGCACGGTGGCGGGCTGCTCGCCGGCCAGCTTGACGAAGAGCGCCGCGGGGCGCGCGTGCAGCCCTTCGGGGATGGCCACGATGACTCGACGTTCGGGCACGACTACCTCCACTGCTGGTCACGTACTGGTCTGGACCACCATAGAGGCCGCACGGTGGCCCCGGTGGGAGAATGGCACACGTGAACGCGATCGACCCGGCCGTCCCGCGCGTGCCCACCGACTCCTTCCACGCCGCCATCGGCGGGCACGCGACGTTCGTCCGGCTCGTCGACCGCTTCTACGAGGGCGTGGCCGACGACCCGGTGCTCTCCGCGATGTACCCCGAGACCGACCACGCCGGGGCCCGGCAGCGGCTGACCATGTTCCTCGAGCAGTACTGGGGTGGTCCGACCACCTACTCCGAGCAGCGCGGTCACCCGCGGCTGCGCATGCGGCACGCGCCCTTCAAGGTGAACCCGGACGCCCGGGACCGGTGGCTCGCGCACATGCGGGTCGCCGTCGACTCGCTCGGCCTCGCCCCGCTGCACCAGGCCCAGCTGTGGGACTACCTCGAGCGCGCGGCGTACTCGCTGCTCAACACGTTCGAGGACTGATCCCGCGCGCCGAGGTGGCGCGGACCGCCGCGCACCCTCGACGCTGTGCCCCATGACGGAACCCACCCCGCCCGCCGACCCGTCGGGGGACGCGCTCAGCCGCGTCCTGTCCGCCCTGCAGCTCGACCGCGTCGACGAGGACCACTTCACCGGGCCGAGCCTGCCCCGGCCGCGCGGTCGGGTGTTCGGCGGTCAGGTGCTCGCCCAGGCGCTGGTCGCCGCGGGCCGGACCGTCCCCGACGACCGGCTGCCGCACTCGCTGCACGGCTACTTCCTGCGCCCGGGTGACGTCCGGCAGCCGATCGAGTTCGCCGTCGAGCGGCTGCGGGACGGCCGCTCGTTCAGCGCCCGGCGCACGCACGCGCTCCAGAACGGTGTCCCGATCCTGTCGATGATCACCTCCTTCCAGGAGGAGCAGGACGGGCCTCGACCACGCCGACCCGGCGCCGGACGCCCCGCCGCCGGACGACGTCGTCAGCGCGCTCGACGTGCTCGGGCCGATCGACCACCCGATGGCGACGTTCTGGACCGAGTCGGCCGCGTTCGACCTGCGGCACGTCGAGCGGTCCATCTTCCTGGGCCCCGGACCCGAGCGCGACCGACCGCCAGATGGTCTGGGTGCGGGCGCGCGGGAGGTGCCCGCGGACGAGCTCACCCAGCGCGCGCTCATGGCGTTCGCCTGCGACCAGCTCATGCTCGAGCCGGTCCTGCGCCGGCACGGGCAGAGCTGGGTCACGCCCGGGCTGTCGATGGCGAGCCTCGACCACGCGATGTGGTGGCACCGCCCCGCCCGGGTCGACGAGTGGCTGCTCTACGTCCAGTCGTCGCCCGAGCGCGCAGGGCGGGCGCGGCCTGACCGCGGCGAAGGTCTACGCGCCAGGACGGCACGCTCGTGGCGAGCATCGCGCAGGAGGGCATGGTCCGGCTCCCGGACTGACGCGGTCGACGGGCGCCCGCGCCCGGCGTGACGCACACTCGCGCCATGCCACGCCTGCGCCGGGTCCGCATCGACTCCCCCGGCTGGACCCGTACCCGTGCCGGGGACGGCTTCGTCGTCCTCGACGGCCAGGGTGCCCGGGTCACCGACCCGGAGGAGCTCGACCGGATCAGCTCGCTCGCGATCCCGCCGGCGTGGCAGGACGTGTGGATCTGCCCGTACCCGAGCGGGCACATCCAGGCCGCCGGGGTCGACGCCGCCGGCCGCCGGCAGTACCTGTACCACGCGCAGTGGCGCGTGCGGCGCGACCGGCTCAAGCACGACCACGTCCTCGACGTCGCCCGGCGCCTGCCGGAGGCCCGCAAGCAGGTGCGGGTCGACCTGGACCAGGCGGGCTGGCCGCGCAGCAAGGCGCTGGCCCTCGCCTTCCGCCTGCTCGACCTGGCCTACTTCCGCGCCGGCAACGAGACCTACGCCCGCACCAACGGCTCCTACGGGCTGGCGACGCTGCTCCGCGAGCACGTGCAGGTGCGCGGCGACAAGTCCGTGCGGTTCCTCTACCCGGCCAAGTCCGGCCAGGTGCGCGACGTCGTCGTCGACGACCCCGAGGTCGCCCGTCTCGTCACGTCGCTGCGCCGCCGGACCGGCGGCGGCCAGGAGCTGCTCGCCTGGCGCGACGGTCGGACCTGGTACGACGTGACCAGCGCCGGACGTCACCGCCTACGTCAAGACCGTCCTGGGCGACGACGCGACGCCGAAGGACTTCCGCACGTGGCACGCCGACCGTCCTCGCCGCCCGCGGCCTGGCCGAGGCCGGCGCCGCCGCCGCGGTCCGACCGCGCCCGACGCAAGGTGGTCACCGAGGTGGTCCGGGACGTCGCCGACGCGCTCGGCAACACCCCGGCCGTCTGCCGGGCCTCGTACATCGACGCCCGCCTGGTCGACCTGTGGGAGCGCGGGCGAGACCATCGGGCCGACCCGCTCGCGCGCGCCGCCGAGCGCGCCGTCCTGGACCTGCTCGGATGACCGCCGAGGGCCGATCACACGGCACACGACCCGGGCAGCACGCGACCGTGGACCCCACGACCCTGCCCGGCGACCGCCCCTGACGGTCGCCGTCACCGGCGTCACCGGGTACGTCGGCGGGCGGCTCGTCCCCGAGCTGCTGGCCGCCGGCCACCAGGTCCGCGCCGTCGCCCGCAACCCCGACCCGGCTGCGCGGGCGCCCCTGGCACGACGACGTCGACGTCGTGCAGGCCGACGCGGGCGAGCTCGACGCGATCCGCGACGGCGCTGACCGGCGTCGACGTCGCCTACTACCTCGTCCACTCGCTCGGGTCCGGCCGCCGGTTCGAGGCGCGCGACCGGCGCACCGCCCTGACGTTCGCGCAGGCGGCGCGCGAGGCCGGCGTCGGGCGGATCGTCTACCTCGGCGGCCTGTACCCCGAGGGCGAGGCGCTGTCGCCGCACCTGGAGTCCCGCAAGGAGGTCGGCGAGATCCTGCTCGCCTCGGGCGTCCCGACGGCGGTGCTGCGGGCCGCGGTCATCCTCGGCTCGGGGTCGGCGTCGTTCGAGATGATGCGCTACCTCACCGAGCGGCTGCCCGGCGATGACGACCCCGAGGTGGGTCGAGAACCGGATCCAGCCGATCGCGATCCGCGACGTGCTGCGCTACCTCGTCGGCGCCGCCCGGCTGCCGCGCGGACGTGAACCGCGTCGTTCGACATCGGCGGGCCGGAGGTCCTCACCTACCGGCAGATGATGCAGCGGTACGCGCAGGTCGCCGGGCTGCCGCGGCGCGTCATCGTCGCGGTGCCCGGTGCTCTCGCCGCGGCTGTCGAGCCTGTGGGTCGGGCTCGTGACGCCCGTCCCGTCCGGGCTCGCGCGGCCGCTCGTCGAGTCGCTCGTGCACGAGGTCGTGTGCGACGAGCACGACATCGCCGCGTACGTCCCGGACCCGCCGGACGGGCTGTCGGCTTCGACCGCGCGGTCGAGCTCGCGCTGCGCAGGATCCACGACGCCGACGTCGACGACCCGGTGGTCGCTCGGCGTCGGTCGCCGGGGCGCCGAGCGACCCCCTGCCCACCGACCCGGACTGGGCCGGCGGATCGCTCTACGTCGACGAGCGCGACGCACGGTCGTGCGCGCGGCGCCGGAGGCGACCTGTGGACGCGTGCTGGAGAGCGTCGGCGGCGAGCGCGGGTGGTACTCCTGGGGCCTCGCGTGGCAGGTGCGCGGGCTGCTCGACCGGCTCGTCGGGCGGTCCGGGGCTGCGCCGCGGACGCCGCGACCCGCTGCGGCTCGCCGTGGACGACGCCGTCGACTTCTGGCGGGTCGAGGAGATCGAGCCGGGCACGCCTGCTGCGCCTGCGGGCCGAGATGCGCCTGCCCGGGCTGGCGTGGCTCGAGCTGCACGTCGAGCAGCCCGACGGCGTCACGACGTTCCGCCAGCGGGCCGTGTTCCACCCGCACGGCCTGCTGGGGCAGCTCGTACTGGTGGTCGGTCGCGCCGTTCCACGGCGTCGTCTTCGGCGGCATGCAGCGCGGCATCGCCCGCGCGGCGGAGCGCGCCGACGGCGGGTCGCCGACCGACTGAGCGGGCGGTGAGCGCCGGCGGGCGCTGAGCGGGCGGGCTCAGTCGCGGTCGCCCCGGCCGTCGCGGTCGCCGCGACCGTTGCCACGGTCGCGGTCGCCCGTCGCCGCGTCCGTTGCCACGGTCGCCGTCGCGGTCGCCGTCCCCGTCGCCGCGTCCGTTGCCCCGGCCGTCACCGTCGAAGCGGTCGATGAAGTCGGCGAAGCGGTCGCCGAACCGGCCGTTGCCGCCGTCGGTACCGGGCGGGTCGACCGGCGGCACCGGCTCGATCGCCGGAGGCGGCGCGACGACGGGCGGGGCCGGCTCGGGCGCGGGCTGCGGTGCCGGCTCGGGCTCCGGCGGGGCCGGCGGGGCCGGCGGGGCCGGCGGCTCGGGCTCGGGCTCCGGCCGGACGGGCGGGGCCGGCGGGCCCGGCGGCTCGGGCTCCGGCCGGACGGGCGGGGCGGCGGCCGGCGGCTCAGGCTGGGGCTCGGGCTCGACCACCGGCGGAGTGACGGGCGGCACGACCACGGGCGGCGTGACGACCACCGGCGGCGCCGGCACGGCGGGCGCCGGACGAGGCACCGCGGGCGCCGGACGGGGCACCACGGGCGCGGGCGGCGGCGGGGAGAAGGGCGAGGTCGGCACGCCTGGCCGCACGGGGGAAGGCCGGACGGCGGCCGGCGTCGGGGTGGCGTCCCGGCGGTTTTGCGGGGTCGTGCCCCGCCCCTCGGCGGCCGCGGCCGGCGTCGACGCGGCGGCGGCCGCGCCGGGTGCCGGCAGGACCGGCGCCGGCAGGGCGAGCGCGGGCGGGTCGGGCTGGAGCTGGGGCAGCACGATGGCCGACCGGCCCCACGGCAGCGCGAAGCCGGAGGCCGCCACGTCGGTGCCCGCCGCCTCGGCCGCCTCGGTGCCGGCGAGCGGGGCGGTCGTCCCGTAGATGCTCGACGCCCCGAGGGCCGGGACGGTGCTGAGGAGGAAGAGCCCGACGAGCAGGAGGCCGACTCCGCCGGACGCGGCGACCAGGCCGCGACCCGAGTGGGCGTCCTCGTCCACGACGATGCCCCGCGACGCAGGCGCCGCCGCGACGAACGCGGCACCCGGCGCGGGATGGTCCGTGCCGGCGGGGACCACGGGGAGCGGCCCGTCGACCTCGTCCACCGGGGCAGCGGGGACGGCGTCGTCCGCAACGGACTCGTCGACGGCCGTCGCGTCGTCGAGCTCCGCGAGGTCGTCGGGCACCTCGAGCGCGGCGGCGGCCGCGGGACCTCCGAAGCCGACGCCCTGGATCGCCACCGTCGCCGCACCGAGCACCGTCGGGGCGATCGCCGCGCGGAGCTTGCGCTGCACGTCCGCCGGCTCGGTGGTCACGGCCCGGCAGGACGCGCAGTCCTCGACGTGCCGGTCGAGGAGCTCGACGTCGCGCTCCGTGCGGGTCTCGCCGAGACCGGCCTGCCGGTCGGCGGTCAGCCCCGCGTGCTTGCGGAGGTACGCCTGGGCGAAGCCGCCGTGCGCGGTACGCGCGAGGTCGGCGGCGTCGGCGGCGGTGAGGCCCAGCACGGGCGCGGCCGCGGCCGGGCGGAGGCCCTCCACGTCGGTGTACCAGAGGACCTCGCGCCAGCGCTGGAAGAGCGAGGCGTACGCCGCGACCACGGCCGCGTGCTCGAGGTCGGGCCCGGCGCCCGTCGACGGCAGGGGCTCGGTGGGCGCCCCGCCCGCCGACTCGGCCCGGACGACCCAGCACAGGTAGGAGCGGAACGCGATGTCCGGGCCGCCACCGGCCTCGAGCTCGCGCTGGATCCGGTCGAACGCCCGAGCCACCGCCTCGTCACGCGTCGCGTCGCCCGCCCCGGCCGCCCGAGCCACCACGAGGGCGGCCGGCAGGTGCCGCTCCCGGAGGGCGTCGAAGGCATCCGTGTCGCCCGCTCGGACTCCGGCGATGAGCTCGGCGTCGCTGGCGAGGCCCCCTGCGGCGTACCCGTCCATGACGATCTCCTGTCCCTGGCTCCCTGCGTGCGGAGCGTGATCCGGGCCCGGGGGCGTTCCCGTGTGAGCCGCCCCGCCCGTTGTGCCACATGGTCGTCCCCCATCCGTGGACGAGGGGTGAAATGTGCTCCGGACCAAGGGTCGCATGGGCCGAAAGGGTGATGAAACGGACAAGTCACGTCCGACCGGGTGAATTGTCAGAGCCCGGACGACGGGCCTTCCGTCGCCCGCCCGAGCCGGACGAGGAGCTTCTCGCGGTACCGGGCCCACGGTCCGTCGGCGGGCGAGTGGATGCGCACCGACCGGAAGCCCTTGACCACGCGGTCCGCCATCCCGCGCAGGTCGCCGAGCGGCCGCGCCGAGATGTCGGCCCGCAGGGCCGGGTCCAGGCGCACGGTGCGCCCGCGGCCGAGGTGGAAGGACAGGTCGATGTCGTCGTGGACGGCGTCGGTGGCGGAGTGCACGTCGTCGCGGACCGCGCGCCAGGCCGAGGCGCGCATCGCGAAGTTCGAGCCGAACAGCGGCGGGTGCCCGAGCGCCAGACCCGACCAGGACGAAGTACGCCCGCATGTAGAGCAGGTCCGCGAGCACGCGGCGCACCGGGGGCAGCCCCGCGAACACCCCCGGTCCGGTCACCGCGCGCAGCCCCGGGTCGGCCGCGAAGGCGTCCTCGATGCGCTCGACCCAGTCCGGCGGCAGCACGGAGTCCGCATCGCAGCGCGCGACGATCTCGCCCGCCGCCGCGTCGTAGCCGGTCGCGGCCGCCGGCCAGATGCCCTGGACCGCCTCGGTGACGACGCGGGCGCCGTGCGCGCGGGCGATCTGCGCGGTCCGGTCCCGGGAGTTGTTGTCGACGACCACGACCTCGAGCGGGGCGCGCGTCTGCCGGCCGAGGGAGCGCAGGCACGCCCCGAGCAGCAGCTCCTCGTCGAAGGCCGGCACCACGACGGACGTCCGCGGGCCGAGGCCGGGCTTCGCGGACGCGCCGCGCGGTGCGGGGTCGCTCACCCGGCGTCGGCGGTCCGGCGGCGGCGCAGCACGATCGGGCTCCTCGAGGAACGGCGACCAGGCGGCACGCTCGTCGTCGGTGAGGCGCCGGGGGCGGCCGGTCGAGGTGTCGACGAGCACGAGGGTCGTGCTCGCGCGGGCGTACGGCGGCGGCGCGTCGACGGGCCCGTCGGGGACGGCGTCGACCACCTCGTAGCAGACGTCGATGCTCGCGCCGCCGAGGTGGCCGATCCAGAGCTCGACGACCGCGGGCGCCCGCCGGTAGGACAGCGGTCGCAGGTACTCGATCTCCTGGCGCGCGACCAGGGTGGTCGTGGGCGCGCCGGGCCCGGCGTCGAGCACCGCGGAGGCCCGGCCGCCGTCGACGGGGTCGGGGTGGGACCAGAAGGCCTCGATGCGCGCCTCCTCCAGCAGCTGGAGCATCTGCACGTTGTTCACGTGCCCGTAGGCGTCCATGTCGGCCCAGCGCAGCTGGACCGGGACCCTGAGCCGGGTCATCGCGGGGTGTCCTCTCGGTCGGTGCTCGCTGGTCCGCTCACGGGGCCACTCGTCGGCCGCTCACTGGGCCGCTCACTGGGCCGCTCACTGCGTCGCTCACTGCGCCGCTCACTGGGCCGCTCACTGCGCCGCCAGCCGGGCCGCGGTCCGGCACCGCTCGAGCGCGGCGAGCTCGGCGGCGACGGGTTCGACGACCCGGGCGTCGGCCACGGCCGCGACGGCGGCGCGGAGCCGGGTCCGGGCCCGGGCGGCCTGCCGCGCGGCACCGATCGAGCCGGCGAACCGGGACAGCAGCGCGACCAGGACGCCGAGCAGCGCTCCCCCGGCGAGCAGGACCGTCGGCGCGGGCAGTCCCCACCACAGCGGGGTCTCCGGCTCGGGCAGCCGCAGGTACGCCAGGCCGGCGAGGACACCGAGCCAGAGGATGCCGGCGACCATCGCGGCGACGAGCAGCCACTGCAGCGCGCCGACCGCCCGCCACCACAGCGGCCGCCGCTCGGCCTCGAGACGGGTGCCGGCGACGGCCTGGTCGAGCGCGTCGGAGAGCCCCGGCGCGCCTGCGGACGCCCGGGCGGCGAGGGCCCAGTCGTCGGGTGCGCCGGCCGTCGCGGTGTCGGTGTAGGTGCGGACGGCACTGCTCGCGCGGGCCCGCGCGGCCGCCCCCGCGCCGGGCAGCGAGGTCCGGGCGAGGTCCGGCCGTTCGGCTGTGCGGTCCAGGTGCAGGCGCTTGAGCGGGTCGGGCCGGAACCGCGCGAGCCAGCGGGTGGGCGGCCAGCCGGTCTCGGCGCGGGCGTGCCGGACGGCGGCACCGTGCACGGCCCGCACCACCGTCCGGACCTCGCCCGCCTCCTCCAGCGCAGTGACCAGCGAGTCGCGTGCCGCGCCGCGGACGCGACCGGGCACCGGGTCCCCGCACGCGTCAGCGAGCCGGCGGGCGGCGTCACGGACGTCGGCCACCAGGCGGGCGGTCGCGGCCTGCCGGCGGCGGGCGGCGTCGGTGAGCAGCTCGCGCAGGGCATCCAGGCCGTAGCCGGTCGCCGCGGAGACGCCCGAGCACCCGGACGCCCGGCAGGCCGTCCTCGGCGGCGAGCCGGCGCAGGTCGGCCAGGCACGCCTCCCGCTCGCTGTCGCTGAGCCGGTCCACCTGGTTGAGCACGAGGACGACGACGTCGTCGTGCCCGGCCAGCGGCTGCAGGTACCGGTCGTGCAGCGCGGCGTCGGCGTACTTCTGCGGGTCGACGACCCAGACGAGCAGGTCGACGCGCTCCACGAGGCGCTCGGCCCGGATCCGGTGCTCGACGACGACCGAGTCGTGGTCGGGCAGGTCGAGCAGGACGAGCCCGGTGGGGACGGCCGCGCCGAGGGCCGCCGGCACGCGCGCGGTGGTCGCACCGTCCGCCGGCACCGCGCCGGGAGCCGACCTCGAGCCAGTCGAGCAGGTCGCCGGCGCGTCGTCGCCGTCGGGCGTCGACGGCGTCGCGGCGCTCGGCGGCCGCCGGCCCGGCGGACGCCGCCTCCCGAGCCGTCGCGCCTCCGGCGCGGCGGCCACACGGCCGCGGAGGCGTACCCGGTCGTCGGCCGGGTGACGCCCGCGCTGGGCGACCTCCTCGCCGGCGAGCGCGTTGAGCAGCGACGACTTGCCCGACCCGGTGGAGCCGGCGAGCGCGACGACGGTGTGGTCGGGCGAGAGTGCGGCCCGCTCCCGGGCGCGCGGCACGACGGCCGGTGGCCGCGTCGAGGGCGGCGTCGGGCAGGCGTCCGGCGCCCAGCCTCGGTGACCTCGGCGAGCGCGGCGACCCGCGCCGGGCAGGTCGGGTCCCCGTCGGCTCATGCCTCGGGTCCGCGGGTGATCCGCTGCCACCAGCCGCGCAGTCCCGGGGACCTCGTCGCCGGCGCGCTCGGAGCGCCGCGCGGTCCCGGCCGTTCCGCGCCGTCGCCGTGCCCCACGGCGGACGCGCCGGTGGACCGGTCGCCGACTCGCTCCGGGTCCTGCGTGCCCGGCGCGGCGCCCGCAGGCCGGCGCCGCGCAGGCGGCCGCGGCCGGGACGCGCCGTCCGCCCGGGCGGCGTCGACCGCGACCAGGCCGGTGGCCGGGTCGACCGCCCGCGGCGTCGTCGCTCCCGGTGCCCGGGATGGCGGTCGCGGCGGTCGCGGCGGCCCGGACGCGGGCGACGGCTCGCCGCAGCGCGTCGCCGCTCTCGCCCGCCGCACCGAGCGCGTCGAGCTGGACGGTGAAGCGCAGCTCCTGGGCGGCGAGCACGCCGCGCACCCGCTGGTCGAGCCGCTCGTGCGCGATGCGGGTGAGCTGGCGGACGGCGTCGTCGCCGAACACGGCCTCGAGCAGCCGCTGGGCGAGCAGCGCCGACCCACCCGCGATGCCGATCTCGGCGCCGGTCAGGCCGCCGGTCGAGGCGAACACGACGACCATGAGCGCGGCGCCGAGGCCGTTGACGCCGAACGACAGCGCCCGCGCGGTGGACCGCTTGCCCGCGCCCTCCTCGCTCGACGAGCGCCAGGACGTCGGACTGCCAGGCGCGGATCTGCTCCGCGATGCGCGCGCGCAGGTCGCTCGCCGCCGCGGGACAGCGCCAGCCCCTCGAGCAGCGCGGCACCCGCGGGGTCCGCGCGCCACGCGGTGTACGACCGCTCGGCGGCGTCCTCCGCGGCGTCCTGGATGACCGCCTCGAGGCCGTGCCCGATCGCCTGCGCGAGCTCGGGCTCGGCCGCGGCCCGGCCGCGCATCGCGGCGCTGACCTTGTCCCGCAGCCAGCCCGACCCGCTGCTCGACCGCGCGGAGGAACTCGCCGGTCCCGACGACGTCCTGCCAGCGGGCGAGCACCTCGCCGCGCAGCATCGTGCCGTCGGACGTCGCCTGGCGGACGGACGCCGCGGCGTCGTCGTGGGCGGACCGGACCACGCGGCGCAGGTGCGCGTCGGCGGCGCGCTGCTCGTCCGCGGCGGCGCCAGCGCGTCGGCGCGCTCGACGAGGTCGGCTGGTCGCGCCCTCGCGGGTGCGGGTGATCGCGGCCTGGCGGGCGCCCTCGTCGCCGCCGAGCGTCGTGAGCCAGTCGGCGACCGGCGTGACGACGTGCGCGGGCAGCATCCCGTCCTCGAGCGGCGACTCCGGGACGACGAGCACCGGCGAGTCGGCGAGCCCGTGCGTCGGCCAGCATCGGACTCCAGGTCGGCGGTCGACCGCGTCCCGCGCGCCGGGATCGACCCGGTCGAGCACGAGCGCGACCTGCGCGTGCCGGCGGGCGGCGTCCTGCAGCAGGTCCCACGGGACGGCGTCGGCGTAGCGCGCGGCGGTCGTGACGAACAGCCACACGTCGGCCGCACCCAGCAGCTGGGCGGCGATGCGCCGGTTCTCGGCGACGACCGAGTCGATGTCCGGGGCGTCGAGCAGTGCGAGGCCCGGGCGGCAGTGCCTCCGCGGCCGCCAGGCGCAGGGACCGCGCGGACCCCCCGACCTCGTCCGCCGGCTCCCCGGTGAGCCGGGCCATGCCGGGCAGGACCCGGTCCCCGCGGAACCACTGCGCGTCCAGCGGGTGGTGGACGAGCACGGGCGACCGGGTGGTCGGGCGCAGCACGCCGCTGCGGCTGACCGGCTCGCCGAGCAGCGAGTTGACCAGCGTCGACTTGCCGGCGCCGGTCGACCCGCCGACCACGACGAGCAGCGGGGCGGCGGCGGCGCGCAGCCGCGGCAGCAGGTAGTCGTCGAGCTGGTCGAGCACCTGCGTCCGCGCCGTCGCGCTGCGCCTCGGCGCCCGGCACGTCGAGCGGCAGCCGCATCTCGGCGACCGCGCCGCGCAGCCCGACGAGAGCGGCGAGGAGCTCCGCCGAGGCGCGGTCCGCGGGCGCGCCGTCGTCGGCCACCGAGGTCACCCGATCAGCTCCGGGTGAGCTTGCGGTAGGTGACCCGGTGCGGGCGCGCCGCGTCGGCGCCCGAGCCGCGCGACCTTGTTCTCCTCGTAGGACGGCGAAGTTGCCCTCGAACCAGTACCAGCTCGCCGGGTCCGCCTCGGTGCCCTCGTACGCCAGGATGTGCGTCGCCACC
The DNA here is from genome assembly GCA_963795145.1 of uncultured Actinomycetota bacterium. Lineage (GTDB taxonomy): Bacteria > Actinomycetota > Actinomycetes > Actinomycetales > Cellulomonadaceae > Pengzhenrongella. The sequence continues at coordinate 62,514 of CAWCGP010000008.1, read as the reverse complement.
CGGTCGAGGAACCACCGGTCGTGCGAGACCACGACGGCGCAGCCCGGGAACTCGAGCAGGGCGTTCTCCAGGGAGCCGAGGGTCTCGACGTCGAGGTCGTTGGTGGGCTCGTCGAGCAGCAGCAGGTTGCCGCCCTGCTTGAGCGTCAGCGCCAGGTTGAGCCGGTTGCGCTCGCCGCCGGAGAGCACGCCGGCCGGCTTCTGCTGGTCCGGGCCCTTGAACCCGAACGCGGCGACGTACGCGCGCGACGGCATCTCGACGTTGCCGACCTTCATGTAGTCCAGGCCGTCGGAGACGACCTCCCACAGGGTCTTCTTCGGGTCGATGCCGCCGCGGGTCTGGTCGACGTAGGAGAGCTTGACCGTCTCGCCGATCTTCAGGTCGCCGTCGTCGAGCGGCTCGAGGCCGACGATCGTCTTGAACAGCGTCGTCTTGCCGACGCCGTTCGGGCCGATGACGCCGACGATGCCGTTGCGCGGCAGCGTGAAGGACAGGTCGTCGATGAGGACGCGCCCGTCGAAGCCCTTCTCCAGGTTCGTGGCCTCGAGGACGACCGAGCCCAGGCGCGGGCCCGGCGGGATCTGGATCTCCTCGAAGTCGAGCTTGCGGGTGCGGTCCGCCTCGGCGGCCATCTCCTCGTAGCGCGCCAGGCGGGACTTGGACTTGGTCTGGCGGCCCTTGGCGTTCATCCGCACCCACTCGAGCTCGTCGGCGAGGCGCTTGGCGAGCTTGGCGTCCTTCTTGCCCTGGACCTCCAGGCGCGCCTGCTTCTTCTCCAGGTAGGTGGAGTAGTTGCCCTCGTACGGGTAGAGGCGGCCGCGGTCGACCTCGCAGATCCACTCCGCGACGTGGTCGAGGAAGTACCGGTCGTGGGTCACGGCGAGGATGGCGCCGGCGTACTGCGACAGGTGCTGCTCGAGCCAGAGCACGCTCTCGGCGTCGAGGTGGTTGGTGGGCTCGTCGAGGAGCAGCAGGTCGGGCTTCTCCAGCAGCAGCTTGCACAGCGCGACCCGGCGGCGCTCGCCACCGGACAGCACGGAGACGTCGGCGTCCGGCGGCGGGCAGCGCAGCGCGTCCATCGCCTGCTCGAGCTGGGCGTCGAGGTCCCAGCCGTCGGCGGCGTCGATCTCCTCCTGCAGCGTCGCCCATCTCGGCGAGCAGCGCGTCGAAGTCGGCGTCGGGCTCGGCCATGAGCGCGGAGATCTCGTTGAAGCGGTCGATCTTGCCCTTGAGCTCGGCGACCCCCTCCTCGACGTTGCCGAGGACCGTCTTCTCCTCGTTGAGCGTGCGGCTCCTGCAGCAGGATGCCGACGCTGAAGCCGGGCGACAGCCGTGCCTCGCCGTTGGAGGGCTGCTCCAGCCCGGCCATGATCTTGAGGATCGTGGACTTCCCGGCGCCGTTCGGGCCGACGACGCCGATCTTGGCGCCGGGCAGGAAGTTCAGGGTGACGTCGTCGAGGATGACCTTGTCGCCGTGCGCCTTGCGCGCCTTGTACATGGTGTAGATGAACTCAGCCACGGGCTCGTCGTCCGCCTTACGTTCGGTGTCGGGGATCGGCCGCCTGCGCCGCTCGTGCGCGGCGACGGCCACAGCCCCCCAGCCTACGGTGGCGCGGGCCGGGACACGCGCGCCCGGCCCGTCGCCTCGAGGTCGGCCGTCGGGCGCGCGAGCGGTGACCGCGCGGCGGGCGTCGGGGGTCGCGCCCGCCGCGCGCGGTCCAGGGGCCCGGTCAGATCGCCTCGGCGTCGCCGCTCCTGCGGCGCCTCGCCGTCCGCACCGTCCAGGTCCGGGGCCGAGGCCTCGGTCGCCCGACGGGTCGTCGGCCGGGTGCTCCGCGGCCGCCTCCGCGCCCCCGCGTCCTCCGACGCTCGACCCGTCGGCGGCCCCGACCTCTCCGTCCGTCCCGGCGACGTGGACCGTCCGGCGCGAACGACGCCCGCCCGAGGTCAGGTCCGGCCCGATCGCGAGCGCCTCGAGGACGAGCGTCGTCCGCGGCCCCTCCGGTCCGTCCCACTGCTCGGTGGACAGCCGCCCGTGCACGAGCACCGGGTCGCCCTTGCGCAGCGACGACGCGACGTTGAGCGCCGTCTGCCGCCACACCTTGACGGTGAACCACTCGGTGCGCCCGTCGGTCCAGGTGCTCTGCGCACGGTCGAAGTACCGGCGGGTGTTGGCCATCCGGAAGCTGGTGAACGGCGTCACGCCGGTGCCGGTGTAGTGCTTCGGCTCGGTGCCCACCCACCCACCAGGGTCACCGTCAGGTCGCTCGTGCTCATGGTTCCTCCTCGCCGCGGCGAGCCGGCCGGTCCGGCTCCGGCCCGACCGTGCCGACGCTGGCGCCTCCGCGGGCCGCGGCGGCGGTCAGCGCGTGGACGGAGCGCGCCGCGGTGGCCGGGGTCGGCACGCGCGGCCGGCGACCGCGGGGTCGGCGGCGTCCTGCGGCGGCGGCTCCGGCGAGGTGGCGCACCTGCCGGTGCTCGGCGAGCACGCGCGAGGGTCGGCTCGGCCAGCTCGGCGTGCACGACCGCCGTCCAGGGCCGACCGGCCCGCCTCGCGGACCGCGTCGGCGCGTCGCGCGGCCGGCGCTCCGGCGCGCACGACCGCGCCCGCGGCCAGCAGCGACGACCGCGAGCACGGCGAGGGCCGCGGCGCCGGGAGGCCCGACGGTCGAGCCACCCGGCGCCCGTCAGCACCGGCACGTCGGCGACCGATCGCACGAGCGACCACCGCGCCGAGGACGATCGCCGCGACCGCGCACAGGACGCCGAGCACGCCGCAGCGCGAGACGGCCGCGCCCGACCGGCGCGTGCGTCGACCGGGACCCCGAGGAGCGCGCCGGTCGACCGCGCGGCGCAGGTCCGGGTGCGGCCGGGACGCGCTGCGCGAGCGAGCGTCCGCCACGGCTGCGGCAGGCCGCGCGCCGACGCCGGTCAGCCAGCGGCGCGCGCGCCAGGTCGACGGCGCCGGCCCGGACGCACGGCGAGCGGCCGGCGACGGCGGACCGTCCGCCGCGCGCGGCCGCCGCCGACGGCGTCGGCGGTCGTCGGGCAGGCCGCCGCGTGCGCGAGCGCGTCCACGACGGCCGCGACCGGCAGGTCCTCGGGCTGGCGGCTCGCGCGGCGGCGACGTCGCCGGCAGCAGCCGCGCGCCGCGCCCGTCACCTCGGCCACCGGCGCGGACGGCCGCGGTGCTGGGACCGGCGACGACGCTGCGCGAGCGTCGCCCGCAGCGCGGCCGATGCCGGTCCCCGTCGTCGACGGACGTCGGCAGCACGGGCACGCCGGTGAGACCGTCCTCGGCGAGGAGCCGGCGCGACGTCGGCGACGAGCGCGGTCGCGCGACGTCCGACGGGCACGGTGTCCACCTGGTTGAGCGACGCACGACCATGGCCGCCTCCTGCCCGACCAGCCCGCGCAGGTAGCCGGTGTGCAGCGCGTCGTCGGCGTACTTCTGCGGGTCCACGACCCACACGAGCAGGTCGACCATGGGCAGCAGCCGGTCGACGACGGCGCGGTGCGCGCCCGTCGACCGAGTCGTGGTCGGGCAGGTCGAGCAGCACCAGACCCCGCAGGTCCGCCTCGGCGTCGCCGTCGAGCGCGCGTCTCGCGCTGGAAGCGGCGCGCCCGGCCGACGCCGAGCCAGTCCAGCAGCGCGCCGCCCGTCGCCGCCCCACACGCACGCGGTGACCTCCGACGTCGTCGGCCGCCGCACGCCGACGTCGGCGAACGGCAGGCCCGCAGATCGGCGTTGAACAGGCTCGACTTGCCGGACCCGGTGCCGCCGACGAACGCGACCAGCGTGTGGTCGACGCCGAGGGCGAGCCGCGCCCGCACCGCGGCGACCGCGTCGGTCACGCCGGACACGCACGGCCGGCCGAAGCCGGTCACCGCCGACGGCGAGCGCGCGCTCGAGCGACTCGACGCGGCCGGTGAGGTCGGCGGTCCGCGACCGGTGGGCGGCCCGGGCGGGCGGCTGCACCGGTCCTGGCGCGCGGCCCGCCCCCGCAGGGTCGCGGCGCCGGCGCGACGCGCCCACGTGACGGCCGAGGGTCGGGTCGGTCATGTCAGCCCCTTGAGGACGGCGAGGCGCAGGCGCAGCCGGGAGGCGGCGTCGGGCGCGAGGTCGGGGACGCCGAGCAGCTCCTCGAGCGACTCGCCCTCACGGGCGACGGCGTCGCGGGCGCGGGTCACGAGCCCGGCGCGCAGCGGGTCGACGAGCGCCGGCGCGTCGGCGCCGAGCGACGACGTCGAGCAGGTCCGCCGCGCGGCCTCGACGCCGGCGGCGGCCGCGAGCGCGACCGACGGCGAGGCCCTGCGCGCCGAGCGCGGCCACGGCGGCGGCGCGCGGCGGGCGCGTCGCCGCGTCGCGCCGTGCCGACGAGGCGCGCGACCCCGGCTCGGCCGCGACGCGATCCAGCGCGGCCACCGCGAGGGCCGCGTCCGCCGGGCGCGGGCCGCACGTGCTCGGGCGACGGCCAGCCGGCACCAGGCCGGCGGCGCCGGCCGGGGCGCCGGGCGCGTCGAGCCGCTCGTGCAGCGCGGCCTCGGCCGCTCCGCCCGCGGCCTCGACGTGCGCGGCCGCGGACGCGCGCAGGTGCTCGACGAGGTCGAGCAGCGCCGCTCGCGGCGGCGCGCGGTGCGCCGGGTCCCGCGCAGCCGCCCGGAGCGGCCCACGAGCCGCGACAGCGGTCCCGACGGCGGTGAGCTCGGCCCAGCCCGCCCGGACGGTGCCGTCGGCCACGGCGCCGGCCGTCGACCGCCGCCGCCGCGGCCGACGTCGGCGCCGCGATCGCCGTCGCGACCTCGATGCGCAGCGCGCCGCGGCGTCGACCTGGGACTGGACGGCGTCGGCCAGGCCGTCGACCCACTCCCGCAGCGAGTCGAGCGACCCGCGCAGGGTCCGGACGATGACCGCGCGCGCCCGGTCCGGCGCCGGCCAGCGTGGTCAGCCAGCGCGGCGATGGGGGCGACGGCGGCCGGGTCGAGCAGGCCCTCGTGCGGACCCGGCGTCGGGCACGACGAAGAGCGGCACCCCGTCCATCCCGCGCTCCCGCAGGCGGCGCGAGCAGGTCCCCGCGGACGGTCGTGAGCGCGTCGGGCGGCACCCGGTTGAGCACCATGGCGACGGAGGCGCGCCGCTCCGCGCAGCGTCGAGCGCCGCCACGGCAGCGCGTCGCCGTACCGCGCGGCCGTCGTGACGAACAGCCACAGGTCGGCCGCCTCGAGCAGCCGGTGCGCCGTCTGGCGGTTGGACGCGAGGACCGAGTCGAGGTCCGGCGCGTCCAGCAGCGCGAGGCCGCGCGGCACCCGCTCGTGCGCGACGACGTCGACCACGGCCAGCAGGGGGTGGTCCGCGCAGGAGGTCGGCGTCGGCCGGGTGGTGGACGAGCACCGGGCGGCGGGTGGTCGGCCGCAGCACGCCGGCCGTCGACTGACCTCCGGCGCCGAGCAGCGAGTTCACCAGGGTCGACTTGCCGGCACCCGGTCGAGCCGGCAGCGACGACGACGGCCGGGCGCGGACAGCTGCGCCAGGCGCGGCAGCAGGTGCTCGGTGAGCTGGTCGAGCAGGCGGCAGCGCGGGACGCGCGCGCCTCGTCGGCGCCGGCGACGTGCAGCGGGTAGCGGGTGCGCTGCACGTCGCGGCGCAGGTCGCTGCACCGCGTCGAGCAGCGTCGGCGTGACGGTCGGCTCGTCGGCGCCCGCCCGGGTCACGTCGACGTCCGGCTCAGCGCTCACGGGCGCCATCCTCGCCCAGCGTCGTCGGTCGCTCCAAACCCCCGCGCCGCGTCGGTCCGGCCGGGATCGGCGATCGCCGGCCGGGCGGGTGGCCGGGCGCGCGCCGGTGGGCCGCGTGCGAGCATGGCCGGTCGTGACCTCGGTACAGCCCTTCACGACCCGCCCGGAGCTCGCTCGGCACGTTCGGGATGGTCGCCGTCGACCCACTGGCTCGCGTCCCAGTCCGGGATGGCCGTGCTCGAGCGCGGGCGGCAACGCGTTCGACGCAGCGGTCGCCGACGGGCCTCGTGCTGCACGTCGTCGAGCCGCACCTCAACGGCCTCGGCGGGGACGTGCCGGTGATCGGCTGCAGGGCCGGCAGCGGAGAGCCGTTCGTCCTGTGCGGGCAGGGGACCTCCCCCGCGCTGGCCACCGCCGACAGCGATGCGCGACCTCGGCCTCGACCTCGTCCCGGGGACCGGCCTGCTCGCCGGCCGTCGTGCCGGGGGCGTTCGGCACCTGGATGGACCTGCTGGCGCGATACGGCACGCTGCACGTGCGCGACGTCCTCGGCGTACGCGCATCGGCTACGCCCGCGGACCGGCTGCCCGCTGCTGCCCCAGGCGGCGGCGACCATCGCGCGGGTCGCCGACCTCTTCACCGAGCACTGGCCGACGTCGGCCGCGGTCTACCTGCCCGGCGGACGCGCGCCGGGCGCCGACGAGCGCTTCGCCAACCCCGCGCTGGCCGACACCCTCGAGCGGCTGGTCGCCGCCGCCGACGCCGCCGGACCGGACCGCGAGGCCGGCATCGAGGCGGCCCGGGCGGCCTTCTACGAGGGGTTCGTCGCCGAGGAGATCGACCGCTTCTGCCGGACCGAGAGCGTCATGGACGCCTCCGGCCGGCCGCACGGCGGCCTGCTCCGGTACGACGACCTGGCGACGTGGCGCGTGCGCGAGGAGCGTCCCGCCACGGTGGAGATCGCCGGCCGGACCATCGCGAAGACCGGGCCCGTGGGGTCAGGGTCCGGCCCTGCTGCAGCAGCTGACGCGTGCTCGACGGGATGGACCTCGCCGACACCCGGCCCGGGTCCGCGGAGCTCGTCCACACCGTCGTCGAAGGCGCGAAGCTCGCCCTCGCCGACCGCGACGCCTGGTACGGCGACCCGGACCGGACCGACGTCCCGCTCGACGCCCTGCTGTCCGCCGGGTACGCGGACGTCCGGCGCCGTGCCCTGATCGGACCGGAGGCGTCCGACGAGGTGCGCCCGGGCACGCCGGTCCCCGGCCGCGAGCCGCGCCTCGCCCGGCGTGCGCTCGCCGAGATCGAGCGGGCGCGCGGGGCGGCGGCGACCGAGGGCGCCGGTCGCGGTGCCGCCCGCGCGGCCGGTACCGGTGAGCCGACCTTCGCCGCCGACCCTGCCGCCGACCCTGCCGACCCTGCCGACGCGGTCCCGGCGCGCGACGGCAGCACCCGCGGCGACACCTGCCACCTGGACGTCGTCGACCGGCACGGGAACGTGGTGTCGGTGACGCCCAGCGGGGGGTGGCTGCAGAGCTCGCCGGTCATCCCGGAGCTCGGGTTCCAGCTGCCCACCCGGGCGCAGATGTTCTGGGTCGAGCCGGGGCTGCCCGCCTCCCTCGCGCCCCGCACCCGGCCGCGGACGACGCTCTCCCCCACCCTCGTGCTGCGCGACGGCGTCGCGGAGCTCGCGTGCGGGACGCCCGGCGGGGACCAGCAGGACCAGTGGCAGCTGCCGTTCCTCCTCAACCACCTCGTGTTCGGGATGGGGATCCAGGAGGCGATCGACGCCCCGACGTGGCACACGACCCACCTGCTGTCGTCGTTCGACCCGCGCGACATCGAGCTGCGCGGGCTGCACGCGGAGGAGCGGCTGGGGCCCGTCGTGATCGACGAGCTGCGGCGCCGGGGTCACCGCGTGACGGTCACCGGTCCGTGGTCGCTCGGCCGGCTGTCCGCGGCGGGGATCCGGCCGGACGGGACGCTGCGGGCCGCGGCGACCCCGCGCGGCATGCAGGCGTACGCCGTGGGCCGCTGACGTGGGGCCCCTGGACCTCGTCCTCGTGCTCGCGGCCGGCGTGCTCGCCGGCACGGTCAACACGATCGTCGGCGCCGGCACCCTCATCACCTTCCCGCTCCTCGTCACGATGGGGATCAGCCCGCTGACGGCCAACGTGTCGAACACGGTCGGCCTGGTGCCGGCGGCGGTGACCGGGGCGTGGGGGTACCGACGCGAGCTCGCCGGCCGATGGCCCACCGTGCTCCGGATGGCCGCCCTCTCCGCGGCGGGTGGTGTCGCGGGTGGCCTGCTGCTGCTCGCCGCGCCCGCCGAGTCGTTCACCGCCGTCGTGCCGTGGCTGCTGGTCCTGGCCGCGGCCCTCGCGTTCGCGCAGCCGAGGGTCGCGGCGATCGTCCGCCGTCGGGCCGAGGCACGCGAGGCGGCGAGCCTCCCCGCGGCTGCGGAGGGCCGCTCCCCGGGTACCGGCGCCCGACCGGGCTCGCCGCGGGAGGCCGGGGACCACATCACCCGTCCACTGACCGTGGGCCTCGGTCTCGGTGTCGCGGCGACGGGCGTGTACGGCGGATACTTCGGCGCTGCGCAGGGCGTCGTGCTGCTCGCGCTGCTCGGCATGGCGTGGACGACCGACCTGCAGCGGGCGAACGGCGCCAAGAACGTGCTCGCCGGCGTGGCGAACCTCGTCTCGGCGACGGTGTTCGTCGTGGGTGGCGTCGTCGACTGGCGGATCGCCGGCCTCATCGCGGTCGGGTCAGCGGTCGGGGGCGTGCTGGGCTCGAGGGTCGGGCGCCGCATCCCGGCACCCGTGCTGCGGGTGCTCATCGTCGTCGTCGCGCTCACGGCGGCCGTCGTCATCGCTACCGGGTGACCCCGCCCTGCCGGTCGTGTGCCGGTCTCCGGTCGGTGCCGGTCGGGTGCCGGTCGGGTGCCGGTCGGGTGCCGGTCGGGTGCCGGTCGGGTGCCGGTCGGGTGCCGGTCGTGGGGGACGGCGGCCGCGACGGCGCCCGCCCGCTCGTGCGAGGCTGTACCCCGGTCGGCCGGCCCGGCTGCCAGCCCCCATAGCTCAATGGATAGAGCAACGGCCTTCTAATCCGTAGGTTGCAGGTTCGAGTCCTGCTGGGGGCACCTGACCAGCGAGAAGACCTCCCCGGACCGGACCGGACCGGACCGGGCAGAGGCGCCCCGCGACCCGACCTGCGCGTCACGCCCCGTCGAGCCAGGGCTGCGGCTCCCCCGGCGCGTGCACGTCCACGACGGCGTCGATCGCGGCGAGGCGCAGCATGCGGCGCATCCGGTCCGGCACGTTCGCGAGCGTCATCCGCTGCGAGACCGGCAGGGTCCGCTGCGCACCGAAGACGACCGCCAGCCCCGCGGAGTCGACGAACTGCACGTGCGTCATGTCGACGACGACGAGCGGATGGCCGGTCGCGACGGCGTCCGCCATCGCGGCGCGGAACGCGGGGGCGCTGACGACGTCGAGCTCACCGTGAGCCTCGACGACCACCGCCCCGGGGTAGACCGCCTTGCTGAACGACGTGGCCTCGCGAGCCGTCATGGTGACTCCTCTGTGACGTGGGACAGGCCGGCCAGGTCCGGCGCGACCTGGCAGACCGACTGGACTCCGGCGAGCGTGAGCACTCGCAGGATGCGGGAGGTCCCGGGGACCACGAGACGCAGTCTCTGCTGCCGGTCCCCGAGCCGTCGGGCGAGCCGGTAGATGAGACGCACGCCGGTGCTGTCGAGATACGTCACGCCGGACAGGTCCAGCACGAGCCCCTCGGCGCGGTTGGACACCGCGGCCTCCAGGCGCTCGGTGAGCGTCTCGACGTTGGACAGGTCCACCGCGCCGGTGAGCCGTGCGACCGGCCAGCCGCCATCACCGGCCAGCTCGACGTCCCCGACGGTCATGCGCTCACGCCTTCGGCCGGCTCCCGGTCGCCGGGCGCGGAGCCGGCGGCGGCGCCCGCGGACGAGGCGGCGCCGGCGTGACCGGCCGGCGACGGCGTCGACCCGGCATCTCCGGCGGCAGCGGCACCGGTGCGGGCGGCAGCGGCGACCAGACGCCGGCGCATGGTCACCTGCGTCCCCCGGTCGCCGTGCAGCACCTGGGCGTCGTCCATGAGGCCGTGCATGAGCCCGACGCCCCGGCCCCGGTCCCGACCGCGCGCCTCCCGCCACTGGCCCCAGTCGCGGACCGTCAGCGTGACCCAGCCGTCGGCCGTCACGTCGCAGACCACCTCGACGTCGGCCCGGCCGGGACCGTAGGCGTGCTCGATCGCATTCGTCGTCGCCTCCGAGCACGCCACGGTGATCTCGTACACCTCGACGTCGTCGGCCCCGGCCTCCACGAGCCACCGCTCGAGGGTGCGGCGCAGCACCGCGAGGTGGTCGGCGTCGGCGGGGAGCATGAGGTCCAGGTGCGGCCCCAGCAGCGCCTGCGGCGCGACCGTGAGGAGGGCGACGTCGTCGTCCGACGGGTGACCGGCGAGCATCCCGTCGACCACCGCGTCGCACACGGCCTCCAGCCCGTCGCCGTCGACCGTCCGTGGCACCAGTGCTTGCAGCCGGGCCATGCCGTCCTCGATGCTCGCGTCGCGGCGCTCGACCAGGCCGTCGGTGTAGAGCATCAGCAGGCTGCCGGGCGGCAGGGGGTGGGTCGTGGTGCTGTACCGGACCTCGCGGACCGCACCGATCGGCGGGCACGGCTCGGACTCGAGGAACCACCCGCCGTCGCCGGTCACCAGCAGCGGCGGGTAGTGGCCGGCACTCGCCATCCGGAGCGTGCCCAGCACCGGGTCGAGGACCGCGTAGAGCACCGTGGCCATCCCGCCCAGGTCCTGCTGCAGGCACAGGCGGTTGAGCTGCTGGAGCACCTCGTCCGGCGAGGCCCCCTCGGCCGCGCAGGCCCGCAGCGCGTTGCGCAGCTGGCCCATGTCGGCCGCGGCACCCAGGTCGTGCCCGACGACGTCCCCCATGACCAGGCCGACCTCGCCGCTGGGCAGGGGGATGACGTCGTACCAGTCGCCGCCGACCTGGGAGCCGACGGCCCCGGGCACGTACCGGGCGGCGAACCGGACGCCGGGCACGTCCGGCAGGCGGTCGGGCAGGAGGCTGTGCTGCAGAGTCTCGGCGACACCCCGCTCCCGCGCGAGCGTCGCCGCGAGGCGGCCGCCGAGCCGGTAGAGCAGCACCGTGAGCCCGAGCATGCCGAGGAGCGCTGCTGCGGCGGAGCTGAGCAGGTTGCGGGCGACGCGCTGCTCCGCCTCCGCGGCGGCCCGCTGGCGTTCGAGCGCCTCGGCGGCCATCGCCTCCGTGATGACGCCCTGCCGCACCCGCAGCTCCTCGAACACCGAGCGCAGAGCGGGCAGCGAGGTCAGGGCCGCCGTGGGATCGGCCGCGGCGGCCCGGCTCACCCTCACCGCGTCGTCGGCGTACTGCTGCTGGAGCGGCCGGACCTCGGCCAGGGCGGCCTCGATGCGGCCCGGCAGCCGGACCTCGTCGACCCGGCCCAGGAAGAGCAGGAACCGCGCGACCTCGTCGTCCACCTCCGCCAGACCCTGGTCGGCCGACACGCCGCCGTCCGGGAGCATGAGGCTCTGCACCGCGGAGCGCATGGCGTCGTGCGCCATGTCCGCCTCCTGGAAGCTGGCCTGGGCCGTGGTGATCCGCTGGACGTCGTCGTGCGCACTGTTCACCTCCTCGAGCGCGACCATGGCCGTGCCCACGAGGACGGAGTGGAGCACGATGCCGGTGATCCCGATGGCGACCAGCTGCCGTCGGGGGCTCAGGACGGCCGGCAGCGCGACGGGACGCCCCGGACGGCCCGCGCGGGCCCGGGACGCCCCTGCCGCTCGCCGCTCAGCGCGCACGTCGCCCCCTCGGACCGGCCCGGCCCGGATGGGTCCGGACGCCGGTCACCATCATGGCGTGGACCACCCACACCGTGGAGGCCTTCGGTCGCGCGGGGCGGGCGAAGTGTCGACCGACCGCGGCGGGGCGACGGCCAGGGACCGGCCCGAACCGGCCCGGTCCGCCCGGCCGCGGGGCCCCCGGCGCCCGCTACCTGTGGCAGCGCGGCGCCGGCTCGTCGATCCGGGCGCCGCCCAGGTCGGCCGGGAAGATCCGGGTGATCGACAGCACCGCCGGGTCCGGACCCGGGTTGCTCACGTGGTGCGGACCGACCTCGTAGAAGGACTGGCCGGCGACGAAGGTCTCCGCCCGGCGGCAGCCGGTCTCCCGGACCACCGAGCCGGACTTCACCACGGCCAGCACGATGCCGGCGTGCGAGTGCCAGCCGGAGAAGCTGCCGGCGGGGTACGTCAGCTCGAACATCTGGACGATCGTCTCGTCCTCGACCTCCAGGTCGACGTCGTCCTGCTCGATCTCCAGGTCCTCGCCGTCCTCGCTGTCGTCCAGCGGCGCGCTCACCGGCGGGTTGGGGTCCGGTGTCGGCGCCAGGGGGCCGGTCGACCCCGGGGTCGCTCCCGCGGAGGACGCGTAGACGCCTCCGACGAGGATCAGGGAGGCAGCGGCGACGGTGATCTTCCGGGTGTTCATGGGGGGTCCGTTCTCTTCGCTTGCCGGTGGCCGGGCACCGGACGCCGACGGTGGCGTCGCGGGCGCAGGTCGGGCCGCAGCGGCGGTCGCCGGGACGGTCCGGACGGTGGAGCGGACGACCGGCGAGCTCCCACACGCTGCGCCGCCGGCGGCACCGCACGACGATCCTCCGGCGTGTTCGCGCCGGTCAAGGCACCTGTCCGAAAGGCCACCCACCCCGGCGCCGCTCACGCACCACGTCGACGGCGAGCCCGCGCGGGCCGGGCGACGAGGCCCCCTGGAGTCGGCCCCCGGCGGCACCGTCAGGCGGGCGGCGCCGCCGGGTCCCAGCCGGGCTCCGGCTCCGAGGGCGGCAGGCCGTGCAGCACGTGCAGCCGGTCGACCACCGTCACGACCCCGACCACCGCGACCGCGAGACCCGCGGCGGCGAGCACGTCCGTGAGGAAGTGGTAGCCGAGGTACAGCCGGCTGAGGGCGACGGCCGAGACGCCGACCAGGGCGCCGAGCCCCCACCCGAGGACGAACCCCCGGGTGCGGTGCCGGCTGACGACGAGGTAGCCCGCGACCAGCAGGAACGTCGCGGTCCCGATGGTGTGGCCGGACGGGAACGACCCGGTCGTCTCCGCACCGGGGATGAACATCGTCTCCTCCGGCGGCCGCGGCCGGCTGACCAGGCCCTTGACCGCCAGGGAGAGCAGCGTCGAGCCGATCATGGCGCCCGGCCAGCAGGAGCGGCCGCCACCACTCCCGGCGCACGAGTCCCCAGGCCACGCACGCGACGAGGATGATCACCGGCAGGACGCTCGGACCCGTCACGAAGGTGAGCGCCGCGAGCGCACCGGTCACCGCACCGCTGCGCACGCCGACGAGGAGCTCCAGGACCGGACGGTCGAGCGTCGGTGAGGTCGTCCTGCTCCTGGACGCCGTCGAGCAGGCCGGCGAAGGCGATCGCCCCGAAGGCGACCAGCAGGACGCCCGGCAGGACGGCGCGCAGCACCGGACGGTCGGCGTACCACCGGACGAGGTCACGGGCGAGGGGGTGGGCGTCGGGCATCCGGCGACGTTACCCGCGGGCACACCGCGCCGGAGGGCGGCGGGGCGAGGCGGAAAAAGGCGTGCCCCGGTCCGGCCACCGGTGGTGGAGTACGGACACCGCGGTGACGCCGGGGTCCGGCCAGGCCCCACTTCCCTCGTCACAGAGCAAGGAACCGACCATGTACCGCCTCCCCACCCGCCAGAGCCTGTGGTCCCGTCACGTGGCGGACCGCCTCGACCGTCTCACCGCCGACCGTCGGCTGGGCTCGCGCTCGGAGCTGCCGGCCGTCCTCGGCCTGCGGTGACCCGCAGCGCCGCACCGACGGCCGAGCCGGACCCGTACCGACGGGCCCGACCCCCACGGGGGTCGGGCCCGTCCGCACGTCCGGGTGGACAGCCGCCCGTACGCTGACCCGGTGACCGTGAACACCACCGGCAGCAGCGACCGGATCGTCTGGATCGACTGCGAGATGACCGGCCTGGACCTGGGGGCCGATGCCCTCGTGGAGGTCGCGGCCGTCGTGACCGACTCCGACCTCAACGTGCTCGGGGAGGGCGTCGACGTGATCGTCTCCCCGCCCGCCGCCGCGCTCGAGCAGATGGGCGACTTCGTCCGCGAGATGCACACGTCCTCGGGCCTGCTCACCGAGCTCGCCGCGGGCGCGACGCTCGCGGAGGCGGAGGCGCAGGTGCTCGCGTACCTGCGCGAGTGGGTCCCCGAGGCGGGCCGCGCACCGCTGGCGGGCAACTCGATCGGCACCGACAAGGCGCTTCCTCGACCGGGACATGCCCGAGCTCATGGAGCACCTGCACTACCGGGTCATCGACGTCTCGTCGATCAAGGAGCTCGCCCGACGCTGGTACCCGCGGGTCTACTTCGCCTCCCCCGCGAAGGCGGGTGGTCACCGGGCGCTGGCCGACATCCTCGAGAGCATCGACGAGCTGCGGTACTACCGCGCGGCGCTGCTCGTGCCGCAGCCGGGCCCCGACTCCAAGGCGGCCAAGGCCATCGCGGCGCAGATCGCGGCGACGTCGGTCGCCCGCCGCGACGCGTCATCGACGGCGGCGGCAGCGGCACCGAACGACGGCGTCCGGGCGCCCGGGCGGTCACCGCCGACGACCTCGCGGCGGGGACGACCGGGGCCGCAGCCCCGTCGTCCCGGGCCGTCGACGCGACGAGGCCGGCCCGCCGGTGTCCCCGGGCGGCCGGGCCGGCGGCACGGACACCCCCGCGGACCCGGTACACTTCTCGTCGGCCCGGCGTGCAGACGGCGGGTCCATGGTGGCTATAGCTCAGGTGGTAGAGCACCTGGTTGTGGTCCAGGGGGTCGCGGGTTCAAGTCCCGTTAGCCACCCAGACGAACGGCGCCCGGCCTCGGCCGGGCGCCGTTCGCGTCCTGGGGTCTGCCGTCCCGGGAGCTGCGTCCGGCGACCGCGGACCGGCTCGCCCGTCAGGCGACCCGGCGCGCGATCGCGTCCGCGAAGCGCTCGACGGCGCCGTCGGCCAGGGACAGGAAGAGGGACGGCTCGGTGAGCTCCAGCTCGAGCACGACCGGCGTGCCGTCCGGACCGGGCAGCAGGTCGACCCGGATGTAGAGCAGGGGGCCGCCCGCGGCACCGGGCGCGATCTCGGGCAGGGCGGCCACGACGCGGTCGCCGACGGCCCGCTCCTCGGCGGTCGCGTCGCGCGCTTCCATCTCCTCCTGCTTGAAGAGGCCCTCGACGCCCCGGTACGGGCCCTCGAGGAGCGGCCCCTTGCGCACGGCGTGGCTGAACTCGCCGTCGATGTAGACCAGCGCGGTCTCCCCCGCCGTGTCGACCCGGGACAGGTACGGCTGGACCATGACGTGCCGGCCCGCGCGCAGCAGGTCGCGCGCGTGCACGATCGCCTGCCCGCGCTCGTCGGCCTCGTTGGAGTTGTAGCGGCCGGTGTCCTTCGCGCCCGCGCTGACCGTCGGCTTCACGACGAAGTCGCCGATCGCCGGGAAGCGGGTGTGCACGGCGCGGGAGGTGAGGTTGCGCGCCGGGTCGAGCCAGATGGTCGGGACGGTGGGCAGCCCGGCCGCCTCGAGGTCGCGCAGGTACCGCTTGTCGGTGTTCCAGGTGAGCACCTCGACCGGGTTCGCGATGGCGGGCACCGACGCGGCCCACGCGAGGAACTCCTCCCGGCG
Source organism: uncultured Actinomycetota bacterium (assembly GCA_963795145.1). Lineage (GTDB taxonomy): Bacteria > Actinomycetota > Actinomycetes > Actinomycetales > Cellulomonadaceae > Pengzhenrongella. The sequence goes on along the minus strand of CAWCGP010000008.1, from coordinate 46,998 downwards.
TGGCGAGTAGTCCCAGGTGTCGCGCACGACGACGAGGTCGAAGGCGGACCAGTCGACGGACGCGTCGTCCCAGACGGCGGGGACCGCGTCGATCCCCGCGCTCGGCGAGCGCCGCGAGCACCGGCGCGTCGTCGGCGTCGAGGTCGGGGAAGGTCGAGCAGGTGGCGAGGGCGATCCGCGGCTGGGTCATGGACGGCAGGCTACCGACCGACGACGTCGCCCCGCTCAGGACGCCGCGGTCCCGTCCACGGCGTCGTCGCCGGCGGCGTCGGCCATCCGGCGCAGCGCGCCCAGCACGGCGTCGGGTGTCGCCACGCCGACGACGGCGCCCGCCTCGTCGAGCACCGGCACGTGGCCCCCGTCCGCGGTCGCCAGGGCGCCGAGCGACCTCGTCCAGCGGGTCGCCGAGCCGGACGACGCGCGCCGCTCGTCGGCGAGCCGTCGGTCACGCCCGCCGGCGCGCACCGCGTCAGCCCGACCGTCGGCGCGCGCCGGACCGCGGCGGTCCGGACGTCGTCGCGGGCCGAGCCGCCCGAGGGAGAGCAGACGCACCGCGCCGCCGCGCCCGACGAAGTCCGCGACCATCGGGGTCGCGGGACGCGCGAGAAGCCCGACCGGGTCGGCGAGCTGCTCGAGGTGTCCCCCGCGACGGAAGACCGCGACCCGGTCGGCGAGCCGGACCGCCTCGTCGATGTCGTGCGTGACGAGCATGACGGTGGTGCCGAGCTCCCGCCGGATGCGGCCGAACTCGGTCTGCAGGCGCCGGCGCCCGATGGGGTCGACCGCGCCGAACGGCTCGTCCATGAGCAGCACCGGCGGGTCCGCGGCGAGCGCGCGGGCCACCCCGACCCGCTGCCGCTCCCCGCCGGACAGCTGGTGCGGGTACCGCCGGGCGTACGTGCCGCGGCGTGCAGCCCGACCAGCTCGAGCAGCTCCGCGACCCGGGTGCGGGTGCGGGCGGCGGACCAGCCCAGCAGGCGCGGGACGGTGCGCGACGTTCTGCTCGACCGTCCGGTGCGGGAAGAGCCCGACGTTCTGGATGACGTAGCCCATCCGGCGCCGCAGCTCGACCGGGTCGGTACCGGCGACGTCCGCGCCCTCGACCAGCACGCGCCCGGACGTCGGCTCCACGAGCCGGTTGGCCATCCGCAGCGTCGTCGACTTGCCGCACCCGGACGGCCCGACGAGCGCGAGCAGCTCGTGCTCGCGGACGTCGAGGTCCAGCTCCTCGACGGCGACCGTCCCGTCGTCGTACTGCTTGCGCACCCGCTCGTAGCGGATGACGGCCTGCCCGGGCTCTGTCATGACGTCCGACCCTAACCAGCGACCGTCGCGCCGTCGCCCCGGCCCCAGCGCGCCGTGCCGGTGGGCGGGGTAGCGTCACGCGCCGTGACCCTTCGCGCGATCGTCGGGCAGGCGGTGAGCGAGCCGCCGGCCAACCCGTGGCTGTCGTGGAGCTACGTCCGGGACAACGCGGGCGACATCAGCACCGCCCTCGGGCAGCACGTGGGACTCACCGCTGCAGGCGGTCCTCCTCGGGACGCTGCTCGCCGTCCCGCTCGCGATGCTGGCCCACCTGAAGCCCGCGGCTCGCCGGCGCCGTCCTCGGCGTCTCGGGTGCCCTGTACACCGTGCCGTCGCTGGCGCTGTTCGCGCTCATCTACCCGTTCCTGCTGGACGCTCGGCTGTCCGTCCTCATCGGCCTGGTGATGTACGCGCTGCTCGTGCTGGTGCGCAACGTGCTCGTCGGCCTCCAGGGGGTCCCGGAGGACGTGCGCGACGCGGCCCGCGGACTGGGCTACCGGCGGGCCCGACTGCTGCTGACCGTCGAGCTGCCGCACGCGACTCCCGGCGGTCGTCGCGGGTCTGCGGCTCGCGACCGTGACCACGGTCGCCCTGGTGACCATCGGCGTCGTCGTCGGCTACGGCGGGCTGGGGCAGCTGATGTTCCGCGGCTTCCAGAGCAACTACCACGCCGAGGTGATGACGGCGACGCTGCTGTGCGTCGCGCTCGCGCTCGTCGGGGACGTCCTGCTCCGCCTCGCCGGGTCACCTGGCGACGCCGTGGCTGCGGGGGGTCGCACGATGAGGGGCACGGTCCGCCGACCCGGACCTCCGTCGTCGGCGACGCGGTCGTCTGGCTCAACGACCCGCTGAACTGGAGCGGGCCCGCGGCGTCCCGGCGCGGCTGGCCGAGCACCTGGGGATGTCGGCCGCGGCGGTCGCTCATCGCGGCGGCGGTGGCCCTGCCGGTCGGCGCTGTGGCTCGGGCACGTGCGGCGCGGCGGCGGGCTTCGCGTCGTGCTGGCCAACGCCTCGCGGGCGCTGCCGACGCTCGCGCTGCTGCTCATCTTCGCCTCGACCGCGATCGGGTTCGGCAACCGCGCGACCGTCATCGCGGCGGCGGTGTTCGCGATCCCGCCGATCCTCACCAACACCTACACCGGCGTGCTCGGCGTCGACCCGGACGTCCGGGACGCGGCCCGCGGCATGGGCCTGACCGGGAGGCGGTCGCTGCTGCAGATGGAGCTGCCGCTCGCCGTCCCGCTCGTCGCGGCCGGGCTGCGCACCGCGACGGTGCAGGTCATCGCCACGGTCCCGCTCGCGGCGCTCGTCGGCGGCGGCGGCCTCGGGCCGATCATCGTGTCGGGCTTCGCCAACCGCCGGTTCGGTCAGGTGCTCGCCGGGGCCGTCCTCGTCGCGCTCGTCTGCCTGCTCGCCGAGGGCCTGCTCGCGCTCGCCCAGCGCGCCGTGACCCCCGCCGCGCTGCGTCCGCCCCGGTCCGGACGCCGTCGCCACGGGCGGTCCCCGTCGAGAGCTCCGCGGGCCCGACCGCCGGCCCGGTGTGACGCGGACCACGCCGGAGGCGTTGCCGTGCCCCCCGGTTGTGGTTGTAATGAACCACCGGTGCCGCCCGTGCGCCTGACCTGGGAGTCCTCGATGCACGCACGACGTCCTGCCCTGGCCGTCGCTCGCCGCCGGCTCCTCGCCCTCACCGCCGCGTGCGGCGACGCCGGGTCGTCCGGCACCGCCGCCCGCCGGAGACCTCCGAGAGCCCCCGTCCGACGTCCGGCGCCAGCGCTCGCCGCCTGCGAGCCCGTCGCCGGCGACGCCCTGGTCGTCCTCGAGGACGACCAGGGGCTGCAGACCGTCGACAACATCATCCCGGCGGTCAACGCGGCGGCCGTCGCCGAGCGACCCCGCGCTCGTCCCGCTGCTCGACTCGGTCTCGGCCGCGCTCGACACCGACACGCTCATCGCCCTGAACAAGGCGGTGGACGTCGACCGGCAGACCTCGACGCAGGTCGCCGAGCGAGTTCCTCGCCGACAACGGCCTCGGACGCCCAGGACCAGGTCGGCGAGCGGCCGCGCGGTCGTCGTCGGCGCCGGGAACTTCTCCGAGAGCGCCACGCTCGGCCGAGCTGTACGCGGGGGTGCTGCGACGCCGCCGGGTACGACGCCACCACCCAGGCGATCGGCAACCGCGAGACCTACGAGCCCGCGCTGGAGGCCGGTGAGCTCACCGTGGTCCCCGAGTACGTCGGGCACGCTGACCGAGTTCCTCAACAAGAAGGCGTCAACGGCGCCGACGCGACGGCGGTCGCCAGCGCCGACCTCGACGCGACGGTCGCCGAGCTCACCGCGCTCGGCGAGGAGGTCGGCCTCGTGTTCGGCACGCCGTCGGCCGCGCAGGACCAGAACGCGTTCGCCGTGACCACGGCGTTCGCGGAGGAGAACGGCGTCGCGACGCTGAGCGACCTCGCCGCCGCGTGCGGCGGCCTCGTGCTCGGCGGCCCGCCGGAGTGCCCCGAGCGTCCGTTCTGCCAGCCGGGCCTGGAGGACACCTACGGCCTCGACAGTCGGCGAGTTCGTGCTCGCTCGACGCCGGCGGCCCGCTGACCAAGACCGCGCTCCAGCAGGGCCAGATCGCCCTCGGCCTGGTCTTCTCCTCGGACGCCGCGCTCGCCGGCTGACCGACCGGCGACCGCACGCCGGCTGACCGGATCGGCACGAGCCCGGCCCGCACCTCGCGGGCCGGGCTCGATCCGCGCCCGCCGCCCGGACGTCCCTACAGCCCGTAGGCCTCCAGCAGGCGCAGCCACACCTCGCTGACCGTCGGGTACGCGGGCACCGCGTGCCACAGCCGGCCCAGCGGCACCTCCCCGACGACGGCGATCGTCGCGGCGTGCAGCATCTCCGCCGACCTCGGGACCGACGAAGGTGGCGCCGACGATCACCTCGCGCTCGGTGTCGACGACGATGGCCGCCGTCCCCTCGTACCCCTCGGCGGCGAGCGACGCGCCCGCCGACGTCGCCCAGCGCGTAGGTCACGACCCGCACCGGGAGCCCGGCCTCGCGGGCCGCGCCTCGGTCAGCCCGACGCTCGCGACCTCGGGCCGCGTGAACACGACCTGCGGGACGGCGCGCGTGGTCGGCGGTCGCGTGCAGCCGGCTCCACGGGTGCCGGCCGCCGGGCGTCGTCCGGCGAGGCGGTCGTCGGCCGGTCCCGGCGTCGTCGGCCGGGTACCGCGCGGCGATGACGTCGCCGGCGACCCGCGCGTCGTACTTGCCCTGGTGGGTGGTCGCCACGCGGCCGGTGACGTCGCCGGTCGCGTACAGCCAGCCGCCGTCGACGGCGGTGACCTGCAGGCTGTCGTCGACCTCGAGGGCCGCGCCCGGCTCGAGGCCGAGGGTCTCGAGCCCCAGGTCGGCGGTGCGAGGACGGCGGCCGGTCGCGACCAGCACCTCGGTCGGCGCGCACCGGCTCGCCGGCGGACAGCTCGAGCCGGACGCCGTCGTCGTCGCCGCGTCGCGCGCGTCGACCTCGCGTCGCCGAAGCGCACGTCGACGCCGAGCGTCGACGCAGCGACGCCGCGACCGCCTCCCCGGCGAACGGCTCCGCGGCCGGCAGCAGCCGCTCCGCCGCGCACCAGCACGCGTCACCCGCGCGCCGAGGTCGGCGTAGGCGGTGGCCATCTCGGCGGCCACCACCCCGCCGCCGATGACCGCGAGCGACGTCCGGGACCGTCTCGGCCGACGTCGCCTCGCGGCGACGTCCACGGGCTGCACGGTCGCCAGCCCGGGCACGTCCGGGATCACCGGCTCGCTGCCCGTCGCGACGACGACGGCGCGCCGGGCGACGAGCGTCGTCGTCGTCCCCGTGCGGCGTCGTGCACCTCGACGCGGCGCGGGCCGGCGAAGCGGGCCGTCCCGCGCACGAGGCGCAGTGCCTGCGCCGTCGAGCCACGTCGACCTGGCCGCTGTCGTCCCAGTCGCGACGTCATCGACGTCGCGCCGCGCGAGCACGGCCGCGACGTCGAGCCCGCCCGCGACCGCGGCCGCGGCGCCGGGGACCGCGCGGGCGGCCGTCGAGCACCGCACCGGGCCGCAGCAGCGCCTTGGACGGCATGCACGCCCAGTACGAGCACTCCCCGCCGACGAGCTCGGACTCGACGACCACGACGCTCAGGCCGCCGCGGCCCGCCCGGTCGGCGACGTTCTCCCCGACCGCGCCCGCTCCGAGCACGACGACGTCGTACGTGCGCTCGGCGGTGCTCCCCTCGGTGCTCCCGTCGGTGCTGCCGGCGGTGTCCTGCTCCTGCGTGGCCGTCATGGGCGCTCCTCCGTCGTCGGAGCGCCCATCGTCCACCGCGTCCCCGACGACGTCCTGCGCAGCGCGCCGGACGTCAGTGATCGCGGAGCGACGACGTCAGAGCCGGACGCGCCGCGGGTTGCCGACCAGCGCGCGGCGGGCGGTCGGCGAGACGTGGAACCACGCGGCGCCGGGCGCGTCCGCGTCGAGCGCTCCGGGGCGTTCGCCGCGCCCGGGGAGGTCCTGCGGGGGCGTCCGCGTGGTGCGGACGTCGTCGTGGGCGAGGTCGACCCTGCTGTCCGGAATGTCCATGCGGTGACTCTCACGCCCCCGCGGGCCGCATGTGAGGCCCGCGGCGCCGCTTCACCCGTTCGGCCCGGGTGAAACGCGGGCCCGGACCGCCTTCCCCGCGTCATGCCTCGGTGCCCGGAGCGTCTTCACGCGCGCCACGCCGGACGGCCGCAGGACGGGCCGCCGGCGCGGACGGGTCGGCTCGGGCAGCCGAGCGGTCATCGTCGACGCAGAACGGAGCCGCGGGTGACGGACGACAGCTTCCGGATCACCATCACGAACGCCGACGTCGAGACGGCGAGGTGGGCGTGGTCCGCGGCGCGCGACCGTGGTGGCCGCCCGGACCGGGTGGAGCTCCTGCGCGTCTCCTACCGGCAGATCGTCGACGCGCAGCGGCAGCAGATCGCCGAGAGCTCGCAGCCGGCAGGTGAGGCGTGACCGCACGGGACGCGCCGGCCCGCGACGTCGCGATCCGTCAGGCAGGTCCGGCGAGGTCGAGCCCGGACCCGACGGGGTAGACCGGGTCGGCGGTGTCGTGCGGGACGTCCTCCCGCGAGTCGCGGACGGCCTGCATCGAACGCGGGATCTCGAACGGCAGCCGACCCCGCGGCGGGATGCGTCCCGTCAGCGCGTCGAGCAGCGCCGGACCGCTCGTGCCGAACGAGACGCTCAGCGCGGCGCAGTGCTCGACCAGCGGGGTGAGGATCGCGGGCCGGTCGAGCGTCACGTCGACGACGAGGCGGGTGACCGCGGCGATGCGCGCGAGCCGGCTGACCAGCCCGGGTGGGAAGTCGAGCGAGCCCTGGTGGAACCAGGCCTCGAGGAAGAGGTCGTCGCGCGGCTCGAAGGGCGCCGCGAGCCGCACGAGCGCGAGGTCGGCGTCCGCGGGATCCGCGACGACCGTGCCCAGGCGCGAGGCGGTCTCCGGGTCGATCCCCTCGACGTACACGGTCCGGCCGGGGGCGACGCCGTCCAGGGGAAGGGTGTGGTCCCGGTTCTCCAGGACGGTCACCGACTCGGCCTGCGCGCGGTGTCCGGCCGCCCGGAACTCCGCGTCCCCGACGACGAGGTCGGCGGCGTCCTCGTCGACGTAGGGGTCGTCGAACAGCCCCAGCCGGAACTTGACGAGCAGGAGCCGGCGGGCGGACTCGTCGACCCGGGCCTCCGGGACGCGACCGGTGCGCACGAGGTCCAGGAGGAGGTCGACGCACTCCTCTCCCCCGAACTGGTCGGCGCCGGCGTCGAGGATCGTCACCATCCGGTCGGCCGGGCTCAGGTGCTCGACGCCCCACGCGCGCGCGGGCAGGACCTGGTCGCCGACCCGGTTGTCGTTGACGAGCTCCCAGTCGGTGACGACGACGCCGTCGTAGCCCAGCGTCTCGCGCAGCAGGCCGGTGACGATCTGGCGGTTGTAGCCGAACCCGACCGGCTCGATCGGCTCGCCGTCGACGACGAGCCCGACCGGCATGCCGTAGTACGGCATGATCCCCGCGGTGCCGTGCGCGATCGCGGCCCGGAACGGCTCGAGGTGCAGGTCGAACATCCCGCCGGGGTAGACCTGCTCCCGGCCGTAGGGGAAGTGCGCGTCCTCCCCGTCCTTCTGCGGCCCGCCCCCGGGAAAGTGCTTGGTCACGCACGCGACCGACTCCGGGCCGAGCTCGGGGCCCTGGAACCCGTCGAGGTAGGCGACGACGGCGCGGGTGGCGGCCTCGGCGTCGTCGCCGAACGTGTGGGCCTGGCGACCCCAGCGCGGCTCGGTGGCGAGGTCGACCTGCGGGTGCAGGGCCGCGCGGATCCCGACGGCGCGGTACTCGCGGCGGGCGATGTCCGCGAACCGGCGGATCGCGTCGTCGTCGTGCAGCGCCGCCAGCCCCAGCGGCTCGGGCCACTGCGAGAACGCGCCCGCGGAGAACGAGGTGCCCGAGTTCTCGATGAACGAGTGCCGCGGGTCGGTGCTGATCGTGACCGGGATGCCGTGCGGGGTCTGCTCGGCCAGCCGCTGGAGCGCGTTGGACCAGCGCGCCGCCTCCCGCGGGCTGCCCAGGGTGTGCACGTTGAAGTGGGTGAGGTGCTTGTCCAGGACCACCGTGCTGGTGGGTGACTTGCTGATCGCACCCGGCCGTTCGAGGAGGGTCCCGTCCGGTCCGGTCTCGATGACGGTCTGGAACATCAGCCCCACCTTCTCCTCGAGGGAGAGCCGGCCGAGCAGGTCCTCGGTGCGCTCCTCGGCGGACCGGCTCGGGTCCTCGTAGGGGTCCATGACCCCGTTGCCGTTGAGGTCGCGCCACGCGGCGGGCGTGTCGGTGTGCATCGGTCCTTCTCTCTGGAGGGGCGGCGCTCGTCCGCGCCGTACCGCCGCGGTGGACGGCCGGGCGGGCCGGGCGGTCAGTGCGTGAGGACGCCGGCCGGGGTGGCCGAGGCCGGCTTGCGGACCAGGAGCACGGCGGGGAGGAGCACGAGCGACGCGATGGCGGCGACCAGGAACGCGGCCCGGACGCCGGCGATCGTGCCCTCCGCCTCCGCGGTGTCGCTCCCGGCCGCGGTCGCGACGACGGCGACCACGGTGATGAACACGGCCGTGCCGGACGCGGCCGCCACCTGCTGGAACGTCCCCAGCACGGCGCTGCCGTGCGAGTAGAGCCGGGGCGGCAGCGACCCGAGTCCCGCGGTCATGAGGGGCGTGAACGTAGCGGAGAGGGCCACCATGATGGCGATGTTGGTGCCGACCAGCAGGGCCGGCGAGGTGGTCGCACTCACCGTCGTGAGGACCCACAGCCCGGCGCTCATCAGGACCACTCCGGGCAGCAGCAGCACGCGCGGACCGTGGGCGTCGTAGATGCGGCCGACGAACGGGCTCGCCACCCCCATGAGGAGGCCGCCCGGCAAGGTGATGAGCCCCGTCTGGAGCGGGTCGAGCCCGAGCCCGCGCTGGGCGAACAGGGGGACGAGGATGAACGCCCCGAACATCGTCCCCGTCGCGAGGAGCATCGCGCCCATCGAGATCGAGAACACGGACGACCGGAAGACCCGCAGGTCGAGCAGTGCGCGGTCGCTGCGCTGCAGGACCAGCTGCCGCACGAGGAACAGCAGCAGGGAGACGCCGCCGACGGCGAACAGCGCCCACACCGGGATCGCCGCGCCACCTTCCGCCGCCTCCCCGATGCTCGCCATCCCGTAGACGAGCCCGCCGAAGCCGAGCGCGGCGAGCGGGACCGACAGGAGGTCCACCCGGGCCCGGGACGTCTCGGAGACGGGAACCAGCCACCTCGCCCCGAGCACGAGCGTGAGGAGCGCGATCGGGAGCACGACCAGGAAGATCCCGCGCCACCCGAAGCGGCCGATGATGAAGCCGGAGAGGGTCGGGCCGAGGGCCGGCGCGACCGAGATGACGATCGAGATGTTGCCCATCATGAGGCCGCGTCGGGCGGCCGGGACGAGGGTCATCACGGTCGTCATGAGCAGCGGCATCATGATCGCCGTCCCGGACGCCTGGACGACCCGGGCCGCGAGCAGCACACCGAAGCCGGGTGCCACCGCCGCGACGAGCGTGCCCATGCTGAACAGGGTCATCGCGAGCACGAACAGCCGGCGGGTGGGCACGCGCTGGATGAGGAACCCGGTCAGCGGGATCACCACGGCCATCGTCAGCATGTAGGCCGTCGTCAGCCACTGACCGACGCTCAGCGGGACCCCGAGGTCGTCCTGCAGCACCGGCAGCGCGACGCTCATCACGGTCTCGTTGAGGATCACCGTGAACGCGGCCACCATCAGCACGGCGATGACGCTGCGGTGCTGCCGCGAGAGCCGGTGCGGCGCCAGGGCGGCCGCCGTCGGGTGGCGGTCGGGCGCGGCGAGCGGGACGGCGCCCGCTCGACCTCCGGGACCGTGCTCGGGGTGCCCGGTCTGGCCGGGGTGCCCGGTGTCCTCGGTGTGCTCGGTGTCGGAGTCGGTGCCGCTGGTCACGTCGAGCCCTTCCCTGCCTGTCGGTGGTCCCGCGTGTCAGCCCCCGCCGGGAGGCCGCAGCGCCGGCCGGTGGACGTCGACCGACGTCGTCGACGACGACGCGGTGGCGCACCCGAGGTCCGGCGAGGAGCGCGGGTCGCCGGACACGCTCCGGCTGCGAGTCGACCGCTCCCCGAGCCCGGTCCGGCGCGTCGTGCCGCGCGATGCGGCCGAGCGGCAGTCTAGGCGCTCCGCAGCGGACGAGGCGCTCCCCGGTCGGAGCCGCTCCGGGGTGTGCCGCTGCGCTCCGCGTCACCGCCGGGTCGTGCCCGGGGCGGTCCGGGTCACGCGACGGGTGCCGCCGGTGCGGCCGGGCGCCGAGCGGCCCAGAACACCACCGGGAGCAGCAGGAGGGACAGGACCCCGCCGAGCAGGGACACGGTGCCGTAGCTCGTCGTGGCCATGACCAGCCCCGAGGCCACTCCCCCGCCGGCGCCGGCGAGCGCGATGAGCACGTCGAGGCTGCCCTGGGTGCTGGCGCGCGTGGCGGGGGCGGTGGAGTCGACGACCAGCGCGGTGCCGGCGATGAGGCCGAAGTTCCACCCGAGGCCGAGCAGCGCCAGGGCGACGATCAGCAGCCCCAGGGAGTCGCCTGGCGCGACCGCCGCGGTGACGCCCGCGAGCAGGAGCGTGAGGCCGGCGGCGACGGCCATGGGCACCCGGCCGACCTTGTCGACCAGGACGCCGGTGACCAGCGACGGCAGGTACATGGCCCCGATGTGGACGCTGATGACCACGCCGACCTGCGCGAGGGAGTGGTCGTGCGCCCGCATGTGCACCGGGGTCATCGTCATGATCGCCACCATGGCGATCTGGGTCAGGATCATCACGGTGCCCCCGACGACGACGCCGGGGCCCGGGCGCGACGGTGCGCCGGCGGTGCTGCCCACCGGTCCCCGGTCGGCCTCCAGGTGCTGCAGGACGAGGAACGGGTCCGGGCGCAGGAGCGTCAGCAGCACGGCGCCGGCGGCGAGGTAGGCGACCGCCGCGAGCAGGAACGGTCCGGCCAGGGCCGGGATGCCGAGCCCGGTGGCGAGCACCCCGAGCGGCTCGACGAGGTTCGGGCCGGCGACGGCACCCAGCGTGGTGGAGACCAGGGCCACGCTGACGGCGGTGCCCCGCCGGGCCGGCAGCGCGAGGTCGGTACCGGCGTAGCGGGCCTGGAGGTTGGTCGCGGTCCCCGCCCCGTAGACGAAGAACGCGGCCACCAGCAGCGGCGCGTTGTCGGTGACGGCCGCGGCGACCACACCGAGGGCGCCCAGGCCACCCGCCGTGAAGCCCAGACCGAGGCCGAGACGCCGTCCCCGCCGCTGCGTCGTGCGACCGATGAGGAACGCGGCCAGGGCCGAGCCGAGCGTGAACAGCGCGGCCGGGAGTCCGGTCAGGGTGTCGTCGTCGAGCATCTGCTGGGCGAGCAGGGCACCCACGGTGACGCCGGCGGCCAGCCCGGCGCCGCCCAGGACCTGGCTGATGACGACGACGGTCAGGGTGCGTCGCTGCAGCTGCGCCCGGGCGGCGTCGTCGGCGGCGATCCGCGCGGCGGCCAGGTGTGCGGCGTCACGCGAGGGCATCGCGGGTCACGTCCTTGTCTGCGGCAGCGGGCGAACGGGCGTCGGTCCGGGCGGCCGGCACGAACCCCGTGGACGCGAGGGGCGCCAGCAGCACGCGGCGGTGCTCGGCGCCCAAGGCCTCACCGACGGCGAGCGTAGCGGCAGCCAGGTCGACGGCGGTGGCGATCCGTGAGACGCCGGTCGAGGTAGTCCTCACGACGCAGCCCGAGGCCGCGGGACGCCGCGATGCCCGCGCTGCCGATCGCCGAGCGCACCGCGGCGCACATCGGGACCTCCTGCAGCGCACTCACGGTGGCGAGGGTGTCGGGCCTGGGGCCCGAGCGGTCGAACACCTCGGGCCCCCCAGATCGAGGTCCCCCGCCCGAGCACGGGACGATCCTCCCGACCGGCCTCGTCATCGGCGGCAGCGCCGGAGCCGCCCACTCGACGCGCCGGCCGGCGCGCCTGCTCGACGTCACGACGCGCACCCCCGCCTGGTCACCCTGGTCAGAGGTCGGTCCCGGTGGTGGTGGTCTCCCACGCGGTGATGAGGTCGAGGCGGGCCTGGTCCAGGCGCCGGTAGGTGGACAGCGCGTCGCTGCCCAGGAGCAGGAAGGCGGGCGGCTCGTCGGCCTCGACGGCAGCGATGATCGCCAGCGCCGCCTTGGCGGGGTCGCCGGGCTGGGTGCCGTGACCGGTCCCCTGCTCGATGCGCCGCTTGCCGGCGGTCTCGGCGTAGTCGTCGATGACGGTGGTCGACTGGGTCAGCGACCGGCCGGCGAAGTCGGTCCGGAAGCCTCCGGGCTCGACCACGGTGACCGAGATGCCGAGCGGCTCGACCTCGCTGCGCAGAGCCCCGGACAGCCCCTCCAGGGCGGCCTTGGACGCGGCGTAGTAGCCGGAGCCGGCGGGCTGGATCTGCACACCGATCGAGGAGACGTTCACGATGGCGCCCGAACGGCGGGCCCGCATGCCCGGCAGCACGGCCTTGAGCAGCCCGACGACGCCGAAGACGTGCGTGTCGAACAGGGCGCGGACGTCCCGCTCGTCACCCTCCTCCACCGCGGCCCGGTACCCGTAGCCGGCGTTGTTGACCAGCACGTCGATGCCACCGAACCTGTGCTCGGCCTGCTCGACGGCGTCGGTGATCTGCCCTGGGTCGGTGACGTCGAGTGCGAGCGCGAGGACACGGTCGGGGTCGCCGGCAGCCAGATCGGCGACCTTCGAGACGTCCCGGGCGGTGACGACCGCGTGGTGGCCGGCAGCGATCACGGCCTCGGCCAGGGCACGGCCGAGTCCGGTGGAGCAGCCGGTGATGAGCCAGGTGGCCACGATGAGACCCTTCGGTGGAAGCGGTGAGCGGTCCCGGTGACGGTACGGGGTTCCGCCTGGTCCGGGCAGGCCCTGCCGTTCCTGGTCCTGGCAGGTCCTGGTTCGCCGCCAGGGGTGGGCGGGATGTCGCGTCGCCCGGTGTGGAGGCGGCATCGGCGCGGACAGGCGGAGCGGCTCACTCAGGAAGCCGCCGTCCCCGGACGAGGGATGTCCGCTCGGACGACGCACGCCCCGCCGCGGCGCGATGCCGTGACGGGGCGTGATGCCGACGAAGCAGAGAGGTGCAGTCCTCGGCGCTGCCGTCGCCCGCAGGAGCCGACGGTTCCACCGCTGCTGCCACTCGACGTTCGCCCAGCCGGGGTGGTGCGGCGCCGAGGTGGATCCGATCACCGCACCACACCCCTCCGGTCAGTCCCACCGAGTGCCACTCCCACCTGCCGGGGCGACGCCCGGGAACGCTGTCACGGTCGACGGACGGGAGCTTGCGCACCGTCGGACGGTGCCGGCCGGCATCCGGAAGGTCGCGGGCCACCACGGGGAGGGCCGATTGACACGGTCGCGCAACGCCTCGATGCCCGCCGGCGTCCGGCTCGCCGGTTGTCGTCAGCTGCTGCCCTGGGGCAGCGACGCCTCGATGAGCGCGACGATCTCCGGGTCCAGGGGCTCGACGCCGGAGCGGAAGCGGTGCACGTCGCCGGCCGGGGTCACGAGGAACTTCTCGAAGTTCCACCGGACGTCGCCCGCCTCCCCGGCCGAGTCGGGCGCCTGGGTCAGCGCCGCGAACAGAGGATGCTGCGCCGGGCCGTTGACAGCGACCTTGTCGAACATCGGGAAGGTGACCCCGTACGTCGTCGAGCAGAAGGTCTCGATCTCCTCGCGGCTGCCCAGCTCCTGCTCGAAGTCGTCGCTCGGGAACCCGAGCACCGCGAAGCCGCACGATCCGTACGTCCTGTGCAGGTCCTCCAGCTGCGCGTACTGCGGCGTCAGGCCGCACCGGGAGGCGACGTTGACGATCAGCGTCACCCGGTCGCGGTAGTCCGCCAGGGCAACACGGTCGCCCCGGATGGTCGTCAGCGTGGTCTCGTGAAGGCTCATGCCGCGACAACGCCGACAGCACGGACAAAATTCAGCAGGACGCCAGGTGCGCTCGAACGCAGTCCCGCTCGGGACGTGTGCTCGGCATCCGGACGTGCTCGTGGTCGCGCGCCAGGACGCACGATGGCGGTGGCGATCACTGCTGTGCGGAGGCGGCTGGCGAGTCCTCGAGCGGGTCGATCCATGCGATGTACATCGAGCGACCGGCGGTGGGGTGGCTCTGCTGGATGAGGAACCTGCTGGGGACCTCGGTGCCGTTCGCGTGGAGCACCGGCAGGACGAGCGGGACGCCGAGTGCGTGCGCTTCGCCCGTGGTCAGGTGACGGGTGAAGCCAGCGACATGGGCTTCCCGCAGGTGTGAGGGGATCAGGACGACGATCCGTCGTCCCACGAGCTGATCGACCTCCCAACCGAGAGCGTGCGCCAGCGGTCGGCTGATGGCGATGATGCGGTTGGCATCGTCGACTCCGATCACGCGGCGGTCGGAGTCGCGGACCGTGGCAGTGAAGGTCTGGAGCTCGTGTGCCGCCCCGACATCGACCTCCTCCAGGAACCTTTCATCGTCCGCCCCCGTCCACGCCGCCGGTCGGACACCGGCCAGCTGGGCGACGATCTGCTCACACGCCCAGTCGCGGACGGCGATGACCTCCGGAAGACCGGGGCGGGCAAGGAGGACGCCAGACGAGGCGAGCGCCTCTGCGGCGTCCAGCGCATCCTGGAGGGCCGCGGCGTCGGCCCCCGTCGTCGCGGTGACATCGATGTCCAGATCGAACGGCTCCGGCACGTCGGGCAGCGTGCTCGGGTGACCGGGCGGCACCGAGGAGTGCAGGGTCCCGCTCTGCTGTGCCTGGTCGAGGACCGCGAGGACGGCCGACGAGATCGTTGCTCGGGCACGGTCAGCGGCTGCCACGTCGACCTCGACGTCGTGCCGGGTTCGATAGAAGGCGAGCTCGCGAAGCAGGGCGTCGTGGTGCTGGCGGGAGGCGAGCCACAAGGTCGGCGGGACCTGCCGGAGGGTGACGGTGCGCAGATCGGGCGCCTCCGCGGGGACCGCAGGCCATCCCCCGACGTCCCACTCCGCCAGGTCCCAGGCGGCCAGCACGTCGGCGTCCGACTTCGTGGTCTCCGCGCCGCCCACCGTGAACCACATGGTCTTGCCGTCCGGGCCGACGTCGCTGATGCCGTGGTCGTCGCTCACGGCCGCCACGAGCGCCAGTCCTCGCCCGGTCGTCGCCTGGACGTCGTAGTGCCGCTGCAGAGGCGGTGTCGGGTTGAAGTCCCGCACCGACACGCGGACGACCGCGTCCACCTCGACGGTGACCTCCATGTCGGTGTGCGCGTGCAGCAGGGCGTTCGTGACCAGCTCGGTGCACGCGAGCTCAGCAGCGTCCAGGCAGTCCAGTCGCTCGGTCCGCGTCAGCACGTCCCGCAGGAGCACGCGCGCCCGCCGCGCGCTGCCCGGCTCCGGGGAAAGGCGCAGCGTCCCACGCTCCAACGGCGCATCCTCGTCGACGTCGAAGCCGGGTGGTGCGGTCACCACTTCCTCCTTCACGCTACAGAACCTGGACGGCGAGCAGCGCCACGTCGTCGTCGAACGAGGGCTCGTCGGTGATGAGCGCTTGGAGGAGCGCCTTCGGTCCTTCGTCAGCACCGTCCGATGCGACTCGCACTCGAAGCCGTTCGATGTCGTCGTCGATGTCTCCACCGCGAGTCTCGACGAGCCCGTCGGTGTACAGCAGCACCATGTCGCCGCGATCGAGGGTCACCTCGTGGTCGGTTCGCTGATGTGTCGTCCCGAGGCCGGCGAGCAGGTCTGGCACGCGGCTGAGGACCTCCGGAGCGCCGGCCGCGCGCAGCAGCAGCGGTGGTGGGTGGCCTGCGTTGCACCAGCGCAGGACACGGGTGGTCTGACCAGGGACCGGTGCACTGATCTCGGCGAGCACGATGCTGGCGATCACCGGGACGGTCAACAGGTCCAGGGCACGGTCCAGCGCGCCGAGCACGACCGAGGGCGGCCGCTCGATGACCTGGGCGATGCCGCGCAAGATGTTGCGGACCTGCGCCATGGTGGCGGCAGCGTCCTGGTCGTGGCCGGCGACGTCTCCGATGACGATGACCGTCGCCCCGGAGCCGGTCTCGAACGCGTCGTACCAGTCGCCACCGACCTGAGCGACCTGCTGCGCGGGCTGATACGTGACCGCGAACGTCAGGTCAGCACTGGCAGGCGGGTCGCTGAGCAGGCTCCGCTGCAGGGTCTCGGCGATCCGGGCGACCTCGTGGGCGGCGTGTCGTTCGCGATCTCGGACCTCCAGCCGATCGAGCACCTGAGCGCACTGCGAAGCGAGCACCCGCAAGAGCTCCACCTCGTCGGGGCGGAACTCCTGGGGGTGGGCGAAGCCGACGGCGATCGAACCCAGAAGCCGGGTGCCGACCTGCAGCGGCAGAACCGCCCACGCCTTGGTCGCGCTCACGACCATCGCGTCAGGCAGGCCGTCGAACGCCATAGCAGCCTGCTCGTCCGGGATGAGGATCGACCGGCCGAGACGGGCGGCGATCGATATGGGCAGCGGTCCGTGCAGCGGCACCTCGCTGTCGAGCCGTGGCATCGGCCCACCCAGTGACGGGGTCACGGTCACCTGCAGGACGTCGCTGTCGGGTCTGCGCACGGCGATGGATCCGCCGGTGGCCCCGATCACCGGAAGTCCCGCGCCGAACACGATGTCGGCAACCTCGTTCACCGAGTCGGCCGAGGCGAGCTGCATCGTGACGTCGGCGAAGCTGCTGAGCCGCCGGCTCGCCAGCTGCTGAGCCTGGACTGCGAGGGCCAGCTCCTGGGCCCGGGCGTACAGGTCTGTCTCGACCTCCTGAGCCCGGCGGCGCCAGAGCTCGCTGCGCTCGAGCTCGGCGTGGCCCTGTCCTTGCTGCTGCATGAAGTCGGTGATGTTCTCCGCGCGCTGCACGAGCACCATGACGTGGCCGTCGGCGTCCAGGATCGGCACGCTGATCAGGGACCAGAAGCGCTCCACCATGCCGTTGCCGCTGGGGTCCGGCACGTCGTACTTCTGCAGCGGCATCGTGTCCCGTCGCCCGGTCGCGACTGCGCGGTCGAACGAGCGCCGGATCCACGGCACGCCGTGCTCGTCGAAGGTGTTCGGACTCGGTGGGAACGCCTCGAAGACCGGCAACCCGACGATCTGCTCGCGAGTGCGGTCGACGTTGGCCAGGTAGGCGTCGTTGGCGTCGAGGATGACGTAGTCCGGCGCGACCGGCGACATCACCAGGTACGACGTGGGAATCCCGGCGAACACCGCCGCATAGTCCACACCGGACGGTCCCGAGGGCGAAGCAGCCACTGGTCGCCCCCTCCATGCTGACCGCCCGTGGGGCGTGAACTGCCCCATCTTCCCAGATCGGCTCTCCGTCCACCCTCGCACGCGTTCGAGCGTCCGGCGCGAAGAGCCCGGGCATCTCAGGCCGAACCGGCTCGGCTCACGCGCAGAAGGGGCGACTGCCAACCCGCCCGGTCGATCGCGGACCAGCCCGGGGACGCCCGGGTGTCGATGACCCAGGACGCCTCCATCGGCCGGCGGCTGCCCCGGCCGGACGGAACCCGAAGGCTCGACGACGCTGCTGACGACGAGGACCGCTGAGCAGGTGGCCACACACACCCCCAAGGGCCCACACAAGACAGGCCAGCGGCCCTGGTCCAGGTCGCTGGCCTGCGGTGATGGTGCGCCATCAGGGACGCGAACCCCGAACCCGCTGATTCGGACGAGGCACCCTTCCAGGGGATCTTGAAGGGCGTTCTTGCAGGTCAAACCCCGGACACCACCGGGCAGTCGTGACTGTTCTGGCGACCACGTGGACCCACATGTAGCCCCATGTGCCCATGCTTGGGCGCCAGTCAGCGCTCGCGATCGGCACGCTGCCGGACCCGTCACCTGGCTCTCGGAAGCACCACACCCGCCGCCCACTGAGGGTTCGGAATCACCGCAGGGCAGCCTCCCGGGCCGCGGAGCGCGACGCCGCAGCTCTCCGGTCCTCGCATGACCTGAACGGCTACCCGCCACGCTGGCCAAAGTGGCGGTCACGCGCCGTTCCGAGCCCGGTCGCGCACCATTCCTCAGGCGGGAGGCTATCCCCGTTGCACCACCAGGAGCTCGTCGCGCGCCCGGGTCGCGGCAACGTAGACAAGAGACCGTTCCCGCAGCTCTGCGTCGGCGCGCTCGGTCTCGTCCATCGCGGTCAGCCGCGCCTTCTCGGCCTGGCTGTGCGCACCGATGCCTGCCAGCGCGACCCCGGACAACTCGGTGCCTTTCGCACGGTGCATCGTCATGACGAAAGGTCGACCGGCGACGGCCCGCTCACGGTCCAGGGCTCGGACCGTGACACCGCGCTCACCGAGACCGGTGACGAAGCGGTCGCGTTGGAACCGGGCACGTCGGGGTCTTCCGGTGGAACGGCTTGCTTCGTCGCTGCCGATCCTGGAGGGCCCCGACCCCTTTACCCTGCTGAGCCACGCCCCCCCCGTACGGACGCCCACCACGCTCAGATCTGAAGAGCCAGATTGGACGCGGCATCGGGGGGCCGCGACGCGGTCGACCCGGGCACCGGCCGCCGGCCGTGCCGGAGAGCGCGCATAATGCCGATGAGCGCGCGACGATGGTGCCTCATTTCTTGGCGACGCCGACGTCATTGCTGGGGTAGTCGCTATTCCCATCGCCACCGCGATGTACTAGTTCCCCGTATGAAACGCTGGCGACACGGGCAAGAACACCGGCGGGGCGGGTGCCCACGGTTGACTCCGCCTCCGGGCCGTAGGACAGTCATGGCCAAGTGTGCATGGAAGACCCATCGCACTCGTGGGTGCAACTTCCGGTGCATCCACGACGTGCAAGTGCTGCATCGGTTACTCATTGCCGATGGGTCGGCTCCGGCGAGGGAGGAGGCAACCCGCGCTCGGAACTCCACGATCGAGCGTCGGCTGTCGGCTCATCACCGACCTGAATCCGTTTCTCACCGGTCTCCGGCCGATCGCGACACACGGAGGCCTGTCCAAGGAGGTGCCGGCATGCCCTTGCATCGCAAGCGTTTACGGCTCACCAACACGCGAGACCCGGGGGAACTGCACCCGCGCCCCCGACGCGCCTGGGCGCTGGTCTTGCAATGGCGAGCGACCGCGATTGGCCCAACAATGATACTCGCACTGAGCGTCATGTGGGCACTGCTAGAGACGGCAGGGCGCGAGTCGCCGCCCGACCGGCTCAGCGCTATTCCGGCGGCGCTGATGGGCACAATTGCGACCCTGCTCAGTGTCGAAACGTTTCTCGTAACGTTCGGCCTTCAGTTCGGCCGAAACGATGTTTATCGACGCGCAACCGAGGCTCTTCGCACAGAAGATCAACGATTCGCCGAGCGCGCACGGCCGGGACATGGCGCTCTGGCGATGGAGGTTCTGCTCACGGCCTCGGCCCAACCGCTCCACACGCGAAAGTATGCGCTCGAATATGTGCTCGATCCGAGGGAGCCGCCGCGCTTCAGTCGCCGCGCTCCTCGGCGGATTATGAGTAAGGCGGCTCAGAGGGAATCGGAGTCCTTTAGGTCGCTGACTGGAAGGGAGGGCAACTTCGGCCTGCATCATCAGGTAGAGGAGAACGCCGACCTGAAAGAGTTTGTCGAGGCAGTGCTCCGACACACCCGCGCCGCAGAGGCCAGACTCGTGCTTGTTGTCAACTTGGCGGCCTCAATACTAGGGCTCCTCGTGATTGCTGGAGCGAGTGCAGGATGGGGATGGTCCTCGCACCCCGCACCGGAGTTTCTCGGCCTACTCGTGTTGGGCATGACGGCCACCGGCGTGTGCTGGATGGCTCTCTTGGCGAGGCACGAGGTAATGGATGAGTACCGGGACCTGCTCCCGGACTGCATTGCTGCGAGCGCGCTCGCGTATCAGGCGTTCAGAGGACCTGGCCGCACTCGGCCCGCTCCTCATGACATCGAGCTGGCATACACGACGCTAGCTCGATGGTCTGATAACCGCTTCGGGCTAGTACTAAGCGCAGCGCTTCTCATCGATGAACCCGCTAGACGCTTGGCGCACGGAGAATTGCCCGCGTCTCTGATGGATTACGAAAGATCGAACGCCAGGTTCGCTTGTAGGGTTCTGGCGCCAATCGTCGACCGGATCACATCACCGGATCAGCGCTACGGCTTGCCAACCTCCTGGAGAGTGCAGAGCAAGGACCTGTCAGCAATGTTGCTGCGAGCGCGGGTCGGTGAACTTCTCCAGGAAAGTGAGCAGGTCCTACTCGAATTGATTAATGAGGCGCTCGAGGTTCAGACCGAGATGAGATACATCGCTCACGGCCAATCACTGCAAGACGCGAACAGCCGGCACCTGCTACCGCAGTTTGCTTTGCCGCTCCTTGATATCTCGCGAAGCCACGCCTAGGCCACCGCCATGTTAGATCCACATCCGGTCATCGCGCAGAAGCGGCACCGTCGCGTGCAATTGGCGCCGGGATGCGTGAATGCACTCAGCCTCGATCCGTAGGCTCGGGCCACCTACAAGCACATGGATCGAGGTTGAGCACTCGGAATCTAGTCAGATCCGGATGTCAGTCATGGCCGCGACCGCTTCGGCGAGCGCGTCTAGGACTGTCATGCCCTGTCCGCGCGCGTGGGCGTCGGCCCATTCGGCGGCGGAGAGCGCCGACTCCGCGGTGGTTCGTGCTTCAGAGATCCCGCGCTCAGCCCAACGGTCTGGGCGGAATCCCAGTCGATCGCGCGCAGCGCCGCACGAGGCCAGCAGCACGGCTGCGGACTTGGCGTAACCGACGTCGGCGAGAACGCCGGCGTAATCCTCGACCATCCATACAAGCGAGCCCGGACGGAGGTCGCGGGCCTCGTGCTTCAGTTGCGTCGACATCAGCTGATGAGCCTGGTTGGCGCGGCCGAGCTTCCAAACCACGTCGGCGATGTTGTGATCCACGACGGGCAGGTAGTGGAAACCGCCGTTCTCGTACGCCAGACGCGCATCCCGAAACAGTTCCAGGGAGGCTTCCCAGTTGTCATTAATTTCCTCCAGGTAGGCCAGGCGGTCAAGTGCGTTGCCCAGCAGAAGGTGGTCGCCCAGGTCTCGAGCGAGGTGCGCGGCCTCCTGGGATGCCTGTCGGCTCTCATCCATGTGGCCGAGCCCGGATTCGATGTCGCTAAGGCACACCAGAGCCCACGCGAGCTCCGCGGTATCCAGAGTCCGCAGCATCGTCAGGCTGCTTTGCGCGACCTCGTGAGCCCGGGACAAGTCCCCTTGATCCATCAACGTGTACGCGTAGGCGTAGCGGCACTGACCAAATTCAGCGCTCTCGCCAGAGCCTGCACACTCAAGGACGGCCTCGAGCTAGCGCCGGGCCTCGGCTGTGTCGTACTCCCTCCATAACCCCCACAGCCCGACGAGTAGCGCTAGACCGAGCGCGCCGTGCTCTGCGCCCTGAGCATCGGGTGCGGCGGGTCGGGACGTAGGGGACGTGGCCCAGGCCAGGGCCTCCCGGAAGTTGTTCTGCTCCCGAATGAACCGGCGGTTGCAGCGGATCATGTGCTCGCGGGTGGCCCACGTCAGTCGCCAGTCCAGCTGGGCGGCCACGCCAGCGAAATGCGTGGCGTGCCGGAGCCGCGCGGCGGTGAGCTCGCCGGCGTGCTCGAGGCTGTCGAGGGCGAACACCCGCATCGTCTCCATCATTGTGAATCTGGGCTCGCCATCATCGTCCTCAGTGACGGTGATCAGGCTGGCGTCGACCAGGTCGGCGACCACATCGATCAGGTCGCAGTCTCCGATGGTGTCGACGCCGTAGACCGCGGCCAGCGCGTCGAGGTCAGCGCCGCCCGCGAAAACGCCCAACCGGCGAAACAGCGCCTGCTGGGCTGCGGGCAACGCGCGATACGACCAGTCGATGGTGGCCCGCATGGCCTGCTGACGGGTTGGCCGGTCAGCATCGGTACCGCGCAAGTCGAGCGCCTGGTCCAACCGGCTCAGCAGCGCACGTGGGCCTAGCAACTTGGACCGGGCGGCGGCTAGCTCGATGGCCAAGGGCAGACCGTCCAAGTGCCGGCATATCTCGGACACGTCCGCGGCGTTGTCGACGGTCAGCGCGAACGAGGCGCGCACCGCTCGGGCCCGGTCGACGAACAACTGCACCGCAGCGGACGCCTCGGCCCCACCGAGCGTGTCCGCGGCCGGCAACGGCAGAGGCGCCACCGCGTACTGATGCTCACTGGTCAGATGCAGCGGTCGGCGCGAGGTCGCCAACACCACCACGCCCGGCGCCTCCCGCAGCATGTTCGCCACCGCCGTATCGGCCCCGTCAATCTGCTCAAGGTTGTCCAGCACCAGCAGCGCGTGCATGCCTGCCACGCCGGCGGACAACGCCGGCAGGACACCATCGCCAGCCGGCAGGTCCATCGCTCCTGCGATGCTGCTCCAGATCACCTCGGCGGTCGTGACCGCGGCCAACGGCACGAAGAACACCCCGTCCGGGAAACCGTCCGCGACGGCTCGGGCGGCCGCGACCGCCAGCCGGGTCTTCCCCGACCCCCCCGGCCCGGTCAGGCTGACCAGCCGCACCTCTTGATCCCGCAGCAGCCTCGCTACCTTGGCCACCTCAATGTCACGCCCGAGCAGCGGTGTGGTGGCTGTCGGCAGGCTCGAGATCGTCCCCACCGACCTCAGCGGTGGAAAACGCTCCGGGGTACCAGGAATCAACAGCTGATACAGGTGCTCGGGCAGATTCAGGTCCTTGAGCCGGTGCGCGCCCAGGTCTCTTAGGGTCACGTCCGCGGGCAGGCTCCGGGCAACGAGGTTGGCGGTGGCATCAGAGATCACTACCTGGCCGCCGTGCGCGGCCGCGGCGATCCGCGCGGCACGGTGGACATCGACGCCAACATAACCGTCGTCGAAGATCCGCGGACTGCCAGTGTGGATACCCATCCGAACCCGGACCTGCTCCCCCTCCGGCCAGTCTCGGGCGACAAGAGCACGTTGCGCCTCCACAGCAGCCGCGACCGCAGCCTCCGCGGCCGAGAACACCACAAAGAAGCTGTCGCCCTCGGTGCCCATCTCGACGCCGTTGAACCTTAACCATGCAGCGCGCTGCGCAGTTCGGGAACCATCCAGAGCCTGCTCATACGCCCGCCCCAACCGCGCCAACAACAGCGTCGACTGCTCGACGTCGGAGAACAACATCGAGACTGTCCCAGACGGAAGCCCGGCCACACTCCATCATGGCGCCGGACAGCCAGGCACGCGACCATCGGTTTCCGCACCTGCATGTAACGTCTGAGCGCATCCAAGTCAGGCCGCAGGTGAGCGGTACAGGTGCCGCCCAGCCAGGGCTGGCGCGGACGCGCGGTCATGGCTCCCTCCGCGCGCGGGACCAGCTGCGCGCTCGTGCCGATCACCGCGGGCCTGCCCGACGAAGACGTCAGCCACTGCGTCGCTCGTCAACGTCGGCTGAAACGAACCCCTGGCGTTGAACCCGCCCGACGCCAGGGGGTCAGTTTTCAGCCGTCGCCGACATCGCCAACGCAGCCGCTGCCCGGCGACCAGAACAGGCCCGCGACATGACACTGAAGTCACGCGGGCCATCGCCACGATCAAGACGTCACGCCCGCCCGCCCACCGCATCCGAAACTCAAGAAGAACGCCCGTGGGAGCACCCGTTGGTGCGGTGATGGATCGGAGCTGCGGCGCAGAGGGCCGCGCGACGGTCCGTGAGCGTCGCTATGCGGAGGCTCTCAGGGGCTCGAGGGCGGCGAGGACGAGGTCGAGGCCGAAGATGAACTCCTCTGCCGGGTCGTAGCCGGCAGCGACGAGCGCCGCGGCGGACTCGTTGAGGTAGGGGAACTCGTCAGGAGGAAGCTGGGGCAGGAAGACGTCCTCGGTCATGTCCGCGAGCTCATCGGCGGTGTCGAACGGCAGGCTGGCTTCCTGCAGGGCGAACCCGTAGACGTAGCTGTCGAGCAACCAGTTGGCGTGCGTCGCCATCAAGACCGAGAAGCCGGCCCTCCGCAGGCAGGCGGTGACCGCTTCGCGGTGGCGGAGGTTCGCGGGCCCCGGCGATGTCCGCGACTCCATCAGGCCGATCGCCCACGGGTGGCGTGCGAGAACCTGTCGGGCGGATACCGCCCGCCGTCGCATCGCCGACTGCCAGTCGGTCTCCTCGGGTGGGAGCTCGATCTCCTCGAACACGACGTCGACCATGGCGTCCAGCAACTCCTCCTTGCTCGCCACGTAGTGGTACAGCGACATCGCGCCCGCGCCGAGCGCGCCGGCCAGCCGGCGCATGCTCAGCCCGTCGACCCCCTCGCGGTCGGCGAGCCGGACCGCCTCGACCACCACCCGCTGCTTGCTCAGCCCCGCGTCTGACGCGACCTGGCGTTGCTTCCTCACCGACACGGGTCTCCTCGCTCCCTCGAACGGCTTGACAATCGTACAGCGTACGAGCATAGTACAGCGTACGACGTACGCTGTACGAGCCAGCGAGAGTCGACCTCGGACGTGAGGAGGCTTCTGTGGGAACCGAACAGCGATCGAATGCCGGAGCACGCCTGGTGCCGGGGGCGAGTCCGGCCGGGGCGGCGACGATGCGGGCCGCCGTCCAGCACCGCTACGGCCCGCCCTCAGTGCTCGAGTCGTGCGAGGTCGGGCTACCGCTGCCCGGTCGAGGCGATGTGCTCGTCCAGGTGGGCGCGGCCTCAGTACATCCCGGCGACTACTTCGTCATGACCGGCGAGCCGTACGTGGTGCGCCTGGCGTTCGGTCTCCGCCGGCCGCGCCACGGCATCCCGGGCAGGGACCTCGCCGGCGTGGTGGCAGCGGTCGGCAAGGATGTCACCGCTGCTCCGCAACCCGGCGATGAGGTGTTCGGCTGGAGCACCGCCGGAACGCTCGCGGAGTACGCCTGCGTCCCGGCGGACAACCTCGTGCCCGTGCCCGCCAACCTGTCGGTCGTGGACGCGGCAGCGGTGCCCACGTCGGCCATGACGGCGTTGCAGGCACTGCGCGACATCGCGCACGTGCGACCGGGCCAGACGGTGCTGGTCACGGGCGCCTCGGGCGGCGTGGGCTCCTTCGCCGTCCAGATCGCCAAGGCGTTCGGCGCCGAAGTGACCGGGGTGTGCAGCACCCGCAACGTCGACCTGGTCCGGTCGCTCGGTGCCGACCACGTCATCGACTACACGAGGACCGACTTCACCCGCACCGGACAGGCGCTACGACGTCATCCTCGACAACGTGGAAGCCCAGCCCCTGGCGGCTGTCCGCCGAGCGCTGACGCCCACCGGCACCCTCATCCCCAACAGCGGACGCGGCGGCCGCTGGCTCGGCCCCCTCGGCCGGATCGTCAAAGCGCGCGTGCTGTCCGGGTTCACCCGCCAGCAGCCTGAGGCCCTTCCTGTCGGTCGAGAAGCGCCAGGACCTGCTCACCCTGGCCGACCTGCTCGCGACCGGGCAAGTCACGCCGGTCATCGACCGCACCTACCCCCTCGACGAAGCAGCCGACGCCCTCCGCTACGTCGGGGCCGGCCACACCCGAGGGAAGGTCGTCGTCACCGTCTGACGACCGGACTACGACGAGAACGACCCCACCCGTGCCCATGCACGCCCAGACCTGCCCGCCGCTCCGGCGGACGGCCGCTCCATCGAAGGAAGAAGCCGATGACCATCCGAACGAACACCCCGAACCTGCTCGACAACCCGCCGATCCCCGTGCAGGCCAAGCTCGCCGCAGCCTGGACCAGTTTCATGTTCCTCTACATCTACGTCGACTACTTCCACCTCTACAAGCCCGGCGCCATCGACGAGATCCGGGCCGGCGTCATCTTCGAGTTCGACATCACCCAGACGTTGATGACCATTTTCTTCGTGGTCATCGCGATCCCGGCCCTGATGATCATGCTCTCCATGACGCTGCCCGCCCGGGTGAACCGCGCCACGAACCTCGTCGTGGCATCGCTCTACATCCCCGTCTCGGTGTTCAACGCGGCAGGGGCGTCCTGGGACTGGGCCTTCTACTACGGCCTCTCCATCGGAGCTCGAGGTCGCCGATCCTGGCCTTCATCCTGCGGGCCGCCTGGACCTGGCCCCGCCGCGTCGCATCGCCGCCGGCCACGGCAGCCAGCGCGCAAAAGAAGCCTCTTCAGCCGCAGCATCACGGATGACCGGTTTCTGTGCCGACGGCCTCAGCTCGGTCGCCGCCGCCTCCGTCTGCAACAGGCACCGCGCCGCTCGCCTACGAGTCACGCCCGTCCGGTCAGCCGCGATCAGCGCGGGCATCTCGCCTGCAGCGGAAGCACCGTGCGGCAACGTCTTGACCGCGCTGAACCGAGGAGCAGTCTGCATCCGGGGCGGAGCCTCCCTGGCCATCGGGGGCTGCATGGACAACGGAAGCCGAGCCGCTGCTCAACCGAAACGGCGAGCGCCTGAGCCGCCAGGCCGCCGCCGGCCAGCCGAGCCGCTCGCCCGCGACGCAGCACCTGAGTCCGCACACGCTGCGCCGCACCTTTTGCACCGCCCGGCTGGTCAGCGGCGTCCCGCTACGGGGCATGCCGTACGCCATGCGGCACGCGGACAGCCGCACCACTCTGCGCTACGACATGGCCCGCGCGCACCCGACCGCCAAGCCGCCCACGCCGTCGCGGCCTATCTCGCGCCGGGATGAGCGCCGACTGACGATCTCCCCGAGCGGGCGAGCCCGGCGCGGGGATCCGCTCCGGCAGGACCTGGTTGTGGATGCAGAGCAACTGCGACAAGCAGCTCACGCCTGTTTCGACGGCCTGCGCGCCGGGCGGAGCCTGGCAGACATCGAGCGGGACGTAGCCCGCTGCCGGCCCGCGGCAAGTACGAGCCAGGCCTCGCCATGCTGGAGCTGATGATCGCAGCGTGGGACCACGAAGGGGTCAGCCGCGACCGCCCGCTGGACATTCCGGAGATCACCCGCAGTCAGGACCATCCGGGCCACCTCGGTCGACGGTGATCTTCGGGACGCCTGCCGTCGCATCAGCGCCAGCGTCATCCGCCTTCACTTCGGGCGCAGCCCGGGTTGGTCAACCGGTTGATGGGCGGGCCGGTGCACGCTCGATCGGCCAGGGTCTGCCTGGACCGGATCTCCGGACCGCCGACCGAACGCCTCTTCGACGGCCGCGCCGACAACGCCCGAGCCACGGTCCAGTAGGGCGCGGGGGCCGTCGTGCGGCCGGCGGGCCCTGAGTGCAGGATGGCCACATGCGCATCGTGGTGGCGGGCTCGTCCGGGTTCGTCGGGCGGCGCCTGTGCCCCGCCCTGGTGGACGACGGGCATGACGTCGTCGCCATGACCCGGCACCCCGAGGCCTACGACGGCGCCGGTACGCCGGTGAGGGCCGACGTGCACGACGCCGCCAGCCTGGACGCGGCCCTCGCCGGGGCTGACGCCGCCTACTACCTCGTCCACAGTCTGGATAACGCTGACTTCCGTCACCAGGACGCCAAGGCCGCCAAGACCTTCGCCAATGCCGCGGCGAAGGCCGGGCTCAAGCGGATCGTCTACCTGGGCGGGCTCGGCGACGACGCCGACGACCTGTCCAGCCACCTGAGGAGCCGCCGGGAGGTCGAGAAGCTCCTCGGCACGGGCGGGGTGCCCGTGATCACTCTGCGGGCCGGGATCATCGTCGGGCACGGCGGCGTCAGCTGGGAGATGACCCGCCAGCTCGTCGAGCACCTCCCCGCGATGATCACCCCGAAGTGGGTCCGGACCCGGACCCAGCCCATTGCCGTCGCCGACGCCGTCCGGTACCTCGTCGGGATCCTCACCGCGCCGATCGACGGCTCGCGGGCGTTCGACGTCGGCGGGCCGGACATCCTGGAGTACGTCGAGATGATGCGCATCGTCAGCCGGATCGAGGGACGGACGATGATCGTCGTCCCCGTCCCGCTGCTCACGCCGTCACTGTCGAGCCGGTGGCTCAGCCTGGTCACCAACGTCGACGTGCAGACCGGCCGCAACCTCATCGACAGCATGAGCAACGAGGTCGTCGTACGCGACGCACGTATCCGCGAGCTCGTCCCGTTCGAGCCGATGGACTACGTGGACAGCGTGCTGCAGGCCCTCGGTGAGCGGGCCCGCGCTTGACCCGCGACCAGATTGTCGCCAGCCTCCCACGCTGGCTGACGACGAAGGTGCCGCGCGACCACCGGGAGCCCGACGAGGCGTTCCGACGCCGAAGGAAAGTCGTCGGCGCGGTCACCGTCGTGGGTGCCGGCGCGCTCGGGGCGAGCCTGCGCACCAAGCCCGCGTCCTGGCAGTTCTACGCCGCCACCGCCGGAGTTGCCGGCACCTGGCTGGCCGGCGGGTTCGCATCCGGCCCGCTGCACCTGGGGTGGATGCAGGCGCGCGACGAGACACTGCGCCGCCCGGTCATCACACCGGTCCTGACCGGCGCTGCGGCATTCGCCGGCTTCTACGCCTGCGCCCTGGTCGCCAAGCGCATCCCCGTCCTCGACAAGGCGATCAGCTCGATCCTCGCCTACGCCCACCAGGGCAACACCGCCCTCGTGCTCGCCACGACCCTCGCGAACGGCGCCGCCGAAGAGGTCTTCTTCCGCGGCGCGCTCTACGCGGCAATCGGCGAGCAGCACCCGGTCGCGCTGTCGACCGCGGCGTACGGCCTGGCGACCGTCACGACACGAAATCCGGCGCTGGTGCTGGCCGCCACTGTCATGGGGTCGCTGTTCGGCGCGCAGCGGCGCGCGTCCGGCGGGATCCAGGCGCCCGTGCTGACGCACCTGACCTGGTCGGTACTGATGCTGCGCTACCTGCCACCCCTCTTTCCGCGACAAGGAACTCGGGGGCACTGAGGCCGCGCGTCGCCGGCGAGTGGAGTTGAGCACCGTCTCGAACTGTCTCGTGTCGGGTTCAGCGGGGGCTCGGAACTGACGCTTCGGCGGGTGCCGGGGCGGTGTTCTGACGGTAGTAGGTGTCTTCGAACTCGGTCGGCGGGACGAGGCCGGTCTCGCCGTGCAAGCGGCGGTGGTTGAACCAGTCGACGTACTCGGCGACGGCGATCTCGAGGTCGTCGACGCTCTTCCAGGGGCCGCGGTTGCGGAGGAGCTCGGCTTCGAACAGGGAGTTGAACGCCTCGGCCAGGGCGTTGTCGTAGGAGTCGCCGGTCGATCCGACCGACGCGACGGCGCCGGCCTCGGCCAGCCGCTGGGTGTAGCGCACCGCGATGTATTGACCGGCTTCAACCGGTGGATGCAACACCGGCTTGTTGTCGCAACTGTCGATGTTCGTCGAGGGCTTCGGCGGGGGCCCTCCAGCCGAGGCTCTTGCGGGGCCGAGTGTTCCAGGGCATGCGCGACAGCCTCGATCTCCTCCGCCGACCACCCCGACAGGTCGGTTGGGTAAATCCTGATCCGCGGGGCGGCCCGGGTTGATGTCGCTGAAGTACGAGGTGGGCGTCGCCTGCCTGGAAACACCTGGCGTCGCGCCGGTCACCGATCGTCGGTACCGACGGTCCGGTCAGCGCGTCGACTCGCTGACCACCCAGCGGACCGCGTTGGCCACGACGCCCGGCTTGTTCGGCGTGGATCTCGTGACCGGAGTCCACCCACTCGAACCTGCCCGGGGACCAGCTGGCGGCGTAGGCCTGCTGGAGCGGGACGATCGCGGCGGTGTAGGCAGGGTCCGAACTCGGTGTACCCGCTCCAGGGCTCCTGCTCGGCCGCGAGGTAGACGAGCGGGACTTTCGGCCGGAGCTCGCGGCGCTCGTACGCCCACGTGTACATGGCGCAGTTGTCGATCTTCTGCAGCGACTCCTGTCCGTCGATCTGGCGGTTGGCCGGATCGCACGGCCCGACACCCTGGGGAACCATGCCGACGTCCTCGATCGTGACTTCCTCGTCGAACGTCGCGTCCACCATCACGATCCCGGCGACCTTCTCCGGGTGGGCGACCGCGTACGCCGAGGCCACCATGCCCCCGGCCGACTGGCCCGACCACGACGTACGGTCCGCGGTCGCCGAGGGCCTCCATCAGACCGTCGAGATCGCCGACGACCATCTCCGGGGTCTGTGTCCCCGGGACGGTCTCGCTGAAGCCGACATTGGCCCGGTCGTAGCTGCAGACACGCAGGTCGGGTCTCAGCTCGTCCGTCAGCGCGCCGTAGAGGTCGGCGGAGGTGATGCCCGGTTCGTCGATCCACCCGTGCAGGATCACCACCGTCGGGTGCCCTGTCCCGGTGCACTGGACGGCCAGGCGGTGGCCGTCGACCTCGACGAGCCCTCGCACCTCCGCGCCGGTAGCGACCGGGAGGCTCACCTCGCCCCAGCCGTCCGCGGGCGCCGCCGCCGTCGGCGAGCCGCCGGCCGCGGGTCCTTCCGTCGCGTCGGTCGCGGCCCCGTCGGTCGCCGGCGGGCCGGAGCATCCCGACGCCAGCGTCACGGTGACGGCTCCGGCGCCGACCACCTGCATCAGCCGGTTCACGATGTGCGCCACCTTCGGTCGCGGTCCTCTCGGCCTCCTCGCATCGTCCACCTGGGCCGGCGCGCGTAGCCAGAGTCTTCGTCGAGCCGGGCGCGGCCAGGACGACAACTCAGTGGACTCGATCCCCTGCAGGGACGACGATGCGAAGGAAGCGTCAGGTGACGCCCCTGGAGGCGGCCGTGCTGCGAGGGAAGTGGATCGGCGCGACGACGGTCGCGGTGGTGGTCGCGCTCCTGACCGGCTCGTGCACGGCCGCGCCGGCGCGCCCCGAGCAGGACGCGACCGTCGCGGCCTCGTCGGGTCCCCGACGAGTGCCGCGATCCAGACGTCCATCGAGGGGACCTTCCCGGTGGCCGACGACGGCCGCGAGCTTGGCTGTCTCGTGTCAGGGCGCCGGAAGCCCGGCGGTGCTGTTCGACGCGGGTACCGGCGACCCCGGGATCGCACGCTGGAGAGGTTCACCGATCACCGAGGCGCTCGCCGTCGACCGGATGGTCTGCACCTACGATCGGGCAGGCCTGGGTGGCAGCGGTGCCGCGCCCACCCACCCGCGCACGCTGGACGACGTCACCGAGGACCTCCACCAGCTCGTGGACGAGGCCGACATCCCGCGCCCACTCGTCATGGTCGGGTCGTCGGGGGGCGGGTTCAACATCTACCACTACGCCGGCCGGTACCCGGACGACGTCGCGGCACTGGTGATGCTCGACGTCCCCGCCGGCAACGCCGACATGCCGGTCGACGAGGTGCCCGCCTGGGACAGCCCCGAGAACCCCGAGCACGTCGACTTCGTCGCGGCGGAACGCCAGATGGCGGTCGCCCGGCTGCCGATACCGCCCGTACCCGTCACCGTCGTCACCGCAGATGGCGGTCAGTCGGCCGATCCCACCGAGCAGACCGTCTGGCTCGACGGCAGCTCACGACCCGTTCAGACGGTCCTGCACGGTGGTCATGACATCCAGTACGACGACCCCGACGGTGTCCTGGCAGCGATCGTGGACACCCTCGACGCCCTCGAGCGGCTCGTAGTCCGACGTCAAGCTCAAGGGTCACGCCGACCAGAGCGCTACCCAGTCCGCCCGACGCGCCGCTCAGGCGGTGACTGCACGCGCACCGAATGCGGCAGACCCGGGCGAACCTCCCCAGTCATGAGCACTACTGCTGTCAGTTCGCGCATTGCCGAGTACGGCTGCGCCGTCAGGGCCAGCCCCGGTCGCTCACCGCGAGGACCGGGGTTTCGTCGTCCTCGGCCGGGCCGTTCAGACGCGGGCTACGGTCTGCTCAGCCACCCAGTGCGGCGCTCCGAACACCGTTTCGGTATTCACGCTGACGTTGAAACCGATCGTCGAGGGCTGAACCTGCTCGACGAGGCGCAGGTTCACGTCTCCGGCGCGGTTGGCGACGGCGGCCACCTCACCGAAATGGCAGTCGGCCTGGTCCTCGCTGATCTGCAACAGCCGGAGCTGGTACGTCTGACCCGGCACTCCACCGCGGAAGTGGACCATCGCGGTGACCTGGTCTACCCGTTGACGGATGACCACCGAGCCGAATCGACCCACCTCTCCTGCGGTCACCTCACCAGTGCCGCAGTGCAGGTTGCCGTTCGGGCCGACGAAGTCGAGTCGTGTCGCGCCGGCGGCTGCAGGTGACGCGAACAGCACCACCGCGAGCAATCCGCCGGCGAGGTGCATGACGGAACGCATGGTGAGACCTCCCCGCCCATCGCCCTGGCGGGCTGGCGCCCGGATGGCAGGGCGACCCTCGTCATCCTTCTCCTTGGCGCCCAGGATGAACAGTGCCTGCGCGGCGCCGGCGGCTTTGTGGGACCCACGCATCACGGTGCGGACCTGGTCACCTTGACAGCCCTGCCTGGCGGGACCAATCGGCTTCCAGGTACGACCGATCGGCCGCGCGCAGGAGGGACCGGCGCCGCGGACAGCGCGGCATGTCCGGATGCCCGCCGCTTCGCTGCCCGCAACCATGAGTGTGCGTCGTGCAACCGGGCCAGGCAGCATGTGGTCACCACACGTTCGGCGACTCCTGGGAGCGAGGTCCATCGCCGACCAGCTCGGCCACGCGCGAGTGTCCATGACGCAGGACGTCTACATGGGCCGGGCGCTTCCTCGCGCCGACGTCGCCCGCAGCCTGGACAACCTGCTCGCCGACGACGAGAGCATCGATGTGGACCCACATGTGGACCCAACTCCCGACATGCCACAGGCCAGCGACTCGGTGATGGGTCGCTGGCCTGCGGTGATGGTGCGCCATCAGGGACTCGAACCCCGAACCCGCTGATTAAGAGTCAGCTGCTCTGCCAATTGAGCTAATGGCGCGCGGTTGGAAACGTTAGCACCCGGGTCGGGCGGACCGCGAACCCGGGGGCCCGGACGTGGCGGACGTCACCGAGCGGGGTCGGCGGGCGCCGTGCCGTGGTCCCTTCCGGCCCCCACCAGGCGTCGTCGGGCATGCCCTCGGTGCGCAGGATGTCGTCGGAGGCCGGGCCTCGGGCGTGATGAGGTCGACCGGCACGGTCAGCGGGACGTGCTCGGCGAGCAGGTCCATGACCTGCTCCCCCTCGGCTGCCGTCCTGCGTCGGACCGGACGTCCCGGACGGCGCAGGCTCCGCTGCGGCGGGTCGGGACATCGGCGGGCGTCCTCGCGTCCTCGGTCGTGGCCGCTGCCCGTCGCACCACGCGTCGGGCCGATGGACGCCGACGACGCCGGCGTCCGCGGCGCACCCTCACAGGTACAGGCCCGGACCGGTCCCGGCGGCGTCGGACTGGGCGACGCCGTGGACGTCCTTCTCCCGCAGCAGCACGTACACCGTGCCCGCCGACCTCGACCTCGGCGCGGTCCTCCGGGTCGAACAGCACCCTGTCGCCGACGACGACCTGGCGCACGCCCTGACCGGCCGCCGCGACCTGCGCCCACGCGAGCTTGCGCCCGACGTTCGCCGTCGCCGGGATGACGATGCCGGACGACGACCGCCGCTCGGCCGACTCGGCGTCGAGCCGCACCAGCAGCCGGTCGCCGAGCATCCGGACTGGCGGCGTGCGGCTCGCCGGGCGGGGTCGTCGCGGTCGGGTCACGGCGCCGACGGTACCGCCCGGCCGCGGGTGTCGGGCACGCCGGGCCCGGCACGAACCCCCGGCACCCCGCCGGCGCGCGGACCGGCTCGGTGACCGGCGGCAGGGACGCCGTCCGGCGCTCACTACGCTGGGGCCATGACCACCCGCCTCGCCCCCGGCGACACCGCCCCGGACTTCACGCTGCCCACCGCCGACGGCGGCGAGCTGACGCTCTCCTCCCTGCGCGGGCAGCACGTGATCGTGTACTTCTACCCGGCCGCGATGACGCCCGGCTGCTCGACGCAGGCGTGCGACTTCCGCGACTCCCTCGAGGCGCTGCACGGCCAGCGGCTACACGGTCGTCGGGCGTCTCCCCCGACCCGGTCGAGCGGCTCGGCGGAGTTCGCCGAGCGCGACGGGCCTCACCTTCCCGCTGGTGTCCGACGTCGGACACGCAGGTCCTGACGCGTACGGCGCGTACGGCGAGAAGAAGCTCTACGGCAAGACCGTCACGGGCGTCATCCGGTCCACCGTGGTCGTCGACCCGGAGGGCACGGTGCTGCTCGCGCAGTACAACGTCAAGGCGACCGGCCACGTCGCCAAGCTGCGCCGGGACCTGCGGCATCGCCTGACCCCGCCGGTCCCCGGCTCTCTCCCCAGGCCGCCCGGTCGAGCGGCGCCGGAGGCTCGTCGGCCGGGTGTGGAAGGCTAGGTCTCGCGGGAGTGGTGTAACGGTAGCCACGCCAGGTTTAGGTCCTGGTGCCCTCGGGCGTGCGGGTTCGAATCCCGTCTCCCGCACCGCGGGTCACGGCCCGGCGGACGGCCCGAGCGGCCGACCGCCGGGCCGGCGCCGGCTCAGGCCAGGCGACCCACGTGCGCCATCGCCTGCCGCAGCAGCAGCCCCTGGCCGCCCGTCATCTCGACCTGCACCGGCTCGCTCGCGGCCTCCTCGGGCGTCAGCCAGGCGAGGTCGAGCGAGTCCTGCTGCGGCCGGCAGTCGCCGGACACGGGCACGACGTAGGCGAGCGACACCGCGTGCTGCCGCGGGTCGTGGTACGGCGTGACGCCCGGCGTCGGGAAGAACTCCGCGACGGTGAACGGCTGCGGCGACGACGGGATCTGCGGCAGCGCGACCGGCCCGAGGTCCTTCTCGATGTGCCGCAGCAGCGCGTCGCGCACCCGCTCGTGGTACATCACGCGGCCCGACACCAGCGCCCGGGACATGACCCCCTCGGGCGTCACCCGCAGCAGCAGCCCGACGGCGACGACGTCGCCCGAGTCGTCCACGCGCACCGGCACGGCGTCGACATAGAGGATCGGGACGGCGGCGCGGATCCGCTCGATCTCGCCGCGGGGCAGCCAGCCGGCGGGACGGTCGGGGTCGCGATCGGGGGGCTCGGGCAGCTCGAACGTGTCGGTCACCGGTCTGTTCTATCGCGCGGGCCGCCACCGGACGGTCCCGGCACGCGCGGTCGGCACCGTGGCCGCGGTCACGGCCCACCTGCCGGACCCCGGGCGCCGGCGCGTGGTCACCGTCTCCCGACCGGTCGCCGTCCGTCCGGTGGCGGGTCGGCCGGGTGGGCGGCCGGGCTGCCCGGGTGGGCGGAATACCCGCGGCCCCGCGGTTGCTGATCCGAGCGGAAGCGACACGATGCGACGGAGAGGATGGCTCATGGCCACCAAGGAGCTGACCGGTACGACGATCGAGCAGGCGATCAAGGACAACGACATCGTCCTGGTCGACTTCTGGGCCGAGTGGTGCGGTCCGTGCAAGCGGTTCGGTCCGGTCTTCGAGACCTCGTCCGAGACCCACCCGGACATCCTGCACGCGAAGGTCGACACCGAGGCCGAGCAGTCGCTCGCCGGTGAGCTGGGGATCACGTCGATCCCGACGCTGATGGCCTTCCGCGAGGGCATCCTCGTCTTCAACCAGGCCGGCGCGCTGCCCGGCCCGGCGCTCGAGCAGGTCGTCTCGGCGGTCAAGGAGCTCGACATGGACGACGTCCGCGCCCAGATCGCCGCGCAGCACGCCGAGCACGAGGGCGCGCACCAGCACTGACGCGCCCCGCAGTCCGTCCGACGGGTGCCAGCCCCGCACCGCCGGCACGCGCACCCGCACCGTCCGCACCGGGTGTCGTCCGCCTCGGGACCGACGAGTCCGGTACCGCCGAGATCGCCTCGTGCCCGCGACGATCGCACCGTGCAGCATGCGACCTCGCGCCGGAGATGCGACCTCGGGGAGGGATCGGCAGCGGGCCCGGCGGCCCGACGTCAGCCGAGGGCGAGCTCGGGCCAGTCGGCCAGGTCCGCGCGCATGCGGCGGTCGTGCGTCGCCACGACGACGGCGGCCGACGTCGTCCGCAGCGCGGTGGTGAGCTCGTCGACGAGGCCGATCGACAGGTGGTTGGTCGGCTCGTCGAGCAGCAGCACGTGCGGCGCCGCGAGCAGGGCGCACGCCAGGTCGAACCGTCGCCGCTGACCCACCGACAGCTCGGTCAGCGGCCGGTCGAGGTCCTCCTCGCTGAGCAGCCCGAGCGACGCGACCGCGACGAGCTGCTCGGGGTCGAGCGCGTCGATCGCGAGCAGGTCCAGGGCCCGGCGGGCGTAGGCGGCGAAGCCCGTCGGCGGGCCGCCCGACGACCGGCCCGGCCGCGTCGTCGTCCGTCCCGCGGCACGGGTCGCCGACGGTCCGGCGCCCGGGGCCTCCGCGACGTCGGGCAGCGGCTCGCCGTGCGGTCCGACCGAGGCGTGCCCCTCCTGCGCGAGCATCCCGATCCGCACGCCGGGCGCGACCGTCCGGGTGCCGCGGTCGAGCGGCACCGCCCCGGCCAGCGCGGCGAGCAGCGTCGACTTGCCCGAGCCGTTGGGCCCGGTGACCAGCAGCCGCCCGCACGGCGGCAGGCCGACCCGCATCGCCGGGCAGGTCGAGCCGCCCCGGCACGAGCGGCGCGCGCACCTCGACGAGCGGCTGCCCCGGTCGGGGTCCCGCCGGCGCCGGCCGGCAGCGCGGGCAGGTCGGGGAACGCCAGCGTCCGAGCGGCGGCGCCGGGACCTCGACCGCCGCGGCCTCGAGCCGCTGGACGAGCCGGTCGGCGGCCTTGACGTGGATCCGCGCGCGGGTGGCCCGGCGGTGCGGTCTGGCTGCCCTTCGGCGGGCGCCACTCGTCCGACAGCCCCTCGTACGACTCGTCGAGGCGCCGGAGCAGCTGCGCGCGCCGCTTGGTCTCGGCGGCGAACCGCTGCCGCCACCGGCGCAGCGCCGCGTCCTTGGCGAACCGGTACTCGGCGTAGGTCGTCGCCCCGTAGACGGCCGGCCGGCCGTCGATCGGTCGGGTCGAGGTCGAGCATCCCGGTCATGACGTCGTCGAGCAGCTGCCGGTCGTGCGTCACCAGCACGACGACGCCCGCCCAGGCCGCCAGCTCGCGCCGTCAGGTAGGCGACACCCGCGGCGTCGAGGTGGTTGGTCGGCTCGTCGAGCAGCAGCACGTCCGCGCGCTGGGCGATCCGGCACGCGAGCCGGACCCGGTACCGCTCCCCCACGCTCATCCCGGCGAGCGGCCGCGCCGGGTCGCGCGGCGCGCCGAACCGGGTGAGCGCCTCGTCCATGCGCCGGTCGGCGTCCCAGCCG
This sequence comes from uncultured Actinomycetota bacterium, assembly GCA_963795145.1. Lineage (GTDB taxonomy): Bacteria > Actinomycetota > Actinomycetes > Actinomycetales > Cellulomonadaceae > Pengzhenrongella. The sequence goes on along the minus strand of CAWCGP010000008.1, from coordinate 9,928 downwards.
GCCAGGTGCTCGACCCGCGCCAGCGCCCGGCTGAGGGCCGGCAGGTCGCCGGCCTCGTGGTCGAAGGTCGCCAGCGTGTGCTGCAGGTCGGCGTCGGCCGCGCGCACCGCGGCCGAGCGCCTCGTCGACGAGGTCCCCGACCGTGGCGCCGGGCGGCGGCGGCGAGCTCCTGGGCGACGGTCGCGAGCGTCCCGGCCCGGCGCACCTCGCCGCTCTGCGGCACGCAGCGTCCCGGCCAGCACGCCGAGCAGCGTCGACTTGCCGGCCCCGTTCTCCCCGACGACGCCGATCCGCGAGCCGGCGCCCACCGTGAGCGTCAGCCCGGCGAGCACGGGCCGCCCGGGGTAGCCGAACGTCACGTCCCGCGCGGCGACGTGCACGACGCCGGGTGCGACCGGGGCCCCGACCGCCGTCGCCACGTCGTCGGCGGCCTCACGACGCTCGCCGCCGGGACGAACCGGCTCCCTGAGGGGACGGACACGTTCCGGCTGCGACGGACCGCTCCCAGCGGTCCGGCTTGCCCGCATCTCGAGTCCGGGCCCGCGCGGCGCGCGTACGGTCGCTGCCATGTCCGGCCCGCCCCGTCGTCCCGTCCGCCGCGTCGTCGCCCACCGTCGATCCCCGCGACCGCACGCCGACCGCTCCCGACCGCGGCGCGGCGCCGTCTCCGGGGCGCCCTCCTGGCGGTCGCGGTCGCGGTCGACGCGGCGTCGTGCTGGGCTTCGCGGCCGCCGGACGGTCGTCGCACGCCCGCGACGGCGGACCTGCTCGGCGTCTGGGGCACGGCGTGGCCCTTCCTCGTCGCGGCGGCGGTCGGCTGGGTCGCGGTCGCGGGCGTGGCGGGCGCCGGGACCGCGCGTGGCCGACGGGCGTCGTCGTGTGGGCGGCCGCCTGGGTCGGCGGGCTCGCGCTGCGCGCCGCGACCGGGGACGGCACCGCGCCCGCGTTCGTCGTGGTCGCCGGCGCTCGTGCTGGCGGCGCTGCTCGTCGGCGACGGGCGGTCGTCACGGTCGCTCAGCCCCGCGGTGCGCCGTCGGCGGCCGGCCCGCTCAGCGCCCGGGCGATGACCGGCGCGAGCGCCCGGAACGCCTGCCCGCGGTGCGAGATCGCGTTCTTCTCCGCCGGGGCTGAGCTCGGCGCACGTGCGCGTCGGCGCCGGCGGCCTGACCGTCCGGCACGAGGACCGGGTCGTAGCCGAACCCGTCGGTGCCGCGCGGCGCGGTCGCCAGCGTGCCGCGCAGGTGCGCCGTGCTCGACGTGCTCGACGCCGTCCGGCGTGACGAGCGCGGCGGCGCACGCGAAGTGCGCGCCGCGGTGCTGCGGGGGCGATGTCGGCGAGCTGGGCGAGCAGCAGCGCGAGGTTGGCCGCGTCGTCGCCGTGCCGCCCGGCCCACCGCGCCGAGAAGATCCCGGGTGCGCCGCCGAGCACGTCGACGGCGAGCCCGGAGTCGTCCGCGACGGCGGGCAGCCCGGTGCGCGGCCACGAGCGCGCGGGCCTTGATCAGCGCGTTGTCGGCGAACGTCAGGCCGTCCTCGACCGGCTCGGGCGCGCCGACGTCGCGCGCCCCGACCACCGCGGCCGGGTCGAGGCCCGGCACGACCGGCGCGAGGATCGCCCGCAGCTCGGTGATCTTGTGGGCGTTGTGCGTCGCGAGGACACGAGCCGCGGCGGGCTCACGCGGGCTCGCGCTCCGGCCGCGCCGGGTGCCGCTCAGCAGCGCCAGCTCCTGCCGACGGGTGAGCTCGGCCGTCCCCTGCAGGGCGAGGTCGAGCAGCGCGTCGAGCTCGCGACGGTCGAACGGCGCCTGCTCGGCGGTGCCCTGGACCTCGACGAACTGCCCCTTGCCGGTGACGACGACGTTCATGTCGGTGTGCGCGCGCACGTCCTCGACGTAGGGCAGGTCGAGGACCGGGACGCCGTCGACGATGCCCGACGCTCACCGCGGCGACCGAGTCGAGCAGCACGGGCCGGGCGCCCTTGATCGCGCCCTGCCGCTGGCCCCAGGCGATGGCGTCGGCGAGGGCGACCCAGGCGCCGGTGATCGCGGCGGTCCGCGTGCCGCCGTCGGCCTGGAGCACGTCGCAGTCCAGCACGAGCGTGTTCTCGCCCAGCGCGGCGACGTCGACGACGGCGCGCAGCGACCGGCCGATCAGCCGCGAGATCTCGTGCGTGCGGCCGCCGATGCGGCCCTTGACGGACTCGCGGTCGGAGCGGGTGTTGGTGGCGCGCGGCAGCATCGCGTACTCCGCGGTCACCCAGCCCTCGCCGGAGCCCTTGCGCCAGCGCGGCACCCCGGGGGTGAACGAGGCGACGCACAGCACCTTGGTCCCGCCGAACTCGACGAGCACGCTGCCCTCGCCGGTGTCGAGCCACCTCCGGGTCAGGGTGACCGGGCGGAGCTCGTCGGGTCGGCGGCCGTCGGCGCGCGTGAGCGCCGCGGTGGTGGGGGTGGTCATGGGCCCGAGCCTATCCGTCGCCACTCGCGCGTCCCGCGCCTCGCACACCCGTCGGACCCGATCGGGCATCGATGGGCCCATCGATGCGCGGCGGATCAGAGCAGGTACACCGCGCCCGGACGGGCCACCTCGAGCGGACCGTCGTAGACCGCCCGGGCCTCGGCGACGGTCACGTCCGGGTCGTTCCAGGCGACGAGGTGGGTGAGCACGCAGCCGGCGCGTCCCGTGCGGCGCCGCCACCTGCCCGGCCCGGCGACCGGTGAGGTGGATGCCGCGCAGCGCGTCGTCGCGACCCTCGAGGAACGCCGGCCTCGCACAGCAGCAGGTCGGCGTCGGTCGCGAGCGCGTCGAGACCGGCGCACTCGTCGGTGTCGCCGGTGTAGGCGAGGGTGACCGTGCGCGCCGGGTCGTCGCTCGGACGGCCCGGTCGATCCGGATGCCGAACGCCGGGCACCGGGTGGTGCACCGGCACCGCGCTCGAGACGCAGCGGCCCGACGTCGACGGGCGCGTCCGGCGACCAGGTCGCGCACGTCGAGGCAGCCGTCGAGGCTCCGTCGCCGGGTCCGAGCCGGCCATCTGGGCGAGTCGCTCGGTCGCGCCGGGCGGCGCGTGGACCGGCACCGGCCGGCGCCGGAGCCGGCCGGGCGGTAGCGCAGGTACACGCCGAGCACGACGAGGTCGGCGCAGTGGTCGGCGTGCATGTGGGAGATCGCGAACGCGTCGACGTCGGCCGGGTCGCAGTGGTTCTGCAGCGCGCCGAGCGCGCCGTTGCCCAGGTCGAGCGACGACCCGCCAGGTGCGACCGGCGTCGTCGTCGGCCTCGCACGAGATAGGCGGACGCCGCGGACTCCGGCGCTCGGGAACGACCCGGCGCACCCCACGACGGTGACCCTCACCGCGCCGCCCTCATCGCAGCACCCCGGCGGCCTCGACGGCGCCGACCTCGGGCCCGAGGAAGCGGCGGGCCAGGTGCTGGAACGACGCCGGAGTCCCCGGTCGCGAGGAACCGGTGGTCGGGCGTGCCGGCGGCGTCCGGACGCTCGAGGCCGTGCGCGACGAGGGTGCGGTAGACGTCCTTCGCGGTCTCCTCGGCGCTCGACACGAGCGTGACGTCCTCGCCCATGACGTAGGAGATGACGCCGGTCAGCAGCGGGTAGTGCGTGCAGCCCAGGACGAGGGTGTCGACGCCGGCGGCGCGGACCGGGTCGAGGTACTCGTGGGCGACGGCGAGCACCTCGGGCCCGGACGTGACGCCCGCCTCGACGAACTCGCACGAACCGCGGGCACGGCCTGCATGGTCAGCCGCAGGTGCGGCGCGACGGCGAACGCGTCCTCGTAGGCGCGGGACTGGATGGTCGCCTTCGTCCCGATGACGCCGATCCGGTTGGTCCGCGTGGCGGCGACCGCCCGGCGGGCCGCCGGCAGGATCACCTCCACGACGGGCAGTCCGCGCCGCACGGTGTACCGCTCGCGGGCGTCCCGCAGCACCGCCGACGACGCGCTGTTGCACGCGATGACCAGCATCTTCACGCCCGCGTCCACCAGGTCGTCCATGACCTCCAGCGCGTGCGCCCGCACGGCGGCGAGGGGCTTGGGGCCGTAGGGCGAGTTGAGGGTGTCGCCGATGTACAGCAACGACTCGTGCGGGAGCTGGTCGAGGATCGACCGCGCGACCGTGAGCCCTCCCACGCCGGAGTCGAAGATCCCGATGGGGGCGTCGTTCACCCGGCGAGCCTAGCCGCCGCCGTGGGGGTCACCGGTCGGCGCGGCCGAGGTCGTCGAGCAGGACCGCCATGAGCGACTCCTGCAGCCAGCTCAGCGCGGCGTACACCGACCCGAGGTACGCGCGGACCTCCTGCTCGAGGACCTCGCGGGCCGGCCGGTCGTCGTCGGCGGGGCGGCGACGGCCCGCACCGGCCCGGGCCTCGGCCTCCTCCTCCGCGGCGGCCTGCGCCTCGAGGGTCGCGTACAGCCGGTCGGCGTCCTCCTCGGTCTCGATCCCGAGCCGCTCCGCGAGCACGAGCCGGACGTCGGTCAGCGCCGCGGCGAAGGCGGGCGCGTCCTCGCGGGACAGGACGAGGTCGTCGTCGTCGTCCACCGCGGTGCGTGGACGTGACCGACGCCGTGCCCCGGGCGCGCCGGGCTCGCGGGGCCCGGCGGGCGCGACCAGCGCGGCCCAGACGTCCCGCAGCCGACCGACCTTCTCCGCGCGCAGGTCCCCCTCGGTCAGCCGGCGGAACTCGGCGGCGACCGCGTCGTCGTCCCGGGACGCGTCGGGCAGCAGCCGGCGCACGGCCGGGTCCTGCGGCGCGTCCACGGTCCCGGTGCTCATCCGCAACGCACCGAGCGGTCCGGACGTGTCCGGCTCGGTGGCCTCGTCGGCACCGAACCGCGCGGCGCCGAGCAGCTCCGCGACGTCCGCGACGACGGTCGCGAACACCTCGCGCTCGGTCGGCCCGAGCCCGGCGACGTACCAGCGGTCCACGGTCCGGAAGCCCCGCATCAGCGGCCGCCCTGCTGCAGCGTCGCCCACAGGCCGAAGCCGTGCATGGCCTGCACGTCGACCTCCATCTGCTCGCGGTTGCCGGTCGAGACGACGGCGCGTCCCTGCTCGTGCACCTGGCGCATGAGCCGGTCGGCCTCGCGCCGCGGCGTAGCCGAAGTAGGACCGGAACACGTAGCTGACGTAGGTCATGAGGTTGACCGGGTCGTTCCAGACGATGGTCACCCAGGCGTCGCCGACACCGGTCGCCTCCTCGACCCGCTCGTCCTGCTCGGGGAGGGTCCGGGTGGGCACCGTCCCACTGTAGGGCTCGGCCTCCCGCCCCCCGCGCCCCTGGCTGCCCGCGACCGGCGGTGGCTCCGCGTCGACGGTCCTGCCCGTCCCCCCTACGGTGTGCACCATGAGTGCACCGGAGCCGTCGCGACGGGGCGGCGACGGCGCCGTGCCGTCCCCCGCGTCCCCCACCTCTCCCGGCCCTGCTGGGGAGCGGGCCGGCGGGCGAGCCGGTGAGCGGGCCGGTGACCGGCCCCGCTCCCCCTTCGCCCCCGCGGCGAGCACGGCCCTCCTCACCGACCGCTACGAGCTGACGATGCTGCAGGCGGCGCTCGCGGACGGCACCGCCCACCGCCACTCGGTCTTCGAGGTCTTCACCCGGCGCCTGCCGGACGGTCGCCGCTACGGCGTGCTCGCCGGCACCGGCCGGGTGCTCGAGTCCCTCGCCGACTTCCGCTTCGGCGAGCCCGAGCTGTCCTGGCTGGCCGCGGAGCGCATCGTCGACGACGCCACGCTGGAGTACCTCGCGGGCTACCGGTTCACGGGCAACATCGTCGGGTACGCGGAGGGCGAGATCTTCTTCCCCCGGTCGCCGGTCATGGTCATCGAGGGGACGTTCGCCGAGTGCGTCCTGCTCGAGACGCTCGTGCTGTCGGTGCTCAACTTCGACTCCGCGGTGGCGTCCGCGGCGTCCCGCATGACGAGCGCCGCCGTCGACCGTCCCGTGCTCGAGATGGGCTCGCGCCGGGCGCACGAGCACGCCGCCGTGGCCGCCGCGCGGGCCGCCGTCGTCGGCGGGTTCGCGGGGACGTCCAACCTCGAGGCCGGCCGCCGCTGGGGGCTGCCGACCATCGGGACGGCCGCGCACGCCTTCACCCTGCTGCACGACGACGAGGCCGCCGCCTTCGCGAGCCAGGTCGCCTCCCTGGGCAAGGGCACGACCCTGCTCGTCGACACCTTCGACGTCCGGGCCGGGGTCGAGGCCGCGGTCGCGGCGGCTGGGCCCGGGCTGGGGGCGGTCCGGCTCGACTCCGGGGACCTGCTCTCCCTCGTCCAGGAGGTCCGCAAGCAGCTCGACGGGCTGGGCGCGACGTCGACGCGGATCGTGGTGAGCTCGGACCTCGACGAGTACGCGATCGCCGCGCTCGCTGCCGCACCGGTCGACGCGTACGGGGTCGGCACGGCGGTCGTGACCGGGTCCGGCGCGCCGACCTGCGGGATGGTCTACAAGCTCGTGGCACGCGCCGGGGACGACGGCGTCCTGCAGCCGGTGGAGAAGGCGTCGGCGTCCAAGACGAGCGTGGGTGGCCGCAAGGCGGCGGCCCGCCGGCTGGACGAGGAGGGCCGCGCCGAGGCGGAGGTGCTCATCACCGGGCCGGACACGGCGGTGGCGACGTGGTCACCCGACGAGCAGGCGCTGCGGCCGCTGCACGTGCCGCTCGTGGTCGGCGGGGCGGTCGACACCCGCTGGTGCGGTGCGCACGGTGTGCACACGGCTCAGGACCGGCACCGGGCCTCCCGCGCGGAGCTGCCGCGCGGGGCCCGGCGCCTGTCGGCGGACGAGGCCGCGGTCCCGACGACGACGGTCACCCTCGACGGGTGAGCCGGCGCCGGGTCGGGTGGTCAGACCCGTGCGCCGCCGCGACGCATGAACCCCATGATGAGGCTGATGACGAGGACGGCGATGCCGATCCAGATGAGGATCTTCGCCGCCTCGACCGCCACCCCGATGATGAGCAGCACGACGCCGACGATGAGGATGAGCAGCCAGGTAGGCATGGTTCGCGCCTTTCGGTCCGGATCCGCCCGTCGGGGGTACCCGCGAACGGTCATGCACCTCGAGCATGGCATCGTCCGCGCCGGTCGGCGCGATATCACTTCCGTCACAGCAGTCACACGTTCGGCGTAACCCGGGACGACATCCGTTCGTCCCGGCCGGCCGACGTCAGCGCCGGCCCCTCACCGCTTGCCGACGAACCACCCGCGGACGAGGGCGACGCGCTGCTCGAGCTGGTCGACGGACGCGAGGGCGACCTCGGGGCCGCCGCTGCGCCGGCGGAGCTCGGCGTGCACCGACCCGTGCGGTTGGCCGCTGCGCCGCGCCCACGCCGACACCAGCGACGAGAGCTCCTTGCGCAGCTCCGCGAGCCGGCGGTGGTCCATCTCGGGCTCGGCGGGCCCCGTCGTGCGTGCCCCGCGCCGGCCGCTGAGCTGGTCGGCCTGCCGCTGGCGCAGCAGGGTGGTGACCTGGTCGGCGTCGAGCAGGCCGGGCAGGCCGAGGAAGTCGAGCTCCTCCTCCGACCCGACGTCCGCCCCGGTGCCGAACTCGCCGCCGTCGAACAGGACGCGGTCGAAGGACGCCTGCGCCTCGAGTGCCTCGAACGATCCCTGCACCCCGTCGGCGCCGACGGCGTCCGGACCGGAGTCCGCCCGGTTGGCCGCGGCGAGCAGCGCGTCCTCGGGCGAGAAGCCCTCGCCCTGCTCCTCCGCCGTCAGGGGACGGTCGAGGGCGTGGTCGCGCTCCGCCTCCAGTGTCCCGGCGAGCTCGAGCAGCTGCGGCACGCTCGGCAGGAACACCGACGCGGTCTCGCCCCGGCGCCGCGCCCGCACGAACCGGCCGACCGCCTGGGCGAAGAACAGCGGGGTCGCGGTCGACGTCGCGTAGACGCCGACGGCGAGCCGCGGGACATCGACACCCTCGGACACCATGCGGACCGCGACGAGCCACCGGCCCGTCCCGGCGGAGAACGCGTCGATCCGGTCCGAGGCGCCGTCCTCGTCGGACAGCACGACCGTCGGCGACTCGCCGGTGAGGCGGGCCAGATGACCGGCATACGCCCGGGCGTCGGTCTGGTCGGTGGCGATGATCATCGCGCCGGCGTCCGGGACGGTCCGGCGGACCTCGGTCAGCCGCCGGTCCGCTCCCGCCAGCACCGACGGGATCCACTCGCCGTTCGGGTCCAGGGCGGTGCGCCACGCCTGGGCGGTCATGTCCTTCGTCAGCGGCTCGCCGAGCCGGGCGCTGATCTCGTCGCCGGCCTTGGTGCGCCAGCGCATCTGGCCGGAGTAGGTGAGGAACAGCACGGGCCGCACGACGTGGTCGCGCAGCGCCTCGCCGTACCCGTAGACGTAGTCGGCCGCGCTGCGGCGGATGCCGTCCGCACCGCGCTCGTACCGGACGAACGGGATCGCCGCCGTGTCCGAGCGGAACGGCGTCCCGGTGAGCGCGAGGCGGCGGGTCGCGCCCTCGAACGCCTCCCGGATGCCGTCGCCCCACGAGAGCGCGTCGCCGCCGTGGTGCACCTCGTCGAGGATCACGAGCGTGGGCGCGGCGGACGTGCGGGCGGCGTGGAGCGCCGGCTTCATCGCCACCTGGGCGTACGTCAGTGCCACCCCGTCGTAGTGGGCACCGTGCCGGCCCTGGGCGTTGGTGAACGAGGGGTCGATCCGGATCCCCACCCGCGCGGCGGCGTCCGCCCACTGCCGCTTGAGGTGCTCGGTCGGCGCGACGACGGTGACCCGGCGCACGGTGCCCGCGGCGAGCAGGTCGGTCGCGATGCGCAGCGCGAAGGTCGTCTTCCCGGCACCAGGGGTCGCCACCGCGAGGAAGTCGCGGGGTGCGGCGCTCCGGTAGGTCTCGAGCGCCTCCGCCTGCCACGCGCGCAGCTTCCCGGCGGTCCCCCACGGCGCGCGCCCGGGGAAGGCGGGCGAGAGCTGGGAGGCCGCTGCGGCGGAGGCGTGAGTGGGGGACAGGCGGTGCGGCGTGCTCACTTGCCGCCGGACGGGGTGTCGCCGCCCTCGCCGTCCTGCGGACCGCGCAGGCCGTCGTAGATCTCCTTGCAGATGGGGCACACCGGGAACTTCTTCGGGTCCCGGCCGGGCACCCAGACCTTGCCGCACAGCGCGATGACCGGCTTCCCGGACAGCGCCGACTCCATGATCTTGTTCTTGCGCACGTAGTGCGCGAACCGCTCACGGTCGCCGGGCTCGACCTCGGCCTGCTCCTCGGTGCGCTCCAGGACGCCCGTGGAGGTGCCGGTGGTCCCGAGTGTGTCCGGCTCGCCGAACGGGTCGTCAGGGCCGGTGGTCGAGGCGGACGGCTCACTCATGGGCCGAGTCTACGGCGCCGCCGCCGGACGCCGCCCCGGCTCAGCGGTCGCTGGGGTCCTCGAACCGGGGCGCCTCGGCCGTCGCGGACCGGTCCCCGCCGGTCTCGTCGACCCCGTGCGGCTCGCCCCAGGCCTCGTCGAACTCGAGGTCCCCGCCCGACGACGGCGACTCCCGTCCGTCGGCCGGTCCGCCGGCCCCCGAGCGCTCGCCCGTCTCGTCCCGCACGCCTTCGGCCATGGTGCACTCCTCGTCGAGAGCTTCCAGATCAACGTCGCCAGGGTGCTCCTCCGGCGCGGTCGCGGTCCAGCCCCCGGGCCGCGGTCCGTGGCGCCGACCTGCGCCTCCACCGCCGCTCCGCCCACCCCGCCCGGCCGCCCGTCCCGGAGCCGCCTCGCACCGGGCGCGCCTATCGTGGGTAGCGTCCCGCGCCGGTGCTCGGCCCGAGCGCCGGGTGGCCGCGACGAAGGAGTCCTGGGATGCGCATCGCGATGGCGAGCGACCACGCCGGCCGCGCGCTCAAGGTCGAGATCGCCGCCCTCCTCACCGGGGACGGGCACACGGTCACCGACTTCGGCACCGAAAAA
>CAWCGP010000007.1:0-20006 GCA_963795145.1 uncultured Actinomycetota bacterium | reverse complement strand
CGTGCCCGACGGCGCCCTGTGGCTCCACCTGGACGCCGCCGGGCACGGGCTCGGCTCCGCGGCGTGCGGACCCGGCGTGCTCTCGAACGCCACCCTCCGTCCGGCCCCGGCGACGCTGCAGCTGCGGTTCACGGTGGGGTGAGACCGCGGATCGAAGGTCGGTGGGGCGGTGGGCCGGGCACTCCGGCCGGCCGCCCCGCCCACCGGGCGGTGCCGCAGTGCGATCCGCCGCGTGATCCACCGCGTGCTGCCGCAGGTCAGCGGGGTCACGATCGCGACCAGACCCTTGCGCGCACCGCTCCGGTTGTGCCACACCTGGACCTGTCAGCAACGGTGCTGGCAGGAGTTCAGGAGGACTCATGCGTACATCTCGACTCGGCGGCGCCCTGGCAACCGCTGCTGTACTTCTCCTGGTCAGTGCTGGTCCCGCCTACGCCGAAGAGGTCGCCCTCACGGGGTCGGGCAGCGGGGCCGAGGAAGCACCCGATCCCGGTCAGGACGGCGCCACCATCCGCGCGGAGGTCATGATCGACACCGTCACGGGTGCCATCACCTACACCGTCACGGTCGCCGGCAACACCGAACCGGTCGCGGCGGCACACATCCACCAGGCGCCGCCCGGATCGGCCGGACCGGTCGTGGTCCCGCTCGACACCGCCGCCGTCCAGGCGGGTACCGAGGCGACCACCACCGCCGACCCCGCGGTCGCCGCCGCGATCGCCGCGTCCCCGGGCGACTACTACGTCAACGCCCACTCCCCGAGCTTCCCCGGCGGGTTCGCACGGGCGCAGCTGCGGGACGCCGCTCCGAGCTCGGTCGCCGCCGGTGACGGCTCGAGCACGGCGGACACCCAGCTGGCGATCGGCGCCGCACTGCTCGTCGCGGGCGCGGGTGCCGTGGCGTTCGGCATCGTCCGACGGCGCAACGCGGTCCGCTGACGAGAGGTCGTCGGCCGGACCGAGCGAGGCCGAGCACGACGAGCACCGCACGACCGGGAGGGCGGGCCGACGGCCCGCCCTCCCGCACGTCAGGCCGCCGGGACCCGGTCGAGGACCGCGACGATGTTGCTGTCCCAGCTCCCGTGCCGCCGGTCGAACCGTCCGCCGCAGGTCACCAGGACCAGCCGCTCCTCCCCACCGGCGGTGAACAGGTCCGCCGCGGGGAGCGCCCGCTTCGCGAACGTCTCGATCCCCCGGACCACGTACTCCGCCCGGGCGCCGTCCGCGCCGGTGAGGATCGCGCGGTCCCCGGGGGCCAGGTCCACGAGCCGCGCGAGCGGCCCCCGCCCGAACTGCGACGAGTCGACGTGCCCCGCGATCACGACCGACCCGGTGCCCGTCCCGGGCCGCACCCCGCGCCACCACCCCAGGTCCTCCGGGTCCTGCGGCGGGACGAGCGCCCCGTCGGCCCCGACCAGCGTCGTGAGCAGCGCCGAGTCGACCCCGAGCGCCTCGACCCGGAGCCGCTCGGGGACGAACCCGCTGAGCACCGGGGTCGGCACGGTCGGCCCGGCCCAGTCCCCGGGCGTCCCCGGGGCCACGCGCACCGGGGCGCCGGTCGCCCCGGTGCCCTCGCCTCCACCCGTCGCCGGCCCGCCCGCACGCGCACCTGCACCCGCGCCGGCACCGGCCGCCGCGGAGCCGGCCTCGGGTGCCTCCCCCAGCACCGACCCGGCCCGGGCGGCGATCGGGGCGACGGGGGCGAGGAGCAGGCCGATACCGGTGGCGATCGCGACGAGCCCGGCGACGACGACCCCGGTGGACCGGGTCGCGCGGTGGCGGGCCGCCCCGGGGCGGCGGGCGCCGCGGCCCGGCGTGCCGCGGACCGCACGGAGCTCCGTGCGGTGGGCGCTGCGAGGGACCCTGCGGTGGACCACGGCGTCTCCGTCCGAGTCGTAGGACCTGCTGCCGATCGTCCCACCGGATCGTCCCACGGGGCCGCTCCCGGCGGGGAGACTCGTGCCATGGCCGCGAGCACCGCCTGGGTCCTCCACGTCGACCTCGACCAGTTCGTCGCGGCCGTCGAGCTGCTGCGCCGTCCGGAGCTGGCCGGCCGGCCGGTCATCGTCGGCGGCCGCGGTGACCCGACCGAGCGCGCCGTCGTCTCGACCGCGTCGTACGAGGCCCGGGCGTTCGGCGTGCACTCCGGCATGCCGCTGCGCACCGCGGCCCGCAAGGTGCCGGACGCGGTGCTGCTGCCGGTGGACGCCCCGGCCTACGAGGCGGCGTCGGAGGAGGTGATGGCCACGCTGCGCACGCTGGGCGCCGTCGTCGAGGTGCTCGGCTGGGACGAGGCCTTCCTCGGCGCGACCACCGACGACCCGGAGGCCCTCGCGCGGCGCGCGCAGGCCGAGGTGCTGTCCGCGACCCGGCTGCACTGCTCGGTGGGCATCGGCGACAACAAGGTCCGGGCGAAGATCGCCACCGGGTTCGGCAAGCCGGCCGGGGTCTTCCGGCTCACCGCCGACAACTGGTTCGCAGGTCATGGGCGAGCGCCCGACGATCGACCTGTGGGGCGTGGGCACCAAGGTCTCGCGCCGGCTCGCCGCGCTCGGCCTCCGCACGGTGCGCGAGCTCGCCGACGCCCCGACCGAGACGCTCGTCGCCGAGTTCGGGCCGCGGATGGGCGTCTGGTACGGCGACCTGGGCCGGGGCCGCGGGCCGTCCGAGGTCGACGACAGCCCCTGGGTCGCGCGCGGCCACAGCCACGAGACGACGTTCCAGCACAACCTGACGACCCGCGAGCAGGTCCGCGCCGCCGTCGCCGACCTGGCCCGCGCCGTCGCCGGGACGCCGCCGCGGACGGCCGTCCGGTGATCCGCATCGCGCTCAAGGTGCGCTACGCGCCGTTCATCACCAAGGTCACCAGCCGCAAGCTGCCGGCACCCACGCGCGAGGCCGACGACGTCGTCGCGGCCGCGGTGGCCCTCGCCGGGGCGCTCGAGGACCGCGAGGTGCGCCTGCTCGGCGTGCGCGCCGAGATGGCCATGCCCGACGACGCCGACCCCACCGAGCGCACGCCGGTCCGCGGGCGGATCTGACGGCCCACCGGACGGCGGCGCACCCGCGGACCGGCGGACAGCGCGGACCGGTCAGCGGCCGCCGACCCGGAAGCGCTCGACGAGCTCGTCCATCAGCCGGTCGTGGTGCGGGTCGACGACCCGGCGGGCCGGGTCCTCGTCGTGCCAGGCGACGATCTCGCGGGCGCCCTGCTCGAACGGGATCGGTCGCGACGAAGTCCGGGACGACGCCCTTGACCTTGCTGTTGTCGAAGACCGACGAGTGCGCCTTGTCGCCGAGCAGCCCGGCGCCCCACTCGGCGTCGACCGCCGCGATGGCGTCCGACGGGACGTGCACGATCCGCGCCTCGGTGCCGGCGGCCCGCGGCGAGCGCGTGCGCGATCGCGTCCCAGGTCAGCGCCTCGTCGGAGGTGATGTGGAACGCCTCGCCGATCGCGCGCGGGTCGCCGAGCAGCGGGACGAACCCGCGCGCGAAGTCGGCGTGGTGGGTCAGCGTCCACAGCGAGGTGCCGTCGCCGTGCACGACGACCTCCTTGCCGCGGCGCATCCGCTCGACGAACGTCCAGCCGGCGTCGAACGGGCACCAGGGTGCGGTCGTAGGTGTGCGACGGCCGGACGATCGTCACCGGGAACCCGCGGTCGCGGTAGGCCGCGATCAGCAGGTCCTCGCAGGCGATCTTGTCCCGGCTGTACTGCCAGAACGGGTTGCGCAGCGGCGTCGACTCGGTGATCGGCAGCCGCGCCGCCGGGCGTCTGGTAGGCCGACGCCGAGCTGATGAACACGTACTGCCCGGTCCGGCCCTCGAACAGCTCGATGTCGGTCCGGACGTGGTCGGGCGTGAACGCGACCCAGTCGACGACGACGTCGAACTCGCGGTCGCCGAGCGCCTCGCGCACCGAGTCCGGGTCGCGGACGTCGGCGACGACCTGCTCGACCCCGTCCGGGACCGGCCGGCCGGCCGGTGCCGCGGTTGAGCACGGTGAGCGTCGAGCCCGCGCTCGACGGCGAGCGCGCGTGCAGGCCGAGCTGATGATGCCGCTGCCGCCGATGAACAGGACCTTCATGCGCGTGCTCTCCTCCCCGCGCCGACCTGCGGCCGCGCGGTCACGGTGGTGGGTGGTGGGGTGACGGGCCGGTCGGTCAGTGGGCAGCGGCCTTCGCGCCCTTGCGCCGCGGGAGCAGGTGCATCACGCCGACGACGACGGCGCCCACGAGCGAGCCCGACGAGCGCCGAGGCGAGGGTGTTGGCCAGCCAGGCGAGCACCCCGCCGACGCCGCCACCGCGTGCACGGCCTCCTCGGCGTGGTGGACCAGGTCGTACGGCGCGTGCCAGCCGAGCTCGTCGACGCCGACGAGCAGGATGTGCCCGCCGACCCAGAGCATGGCGACGATGCCGACGGTCGACAGCACGGCAGCACCTTGGGCATCGCCCTGGACGAGGAACCGGCCGGAGCCGTCGGCCACGCCGCCGTTGCGGGTCTGCGCCAGGCGCAGGCCGATGTCGTCCATCTTCACGATGAGCGCGACGACGCCGTAGACGAGCACGGTGATGCCGATGGCGACCACGAGCAGGATGACCGCGCGGGACACGAACGGCTCGTCGGCCACCTCGTTGAGGGCGATGACCATGATCTCGGCCGACAGGATGAAGTCGGTGCGGATGGCGCCGGCGCACCATGCGCCTTCTCGCGTCCTCGCCCTGCGCGCCGACGGGGCGGCGGTCTCGTCCTCCCCCTGCTTCGACGTGCCCGGTGACGACCTCGTAGACCTTCTCCGCGCCCTCGAAGGCCAGGTAGGTGCCACCGACCATGAGGATCGGCGTGAGCAGCCACGGCAGGAACTGGCTGAGCAGCAGGGCCGCCGGGAGGATGAACAGCAGCTTGTTGCGCAGCGAGCCGACGGCGATCCTCCGGATCGATCGGCAGCTCGCGGTCGGCGGTGAAGCCGTGCACGTAGCGCGGCGTCACGGCCGTGTCGTCGATGACGACGCCGGCGGCCTTCGCGCTCGCCCGTCCAGCCGCCGCGCCGACGTCGTCGACCGACGCCGCCGCGAGCTTGGCGAGCGCCGCGATGTCGTCGAGCAGAGCTGCCAGACCGCCTGCCATCGTCCAACCCCTTGTTCGCCTGCCGTGAGGCGTCCACTCTCCCATCGACGGGCCGGAGGGGCGCACCGGAGCCGGCTACTCCTCGATCGCCGACCGATGGACGCCGCGGCCATGTGTGCCCACCTGCGCGACCTCCGTGACCCGCTCGAGGTGGGGTCGGTGGCCGCACCCCAGCCGGTGGGGACGCTCGCCCAGCCTGACGCCTACCCGCGCGTCGCGACCGGCGAGGGCTCCGGCGGCGCGGACACCGTGCGGAAGCCGATGTTGCCCGTCGAGGAGTCGGGGGTGTTCGACGACCGGGCGGCGACCCGGTAGCGGTTGCAGTACGAGTCGTGGCACAGGTACGAGCCGCCCCGCAGGACGCGCGCCTCGCCGGCGTCCGGACCCCGCGGATCGACCCGCGGCGACCGCCGGTAGTACGTCGGGTCCCACCAGTCGGAGCACCACTCCCACACGTTGCCCACGGCCTGCCACAGCCCGCCGTGCGGCGCGAACGTCCGGACCGGCGCGGTCGTCCCGAACCCGTCGACCTCGTCGTTCTCGAAGGGGAAGCGCCCCTGCCAGATGTTGGTGCGCCAGGCGGCGGGGTCGCCGGGGTCGCCGTCGAGCAGGTCGTCCCCCCAGGGATAGCGAGCACCCGCGAGGCCGCCGCGCGCGGCTCGCTCCCACTGGGCCTCGGTGGGCAGCCGCCGGCCGGCCCACCCGCAGTAGGCCTGGGCGTCGTCCCACGAGACGTGCACGACCGGGTGGTCCTCGCGACCGGTCACGTCCGACCGTGGCCCGCCCGGGTGGCGCCAGTCGGCGCCCCGCACGCCGATCCACCACGGGACGCCGGCGACCCGGCCGATGACGTCGGGGCCGGCCGCCGCGAGCGCGAGGTGGAACACCGCCGAGAAGCCGTCGACCTCCGCCACGGTCCGGTAGCCGGTGTCGTCGACGAACCGGGCGAAGTCGTCGACGGTGACCGTGGTCGCGTCGATCGTGAACGCGGCGACCCGCACCGGGTGGACCGGGGTCTCGCCGTCGCCCCGGTTCTCGTCCCCGGACCCGTCGCCCATGAGGAAGTCGCCGGCCGGCAGACGGACCTGCTCGACCCGGTGCCGGCCGGGCGTCGCGAGCGGCAGCCCGCGGCCGAGGTCGACGGCCGCCGGCCGCGACGCCCCCGCGGGCGAGGCCGTCGTCGGCGACGTCGCCCGCGACGGTGCGCAGCACCCGGGGTGCGGGTCGCCCACGGTCAGCCCTTCGCGACCGTGTGGATCCCGACGGGGGCCCACGGCCCGGACGGCAGGTCGGCGGCCGCGGCCGGCTCCACGTCCTCCGCGCCGGCGGGGCGGGGCTGGGACGGGTGCGGGGCGTCGCCGAGGCGCGCCTGCTCGCGCCACATCGCCGCCTTGAGCTCGTCCCGGACCCCGGCGTAGGCCGGGTCGTCGTAGACGTTGTCGAGCTCCGCCGGGTCCGCCTCGAGGTCGTACAGCTCCCACTCGACCGGGTAGCTGTAGTAGCCGCTGCCGGGGAGGCCCATGCCGTCGTTGTAGAAGTAGATGATCTTGTGCGGTCTCGGTGCGGTACCCGTAGTGCGCGGGAGCCTTGTGGAAGGCGTCGTCGTGCTCCCAGTACCGGTAGTACATGCCCTCCGCCGGCGGTCGGTCTGCGGCGTACCGAGGAGGTCGGGCCAGAAGCTGCGGCCCTGCATGCGCGGGTGGTGCTCGACGCCGGCCGCGTCGAGGATCGTCTGCGCGAAGTCGACGTTCGTGACGATGTCGGCGAACACCTGGCCGGCGGCGAGGCGGCGCGGGTAGCTCAGCAGGAACGGCATGCGCAGCGACTCCTCGTACATCAGCCGCTTGTCGAACCAGCCGTGGTCGCCGAGGAAGAAGCCCTGGTCGGAGGCGTACATGAGCAGTGTGTCGTCGAAGTCGCCGCGCTCGCGGAGCCAGTCGGTGACCCGTCCCACGTTGTCGTCCACCGACTCGACGCAGGCGAGGTAGTCCTGCATGAAGCGCTGGTACTTCCACACCGCGCAGCGTCGTCGTACGACAGGCCTTCCGGCGGGTCCTCCTTGAGGTCGAGGGTGCTGAGGTTCTCGGCCACGCGCATGGCGACCCGGCGGGCGGAGGTCGATCGCGTCGCGTAGTCGTCCCAGAAGGTCGCGGGGACCGGGACCGGGTTCGTCGTACATCGCCTTGTGCTCGGGCTTGGGCTCCCACGACCGGTGCGGGGCCTTGTGGTAGATCAGCACGCACCAGGGGTCGTCCCCCTCGAGCCCGTCGACCCAGGCCGTCGCCAGGTCGGTGATGATGTCGGTGGCGTAGCCCTCGACGACGCGGACGCCGTCCTCGCTGAGGAAGCGGGGGTTCCAGTACTCGCCCTGGTTGATGACGACGTCCCAGTAGTCGAAGTTCTGCGGGTCGTGGCCCTCGCCGTCCCCCATGTGCCACTTGCCGACCATCGCCGTCCGGTAGCCCGAGGCGCGCAGCTGGGAGACGAACGTCGGCTGGCTCGCGTCGATCGGGGTCCACAGCGTCGCGACGCCGTTCACGTGGCTGTAGGTGCCGGTGAGGATCGAGGCGCGCGACGGCGAGCACAGGGAGTTGGTGACGAAGCAGCTGTCGAAGCGCCATCCGTGCCGGGCGATCTCGTCGATACGAGGGGTCTGGTTCACGACCGACCCGTAGGCGCTGATGGAGTGGGCCGCGTGGTCGTCGGTGAGGATCATGACGATGTTCGGCCGGCGGGCGGGGGTGTCCATCGGGCGAACGTAGCCCGGGCGGGGCCGGGCGCACAAGGGGTTCACTAGATGCAGAAGTGAATAGTGCTCGGTCGAGTCGCGCTGACTTGGTGCGGCTGCGATGTTCCACTCGTGGGATACGCTGGCGCCGGACCTGCACTCGAGGAGAGGCCGAGGACGATGACCGACGCACCCACCGCCGGCTCCGACGGGTCCGCCGCCCCGGCGCCCGAACCCGACCGCCTCCGGACGCTCGACGTCATCCTGCTCGGGCTGCTCTCGACGGGTGAGCGCACCGGCTACGACGTGCGCAAGTGGATCGACCACCACGGGGTCTTCCTCGGGCACCGGGCGCAGACGTCCCAGATCTACCGCCAGCTCGCCCGCCTGGTCGAGGTCGGGTGGGCCACCACGCGCACCGACCCGCGCGACTCCGGTCCCGACGCGAAGCTCTACCGGATGACCGACGCCGGGCGGTCGCGGTTCCGGGACTGGGTGGACTCCCCCTACGTCCCGGCCCGCCGCCCGCTCGACCCGGACTTCCAGATCCGGCTGCGGTTCGCGGGCCGCGCGGACCCGCACACCGCGCTCGCCCTGGTGCGGACCGAGCTCGACGTCCGGCGCCGGCAGGAGGGGTCGCGCACCCCCGTCGACGAGACGACCATCGGACCGGGGGCCGACGCCGACGAGGTGTGGTGGCAGCACGAGTGGTACGGGATGCAGCTCGAGCGGGGGCACTACATGACGCGGACGCTCATCGCGTGGCTCGAGGCCACCGAGCGGCGGCTCGAGGCCCTGACCGAGGGCCGGGGACCCGCCTCGCCGGGCAGCCCACGATGACGCGGCCGAACGTCCTGGATCAGCACCCACGACATCAACCCGCACCTCGGCACCCATGCCGGGGTGTGGCCGGGGGCCGAGCACGCGGTGACGCCGAACCTCGACCGGCTCGCGGCCCCGGGGGCGCGCTACGACCACGCCTTCGCGAGCGCCCCGGTGTGCGCGCCGTCCCGCTCGGCCCTCATGACCGGGTGCTTCCCCACGGCCATCGGCACGATGCACATGCGGACCAAGGGCGGACCCGGTCGTCACGCGGGACGACGACGTCCTGACCGCGGCCTGCCCGACGGCCGGCGCCTCGATCGGGTGGACGTCCGACCCGCCGGGACCGGCCCGTCCGGCCGACCCGCTGAGCGAGGCGACCGGCGCGCCGGTCGCGACGGGCGCCGGTGGGCACTGGTCACCGGCCCGGTCGCGCCGCCCGACGGCGCCACGGTGTGGTTCCGGGCCTGGCGCCTGGGGTTCGAGCCGAGCGACGACCTCGCGGTCCCGGCCGCGGACCGCCGCTGACGGGGGTCGACGCCAGGCCTGACGGCCGGGTCAGCCCGTCGGCGCGGACTCCTCGCCGAGCGTGGCGAGGAACGGGCTCCAGTCGTCGGTCAGGTCGCGGGCGTCGTCGCCGTAGAGGTACAGCCACAGGCTCACCGCCGCCCCGTCGCCCGACCCCTCGGCAGCGAGGAAGCCGGTCCCCGGTGCCGGGTCGTCGAGGACGAGGAACACCCCGCGCACACCGGCGGTGGTCGTGACGGCCGCGACCTGTCCGCCCACACGGGGGGCGCCGGCGGCCAGCGCCTCGAACCGGTCGCCGGGACGCAGGTCCGGCGACACCCCCAGCGCGGCACACGCCCGCCCGAAGGCGTCGTCGACGGTGCCGGGCAGCATGGCGGACGGGATGATCGCGCGCGCCCGCTGGCCCCGGAAGTGGGTCAGGTGCAGGCGCAGGTTCTCCAGGAACAGGCGCCAGCCCTCGCTCAGGCCGTGGAACTCCCCGTCCCAGTCCTCGCCCGGACCGAAGCCGGAGTTGACGAGCCGGACGACGCATGTGCCGCCGTCCCGCGCCTCGACCAGCCACTCGTAGGCCAGCGCGCGCTCGCCGTCCCCCTGCATGAGCAGCCGCCGCGGCGGCTCCCACGCGGCCACGGCGGCGGCGTCGACCAGGCCGCCCCCGAAGTCCATCCGCACCCGGCCGCCCGCGTGCTCGTCGACCTCGTGCGGGACGAACCACGACGTGATGCCGGGCCCGGTCGCGATCGCCTGCCAGACCTCGTCCGGCGTGCCCGGCACCTCGACGGACAGGTCGATGACGCGACGGGCGTCGGCGGGCCCGTCCCGGCCCGGCTCGTGCTCGTGCTCGGGCTCGTGCTCGTGCTCGTGGTCGTGCTCGTAGTCGTGCTCGTGCTCGCCGGACCCGCCGCGGGCGGGCTCGCGGTGGTCAGGCATCAGGTTCCTCCGGGGGGCGGGGGTGGGCCAGGACGACGACGCGGTAGGTCCGGCCGTCGGGTGCGGTCTCGTCGTGGTAGCGGGCGGCCAGGGTCCGGACGGCGCCCGCGAGGTCCGCGGCGAACGCGGCCCGGTCGGCCGCCGAGGCGAACCGCACGTCCGCGTCGACGGCGAGTGCCGGCAGCCGCTGGCCGGCCCGGGCCGCCCCGCGGAGCAGGCCGCCGACCTCCCGGACCGCGCGCGAGGCGAGCGCGACGACGTAGGCCGCCGAGAGGCGGTCCGGGACGCGCGCGGGGTCGATCGCGGCGGCGCCGAGCGCCGCCGGGGAGACCGCGTACCCCGCGGCGCTCGCCGCCAGGACGCGCTCGGTGAGTCCGCCGTGCGTCCGCCGACCCACCTCGACCACCAGGCCCTGCTCCTCGAGGGCGCGCAGGTGATGCCCGAGCTGCTGGCGGGGCACACCGACCCGAAGGGCGAGGCCGGCCGCCGACGCCGGCTCCTCGGCCAGGGCGGCGAGCAGCCGCGAGCGCCGCGGGTCGAGCGCGACCGCGGCCACCCGGGGGTCCTCGATCACGGCGACGTCCGGCACGGGCACAGCCTCGCCTTGACAAGTTTTCCTGTCAAGGAGCGCTCCGGAGAACGGCGTCCAGCTGCACGGGCAGCAGGCGCTACCCGCCGGTGGCGGCCGGTGCTCCCTGCCCCGGCGCCCGGTAGCGGATGTCCTTCGCCTTGCGGAGCGCCTCCATCGTGTCCTCCACGGTGAGCAGCACCGTCGTCCGCAGCGTCCCGAGGGCGCCGCCGGCGCCGATGGCGAGGGCGACCGCGGCCATCGAGACGTCGTCCGGCGCCTCCCACAGCGTGTAGCCGTCGGACTCGCCGAAGGCGTACCAGAACCCGTGCAGCGTGCCGCCGACCGACTCGACGTACGCCCGGGCGGCCTCACGGCGGTCCTCGGGGTGCTCGATCATCCGGGCCCAGGTCGTGGGGGTGTACGTGAACGTCGTGAGGTAGATCGTCATGTCGCGTCCTTCCGGGACGCCGGGGCTGCTGGGAAGTCCCGGAGCTCGTGCGCGCCTCGTCCGGGGCGCTACGACGAGCATGCTCCCGGGGCCCCGAGCCGGTCCACGGCCGCGGGACGGCGGACCCTCGGAGCTCCTCCGCGTGAGTCAGACGACGCCGCCCCGGACCACGTCCGCCAGCAGCCGCTCGGTCGCCTCCGTGATCGCGGCGACCGTGTCGTGCAGCGCGCGGTCCACGCCGCACGTGTCGACGAGGGTGGCGACCGGCAGTCGCGGGGCGATGGGGTCCGCCACGCCGACGACGGCGAGGCACGGGACGCCGGCCCGGCGCGCGCGCGCGTCGACGCCGCCCACGACCTTGCCCTCGAAGGACTGCTCGTCGAGCCGGCCCTCGCCGGTCAGCGCCAGGTCGGCCCGCCCCAGCGCGGCGTCGAGCCCGAGCGCGTCGGCGACCATGTCGACCCCCGGCAGCAGCCGCGCGCCGAGGGCGGCGAGGCCACCCGCGAGGCCGCCGGCGGCTCCGCTGCCGTCGATCCCGCCGACGTCGTGCCCGGTGGTGCGCAGGTACTCGACGCGCAGGACCTCCAGGCGCCGGGTGAGGGCCACGACGTCGTCGGGGGTCGCGCCCTTCTGCGGACCGAACACGGCGGCCGCGTCGACGAACCGGGTCGACACGTCGCAGGCGACCTGGAGGTCGACCCCCGCCGGGATCCCGCCGAGCAGGTCCGCGACGGCGTCGAGCGCCCCGCGACCTCCGTCCGTCGTCGCGACGCCGCCCACGGTCACGAGCACCCGTCTGGCGCCCGCGGTCACGGCCTCGGCGAGGAGCTCGCCGACGCCTCGGGTCGTCGCGTCGAGGGGACGGTTGCCGACCGCACCGCCCGCGAGCACCAGCCCGGCGCACCGGGCCGCCTCGATGAGGGCGACGCCGCCGTCCAGCCGCCACTCGGCGACCACCGGCGCCCCGAGCGGGCCGGTGACCGTGCTGGTCCGGTTCGGACCGCCCAGCGCCTCGAGGGTGCCCTCGCCCCCGTCGGCCATCGGGAGTCGCTCGGCGGTCCAGCCGCGCCGCTCGACGGCGACCGCCATGGCCTCGGCGACCTCGTGCGCGGACGCGGTGCCCTTGAACTTGTCGGGACAGACCAGGACGTGCACCGGTGGGCTCCTCCGGACGAGGGGACGGGCGAGGCCGGACCGGAGAGAGCGAACGGGTCGTCAGCGCGGGTCCGATGCGGTCGCCGTGCCGTTCGTCCCGGAGCCCCGTCTCGCGCCGCCCGCACGAGGTGGATGCCCGGAGCCGACGTCGCTCCCCGAGACGCACGACGGTGCCGGAAGACTAGTGCCCGACCGTCCCGGAGGTGGCGGCCGTCCGACAGGACGACCCTCGCGAGGGACACGGGCGCACCCTTCACACGGGCGGCGGCCGGTGGTCCACTGGAGTGGTCGACCTCGTCACCGCCGATCGGGACGACCAGCGATCGGCCCACGATCGCCCACGGGCACGGGCCCGGTGCCCGGACATGTCCGGCTCGGCGCCGGACCGACCATCGTGAGGAAAGTGCGCCATGACCTCCACCCACGAGCGCGTCACCGTGACCGTCGCCGACGGCGACCGGATGCTCGCCCGGGCCGACGTCGAGCCCCGACCGGACCACACCCTCGTGCGGGCCGCGCTGCACGTGGAGGCCGGCCACCTGCCGGTCGGCACGCGGGCACGACTGGTCGACGCCGTCCTGCACCACCCCGACGTCGAGCCCTGCGGGCGCCTCGAGGCCGCGCTGCCCGCGGGCGACGGCGAGATCCTCGACCGGGTCCGGGAGTCGTGCACGGAGGTCGAGACCCGCTCCGCCGGGGCGACGTGCCTGGTCACGGCAAGGCTGCCGGCGCCGGCTGCTCCCCGCTGACGCCGCACGGCCGCGGGTCGCCGGACGTCGACGTACCGGGCCGCGGAGGACTACCGTCGGGGCCCCGCGACCCACCGACGTGTCGAGGAGCTCCCATGACTGCCGACGACGCCACCGCCCAGGTCGAGACCGACCAGGTGCTGGAGTCGTCCCGTCCCCCGACGTCGTTCGAGCCCGTGCAGACCTGGGTGCTGGACTCCACCGCGGAGCTGGCCCGCCTGCGGGTCGCGATCCTCCGTGAGGTGGCCGCGGAGGCGTGCGACCCGGCCGTGGTCCTCACCGACGTCGCGGACGACATGGTGCTGATCGCCACCGAGCTCGCGACGAACGCGATCCTCCACGGGCTGCCGCCGACCGAGGTGCGGCTCCTGCACACCGACCACGTCTACCTGCTGGACATCACCGACCACGATCCGGTCACCCCGCCCGTGATCGCCGGACCGCGCGCGCCCGGGCACGGGGGGTTCGGCCTCCGGATGGCGCTGCGGCTCGCGATCGACGTCGGGTGGTACGCCGAGGACGGCGTCAAGCACGTCTGGGCGATCATGAACGCCCCGGAGGAGTAGCGCGCAGCCTGGTCGACACTCCTGGCGCGCGACCCGCCGCGGCGACCCTGGTGGTCCCACAGGCGTGTCGGTCCTTCGTGGGACCCTTCGGTCGTCCGGCAGGCGACCCGACGGAGCAACGGGAGACGAAGACCCATGACGCTGATCGCACGGTTCTCGGTGGACGGGGCGGAGCCGACGTCGGCCGCCGGTCTGGACGCCGACTGGGTGGGGATGCTCGTCTTCGCCAAGACCTTCACGACCGGCATCACCGGCACCGCCACGACCCTGTTCATGTCCGCCGGGTCGCAGGAAGGCGCTCGCTCCTACGTGGCGACCGAGCGGATCACCGGCCGGACCGAGGACGGGCCGGAGGGCTCGGTCGTGGTCCAGCACGGCGGCCTCGAGTCGGATCCCTCGACCTGGTTCGGGCACGTGGTGCCCGGCACCGGGACGGGCGGGTTCGAGGGCTGGGCCGGCGCGGCCCGCATCCGGCACGACGACGCGGGCGCGTTCTTCGAGATCGACCTGACGTCCCACCCGGCGTGACGGGGCGCCGCCCCGATCACTGCGTCAGGTGCCGACGGGCGGCGGCGATGACGGCAGCGGCGACGCGGTCCACGGACGGGGACCGCAGCTTCCACTGCTGCCAGTGCAGCGTGACGTCGATCGCTCCGGCGCCGTCGACGTCCACCAGTCGACCGTCGGCCTCGTCGGCACGGCTCTGCAGGTCCGGCAGCATGCCCCAGCCGAGCCCGAGACGGACCGCGGTGAGGAAGTCCGCCGACGACGGCACCGAATGCGTCGGCGGCCGCGGCGCGCCGGGCACGCGCTCGCGCAGGTAGCGGTGCTGCAGGTCGTCCTTGCGGTCGAAGACGACGAAGGGAGCTCGGGCGAGTGCCTCGGCGGTGGCGCCCTCGGGGAACCAACGACGGGCGGAGGCGGTCGCCGCCATCGGCCGGTACCGCATGCTCCCCAGCCGGGTGACCGAGCAGCCGGCGACCGGGTCAGGGTCGGCCGTGATCGCGGCCACGACCGTGCCCGCGCGCAGCAGCGCCGCGGTGTGCGCCTCGTCGTCGCGATGGATCTCGAAGCTCACCGAGCCGGCCAGCGGCGCCAGCGCGGGCAGCGCCCACGTGGCGAGGGAGTCGGCGTTGATCGCGAGCGGCAGTGTCGGCGCGGTGCGGCCATCCGGCCCCACGTCCAGCTCCGCGAGGGCGTCGCCGGCCAGCAGGTCGATCTGCCGGGCGAGGCGCAGCAGGGCCAGGCCCGACTCGGTGGCCCGTACCGGCTTGCTGCGCACCAGCAGCACCCGCCCGGTGGCGACCTCCAGCGCGCGCAGCCGCTGGCTGACCGCCGAGGGCGTCACGTGCAGGGCGCGCGCCGCCGCCTCGAGGGTGCCCTCGGAGACCGCTGCACTCAGTGCCCGGAGCTGCGCGAGGTCGAGGTCCACGGACAGCAATGCTAATCGCCCTTCAGAAACATGAGATTCCCTTCCGCCAGCGTCGCCACTTACCGTCACGTCGTGACCACCAACCTCCTCGCCGCCCTGTCCGGCCTCGGGCTGGGCCTCTCGCTCATCGTCGCGATCGGCTCGCAGAACGCGTTCGTGCTGCGTCAGGGACTGCGCCGGCACCAGGTGGGCACGGTGGTCCTCGTGTGCGCCCTCTCCGACGTCGCGCTCATCGCCGCCGGGGTCGCCGGTGCCGGCGCCGTGGTCCAGAGCCGGCCCGCGCTCCTCGACGTCGTCCGGATCGCCGGGGCCGCGTTCCTCGCCGCGTACGGCCTCATCGCCGCACGCCGGGCGGTCCGTCCCGGTTCCCTCGCGCCCCTGGAGGGCGCGGCGCCCGCCTCCGTGGCGGCGACCGTGGTCACCGCGCTGGCGCTCACCTGGCTGAACCCGCACGTCTACCTCGACACCGTGGTCCTGCTCGGCTCGATCGCCCAGAGCCACCCGGGCCGGCAGTGGTGGTTCGCCGCCGGGGCGGCCGCCGGCAGCACGCTGTGGTTCACGGCGCTCGGCTACGGCGCCGCGCTGCTGCGCCCGCTGTTCGCCACCGCCCGCGCATGGCGGGTCCTCGACGCCGTGATCGCCCTGGTCATGCTCGCTCTCGCCGCCTCTCTGCTGGCCGCCACGGTCTGAGTCCGGGGCGCGTGGACCAGCCATGACATCACCGAGCCACCGCGAGTCCTGTGTTGACGGTGCCGGTCTGGACGGCGGTCCGGGTCGCCCTGCCGCTGCTGTCGTCTTCGTCCTCGGCGGGGCGATCGGGGCCGGCGTCGCTCCCGGCGCGGCCGGCCGGACGGCGTACCTGGACGACATCACCCCGGCGATCGTGCTCGTCGCCGTCGTCGGCGCGGCGCAGGGCGTGGCCATCACGGCCGCGATGGACGCCACGAGCGGCATCATGGCCCGCTTCAGGACGATGGCGATCTCGCCCGGCTCGGTGCTCGGCGGCGCGGTCCTCGGGACCGTGGTCCAGGCCTTCGTCGCCCTCGCGCTGGTGCTCGGGCTGGCGGTGGCGCTGGGCGACCGGCCGCACCCCGGGGCGCCGGGCTGGTTGGCGCTCGCCGCGCTGATCGCGCTGGTCTCCTTCGCGACGACGTGGCTGTGCGTGGCGATGGGTCTCGCGGCGAAGTCCGTGGAGACGGCGTCCAGCACCCCGATGCTCCTCACCGCGCTGCCCTTCCCCGGCAGCGGCTTCGTGCCGGTGGAGACCATGCCCGCGGGCGTCCGCTGGTTCGCCGAGTACCAGCCGTCCACCCCGATCATCGAGACCACGCGGGACCTGCTCGCGGGCACGACGCCGACCGCCTCGACGACGCTCGAGGCCGTCGGCTGGTGCCTGCTGCTCGGGGCCCTCGGGTACGCCTGGGCCCGGACCCTGGACCGCCGCGAGCGCGCCTGACCGCCTCCCGACCCGCAGATCTGCGCGTGGCCGGGTCAGTCGCCGAGCCGGACGACGCCCTTGGTCAGGAGGAAGCAGGAGAACGGCCGCGGGTCGGTCGTGTGGACGACGGCGAACGCCCCACGGGCGAGCTCGTAGAACGGGGTCCGCTCGACCGGCTCCGCGCGGACCGGTCGGCCCTCGACCCGGGTCAGCTCCACCTCGAGGTCGTCGTGGGACTCGGAGCGGAACCCGGTGTCGCCGTCGGGCACCATCCGCACCACGGCCGGCTCCACGAAGTCGTCGAGCGGCATCAGCGCCACGACGGCGCGGGTGGCGTCCAGCGTGGTCGCGCCGAACAGGGTGTGCACCCGCGCGTGCCGCGACGCCGCCGGGTAGTTGCTGTCGACGACGGCCAGGCGGTCGCCGTGGCCCATGAGGGCCAGGCTGTGCAGCAGGTCCGGGGTCAGGAGTGCCGGGATGTTCTTGAGCACCGTCAGCTCCGTCGGTCGAGGTCGTCGGGGTGGTCCGGGTGGTCGAGGTCGACCGGCTCGTCCCGGTCGCGGACCCGGATCGCGAGCAGGGCGACGTCGTCCGGGCTGTCGTGCGCGAGGTCGGCGACGAGCCGGTCGCACAGCTCCTCGAGCGGCAGGGACGCCAGGTCCTCGACGAGGGTGCGGAGCCGTTCGAGCGAGTCGGTCAGGTCCTCGTCGCGGCGCTCGACGAGGCCGTCGGTGTAGAGCAGGACCGTGGACCCCGCGTCGAGGACCTGCGTGTGGTCCGCGCGGGACGGATGAGCCTGCACCCCCAGCAGCAGGTCGGTGCGGTTGCTGAGGAGGTCCGCGCGCCCGTCGCGGTGCAGCAGCACCGGGGGGAGATGGCCGGCGTTGGACCATCGCAGCAGCCGCTGCCCACGCTCGGCCAGGTCGTCCGGCTGCTCGACCTTGGCCAGGATGGCGCTGGTGAGGACGTCGATGCCCAGGTCGTCCATGGCCCAGTCCAGGGACTGCAGGATCTGGGCCGGCGGACTCGTGACCGCATGGGCCCCGCCGCGCAGGACGTTGCGGATCTGGGTCATGGCGACCGCGGCGTGCAGGTCGTGGCCGGTGACGTCGCCGATCACCAGGTAGGTGCTGCCGTCGCGGACGAGGAAGGCGTCGTACCAGTCCCCGCCGACCTGCGCTGCGGTGGCCGCGGGGACGTACCTGGCCGCCAGGTGCAGATGGTCGGGCCGGGGCAGGTCGCTGAGCAGGCTGCGCTGGAGCTCCTCGACGAGGTCACGGCGGGTGGCCTGCAGGTGGGCGTTGTCCAGCGCCAGGCCGAGCTGGGCGACGGCGTCCTGCAGCGTGGCGATGTCGTCCGGGGTGAATGCGCCGCGCTCCACCCCGTTGACCAGCGTGAGCAGCCCGCGGACGTGTCCGCGTCCGCGCAGCGGGAGCGCCACGGTGGCGTGGGGCGCGAGCCGCCCGAGCAACGCGTGCGCCTCGCCACCGCGCAGCAGGTCCCCGGGACCGGACCGCCCGGCGTCGACGACCGTGGCGGGACGCCCGGTGGCCAGCGCGCGGGCGACCGGCGAGGTGCTCGTCAGGGCCGGCACCCGCACCGTGAGGTACTCGTCGAGGACCGGCTGGAGGCCCGGGTCGCGGTGCAGCGAGGCGACGTCGTGCATGCGGTGCTGCCAGGTGCTCGGACCCTCGTCGAGCACGCTGGCGATGGCGAGATCGGCGAGGTGGGGGACGAGGATCGGCAGGACGGCGCGCAACGCCTGGACCGGGTCCTGCACCTCGGCGAGCTCGGTGGCGACGCGGCCGAGGAAGGTGGCCTTGTGCTCCGCCTGCAGGGCGCTCTCCAGCGCGCGCCGCCGCGCCGTGACGTCCGTGAAGAACGCGGCGACGCCCCCGCGCTCGGGCACGGCGCGGACCTCGTACCAGGCGTCCAGGGGGGCCGGGTAGTAGGCGTCGAACACCGCAGGCTCCCCCGTGGCGGCGACGTGCCGGTAGCCCGCCTCGAACTGGGTCCCCACGGCCGCGGGGAACAGCTCCCACAGGTTCCCGTCGAGCAGGTGCGCGCGTGCCCGACCGAGGATGCGCTCGGCCTCGGCGTTCACGTACGCGAAGCGCCAGTCCTCGTCGACGCGGTAGTACCCGACGCCCATGCCTTCGAGGACCTCCCGGACCTGCTCCTCCTGGGTACGCAGCGCGGTCGTGTCGGTGGTGACGCCGACCACCTGGTCGGCCCGGCCGTCGTGCCCGGGCAACGCCCGGCCCCGAGCGGTGAGCCATCGCGACGTGCCGTCGGGGCGGAGCACCCGGAACTCCGCCTCGTAGATGCCGCACGAGGCGATCGCCCGGTCCAGGGCGCGGCCCACGCGCGGCAGGTCGTCGGGGTGCACCCGGGCGTTGAACGCCTCGATCGTGCCGCCGAAGGTCTCCTCGTCGTACCCGAAGACCTCCAGCAGGGAGGCGTCCCATCGCAGCGCACCGCTCGCCAGGTCCCACTGGAACGTCCCGAGCGCCGCCGCGGCCACGGCCGCGGTGAGCAGCGCGTCCCGGCTCGAGCTCCCGTACTGGCGGTCGAGCGCGCCGACCTCCAGGCGGACGGCCGCCGCGGACGCGAGATGCTGCAGCGTCCCGAGGTCGTCGCCGTCCCAGGATCGCGCGTCCGGGCCGTACACGCAGAAGGCCCCGACGACCCTCGCGGTGTCGCTGACGATCGGGACAGCCAGGTAGGCGCCGAGGGCGCCGCGGACGACGGCGGGGTGGTGCCGGGTGCGCGCGTCACGGGCGGCGTCGGTGACGACCATGCCCGCGTCCGCGACGGCGGCCTGGGTGCACAGGGCGGCCTCGAGCGGCGTGCGGGTCCCGGCCGGCCCGGGCAGCGCGTTCACGGCAGCGACGATGACCCGCTCGTCGGTCAGCAGCGAGATCTCGGCGGCCGCTGCGCCCAGCAGCTGCACCGCGAGCCCGACGAGCGTCCGCAGGGCGCTGTCGTCGGTCGCGCCCGCCTCGAGCAGCCGCCGCGCCGCGGCGGTCCGCGCCGCGTCCCGAGCCAGGGCCAGCGCCGCCCGCTCCTGGGTCGACGCGCTCCCCGGACCGTTCACCGCGGGCCCCCGTCGCTCGCCTCGCCGCTCGTCGTCACCCGTTCACCTTGGGTGCGGTCGGCCGTCCGCGCACCTCCAGACCGCCGTCGGCGCCGCCGTCGTCGGCCTGTCGCGAGCCGGTCCCGGGTACCGTCCGCCGCTCCCGACCTGGTCATCCGCACCGACCTCGTCGGCACGGCCGCGGCCCGGGTCGGGTGAAATGCCGCCCCTCCGGTCCCCATCACCCCCACGGGTGAGTACGTTCCCCCTACAGCGTGACGAGCCCAGGGGGCGGCCGTGCGGTCCACGTGGAAGTACGCAGTGCTGGCACTGGTGACGGCGGTCGTGGGACTCGTGCCCGCGCCGGTCGCGCAGGCGGTCCCGACGGTGCTCGGCGAGGTCCTGCTGAGTCCGTCGAGCGGGCAGACCTACCCGGC
>CAWCGP010000006.1:0-630935 GCA_963795145.1 uncultured Actinomycetota bacterium | reverse complement strand
GGCAGCAGCGGCACCGTGACCCTCACCGAGGCGCTGCGGATCTCGTGCAACACCGCGTTCGCCCAGCTGGGGCTCGACCTCGGAGCGGACGCGCTGCGCGAGCAGGCCGAGCGGTTCGGGTTCGACGCGCCGCTGGAGATCCCGCTGCGGGTCGAGCCGAGCCGCTTCCCCGAGGACCCGGACCTCGCCGCAGACCGCGCTGTCGGCGATCGGCCAGCACGACGTGCGCGCGACGCCGCTGGGGATGGCGATGGTCTCCGCCGCGATCGCGAACGGCGGCGAGCAGATGGCGCCGTACCTCGTGCAGACGGTGCGCAGCCCCGACCTCGAGGTCGTCCGGACGGCGTCGCCCGAGGTGCTGCGGACCTCGGTGTCCGCGGCGACCGCGAGCGCGCTGCGGGACATGATGGTGCAGGTCGTCGAGAGCGGGACCGGCACCGCCGCGCAGATGGCCGGCGTGGCCGTCGCCGGCAAGACCGGCACCGCGCAGACCACCGACGACGTCGCCCCGCACGCCTGGTTCACCGGGTTCGCACCCGCGCAGGACCCGCGGGTCGCGGTCGCCGTCGTCGTGGAGAACGGCGGCAGCATGGGCAACGAGGCGACCGGGGGCCGCGTCGCCGCGCCGATCGCCCGCGCCGTCATCGAGGCGGTGCTCGCGTCATGAGGCCGACCACGGGCACGGCGCTGGGCGGGCGGTACCGCCTCGACCGGCTCATCGCGGTCGGCGGCATGGGGGAGGTCTGGGTCGCGCACGACCTGTCGCTGCGGCGCGACGTCGCGGTCAAGGTGCTGCGGGAGGAGTTCGCGGGGGACCCCGGGTTCCTCGAGCGCTTCCGCACCGAGGCGCGCAACGCCGCGTCGCTGTCGCACCCGAACATCGCCGCGACGCACGACTACGGCGAGCAGGACGGGTCGAGCTACCTCGTCATGGAGCTCGTCACCGGCGAGCCGCTGAGCGACCTGCTCGAGCGTGAGCCGGTGCTGCCCGAGCGGCGGCTGCTCCCGGTGCTCGCGCAGACCGCACGCGCGCTGCACGCCGCGCACGGGGCCGGCGTCGTCCACCGCGACGTCAAGCCCGGCAACATCCTGCTCGGGCCGGGCGGCCGGGTGAAGATCACCGACTTCGGCGTCTCGACCGCCCCGACCAGGCCCCGATGACCGCTACCGGCATGGTCATGGGCACCGCGCAGTACCTGTCGCCCGAGCAGGCGGTCGGCCGGCCGGCCACGGCGTCGTCCGACCTGTACTCGCTGGGGATCGTGGCGTACGAGTCGCTCGCGGGGCACCGCCCCTTCACGGGGCCGACGGCGGTCGACATCGCGGTGGCGCACGTCAACGACCCGGTCCCGCCGCTGCCGCGCAGTGTCAGCCGGCCGGTCGCCGACCTCGTCCTGGAGCTGCTCGCGAAGGACCCCGCCGACCGCCCGCCGTCCGCCGACGCCCTGGCGCGCCGGCTCGACGCCCTGGTCGGGCACACCCCGCCGGACGGCGTCCCGGTGCCCGACGACGCCCCGGCGCGCGCGGGTGGGGCCCGCCCGCAGCGGCGTCCACCGCGTCCACCGGCAGGGCGTCCACCGGTGGGGCGTCCACCGGCGGGCGCGTCCACCGGCGGGGCTCCACCGGCCGCCGCGGACCCGGCCCGCCCGGGTGCCGCGTCGCCGCCGGTCCCGGTGCCGGTCCGCTCCTCGCCCGCCCGCCCGGGCCCCGGGCCCGACCGGGTGCCGCCGTCGTACCCGCCGCGCCGCGAGATCCCCGACCCGCGCGTCGCGGGGCGTCCGCCGTCCGTCGCGGCCGGGGGTGCGGGGGCGCCCGCGAGCACGTCGCCCGCGGGGCCCGTCCCGCGGCCCCGCGGCACGGCCCGGCGCGCGGCCGGCCGCCCGGCCGGTCGCCCGGCCGGTCGCGCGGCCCGGCGGGACCGGGACGGCCGTGCACGACACCGCCTCGCACTCCGACCGGTCCCGGCCACCGTCCGCGGGTGCGGACCGCGAGCGGTCCACGGGCACCCCACCCGTCCGGACGTCGACCACCACCGGCCGCCGGCTGGGTCGCGTCGGGCGCTGGAGCTGGCCGCTGGTCGCCCTGGTCGCGCTGCTCCTGGCGCTGCTCGCCGGCGCCCTCGCCGACGGCCTGGGCTCGTCGGTCCAGGGCGCACCGGTCCTGGGCGAGTCGGTCCGCAGCCCGTCGGTCCGGGGCGCCGTCGCCCCCTCGCCCGGGGCCCCGTGCCAGGTCACCCCGCCCGCGTCCCCGGCGCGGGGACGGCCGCCGGGACGGTCGACCGACCCGGCGATGGGATGATCGACGCGTGCGCACCGCCGGGGGTCCCGGTGGTGGCGGCACCGGTCTCCGCCGACGCTCCCGCCGGACCAGCCCGCTCCCCGTCCCCCGCAGCACCCCGCCCAGCACGGTCCCCAGCACCGCTCTCAGCACCCTCCCCAACACCTAAGGACGCGTAGTGGTCGACGACGCACCCCGGATCCTCGCCAACCGGTACGAGGTCGGTGAGCTCATCGGGCGCGGGGGCATGGCCGAGGTGCACATCGGCCACGACACCCGCCTCGGGCGGACCGTGGCGATCAAGATCCTGCGGTCCGACCTCGCGCGGGACCCCTCGTTCCAGGCGCGGTTCCGTCGCGAGGCACAGGCCGCGGCGTCGCTCAACCACCCCGCGATCGTCGCCGTCTACGACACCGGCGAGGACGTCATCACCGCGCCCACCGGCGCCGTCGCGCACGTGCCGTTCATCGTCATGGAGTACGTCGAGGGCCACACGGTGCGCGACATCCTGCGCGACGGGCAGGCCGTGCCGATCGAGGAGGCCGTCGAGATCACCGCCGGCGTCCTGTCGGCGCTGGAGTACTCCCACCACGCCGGGCATCGTGCACCGCGACATCAAGCCGGCCAACGTCATGCTCACCCCGACCGGCGCGGTCAAGGTGATGGACTTCGGCATCGCCCGGGCGCTGGCGGACTCGGCGGCGACGATGACCCAGACGCAGGCCGTCATCGGCACCGCCCAGTACCTGTCGCCCGAGCAGGCGCGCGGCGAGACGGTCGACGCGCGCAGCGACCTGTACTCCACCGGCTGCCTGCTGTTCGAGCTGCTCACCGGGCGACCGCCGTTCACCGGGGACTCTCCCGTCGCGGTCGCCTACCAGCACGTCCGCGAGCCGGCGCCGTCGCCGAGCTCGTTCGCGTCCGACGTCCCCGAGCCGCTCGACCGGATCACGCTCAAGGCGCTGGCCAAGGAGCGTGACTCGCGGTACAGCACCGCGGCCGAGTTCCGCTCCGACCTCGAGGCCGCCGCCCGCGGCGGCCGGGTCGCCGCCCCGGCCGTCGGCGTGCTCGCCGCGACCGCCGCGGCCGAGGCCGCCGCCGCCCCGACCACGCAGATCCTCGCTCCGCTCGGCTCCGCGACCCAGGTCCTGCCGGCGGGCGGGTCGCCGTGGCCGCCGACCGGTCCGGTCGGCGTCCACCGGCGCCCGGCGCGCCCGCCGCCGCCCCGGACGACCCGCCCGGCGGTCGCCGCGGCCTGTGGACGGCCCTCGTCCTGGTGGCGCTCGCTCGCCGTCGGTGCGCTCGTCGCGCTCGCCCTCCTCAACGGCCAGCGCGAGCAGGGGGCCGAGCTGGTGACGGTCCCCACGGTCGAGGGCATGACCGAGCAGGCGGCCCTGCAGGAGCTCCAGGCGGTCGGCCTGCACCATGGAGCGCCTCGAGGAGGCGAGCGACGACGTCGACGAGGGTCTCGTCGTGCGCAGCGACCCCGAGGGCGGCGCGGAGGTCGAGGCCGGGCCTCGTCGGTGCGAGGTCGTCGATCTCCGCGGGTCCGGACGCCGTCCCGATCCCCGAGGTCGCGGGCATGACGCAGGAGCAGGCGACGGCCGAGCTGCGCGAGTCCGGGTTCGAGGTCTCGAGCGTCGAGTTCGAGAACGCGCCACGCGTCCCGCGCAACGAGGTCACCAAGACCGTCCCGGCGGCCGGGGAGCCGCACCCGCGCGAGCACCGAGGTCGTCCTCTACGTCGCGTCCGGCCAGGTGGACCTGCCCGACCTCGTCGGCCAGACCCGCGAGGCGGCGCTGCAGACGCTCGAGGACCTCGGCCTGAGCTCGCGGATCACCG
Source organism: uncultured Actinomycetota bacterium (assembly GCA_963795145.1). Lineage (GTDB taxonomy): Bacteria > Actinomycetota > Actinomycetes > Actinomycetales > Cellulomonadaceae > Pengzhenrongella. Next base: position 626,816 of record CAWCGP010000006.1, on the reverse strand, counting down.
AGGAGGAGACCGCCGACGCCGCGCCGACACCGTCGTCGCCCAGGACCGCAGCGCGGGCCAGGTGCCGCAGACCACGAGCGTCGGGCTGACCATCGCGGTCGCCCCGACCACGGCGACCGTCCCGGACGACCTGGTGGGCAAGACCTACGACGCCGCCGCCGCCCAGCTCACCGCGCTGGGCCTCGTGCCCGTCCGCGCCGACGTCGACAGCGACGAGCCGGTCGGCCAGGTCATCTCGTCCGACCCGAACCGCGGGACGACCGTCCCGATCGGCTCCGAGGTCGACGCTCAACGTCTCGCGCGGCAGCGGGCCGACGACGAGGGCGACGGCGGTGCGAGGACGCGGACGCCGCCGCGCCGGGCGCGACGGACACCGACGCGCGGCGACCCGGGCGCCGAGGCGCGGACGGCGCGCCGAACCGAGGCAACGGGAACGCCGGCGGGAACGGCAACGGCAACGCGAACGGCGGCGTCGAGCGCTGAGCGCCGGCACGGCCGGACGGCCGTCGACCGACCGCGGACCGGTCCGGCGGCCGGGTCCGTCAGGTCCGGACGAGCGGGTGCAGCCCCTCGGACCGCGCGACGGCGTCGCGCGTCGCCGCACAGCGCGCAGCCAGTTCGCGAGCAGCCGGTGACCGCCCTCGGTGAGCACCGACTCGGGGTGGAACTGCACGCCGTGCAGCGGGCAGCGTGCGGTGCTGCAGGCCCATGATGATGCCGTTGGCGGTGCTCGCGGTGACCTCGAGCTCGTCGGCGACCGTGCCGTCGACGACCGCGAGCGAGTGGTACCGGGTCGCGGTGAACGGCGTCGGCAGCCCGGCCAGCACGCCCTCGCCGTGGTGCTGCACGAGGCTCGTCTTGCCGTGCATGAGCTCGGGCGCGTGGGTGACCGTGCCGCCGAACACCTCGCCGAGCGCCTGGTGCCCGAGGCACACGCCGAGCATCGGGGTGCCCGTCGCTCGGCGCAGTCCCGGATGACGTCCATGCTCGCGCCGGCCTCGGCCGGGGTGCCCGGGCCCGGGGACACCAGGACGCCGTCGTAGTCCGAGCGCGCTCGGCGGCCGGCGGGCACGGCGTCGTTGCGGACGACGACGGTCTGGGCGCCCGAGCTGGTCGAGGTACCCGACGATCGTGTAGACGAACGAGTCGTAGTTGTCGATCACGAGGATGCGGGTCACGGCGCTTCTCCCACGGTGGTGTCGTTGAACGGCATGAGCGGCGCGATCGCCGGGTAGAGCGTCGGTGAAGCACAGGACCGCGACCCCGACCGCGGCGAGCAGCAGGACGAGCACCCGCACCCACGTGCGGCCCCGGCAGGTGCCGCCACAGCCACCCGTACATCATGCCTCCCCGACGAGGCCTGCGGAGCGGCCCGTCGGTGCCTGCGCGGTCAGCTCGGCCGGTGCGGGACCGGACGCCGGCGCCCAGTAGTCGAGCACGCCGTGGACGATGTACCGCTCGCGCGCGGAGAACATGGGGTGGCACGTCGTGAGGGTGATCGATCCGCTCGACCGCCGGGGCCTCGGGGTCGGCCGGGTTCGGGGCGATCGACCTCGACGTCGCCGGGGGTGACGATCCGGGTCGACGTCACCCGGTAGACGTACCAGGCGTCGGGGGTCCGGACGACGAGCGGGTCGCCGGGGACGAGCTCCTCGATCCGGTTGCAGCGGCTTGCCGTAGGTCGTGCGGTGGCCGGCGACGGCGAAGTTGCCCGACCGCGCCGGGCATCGCCGTGCCCGGGTAGTGGCCGAGGCCCAGCGGGTCGAGCACGGTGGCGCGGTCGACGCCCTGGCTGATCGGGCGCTCCGGCTCACCGGTCCACCGCGGGACGATGAGGGTCGCGAACGTCTGCGCGTGACCGGGCTCGGCCGGGACGGGCGGCTCGCCCTCCCCGGGCCGCGGCGTACGGCGGGCGGCGCGGCGCCGCGGGCGCCGGCGCGGGTGCGGCGCGGGCACCGGCTCGACCAGTCGAGGCCCTCGACGATCTCGGCCTGGGCACGGTTGCCCTCGACGTCGGTCCACCACAGCTGCCACACGACGAAGCCGGCGAGCAGCACGCCGGCGGTGATCATCAGCTCGCCGACGCACGCCGACGGCGGCGAAGAAGCACGCCGATGCCGCGCCCCGACGGCGCCGGGCGCGGCCTGGTCGCCTCGACCGCGCGCACCCTGCGTCCGGCGGTCATCGGCCGTCGGCCCGCGGGTCGCCGGCGTGACGGCCGCCGTCGTCCGCGCCGCCGTCGTCCTGCCCGGGAAGACGTCGACGCCGTCCGGCACGCGCGCGTGGGTCAGCTCGCCCTCGCCCTCGGCAGCCGGCAGCTCGAGCGCACTCCTCGGTGGTCACCGACCACCCGAGCCCGACGTCGGCGACCCACCGAGGTAGCGACTGCGATCTCCGGGGACCGCGTCGAGCGCCGCCCGCAGCGCGCCGCGGGTCGCCGATGGCCCGCACCTCGTAGGGCGGTGAGTACACCCGGCCACCCAGCGAGAGCACGTTGCCCACGCAGCGGAAGGCCGTCGTCGTCGGTCACGCGCTGGTCCTGCAGGGCCATCGCCTCGGCCCCGCCGGCCCAGAGCGCGTTGATGACCGCCTGGAGGTCCTGCTGGTGCACGACCAGGTCGTCCGGCTGGACCTCGGTCGCGCTGCGGGGCGTCGACCGGGGGCGTCGGTCAGGCTGACCGTGAGCGCCGGGACCGGTGACCGCGAACCGTCCGGCGGCGAGCGCGACCAGCGCCGCCTCCTCGGGGTCCCCGGTGTCCACCGTGCGGGTGGCGCTCCTGGGTGAGCCGCTCGACCTCGGCGCGCAGGGTGTCGACCTGCCCGGACGAGCTGCTCCACGCGCGACGACTCGCGCTGCGGCCAGCCCTTCGAGGTCCTGCGGGTGGCGCGTCCTCCTCCGAGCGTGCGAGCCGGGCGTTCGCCGTGAACATGAGGCCGGCGAGCGCCAGGACGAGCGCGACCGACACGGTCCCGCGGACGGCGTGCCGACTTCCGCGGTGCTGTCGCTCGGTCACGTGCATCTCTCCCCTGGCGTGTGGTCGGCACTACGCTAGTTCACGAGGCGCGCCTCGATGGCGCCGCCCGACCCCGCAGCCCGCAGGACAGGAGCAAGCCGACGTGCCCGAGTCGAGGTCGCGGAAGAAGCCCGCGTACATCCCGCCGCCCGCCAAAGTCCGACGGCCCGAAGGTCAACCCTCGCTGGCTCGTGCCCGTCATGATCGGCCTCATGGTCCTCGGCCTGCTGTGGATCGTCGCCACCTACCTGCTCAGCGCCGCGTACCCGATCCCGGGCATCGGCCAGTGGAACCTCGCGATCGGGTTCGTCGCTCATCATCGCGGGGTTCACCCTCACCACCCGCTGGCACTGAGCAACGCGGCGACCCCCGCTCGCACTCTGCGGGGACCGGCCGCGCCCCGCCCACGCGCCATGCACAGTGGTGGACGACCTGTGGATAACTACACCGGTGTAATTCCACAGGTGTGAGGAAGTCTGGGGACGACGTCGCGTGTGGGCAGCGCTGTGGACACGACGCGCGCCCGCGGTCACCCGGAGCGCGGCGACGGCAGGCGACCAGGGCGACGGCCGTGAGCGCGTCGCGCCGACGCCCCAGACCAGCCGCCGGTCCCGCGGGGCGTAGGCGTACGCGGCGCCCAGGGCGACGCCCGTGAGCAGACCGCCGAGGTGGGCCTGCCAGGCGATGCCCGGCAGGACGAAGCCGATGACCGCGTTGATCGCGAGGAACACCAGGATCTGACGGGCGTCCCGTCCGAGCCGGCGCAGCACGACGAGCACGGCGCCGAACAGCCCGAAGACGGCGCCCGGACGCCCCCACGACGGGGGTGAACCAGCTGCCGTCGTGCACGGGCGACGCGAGCAGGGTCACGCCGACCTGGCCGCCCGATCGCGGTGAGCACGTAGAGCGCGACGAAGCGCCACCGCCCGAGCGCCTGCTCGAGGTACGGACCCGACCAGCCACAGCGCGTACATGTTGAACAGGATGTGCAGCAGGCTGCCCGGCGAGTGCAGGAAGGCCGCGGTGAGGAAGCGCCACGGCTCGACCTCGCCCGCGAACGGGCGCGAAGGCCCACCGGGACGTCCAGCGCCGGGACGACCCGCTGGAGCAGGTAGCTGGCCACGCACAGCGCCGATGATCGTCAGCGTGACGACCGGCCGGCCGCCGCGGATCCGCCCGCCGAGCACCGTCCGCGCGACCGGCGCGGTGCGGGCAGCCTCGCGGACGCAGTCGACGCAGTGCACGCCGACGGCGGCGGGTCGCTGGCACTCGGGGCAGGCGGGCGACCGCACCGCTGGCAGCGGACGTAGGAGACCCGGTCGGGGTGCCGCGGGCAGACCGGCGGCTCGTCGGTCGGGGTCGCCCCCGCAGGGAACTGTGTGGTCATGTGCGGGGGCGACGCGCCGGTCGGCGGTCAGTCCTCGATCGTGACCGAGGTGATGATGACGTCCTCGACCGGGCGGTCGCCCGGACGGGTCGTCGTCGATGGCGATGGCGTCCACGACGGCGCGGCCCTCGGCGTCGGCCACCTTGCCGAAGATGGTGTGCTTGCCGTTGAGCCACGTGGTCGGCGGCGACCGAGATGAAGAACTGCGAGCCGTTGGTGCCGGCCGAGCTTCCCGCTGATCGGGTCACGGCGCTTGCCCGCGTTGGCCATGGCGAGCAGGTAGGGCTCGCTGAAGGTCGAGCTCGGGGTGGATCTCGTCGTCGAACGTGTAGCCGGGGCCGCCGGTGCCGGTGCCCAGCGGGTCACCGGTCTGGATCATGAAGCCCTCGATGACCCGGTGGAACAGGACGCCGTCGTACAGCGGGTCGTTCCGCTCGGCACCGGTGCGCGGGTCCGTCCACGGTCGTGGAACCGGTGGCGAGCCCGGTGAAGTTCGCCACCGTCTTCGGGGCGTGGTTGGGGAAGAGCTCGATGCGGATGTCACCGGCGGAGGTGTGCAAGGTCGCGATCATGCGGCACAGTCTCCCACGGGGCGTCCACCTGCGCTCATGCGCGACGGACCGGCGCGTCCGTGCACCCTCGCCGCCCTCCGGGCCGGCGACGCGGCCGCCGGTCGCTCAGGCCGTCCGCACCGCCCTCCGTCGGGTGGCAGAGTGGGGTGCCACGACCTGCATTCAATGCACTGCCGTCGAACCAGGGAGTGGAACATGCATCGCATCATCCGTCGTTCTCCAGCTCGTCCGCCGTGGCCGCCGAGGCCGCGGAGGCGGCCGCCGCAGCGCCGTCGCCGAAGGCCGCGCCGCGCCGTCGAGCCTCCCGCGCCCGGGCGACCTCAAGGCCGGCACCGCGCTCGTCGGCGCGACCGGCCTCGCCGGGCTCAGCGCCGCCCAGCTCACCGAGCAGGCGAAGACCGCCGCGCACGTCTCGGCGCGCTCCGCCGCGAACGAGGCAGCCGCGCACGCGCAAGGTCGCCGCGGAGCACGCCAAGGACTGGGGCACGCCGCGCGTCGAGGCCGCCGTCGCCTGGGCGCAGCCGCGCCTCGAGACCGCCTGGCGCGAGAGCGTCAAGGCCGCGGCCCCGCAGGTGGAGAGGGCGGCCGGTCGGGCCACGCCGGCCATCGACACCGCGCACGACAAGATCGTCGAGGAGTTCCTCCCCAGGATCGTGCACCTCGTCAACGACGCCGCCGAGCGAGCCACCGGCGTGGTCCAGGCCCGCGAGGCCGCTGCAGCCGCCGCCGCCGCGGCCGCCGAGGGCAAGAAGCACCGGGGCGCGAAGGTGTTCTGGCTCTTCACCCTCCTCGCGGCCGCCCTCGGCGGTCTCGCCGCCTGGCGCCGTACCCGTCCGTCGACCGACCCGTGGGCCGACCCGTGGGAGCCGGCCAGCGCGACCCCCGGCTCGAGCACGGACACCCGCCACGACCTGCAGGGCCGCGCGGGCGGCGCCGCCGAGGCCGTCGGCGAGGCCGCGGGCCTCAGCGTCGCCCGGACGCGGGAGGCGACCAAGAAGGCAGCCGACCGGGTCGCCGAGGTGCGCGAGGAGCTCACCGAGAAGGCGCGCGAGGCGCGGGACGCGGCGGCCGCGAAGGTGTCGGCCCGCCGCCACGCCGCGGACGGCTCGGAGACCTCGGGCGACGCCGCCCTCGCCGCGGGCGCGCCGCTCACGGTGGCGGCCGACCTCGGTGCGGACACCGGCGACACGTCCTCGACGTCGTCCGAGACCGTCGCGTCCGACGCGGAGGGCTCCTCGGTCGACGAGGAGAACCCGAGCGACAGCGCGAAGAACTCCGCCGGTCAGTGGGGCTCGAGCTCGGGCACGAACGAGTCCTGACCCCGGCAGCACCTGCGAGGGCCCCGACCGCCGGACTCCGGTCCCGCGGTCGGGGCCCTCGCTCGTCCGAGTGCAGGCCCGGGTGGGGCCGTCCGCCGACTCAGGCGCCGTGCGGCTTCCGGTCGCCGGGGCCGCCGAGCCGGAGGAGGGCGACCGCCCGCTGGTCGTCCCAGGCCCGGACGTCGACGAGCACGAGCCCCGCCGCCCCGAGGTCCGGGGCGAGCAGCTCGACCTGCTCCCGGCCGCGGGTCTGCAGGAGCACCACCCCGTCGGCCGTGACGTGCGCGCCGGCGACCGCGAGGCAGCGCCGAGGCAGGTCGAGGCCGTCGGGTCCGCCGTCGATCGCGTGGGCGGGGTCCAGCGGCCAGTCGTCGACCTCGTCCCGGGAGAGGTAGGGCGGGTCGGCCAGCACCACCGGGAACCGTTCGTCGGCGCTCAGCACCGCGCCGAGGTCCCCGCACCGCACCTCGACCGGGGTGCCGGTGACATTCGCCGCCGCGTTCGCCTCGGCGAGCGCACAGGCATGCGGGTCGACGTCGACCTGCACCAGGCGGCGACCGGCGAGGACCGCTGCCGCCTGCCCGATGTGCCCGGCCCCCGAGCACAGCTCGAGGATCGGTCCGGGCGGCACCTCGGCCGCCAGCTCGGCGGCCCAGGACGCCTGCAGCATCGTCCACGCGCGGGGCCGGAGCACCCGCTCGTCGAAGGTCACGACGAGCGGGCCGAACGTCATTTTCTCGAACGGCACGCGCGTCATCCTGGCCGAGGCGGGTCCGCCGAGCGAATCAGGCCACGGGGCGTCGCGCGGCGTCGCGCGGCGTCGCGGTCGCCCGACTCAGCCGATGCCGATCTGCCCGGCCTGCACCCACCACTGGCCGTCGGCGGCGCGCGTCACGTCCACCCGCAGCATGAAGTAGCTCGGGCCGACGTCGCCCTCCAGGACGTCGACGTCGCACTCGAGGTGGGCGAGCTCCGTGGAGTAGACGCACCGCGGATCGCCGGTGACCGTGTGGTCGAGGGCGTGCGCCGGCCGGTAGGCGGGTTCGGTCAGCGCGTCGATCGTCGCCGCATCGCCGGCCCGGAAGGCCTCCAGGTACTCGGCGAAGACCGCTCGGGCGGTCGTCTCCGGGTCTGCCGGTGTCGACCCGGGCTCAACGGGAGCCGGCGAGGTCATGGAGGCCGACGGTTCCGCCGGGGTCGGGTCCGGCGACGGCTCGGTGGTCGGCGGCGGCGGCGGTGCGAGCGACGGAGACGGATCCGGCGCCGGCAGCCTCGGCGCGGCGGTGGCCGACGGCCCCGGGTGGACGGCCGGCCCCAGGTCCGGCGCGGGACCCGGTCCCTGGATCCCGACGACACCGATCACTCCGGCGGCGGCCACGGCGCCCACCGTCGTCACGGTCCCGCGGACCGCACGGTGGCGCCGGATGCGCGAGGTCAGCAGCGCGAGCTCCGCGTCCGCACGGGCAGCGGAGCGCCGGGTGGCCCGGCCCTCCTCCGCGGCGAGGCCCGCAAGCAGCGACCGCAGGTCGCAGGTCGGGTCGTCCGTGCCGTGCATGCCGTGCATGCCGTGCTTGCCGTTCATGCCGTCCTCCGTGCGGTCGTCGCTGCGGTCGGGGTCTCGATCATCAGGGCGAGCGTCTCGCCGTCCGCCGGCCAGGCGACCTCGTCGCCGAGCAGGGCGCGCATGGTCCGGGTGCCGTCCGACAGGTAGCGCTTCACCGCGCCCTCGCTCAGGCCGAGACCGACGGCGACGTCGCGCACGGTGAGGTCGTCCAGGTACCGGAGCACGACGCACGCACGCTCCTGCGGGGGCAGGGCGCGCAGAGCCGCACGGACGTCGAGTCCGACGACCGCGGTGTCGTCGGGCGAGCGGCGGACGTCGTCCGTCGCGAGGAGGTGGAGCCGCGCACGCCATCCGCGGCGGCGGCGGGCGGCGTCGAGGAACGAGGTACGGATCGCCTGACGCACGTAGGCCTCGGCGGACCGCGCGTCCGGCAGGGACCGGCGGTGCGCGAACGTCCGCACGAGCGCCTCGTGGAGCAGGTCCTCGGCCTCGCCGCGGTCGAGGGTCAGCAGGCTCGCGTACCCGACGAGTGCCCCGCGTCGGGTCCGCAGCACCTCCTCGAGCACATCCGTCCAGTGCGCCACACGCGTCCCCCATCTCGTCGAACCGTCACCACCTCAACGGATCGGCTCGAGGGAACGTTGGGTGAGGACCCGACTGCCCGCGATCCGTCACCCGATCGGAGCAACGCGGCGCACACCCGGGACGACGGCGCGTGGCGTGACGGACGACAGGCCCCCTCCGAATGTCGGAGCGGGCCTGTCGGGGTGTGGCGGATGTCCGGGTCTGGGCATGCGCGTCGCCCGCTCCTCGTCGGTCCGGATGAACAGGGCCGGCCGGGTCGGGTGGTTGTTCGCACCATCGACGACGAGAGCACCGTCGAAGGTGACGAGACCGTCCGCGGTCGCCTCCCGCTGCTTCCGGGTGCTGGTGTTGACGGCGAAGCCTGGGGCCGTTGCTGTCGACGGTCGTCACCAGGGGTCCGACGGCCGTGCAGGTGACGTCGAAGCTGACCTGGTGAGTGACGCCGAGGTCGTCCCGGACCGTGCCGGAGCCGGTGGCGTCGACGACCTTGAGGTTCTTGGCACCGGTGAAGGTCACCGGCAGGATCCCGCCCCAGGTGCAGGAGAGTCCGTCGGGGCAGACGGCCTGGTACTGCACCCTGGCCGTCGGGTCGGCGTCCTCGGTGTCGGGTGCCTCCAAGTCACGCGTCGTCTGGACGAGCAGGGTCGCCGGCACGGTGGCGCCGTCGGCACACGTTGTGCGGCACCCCCCAGGAGGCCGACGCCGTCTCCTCGGAGATCGGAGTGCCGAGAGCTGCGAAGGCCCCCTCCGAGGATCGGAGAGGGCCCGTCGAGCTGGTGGAGCCAAGGGGACTCGAACCCCTAACCCCCTGCTTGCAAAGCAGGTGCGCTACCAATTGCGCCATGGCCCCCGGTGGCGGCTGCGTGCCGCCGACGTGCCTCAGTCCAGGGTGTCGGTGACCTCGGCCCACAGGTCGCGGTCGTCGCGGTCCTCCTGCACCCGGCGCCAGACGCCGTACGCGCCGGCCGCGGCCAGCAGGAGGAGCAGGACCTTCTTCATCGGACCTCCGGGACGCGGCATGCACGCGACGAGCGGAGTGGGCCTTACAGGACTTGAACCTGTGACCTCTTCCTTATCAGGGAAGCGCTCTAACCGCCTGAGCTAAAGGCCCGCACTCGCGCCCGGGGTGACCCCCGGGCGCCGGACGAGAGCTACCTCAGGACCTGCCGCCGCTCCCAATCCGCTCCGGCAGCATCGGCCGGGGCGATCACTCGTCCGTCAGGGTGACGTTCACGCCGCCCACCAGGGCGGCGGTGATGTTGTAGAGGAACGCGCCGAGCGTCGACAGCGCGGTCAGCAGGACGACGTCGACGATGGCGATCACGGCCGCACCGGAGATGACGCGCGAGAAGTCGAGGAACTGCAGGAGGTCGATCGGTGACTCCTCGCCGACGATCTCGGTGAGCATGTCGTTCACGGTGGTGAAGACCGCCATGTTGTCCAGGACGAGCCAGACCACGGCCGCGGCGGCCACGACGATCATCACGCCGACCGCGAACGACAGCAGGAACGACAGCTTCATGACCGACCACGGGTCGACCCGGGACAGCGACAGCCGCACGCGGCGCGGGGCGCCGTCGCGGGCCGGGTGCGGGAGCGGCGCCGGCGCGGGGCGGCTGGGGCGGGTCGCGGTGTCGGTGGCGGCGATGGTCGGGTCCTTCGGGTCGGAGGCCCGCGGCGATCCGCCCGTGCCCGTGGGGGTGTCGTCCGGCGGGGGTGCCCGTCGGACCGGTGGAGGTGCCCGACGGACCATCGGGCGACGAGCCCGGCGCGACACCGGTGACGACCGTGGTCGCGCCGCGCAGCGCGCGCTCTGGCGGCGGAGGCGGCGACCTCCCGCCGGCGGCCGCGGCGCGCGCGCGAGCGGCTGCCCCGACGGTGCCGTCCCTGCCGGGGACCCTGCGCGGGCTCGGGGCCGGCGCCCTGCACCCGTGCCGGACGGAGCGGACGAGGCGGACGGTGCGGGCGCAGACGTGCCCCGCGGACGGCGAGCGGTCGGTCGTCACGCCGGTCGACCCGCCCGGCACCGTCGCACCCGGGCGCCGGGGTGGGCCGGTCCCGGGGCGGGATCGACGGCGGAGCCGGCTGGTCGGTGGTCATCAGTCGTCGCCCTCGCTCACCACGGTGGTCTCGTCCGTCGCGACCTGCGGGACGTCGTCGCCGAGGGTCTCCCCGGCCGGCTCGGCATGGACGCCGTCCACGGTAACGGCTCTCCTCGGCCTGCCGTTCGATGTTCTTCGCCACGGCGATGATGCGGTCGCCGCGGTCGGGCCGGGCGAACGTGACGCCCTGCGTGTTGCGCCCGGTCAGGCTGACCTCGTTCACCGCCGAGCGGACGATCTTGCCGCGCTCCATGATGACGAGCACCTCGTCGTCCTCCTCGGTGATGAGCGCACCGACGAGGTCGCCGCGCGCCTCCACGAGGTTGGCGACCTTGATGCCCAGACCGCCGCGGCCCTGGACGCGGTACTCGTCGATGTCGGTGCGCTTGGCGAACCCACCCTCGGTGACGACGAACAGCTGCGCACCGTGCCGGACGACGTCCATCGCGAGCAGCTCGTCGTCGGACCGGAACTTCATCCCGGTGACGCCGGACGTCGCCCGACCCAGCGGCCGCATGGCGTCGTCGCTCGCGGTGAACCGGATCGACTGCCCCTTGCGGGACACGAGGATGAGGTCGTCGGACGCGTCGACCAGCCGGGCCGAGACCAGCTCGTCGGTGCGGCCCTCCTCGTCCTCCCGCAGGTTGATCGCGATGACGCCGCCGGACCGGTTGGAGTCGTACTCCGTGAGGCGGGTCTTCTTCACCAGACCGCGACGGGTGGCGAGCACGAGGTACTCGGCCTGCTCGTAGTCGCGCAGGTCGAGCACCTGAGCGATCTGCTCCCCCGGCTGGAACGCCAGCAGGTTCGCCACGTGCTGGCCCTTGGCGTCACGTCCGCCCTCGGGCAGCTCGTACGCCTTGGCCCGGTAGACGCGGCCGAGGTTGGTGAAGAACAGCAGCCAGTGGTGCGTCGTCGTGACGAAGAAGTGGTCGACGATGTCGTCCTCGCGCAGCTGGGCGCCCCGCACGCCCTTGCCGCCGCGGCGCTGGGCGCGGTAGGAGTCGGTGCGGGTCCGCTTCGCGTAGCCGCCGCGGGTGATGGTGACCACCACCTCCTCCTCGGCGATGAGGTCCTCCATGGAGACCTCGCCGTCGAACGGGAGGATGGTCGTGCGGCGGTCGTCGCCGTACTTGTCGACCATCTCGCCGAGCTCGTCGCCCGACGATCGCGCGCTGCCGCGGCTCGGACCCGAGGATGTCGCGGTAGTCGGCGATCTGCCGCTCGAGCTCCTCGAAGCGGCTCGAGGATCTTCTGCCGCTCCAGGGCGGCGAGCCGGCGCAGCTGCAGGTTGAGGATCGCGGTCGCCTGGATCTCGTCGACGTCGAGCAGCGCCATGAGGCCGTCGCGCGCCTCCTCGACGGTCGGCGTGCGGCGGATGAGCGCGATGACCTCGTCCAGGGCGTCGAGCGCCTTGAGGTAGCCCGCGCTGGATGTGCGCGCGCTCCTCGGCCTCGCGCAGGCGGTACCGGGTGCGCCGGACGATGACGTCGAGCTGGTGGGTGACCCAGTGCCGGACGAACGCGTCGATGCTGAGCGTGCGCGGGACGTCGTCGACCAGCGCCAGCATGTTCGCGGAGAAGTTCTCCTGCAGCTGGGTGTGCTTGTAGAGGTTGTTGAGCACGACCTTGGCGACGGCGTCGCGCTTGAGCACGATCGACCAGGCGCTGCCCGGTGCGGCCCGAGGTCTCGTCGCGGATGTCCGCGATGCCCTGCATGCGGCCCTCCTTGACGAGGTCCGCGATCTTGGTGGCGAGGTTGTCCGGGTTGACCTGGAACGGCAGCTCGGTGATCGACCAGGCAGATCCGGCCCTGGATCTCCTCGACGTTGACGACGGCGCGCATCGTGATCGAGCCGCGCCCGGTCCGGTAGGCGTCCTCGATGCCGCGGTGGCCGAGGATCTGCGCGCCGGTCGGGAAGTCCGGCCCCTTGATCCGGACCAGGAGGGCGTCGAGCAGCTCCTCGCGTGGTCGCCTCGGGGTGGTCGAGGTGCCACCGGACGCCCTCGGCGATCTCGCGCAGGTTGTGCGGCGGGATGTTCGTCGCCATGCCGACGGCGATGCCGGCGCTGCCGTTGACCAGCAGGTTCGGGAAGCGGGACGGCAGGACCGCCGGCTCCTGGGTGCGGCCGTCGTAGTTGTCGCGGAAGTCGACCGTCTCCTGGTCGATGTCCCGCACCATCTCCATGGCGATCGGGGCCATCCGGCACTCGGTGTACCGCGGCGCCGCGGCCGGGTCGTTGCCCGGTGAGCCGAAGTTCCCCTGGCCGGCGACCAGCGGGTACCGCAGCGACCAGTCCTGGACGAGGCGCACGAGCGCGTCGTAGATCGAGGTGTCGCCGTGCGGGTGGAACTTGCCCATGACGTCGCCGACGACGCGCGAGCACTTGGAGTACGCGCGGTCGGGGCGGTAGCCGCCGTCGTACATGGCGTAGAGCACCCGGCGGTGCACGGGCTTGAGGCCGTCCCGGACGTCCGGCAGCGCGCGCCCGACGATGACGCTCATCGCGTAGTCGAGGTACGACCGCTGCATCTCCAGCTGGAGGTCCACCTGGTCGATGCGGCCGTGCGCGAGCACGTCGTGGAACGCGCCGTCGGCCTGGCCCTCGCCGCTGCGCGCGCCCGGTCCGTCGACCGCCCCGTCCGACCGGCCCGCTCGACCGGTCCGCCGATCGGCTCGTCCGCGGGCCCGCCCTCGTTGTCGGGGGGAGTCTGATCCGTCACCGTCTACCTCGTCTCGTGCGTGCGGCGTCGCCGCCGCGTCGTGCGGTCCCTGCGACCGTGCCCCGAGCACCTGCCGGCGTCGGGGTGATCCGACCCGTGGGCCGGCGGGGTCAGATGTCGAGGAACCTCACGTCCTTGGCGTTGCGCTGGATGAACGACCGGCGGGACTCGACGTCCTCGCCCATGAGGATCGAGAAGATCTCGTCGGCGGCGGCGGCCTCGTCGAGGTTCACCTGCAGCAGCGTGCGCTGCTCGGGGTCCATGGTCGTGTCCCACAGCTCGGAGTAGTCCATCTCGCCGAGACCCTTGTAGCGCTGGATCGCGTTGTCCTTGGGGATCCGCTTGCCGGCCGCCTGCCCGGACACGAGGATCGCGTCGCGCTCCCGGTCGGAGTACACGTAGTCGTGCTCCGCGTTGGACCACTTGATCCGGTACAGCGGCGGCTGGGCGAGGAACACGTGCCCGTTCTCGATGAGCGGGCGCATGTAGCGGAACAGCAGGGTCAGCAGCAGCGTGCAGATGTGCTGGCCGTCGACGTCGGCGTCGGCCATGAGCACGATCTTGTGGTACCGCAGCTTGGCGACGTCGAAGTCCTCGCCGATGCCGGTGCCGAACGCCGTGATGAGCGCCTGGACCTCGTTGTTGCCGAGCGCCTTGTCCAGCCGGGCCCGCTCGACGTTGAGGATCTTGCCGCGGATCGGCAGGATCGCCTGGGTCCGCGGGTTGCGGCCGCGCACCGCCGAGCCGCCGGCCGAGTCGCCCTCGACGATGAAGACCTCGCACTCGGACGGCTTGTTCGACTGGCAGTCGCGCAGCTTGCCCGGCATGCCGCCGGACTCCAGCAGCCCCTTGCGCCGGGTCGCCTCGCGGGCCTTGCGGGCGGCCATGCGCGCCGCGGCGGCCTGGATGCGACTTGCGGATGACGTCCCGCGCCTCGGTCGGGTGCGAGTCCAGCCAGTCGCCGAGCTGCTCGTTGACCACGCGCTGGACGAACGTCTTGGCCTCGGTGTTGCCGAGCTTCGTCTTCGTCTGGCCCTCGAACTGCGGCTCACCGAGCTTGACGGAGATGACGGCGGTCAGCCCCTCGCGGATGTCGTCACCGGTGAGGTTCTCGTCCTTCTCCTTGAGGATGTCCTTCTCGCGCGCGTACCGGTTGACGAGCGAGGTCATCGCGGCGCGGAAGCCCTCCTCGTGGGTCCCGCCCTCGGTCGTGCTGATCGTGTTGGCGTAGGTGTGCACGGACTCCGAGTAGGCGCTCGGTCCACTGCATCGCGATCTCGAGGGAGAGCCGTCGCTCGGTGTCCTCGGACTCGAAGTCGATGATGTCCGGGTGCACCACCTCGACCTTCTTGGCCGAGTTGAGGTGCTTGACGTAGTCGACCAGGCCGCCGTCGTACTTGTAGCTCACCCGGCGACGCGTCGGGGCCGGGTCGTCCGTCTCGGCGGGGGTGGTGTCGTCGGCGCCGCCGGCCACCTCGTCCTCGGTGCCGGTGTGCTCGGGGCGCTCGTCGGTGAGCGAGATCCGCAGTCCCTTGTTGAGGAACGCCATCTGCTGGAAGCGCGACCGCAGCGTCTCGAAGTCGTAGACCGTCGTCTCGAACGTCTCCGCGCTCGCCCAGAACGTCACCGACGTCCCGGTCGCGTCGGTCGGACCGACCTCCTCGAGCGGCGCCTGCGGGACGCCGTTGCGGTACGACTGCCGGTAGACGGCTGCCCCGCGGCGGACCTCGACCTCGAGCCGCTCCGACAGGGCGTTGACCACCGAGACGCCGACGCCGTGCAGGCCGCCGGAGACCGCGTACCCGCCGCCGCCGAACTTGCCGCCCGCGTGCAGCACGGTGAGCACGACCTCGACGGCCGGCTTGCCCTCGCTCGCGACGATGTCGACCGGGATCCCGCGACCGTTGTCGACGACGCGGACGCCGCCGTCGGCCAGCAGGGTGACCTCGATGGTGTCGCAGTAGCCGGCGAGCGCCTCGTCGACGGAGTTGTCGACCACCTCGTAGACGAGGTGGTGCAGGCCGCGCTCACCGGTCGAGCCGATGTACATCCCGGGACGCTTGCGGACCGCCTCGAGACCCTCGAGGACGGTGATGTCGCTGGCGTCGTACCCGTCGTCCGCCGTCGTCGGGTCGTCCGTCGGTTCGCGGCGTGCCGGTGTCCAGGCTCTCGTTCGGCCACTGTGCGTGGTGCTCCTCAAGGTCTCGCACGCGCCGCGACCGACCCGTCGATGGCGGATCAGTCCGGGACGCTGGAGTTCCGGGCGCAGACGCGCCAGGAATGACCTTCACAGTCTACCTGGCGGAGCGCGTCCACCCCCCGCTCGCCGAGCGGTCTCATCCCCAGGTGTCGCGCGGACCGCGCCCGGCACCGACCGCGGACCCCGCTTGAACCCCGGTCCGGCCGGGCCCGAGGACCTGCACCTCGCGCACGACGTCCTCCCCGACGTCGTCGGCCAGGCGGCGCAGGAGCTGCGGCACGAGCAGCTTGAGGTTCGTGGCCCAGCTCGTGGAGTCGGTCCGGACGGTCAGCACGCCGTCCTCGAAGGTCTCGGGCTCGCAGTGGTCGGCGACCTGGTCCCCGACGACGTCGCGCCAGCGCCCGACGACGCCGCCGACGGACACGTCCTCGGTCCAGCCGCGGTCCCGCACGAGGGCGGCGAGCGTGTCGGCGACGAGGCGGGGGTCGCGCGCGTCCGCCCGGGTGACCCGCGCGGCGGGTCGAGCGGGGTGCGCCGGCGCGGCTCCTGCCCGGGCCGCAAGCCCGCGGGCCACCGCGGCCGCCTTCGCGCGGTTGAGCGCGGCGCGCGCGACCTCGCCGGGCGGGGTCAGCTCGACGCGCTCCCCGACCGGGCGCACGTCCTCGCCCGGTCGCGGGCGCCGGGCGGCCGCGGCCTGCTCCCGTCCCGGCTGAGGGTCGGCGCGGTCCCGCCGGTCGCGTCGTCGGCGGTCCGACGGCGCCCGACCGGTCGCCGCCGCTCGATCGCCGCTCGTCAGGCGACACGGGTGACCGTCCCGTCCACGACGTCGAACCGCGCGCACCGGACGAGCTGCTCGGGCACGTCCCCGGCCACCGCGGCGGTCACGAGCACCTGCCGCGCGTCGGCGACGAGGCCGGCGAGCCGGTCGCGGCGCCGGACGTCGAGCTCGGCGAAGACGTCGTCGAGCACGAGGACCGGCTCGCCGTCCTCGCCCCAGTCCGACACCCACTCCGGCCCGTCGGGCTCGGTGAGCAGCCGGTAGGACGCGAGCCGCAGCGCGAGCGCGAACGACCACGACTCCCCGTGGCTCGCGTACCCCTTGGCCGGCAGCCCGCCGAGGGTGAGCACGAGGTCGTCGCGGTGCGGGCCGACCAGGCACACCCCGCGCTCGATCTCCTTGCGCCGCAGCCGGCCCATCGCCTCGAGCAGCCGCGCCTCGAGCAGCGGCGACGCTCGGGACGTCGGCGCGGACCGGGGCGCCGGCCGCGGGCCGACGGCGGTCGCCGAGGCGCGTCCGCGCGGCCGCGTGTCCGGCGAGCGACGGCGTCCAGCGACGACCGGTAGGTCACGACGGCGTCGCCCTGCCCGGCGCTGACCTGCTCGTACGCCGCCGCGACGTAGCGGGTGCAGCGCGCCGACGAGCGCCGAGCCGGGCCGCGAGGAGCTGCGCGCCGGCCGTGGCGAGCTTGCGCGTCCCAGACGTCGAGCGTGCGCAGGTCCGCGCGACCCGCGCGAGCCGCGCATCGGCGCCGCCGGCCGACTTGAGCAGCGCGCTGCGCTGGCGCAGCACGCGCTCGTAGTCCGCCAGCACGCCGGCGAACCGCGGCGTGACCAGCACGGACGAGCTCGTCGAGGAAGCGCCGCCGGCCGTCCGGGTCGCCCTTGACCAGAGCGAGGTCCTCGGGCGCGAAGAGCACGGTGCGCAGGATGCCGAGCACGTCGCGGGCCCGCGGGACCGGCGACCGGTTGACGCCGGGCGCGGTTCGCCCGGCCGGCGGTGACCTCGATCTCCACCAGCGTCGGCCGGTCGGCCCGCACGACCCGCGCCCGCACGACGGCGCGGGCCGCGCCGGCCCGGATGAGCGCGGCGTCCGTCGGGCACCCGGTGGCTGCCGAGGGTCGCGACGTAGCCGAGCGCCTCGACGAGGTTCGTCTTGCCCTGCCCGTTCGGTCCGACCAGCGCGGTGATCCCCGGCTCGAGCGCGAGGTCGACCGCGTGGTACGACCGGAAGTCGGTCAGGGACAGGTGGGAGACGTACACGGCACTCTCGGGTCGGGTGTCGAGCAGGTGGCCGGGCGTGCGACCGGAGCGCCGGCGGTGGGCCGGTGGGCCGTCAGCCGGCGACGGCGGGCTGGCCCTCGCCGGTGCCGGCCGGCGGCAGCTGCGACGCCCGACGCGCGGACCGCGTGACCCCCGAACTGCTGGCGCAGCGCGGCGACCGCCTGCATCGCGGGCGACGGCTCCTGGCGCGAGGCGAACCGCGCGAACAGCGCCGCAGAGATCACCGGGAGCGGGACGGCGGCGTCGATCGCCTCGTCGACGGTCCAGCGTCCCTCGCCGGAGTCCTCGACGAAGTCGTCGATCGATCCGAGGTCCGGGTCCGCCTCGAGCGCCTTGACCAGCAGGTCGAGCAGCCACGACCGCACGACGGTCCCGCGCGTCCACGCCTTGAGCGTGCCGGGGACGTCGGTGACGATGTCCTTGGTCTGCAGCAGCTCGAAGCCCTCGGCGTAGGCCTGCATGAGGCCGTACTCGATGCCGTTGTGGACCATCTTCGCGTAGTGGCCCGCGCCGACGCTGCCGGCGTGGACGAACCCCTCCTCGCGAGGACCGTCGGGGCGCAGGACGTCGAAGACCGGCATGAGCGTCTCGATGTCCTCGGGTGCGCCTCCCGTCATGAGGCCGTACCCGTTGAGCAGGCCCCACACGCCGCCGGAGACGCCGACGTCGACGTAGTGGATGCCACGCGGCCCGAGCACCTCGGCGTGCACGAGGTCGTCCTTGTAGTACGAGTTGCCCCCGTCGATGAGGATGTCGCCCTCGCTCAGCAGGTCGGACAGCTCGTCGACGACGCCGCGGGTGATCGGCCCGCTCGGGACCATCACCCAGACCACGCGCTGCTCGGCCGGCAGGGCCGCGACCAGCGAGGCGAGCGAGTCGACGTCGCTCACGTCGGGGTTGCGGTCGTACCCCGTGACCTCGATCCCCCCCTTGCGGAGGCGGTCGCGCATGTTCGCGCCCATCTTGCCGAGACCCACCAGGCCGATGTGCATGGGGAAACCCTTCGTCAGCTCGCGAAGCGGATGGGCACCAGCAGGTACCGGTACTCCTGGATGTCATCACCGTCGAGCGAGCTCTGCCCGGTGAACTCCACCGGCTTGTTCGGGTGCGTGAACGACAGCCGGACGAACTCGGTGGTCAGCGCGCCCAGCCCGTCGAGGAGGAACTGCGGGTTGAACGCCACCGAGATGTCCTCGCCGACCAGCAGGCGCCTCGAGCGCCTCGGACGCCTGGGCGTCGTCGCCCTGGCCGGCGTCGAGGACGACCTGGCCCTCGGAGAACGACAGCCGGATCGGGGTGTTGCGCTCGGCGACGAGCGCGACGCGCTTCGCCGCGTCGACGAGCGCCTGGGTCGCCACCACGGCGTGGATCGGCGTCTCGTCCGGGAACAGCCGGCGGACCGGCGGGTAGTCGCCCTCGACGAGGCAGCGACGTGGTGTGCCGGCCGCCGGCCTCGAAGCCGATGAGGTCCGACGCCGGCGCCGGTGGCGAGAGCGACGTTCGACCTGTGCCGACCCGCCGAGCGACTTCGCGGCGTCGGAGAGCGTCCGGGCCCGGACGAGGGCGACCGCGGAGTAGTCGGGCGTCGCCGGGGTCCAGGTGAGCTCGCGCAGCGCGAGCCGGTACCGGTCGGTCGCGAGCATCGTGATCCGCTCGCCCTCGATCTCGACGCGGACGCCGGTGAGCAGCGGCAGCGTGTCGTCCCGGCTCGCGGCGACGGTGACCTGGGCGACCGCCTGGGTGAGCGCGTCGCCGTCGATCGTCCCGGTGACCGGGGGCATCACCGGCAGCGCCGGGTAGTCCTCGACCGGCATGGTCAGCAGCGTGAACCGGCTCGCGCCGCAGGTCACCGTGACCTTGGTGCCCTCGAGGACGACGTCGACCGGCTTGGCCGGCAGGGCCCGGGAGATCTCGGCGAGCAGCCGGCCGGAGACGAGGACCGTGCCGGGCTCGCTGACCTCGGCTGCGACCTCGGACCGGGCCGAGACCTCGTAGTCGAAGCTCGACAGGTGCAGCGTGCCGGCGGCGTCGGCCTCGATGCGCACACCGGCGAGGACGGGGACCGGCGGCCGGGTCGGCAGGGAGCGCGCGGTCCACGTGACGGCCTCGGCCAGGACGTCGCGTTCGACCCGGAACTTCATGCCACTCCCCGTTCGTCCGGCGCACGACGGCGTCGTGGACGCGTCGTGATCGCGCCCGAACACTACGCGAGTGCCTACCGGGCGTCGGTACCGGCGTCGAGTGGCCGACGGACGTGGTACCGGTCCCCGGACCTCGGCGTGGGTCGGGACGCGAGCCGCCGCGGCCGGCTCGTCAGCCCTCATGACGGTGTGTGGATTCCTCCCCGTATGACAAGTTCATCGTCGTCTGTCGCCTCTGTGCGGTGTGTGGACGACGCGTCGCGTCGCAGGTCACGAGCGACCGTCGTCGGTGTGGACGGAGCCGTGGACCGGTCCGGGGACGACGCCTCGGTCGGTGGGACGACACGTTCCTGTCATCTCGGCGTCCACGAGTCCGGTGGCCTCGGGTCCACATCCGTCGTGCGGGCTGTCCACCGTCGTCCACAGAGATGTGCACAGGTGTGAACAGTGGATCGGGAGACACGGAACGCAGCCCGACGACGGGTGGTCGCCGGGCTGCGGGGTCGTCCGCGGACGGACGGCGTCGACGGACGGGTGTGACGGGCCGGACGGGCGGTGCGGGCGGCTCAGCCGCGGCGCTGCTGCTTGATCCGGCTGGTGAGCTCGGTGACCTGGTTGTAGGTCGAGCGGCGCTCGGCCATCTGCTCGCGGATCTTGCGGTTCGCGTGCATGACGGTGGTGTGGTCGCGGCCGCCGAAGGCCTGCCCGATCTTGGGCAGGGACATGTCCGTGAGCTCGCGGCACAGGTACATGGCGATCTGACGGGCGGTCACCAGGACGCGGGAGCGGGACGAGCCGCACAGGTCGTCGATCGTCAGGCCGAAGTACGCCGCCGTCTGGCCGATGACGGCCGACGCCGTGATCTCCTCGGCGTTGTCGTCGGTGATGAGGTCCTTGAGGACGATCTCCGCGAGCGCCTTGTCGACGTGCTGGCGGTTGAGGTTGGCGAAGGCCGTGACCCGGATGAGCGCACCCTCGAGCTCGCGGATGTTGGTCGAGATCTTCGACGCGATGTACTCCAGGACGTCGTCGGGCGCCTGGAGGCGCTCGCTGCCGGCCTTCTTGCGGAGGATCGCGATGCGGGTCTCGAGGTCCGGCGGCTGGACGTCGGTGATCAGGCCCCACTCGAACCGGGACCGCATGCGGTCCTCGAAGCCGTTGAGCTGCTTGGGCGGCAGGTCGGAGGTGATCACGACCTGCTTGTTCGCGTTGTGCAGCGTGTTGAAGGTGTGGAAGAACTCCTCCATCGTCTGCTCCTTGCCCTGCAGGAACTGGATGTCGTCCACCAGCAGGACGTCGACCTCGCGGTAGCGGCGCTGGAACGCGCCGGCCTTGTCGTCGCGGATCGAGTTGATGAAGTCGTTCGTGAACTCCTCGGAGTTCACGTACCGCACCCGCACGCCCGGGTAGAGGTTGTGCGCGTAGTGGCCGATCGCGTGCAGCAGGTGCGTCTTGCCCAGCCCGGAGTCGCCGTAGATGAACAGCGGGTTGTAGGCCTTCGCCGGCGCCTCGGCGACCGCGACCGCGGCCGCGTGCGCGAACCGGTTGGACGAGCCGATGACGAACGTCTCGAACAGGTACTTGGGGTTGAGCCGGGCCGGCTCGACGGCGACCTTCTTGCCCTGCTGGGTCCGCTGGCCGAGGTAGGCGGCCTGCAGCGGCTCCTCGTTGACGACCGTGTCGAAGGCGTCCTCGTCGTAGGAGCGCACCGGCTCGCCGCCGCCCGGCGTCGACGAAGGGCGCAGCGACGACCGGGTCCACGCTCCCCGTCCTCGAGGTCCGGGTCCACCGTGATCGCGAAGCGCGCCTCGCGGCCCAGGGCGTGACTCAGGGCGGCGTTGACCTCGCCGCGCACGCGGGACTCGAGGTAGTCCTTGGTGAGGTCGTTCCGGACGGCGAGGAGCACCGTGCCGTCGAGCAGACCGAGTGGCTTGGCGAGCTTGACGAACGCGAGCTGGCGAGGGGTGACGTCGGGGCTGTCCTCGATCTGCGCGAGAGCGCGGTCCCAGACATGGGCGATGCTCTCGTCCTGTCGTGACACGGTCATCCTCGCTGCAGGTCGTCGCTCATCGGGCCGGAAGTCTCGCACGCCCTCCCGTGATCCACACACTTGTCCACAACCTGTGGGGTCGCCGCGACCGGACCGTGACCTTCTGTGGCAGCATCGGCACAGAGGTCGGGTCCGGGGCTGTCGAGGATCCTCGCCCGGCGCGGCGTCCCGGCGCCAGTCCCCGTCCAGTGATAGGGCGCATCACCGCGGCGGTTTGACCGACCTGCGGACGCCCGAGTAACGTTGCCAAGCCGCTCCGACGGCCTCCGCTGGCGTGCCCGCACGTCAGCGCCGCGGTGACCTGCCGCACGGTCGAGGTGGCCCGTAGACCCCGCAGCGCTCGTGCCGAGCGATGCGCATCCTCGATGTAGTTGGAGAACCCTCGTGAGCAAGCGGACCTTCCAGCCGAACAACCGGCGTCGCGCGAAGACCCACGGCTTCCGCCTGCGCATGCGGACCCGTGCCGGCCGCGCGATCCTCGCCGCGCGTCGTCGCAAGGGCCGCACCGAGCTCGCGGCCTGACCGTCGGCGTCGACCACCCGGTGCTACCCGCGGCGTCCCGCATGCGACGCTCTGCCGAGTTCGAGCAGGCGGTGCGTCGCGGTGCACGCAGCGGGACGACGTCCCTCGTGGTGCACCTCGTGCGGGAGCCGGACGTGACCGACGGCGCCCACGTGGGCTTCGTGGTCGCCAAGAGCGTCGGGAACGCCGTCGTCCGCAACCGCGTCAAGCGCCGGCTGCGTGCCGTGGTGAGTCACCGGATCGACCAGCTGCCCCTCGGGGGGCGGCTGGTCGTTCGTGCGTTGCCGGGGTCTGCGGACCTCGACTCCGCCGTCCTGGAGCGGCGACTTCGAGCGCGCGCTGGCGGGTGCGGCTCGGCGACTCGGCCGACGGCGACGGTGACGGTCACGATGGCCATGCTGACGAGCGACTCGGGGACGGCGGACCCCGGGATGCCGACGCGATCCGTGCGGTCCCTCGGCGCGCGGGCTGCCGCACTCCCCCGCCGCGTCGTCGTCGGGCTGCTGCGGCTGTACCAGCGCGTCGTCTCGCCGCTCTACGGCCCGACGTGCCGGTTCTACCCGAGCTGCTCGCAGTACGCACTCGTCGCGGTCGAGCGGCACGGCGTCGTGCGCGGTGCGGGGCTCGCGGCGTGGCGGCTCCTGCGGTGCAACCCGTGGAACCCCGGCGGCGTCGACGACGTTCCGCCGGTCAGGGGGCAGGATGAGCGTCGGACCCCGCACGACCACCAGCACTGAACCAGCGCCCCCCGGGGCACCTGAGCTCTGACCGACGTAGGGATCGCACCGATGGACTTCTTCGCCTTCCTGGCACCGATCGAATGGGTCGTGGCCTGGATCATGTACCTGGCGCACTCGGGGCTGACGTCGCTGGGGATGGCGCCGGAGTCCGGGGCTGGCCTGGGGGCTGTCCATCGTCGTGCTGGTCATCGTCATGCGGATCCTGCTGATCCCGCTCTTCTTCAAGCAGATCAAGGCGTCCCGCGGGATGCAGATGGTCGCGCCGGAGATGCAGGCGATCCAGAAGAAGTACAAGGGCAAGACGGACCCCGCGTCCCGCGAGGCGATGAGCCGCGAGACGATGGCGCTCTACAAGAAGCACGGCACGAACCCGTTCGCGTCCTGCCTGCCGATCCTCGCCCAGTCGCCGATCTTCTTCGCCCTGTTCCGGGTGCTCAACTCGCTCGACGAGATCGGCGCGGGGACCGCGGACCCGATCGGTCCGATGGGCCGGGCCGTGGCGCAGCAGGCGGAGAGCTCCACCATCTTCGGGGCGCCGCTGTCGTCGACGTTCATGCAGGCCGCCGCGGAGGGCGCGGCCGCCGGCAGCACCCGGATCGTCACGGTGCTCCTCATCATCGCGATGTCCGCGACGACGTTCCTCACCCAGCGGCAGCTGACGATGAAGAACATGCCGCCGTCGGCCCTGCAGGGCCCGATGGCGCAGCAGCAGAAGGTGCTGCTCTACGTCCTGCCGCTGATCTTCGCGTTCTCGGGCGTCAACTTCCCGATCGGTGTGCTCCTCTACTGGACCACCACCAACATCTGGTCGATGGGCCAGCAGTTCTACACGATCCGCCGCATGCCGACGCCGGGCTCCGAGGCCGAGCGTCGTCTCCAGGAGCGTCGTGCCCGCAAGGGCAAGGGCCTCCCCGAGCAGCCCGCCGGCGGCGTCGCGACGGTCGAGCCGGTCGCGCCCAAGGGGCAGCGTCAGCAGCCGGTCGGCAAGGCCCGGGCGAAGGCGAAGCCGGTGCCGCCCACCCGGCCGTCGACCCCGGCGAAGGCCTGCTGCCGGGACGAAGCCCGGCGCGGCGGGCCCGTCGAAGCCGGTCTCCGTCACCAAGCCCGGCGGTCCGTCGAAGCCGGTGTCCGTCACCAAGCCCGGCGGCCCGTCGAAGCCGGTGTCCGGGACCAAGCCCAACCCCGGTGGCCGGCCCGGCGGGAAGCCGGCGGAGAAGCCGGGCGGCGGGCGGCGGCGGTGCGGCGCGGTCGACGTCGGTCCCGCGTGCGTCCGGGTCGACCGCCTTGGGAGCCGGCGACGGGCGCACCACGCCCGGCCAGGACGGCCGGAGCGGCCCGGCCGCCGACGGCGGCGGACGCAAGCGGACGGCGGACGGCGGCAGCGACGCCGCCCCCTCCCCCAGCCAGCCCACCAACTAGGCGTCCCGCGGTTCGCGGACGGTGACGAGGAGCCCCCATGACGACGTCAGCTGAGCAGCAGCACGCCCCGACCGATCCCCCGCCGATGAAGCGACTGGAGGAGGAGGGCGAGATCGCCGCCGACTACCTCGAGGAGCTGCTCGACATCGCGGACCTCGACGGCGACATCGACATCGACATCGACCACGGTCGGGCCGCCGTCGAGATCGTCGCCGAGGAGGGGTCCGAGAAGGCGCTCGCACGACTCGTGGGCACGGCCGGTGAGGTCCTCGACGCGCTCCAGGAGCTGACCCGGCTCGCGGTCCAGGCCAAGACCGGCGACCGCAGCCGGCTGATGCTCGACGTCGCCGGCTACCGAGCGCACCGCCGCGCCGAGCTCCTGACGGTCGCGACCGAGGCGATCGCGACCGTCCGCGCTTCGGGCACCCAGCTGGCCCTGGAGCCGATGAACCCGTTCGAGCGGAAGGTCGTGCACGACGCCGTCGCCGCTGCCGGCCTGACCAGCGACTCCGACGGTGTGGAGCCGCACCGGTACGTGGTCATCCGACCCGCCTGAGGGCGGTGGGTCGCGCGCGGTCTGTGCGCGCGGGCTCGTCGTCCGACGCGGCGGCACGCCGCCGTGGCCGGGTGCCGGGTTCGTGCCGGCCCGGCCAGCAGCCGGATGGGGGGCGTCGAGGTGGACGTCCGTGCGCCATGTCGGAGGAGGGGAACCGAGCTGTGGAGAGCGATTCGTCCGAGGTCGAGCGACCGGTGACGGGAGCCGCCGTCGATGCTCGTCGTCGCGCCGATGGCGACGCGAGCCACGACAGGAGGGACGACCGGGACGGTGCGGCCGGTGACGTCGACCCACAGCCGGCCGACCCGCTGTCCGACGACTCCCGGGTCGTTGATCTCCTCGGTCCCGCGTACCCGGTCGTCGCCCGCTTTCACGAGCTGCTCACTGCGGAGGGGGTGCTCCGCGGGCTGATCGGTCCGCGGGAGGTGCCTCGGCTGTGGGAGCGGCACCTGCTCAACAGCGCCGCGCTCGTCCCGTACCTGCCCACGAACGGGCTCCTGGTCGACGTCGGGAGCGGCGCCGGTCTCCCCGGCGTGGTGCTCGCGGCGATGCTGCCCGACGTCGAGGTCGTCCTGCTCGAGCCGATGGAGCGCCGGGTCGACTGGCTGACCGAGGTCGTCGATCGCCTGTCCCTCGACAACGCAGTCGTCCGCCGTGGACGTGCCGAGGAGGCGCACGGTGTCCTCACGGCGCAGGCGGTCACGGCCCGCGCGGTCGCACCGATGGACCGGCTCGCGCGGTGGACGCTCCCCCTGCTGGAGGTCGGCGGGGTGCTCGTCACGCTCAAGGGTCGTCAGGCGGCGGAGGAGATCGCGGCGGCGCGGCACGTGCTGAAGAAGCTCGGGGCCGGACCGACGGAGATCCACGAGGCGACCACGCTCGACGGGCTCGAGCCGACGACCGTGGTGAGGATCGCACGGGTCTCTCGCAAGGGCTGACCCGCTCCCCCAGCCCCCCAGACCGCTCACCCGCCGCCAGTCGAGGTGACCGGGAACTCGGTCGATCCGTCGCCAGCCTGCCTGCGGCGGGCCGGCAGCGCGGGGCGGGCTCGATCACCATGGTCGATCCCCCGGATCTCGCCCACCGGCCTCTGCATCGTCGGCGCCTGCCCGCGGCTGGCCGGGACGCGGCATCGAGGAAGGCAGGTCGGAACCCGCTGATGATGGCGTGGCAGCGTCCGCCTCGGTCGTTGGCCGTCGCGGGGCGGGATGGAGATAGAGACTGCGCAGTTTCGTCAGCTGTGGCTCCGCCGGCCCGAGGTGCCCATCCGTCTTCCACGGACACGCCCTTCTCTCGGTAAGGTGTGGTAAGCGCTCTCCTGGCGGGCCGTCTTCGGTGGGTCCCCTGGTGCCTGCGTGCATCCCCGGTGCCGACCTGCACGGCGACGGTCGCGTATGGCGAATCAGGTGTCTTGTCGTGGCCAGGGGCTGCCCTCGCCGGCACCCTCCCTGTCCTTCGCTGGTAGCTTCCCGGGTCGGTTCCTGCTGGTGCTCGAGGGCCGGGTCCGAGACCGGCGTTCCACGTGAAACCGGACGATCGCCTCGAGGGTGCCTATCCACGCCGAGTGAACGAGTCTTCTCTGCTTGTCGCGAGATGCGCCTGCAACGTGCCACGGCGGGCAGCAACGAGCACCGGAGCCGTCGGAAGGCTTTTGTTCTCGGATCGAGAATGCAGCTCGCCGGTGTCGATGACCGACCGAGCGTGAAACCGACTGGCTCACCGACCATCGAGCGCAACCCAGGCGACCGAGGTCCTCTCCGGACCTGCGCTCCAAGCGACGTCCTCGACGCGCGACCGCTGGCTGAGAAGATTGGCACGTGAGACCGGGCGCGCCCGACCCGGTATCGACGCGAAGGCGTCTCCGGCCACGGATCACCTGGTCCTTGCAGGTGGGTGCGGACCTCGGGCTGATCAGCGACAGGGCCGCCGCTCGTCCCGACAGTCCGGGCGATGGGTGAGGCAGAGACTGCGGCGGTGTTTCACGTGGAACCAGGTCTATGGAGCCGGCCCTCGGAAGCGGACCTCGGGCAGGTCCATGGAGCCGGCCCACGGAAAGCACCTCGGTGTGGCACCTCGTCATCCTCCCGCCTCCTGCGGCTGTGTGTACCCGCATTCCGCGACCCAGCCGCTGGATGGCGCGGTGGTCACCGTCCGCCCCGCCACGTCGTCTCGCCCCATGCCCGCCAGCCTTGTGATGGACTCGAGTGGCTTTGGCACGGGATTGCCGGTACTCATCGCGACGGCGCTGCGGATCACCAAGACGGCTTCCCGGGCTCGGCGCCGCCCCCAGGCGAAGGTCGTGTCGCTCCGGCATCGACACCGGTGCTCATCCCGCGGCCGAGTGGGCGTCCGGTCAGTCGGTGGAGACGTTTCACGTGGAACGACTGGACCGGTGGGAAGTCGCTTGAGCATCCCGTCCGCGATGCATCCTCGGGCGGCCCGTTCCCCGCGGTGCATCCTGGGGTGGCCCGGCCAAGCCACGACTCGTCCGAACCCGTGAACTTGGCGCCCACACCTGCATTTCGGGGCTGACCACGAGGGAGCAGATCACCAGAGCAGCCGACCGACGACACCGCGGCGTCATCTTCGCGCCGGGGCGCTCACGGACATGCACATCCGTCCCCGTCGAGCCAGCTCGTGGTCTCGGAAATCAGACCGTTCTGCCTCTGCCTCTACCGCTCGTTTCGACGAGCGACGCGCGACGCGAGGAGCGACATCCATCGGTGAAGAGCGGCCCAGGCAGGCCGTGCTCGCGACGTTCCACGATGAAACGTCTTCTGTTGGCTCGATGTCCAGCGGGCTCCCGAGGTGGCGGGTGAGCGCATTGGGGTCGTGTCACCTTCGGGCGTCCACTTGCCTGCCGGCCAACAGCGCCCCGTGACTGGAGATGTGGACCTCGTGCGTCGTCGAGCCGCCCCGATGCACGACGCCCCAACAGTGACGCGTGAAACGGCGCGCCGAGCTGGCTTCACTGCCAGGGCAACTCATGAAGGAGGCCGCAGCAGGCGGCTATTGCGGAGCCAGATGACAGACGGTCCAGCGCCGGAACAAGGGCAGTGGCTGTTTCACGTGGAACAACGGGTCACCAGACCTCGGAGGTCCTCGCCGGCCACATGCAGCCGAGGCAATGGTCGCGCGTAGACCCATCCTGGGATTCCGCAGTAGGGCGCGGTTTCACGTGAAACGCGACGTCTTCCGATCGGTGCGCTACGCCTGACTCGAGGCGCGCGCCCGCGGTCGGCGGGCGCGGAGGCGGCGAGAGGCCCCGCCCGTCCCCTGCGCCCTTGCGGCGTCCCGAGCCGGGGTCGCTCTTCGGGATCCCGCCAGCGCCGGTTGGGAGCGTCTTCCCGCGGGCCCCGCGACCCTTCGAGGCGTTCTCGCCCATCCCATCCTGCCGCAGTGTTCCACGTGAAACCACCACCCCCAGCCATCTCTGACGACACGCTGCGCACCAGTGCGGCATGGCGCCGCAGAACCGCCGAGCTGCCGGGCTAGTGTCGGCGCGGTGATCAGGATTCAGCGCGATCGAGAGGGATCTGTCGGGTGACGATCGGAACCGAGACAGCGGACCTCGCCACGAGCGATGTTCCACGTGAAACCAGCACGTCGCGCGGGGGAGATGAAGGTCGCCGGGATGCACTCGTGGCGAGTCTGCCCGACGCCGACGAATCAACGCCGCTCATGGCGGAGCTCGCCCGCGACGCGCGCCGGCGGATCCAGCTCCGGGGACGCAGGTTCCCGCGGCCGAGCCAGACGCGGGTCCTCACGGTGGCGAACCAGAAGGGCGGCGTCGGCAAGACGACCTCGGCGGTGAACCTGGCGACTGCCCTGGCCAAGGGCGGGATGCATGTGCTCGTCATCGACAACGATCCGCAGGGAAACGCTTCCACAGCACTCGGGATCGATCACCGCAGCGGGACACCGTCGGTCTACGAAGTGCTCGTCGAAGGCGCGCCGATCAGCGAAGCCGTCCAGGAGTGCCCGGACATGGCGAACCTGTGGTGTGTGCCGGCGACCATCGACCTGTCCGGGGCCGAGATCGAGCTCGTCTCCATGGATTCACGTGAAACACGCCTGCGAACCGCGCTGGACGAGTACCTGATCGAGAGGGACGTCGCCGGCCTGCCGCGGCTGGACTACGTGTTCATCGACTGCCCGCCGAGCCTGGGCCTGCTGACGGTCAACGCCTTCGCCGTCGCCCGCGAGGTGCTCATCCCGATCCAGTGCGAGTACTACGCGCTGGAGGGCCTGAGCCAGCTCCTCAAGACCGTCGAGCTCATGCGTGCCCACCTGAACCCCGAGCTGCGGGTGTCGACCATCCTGCTCACGATGTACGACTCGCGCACGAACCTCGCGCAGCAGGTCGCCGCCGAGGTGCGGGAGCACTTCCCCGACCTCACCCTGCGGACGACCGTGCCCCGGTCCGTGCGGATCTCCGAAGCGCCCGGATACGGGCAGTCCGTGCTCACCTATGACGCGAGTTCGAGCGGTGCGCTCGCGTACCTCGAGGCCGCCCGCGAGATCGCG
This sequence comes from uncultured Actinomycetota bacterium, assembly GCA_963795145.1. Taxonomy (GTDB): domain Bacteria; phylum Actinomycetota; class Actinomycetes; order Actinomycetales; family Cellulomonadaceae; genus Pengzhenrongella. The sequence continues at coordinate 597,332 of CAWCGP010000006.1, read as the reverse complement.
GTCCGCGGCGCCGAGGAGCCCACCACCACGATCGAAGGAGACGGCACACGATGACCGAGAAGCGACGAGGGCTCGGCCGCGGGTTGGGTGCTCTCATCCCCACGGCCACCGACGCACAGCGCCCGGTGGACGTGTTCTTCCCGGACATCACAGGCGCGGCCGCCGCGCGAACCGCCCGACAGGCGGCGACCGCCCGTGCCGGCACGGCGACGGCCGTCCTCGACGATCCGGTGCCGTCGCGTGACGAGTTCGACGTCCTGGACGAGACGGCTCCCGCGCGCGAGGTTCCACGTGGAACGGACGTCCTCGTGCCCGTGCCGGGGGCCCGATTCGCCGAGCTCCCGGTCGAGGCGATCCGGCCGAACGCCCGTCAGCCGCGCACCGTGTTCGACGAGGACGCGCTCGAGGAGCTCACGGGGTCGATCCGCGAGATCGGGGTGCTGCAGCCGGTGGTGGTGCGGCCGGCGCCCGACGGGCTCCCGGGCTACGAGCTGATCATGGGAGAGCGGCGCTGGCGTGCGAGCCAGCGGGCCGGGATGACCACCGTGCCGGCGATCATCCGCGAGACCGGCGACGAGGACCTGCTCCGTGACGCCCTGCTGGAGAACCTGCACCGCAGCCAGCTGAACCCGCTCGAGGAGGCCGCCGCGTACCAGCAGCTCCTCGACGACTTCGGCTGCACGCACGAGGAGCTGGCGACCCGCATCAGTCGGTCGCGCCCGCAGATCTCGAACATGCTGCGCCTGCTCCGGCTCCCGCCGCTGGTGCAGCGTCGGGTGGCGGCCGGCGTGCTGTCCGCCGGTCACGCGCGCGCGCTCCTCGGTCTCACCGACGGGGCCGCGATCGAGCGGCTCGCTCAGCGCATCGTCGCGGAGGGTCTCTCCGTCCGTGCGACGGAGGAGATCGTGTCCCTCGGCGGCGACTCCGGCCGGCCCGGACCGACGCGGGCCCGGACCCGGTCCAACGCGCGCGCCGAGGCAGCCGAAGAGCTGGCGACCCGGCTGTCGGACCGCTTCGAGACCCGGGTCAAGGTCGCCCTGGGACGCAACAAGGGCCGGATCACGGTGGAGTTCGCGTCGGTGGAGGACCTCAACCGGATCCTGGCGACGCTGTCTCCCGAGGACGCCGGACTGCTCCCGTCCTGACCGTCCGGAGCCGCTCCGCCACGGCGATGCCCGTACCCCCCGGGGGTACGGGCATCGCTACGCTCCCGTTCAGGAGGAGTGGCTCGCGCCGGCGACCAGTGCGGTCAGTGCCCGGCGGCCACCGGCTCCCCGAGCGCGAGCTCGACGAGCCCGCGATACATCGTCCCCAGGTCGTGCCCACCGGCGGCCGCGGCCTGCGGGAACAGCGAGGTCTCGGTCATCCCCGGCGCGACGTTGACCTCGAGGAAGTGCGCGGCGCCGTCGTCGGTGAGGATGAGGTCGGTGCGGGACAGGTGCCGCAGGCCCAGCGCCTCGTGGGCCCGGACCGCCATCGTCGCGGCGGCGTCCGCCTCCGCCCGGTCGAGCCGGGCCGGGGTGAAGTACTCGGTGCGGCCGGGGTTGTAGCGCGCGTCGTAGTCGTACGGTCCGTCGGTGACGATCTCGACGCCCGGGCAGGGCGCGCAGGCCGTCCGGCCCATCGATGACGCTGACCGCGATCTCGCGCCCCTGGACCGCGCGCTCCACCAGGGCGGTGTCGCCGTACGCGAAGGCGTCGACCATCGCGCGCGGTAGCTCCGCGGCCTCGCGGACGAGGTTGACCCCGAGCGCCGAGCCACCGCGGGACGGCTTGACGACGAGGGGGAGCCCCAGCTGCGCCACGATGGCGTCGAGCACTCGGTTGGCCCCGAGCTCCCGGAACAGGCTCTGCGGGAGCGTGACGAAGGCCGGCGTCGAGAGCCCGGCCCGGCTGGCGATCGTCTTGGCGACCGGCTTGCTCCACGCCACCCGGCTGGCGCGGGGGTCGGTGCCCAGGTACCGCAGGCCGAGCAGCTCCAGGACGTCGCGGACCGAGCCGTCCTCCCCGGTCGCGCCGTGCAGGAGCGGCCAGACGAGGTCCGGTCGCGTCTGCGTGAGCGCGGGGATGAGGTCGGCGTCGACGTCGTGCACCGTCACCTCGATCCCGGCCCCGCGCAGCGCCTCGGCGACGCGGCGTCCCGAGCGCAGCGACACGTCACGCTCGTGCGACAGGCCCCCGGCCAGGACGACGACGCGCGGGGACGAGCCCCGGCCTCCGCCCGCACGGGCGGACGAGTGCGTGGAGGCCGCTGCTGTGGACGGTGTGGTGGTCGGGTCGGCGGTCGGTGCGGACGTGCTCGGGGCAGGGGTCACGAGGTCCTCCAGGTCGGGCGACGGCATCGACGGCATGAGTGGCGCTGTTGCCTAGGCCAGGTCGGGGCCGGGAGCCTGCACGTCGAGCCGGTGCCGGACGCCCGAGGTGCCGAACAGCGACACCAGCTCGCTCTCGCCGGCGACGACGCCGGCCAGGCGCCGGACACCCTCCCGGATGCGGTCGGGCGTCGGGAAGCAGAACGACAGGCGCATGTGGTCCGTGCCGCGGTCGTCGAAGTAGAAGGCCGACCCCGGCACGTAGGCGACGCGGGCCGTCACGGCGCGCGGGAGCATCGCCTTGGCGTCGAGCCCCTCGGGCAGCCTGACCCAGGTGTAGAAGCCGCCGTCGGGCACGGTCCAGGTCGCGTCCGGCAGGTGCTCGGCGAGCGCGCCGACCATCGCGTCGCGCCGCTCCCGGTACAGCTCGCGGAACGCCTTGATCTGGCCCTTCCAGTCGCAGGTCGCCAGGTAGGCGGAGATCGCCAGCTGGGACGCGTTCGACGGGCTGAGGATCGCCGACTCGCTGGCCAGGACGAGCTTCTCCCGCACGGCGTGCGGCGCGACGGCCCAGCCCACCCGGTAGCCGGGCGCGAAGGTCTTGGAGAACGACCCGAGGTAGACGACGCCGTCGGACTCGAGCGACCGCAGTGCCGGCAGCGGCTCGTGGGAGAAGCCGAGCAGGCCGTAGGGGTTGTCCTCGAGGACGAGGACGCCGTGGCGGCGGGCGATCTCCAGCACCTGGGGCCGACGCTCAGCGGACAGCGTGACGCCCGGCCGGGTTGTGGAAGTTGGGCACCGTGTAGAGCAGCTTGACGCGTGCGGCCCGTCGCGCTCCAGCGCGGTGAGCGTCTCCTCGAGCGCGGACGGGACGAGCCCGTCGCGCGTCGAGCTCGACGTGCACGACGTCGGCCTCGTACGCGCGGAAGACGCCGAGCGCGCCGACGTACGACGGCGCCTCCGCGACGACGACGTCGCCCGGGTTGACGAAGATGCGCGTCACCAGGTCGAGCGCCTGCTGGCTGCCGGTGGTGACGACGACGTCGTCGGGGTGGGCCTCGATGCCCTCGAGGCGCATGACGTCGAGGATCTGCTCGCGCAGCGTCTCGTCGCCCTGGCCGGAGCCGTACTGCAGCGCCGTCGTGCCGCGGGTCGCGACGACGCGTCGGCTCATGTCGGCGAGCACGTCGAGCGGCAGGCCCTCGAGGTAGGGCATGCCGCCCGCGAGGGACACGACCTCGGGCCGGTTCGCGACGGCGAACAGGGCGCGGATCTCCGAGGCGCGCATCGCGTGGGCGCGGTCGGCGTAGGCGTGCAGCCACGGGTCGAGCCGGGTCCCGTGCGTCCCGGGGCCCGTCGACGGGGTCGGTGGTGGGGGTCGGGGGGACGGCCGGCGCTCCGTGGTCGGTAGCGGCGGCCCTGGTGGGGGCAGGCGCACCTGCCCCAGGCGTCTCGGTGGTCATGCCCCGAGTCTCGCACGCCGGACCCGGCGGTCCGGCGTGCGACCGGCTCGCCGGCGCGCGCGTGCGTCTCAGCCGGCGAGCAGCGCCGTCTCGATCTCTTGCACGAGCGCCGGCTTCGGACGGGCGCCCGACGACCGCGGAGACCAGCTCCCCGTCCTTGACGAAGTGCATCGTCGGGATCGAGACGATGCCGTAGTCCGCGGCGACCTTCATGTTCTCGTCGGTGTTGACCTTGACGATCTTCACGCGGCCCGCGTAGGTGACCGCCAGCTCGTCGAGGACCGGCGCGACCATGCGGCACGGCCCGCACCACGGGGCCCAGAAGTCGACGACCACCGGGATCTCGGACTCGAGGACCTCGGCGCGGTAGGTGTCGTCGGTGGCGTGCACCGGCGCGGCGGTCGAGGTGGAGCTGGGCGTGGCGTCGGTCATCGGACCTCCTGGAGTGCGACGGCGGCCTCGGGGGAGACCGGGCCGTCGGTGCCGACGTCACCGAGGCCGGTCACGTAGTGCTGGGCGTCGAGGGCCGCGGCGCAGCCGGTGCCGGCGGCGGTGATCGCCTGGCGGTAGACGTTGTCGACGGCGTCGCCGCACGCGAAGACGCCGGGCAGGTTGGTGAGCGTCGTCCGGCCGACGACCTGGATGTAGCCGTTCTCGTCGAGGTCGACCTGGCCGATGAGCAGCTCGGTGCGCGGTACGTGGCCGATCGCGACGAACAGGCCGCCGGCGGCGAGCTCGCGCTCCTCGCCGGTCTGCGTGTCGCGCAGCGTCACCCCGCTGACCTTGTTCTCGCCGTGGATCGCGACGACCTCGCTGTTCCACGCGAACTCGATCTTCGGGTCCTTCGCGGCGCGATCGGCCATGATCTTCGAGGCCCGGAGCTGGTCGCGGCGGTGGACCATCGTCACCTTGGACGCGAACCGGGTGAGGAACGTCGCCTCCTCGACGGCGGAGTCACCGCCACCGACGACGACGATCTCCTGGTCGCGGAAGAAGAACCCGTCGCAGGTCGCGCACCACGAGACGCCGCGGCCCGAGAGGCGCTTCTCGTCCGACAGGCCGAGCTCGCGGTACGCCGAGCCGGTCGCCAGGATCGACGGACAGGGCGGTGAACGTCTCGCCGCCGCCCGTGGTCAGCGTCTTGACCGGACCGTCGAGCCGCATCTCGGTGACGTCGTCCCAGAGCACCTCGGCACCGAACTTCTCGGCCTGCTTCTGCATGGCCTCCATGAGCTCGGGGCCCTGGATGCCGTCGGGGAACCCGGGGAAGTTCTCGACCTCGGTGGTGTTCATCAGCGCGCCACCGGCCGTCACCGAACCCGCGATCACCAGGGGCGCCAGGCCGGCACGGGCCGCGTAGACCGCGGCCGTGTAACCCGCCGGTCCGGAGCCCACGATGATGACGTCGCGGGGGGTCGTGGTCATCTGCTCGCTCAACGCGCTACCTCGTCCTCGTCCTCGTCCGACGCGGTCCCGCGCCGTCGATCTCGGAACCGATCCTAAGGTCGATGTGTTCCCGCCACCGTCCACCACCCCGCACCGCCGCACGCGACCGGGCGCGCCGCTGGGGGGTACGCAGGCCGGGGGCGCACCGGCCTGCCTGGTCAGGACAACGTGACCTCGGCGAGCTCGAGCCGGTTCGCGCCGTCGGCCGTCTGGGGCAGCTCGGTGAACCACAGGACGACGTTCTGCGCCTCGGTCGGCGCGCTCAGGGTGAGCACGGTCTCCGGCCCGAGCGTGCCCTCCGCGAGCACCTCCCCCTGCGTCGGGGTCGTCGGGTCGGTCACGCGGACCTCGACCCGGCCCCCGGTCCCGAGGACCTGCAACGTGACCGTGGTGACGGTCGCCGGCTCGGCGAGCGCGACGGCATAGCCGATGCCGGACTTGAGGTTGCCGAAGTCGGCCTCGTTGTACGTGCGGGTGAACCACGCCGTCGCGGGGTCACCGTCGATGGCGAGCTGCACCGCCTCGGGGTGCTCGTTGTCGTCGCCCTCCGGGCGGCGGGTCGAGCTGCACGGCGGACGCGATCACCGGCGTCGGCGGGCGGCGGCGCCTCGGCGTCCGGCTCGGGCGCCGGTTCCTCCTCGGGTGCCGGCTCTTCGGCGGCGGGCGCGCTCTGGGTGGCCACCGGGTCCGGCGACCCGGGCGTGAGGTCGACCGGCCGGGTCAGCGCGCGGTAGGCCATGAACAGCCCGACGACGATCGCCAGCCCGACGAGCAGCAGGACGAAACGGGTCGGGTCGAAGCGGTGCGCGGCGATGGACTCGCGCGTGCCGTGCACCTCGGGGCGGGTGGAGGCGGTGGGGCCGACCGGGGACGTGGTGGCAGGCAGGAGCGCCGGAGAATCGGCCCGGCCGCCGCCGCCCGGCGCGGTCGCGGCGGCTGCCCGTGCGATCGGCGCGGGTCCGGCCGGCGCCGGGGGACGGACGGCGGGCCGCGCGGGGCGGGGAGCGGGGGCGGTCGTCGCGGTCCGGCCGGTCGGCACCGCCGGGGAGGGCGTCGTCGGGGCTCCGGGCGTGGTGGCGGACGTGGCGGCCGTCGCGGACGACGTCGTCGCGGAAGTGGGACGGACCGGCCTGCGGGGCGGGGACACGGGTGACGTCGGCGCGGTCGAGGTCGCGGACGCCGCGACGGGACGGGCAGGCCGCGACGGGGAGGGGAGCGGCGTCGTGGGGCGAGCCGCCGGCTGGACCGCGGTGGCCTGGTCGTCGCCGGCCGGCGACGAGCCGGTGACGGGCGCGTACCCCGACCCCGACGCTGACGGCCACCGCATGGACGTCCGCCGACCGGGGGACGGCGTCGCCGGCATCGCCGTGGTCGGGGCGTCGTCGGGGTCGGGTCGACCGGGCGCCGGCGCGGCGGGCCGAGGAGGACTGGCCGGGCTCGTGGGACCGGCAGCAGCGGCCGTGGACCCGTCCGGCACCCGGGCCGAGCCGGCGGGCGTGGTCGGGGCGGCGGTGGACCCACCGGCGACCGCGGCGCCGACCACCGGACCGGTGAACGCGGGCGACCGGCTCGGGACGGCCGGCGGCGGGGTGCCGGGCCGCGGCGTCGACGTGCTGCCGGCGAACACGGACCGCACGGAGGTGCGCTGCACCTGGGCGGGCGTCGTCGGGACGTCGGCGGTGGGCGACGGGTGCGCGGGGCGGCGACGTCGGCATCGGCGGGAGGACCTGCGTCCCGGCGAACAGGTCGGTGGCGCGGATGTCGCCCCACGGCTCGAGCTCCTCGCACGAGCTCGGCCGGGGTCTGCGGGCCGTCGTCGTGCACGCCGAGCGTGACGGCGCACAGCGTGTCGAGGTCGTTGGGCACGCCGGACGCGAGCTCGGCCGGCGGCACGGGCGCGCCCTCGAGGATCGGGGCGGCGGCCAGGTGCGGCAGCGGGCCGTCGGCGCTGCCGCGCGCGGGGCGCGGCCAGCGACCGGTCAGCGCGGCGTAGAGCAGCCCGACCAGGCCCACGGTGTCGAGCGCGGGTCGCGGTGGCGGCGTCGAGCGCGTCCCGCCCGAGCAGGGCGCCGTCGACGGCGAGGCCGGTGAGCAGGACGCGGTCGTCCGGCGTGAGGTGCAGCACCGAGGGCCGCAGCGTCAGGTGGTGGACGCCGCGGCGTCGTGCACCCTCGAGCGCGGCAGCGGCCTCGCCGACGATCGCACGCGCCTGGTCGGCCGGGCAGGGGTCCGCGCGCGACGAGCTCGGCGAGCGACGGTCCCGTGACCTGCTCGGTCACGGTGTAGGCGACGCCCTCGTGCTCGCCGACGTCGAGCACGCGGGCCAGCCGTGGGTCGGTGACGAGCGCAGCACGGCGGGCGGCGTCCAGCGCCTGCGGGACGTGCCCCGCGTGCAGGACGGTGACGCGGACGGGCCGGTCGAGGATCTGGTCGGTCGCCTCCCAGCTCGTGGAACCGGGGAGGTCCGAGGCGAGCGGCTGGAGGGTGCGGTACCGCCCGGCCAGCAGGGTGCCTCGTCCGACGACGTTCTCCACCTGGCCCCCGTCCCTGCGTCCCGCTGTCATCCGTGCCGCCGACCCGCTGCGTGAGCGCGCACGGTCCCGACGGTTCACGAGCGTCGGTGGCGCCATGCTACGCGGGCGGCCGGGTCGCACCCTCCGACCGACCGGCCCGGGCGAGGCGCGCGCGGCCCACCCACGCGGCGGATCCGCCGGACGCGCCCGGCTCAGCCCCGCCCGCGCCGCAGCCGGCGCAGGAGCGGCCCGCTGACGTCGGCGAGCTCGGTCGACCCGCATGAGGCGCAGCAGCCCGACGTAGACCGCGAGCATGACCGCGCCGGTGGCCACGCACAGCAGCCCGGCCCGCAGCATCCCGGCGCCGACGGCGACGTCCGCGGCGTCGTCGGGCAGCGCGCCCACCGCGAGCACGATCGCCCAGCCGGCGCCCGCGGCGAAGGCGGCGGCGAGGCCCGCCCGCACGTAGAGGCGCAGGACCCGCGCGGTGCCGAGGTGCCCGAGGCGTCGTCGCAGGCCGGCGACCGCGAGCGCGGTGCCCACCACGTGGGACAGCGACATGCCGGCCGCGATCCCGGCGACCCACCACTCCGGCGGCAGCACGAACCGCGCGGCGAGCGCGCCGGCGGCGACGACGGCCGCCATGACGACCTGGACCCAGAACAGCGAGCGCGCGTCCTCGTACGCGTAGAAGACGCGCTGGCAGAGCGACCACAGGCCCAGCGCCGCGACCCCGGCCGTGAGCGCGACGACGACCGGGGCGGTCGCGCCGGCCTCGGCGGGCGACTGGGTGGGCAGGACGAGGCGGAGCACGGGGAGGGCCAGCACGGCGAGGACGGCGGTCGCGAACAGCGTGAACACGCCGATCGTCCGCGCGCCGCGGGAGAAGTCGGCGCGCACCCCGGCGACGTCGTCCGCGGCGGCGTGCGTGGACAGCCGCGTGAAGAGCGCGGTGAGCAACGAGACCGTGACGAGCGAGTGGGGGAGCATGTAGAGCGTGAACGCCGCGGTGTAGACCGCGTTCCCGGCGACGACGGCGTCCCCGGACAGGTCCTGCGCGGTGCGGTCGGCGGCGGTCATCACCTTGGTCGCCACGAGGAAGCCGAGCTGGCCGACGGCGAGCGCCGCGAAGGTCCAGCCGGCGACTCGGCCCGCTCCGCCGAGCCCGACGCCGCCGGACCGCCAGCGCGGCCGGTAGCGGAAGCCGATCCGGTGCAGCGGCCACACCAGGACCGCCGCCTGGCAGACGACGCCGAGGGTCGCCGTCCCGCCGAGCAGCGCCACTCGGTCCGGCGTCCACCAGGCGGGGTCGGCGGGCGCGAGGTCGGCGTGGAACGGTCCGAACAGGCCGAGGAACACCGCGAGCCCCGCGATCGCGACGACGTTGTTGACGACCGGTGCCCACATGTACGGCCCGAAGCTGCCGCGCGCGTTGAGCACCTGCCCGAGCAGCGTGTACATCCCGTAGAAGAAGACCTGCGGCAGGCACCAGACCGCGAACGCGGTCGCGAGCGTGCGCAGCTGCGGGCCGCTCGCGGTGTCGCTGTACAGCGTGACCAGCACGCCGCCGCCGACGGTGAGCAGCGCGGTGACGCCGAGCAGCAGCGCGGCGCCGAGGGTGATGACGCGGTTGACGTACTCCTCGCCGTCGGCGGTCCGGTAGGCCCGGACGACCTGCGGCACGAGGACGGCGTTGAGCACGCCGGTCGCGAGCAGCATCACCGCGATGTTCGGCAGCTTGTTCGCGAGGTCGAAGGAGTCGGCGGCCAGGCCGGTGCTGCCGACGGCCGCCACGAGCAGCGCCGTCCGGACGATGCCGAGCACGCGCGAGACGGCGGTCCCGGCGGCCATGATCGCGGCGCTCCGGCCGAGTCCCGCGGTGGCCGGGGCGGCCGGTCCGGCGATGCCCCGGGGTGCGCCGGCGGAGGCGTCGTCGTGCACCGGGGGTGCGGGCTCCGTCGGGGTCCCGGGGGTCCCGGTCGGCGGCACGGCGTCCGGCTGGGGGCCCTGCGAGGGCGGCACGGTGGTCACGTCGGGTCCTCGGGCGGTCGGGCGAGCTCGGCGACGGCGGTGCTGCCGGCGCCGCGGGTGCGGGTCTGGCCGCGGCGGATCGTCCGGATGATGCCGACGACGAGCGCGAGGCCGAGCAGCCCCGCCACGACGGCCGTCCCGACGTTCTCCCAGTCGGCGCGGACCCGGACGGTCAGCTCCTGCGGCGGGACCGAGCGGGGCGCCGTCGGGGGACAGGAGTGTCACGGCGACGCGGACGTCGCCGCTGCCGACGGCCTGGAACGGCACGCGGACCTGCGTCTCGGTCCCGGCCGGGATGGTCACGGTCTCGGAGCCGTCGATCACCAGGACCGGGCTCGCGGGGTCGACGGCGACCCGGACGGTGACGTCCTGGTCGAGGTCGTTGCGCAGCCCGATCGGGAAGCGGCCGGACTCGGAGCCGAGGTAGCAGGTCGCTGCCCGGCACGCGGTCACCCCGGTGCGGCGTGCGGCCAGGTCCGCCACGACGCCGTCGACGGCGATGGAGCGCTGCACCGGGTCGACGCGCCAGGCGACCGAGGTGGGGGCCAGGACGGCGTCGTCGGCCCCGACGAGCAGGTCGCGCGGGGTCCGCGACGATGCCGGCGAACGTGGCGAGCTGGGCGCGTCCGGTCGACGAGCGCGGCCAGCTCGCCGGGCGGGATCTCGTCGGCCGCGACCTGCCGGTCGGGCAGTGCGCTCCGGCTCAGGCCCGGGTCGGCGGCACCGACCAGCGACGCGTACCCGGAGAGCTCGACCCACGGGGCCGACGCCAGGGCCGCCGAGCTGGGCCCGCGCGATCGCCGGGTCCGGGTCCCACGTCGCGGGGCGCGGCGACGACGACGTGCCGCTGCTCGCTCGGGCGCTCGCGGGTGATCACGGCCGACTCGGCGAGCATGCGCTGGGCGGCGGTCGCGGGCGTCGTGTCCGACGGCGCGCCCGAGCTCCTCGGTGAGCACGGGGTCGGCGACCAGCGCGGCGACGTCGCCGGCGGCGGTCGGCACGGTCGCGCGACCCGAAGGGCGTGTAGGTCAGCCGGTCGGTCGCGAGGCCGTCGCCCCCGACGACGACGGCGGTCGCGCCCGAGCGTGCGGCGAGCGCCGACGGTGGCGAGGTCCGGGACGTCGTCCGCCGGCCAGGCGAGGTCGGCGCGCGGCGCTCCGCCGAGCAGCGGGTCGGCGGCCGCGCGGGACCGGGCCCAGGCCTCGGTCGCCACCCCGTCGGCGTCGGCGTGGGCGAGCGGCCGCGAGGTCCGGGTCGCGCGCAGGCAGGGCCACGACCTCGCGGCCGGTGGCGGCAGCGCTGAGCTCGTCGGCCCAGCGCTGCGCGCGGGCGCTCGCGGCGGAGGACCGCGCGGCCGGCGACGACGGCCGGGTCGACCGCCCAGGTGACGCCGGGCTGGGCGGCGGTCGCGTCCAGGACGTCGTCGAGCCGGTCGAGGGTCGTCGTCGTCCGGCGCGGCGACCGTCGCTCGCTGGCGCCGGGTCGGTCGGCCGTCGTGCCGGCGCGGAGGATCCGGTGTCGTCGTCGGCCGGGTCCTCGGCCGCGCCGCCGTCCCCGCTCTCCGCGTCGCCTGGGCCGTCCGTCCCGTCCGCCGAGGGGGCGCCCGACGTCGGTGCGGTCCGAGGGAGAGTCGCTCGGGGTGGCCGGGGCGTCGTCGTCGTCCGGGGCGAGGAAGGGTTCGGCCACGGTCTCGGTCGGGTCGACCGGTCCGCCGGTCAACGGCACGAGGACGCTGACGCGCGTCGGTGTGACCGGCGCGTCGGTCGGCTGCCAGAGCACGAAGGTCCGGGCGATCCCCTCGCGGCGGCCGTCGGCGACCGCCTCGACGGACAGTCCGCGCGGTCCCCAGGCGGTGTCGGCGGACGACAGCCCGAGCTCGGCCGCCGGGACGACGCAGCTCGACGTCGACGAAGGCGCCCGGGGCGAGCGGCCGGCCAGCGGATGGCGATCGCGACCGTGACCCGGCGGTGCCGTCGAGGGGCTGGTCGACCCACTGCTGCGAGCGAGCCGCGGGTGACCTGGAGGAAGCGGTTGACCCGGAGCGTGGCGCGCGCGGCTGCTCGAGCGGGTCGTCGGTCTCGTTGCGCAGTCGGGCGCGGACGATGAGCTCGTCCCCCGGGCGCACGACCTGCGGGCTGACCGACGTGACGAGGACGGTGACCGCGGCGTCCGCCGCCCGCCGGTCGCCGCGGCGGTGCCGGGACGGTGAGGCGGTCGTGGCGTCGGAGTCGGGCGGGACGGGCGACGCACGGCGGGCACGGCGCCGTCGTCACAGCTGTGGCGAACGGGACGCAGCGGTGGCGGTCGGCGCCGCCAGGCGGCGGCGCGGCCGCGCGGGGAGGCCGACCAGCGCGCACCGAGCAGGACGACGGGAGCACGACCAGCGCGCAGACGAGCGGCGAGCAGCGGCGACCACGGGTGGGTGAGCGGGCAGGGCGCGGCGCCGGTGTCGACGGTGAGTGCTCATGCCCCGCTGACGAGCACGAGGCGTGCCGCCTCGGCGAGGCGCCGCTCGTTGGGGTAGGCCAGCCGGTGCGGGAGGTCGGTCACGGCGACCCACTCGACGTCCTCCGCCTCGCCGTCGGGTCGCCCTCGACCGTGAGGAAGCCGCCGACCGCCCCGAGCAGGAAGTGGTGCACCACCTTGTGCACCCGCCGGTCGTCGCCGGTGAACCAGTAGTCGATGATGCCGAGGCGCCGGAGCACCTGGCCCTGGATGCCGGTCTCCTCCGCGATCTCGCGGACGGCGGCCTCCTCGGGGGTCTCGGTCCCCTCGAGGTGGCCCTTGGGCAGGCACCACTCGAGGCGGCCGGCCCGGTTGCGGCGGGCGATGACCGCGGCGTGGTGCACGCCGCCCTGCAGGCTGACCACCAGCCCGCCGGCCGAGGTCTCGTCGACCACCGGGAGGGGAGTCGGCGGCGGCCGCAGCGCGGCCCGGTCGATCCGGAGCGCATGTCCACCCGGCGGCGACGGGCACGCCCGGGGGGCGTGGCTTCGGCGCGGGGCTGGACATAGCGGCCACTGTAACGACAGGTGGCGCGGCGCTCGGCCGGCCCGCAGCCGCGACGCAGCCGCTCCTCGCCCGACCCGCGGGCGACCCGTCGACCGCGACCCGCGTGCCGACGCGCAGCCGACGCCGGTCACCCGACCTGCAGCGACCGTCGCGCGCCGGCCTCTGGCACGCTTGGACGTCGTGCCCCCGACCGAGCGCCCCGACGACCTGCCCGCCGCTGGCGGCCCCGTCACCGCCCGTGACCCCCACGACCGCCGGCCCCGCGAGCCCGCCACGCCGGACGCGGCGGGGCTGGCCGGCGCTGCAGCGGCGCGCCCTCGGCGTGCTGGCCGAGCTCGCGCCCGCCGCGCTCGAGCTCGGCGACCGTGTTCCGCGACGCCGGTCACGAGCTCGCCCTCGTCGGCGGACCGGTCCGGGACGCGTTCCTGGGCCGGGTCAGCGCGGACCTGGACTTCGCGACGTCGGCCACGCCGGACGAGACCGAGGCGCTGCTCGCCGGCTGGGGCGACGCCCACTGGGACATCGGCAGGGCGTTCGGCACCATCGGCGCGCTGCGCCGGCGGGGCGGCCGCGAGGTCGTCGTCGAGGTGACCACCTACCGGACCGACGCGTACGACCCGACGTCGCGCAAGCCCGAGGTGGTCTTCGGCGACTCGCTCGAGGGCGACCTGTCCCGCCGGGACTTCACGGTCAACGCGATGGCGGTCCGGCTGCCCGACCTGACGTTCGTCGACCCGTTCGACGGCCTGGCGGACCTCGCCGCGCGGTACGCTGCGCACGCCGGTCACCGCGCGCCAGTCCTTCGACGACGACCCGCTGCGGATGCTGCGCGCCGCCCGGTTCGCCGCGCCAGCTCGGGTTCGCCGTCGACCCGGAGGCGACCGGCGGCGATCACGCAGATGAGCGAGCGGATCGCGATCGTCTCGGCCGAGCGGGTGCGGGACGAGCTGGTCAAGCTGCTGCTCTCGCCCGACGCCGCAGCCCGGGATCCGGGTGCTCGTCGACTCCGGCCTCGCCGACGCACGTGCTGCCCGAGCTGCCGGCGCTGCGGCTCGAGATCGACGAGCACCACCGGCACAAGGACGTCTACGAGCACTCCCTCACCGTGCTCGACCAGGCGATCGCCCTGGAGACCGGGCCCGACGGCCCGGTGCCGGGGCCGGACCTCGTGCTGCGCCTGGCCGCGCTCCTGCACGACATCGGCAAGCCGGCCACCCGCCGCTTCGAGGCCGCCGGGCGGCGTGAGCTTCCACCACCACGAGGTGGTCGGCGCCAAGCTCGCCGCCCGCCGGCTCAAGGCGCTGCGCTTCGACAAGGAGACGGTGCAGGCCGTGGCCCGGCTCACCGAGCTGCACCTGCGGTTCCACGGGTACGGCGACGGGTCGTGGACCGACTCCGCGGTCCGCCGGTACGTCACGGACGCCGGCCCGCTGCTCGAGCGGCTGCACCGGCTGACCCGCTCCGACTGCACGACCCGCAACCGGCGCAAGGCCCAGCGGCTGTCGTCGGCGTACGACGACCTCGAGGCCCGGATCGCCGCGCTGCGCGAGCAGGAGGAGCTGGCGTCGATCCGTCCGGACCTCGACGGGCAGCAGATCATGGCGATCCTCGGCATCGCGCCCGGCCCGGTGGTCGGCCGGGCCTACAAGCACCTCCTCGAGGTCCGGCTCGACCAGGGACCGCTCGACGACGCCTCCGCGACCCGTGAGCTGCTGACCTGGTGGGCGGTGCAGCCGGAGTCGGCGGGTGCGGCGGGAGACGGCGGGGTCGACGACGGTGCGTCCGACGCGGTCGACGACGACGCGTCCGACGGGTCGGGGGACGCGGTGGCCGGCGGGTCGGACAGCGGTCCGAGATGAGGATCTGGTCCGTGCACCCGCGCTACCTCGACCGGCAGGGCCTGACCGCCGGCTGGCGCGAGGGGCTGCTGGCCCAGAAGGTCCTCACCGGGACGACGAAGGGCTACCGCAACCACCCGCAGCTGCGCCGCTTCCGTGCCGCGGGGGACGGCGCGGCGATGCGCGCCGGACGACGGCGGTCCGCGCGCACGTCGCCGCACGTGCCCCGGGCCTGCGAGCCCGGGACGGCACGCGCCCGGCGACACGGTCGACGTCGTGCCGGACGCCGTCGCCGGGCCGGCGATCTCGACCTACCTGCACGCCCTCGTCGACGAGGCGACGGCGCGCGGCTACCGCTACGACCGGGCGCTCGTGCTCGGCCCGCCGGCTCCGGACCTGCGCCTCGAGGTCACCGACGCCCAGCTCGCCTACGAGTGGGAGCACCTGCGAGCGAAGCTCGCGGTCCGCAGCCCCGACGTGGCGCGCCGGTGGGAGGACGTCGCGGTGCCCGACCCGCACCCGCTGTTCCGGGTGGTGCCCGGGCCGGTCGCGGAGTGGGAGATCGTGACGGTCAGCGAGGAGCCGGGCCCGGGGAGCTGATCGGCGTGCCGGCGGGTCGACCGGCGTGTCGACGGCCGTGTCGACGGACTCGGCGGTGGTGCGGGCGTCGCCCCTCGCGCCGGCCCGGTAGAGCGCCGCCGCGACGACGTAGGCGACCGCGAGGCCGGCGAACACCGCGCGGGAGTGGCCGGTGTCCGGCAGGGCGAGCGCGGCGAGGGCCGCCGCGCCGACGAACGCCGCGTTGTACAGGACGTCGTAGAGCGCGAACGCCCGGCCGCGGTAAGTCGTCATCGGTGTCGCGCTGGACGATCGTGTCGATCGCGATCTTCGCGCCCTGCGCGGCGAGCCCGAGCAGTCCGGCCACGACGAGGACCGCCGGCGAGCGCCGCCGTGACGACCAGGACGAGCTGGCCGACGGCGGCGACCAGCAGGCACAGCACGATCCACAGATGCGGACCGGTGCGCCGCGCGAGGACCGGCGTCAGCACGACGGCGACCGCGGAGCCCACCCCGAGCACGCCGAGGATCGAGCCGAACACCGCCAGGCCGTCCGACCCCGGGGCGGCGAGCAGATTGCGGGACATGAGGATGGCCGCGATGAACACGACGCCGTAGAGGAAACGGTGCACCGCCATGACGCCGAGCGCCCGGGCCGGCGTGCGGCGCGCGACCAGGTGCCGGGCGCCGTGCGACGAGACCGCGCGCGAGGTGGCGGAGCTCGCGTCGCAGCGCGGCGCCGTCGGCCGACTGGTCCGGACCGAGCAGGCCGCGGGACATCCGGGTCGCGAGCGCCGAGGCCGCGGCGAACAGCAGGGCCGCGCCGCCAGGACCGTCGCGTCCTTGCCGCGGCCCGGCTCGAGGACGAGCCCCAGGACCAGGCCGATCCCGCCGCCGAGGAACGCGGCGCCGGCGCCGAGCGTGGGGGTCAGTGCGTTGGCCGTGAGCAGGAGCGGGCCGTCGACCACGCGCGGCAGCCCGGCCGACAGCGCCGACAGCAGGAACCGGTTGATCGAGAGGTTGACCAGCGCCAGGACGTACACGGCCGGCCCGACGCCCTGCGTGAGCAGCAGCCCGGACAGCACGAGCGTGATCGCGACGCGCACGAGGTTGCCCACGAGCAGCACCTGGCGGCGCCGCCACCGGTCGAGCAGCACCCCGGCCCACGGGCCGACGACGGTGAAGGGCAGCAGCAGGACGGCGAACGCGGTGGCGACACCCGTCGCGGTCCCGGCGCTCTCCGGCGAGAAGAAGAACAGGGTCGCGAGCCCGACCTGGAACATCCCGTCCCCGGCCTGGCTGGTCAGCCGGACGGCGAAGAGGCGCCGGAAGTCCTGCAGCCCCAGCAAGCCGGCGGAGCTCGGCGATCACGGACACGCTCGTCAGGCTACCGGCGTGCCGACGACGCTCCGGGCCCAGGTCTGGGCCTGGGTTGCGGTGCACCGCACCCGCGGACGACCGCCTGTGCTCGTGGTCGCGGTAGTCCTGCGTTCCGCTACGGCCGAGGGCCCCGGCGAAAAGCATGCCGGGGCCCTCGACCTGCGCTGCACCTGGCGGACGTACCGCCGGTGTCTTCGGTCGCGGTAGTCCTGCGTTCCGCTACGGCCGAGGGCCCCGGCGAAAAGCATGCCGGGGCCCTCGACCTGCGCTGCACTACGGACTACCGCTCCACCGTCCCGGCGATGAAGGCCTCCAGCTGGGCGCGCCCGGCGGTGTCCTCCATCTGGACCGGCGGCGACTTCATGAAGTACGTCGACGCCGAGATGATCGGGCCGCCGATGCCGCGGTCCTGGGCGATCTTCGCGGCCCGGACGGCGTCGATGATGATGCCGGCCGAGTTGGGGGAGTCCCAGACCTCGAGCTTGTACTCGAGGTTCAGCGGCACCTCGCCGAACGCGCGGCCCTCGAGGCGGACGTACGCCCACTTGCGGTCGTCGAGCCACGCGACGTAGTCCGACGGGCCGATGTGGACGTTGCGGTCCTCCTTCTTGCCGGCCAGCGGACCCTCGTCGATGTTCGAGGTGACGGCCTGCGTCTTGGAGAGCTTCTTGGACTCCAGGCGGTCGCGCTCGAGCATGTTCTTGAAGTCCATGTTGCCGCCGACGTTGAGCTGGTACGTCCGGTCGAGCACCACGCCGCGGTCCTCGAACAGCTTGGCCAGCACGCGGTGCGTGATGGTCGCGCCGACCTGCGACTTGATGTCGTCGCCGACGATCGGCACGCCCGCGGCCTCGAACTTCGCGGCCCACTCCGGGTCGGACGCGATGAAGACCGGCAGGGCGTTGACGAACGCGACGCCGGCGTCGATCGCGCACTGCGCGTAGAACTTCGCGGCCTCCTCCGACCCGACGGGCAGGTAGCAGACCAGCACGTCGACCCGGGTCTCGCGCAGCGCGGCGACGACGTCGACCGGCTCGGCCTCGGACTGCTCGATCGTCTCGGCGTAGTACTTGCCGATGCCGTCGAGCGTCGGGCCGCGCTGGACGGTGATGCCCAGCGGCGGCACGTCCGCGATCTTGATCGTGTTGTTCTCGCTGGCGTTGATGGCCTCGGAGAGGTCGAAGCCGACCTTCTTCGCGTCGACGTCGAACGCCGCGACGAACTCGAGGTCCGAGACGTGGTAGTCGCCGAACTTCACGTGCATGAGTCCGGGCACGCGGGTGCTCGGGTCGGCGTCCGCGTAGTAGTGCACGCCCTGGACCAGCGACGAGGCACAGTTGCCGACGCCGACGATGGCGACGCGGATGGAGGTCATCCTCGCTCCTTCAATTCAGAGCCGGGACGCTCAGGCGTCTCGGCGGGATCGGCGTCGACCGGGTGGCCGGTGCCGGCGGTGCGAGCGCGACGGTTGCCACGCTCGTTGTCGATGAGGCCGTCGAGCCAGCGGACCTCGCGCTCGACCTGCTCCAGGCCGTGGCGCTGGAGCTCGAGCGTGTACTCGTCCATGCGCTCGCGGGTCCGGTGGTACGACTGGCGGATCGTCTCCAGACGCTCGGTGAGCCGGGTGCGCCGCCCCTCGAGGATCCGCAGCCGGGTCTCGGCGTCGGTCTGCGCGAAGAAGCGCGAACCGGACGTCGAAGTTCTCGTCCTCCCAGACGACGGGACCGGAGGAGGCCAGGATGTGCTGGAAGTGCTCCTTGCCCTCGGCCGTCAGCTGGTAGACGATCCGGGCGCGCTTGCCGGAGAGGGCGTGCGGCGGCGCGGCCGGGGACTCGGCCCCGTGATCCACCCGCGGGCGACGAGCGACTTGAGGCACGGGTAGAGCGACCCGTAGGACAGCGCACGGAACGACCCGAGCACGAGGTTGAGCCGCTTGCGCAGCTCGTACCCGTGCATGGGCGCCTCGTGGAGCAGACCGAGGATCGCGGGCTCGAGGACGTCGGACCGGCCGCGCATGCGTGCCCCCTCCGGCGTGTGCGCCGAACGGCGCAGGACTCGATGTATCGAGTTGATACATCGGGAGGTTACGTCGGCGATGCGAGGTCCGTCGCAACGCGCCGACGCCGCGAGCGGCCGGTGGCGATCGTGTGAAGGCTCGGAGCCCGGGGCCTTCGACGGGAACGGGAACGGGCGGTTCGCGCATACTGGCAAGCGCACGAGGTCCGTCGAGCGCTCGCGGCGCCGGACCCGCACCAGGTCGTCGAAGGGCAGCACGTGGCACGCGGAGACACCCCGCGCCGGACTCCGGTCCTGCGCGATGCGGGACGCCAGGCGGCGTCGGGCCGCTCGGGCGGGGCACGACCGCCCGCCGGCGGCACCGGACGGCGCCAGGTCCTCGGGTACCCGCGGTGGCACCGCACGGGGCCGTCGCGCTGGCTGCCGTCGTGGCGGCTCGCTGCTCGGCACCGTCCTGACCCTCGGCTTCCTCGGGATCGGCGCCGTCGCCGTCGCCTACGCGATGACGTCCGATCCCCGAGCCGGACGAGTTCACCCGGGCCCAGACCACGACCGTCTACTACGCCGACGGCGTCACCGAGATGGGCACGCTTCGCGGCCCAGCAGCGCGAGATCGTCGACATCGCGACGATCCCCGAGCACGTCGGCCACGCCGTCGTGGCCTCGGAGGACCGCACCTTCTACGAGAACGCCGGCATCTCCCCGACCGGCATGGCCCGCGCGCTGGTCAACAACCTGCGCGGCGGCGCGACCCAGGGCGGCTCGACGATCACCCAGCAGTACGCCGAGCGCTACTACGCCGGCCAGACGACGACGGACTACGTCGGCAAGGCCAAGGAGACCCTGCTCGCGGTCAAGATCGCGCAGAGCGAGGACAAGCAGCAGGTCCTCGGCAACTACCTCAACACCATCTACCTGGGCCGCGGCACCTACGGCATCCAGGCGGCGGCCGAGGCGTACTTCGGCGTCAACGCCGCGGACCTGACGATCTCCCAGGCCGCGCTCATCGCCGGGATCATCCCGTCGCCGTCCAACTGGGACCCGCTGGTCGAACCCCGAGCGCGCCGAGCAGCGGTGGAACCGCGTGCTGGACCTCATGGTCGAGGACGGCTGGATCACCGCGCGACGAGCGTGCCGCGCAGGTGCTTCCCCGAGACGATCCCGCTGCGGACCGGTGACACCTACGCCGGACCGCAGGGGTACCTGCTCGACATGGTGCGGCGCGAGCTGCGCGACCGCGCCTCGTTCACCGACGAGCAGATCGACACCGCGCGGCCTCGCCGTCATCACGACGATCGAGCAGCCCGTGCAGGACGCGGCCGTCCGGCGCCGCGACGTCGCTGCTGGACGGCACTCTCGCCGGCGAGGTCCCGGCGCCGAACCTGCGCGCGTCCATCGTGTCCGTCGACCCGGTCGACGGCGCCATCGTCGCCCTGTACGGCGGCGGCGGACTTCATCTCGCAGCCCTTCAACGCCGCCACCCAGGGCCTGGCGCAGGCCGGCTCGACCTTCAAGCCGTTCACCCTGGTCGCGGCGCTGGAGAACGGCCTCCCGCTGACCACCCGCTTCCCGGGCTTCAGCCCCATGGACATCGAGGACTGGAACGGGCCCGGCGTGGACGGCGAGGTCGAGAACTTCGGCGGCCAGGACTTCGGGAACATCGACCTGGTCCGCGCCACCGAGGACTCGGTCAACACGGTCTACGCCCAGCTCAACATGCGGGTCGGTCCGGAGAAGACGGCCGAGGTCGCGCAGCGCGCCGGGGTCACCACGCCCGTCGGCACGAACCCCGGCAACGTGCTCGGCACCGACGCCGTCCACCCGATCGACATGGCCGCGAGCCTACGCCACGTTCGCGGCGCAGGGCTCTGCGGTCGACGCCGTTCATCGTCCGCACCGCGACGTACATCTCCGACGACAGCGTCGCCTACCAGGGCGCCGGGACCACGGAGCAGGTGTTCGCGCCCGACGTCGTCGCGGACGCCACCTTCGCGATGACGCAGGTGGTCGAGAACGGCTCCGCCGAGCGGTGGGTGTCACCGCTGGACCGGCCGATCGCCGGCAAGACCGGGACGTCGCAGGAGAACCGGTCCGCGTGGTTCGTCGGCTACACGCCGGCCATCGCCACCGCCGTCGCGCTGTACCAGCCGACGGCGGACGGGGCCGGTGAGGAGACGATCACGCCGTTCGGCGGGGTGCGGGAGATCACCGGCGGCACCTGGCCGTCGGCCCTGTGGGCGGCGTACATGCGCGAGGCCTTCACGGTCGGGCGGTTCGCGCCGGTCGAGGAGTTCCCCGAGCGGGCGGACGTGGGGCGGTCCACCCCGACGTCGACGCCCACCCCGACGCCCACGCCGACCCCGACGCCCGAGCCGACCGAGACCGCAGCCGGCCGAGGCGACGGTCCCGAGCGGCCTCGCGGGTCGCACCCAGGCCGACGCCGAGGCGGCGCTGGTCAACGCCGGGCTGACGGCCGCGGTCACCGAGCAGGCGTCGGACACGGTGGAGGCCGGTCGGGTGATCAGCGCGAGCCCGGACGGCGGGACGCTGCCCGCCGGGTCGGCGGTGACGCTCGTCGTGTCGACCGGCCCGGCCGAGGAGCCGGAACCCGCGAGCCCGAGCCGGAGCCCCCGCCGGAGGACGGCGCGGGCACCGACGACGCCGGTGCGACGGACGCGAGCGGGACGGGCGCGGGCGGGACGGGCGCGAGCGGGACGGGCGCGGGCGGGACGGGCGTGAGCGGCGACCGGCACCAGCGCCGGCACCTGAGTCGTCGGCCGGGTCTGTCCGGCACCGGGGCGCTGCCGGCCGGGCGTCCCGTCCACCGGCGGCCGCCGCAGCGGTGTGATCCACCGGTCAGCCGCGGTGGTCCGGGGCTCGGCCCGGGAGCCGGTATCGTGGTGGGTTGCTGTGCCCGCACCCGCCCCGTCGCCATCGACGTCGGCCGCGCGCACCGCGACGCAACAGCCCTCCTGCCACGGAGAGACCGTGGCCGCACCAGACCACAGGAGGTGGGTCACCACATGCGTCAGTACGAGATCATGATCATCCTCGACCCCGAGATCGAAGAGCGCACCGTCGCCCCCTCGCTCGACAAGTACCTGACCGTCGTCAAGAACGACGGCGGCACGGTCGACAAGGTCGACATCTGGGGACGTCGTCGCCTCGCGTACGACATCCAGAAGAAGTCCGAGGGCATCTACGCGGTCGTCGACTTCCACGCGACGCCGGCCACGGCCAAGGAGCTCGACCGCCAGCTGGGCCTCAACGAGGCCGTGCTGCGGACCAAGGTCCTGCGCGCCGACGCCTGAGGCGTCGACGCAGCGCACGAACCCACTCGTCCACACCTTCATCCTCAGGAGCCGCATGGCTGGTGAGACCGTCATCACGGTGATCGGGAACCTGACCGGGGACCCGGAGCTGCGCTTCACCCCGTCGGGTGCTGCCGTCGCCAACTTCACCGTGGCCTCCACCCCGCGGACGTTCGACCGCCAGAGCAACGAGTTCAAGGACGGCGACACGCTGTTCATGCGCTGCTCGATCTGGCGCGAGGCGGCCGAGAACGTGGCGGAGTCGCTCACCAAGGGCACCCGCGTCGTCGTCACCGGTCGGCTCGTCCAGCGGTCCTACGAGACCCGCGAGGGTGAGAAGCGCACCGTCGTCGAGCTCCAGGTCGACGAGGTCGGCCCCTCCCTGCGCTACGCCAGCGCCAAGGTCACGCGCACGCAGCGCAGTGGCGGCGGCGGTGGCGGCGGCGGCGGCGGCGGCGGTACGGCGGTGGCGGTGGCGGCTTCGGCGGCGGCGCCGGTCCTCGGCGGCGGCGGCCAGTCCGACGACCCGTGGGCCACGCCGGCCCAGGGCGGCGGGTCGTCCGGCGGCTACGCGGACGAGCCCCCGTTCTGACGGACGGGCCCGGTCCTCACGGGTGAGCCGGCCGGTCGCACCGGTCGCGGCCACCCG
Source organism: uncultured Actinomycetota bacterium (assembly GCA_963795145.1). Taxonomy (GTDB): domain Bacteria; phylum Actinomycetota; class Actinomycetes; order Actinomycetales; family Cellulomonadaceae; genus Pengzhenrongella. The sequence goes on along the minus strand of CAWCGP010000006.1, from coordinate 574,803 downwards.
GCACCACTCATCACCCATCCCGGGGCACGGCAACGCCCCGGGCTCCCAGACCCCACAAGGAGCACCGCGATGGCCAAGGCCGTTGTTCGCAAGCCCAAGAAGAAGCAGAACCCGCTCAAGGCGGCGAAGATCACCGTCGTCGACTACAAGGACACCGCGCTGCTGCGCAAGTTCGTGTCCGACCGCGGGCAAGATCCGTGCCCGCCGGGTGACCGGCGTGTCCGTGCAGGAGCAGCGCGCGATCGCGCGTGCCGTCAAGAACGCGCGCGAGATGGCCCTGCTGCCGTACTCGTCGTCGGCTCGCTGAGAAGGAGGGGACCCACATGGCAAAGCTCATCCTGACCCACGAGGTCACCGGTCTCGGTGCCCCCGGCGACGTCGTCGAGGTGAAGGACGGGTACGCCCGGAACTTCCTCGTGCCCCGCGGCCTGGCGACCGCCTGGTCCAAGGGCGCCGAGAAGCAGGTGACGTCGATCCGCAAGGCCCGCAAGGCCCGCGAGATCGCGACCCTCGACGAGGCGAAGGCGATCCGCGACGCGCTGCAGTCCAAGCCCGTCGTCGTCCGCGCCAAGTCCGGCGACTCCGGTCGCCTGTTCGGTGCCGATCACGACCAGCGAGATCGCCGAGGCCGTCAAGGCTGCCGGCGCGCCCGAGGTCGACAAGCGCAAGGTCGAGGTCGGCCAGCCGATCAAGGCCCTCGGTGACTACACGGTGCAGGTCCGCCTGCACCCCGAGGTCACCGCGAAGATCGACGTCAAGGTCGTCGCGCTGTACCTGACGCACCGCGCACGGTCGGCAGGACCCGGTCCCCTCGCGGGGCCGGGTCCTGCTGCGTTCCCGGGGCCTGTCGCACCGGCGCGCTCAGGCGCCGGTGACCATCCAGGCCGTCGCCGCGCGCCCGCAGCCCGGTCACCACGGCCCGGGCGACCATGAACACTCCGGCGAAGCTCGAGCCAGAGCCAGCCCAGGCCCGCGGCGCCGTCGGGCGCCCAGGCGCCCGACCGCCCAGCGCCGCCGGCGCGTAGGCGACGCAGCGTGACCATCCCGGCCGCCGCGAGGTAGCGGCCGTCGCCGGCGCCGATGAGGACGCCGTCGAGCACGAAGACCCAGCCGGCCACCGGCAGGAACAGCGCGGCGACGAGCAGGCCGACGCGTGACCGCGGCGCGGACCTCGGGGTCCGGCGTGAACGAGGCGGGGCAGCACCCAGCGCGGCGGCCGCCACGACGAGGCCGAGCGCCGGCACCGGTCGCGGTGCCCCACTGCAGCGTGCGCCGCAGCGACCGCCCGGCGCCGCGCCGACGTCGCCCGCGCCCGAGCGCGCGCCCGACGAGCGCCTGCGCCGCGATGGCGAGGGCGTCGAGCGCGAACGCGGTGAGCGCCCACACCGCGCCGACCACCTGGTGCCCGGCCAGCGCGACGTCGCCCAGGTCGGTCGCGACGACCACGGTCAGCAGGATGGCGGCCCGCAGCGACAGCGTCCGGACGAGCAGCGGCAGCGCCGGCGCGGGCGCTCGCCCAGCACGCCGCGCCACCGCGGGCCGCAGCGACGGCCCCGGCGCCCGGGCGCCGCGCACGACGACCGCCGCGAGCACCGTCGCCCATGCGCGAGCTGGGTGAGCGCCGTCCCGAGGCCGGAGCCGGCGATCCCCAGTCCCGCGCCCGAGACGAGCACGACGTTGAGGCCCGGCGTTGACGACGGCGCCGGCGGCGGCGACGGCGAGCGGCGTCCGGGTGTCCTGCAGGCCGCGCAGCGCCCCGGTCGCGGCCAGGACGACGAGCATGCCGGGCAGGCCGGGCGCGGACCAGCGCAGGTAGGCGACGGCGTGCTGCGGCGACGCCCGGTCGCGGCGCCGAGCGCGGCCACCACCAGCGGGCGCCGCGATCGCGAGGACGAGCGGCGAGGACGGTGCCGAGGCCGAGCGGCGAGCCACATCCCGTCGACCCCGAGGCGTCAGCGCTCCGCGCGCGTCGCCCGCCCCGAGCCGCCGCGCGACCGGCGGCGGTGGTCGCGTAGGCGAGGAAGACGCACAGCCCGACGACCGTCACGAGGACGGTGCGACGCGAGCGCCAGCCCGGCGAGCGGTGCGGTGCCCGAGCCGGCCGACGACGGCGCGAGTCGACGAGCACGAACAGCGGCTCGGCGACGAGCGCGCCGAGGGCCGGGACGGCGAGGGCGAGGATGCCGCGGTCGACGGTGGACCGGCGCCGTCCGGCGCCGTGGACGGGCTCGGGCGCCAACTGTTCTTCCGTCCACAGAGCCGGTGATGGCGTCGTCGCAGCGTCAGGGGTGCGTGCACGTCGTCCACGGGATCCACAACTGGGACCCCGTACGTCCACCAGCTTCGTGCCACAGCGCCTGGTGCCACCGATCGTCCACGTGAGTGTGTCCACACGCTGCGTCCACAGGTGGGTGCGCACGGCCGCGGTGCTTGGACGGTCGGCGGGACCACCCCATAGCCGTCAGCGGGGTCGCGGCGCGCGAGCCGTCGCACAGGCGCGCCGGGCCCCGACGTCGCCGGGTCGTGTCGGTGGCTCGCGGTAGAACAGGTGTTCGGCGAGACGCGCACGTGACGGGTGGGAGTGGCATGTCGATCGACGAGCTCGAGCAGGGGTTCCGGCCCGCCGGCAGGTGCCGGCGGCTTCGACCGCACGCCGCCGCAGGACGTCGCGGCGGAGCAGAGCGTGCTCGGCGGCATGATGATCTCGAAGGACGCGATCGCCGACGTCGTCGAGCAGCTCCGCGGCACCGACTTCTACCGGCCGGCGCACGAGGCGATCTACGACGCGATCCTCGACCTGTACGGCCGCGGCGAGCCCGCCGACGCCGTCACGGTCTCGGCCGAGCTCGTCAAGCGCGGCGAGATGGGCCGCATCGGCGGCGCGCCGTACCTGCACACGCTCATCTCCATGGTGCCCGACGGCGGCGAACGCCGGGTACTACGCGCGGATCGTGCGCGAGCGCGCCGTCCTGCGCCGGCTCGTCGAGGCCGGCACCCGCATCGTCCAGCTCGGCTACGCGACCGACGGCGGCGACGTCGACGACATCGTCAACAACGCCCAGGCCGAGGTCTACGCGGTCACCGAGCGCCGGACCGCCGAGGACTACCTGCGCCTCGGCGAGGTGATCGGCGCGACCGTCGACGAGATCGAGGCCGCCGGCAACCGCGGCGAGGGGATGATCGGCGTCCCGACCGGGTTCGCGGACCTGGACCGGCTGACCAACGGCCTGCACCCCGGCCAGATGATCGTCCTCGCCGCACGGCCGGCCATCGGCAAGTCGACGCTCGGCCTGGACATCGCCCGGTCGGCGTCCATCAAGCACGGCCAGACGAGCGTGGTCTTCTCGCTCGAGATGAGCCGCAACGAGATCACGATGCGCCTGCTGTCCGCCGAGGCGCGCATCCACCTGCAGAAGATGCGCAACGGCACCATGGGCGAGGACGACTGGCAGAAGCTCGCCGGGACGATGGGCAAGATCTCCGAGGCGCCGCTGTTCATCGACGACTCGCCGAACATGTCGCTCATGGAGATCCGCGCCAAGTGCCGGCGGCTGAAGCAGAAGCACGACCTCGAGCTCGTGGTCATCGACTACCTGCAGCTCATGAGCTCGGGCAAGCGCGTCGAGTCCCGCCAGCAGGAGGTCTCGCGAGTTCTCCCGTGCGCTCAAGCTGCTCGCCAAGGAGCTCGAGGTCCCGGTGATCGCGATCAGCCAGCTCAACCGTGGCCCGGAGCAGCGCACCGACAAGCGGCCCGCGATGAGCGACCTGCGCGAGTCGGGATCCATCGAGCAGGACGCCGACATGGTGATCCTGCTGCACCGCGAGGACGCCTACGAGCGGGAGTCCCCGCGCGCCGGCGAGGCGGACCTCATCGTCGCCAAGCACCGCAACGGCCCGACCGACGTCATCACGGTCGCGTTCCAGGGGCACTACTCGAGGTTCGTCGACATGGCGAGCTGACCCGGATCGAGCCCCGGCCCGGACTGCGTGCCACCCCCTGCGGCGTCACCCAGATCGCCCAGCGCGGGGTGAAGCGGCACCCTTTCGGGTGCTACCGCCTCATCCGCACGCTCGCCGGGCCGATCCATCCGGTGTGACCGGGCAGGAGGCCCGGGCCGGGAGACACCCGGCGACCCCCCGCGACGCACGGGCGGGATTCGCCTGACGACGCTTCGACGGGAGGAGCAGGCATGACCGACAGCACGCCGCGCTCCACCGCGCTGCTCGCCTTCGGCGAGTTCGGACCGTACGACGCGCTCGCCGACGATGCGCACGCGCACTACGTCGACGGGTTCTCCGCCCGCGCCGTCGAGGTGGCGCGGCAGCACCTCGCGCTGACGCGCGCCGCCAGCGACGTCACGACCTCGCGGTACCTGCGGTACATCGCCGCCATCGCGCTCCAGGACCTCGGCCGGCACGACGAGGCGGTCGCCGAGGCGAGCGGGCTCGCCGAGGAGCTCGGGGAGCACCTCGAGCCGGTCTGGCGCGCCAAGGCTCTGTCCGTCGTCGCCGAGTCCAGCACGCGGCTCGGTGAGCACGGACGTGCGGTCGCCGCGATGGCCGACGCCGACTGGCTCCTCAGGCAGATCCCGGTCGGCACCTACGGCCACCTCTCGGCCAGCATGGGCCTGGCGCTGGCGATGCGGTCCAACAACCTCCTCGAGCACGCCGAGGCGCTGCTCGTCGGCATCGGAGCTCACGGGTCCAGCGAGGTCGAGATCCTCCTCGCGCTCGAGACCGCGCTCCTCAGCGCCTACTGGGGCACCGCCCTGACGGTCATCGGGCGCGACGACGACGCGGCGCACCAGTTCGCGGTGTGCGCCCAGCGCGCGCTGCAGACCCAGCACGTCGCCCGGTCGCTGGGCAACGAGCAGATGACCGCGCGCGGCGAGATCATCGAGGCGTTCGCCACGATGCAGCTCGGCCTGCTGGAGCTCGGCGCATCCCGCGCGCGGGCTGCCGCCGAGCGCTACAGCGGACGCCTGGAGCTCGTCGAGACCTACCTGCTGCACCTCGTCCTCGGGCGGTGGGAGCGCGAGCAGGGACGCTACGACGTCGCGGACGAGCACCTGCGTTCGGTCGAGCGCTACGCGACCCACGCCGGTCGCGAGGTCTGGTCCGTCGCCGCCCTCGGCGAGCTGGCCGAGGTCCACGCCGCCCGGTCCGGCCCGCACGCCGGCATGGACCTGTGGCGGTCGATCGCGCGCTCCGCGCTGCTGCGCAGCTGGGACGAGCGCGAGGGCCGGTTCGCCGCGCTGCGTGACCGCAACGAGCTCCGCGAGCTCGCCGCGCACACCGACCGGATCGGCCGGGCCGCCGCCCAGGACCCGCTCACGGGCCTGGGGAACCGGCGCGCGCTGGCGGACTTCGCCGACGCTGCGCACCCGCACTCGTCGGTGGTGTTCATCGACGTCGACAACTTCAAGCAGGTCAACGACACGTTCTCGCACGCCGTGGGGGACACCGTCCTGCGCGACGTCGCGGCGATCCTGCGGCAGGTCTCCCGCGACGGTGACCTGCTGGTCCGGTTCGGCGGCGACGAGTTCGTCGTCCTCTCGACGGGTGGCCTCGACGGCGCCACCGCGCTCGCGCACCGGGTGCACCACGCGGTGCGTGCCCACTCCTGGGAGCGGCTGGCGGCGGGGCTCGGCGTCACCGTCTCCGTCGGCGTCGGCCGGCTCGCGGAGTCCGGTCCGGCCGCGTTGCTCGCTGCCGACGCCGCCCTCATGTCCGCCAAGCGGGGTGGCCGGGACCAGGTCGTGGTCGACCCGCGGTAGGGGTCGCATCCGGCTCCGCGGTCCGGTCGTCGGTCCGGTCGTCGGTCAGGGCCCGGGCTCCCGGGGAGCAGCCCCGCGGCCCCGGGGCACGTGCGGCCGAACCGGCGGGACCTCGCTGCGGCGCGCCGGGTCGCGACCCGCGCGCCGAGCGGTGGAACCGCTCCCGAGCGGGCAGGCTGGACGCCGGTCCGCGCACCCGACGCGGCGACGAGGGGGCACAGCATGGCGTCGGTCCGTCCGCAGGCACCGGGCACCACCCGAGCGGGGCGCGCCGTCGCCGCGGCGGGTGCGCCCGAGCAGTGGCGCCTGCGAGCCGCCGGACTCCTCGTCAGCGCCCTGGCGGTCGGCACCTTGACCGCCTGCACGGACAGCCGTCCGACCCCGGACGCCGCCGCGCAGACGCTCGCGGAGGGGCTGCAGTCCCTGGACCTGTCGGGTGTCGCCCTCGAGGGCGCGACGTCGGCGGAGGCGACCGACCAGCTCACCACCGCCGTCGCAGGGCTGGACCCGAGGCGTCCCGCGGTCGAGGTCGCCGCCGTCCGGACCGACGAGGAGGAGGGCACCACGGCGACCGCCGACCTCGACGTGACCTGGGACGTCGATGCGGGCGACAGCGACTGGACCTACACCGTCCAGGCGCCCCTGGAGTACGTCGAGCCGGACGACGGTGACCAGCGAGGCGGCGTGGCGGGTGCGGTGGTCGCCCGAGCTGGTCGCTCCGGGACTCGTCGACGGGCGAGACGCTCGGCGTCGAACGGGTGCCCGGCCGATCGGGGCCAGGTCCTCGGTCGTGGAGGAGCCGTGCTCGTGGTCGACCGACCGGTCCTCCGGCTCGGCGTGGACAAGACCCTGGTGACCGACGCCGCCGGTCAGGACGGCGCCGCTCGGGCGCTCGCGGCGCTGACCGGCGTCGAGCCGGAGGCGTACGTCGGCACGGGTCGCCGCGGCGGGGGAGCGGGCGTTCGTCGAGGCGATCGTCGTGCGCGAGGAGGACCCGGCGGGGGTCGACGTCGAGGCGGCGCGCGCCGTCCCGGGTGTCAACGTGGTGCCGGATGTCCTGCCGCTCGCGCCGACCCGGCGGTTCGCACGCCCGGTGCTCGGGACGGTCGGAGAGGCGACGGCCGAGATCGTCGCGGAGTCGGAGGGTGCCGTCGTCGCCGGCGACCTGGCCGGGCTGTCCGGCCTGCAGGCGCAGTACGACGACGTAGCTGCGGGGCCGTCCCGGACTCATCATCCGGACGACCGGCGCGACCGGCGGCGGCACCCGCGACCTGTTCCGCTCGGAGCCCGTCGCCGGCACCGCGCTCCAGACCACCCTCGACCCGGCCTGCAGGAGCTCGCGGAGGCGACGCTCGAACCGGTGGTCCCCGCGAGTGCGATCGTCGCGATGCGGCCGTCGACCGGCGAGGTGCTCGCCGTCGGCGAGCGGTCCGGGCGGCGCGGGACTGTCGACCGCGACGGTCGGGCGGTACGCACCCGGGTCGACGTTCAAGGTCGCGACCGCGCTCGGCTGCTCCGGGCCGGCCTGACCCCGGACAGCACCGTCGCGTGTCCGCCGACCGTCGTCGCCGACGGGCGCGACGTTCCAGAACTATCCCGGGCTACCCGACGACGGCTCTCGGTGACATCCCGCTGCGCAGCGCGTTCGCGAACTCGTGCAACACCGCGATGATCGGCGCCCGGGACACCGTCGCGCAGGCGGCGCTGGCCGAGGCGGCCGCGTTCGCTCGGGCCTGGGCCAGTCCGACGACGTCGGCTTCGCGGCGTTCCTCGGGTCGGTCCCGGCCGAGGCGGAGGGCACCGCGCACGCCGCGTCGATGATCGGTCAGGCCCGGGTCGAGGCGTCGCCGCTCGCGATGGCCGTCGTCGCGGCGTCGGTCGCGAGCCGGGCGCACCGTGCGTCCGGTGCTCGTCGTCGACGACGTGCACACCCGTGGCGGGCGACGCCGCGGCGGCGGCCAGCCGCTGACGTCGGCCGAGGCGCAGACCCTGCAGCGAGCTCATGCGCGCCGTCGTCACCGAGTGGGTCGGGCGACTTCCTCGCGGACGTGCCGGGCGAGCCCGTCGGGCGCGAAGAGCGGCACCGCGCAGTTCGGCACCGAGGACCCGCCGCGCAACCACGCGTGGATGATCGCGGTGCAGGGTGACCTCGCCGTGTCGGTGTTCGTCGAGGAGGGCGACTTCGGGTCGACGACGGCGGGCCCGCTGCTCGAGGCGTTCCTGCGCGGCGTGGCGGCGTGACCGCCGGACGCCTGCCCGGTGCTCGGTCGGCCCCGCCGGTGCCGGGCGCCGTCGCTCGTCGCACGGCCCTCGCCGCGCTGAGCACCCGATGATCCGGCGGATCGCTGGCCCGCGCCTACTGGAGGACGAGCCGGTGGACGCACCGGTCGGAGCCGTTGCCGCGCGCAGGGCGCCGGCCTGCTCATCGGGGCGCCGCACACCTCCAACTGGGACTTCGTCCTCATGCTCGCGATCACCTGGGACCTCGGCATCGAGTCGCGGTTCCTCGGCAAGCTCTCGCTGTTCAGCGGACCGCTCGGTCCGCTCATGCGCGCGCTCGGCGGCATCCCGGTGGACCGCACCAACCCCGCCGGCCTGGTCGACGACGTCGTCGGGCGGGTGCGGGCGAGGCGAGCGCTTCTTCCTCGTGGTGACGCCCGAGGGGACGCGCGGCCGGCGCCGAGTACTGGAAATCGGGCTTCTACCGGATCGCGCTCGACACGGGCCTGCCGGTCACGCTCGGCTACGTCGACCGGACGACCATGACCACCGGGCTCGGTCCCACGTTCCACCTCACCGGCGACGTCGTCGCGGACATGGACCGGATCCGGGCGTTCTACGCCGACAAGTCCGGGCTGCACCCGGCGAGCCGGACCGAGCCGCGGCTGCGCGAGGAGCCGTCCGCGTGGGCGTCCGAGCAGGCACCGCCAGGGGAGCCGGAGCCGCAGGTCTGAGCACGCGCCGACCTGAGCACGACCTTCGCGCGCAGGTACGGCGGGGGATCCTGGACAGGTCGACGACGGGGAGGTCAGGACGTGGCGGCGAAGAAGGTGGCGCGGGCGGCGGTGGCCGCCTCCGGGCGATGGACCGATCCCGACGGGGTGAGGATGCCCGCGGGCGAGGTGCACGCCTGGGAGCGCGGGACGAACCAGACGGTGTGCGGGCTCCCGCTGAGCCGGTCGGAGCTCGCGCGGTTCCCGCACGTCGACTGGGCCGACGTGCAGCCGGCCACCGGTCGCCACGCGGACGAGGTGGGCCGGGTCTGCCCGCGGTGCGCGGCCGGGATGGGTGCACGACGGGACAGCAAGCCCTGGAGCCGCACGGACCCGCGGCCCTGACGCGAGCCGTGCGTGCCGCGGGGCGCCCCGCGGTCGAGTGACGCGCGGTGCTCGCCAGGGCCGGTCGGCTGGTCGGTCGGTCGACGTCGGTCGGGGCCTAGTTGCCCACGCCGAGGGCGTAGCCGATGAAGGTCAGGACCGCGATGAGCGCGACGGCGAGGATGCCGACGTAGACGAGCTTGTTCGTGCGGGCGGACGGCAGGTCCGGCTCCCGGAACGTGTTGCCCGAGGTGCTGGCCTCGCCCGGCGGGGTGTCGCCGGGCATGACCCCGCCGCCCGGCTCGAGGCCGGGGGTGTTGTCGGGGTCAGGATCGGTCGGCTTGGCGGTCATCCGTCCACGCTAGCCGGGGGTCCGGGGGGCGCAAGCGGGCACGGGTCCCGTCGCCGGACCGGCGCCGTCGCCCGACCAGGGTTCACAGGGCTGGCAGGTAGTGGTCGAGGAAGTCGTTGCGGAACGTCCCGCGCGGGTCCATCTCGGCAGCGAGGCGCCGGAAGTCGTCGGCCCGCGGGTAGGCCGCGCGGACCGTGTCGGCGTCGATCCCGAAGACCTTGCCCCAGTGCGGACGGGGGTCGAACGGCGCGAGCTGGTCCTCGATGGCCGGAAGCACCGCGGCGACGCCGTCCGGGTCCTTGTGGAACGTGAAGTGGAGGGCGACCGAGTCGCGGCCGTAGCTGGGGCTGAGCCAGAGGTCGTCCGCCGCGATGGTCCGGATCTCCGACACGTGCAGCACCGGCGCGATGCGGTCGCGGACCTCGGCGAGTGCGGCGAGTGCCGCGGCGGCGTGCTCGCTGGGGATGAGGTACTCGGTCTGGATCTCGTCGCCGCTGCTGGGCGTGAACTCCATCCGGAAGTGCGGGAGCCGCTCGTGGAACGGGCCGACGACGCCGCCCTGCTGGGTGGTGTTCTCGGCCGGCATGCTGGGGAGGGGGTGCACCGCCTGCTCGGCGAGGCGGGCACCGCGCCACGCGGTGGGGAACGTGCCGACGGCGTCGTCGGGCAGGCCGGCGACCCCGGCACCCGAGCCGTCGAGCGTCGGGCCACCGGGAGCGAAGCCGCGGACCGTGCCGCTGCTCACGCGCTGCTTGATCCAGACCTGCTCCACGCCGGCACCGAGCCACCGTGTGAACAGGCTGACGCTGTACGCGCTGCGCAGGACCTCGGTGAGCTCGCTCTGGACGAGCTGGGTCTCCGGGAGATCGAGGTAGACGACCTGTCGCATGTCGTAGGCAGGTACGAGGTCGAGCGTCAGGCGTACGACGACGCCCAGGGCACCGAGGGCGACGACGGCGCCCGGGAAGCGCTCGGGGTCTGCCTCGCGGGACAGGGTGACGAGGTCGCCGTCGGCGGTCACGAGCTCGATCGCGCGGACCGACGAGGCGAGGTTGGCGTTGCGCACACCCGAGCCGTGCGTGCCGGTCGCGCAGGCGCCGCCGACGCTGATGTGCGGGAGGGAGCCCATGTTCTTCAGGGCGAGCCCGTGCTCGTGCGCGACTCGCGCGACGGCGCCGTACCGCACCCCCGAGGCGACCGTCACGGTGCGGGCGTCGCGGTCGACGTCGATCGTCGGCGGCAGTCCGGCGACGGACACGAGGTCGGCGTCCGTGTCGGCGACGCGGCTGAACGAGTGCGCCGTGCCGAGAGCACGGATGCGGGGCGACGACGCGACCAGCGCGCGGAGCTCGTCGACCGTCGTCGGGGTGTGGACTGGCGGGCCCCGAAGGTGACGGTCCCGGACCAGTTCGTCGTGCAGCGTCATGCTGTCCTCTCCGCGCGGTCGTGAAGGCGTCAGGTCTACCAGGGTGGTCGTCGTCGTGCGCCACGCGCTCGCGCACGGCCGACGGCCGGCGGACCTCCGGAGCGGCGACCTGCAGGCTGACGTCGCTGGTGGGAGCTGGGCTGCGGCCGGCCGTCGCATCGAGCCAGCCGGTCTACGTCCGGGGCAGCATTCGGTGGTGGGGGTCGCCGGTGATCTCGTGGCCGTGGCGGTCGGTGAAGGCGAACCGTCGCCCGTGGAGGGTGATCTGGATGCTCTTGCGGTGCACCAGTCCGTGGTGGAACGTGCACAGCAGGAGTCCGCGGCGGACGGCGGTGCGGCCGTGGTCGCTTGGCCCATTCGTCGACGTGGTGGCCGTCGCAGAGGATCGGTGGGGCGGTGCAGCCGGGGTAGCGGCAGTGCTTGTCCCGGGCGATCAACGCGTCGCGGCGCGCGCCGGTGAAGGTCCGCTGGCGTCCGTCCGACGTCCAGCACCTCGGAGTTGGCGCCGAAGACGTAGCGGGCGAACTCGGAGTCGCAGCAGCCAGGTCGAGCCGGCCCGGCTGATCGGGGTGCCGGCCTCGTACTGCGGCCCACCGACCACGTCGGTCCCGGTCACGTCGCCGCGGGTGGCGAAGGAGGGGCTGCGGACCGGTCCAGCGGCCGTCCAGCTCGTCCTGGGTGCCGCACCGGGTCCGGCCGCCGGTGACCAGGTCCTGCAGGGTGGCGTACGGGACCAGGATGCCCGAGCCGGTCGCCGGATGGTGCGCCGCCTGCCTCCCGCCTGCTGGGCGTCCAGGGCGACCCGGCACACGTCACCCAGGGCGTGCGCCCGGCGCTGGGACGCGGACCGGGTGTCGTCCGGCGCTCTCACCGGCGTCAGCGCCGCCAACGCGGCCTTCAACGCCTGCCCGACCGGATGGTCACCTGCCCGGACACGTCGACCATGTCACCGAGCCGGGTGATCTCCAGGTGCTCGCGGTCGCTCGCCTCGACGTACCCGCGGTCGTCGCGTCCGGGTCGGTGTGCGCCGCCCACCGGCGCTCCCGCCGCAGCCCTCCACCCGACCTGCTGGGCGGTCTGGACCAGAACGCCTCGATGTCCCATTCGCCGGCCGCCAGCGCGTCGCGCCGCTGCTCGGTCGTCGGGCCCAGCTGGGCCAGGATCCTCGCCGCTCGACCGTGACCCGCCCCTCGGTCACCGCCGCGGCCGCGCGCAGGTGTCCCGAGCGCCCGCCGAGCACCGTGCCCGGGCGGTCTGCACGGCGAGGACGGTGCTGCCGCGACCCAGAGCGCGAACGACTTCGACCCGCCCGCCGCCCACATCCCGTCCGCCTCCACCACCGGCAGCAGCGCACCCGCGACGATCGACCGGCCGGCCCGGCAGCGAGCAGGCCGACGAGGAAGTCCGCCTGCGGACCGTCCACCCCGCGCCGTGACGGCCGCACCGAAGGTCTCGATCGCGGCCATGTACGCACCGCCGCGCCGCAGGTCCGACGGCAGCACCGCGACGTCCACCCCGGCCCACGGGCGAGGCGGCGGCCCTCGATGTCCTCGCGCATCCGACCGCCTCCTATCGCGCGGGACCCGTTGTCGGAGTCGATGACGCCTGGACCGGATGCTTTTCCTGCGACCCACGCTAGACCGAGCACTGACCCGCAAACAAGTCTTCCGCCCCCGTTGGAGAGACACGGGCGCGAGACCTGGGGTCTCGGAATGGGGCCGAGCGATGCCACTGACAGCGAGACGCGCATTGAACGCGGCCTGTGAAGAACCGGCCGCAGACGCGAGCCGGTGGACACCCGCGACCTCTCGCACCTGGTCGGCGCGGTTGGCGCTGACGGCGGCCATGGGGAGCTCTCGAGGGCCCCCTGAGGCGCCGTCGGACAAGGCCACCGTGTCGGAAACACCGGATGTCTCAGAGATGAGATTTCCGGGGGACCCTGCCTCGACATCTCGACGATGTGCCGGTCGCTCGGACAATGGATTCGATGGTGTCGGCGGCTGCACATGTCGCTACCCCGGGCAGCACACGCGAACCCTCGTCCGGCTGGTCGTGAGACCCCTCCAGTGGGAGCTCCGCCCAACGCGAACTGCCACCTCGATGACGAGATCGTCGGATCACGACCACGACCGACCTCTCCCCTCGCCGCCGCTCGGGCCGAGCGCAAGTCCGGCAGCGCCCCCGCGGTCGCCCTCCCTCACCCGCCGCCGCGGGACCCGCCCACCCCGGACCGCCGGTTGCCGCCCCGCATCACCGGTGCGAGCGTGGGGCCGGCCCATCAGGGCAGCCCGAGGAGAGGAACGGCGTGAGCACACGGACCGTGGACGCAGTGGTCATCGGCGCGGGCCCGAACGGCCTCGTCGCCGCGAACGCGCTGGTCGACGCCGGGTGGGACGTGCTGGTCCTCGAGGAGCAGGACGCACGATCGGCGGGGCGGTCCGGACCGCCGAGGTCACCGCCCCGGGCTTCCGCAACGACCTGTTCAGCGCGTTCTACCCGCTCGCCGCCGCGTCGCCGATCATCCGCGAGCTGCACCTCGAGCAGCACGGCCTCACCTGGCTGCGCGCCCCGGACGTGCTGGCGCACGCGCTCGACGACGGCCGCGCCGCCGTCCTGCACCACGACCCGCGACGAGACCGCCGCCGGGCTCGACGACTTCGCCCCGGCGACGGCGACGCGTGGCTCGAGCTGGTCCGCGACTGGGAGCGCATCCGCGACCCGCTCCTCGACGCGCTGTTCACCCCGTTCCCGCCGGTCGTGTCGGGCGCGAAGCTGCTCGCCCGGTCCGGCATCGCCGGGACGCTCGACCTGGCCCGGCTCGCCGTCATGCCGGTGCGCCGGCTGGGGCGCGAGCGGTTCCGCGGCGAGGGCGGACCCGCTGCTGCTCACCGGCAACGCGATGCACGCCGACGTTCCGCCGGACGCCGCCGGCAGCGGCATCTTCGGCTGGCTGCTCGCGATGCTCGGGCAGGACGTCGGCTTCCCCGTGCCGCAGGGCGGTGCCGGACGGCTCGCCGACGCGCTCGCCGCACGCGTGGCGGTCGGGCGGCGGCGACGTGGAGACGCGGTTCCCGGGTCACGTCGGTCGAGATCGCCGGCGGACGGGCCGTGGGCGTCCGCACCCAGGACGGCTCGCTCGTGCGGGCCCGGCGGGCCGTGCTCGCCGACGTCACGGCGCCTGCGCTCTACCGCGACCTCGTCGGGCTGCAGCACCTGCCCCACCGCCTCCGGCGCGACCTCGACCGCTTCCAGTGGGACCACCCGACGTTCAAGGTGAACTGGGCGCTCGACCGCCCGATGCCGTGGACCGCCCCGGGCGCGCGCGGTGCCGGCACGGTGCACCTGGGGGTCGACCTCGACGGCTTCGTCGACAACGCGGCCGACCTGTCCGTCGGCCGGACCCCGGAGCGGCCGTTCCTGCTGTTCGGCCAGATGACGACGTCGGACCCGTCGCGCTCGCCGGCGGGCACCGAGTCGGCGTGGGCCTACACGCACGTCCCGCACGACGTCACCTGGACGCCCGACCTCGTCGCCGGCGCACGTGCGAGCGCGTCGAGGCCGCGGTCGAGCGGGTCGCCCCCGGCTTCCGCGGCGCGGTCATGGCCCGCCACGTGCAGTCCCCGGCGGACCTCGAGGCCGCCGACGCGAGCCTCAACGGCGGCGCCGTCAACGGCGGGACGTCCGCCATCCACCAGCAGCTGTTCTTCCGGCCGACGCCGGGCCTCGGCCGTCCGGAGACGCCGGTGCCCGGACCTGTTCCTGGCCAGCGCGTCGGCGCACCCGGGCGGCGGCGTGCACGGCGCGTGCGGCTGGAACGCAGCGCGCGCCGCTCTCGGGGCGTCGGGACGCACCGGCGCGGTCCGGCGCGCGCTGGACCCGCACGGCCTGGGAGCGGGTGCTCGGCACCGGCTGAGGGGTTCAGTGGCCGGGGGACGAGCTCCGGCCTGTCCCCGGCGCGGAGACGGACCGCGGCGGAGTCGACCGGTCGCTCCGGCACACGCGCTGCAGGATCGCCCGACCCGGGTCGCGCGACGACGTGCCCGACGTCGTCGCGCAGGTCGCTCGACGTGCCCGACGTCGTCGCGCCGAGGATCGCCGTCAGACGGCGTCCTTCGCCCCCCGCGAGACCGCGACCGCCCCCGCTGCCGCCGCCCCGACCCCGGCGACGAGGACGGTCCGCAGCCAGTGCCGGCCCCACTTGCCGTGGGTCGCCTCGCCGGCCGGCAGCGGGGCGAAGACGTTGCCGGTGTGCTGCTCGTGCGACCGGGTGGACGACAGCCCAACGCGCGCCATCGCCGGCGCCACGATGGCGTCGTAGATGCCCGGCATGAACCGGAACCCGGCCGTCCACACGTGGTTCGCCAGCCCGACCGACGTCTCCCGGCGCGGGTGGTCGAGCACACGCTCGATCGCCCGCGCGAGCTTCTCGGGCGCGTCGACGGGGGGCGGTGGACGTCCCTCCCGACGGGCGTAGCTGGCCGCCTGCGCGTAGATCGGCGTGTTCACGCCGCCCGGCGTGACCAGCGAGACCTCGACCCCCTTCGTGTGCCGCACCTCGGCCTGGAGGGTCCGCGCCAGCCCGTGGACGCCCCACTTGCTGGTCACGTACGAGCTCATGAACGGGGTCGCGATCTTGCCGAGCAACGAGCCGACGAGCACGAGGTGTCCGCCGCCGTCGTGCCCCTTGAAGTGCTGCAGCGCCACGCGGGCGACGCTCGCGGTGCCCAGCAGGTTCGTGGTGACGACCTGGTCGAACACCTCCGCGGGGACCTCCTCGAAGTGGCCGTAGGCGACCACGGCGGGGGCGTGCACGACGGCGTCGATCCGGCCGTGCCGCGCGAGCGTGACCGTGAAGAGGTGCTCGACGGACGCGCGCACGCTGACGTCGGTCGGCACCACGGACACCCGGGGCCCGGCCGCACCGGACCGGTCCCGCGCGCGGCGGGGCGCTGCTGCGCGGCACTCGCGCTCGGCGTCGGCCAGGGCCTCGGCGGAGCGGGACGCGAGGACGAGCGTGTCTCCGCGGCGGGCGAGGCGCACCGCCGTCGCACGCCCGATCCCGCTCGAGGCGCCGATCACCACCACGACCCTGCCGTCAGTACGTCGAGCCATGCGAGGTCCTCCCGGACGATCAACGGGTGCGACCGGTCCGCCGGCGCGCCCGTCGATGCTCACACGGCGCCCCGCACGGCGCGCGGCGGCCCGCTGACGGACGCCCGGTCGGCCCTCGACCGGTCCCCGACCGGCCCCCGACCGGTCCCCCCGGGGGCGCCACCCATCCGCGGCCGCCCGGGCTCCGAACCCCTCACGACCCAGCCCTTCGACCGTCTGCCGAGACCCGATGACCGCCACCCTGGCACCCCTGCCCGTGCGCGGTCCCCGCGTGCGCCGCTACCGGGTGTCGGCAGCCTGGGGCACACTGGCGGCGATGACCACGACCCCCGACGGTGCGACGCGGATGCCCGCCGCCGATGTCCCGACCACGGACGCGCTGCTCGCGCGGGTCGCGGGGGGCGACGAGGCGGCCTTCGCGCTGGTCTACGACGCGCTCGCACCCGCCGTCTTCGGCACCTGCCTGGGCGTGCTGCGGGACCGCGACCACGCGGCCGAGGTGACCCAGGAGGTGATGGTGGAGGTCTGGCGCACGGCAGCGCGCTTCGACGCGTCGCTCGGGTCCGCCCGCACCTGGGCGCTGACCCTCGCGCACCGGCGCGCCGTCGACCGTGTCCGGGCCGTCCAGGCGCAGCGCAACCGCGACCAGCGCGTCGTCGACGAGCAGGGCGAGCGCCCGTTCGACGTCGTCTCGGAGCAGGTCGAGGAGTCCCTCGACCGCGAACGCGTGCGGCACTGCCTCGACGGCCTGACGCCGACGCAGCACGAGGCCGTGGTGCTCGCCTACTACGGCGGGCGCACGTACCGCGAGGTCGCCGACCAGCTCGCCGCCCCGCTGGCGACCGTCAAGAGCCGCATCCGGGACGGCCTCATCCGCCTTCGCGACTGCCTGGGGGTGGTGACGCCGTGAGCACCGACGACGACACCCGCGCCCTGCTGGGCGCCTACGCGCTCGACGCCGTCGACGACGTCGAGCGACGCCAGGTGGAGCGCCTGCTCGAGCGGGACGCCGAGGCGGCTCGCGAGGTCGCCGGTCTGCACGCGACCGCAGCCCTGCTCGGCGCCGCCGGGGCCACGCAGCCGCCCGCCGCCCTGCGCGCCGACGTGCTGGCCGCCATCGCGCGCACGCGCCAGGTCGCGGCGGACGACGACGCGCCGGCCGCCACCGACGCACGTCCGACGGCGGTGACGGCCCCACCGGCCCCGATGTCGGCCGCGGCGCCCCCCACGCCTCTCGTCGCGACGCCGTCGGCGACGTCCTCGGCGGCAGCGTCGACGCCCCCGGTGGCCGACCCGGGCGCGCCGATCCCCCTCACGAGCGCCCGGTCTGCCCGGGCACCCCGCCGCTCGACGACCTGGCTCGCGGTGGCGGCCACCGCCGCGGGCGCCGCCGTCGTGCCCAGCGTCCTCGCCGTGCAGCAGGCCCAGCGGGGCGACCGGGCCGAGCAGCAGGCCCAGGCCGTCGCCGAGCTGCTCGCAGACCCGGACGCCACGGTCGTGCGCGGCGACGTCACCGGGGGCGGGACCGCCGTCGGCGTCCTCACCGACGAGCGCGCGCTGTTCACCGCGACCGGTCTCGAGGAGCCCGGTGCCGGCCGGGAGTACCAGCTGTGGGTGCTGCGGGACGGCGAGGCGCTGCCCGAGGACGTCATGCCCGACGACGACGGCAGCGTCCGCGCGCTCGCGGACGACTTCCGGGTGGGTGACGCGCTCGCGGTGACCGTGGAGCCGGCCGGAGGGTCGCGGACGCCGAGCGGCGACCCCGTGGTGGTCCTGGCGCCGACCGAGGCCTGACCGCGCCGTCACGTCCGGGCTCCGGGCCGCCGCGACGGTGGCTGGACCCTGGCACCGGGGGGCCGACGCGGCGCCCGGCGGGCATCGATTGACTTTCGATAGTTTCACGTCGAGACTCGATGCGTGCCGCTCTCCCTCGCGTCCGGTCCGTCGTCCGACGACGCTCCCGCGTCCCTCGCCGCAGCCCACCCGTCGCCGACCCGCGGCCGCTGAGCCGTGCCCGAGCTCGGCGAGTGGGCCGTGGGCCTGGCGGCGTCGCCGTGGGTGCTCCTCGTGGTCGATGCGGCGGCGACGATCGACGGCTTCTTCCCACCGCTGCCCAGCGAGTCCGTCGTCATCGCGCTCGCGGCGCTGTCCGCGGCCGGTGGCGAGCCGGACGTCCGGCTGCTCGGGGCCGTCGCCGCGGCCGGCGCGTTCACCGGCGACCAGGTCGCCTACGCGATCGGCCGACACGTCCCGGTGCACCGGGTGCCCGTCGTGCGGACGGAGCGCGGGCGGCGCGCCGTCGCCTGGGCGGGGAACGCGCTCGCGTCCCGGGGCGCCGCGTTCATCATCGGCGCCCGGTTCGTCCCCGTGGGCCGCGTCGCTGTCACCATGACGGCAGGCAGCGTGGGCTTCTCCCGGCGGCGCTTCGGCCTGTTCGTCGGCCTCGCGGCCCTGGCCTGGTCGGCCTGGTCGATCGTCCTGGGGGTCGGCGCCGGGCACCTGCTCGCCGACCGCCATCCCGTCGTCGGGATGGTCGTGGGCGCGGCAGGCGGACTGCTCGCCGGCGTCGTCGTCGACCGCGTGGTGCGGCGACTGGTCGACGCCCGCGAGAGCCGCAGACACACGAAGGTCCCCGCTCCGTGACCGGAGCGGGGACCTCGCGTCGTGCGGGGTGTCACATGGTCGGCATGAGCACCGAGTCGATGAGGTAGACCGTCGCGTTGGCGGTGTGGACGCCGCCGCAGATGACGTTGGCGCCGTTGACCATGAGGGCGTCGCCCTCACCGGTCACCTCGACCATCCCGCCCTGGACGGTGGTCTGCGAGCCGACCACCATGTCCGGCGACATCTGGCCGGGCACCACGTGGTACGTGAGGATGCTCGACAGCGTGGCGGAGTCGGTCTTGAGCCCCTCGATCGTCGCGGCGTCGATCTTCGCGAAGGCGTCGTCGACCGGGGCGAAGACGGTGAACTCGTCGCCGTTGAGGGTGTCGACGAGGTTGACGTCCGGGTTCAGCTGGCCGGAGACCGCGGCGACCAGCGTGGTGAGCAGCGGGTTGTTGGAGGCGGCGACCGCGACCGGGTCCTGCGACATCCCCACGACGGAGCCGGCGCCCTCGGGGACGGCCGTGGCGTAGTCGGCGCAGCCGGGGCCGACGAGGTCGGCGGCCGGGTCGGCGGTCATCGCGTCGTCGGTGGTCTCCTCGGGCTCCGGTGCGGCCGTCTCGGCCGGTGCCTCGGCGGCTGCGCCGGCCGCGGTGTCCTCGGCGGTGTCGGAGCCGCAGGCCGACAGGCCGAGCGTCGCGACCGCCAGGAAGCCGAAGGCCGCCATCTTCCTGCGCTGGGTGTTCTTCACGGGTGTCTCCCTCGTCGTCCGGCCCGGTCGGGCCGGTGTCCTGCGCCCCGCTGGAGCGGGGCCTTCGAAGGGGGATTCGGAGCGGCTCGGCGGCCGGATGGGTCGGGATCGGCGGGAAGTCGGCGAGGTCTCGGCGGGAGCCCGGACGGTCGTTCAGCGCAGCGCGGAGTCGATCCGGGGCGCCTCGGCTGCGATCCAGCCCGCCGCCCGCGGCAGGTCGGCCGACGTCCGGCGTCCCCGGGATCGCGCCCCAGCGGGCGTCGTCGGGGGCCGTCCAGCCGTCGACGGCGTCGTGCAGGCGCCGCACGAGCCGGGCGAGGGCCTCGAGCACGGGCACGGTCGTCGCCTCCGCGGCGAGCGGGTTGTCCGGGACGTCGCCCGGCACGTACGACAGCACCTCGCGGCCACGGTCGTCCCACCCGAGCGGCTCGGGGACCTCGAGGAACCCTCGCGCGCGGACGTGCCGCAGGAGCGCGTGGATGCTCGCGGTGGACGGGCGGGGCGTGCGGCGGACGGTGTCCCCGACCCGGACGACGTGGGTCACGCCGCCGGTGGCGAGCAGGACCTCGTGCTCGTCCGGATGCTCCGTCACGCGGCCACTGGAGGACGGCGCCCGGTGGCTCCACCGGGACCGGTCCCGTCACCCGGCCGCGCACCCATCCGCGGCCGCGTCGGTGCCGAACCCCCGCCATGGACCTGCTCACCCTCGCGCTCATCGGCCTCGTCGGGGGCCTCGATCACCGGCATCTCGCCCTGCATCCTCCCCGTGCTGCCGGTGATCTTCTTCTCCGGCGGCGTGCAGTCCGCGCGCGGCTCGGGCCGGTCCACGCCGGGGGCGTCGCCGATCGCCGTCGACCCCCACCCGGACCAGCGCGGGGACGATGCGGGTCGGTGCCCTGCCGCAGCCGACGTTCGGCACCGCTGCGCGAGCCGCCACGGCCCCGACCGCGTCGGCCACGACCTCGACGGCCGCGACCGCCGTCCTCGACGTCCCCGGGACGGGCGGCACCCCGCCCGCCGGGACGCCGTCGGGCCGGCGGCGGGTCGAGACCTGGCGGCCCTACCTCGTCATCGCGGGGCTGGTCACGAGCTTCACGCTCTTCACGCTGCTCGGGTCCCTCGTGCTGGCGCTGCTCGGGCTGCCGCTCGACCTGCTGCGCTGGGCGGGCATCGTCGTCCTCGCCCTGCTCGGGATCGGCCTGCTCGTCCCTCGCTTCGAGCAGCTGCTCGAGCGGCCGTTCGCCCGGTTCGCCTCGAAGGGCGAGCCGGAACGCCAACCGCAGCGGCTTCCTGCTCGGCCTCGGCCTCGGTGCCGTGTACGTGCCGTGCGCCGGACCGGTGCTCGCGGCCATCACGGTGGCCGGGGCGACCGGCGACATCGGCGTCGGCACAGTCGTCCTCACGGTGTGCTTCGCGCTCGGCGCGGCGCTCCCGCTGCTGGTCTTCGCCCTGGCCGGGCGTCGGGTCGCGGAGCGCGTCGCGGCGTTCCGCCGTCACCAGCGCGGCATCCGCGCGACCGGCGGCGTGCTCATGCTCGCGCTCGCCCTCGCGCTGTCCTTCAACGCTCACCGACGCGCTCCAGCGCGCGCTGCCCGGCTACACCGAGCGGCTCCAGACCGCCGTCGCCGAGAACGAGACCGTGCAGGAGCAGCTCGACCTCGGTGGCCTCGTGACCGCCGAGAACGAGGGACTCGCCCGCTGCACGAACAACGCCCCGGAGCTCGAGGACTGCGGTCCGGCACCCGAGCTGCGCGGCATCGACACCTGGCTCAACACCGACGCCGGCGCCCCGCTCACCGTCGAGGGCCTGCGCGGCCGGGTCGTGCTCCTCGACTTCTGGGCGTACTCCTGCATCAACTGCCAGCGGTCCGTCCCGCACGTCACCGCGTGGGACGAGGCGTACCGCGACGCCGGCCTGACCGTCGTCGGCGTGCACACGCCCGAGTACGCGTTCGAGCGCGAGACCCGCAACGTCGTGGACGGCGCCGACCGGCTGGGCATCGAGTACCCGATCGCGCAGGACAACTCGTACGCGACCTGGACCGCCTACCGGAACCGCTACTGGCCCGCGCACTACCTCGTCGACGCCGACGGCGTCGTCCGGCACATCTCGCAGGGCGAGGGAGGCTACGAGGCCACCGAGGCGATGATCCGCGAGCTCCTCGTGCAGGCGGACCCGGACGTCACGCTGCCGGAGCCGACGACGGTCCTCGACGAGACCCCGCGTGCGGAGGGCCTCACGCCGGAGACGTTCCTCAGCGTCGGCAAGCGGTTCAACGCCGCCGGCGGCTACGAGGAGGGCGAGTCGACGTACCGGTTCCCGGCGGACCAGCCGGCCGACACGTTCGCCTTCGACGGGACGTGGACGACGGACTACCAGGCGGCCACCGCCGGCGACGACGACGCCCGGGTGCGGCTGAGCTTCACCGCGCAGGACGTCTTCATGGTGCTCGGCGGTGAGGGGACGGTGCACGCCGTGGTCCGTGACGCCGACGGCGAGGTCGTCGAGGAGCGGGACGTCGACGTCTCGGGCGCCCCGACCCTCTACCCGCTGCTCGAGGCGGACGGTCCGGTGACCGGGACCGTCGAGGTCGAGGTCCCGGCCGGCCTGGCCGCGTACTCCTTCACCTTCGGGTGACCCTGCGCCGCGCGGGCGCCGGTCCCGGGGCGCGGCCTTCGCCGCCGGGATGCGGGCGGCCGACGGGAAGTTCTCGTCGAAGGGATCCCGCGGATGACCCGGCCGCAGCGGTGCCGGAACGCCGGGTACGCCTCCGGCTTCGCCGTGGTGGAGCCGTCCGGTACGGCGTCCCTCGGCTCCGCGGCGCGATGGCCTACCGGGTCGAGGTCGGCTCGCCGAGGCGCGGAACGGCACGGACGACGTCGATCGGCTCGCGGAGCTCGACGACCTGGAGCGGTCGCTACCCGACGCTTCGCCGTCCTCGTAGCCACCAGGCCGTGGCCGCTACAGGTCCCCGGACCGCTGCAGGAGGCGCATCGCGACCCAGCCCACGGGGATGCGCAGCCAGTAGGTGAGCACGCGGAACAGCAGCGCGACCGATGCCGCGACACCGGGGTTGAGGCCCGCCGCGGTCAGGCCCGTGGTCAGGGCGATCTCGATGGTCCCGATCCCGCCGGGGGTCGGGACGGCGGCGCCGGCCGCGTTCCCGACGAGGTAGACGAGTGCCACCTGCACCAGCGTGAGCTCCTGCCCGAAGGCGGCGAGGCACGCGTCGAACGCCAGGATGTAGCCCATCGTCATGATGACGTTGCCGGCGAGGGCGAGCGCCACGCGCCACGGGTGCCCGACGACGGCGACCAGGCGCGGCCAGGTCTGCCGCGCGGTGGGCAGCGTCCTGCCGACGACCCACTGCCGGACGGCCGGGACGAGCATCGACGCGGCCACGAGCGTCGCGACGACGCCGATCGAGATGAGCAGCGTCGGGCTGGGTGTGAAGCGCGGGGCCGTGCTCGTGCCGGAGGCCACCGAGAGCAGCAGGAGCAGGACCAGCGTCACGACGAACTGCGAGACCTGGACGAGCGCGACCGTGGCGACCGACAGCGACGCGGTGACCCCGCGGCGGGTCAGCATGCGCAGGTTGAGCGCCGCGGGCCCGATCCCGGCCGGCGCAGCGAGCGCGACGAACGCCCCGGCCGCCTGGACGAGGGTCGCGCGCCACAGGGGCAGCCGCACCGGGGAGAACGCGACGAACGCGAGGGCTGCGCCGAGGAAGGTCAGCAGGCCGAGGGCGAACGCGACCACGCTCCACCGCCAGTCGCTCGCGGCGACGGCCGCACCGATCTGCTCGACGTTGAAGTTGACCAGCACCACGATGACGGCGACGACGGTGAGCAGGATCGTGACCAGGGCCCGCGCGCCGAAGCGGATGAGCTGCTCCGGCTGGACGTCGGCGTCCGGGATGCGCTCGACGAGGGCCGCGCGCAGCTCGGCGAGCACCTTCGGGCGGGCGCGCATCTCCTCGCGGGTCCGCCGGGGCAGTGCGGGGGTCTGCAGCAGCGGTCCCAGCGCGGCGACGTCCGCGGCCGGCAGGACGACGACCGCGGACTCGAGCGCCCGGGCGGGCCCGACCCGGACGGCGAGCAGCGCCAGCATCTGGGTGAGGTCCATGCGGCGGGAGAGCTGGTTGGAGGCGACGTCGCCGGACTCCCAGCGGGTGATCCACGCGACCGGACCCTCGGGCGTCTCCTCGACCAGGACGACGTCGGACGTCAGCGCGCGGTGCGTGACGCCGGCGTCGTGCGCGAGGTCGAGCTGTCGCCAGATCGCCCGCAGGTGCGCGTCGGTGAGCCACGCCGGGTCGATGTCCCGGAGCGGCACCGCCCGGTCCACGCGCTCCTGGACGAGGAGCATCGAGTCGTCCGCCTCGGCGACGCTGAGCAGCGCCGGCGTCCGGACGCCCGCCGCGTGCGCGGCGTACGCCAGCAGGGCGGCACGCTCGGCCGCCTGCCGGAGAGACACGAACGACCGGCCCTCGATGCCTCGCAGGCGCAGGGACCGCCAGAAGCGGGCGAGCGCGCCCACGACCTGGCGGTCGCCGTCGAGCACCACGACCGTGTGCCGCCTGCCGTCCGCGGCCGTCATGTCGTAGACGCGGTCGTCCGAGATCCGGGAGATCGCCTCCGCGGCACGCGCCGGCCCTGCGCCCTCGCGGTCCGGCCCCGACGGGCCCGTACCGGGCGGGCCCACCGTCGTGGGGCCGTGGTCGGCGGCCTCCGGCTCGCGGACGCGCTCGAGCCGGACCGGCTCGAACCCGGTCCGGCGGATGCCCTCGACGAGCGCCGAGCCGTACGCGCGCGCGGACTGGACGCCGGAGACGTACCGGACGGCGAGCCCGGCGAACCGGCCGAGGAGGAGGGCCGCCCCGGCTCCCGGCAGCGACACGGCACCGGTGACGAGGACGACGCCCAGGGTCACCCAGACGAGGTTCCACGACCACGCGACGGTCCGCCGCCGCGTGCGGGGGCCGGTCGCGACGAGGAGGCTCACGACCGTGACGAGGTACGCCGGGATGGTCAGGGTCATCTCGCCGCGGACCGAGACGGAGAGCCCGGCGACCAGCTGGTCGCTGCCCACGGTCGTGACCAGCCCGACGGTGATCGCACTGAGCACGAGACCCGCGATCACGGCAGCCGTCGCGTCGAGGACCTGCCGACCGAGGCGGCGGATCGCGAGCTCGGCGAGCACCGCGACGGGCGCGATGAACGCGACGAGCACCTCGAGCAGCGCGACCGGGACCGTGAAGATCTGCCGCAGCAGGGCGCCGACCCCCCGCACGTCCTCGGCCACGCCGGTCGTGGTGGCCTGCGCGTAGACGGCGAGCAGCATGACCACAGCGACGCCGACGGCCGCGAGGACGAGCTGCAGGAGATCGCTGGGGTGGTGCACCCGGACGGTCGGGGTGTCGACGATCTGCACGCCGTGAGCGACCAGGCGGGAGTGGGAGTGCGGCTGCGCGGCCGGTGACGTCCGGGTGGGCGCGTCGCCGCCCGGCTGCTCCGCGCCCTGGTGGGCGGTGAGCTGTTCGGGCATGCCGCGAGTCTAGGTGCGGGGTCCGCCCATCCCCGGGCACATTCCCGGGTGCGGCGGGCGGGCGCCCGGCCGGGCGACGGGCGAAGGCGCCGGCTCGGCTAGCGTCGGGCCATGCGACCGACCCTGACCGGCGACCTCCTGCTGCTGGCTGTCGACGACCGTGCCCGGTACCGGACCCGTGGCGCCCCCGGGGTGGTCCTGGCCGCCGCGGAGCTGTGCGAGGAGCTGCTCGCCGGCCGGCCGGTGCCCGCACTCGCGATCGACCCGGCCGAGTCCCCGCGCCGTCGGCGACGGCGGGTCCAGTCCCTCATCCGGGCCGAGGCGACGCCCGCCCTGGACCGGGTCGCGGGGCGCCTGGTCCACGAGGGCGCGATCACCCCGGCCGAGCACCGCGTGCTGGGCATGGTCACCCGGCGCGGGTTCGGCGTGGCGCACACGGCGGCGCGGCGGGAGGCCGAGCAGCGCCTGCGGGCCGCGCTCCGGGTCGGGGTGGTGCCGGGTCCGGACGCTGCGGTCCTCGCGGTGCTGGGCGCGGTCTCCGGACTCGCCCGCGCCGTGGAGCCACCGCCGCACGACCGGGCCGGACGCCGTGCCGTCGCCGAGCACCTCAACAGCCTCCGCTGGGTGGTCGGTGAGCCGCTCGCGGAGGTGCTCCTCGCTACCCGCAGGGTGCTGCAGCGATCGGGTGACGCCGGCAACGGCTTCGTCCCGGCGAGCGGGGGCGCCTACGGCGACAGCGGTGGGGACGGCAGCGGGGGCGACGGCAGCGGCGGGGGCGACGGCGGCGGCTGAGAGCTCGGCGTCCCGCCGCGCGGACCTCGGCCCGTGGGCGGTTGCCGCGGTGCTGCGGTCACGTCGGGGACGCGTCACCGGGGCGAGCGGTGACGTACTGCTCACCCTTCTCGACCACCCAGCCCGTGGCCAGCAGCTCGTCCAGCGGCGGCTCGACGTCGTCCAGGGCGCCGCGCGGGTTCCACGTGGTGGTGTCGCCCGCCATCGTCAGCAGCTCGAGCGGTCCGACCGGCTCCCCGGCGGTCGCGAGCCGGTGCCACAGGCCCACGGCGGCGAGCCCGAGCTGGTGGTCGTCCTCCGGTCCCTGCACGGGACCCACGCTAGGACCGAAGGCGGGCAGTCGGCACCCCTCCGGACCGACGGGCTCCCGACGGGCTCCCGACGGTGAGGGAGGGCGTCCGGACGGCGGGCGACCCCATCGACCACGGCTCCCGACCCCGCCGACGACCCCGCCGACGACGGCCACCGACGACGGCACCGACGACGGCACCGACGATGCGCTCAGCTCAGGCCGAGCGCGGTCCGCACGTCGGCCGGGATGAGCGCGTAGCCGACGAACGCGACGATGTCGAGCACGGCGTGGGCGACCACCAGGGGCATGACCCGCCGCTTGCGGCGGTAGTACTCGGCGAAGACGACGCCCATGACGACGTTGCCGACGAACGGCCCGATGCCCTGGTACAGGTGGTACGACCCGCGCAGCAACGCGCTCGCGGCAACCACGGCGACCGGGGACCACCGCAGCTCGGCCAGCCGCTCGCTGAGGTATCCGACCGCCACGACCTCCTCGAGCACCGAGTTCTGCACCGCCGACAGGATCAGCACCGGGATGGTCCACCACGCGGCGTTGAGCGCCGACGCCTGGACCTCGACCGTGATCCCCAGCGCCCGGCCGAGCGCGTACAGGCCGAGCCCGGGCAGGCCGATCAGCGCGGCGAGACCCACGCCGACGGCGAGGTCGCGCGCCGGGCGGCCGACGTCGAGGCCGATCCGGCGGACCGCGCTGCGCCCGTTGGCCGACAGCAGGTAGAGCGCGAGCACCACCGGGACCAGCGCGAACGCGATCCCCAGCAGCTGCAGGGTGAGGTCGAGGTACGGACGGGCCGAGCGGCTCGCGTTCAGCGTCGCGGTCTGCTCGGCGAGCGGGATCCCGGCGGTCAGCCGGGCGGCGATGTTCACCAGGGCGTACACGCCGGACTGCCCCAGCGACAACCCGAGGACGATCCAGACCTCGACGGTCCGACGGCGTCGCACCGCGTCCGGGCCGGGGGCGGGGACGCCGGTGCCGCGCGTACCGGCGGCGGGGAGCTCGGGAGGCACGGGGTCAACCTACGCACGGCGCGCACCGGCCGGCCCGCGGAACGCGGTGCGGACGACGACGGGCGCCCGCCCGGGGAGGCCGGGCCGCCACAGGTCGGAGTCGACGGTGCCTTGCGCCGGCGTCTATGCGCAAAGTAGTTTGTAGCGCAAAGCACGTGGCTTCCCGAGAGGACCGTGGACATGACCGAGCAGAGCCAGAGCAGAGCCGGGGTCGGCGCCTCGACCCGGCCGTGGACGACGACGCACCGCTCGACCCGGCTGAGGGGGCGGCCCTCATTGCGGCCCAGCGAGCCCGTGTGGCCGAGGCGACCGACGTCGACGGCCGCCTGCTCTTCGGCGTCTGGGGCGCCGCCTGGCTCGTCGGCTTCGGCGCGCTCTACGCCGTCGCCGGGGACCGTCCGCTGGTCGACGGCGACCCGGACCTCGCCCTCGGGCTGTTCGCCGTGACCCTCCTGGCGGCCATGGCCGTCACCGCGACGCACATCGCCCGCCGCACGTCCGGCGTGCACGGCGCGTCGGCGGTGCAGGGCGCGATGTACGGCTGGTCGTGGTTCCTCGGCTTCGTGGCGGTCTACGCGCTCGCAGTCGCGCTGACCGACGCCGGGGCGGACCCGGTCGTCGTCCAGACCGCGATGACCATCGTGCCGACCACACTCGTCGGCGTCCTCTACATGGCCGGCGCCGCGATCTGGCGCGACCGGACGCAGTTCGCGCTCGGCGCGTGGATCACGGTGGTGACGATCGTCGCCGCGATCGTCGGGATGCCGCACATGCTGGCCGTGATGGCCGTCGCCGGGGGCGGCGGGATGCTCGTCGCGGCGGGCCTCTCGGCGGGACGCCGTCGACGGTGGGCGGCCGAGCGCCGGACCCCACCGGTCCCCCGGGGCGCCTGATGGCAGGCGCGCCCGGGGACCTCGACCCCGTGATCCACACCCAGGCGCGGCTGCGGATCATGACGACGCTGACCGCGCTCCCGCGGGGCGACCGGCTCACGTTCACCCGCCTGCAGGCGCTGCTCGACGCGACCGCCGGCAACCTGTCGACCCACCTGCGCCGGCTCGAGGACGCGGGCTACGTCGCGGTGACCAAGGGCCACATCGGCCGGGTCCCGGCGACGCACGTCGAGGCGACGAAGGCCGGGCGCCGGGCGTTCGAGGACTACCTCGCGCAGCTCGGGGCCCTGCTCACGCCGCCGCCCGGCACCACCGACCACGCCACGCCCGGCACGACGTCGGGTGCGGAGCCCGTCCCCGCCGTCCAGGAGGAGACCCGATGACCCCCACCGCCCGCCCGGCCGGTCGGCGGCCGGTGCACCCGGCGCAACCGGCACACGCGGCGTACCCGGCACACCCGGCACACCCGGCGCAGCCGCGGTGCTCGAGGCGGCGCACGTCACCCGCCGGTTCGGGTCCACCGTCGCGCTCGACGACGTGAGCCTCACCGTCCGGTCCGGGGAGCTCGTCGGGCTGCTGGGGCCGAACGGCGCCGGGAAGACGACGCTGCTGAGCCTCGCGACCGGCCTGCGCCGTCCGGACGCCGGGACCGTCCGCCTGTTCGGCGGCGACCCGCGGTCCCCGGCGAGCCGGGTCCTGCTCGGCACGACGCCCCAGGAGACCGGGCTGCCGCCCACGCTCCGGGTCGGGGAGGTGGTCGACTTCATCGCCGGCCACTACCCGGACCCGATGCCCCGCGCCGAGCTGCTCGACCGCTTCGGGCTCGGCGACCTGGCCCGCCGGCAGACCGGCGCGCTGTCCGGCGGACAGCGGCGTCGCCTGGCCGTGGCGCTCGCGCTGGTCGGCCGGCCGCGGCTCGTGGTGCTCGACGAGCCGACCACCGGCCTCGACGTCGAGGGCCGGCACGAGCTGTGGTCCGCCCTGCGGGAGTACCACGCGGGCGGCGCGACCGTCGTCGTCACCAGCCACTACCTCGAGGAGATCGAGGCGCTGGCGCAGCGCGTCGTCGTCATGGGCGGCGGCCGCGTGCTGGCCGACGACGCCCTGGCGGCCGTCCTCGCCCGGGTCTCGGTGCGTCGGCTCTCCTTCGCGCTGGACGACCCCGCCGACGCCGCATCGGTCGAGCGGCTGCCCGCGGTCGTCGGGCTCGAGCACGCGAACGGCCGCCTCCAGGTCCTCGCGCGCGACGCGGACGCCGTCGTGCGTGCGCTGGTCGACGAGGGTCTGGCCTTCCGGGGGCTGGAGATCCGCGGCGCCTCGCTCGAGGAGGCGTTCCTGTCGCTCACCGCGGCCTCGGCCGGCGACACCGCCGGGCACACCCCGTCACCGTCCGTGCGCGGCGTCCCCGCGCCCGACCGCCGAGAGGCTGAGCCGATGACCACGACGTCGTCCCCCGCGCTGCGCGCGCCGTCGGTGCTGCGGCTCGCCGCGCTGCACGCGCGGTACCAGTTCACCGAGACCGTCCGGGTCCCGATCGCGGTGATCGGGAACATGCTCTTCCCGGCGCTGGCGATGTTCTTCTTCGTCGTGCCGCAGCGATCGGTCGCCGAGGACCCGGTGGCCGCGACCGCGGCGGTCGGGCAGCTCGGCATGTTCGCCGTGATGTCGACGTGCCTGTTCACCTACGGCGCCGGCGTCTCCGAGGACCGCCAGCAGCCCTTCGACCCCTACCTGCGCACGCTGCCCGCCGGCGCCGGACCGCGGATGGCCGGCCGGCTGGCCAACGGGGCGGCGTTCGCGCTGCTCGGGCTGCTGCCGCTGGCCCTCATCGGCTGGCTGTTCACCGACGCGTCCCTCCCCGCCGGGCGGCTCGCGCTCGCGGTGCTGGCGATCGCCGGGGTCGCGCTGCCGTTCCTGCTGCTCGGCATGGCGATCGGGTACTCGCTGTCGGCCAAGGCGGCCCTGCCGGTGGTCCAGGTCGTGCTCTTCCCGCTCGCCTTCGCCGGGGGCCTGTTCCTCCCGCCGCAGGCCTTCCCCGGCTGGCTGGACGCGATCTCCCGGGCGCTGCCCAGCCGCGCGGGGCGGGACCTGCTGGTGCAGGCCCTCACCGGTGAGGCGGCGTACGCGGCCGCCCTGCCGGTCCTCGCCGGGTGGGGCGTCGTGTTCGCCGCGCTCGCGGTGGCGGCGTACCGCCGGGACGAGGGGCGCCGTTTCCGCTGAGCGGCTCCCGGGCCGTGACCGGCGGGTCTCGTCGGGCCGAGGCGACGCCGGGTCGCGGGCTCGCCGGGTCAGGCGAACCGGCGCAGCCGGAGCGAGTTCGCCACGACGAGCACCGAGCTGAACGCCATCGCGGCGCCCGCGATCATCGGGTTGAGCAGCCCGAGTGCCGCCAGCGGGATCGCCGCGACGTTGTAGGCGAACGCCCAGAACAGGTTCTGCTGGATGACCCGCAGTGTCGCGCGGGACAGCCGGATGGCCAGCGCCGCCGACCGCAGGTCGCCGCGCACCAGGGTGAGGTCGGCGGCCTCGATCGCGACGTCGGTGCCGGTGCCCATCGCGAGACCGAGGTCGGCGGCGGCCAGGGCGGCGGCGTCGTTGACCCCGTCACCCACCATCGCGACCCGGGCGCCCTCGGACTGCAGCCGGCGGACGACGTCGACCTTGTCCGTGGGGAGCACCTGGGCGATCACGTCGGCCGGGTCGATCCCGACCGCACGGGCGGCCTCGCGGGCCGCGCCGGCGTTGTCGCCCGTGAGCAGCACCGGGCGCAGCCCGAGGTCGCGCAGCTGGGCCACGGCCTCCGCGGACGTCGCCTTGACCGGGTCCCGGAGCACGACGGCGCCCCGCGCCGAGCCGTTCCACGCCGCCATGACCGCGGTGCCGCCGCGCTCCTCGGCGGCACGGAAGGCCGCGTCGAGGTGCGCGTCGACCGCGACGCCCTCGTCCCGCAGCCACCCCGGCCGCCCGACGAGCACGCGCGTGCCGAGCCCGAGCCCGGAGTGCGCGGTGCGGACGACCCCGCTCACGCCGGAGCCGGCGGCGGTGCGGAAGTCGAGCACCTGGTCCTCGCCGATGCCGACGCCGTCGGCACCGACCTCCGCCGCGCCGGCACCGGGGACAGCCGCCTGATCCTGGGCAGCCGAAGCCGAAGCCGAAGCCGAAGCCGAACCCGCAGCCGAAGGCGACGCCGCAGCCGCAGTCGCAGTCGCGGCCGCAGCCGCAGTCGCGGCCACGGCCCGGGCACCCGCGTCGGCGATCGCCCGCGCGATCGGGTGCTCGGAGAGCCGCTCGACCGCGGCCGCGAGCCGCAGGACGTCGTCGGCGGCGGTGCCGTCGCCGGCGACGACGTCGACCACGGCCATCCGGCCCTCGGTGACGGTGCCGGTCTTGTCGAGCACGACGGTGTCGACCCGGCGCGTGCTCTCGAGGATCTCCGGGCCCTTGATCAGCACGCCGAGCTGCGCGCCGCGGCCGGTCCCGACGAGCAGCGCGGTCGGGGTGGCGAGCCCGAGGGCGCACGGGCAGGCGATGATGAGGACGGCGACCGCGGCCGTGAACGCGGTCTGCGGACCGGCTCCGGCGGTCAGCCACACGACGAGCGTGCCGAGGGCGAGCACGAGGACGATCGGGACGAACACCGCCGAGATGCGGTCGGCGAGCCGCTGGACCTGCGCCTTGCCGGTCTGCGCCGCGGCGACGAGCCGACCGATCTGCGCGAGGACCGTGTCCTCGCCGACCCGGGTGGCCCGGACCACGAGGTGCCCCGAGGTGTTCACGGTCGCGCCGGTGACCGGCGACCCGGGGCCGACGTCGACCGGCACCGGCTCGCCGGTGACCAGGGACGCGTCGACCGCGCTGGAGCCCTCGACCACGACGCCGTCGGTCGCGCACCTTCTCGCCCGGCCGGACGAGCGACGAGGTCACCGACCCGGAGCGCGGCCGCCGGGACGGACCGCTCGACGCGGCGCCCGGCCGGGTCGGTCTCCAGCAGCGTCGCGTCCTTCGCGCCCAGGTCGAGCAGCGCGCGCAGGGCGTCGCCGGCCCGACGGCGGGAGCGGTGCTCGGCGTACCGGCCGGCGAGCAGGAACGTGGTCACCACCGCGGCGACCTCGAAGTACAGCTCCGGCACCGCCATCGCGGCGTGCGCGTCGGCGCGGGGCCAGAGCGTCGGCTCCATCCGCATCCCGATCCGGCCGGCGCCGCCGAGGACCAGCGCCCACAGCGACCAGGCGGTCGCCGCGACGATGCCGATCGAGACCAGGGTGTCCATCGTCGACGCGCCGTGCCGGGCGGCCCGCGCGGCGGCGCGGTGGAACGGCCAGGCCGCCCACGTCGCGACCGGCAGGGCGAGCGCCGCGACGATCCACTGCCAGCCGTCGACCTGCAGCCCCGGGATCATCGACAGCACGAGCACCGGGACGGTGAGGGCCGCCGACACCCGCAGCCGGCGTCGCAGGTCGGCGCCGCGGTCGGGCGTGGGGGCGGAGAGGTCGGCGTCGTCGTCCATGGCGTGGCCGTGGCCGTGCGCCATGGAGTGGCCGGACAGCGCCATCTCGAGGTCGACGCCGCCCGTCGCCCCACCGTCGTGCCCGCGGTGCGCGGCGGACCTGTCGGACGCGTCGAGCCCGGCGGCCCGGTCGCGCGACGTGCCGCCGCGGCGCGCGGTGACCCGGGCGTCGTATCCCGCGCGCCGCACCGCGGCGAGGAGCTCCTCCTCGGCCGCGAGGTCGGAGGCGTCGTCGGGCACGGTGAGCTCGACGTGCGCGGACTCCAGGGCGAGGTTGACCGTCGCGCTCGCGCCGGGGACGCCGTTGAGCCGCTTCTCGACCCGGGCGACGCAGGACGCGCAGGTCATGCCCTCGACCGCGAGGTCGAGCGTCACGACCGGACGCGGGGGGACGAGGGCGTGGGGGCCGGACCCGTGCGCGGTGACGGGCTCGGCGTCGTGCTGGGTGTCGTGGGACATGAGTGCGTCTCCCTCGGGAGAGGTGGTGCGGAGGGTGGGGTTGAGATCAGCCGACGAGCGAGTAACCCGCCTCGTCGACCGCGGCGCGGACGGCGTCGGCGGGCAGCGGCTCGGCCGACACGACGGTGACCTCGGAGGTCGCGCCGGGCGCGAGCTGGACCGAGACGTCCTGGACGCCGGGGAGCCCGGACAGCTCGGTGGTCACGGCGTGGACGCAGTGGCCACAGGTCATGCCCTGGACGGCGTAGGTGGTGGTGGTGAGAGGGGTGCTCATGGTGTGGCCTCGTGTCGACGAAGGGATGTGGGTGGGGGGATGGACGGGAGGGTCTGCGGGACGCGGACCGCCGGCGGCGGGCCGCGGCCGGTCAGCTCCGGACGAGCCGGGCGATGGCGTCGGCCGCCTCGCGGACCTTGGCCTGGCCCTCCGCGTCGCCGGACCGGGCGGCCTCGACGACGCAGTGGCCGAGGTGGTCCTCGACCAGGCCGATGCTCACGGCCTGGAGCGCCTTGGTCACGGCGGACACCTGGGTGAGGACGTCGATGCAGTACACGTCCTCGTCGACCATGCGGGCGATCCCGCGCACCTGCCCCTCGATGCGGCGCAGCCGCTTGAGGTAGTCGTCCTTCGATCCTGCGTACCCGGTCACGGGAGTCCTCCGTCCGACGTCGATGACAGCACCAACGATATACCCCCCACGGGTATTCCGTGAACGGCCGGCTCGGGAGGACGGGGATCGGGGCGGTCCCCGGGCCGGTCAGGCGGCCGGCGTCGCCGCGGCGGCGGCGCGGGCCGCGGCCGGCAGCGCCGCGACGATCCGGTCGAGGGCGGCGTCGTCGTGCGCGGCGGAGACGAACCAGGCCTCGAAGACCGACGGCGGCAGGCTGACGCCGGCGTCGAGCATCGCGTGGAAGAACGGCGGGTACCGGAAGGTCTCCTGCGCCTGGGCGCCGGCGTAGTCGACGACGCCGTCCGCAGCGGCGTCCGGCCCGAACATCACGCTGAACAGGTTGCCGGCGTGCTGCACGCGGTGGGCGACGCCGGCGGCCGTGAACGCGGCGGAGACCTCGGCCGCGAGCGTCGCCGCTGCCGCGTCGAGGCGGGCGTACACGCCGGCGTCCGCCGCGCGCAGCGTCGCCAGTCCGGCGGCGGTGGCGACCGGGTTCCCGGACAGCGTGCCCGCCTGGTAGACGGGCCCGTTCGGCGCGAGATGGTCGAGGATCGCGGCGCTGCCGCCGAGCGCGGCGACCGGCAGGCCGCCGCCGACCACCTTGCCGAAGGTGAACAGGTCGGGCGCCCAGCCCTCGCGGGCGCCCTCGAGCCCCCACCACCCGGCCGGCCCGACCCGGAAGCCGGTGAGCACCTCGTCCTGGATGAGGAGCGCGCCGTGCGCCCGGGCGATCCGGGCGAGCGCCGCGTTGAAGCCGGGCAGCGGCGGGACCACGCCCATGTTGGCCGGCGCGGCCTCGGTCATCACCGCGGCGATGCGGTCCCCGCGCTCGGCGAACACCTCCTCGACGGCGGCGAGGTCGTTGTACGGCAGGACGATCGTCTCGGCGGCGCTCGTGGCGGTGACGCCGGCGGAGCCGGGCAGCGCGAGGGTCGCGACGCCCGAGCCGGCCTGGGCCAGCAGGGAGTCGACGTGACCGTGGTAGCAGCCGGCGAACTTCACGACGAGGTCGCGGCCGGTGACCCCGCGCGCGAGCCGGACCGCCGTCATCGTCGCCTCGGTGCCGGTGGACACCAGGCGGACCCGCTCCGCCGCGGGGACCCGTCGCCGGACCTCCTCGGCCAGCGCGGTCTCGCCGGGGGTCGGGGCGCCGAACGACAGGCCGCGCGCGGCCGCCTCCTGCACCGCCTGCACGACGGCGGGGTGGGCGTGGCCGAGAATCATCGGCCCCCACGACGACACGAGGTCGACGTACTCGCGGCCGTCGGCGTCGGTCACGTACGGTCCGCGCGCGGAGACGAGGAACCGGGGCGTCCCGCCGACCGACCCGTAGGCGCGCACGGGCGAGTTGACGCCGCCGGGCAGCACACCGCGGGCCGCGGCGAAGAGGGCCTCGTTGCCGCCGGCCGTGGAGCCGGCTCGGTCGGGCGGCGGTCGTCGAGCCCGGGACGACGGACGGTGCGCTCATGCGGGGCCTCCGGTGGTGGTGGACGGCTGGTCGGGCGGGGCCGCGGCGGACGCCGTCGTGCCGCCGGCCAGCCAGCCCGCGAGCTCGGTGGCCCAGTAGGTGAGGACGATGTCGGCGCCGGCGCGGCGGATCGCCAGCACCGACTCCTCGATCGACCGGCGGCGGTCGATCCACCCGTTCGCGGCCGCCGCCTCGAGCATCGCGTACTCCCCGGACACCTGGTACGCGGCGACCGGGACCGGGCTCGTCGCGGCGACGTCGGCCAGCACGTCGAGGTAGGGCAGGGCCGGCTTGACCATGACGACATCGGCGCCCTGGGCGACGTCGAGCGCGACCTCGCGGGCCGCCTCCCGGCGGTTCGCCGGGTCCATCTGGTAGCTCTTCCGGTCGCCCTGGAGGGTGGACTCCACCGCGTCCCGGAACGGCCCGTAGAACGCCGAGGCGTACTTCGCGGCGTAGGCGAGCAGCGTGACGTGGCCGAAGCCGGCGTCGTCCAGCGCGTCGCGCACGGCGCCGGTCTGGTCGTCCATCATCCCGCTGAGACCGAGCAGGTCGGCGCCGGCCCGGGCCTGGGCGAGGGCCATGTCGACGTACCGGACGAGGGTCGCGTCGTTGTCGACGACGGTCTCGCCGTGCGGCCCGGTGGCGAGCACGCCGCAGTGGCCGTGGTCGGTGAACTCGTCGAGGCAGAGGTCCGCCATGACGACGAGGCGCCCGGCGGCGGCCTCGACCGCGTCGGCGATCGCGAGGTTGAGGATCCCGTCCGGGTCCGTCGCCCCGGAGCCGACGGCGTCACGGGAGGTGGGCACACCGAAGAGCATGACGCCCGCCAGGCCGGCGTCGGCGGCCTCGGTCACGGCCTTCCGCAGGCTCGCGCGGGTGTGCTGCCGCACCCCCGGCATGGAGGCGATCGCGACCGGCTCGGCGAGACCCTCCTTGACGAAGAGCGGCAGCACGAGGTCGCCGGGGTGCACGCGCACCTCGGTCGCCATCCGGCGCAGGGCCGGGGTGGCGCGCAGGCGGCGGGGCCGCAGACGGCGGTCGGACGAGGGGGACATGCGGGTCACCTCGGGTGGCTGGGGCGGTCGGGGTGGGTCGGCGTGCCGGTCGGGGTGCGGATCGGGGTGCCGGTCGCGGTGCCGGTCCCGGCGACCGCGCGGACGAGGGCGTCGACGACGGCGCGCGGGTGCGGTCCCTCGGCGACGAGGCCGGCCGGGAGGCCGACCTCGGCCGCGACCTCGGCGGTGCGCGGGCCGATGCAGCACACGAGCGTGGTGGCAGGGAGGGCGACCTGGTCCGCGAGCCGCCGGGCGGTGCTGCCGGACGTGAGGACGACCGCGTTCACCGCACCGGACGCGAGCTCGGCGACCAGCTCCGGGCTCAGCGGCTCGGCCGGGCTGTTCCGGTAGGAGACGACGACGTGCGGGCGCAGGCCGAGGGCGGCGAACCCGTCCGCGAGGGTCGGCTCGGCGAGGTCACCCTGCGGGACGAGGACGGTGCGGGGGGCGCCCGGGGCGGGGGAGTCGCCGGTGGCGGGGGAGTCGGCACCGGGGCTCACCGGCCACTCGGCGAGCATGCCGCGCGCCGACTGCTCCCCGGCCGGCACGAAGTCGACGTCGACCCTGGAGCGGCCCAGCGCCCCGGCGGTCGCGTCGCCGACCGCGGCGACCCGGGTGGACGCCGCGCGCGCGGCCCGGCCCGCCGCGACGACGTCGGCCAGGCTGCGGCCCGCGCGGGCGGCGGACGCCTCGAGGGCGTCGACCGTGAAGCCGCTGGTCACCGAGAGCCAGTCGTAGGCGCCGGCGGCGAGGTCGGCGAGCGCCGCGTCCAGCGGTGCGGTGTCGTCCGGCGGGCCGATGTGGACCAGTGGCGCGGCGACCGGCTCGGCACCGGCCCGGCGCAGGGCGCCGACCAGCGCGCCGGCCCGCTCGGGTGCGCGGGGGACGAGCACGCGCAGCCCGGCGAGCGGCCCCCCGCCGGCGGTGCCGGCCTCCGGCGAGCTCATCGCGCCGCGCCGAGCTCGGCGAGCGCGCCGGCCCCGTCGGCGAGCAGCCCGTCGGCGATCTCCCGGCCGAGCCGGGCCGCCGCGGCCAGCCGCTCCCCGGGGGTCGCGAGGGACGCGAGGTCGGCGGCGCCGCTGCGCCGCAGCCGCTCCGAGCCGTCGACCCGGACCACGACGGCGTCCAGGACCAGCGCGCCGTCGACGAGGCGGCCGTGTGCGCCGACCGGCGCGGCGCAGCCGGCCTCGAGGCGGGCGAGGAGCGCGCGCTCGGCGGTGACCGCGAGACGGCTCGGCTCGTGGTCGAGCGCGGCGAGCGCGCGGGCGAGCGGCGAGCCGGTGGCCTCGACCGTCCCGGTCCGGACCTCGACGGCGAGCGCACCCTGCCCGGGGGCGGGGCACATGGTCGCCGGGGTCGAGGACCTCGGTGACCGCGTCGAGGCGGCCGAGCCGGGCCAGCCCCGCGCGCGCGAGCACGACGGCGTCCAGGTCGCCCGGCGCGACCCGGCGCAGGCGGGTGTCGACGTTGCCGCGGATGTCGAGGATCGCGAGGTCGGGGCGGGCGGCGCGCAGCTGGGCGGCGCGCCGCGGCGAGCCGGTGCCGACCCGGGCCCCCGCCGGCAGGGTCGCGAGCGTCAGGCCGTCCCGGGCGCACAGCGCGTCCCGGGGGTCCTCGCGCACGGGCACCGCACCGAGGACGAGCCCGTCGGCCGGGGCGCTCGGCAGGTCCTTGAGCGAGTGGACCGCGACGTCGCACCGGCCGTCGAGCAGCGCCTCGCGCAGGGCGGTGACGAACACGCCGGTGCCGCCGAGCGCCACCAGGGAGCCGGTGAGTCGGTCGCCGTCGGTCGTGATGCGGACGAGCTCGGTGCGCAGGTCGGCGGCGGTCGCGAGGTCGCCCGCGACGGTCCCCGTCTGGGTGAGCGCGAGCGCGCTCGCCCGCGTCCCCACCCGCACCACCGACAGCTCCTCCTCGGGGTCGGCGTGGAGGGCGACGGCGTCGGGCATGCCCCCATCTTGCGACGGCCACGCCGATGATGTCGAAAGGGGTGACAAACGACACAGGGACGTGGTGACAATGAGTCACATGCGGCGTTCGACGGTGTTGCGCGCGTCACTCCGCGTCGGCGGCGGCCCGCATTTCCGCCCGCTTTCCTGACGAATTGTCAGAACGATTTCCCGTCCGTCGTCCGGGTGGCTGGCCGGGAGGTGGGGCGCCCGCGGCCCGACCGTCCGGACGAGCCGGGCGGCCGCGGCGCGGGCGTGCGGGACCACCGCCGCGAGACCGTTGCCGGCGACCCAGGCGCCGACCACCTCGAGCCCCTCCACCCCGTCGACCCGGGCGCGGACGGCCTCGACCGCGGCGCGATGGGTGGCGCTGGGCTGGGGCAGCGACTGGGACCAGCGCACCCGGGCCGCGCCCACCACCGCGGTGGGCTCCAGCGGGACCCCGAGCAGCGTGCCCGCGTCGCGGACCGCGAGGCGGATGACCTCCTCGAGGTCGAGCGCCGCGAGCGCGTCAGCCGTGTCGGGCGGGGCGGCGCCGTCGACCGCGGGCCGAGCGCCGGGCCGGCGCCGGCCGGGTGCCGTGCCGGGTGCCGGGCCGACCCCCTCCCCGGCCGCCGGGCGGGGCGCCGGCCGAGCCCGCGCGGCCGTAGGACAGGCGCAGCACGTGCCGGCCGGGGCCCGCCCGCTCGGCGAGCCAGGGCCACTTGGCGGTCGCGTGGGTCAGCGCCTTGGCCCGCACCCGGCCGGGGCCGTCGCCCTGCGCCCCGGGAGCGACCAGCACGCCCGTCCCGCGCGGCGCCCCGTCGAGCACCGGGTCGTCCACGACCAGGGTCACCAGGACGACGTCGGCGCCCCGATCGGTGCGGACGTCCGCGAGCCCGGGAAGCACCGGCGCGAGGAGGTCGAGCGCGGGTCCCGCCGGGGCGGCGAGCACGACCCGGCTCGCGCCGAGCGTCCGGGGGCCGTCCGGTCCGGCCACGGCGACCGTCCAGCCGTCGGCCGTCCGGCTCAGGCCCGTGACCCGGACACCTGTCCGGAGCACGCCACCGCGGTCGGCGAGGTCGCGGACCAGCGCCTCGACCAGCGTGGACATGCCCCCGACCAGGCCGTTGACCGCGGCGCCCGCGGGAGCGCGGGCGCGCAGCGACGCGACCGCGGCGGCGAGCGAGCCGCGGTCGGCGAGCGCGGGCAGCAGGCCCGCGGCCACCGCCCGGGGGTCCAGGTCGTCCGGGTCGGCCGCGTGCACCCCGCCGACCACCGGCGCGACCAGGCGGTCCAGGACCCGCCGGCCCATCCGGGTCCGCACGAGCGACCCGAAGGTCGCGGCGCCTCCGGCGCCGACGCGCGCGGGCAGCAGCCGGTCCACGCTCGCCCGCAGCGCGCCGGCCGTGCCGAGCGTGCGCCGGACGTCCGGCGCCCACGGGTCGACCGGGACGCCGAGGAGCCCCGCACGCGGCAGCGTCCCGGGGCCGGACGGCAGCTGGACCCAGGCGCCGAGCGGCGCGGGTGCGGTGATCGCGGCGCCCAGACCCAGCTCGGCGGCGAGCGCAGCGACCGTGCCGCCCCGGGTCGCGAACGACTCGGCGCCCGCGTCGAGGTCGAGGCCCGCCACGCGGTGCCGGCCGACGGCGCCCCCCGGCGCGGCCGAGCGCTCGAGCACCGTGACCCGCAGTCCCGCGGCCGCGAGGTCGCGGGCCGCTACGAGCCCGGCGACCCCGCCACCCACCACGACCACGTCGGTGGGGGAGTCGGGGGCATCGAGGGGAGTGCCCGGGTCGTCGCCCGAGAGGTCACCCGAGCGGTCACCTGAGCGCGGGTCGTCCCGCGGGTCCCGGCCGGCGTCCACCGGCTGTCAGCCGTCCAGCCCGTGCACCAGCTCGACGACCCGGGTGAGCACGTCCGGGTCGGTGGTCGGCGGGACGCCGTGCCCGAGGTTGACGACGTGACCGGGGGCGCCCGACCCGCGCCGCGCGACGTCGCGCACGTGCTCCTCGAGCACCGGCCAGGGCGCCGCGAGCAGCGCGGGGTCGATGTTGCCCTGCAGCGGTGTGCGCCCGCCCAGCAGCCGGTCCGCCTCGTCCAGCGGGGTGCGGTAGTCCACGCCGACGACGTCGGCGCCGACGTCCCGCATCGCCGTGAGCAGGTGCTCGGTCCCGGTGCCGAAGTGCACGACCTTCACGCCGAGGTCGGCGACGTGGGACAGCGCGCGGGCGCTCGACGGGGCGCAGTGCGCCACGTAGTCCGCGCGGGAGAGCGAGCCGGCCCAGGAGTCGAACAGCTGGACGGCGCTCGCCCCGGCGAGCACCTGGGCCCGCAGGAAGGCACCGGTGACGTCGGCGGCCCACTCGGTCAGCACCCGCCAGGTGTCGGGGTCGGCGTGCATGAGGGTCCGGGCCGCGAGGTGGTCACGCGACGGGCGGCCCTCGACGAGGTAGGCCGCGAGCGTGAACGGCGCACCGGCGAACCCGAGCAGGGGCGTCGTGCCGAGCTCCGCGACCGTGAGCGCGACGCCCTGGCTGACCGGCGCGAGGGCCTCGGGGGTGAGCGGACCGGCCGCGGCGAGCCGGGCGACGTCGTCGGCGGTGCGGACCGGCGCACCGAGCACCGGACCCACCCCGGGAGCGATGTCGACGTCGACGCCGGCCAGGCGCAGCGGGACGACGATGTCGCTGAAGAAGATCGCCGCGTCGACCCCGTGCCGGCGCACCGGCTGCAGGGTGATCTCGCTGGCCAGCTCGGGCCGGAGGCAGGACTCGAGCATGCCGACACCCTCGCGGACCGCCCGGTACTCGGGCAGCGAACGGCCCGCCTGTCGCATGAACCACACCGGCAGGCGGTCGGGACGGTCGGCGGAAAAGGCGCGGACGACCGCGGAACCGGCGGTGCGACCGTCGCGGAGCGGGTGGTCGGAGGGCAACGTCACTGCGCAATTGTGCCCAAGTTTTGCGCGACTGGTTCAATCTGAGTGCTGTGGTGCTCATGTCATTGATCGCGAGCCACCGCGACCTCGACCTCGACGTGCTCGAACGGCTCAGCGCCGGCGCGCACTCGGTGGGACGGACCGTCGCGGCGTCCGGTGCTGCCCCGACGGGGGCGGTGGTGCTCGCGACGTGCAACCGCTTCGAGGTCTACCTCGAGGTCGACGACCCCGCCCAGGCCCCCACCGCGATCGCCGCGACGACCGAGGTCATCGCGCAGGCCACGAGCATCGCGGTCCGCGACGTCGCGACGACCCTGCAGGTGCTGGAGGGGCCCGAGGTCCCGGTGCACCTGTTCTCGGTGGCGTCCGGGCTCGAGTCGATGGTGGTGGGGGAGCGCGAGATCACCGGTCAGGTGCGCCGCGCGCTGGCCACGGCCCGCTCGGAGGGGACGACGTCCTCCGGGCTGGAGCGTCTCTTCCAGACGGCGTCGCGGGCGTCGCGCGACGTCGGCACGCGCACGGGTCTGGGCGCCGCGGGCCGCTCCGTCGTCGGGGTCGCCCTCGACCTCGCCGAGCCGGCGCTGCCCGCCTGGCCGTCGGTGCGCACGCTGCTCGTCGGCACCGGGTCCTACGCCGGCGCGAGCCTCGCGGCGCTGCGCCGCCGGGGGTGCGCCGACGTCCGGGTGTTCTCGCCGTCCGGTCGCGCCACGACCTTCGCGGTGTCGCGCGGGGTGTCCCCCGTGCACGACGGCGGCCTGGCGGAGGCGATCGGCACGTCCGACCTCGTCGTGGCGTGCAGCGGGACCGTGGGGCGCGTCCTCGACGCCGAGCTCGTCGCCCGGACCTGGGCGGCCACCGGCCACCCGTTGGTCATCGCCGACCTCGCCCTGCGCAACGACGTCGACCCCGCGGTCGGCCGGCTGCCCGGGGTGCGGCTCATCAACCTCGAGACGATCCGCCGGCACGCGCCGGAGGAGCACTCCGCACCGGTCGAGCTCGCGCACGAGCTGGTCGCCGCGGCCGCGGAGGACTTCGAGGCCGCCGCCCGTGCGCGCGAGCTCGAGGCCGCTGTGGTCGTCGAACGTCACCGGGTGCTCGCCGACCTCGAGGCGGAGGCCCGTCGGATCCGCGAGGACGGCGCAGCGGCCTCGGCCTCGGCCTCGGAGGCCGATGCCCCGGTCCCGACCCCCGGCCCCGATCCCACCCCCGCCGCACCGGAGCCGCACAGCGCACCCTGCGCGGTCGACGCGGCGCAGCACGAGCGGCTGGTCCGCTCGCTACGCCGGCGCACCCGCGCGGTGCTGCACCCGCCGACGGTGCGTGCGCGGACCGCCGCCCGCGCCGGTGACGACCGCGCCTACCGGGCGGCGCTCGCCGAGCTCGCCGCGATCCCAGCGCCGCCGGTGCCCGTGCCGCCCTCCGCAACGGTCCGACCCGCGGAGGGAGCCGGTCGGACACGCGAGGGTTGGTCGTCGACGAACGGCGCCGCGACCGCGTCGCCGGTGGCCGCGACGCCTGTGCCCGCGGCGCCCGCGTCGCCCGCCGCTCCGCTGCCCCGGCGTCGCCCGGCCGCGCGTCCGCTGCCCCGCGTCCCCCGCGCACGGCGCCGGCGCCGACCGTAGCGGCGGGCACGACGAGGTCACCGACCTGGTCTGACGCCCGTCGCGAGGTGGCCCGACCTGCCGCGGCGCACCCCGGGCGGTCTGCCCGGACGGCGGCGTCAGTCGCGCAGGTGGTCGACGAGCTCGGCGGCCAGACCCGTGTACGTGGCGGGCGTGAGCTCCGCGAGCCGCGCCGCGACGTCGTCGGGCAGGCCGAGGCCGCCGATGAACTCACGCATGTCGTCCGCCGTGAGCCGCTTGCCGCGGGTGAGCTCCTTGAGGCGCTCGTACGGGTTCTCCATGCCGGTCACGCCCGCGACCGCGGCGGCGCGCATGGCGGACTGGACGGGCTCGCCGAGCACCTCCCAGTTCGTGTCGAGCTCGCGCTCGAGCAGCGCGCGGTCGACGGCGAGGGCCCGCAGCCCGCGGCGGACGTTGTCGATCGCGAGCAGCGAGTGCCCGAACGCCGGGCCGATGTTGCGCTGGGACGTCGAGTCCGTGAGGTCGCGCTGGAGGCGGCTGGTGACGAGGGTCGACGCGAGGGTGTCCAGCAGCGCGCTGGACAGCTCGAGGTTGGCCTCGGCGTTCTCGAAGCGGATCGGGTTGACCTTGTGCGGCATCGTCGACGACCCGGTCGCCCCGGCCACCGGGATCTGGATGAAGACGCCCATCGAGATGTACGTCCACACGTCGGTCGCGAGGTTGTGCAGGATGCGGTTGAACCGGGCGACGTCGCTGTAGAGCTCGGCCTGCCAGTCGTGCGACTCGATCTGGGTGGTCAGCGGGTTCCAGGTCAGCCCGAGCCCCTCGACGAACGTGCGCGAGACCTCCTGCCAGTCGACCTGCGGCAGCGCCACCACGTGGGCGCCGTAGGTGCCGGTCGCGCCGTTGAGCTTGCCGAGGAACTCGGCGCGCTCGATGCGCCCGAGCTGGCGCCCGAGCCGGTGCGCGAGGACGGCGAGCTCCTTGCCGAGGGTCGTCGGGGTCGCCGGCTGGCCGTGGGTGCGGGCCAGCAGCGGGACGTCGCGGTGCTCGCGCGCCATCGCCGCGACGTCGTCGACGAGCGCCCGGGCGGCCGGCAGCCACACGTCGGTGACCGCGCCGCGGACCATGAGCGCGTACGACAGGTTGTTGATGTCCTCGCTC
This sequence comes from uncultured Actinomycetota bacterium, assembly GCA_963795145.1. GTDB lineage: Bacteria > Actinomycetota > Actinomycetes > Actinomycetales > Cellulomonadaceae > Pengzhenrongella. The sequence goes on along the minus strand of CAWCGP010000006.1, from coordinate 531,135 downwards.
GTGCAGCAGAAGTGCACGAGCTCGGACACGGCGGGGAGCACGGTGTCGGCCCCGAGGACGTCCGGGGCGGCGTCGAGATGCTCCTTGAGGAAGTACTCGATCGCCTTGACGTCGTGGACGGTCACCCGCTCGATCGCGCCGAGGCGGCCGATCTCCGCAGCGCCGAACGTGCTCACGACGCTGCGCAGGTACGCCTCCTCGGCGTCGGACAGGCGCGGGGCACCGGGGACGACGCCGCTCCGGGTCAGGTGGATGACCCACTCGACCTCCACGAGCAGCCGCTCCCGGTTGAGGGCCGGCTCGCTGAGGTGGTCCACGAGCGGTGCCACCGCGCCGCGATAGCGGCCGTCGAGCGGCCCGAGGGCGATCGGGGGATCGACCTCGGCGAGGGTCACGCGGGACTGCGGGGAGCTCGGGGAGCGGGGGTCGGTCGTCTCGGCCACGGCGTCATGGTCCCACGACGACGCTCGCGACCGGTCGGCGGCGGCCGGGGGGCGGTGGGCTGTGGGCTGTGGGCTGGCGGAGAACCCGTGGACCCTAGGGCGTCCGCGCGGCGGCACGCCCGCCGGCGCCGCCTCCGCCGTCCACCGGGACGGCGTCCGGCAGGACGGCGACCTCCCGGTGCGCGCCGGAGCGGGCGGTCTCGGCGAGCGCGACCCCGGCCAGGACCACGAGGCCGCCGACCACCTGCACGCCGGTCATGCTCTCGCCGAGCACGAGCCAGGCGGCCACCGCGGCGGCCACCGGCTCGATCATGCCCAGGAGCCCGGCGCGGGCCGCGCCGATCACCTTCATGCCGGCGAGCACGAGCGTGTAGGGCACCACGGTGCCGAGCACGACGACCCACCCGACCAGCGCCCAGGTCGGCACGGAGGCGCCGTCGAGCAGGCCGGGCAGCGCGGACTCCGTCCCCAGGACGCGGGCGTCGAACGTCCACAGGGGCTGGAGCACGAGCCAGAACAGGGCGGCGAACGCCAGCGACCACGCCTGGGTCGACAGCGGGTCCCGGGTTGCGACCAGCCGCTCCCCGAGCAGGTAGTAGGTCGCCAGCGCGACCGCCGCCGCACCGGCCGCGGCCAGTCCGATCGCGTCGAGGTCGACGCCGCGCCGGACCTGCGCGACCAGGGTCAGCCCGACCAGGCACGCCGCCAGGCCCCACCACGCCCGCGGCCGGACGTGCTCGTGCAGGACGAAGCGGGCCCACAGCGCGATGAGCAGGGGCGCGGTGTACTCGATGAGCAGCGCGAGACCTACCGGGAGTCGGGAGATCGCCACCAGGTACAGCCACTGCACCGCGGCCATGCCGACGACCCCGAGCGCGGCCATGACGAGGAGCTCGCGCCGGTGCAGCCGCATCCGTCGCCCGGTGAGGACGACCGCGACGGGGACGAGCAGCAGCGCGGAGCCGAGCGTGCGCAGCTCCACCAGCCGCGTCGGGGTGATGCCGCTCTGCATGGCGAGCTTCGCGACGGTCCCGTTGACGGCGAACAGCACCGCGGCGACGACCACGGCGAGGACGCCGAGGGCCGGGGCGCGGGCGGGGACCGAACGGAGGGCTGCCACGGTCGGGAGGCTACTGGCCGCCACCCACGCGCCGGCGGTCGTCCCACCGGTGCCCGGCGCGGGTGGCTCGTCGCCGTCGGACGCGTCCCGCCCGTCCCCGGGTCGCGGTCGCGCGGCGGGCCACCCCGGTCCGTCCCGCACCTGAGGGCAGTGTCGGCGGCTGTCCCTAGCGTCCACGGCATGACCGAGGTGCTGGCGGGAGGCGCGGACCGCGCCGCGGCGGCCGTCCGCGCCCTGGACCGGGCGGAGCGGGGCACGACGGCGGCCGTCGCGCTGCTGCGCTCCGCGGGCGACGTCGACTGGACGGGCCCGGGTGCGGCGACGTACCGGGACGCGCTCGCCGTCCTGCTCGACGGCGTCCTGCGGGTCCGGGTCCGGCTGCGGGACGCGGAGCAGGCGGCGGCCGAGCACGCGGCGGCCCTCCGGGCGGAGGAGGAGCGCTCGCTGGCCGCCGCCCGGGCCGCGGGGTTCGCCGCCCCGCGCGCGGTCCTGCTCCCCGGGTCCCTCCCGTCGGACCGCTGGGCCGTCCCGTGAACGACGGCGTCGTCGTCCGCGGCGGGGTCGGTGGGACCACGGCGACGCTCGAGCGGATGCGTCACGCCGCAGCGACCCTGCGTGCGGCGGCCGACCACCTCGACGACGCCGCGGCGTCCGCCTGCTGGGCCGCGCGCGACGGGCTCGGGTCCGGCCGGTCGGCGCCCGGCGCCCGGGCGCACGCCGCCGTCGCCCCGGTCGTGCACGGCCCGGCCTCCCTGGCGGCGCACGCGGCGGCGACCCGGCACCTGGCGACCGCACTGGCCCGCGCCGCCGACGCCTACGACCGCGCCGAGGACGCCGCCGGAGACGTCCTGCGCACGGTGCTCGCGGCGGTCGGTCAGGGGGCGGGCGACCACCCGATCGGTGCGCTGCTCGGCGGCGTCCTGCTCGCCCGGCTGGCGCTTCCGGGCCTGGTGCTCGCGGGCGCGGGGCTGCACGCGAGCGGACGCGGCCCGGCCGCGGTCCGGTGGCTGGCGACGACCGACCCCGGCGAGCCGGCGGTCCAGGCAGCCGCCGGGTTCGTCCGCGGGCTCGTCCCCGGCACGCTGCCCGGCAGCGCGACCCCGACCGTCGGTGCGTCACGGGTGGTGACCACCACCACCGGGATCCTCGGACGCGTCGTGCCCGGGCTCGCGCGCCGACCGCTGCGGGTGACCGCCCGGCTCGGGCCGACGTCGGCGGGACCGGCGCCCCGGGATGCGGCCGACCTGCTCGGGAGGGTCGCCGGGCTCTACCCGCGCGGCGGCGGGGCCGCCGGGACGGTCGGCGTCGACCGCCTCGACCACCCCGACGGCACCCGCACCTGGGTGGTGGCGATCCCGGGGACGCAGGACGCGGCGTCCCTCGGCGCCAGCGGGAACCCGTTCGACATGGCGACCAACCTGCGCCTCATGGCCGGCGCCACGGACGACGGCCGACGGAGCTCGTGACACGGGCGCTCGAGGCGGCGGGCGCGCGGCCCGGACGAGGGCGTCCTGCTGGCCGGGCACAGCCAGGGCGGGATGGTCGCGATGGCGCTCGCGGGCAGCGCCGCCTTCACCGCCCGCCACCGGGTCGTGGCCGTCCTCACCGCCGGGTCACCGGTCGCGACCCGCGCGACGTCGGGTGGGACGGCGCTGCTCCACCTCGAGCACCGCCAGGACCTCGTCCCCGCGCTCGACGGCTCGGCGCAATCCGGACCGGCCGGACCGCACCACCGCCGTCCGGGACCTCGCCGTCTCCCCGGTCCCGGGCGACCGGGTCGCGGCGCGCTCCGCCGGGCGCCGCGCACGGGCTGGCCGCCTACGTCCGGACGGCGCGCGCCGTCGGCGCGCACGGCGGACCGTCCGTCCGGGCCTGGGAGCGGGCCGCGGCCGGCGGTCCTCGGTGGTGCCGGGGTCGTCGTCGTCCGCCAGGAGTTCACCGGCGAGCGGGAGCCCGTCCGGCCGGGAGCCCGCCGGGACCGGGAGCCCGCCGGGTCCGGGGCTCGCCGGCCGGGTCCGGGGACCGGGCCGCGTGGTCAGCGCTCCCGGTCCCGGTTCACCCCGGTGACGGCACTGAGCAGGAAGCTCACCACCGAGATGAGCAGGGCGCCGACCACCGCCGTGCCGAACCCGTCGACCCGCAGGCCCCACGTGGTCATCTCGGTGAACCACGCGGTGAGCATGAGCATGAGGGCGTTGACCACGAGCGTGAACAGGCCGAGCGTGAGGATGTACAGGGGCAGCGACAGCAGCTTGACCACCGGCTTGACGATCGCGTTGACCAGGCCGAACACGAGCGCGACGACGACGAACACACCGACCCGCTCGAGCGGGGTCGTCGCCGCCGACGATCAGCAGACCCGAGAGCAGCACGGTCGCGAGCCAGATGGCGAACGCGTTGATGAGCACGCGGAGCAGGAACCTCATGCCACGGATCCTGCCACCGCGCACCGCCTCCCGCCGGGGACGTCCGCGCGGCGTCGGTGCTGCCCCGACACCGCCCGGTTGCCGCCCCGAGGCGCTGCCCTCGGTGCCGCCCGAGCGCCGCCGAGGCCGCCCGAGCGCCGCCCGACGCTGCCGGCCCGCTGCCGTCCCGCCCGGTGCCGCGGTGGCATGCTGGACGGGTGACCCCGCCCTCCGTGCCGCTGCGTCCGGCCGTCGCCGAGCTGCCCGCCTACGTCCCCGGCGCGCGGGTCCCGGTGGGCGCCTCGGCCTACAAGCTGTCGTCGAACGAGAACCCGTACCCGCCGCTGCCCGCGGTCCTCGCCGCGATCGCCGACGCCGCCGCGGACGCCAACCGCTACCCCGACATGTACGCCACCGAGCTGACCGAGGCGCTCGGCGCAGCGGCTCGGCGTCGACCCGGGCAGGTCGTGGCCGGCACGGGCTCGGTCGCGGTGCTCGGCCACGTGCTCGCGGCGGTGTGCGGCGCGGGCGACGAGGTCGTCATGCCGTGGCGGTCCTTCGAGGCCTACCCGATCGCGGTCGCGGTGGCCGGTGCCGTGCCCGTCGCCGTCCCGCTCACGCGCCGACGCCCGCCTGGACCTGCCCGCGATGGCCGCGGCCGTCACGGCCGCGCACCCGGGTCGTCCTGGTCTGCACGCCGAACAACCCGACCGGCCCCGCCGTCCGCGCCGGACGAGCTCGAGACCCTGCTCGACGCCGTCCCGACGGACGTCCTCGTCGTCGTGGACGAGGCGTACGTCGAGTTCGTCCGCGACCCCGACGTGCCCGACGGCGTCGCCGTCCTGCGCGAGCACCGCAACGTCGTGGTGCTGCGGACGTTCTCCAAGGCGTACGGGCTGGCCGGCCTGCGCGTCGGGTACGCCGTCGCCCGGCCGCGGCTCGCCGCCGGGATCCGGGCGGTCGCGACGCCGTTCGGCGTCTCGCACGTCGCCCAGCGCGCGGCCGTGGCCTCGCTGGCGCGCGACCGACCAGCTCCTGCAGCGGGTGGAGGCGGATCGTCGAGGAGCGCACGCCGCCTGCTCGAGTGCCTGCGCGACCAGGGCTGGTACCTGCCGGACAGCCAGGCCAACTTCGTCTGGCTCCCGCTCGGCGAGCGCACGGGCGCCTTCGCGGCCGACGCCGCCCGGGCGGGCGTCCTCGTGCGGCCGTTCGACGGTGAGGGTGTCCGGGTCTCGGTCGGGGAGACCGAGGCGACCGACCTGCTGCTCGACGTCACCTCGGACTGGGTCGGCCGCCGGTCGGCCTGACCCGGCCGAGGCGCCCCGCCGCGGGCGTCGCACGGAACCTGTCGGACCACCTCCAGGAGGGAGCCAGTGCCGATTCCTCCAACAACCCGGGCGGCGCGCTGTGCGCGCCCGGCGAGGAACCTACGGTTGCGTAGCCTACGCTGACGTAGGTTACCGACCGCCCCCGCGCAGCCCCGCGCCCTCTCCCCGGAGGAGCACCGCGTGAGCACCACCGGCAGCTCGACCGCGCACGACCAGCAGCACGACGGGCAGCCCCACCGGGACCGGACGGCACGCGCGGACGTCGACGCTCGTCCAGCTCCTCAGCCCGCCGGGCGAGCTGCGGCACGACCCCGTGTACTCCCCGCGCGTCGCGCACCTCGACGCCGCCGCGCTGCGCGGCCTCCTGCGCGACATGGTGCTGGTGCGCGCCTTCGACGACGAGGCGACGTCGCTGCAGCGCCAGGGCGAGCTCGGGCTGTGGGCCCAGAGCCTCGGCCAGGAGGCGGCGCAGATCGGGTCCGGCCGTGCGCTGGCCCCGCAGGACTACGTGTTCCCGTCCTACCGCGAGCACGGCGTCGCGCACACCCGCGGCGTCGACCTCGCCGACCTCCTGCGGCTCTTCCGCGGCGTCGACCAGGGCGGCTGGGACGCCGACGGCGCACCGCTTCCACCTGTACACCCTCGTCATCGGCTCGCACACGCTGCACGCGACCGGCTACGCGATGGGCGTCCAGCGCGACGGGCTCGTCGGCACCGGCGACCCCGCGCGGGACACCGCCGTCGTCACCTACTTCGGCGACGGCGCGACGTCCCAGGGGGACGTCAGCGAGGCGCTCGTCTTCGCCGCGGTGAACAACGCGCCGCTCGTGCTCTTCTGCCAGAACAACCAGTGGGCGATCTCCGAGCCGACGTCGCGGCAGACCCGCGTCCCGATCGCCCGCCGCGGCGAGGGGTTCGGCGTCCCCGGCGTGCGCGTGGACGGCAACGACGTGCTGGCGACCTACGCCGTGACCGCCGAGGCGCTCGAGCGGGCCCGCTCGGGCGGCGGTCCGACGCTCATCGAGGCGTTCACCTACCGGATGGGCGCGCACACGACGTCGGACGACCCGACGAAGTACCGCACGTCCGCGGAGGACGAGCACTGGCGCCAGCGGGACCCGATCGACCGGCTGCGGGCGCACCTCCGGTCGACCGGCGAGCTGCCGGACGACTTCCTCGCGGACCTCGACGCCGAGGTCGAGGAGCTCGGGCGGCGCATCCGCACCAGCGTCCGGGCGATGGGCGCGCCGCTCCCGGAGTCGATGTTCGACCACGTGTACGCCGTCGCCGCACACGACCCTCGCCGCCGAGCGGGCGTGGTTCGCCGACTACGAGGCGTCGTTCGTCGACGGCGCCGACGGCGGCCCGGCACGCCCTCGGCGGCGGACGGTCATGCGATCGGGGTCGCGGAGCACGCCGGCGAGGTGGCGCTGTGAGTGGGCTGTGAGCGTCGAGCAGTCGACCACGCAGCGGCGTCCAGCGCATGACCCTGTCCAAGGCGATCAACGCGGGCCTGCGCCGAGCGCTCGAGACGGACCCGAAGGTCCTGCTCATGGGCGAGGACATCGGTGCCCTCGGCGGCGTCTTCCGGGTGACCGACGGCCTGCAGAAGGACTTCGGCGCCGACCGCGTCGTCGACACCCCGCTGGCGGAGTCCGGCATCGTCGGGACGGCGATCGGCCTGGCGATGCGCGGGTACCGGCCGGTGTGCGAGATCCAGTTCGACGGGCTTCATCTTCCCGGCGTTCGACCAGATCACGACCCAGCTGGCCAAGATGCACTACCGCTCGCGCGGGCGGCTGACCCTGCCCGTGGTCATCCGGGTGCCGTACGGCGGCGGGATCGGCGCGATCGAGCACCACAGCGAGTCCCCCGAGGTGCTGTTCGCGCACACCGCCGGGCTGCGCGTCGTGACGCCCGCCGACGCCGGCCGACGCCTTCGTCATGATCCAGCAGGCCATCGCCTCCCCGGACCCGGTCCTGTTCTTCGAGCCGAAGGGCCGGTACTGGGACAAGGGCGACGTCGACCTCGGCACGACCGTGAGCGCGTCGTCGGCGCCGGACGTCCCCCGAGGCGATCGGGGCCGGCATGGACCGCGCGCACGTCGCCCGGACCGGCACCGACCTCACGATCGCCGCCTACGGCGCCGAGCGTCGCGACCGCCCTGCGCGCCGCCGAGGCCGCGGCCGCCGACGGCGTCAGCATCGAGGTCGTGGACCTGCGCAGCATCTCGCCGCTGGACGCCGAGACCCTGGTCGCCTCGGTGCGGCGCACCGGCCGCTGCGTCGTCGTGCACGAGGCGCCGGTGTTCTACGGGACGGGCGGCGAGATCGCGGCGCGGGTCACCGAGGAGTGCTTCTACCACCTGCAGGCCCCGGTGCTGCGGGTCGGCGGCTTCCACACCCCGTACCCGGCGAACAAGGTCGAGCACGACTACCTGCCCGGGGTCGACCGGGTGCTCGACGCCGTCGACCGCGCCATGGCCTTCTGACGACCGCGCCGGCCGTGCCGCGACCGCGCACCGACGTCGGCGACCGGCGCCGAGCCGCCGAGCCCCGCACCCCGACCCAGGAGCACCCGTGCCGACCTTCGAGCAGTTCCGACTCCCCGACGCCGGCGAAGGCCTGACCGAGGCCGACGTCGTCACCTGGCACGTCGCCGTGGGCGACACCGTGACGGTCAACCAGACGATCGTCGAGATCGAGACGGCGAAGTCGCTCGTCGAGCTGCCCAGCCCGTACTCCGGCGTCGTCGACCGAGATCCTCGTGCCGGTCGGCACCACGGTCGACGTCGGGACGCCGATCATCGTCATCGACGTCGACCCGGGCGGCGCGCCCGCGGCCGGGCGGCGCCGGTCGGCGCGGAGCGGCCGCGCCGACCGACGGTCGACGTCCGGTCGCCGGGCCCACGGCCGGGACAGCGCGCCGGCCCGCGGCGGGACGGCGCCGCGACGGCCGCCGTCCCGACCGGGGACGCCGCACCCGCCGCGCGGCGGTCGGCCGGCGTCGGAGGCCGGCGGAGCCGTGCTCGTCGGCTACGGCGTCAGCGGCCAGCACCGCGGCCCGCCGCGTCCGGCGTGCGCCCGGTCGGCTCCGGACGCTGCTGCGCCGCCCCCCGACGCCCCAGCCGCCCACCCGGCCGCAGCGCGCGCCCACCGCGCCGGTCGCGACCGCCGCGCCGTCGGCGCCGTCGGCCGCCGCGTCCGGCCCACGCGGCACGCGCTGGCCAAGCCGCCGGTCCGCAAGCTGGCCAAGGACCTGCGGCGTCGACCTCGACGGCGTCGCCGGCGACCGGGCCGGGCGGGATCGTCACGCGCGAGGACGTGCTGGCCCACGGCGCGGAGACCGAGCCGCGCACGCTGGCCACCTACCCCGGCGACGACGCGCCGTGGCTGGCGTCCGGGCAGCGTCTCGGCGGACGGCCGCGAGACCCGGGTCCCGGTGAAGTCGGTGCGCAAGCGCACCGCCGAGGCGATGGTCGCCAGCGCGTTCACCGCACCGCACGTCACCGTGTTCCACACCGTCGACGTCACCCGGACGATGAACCTCGTCGCCCGGCTGCGCGAGGACCGCGAGTTCGCCGACGTCCGGGTCACGCCGCTGCTGATCACCGCCAAGGCGCTCATGCTCGCGGTCCGCCGGCACCCGGAGATCAACGCGTCCTGGGACGACGGCGCGCCAGGAGATCGTCTACAAGCACTACGTCAACCTCGGCATCGCCGCCGCGACCCCGCGGGGCCTCGTGGTGCCGAACATCAAGGACGCCCACCGGCTCGGCCTGCACGACCTCGCCGAGGCGATCGCCGACCTCACCGCGACCGCCCGGGCCGGCCGGACCACCCCGACCGACATGTCCGGCGGCACGATCACGATCACCAACGTCGGCGTCTTCGGCATCGACACCGGCACGCCGATCCTCAACCCGGGCGAGGCGGCGATCCTCGCGTTCGGCGCGATCCGGGAGCAGCCGTGGGTGCACAAGGGCAAGATCAAGAAGCGCTGGGTCACCCAGCTCGCGCTCTCCTTCGACCACCGCCTGGTCGACGGCGGCCTGGGGTCGCGCGTGCTGTCGGACGTCGCCGCGGTCCTCGGGGATCCGGCGCAGGGCCTCGTCTGGGGCTGACCCCGGCCGCCGTCGGGCACCGCCCGGTCGACGAGCCAGGTCGACGAGCCAGGTCGACGAGCCAGGTCGACGCAGCCGCGCTCGTCGACGGATCGGCGGTGGGGCCAGACTCCGCGCCGGCGACGCGCAGGTCGAGGCGCCGGATGCCTCAGCCGGCCGCCGCGGCGGCCGAAGGGTACGGCGTGAGCACCGACCTGGCCGTGACCGGCTCCGCGACACCCCGAGGGACCGACGCGTCCCCCCTCGCCGATGACGAGCAGCTCGACGTGCTCGCGCGCCTGGCGTCGCTGGTCGCGCGGGTGCCCCGGGCGAGCGTCGTGCTCGTCCAGCACGGCGCCGCCGGCGCGCCCGAGATCGCCGACCTCCTGTGCTACCCGCTGCGCGCCGACGACGGCACGGTCCTCGGCACCCTCGCCGTGGCCGACCTGGACCCCGCAGACCTCGACGCCGACCAGCGCACCGGCCTGGCCGACGTCGCTGCCACGGCCGCAGCCCTCCTCGCCCACCGCAGCGACGTCATCACCCGCGAGCGTGCCGCGCTCCGGGCGGAGCTCGACCGGGACGAGGCCGCCGCCGCCGACGCCCAGCTCATCGCCCGCCAGGCCGCCGTCGTCGAGGCGCAGTGCCGCGTGGCCGAGGCGGAGCTCGTCTCCGCCGACGTCGCGGAGCGCATCAGCGAGAGCGCGCAGGACCTGACCTCCGGCACCGGTGCGGCCGTCGTCGAGCTCGACGGTGACCGGCTCGTCGTCACCGGCGCCACCGGAACCCTGGCCGCCCTGCTGTCCGCCGAGCTGTCCCTCTCCGGGTCGCTGACCGGCCGCGCGGTGCGTTGGCAGACCACCGTGCGCTGCGGCGCCGGGGACCTCGACCCCACCGACATCGCCGAGAGCCTCGCCGGCTCGGCCGGGGCGATGCTCGCGGTGCCGCTTCACCGCGACGAGTCCGTGGTCGGAGCGGTCCTCGTGGCCGCCGCCGGCCCCGACGACCTCGGACCCGAGGACGCCGAGGCGCTCGAGGTCCTGGCCGCGTCGTTCGCGGCCGCGGTCGTCAACGCGCGGGCGATGGACCTCGCCGCCGACGGGGCCGCGATCGACGCGCTCACCGGGCTGCCCAGCCGGTCCGCCGCCGTCTTCGTCCTCGGCCAGGCCCTGGCCCGCCAGGACCGCTTCGGCGGGCACATGGCCGTCCTCGAGCTGGACCTGCACGGCCTCGACCTCGTGCACGAGGAGCACGGTCCGGCGGCCGGGGACGAGGTGCTCCGCCAGGTCGCCCAGCGCCTGTCGGCCACCGTACGCCGGGTCGACACCGCCGCCCGCTACGGCGGCGACGGGTTCCTCGTCGTGTTCGAGAACATCGCCCAGCTCGAGGACGGCGAGCTCCTCTCCGGCCGCCTCGCCCGTGCGGTCGAGGGCGACTACGTCGTCGACGGCGGCGTGCGGGTCCGGGTCGGCGTCACGGTGGGGGTGGCACTCGCCCCCGACGTCGTCACCGGGATCACCCAGCCGATGGCGGAGCGCACCACCGCGCTGCTCGTCGCCGCGCACGAGGCACTGCACCCCGAGCGCGTCGCCGTCACCCCCGCCCCGGTCCCCGCCTGACGCCTCCCGTTCCGGAGGGTCCCGGTCGACCCCCACGGCAGCACCCGGCGTCGAACGAGCACGGCCCTGGGCCGTTCCCGATGTGACCGATCCCCGGTCCCCACCGGCCGAGGCGCCGCCGGCGCGCGCCTACCCTGGACGGTGTGGTGACCCGGTGGAACGTCGCGCGGCTCGTGGTCCTGGCCTCGGCCGGAGCGGTCGCCGTCGTCGTCGGCCTCGTCGTCTCGGGGGCCGCCGCGCCGAGCGTGCTGGGCGACCCGGGGGCGCTGGTCCGCTGGGGCCTGCCGGTCGTCGAGACCCTCGGCCAGCTGGCCGCCGCACTCACCCTCGGGTCGCTCGTGCTGGCCGTCGCGATCCTGCCCCGGGTGGGGGCGCGGGCCGGCACGCGTCCGGCGCGCCGCGCCGGTGCACCCGCCGTGGACGGCCGCGCCTACCCGGCGGCCCTCACCCTCGCGGGCGCCGCGGCCTCCGTCTGGACCGCGCTGAGCGTCGTCGGGCTCGTCCTGACCTACGCGAGCATCGCCGGCCGGCCGGTGGGCGGGCCGGGGTTCAGCGCCGAGCTCGGGCTGTTCGTCGGGCAGGTGCTCGCTGGGCCGCACGCTGCTCGCCATCACCGTCGTCGCCGCGGCGACCAGTGCGGTCGCGCTCGCCGTCGCCACGCCGACCGGGCGCCGCGTGGTCCGCCCTCCTCGCCCTGGTCGCGCTCGTGCTCCAGTCGCTGACCGGTCACGCGGCCGGCGCGACGAACCACGAGCTCGCCGTGTCCTCGCTGTTCCTGCACCTCGTCGGGGCGGCGGTGTGGATCGGCGCGCTCGCGGCGCTCGCCGTGCTGGACCGCCGGCTCGGGGCGGACCTCGCGCCCGCGGTCGCCCGGTACTCGTCGGTCGCCGCGTGGTGCTTCGTCGCCGTCGCCCTGTCCGGGACGGTGAACGGCGTCGCTGCGCCTCGGGCGGTGCCGACGGGCTGCCTCACCCGGTACGGCGCCCTGCTCGCTGGCCAAGGTCGATCCTGTTCGGCCTCCTCGGTGCGCTCGGCTGGAGCTACCGGCGTGCGGTCATCCCGCGCCTCGCGTCCCTCCCCGCCGGCCGACCCGCGTCCCCCGCGCCCCTTGCGGGCGATCACGCTCCCCGGCCCCCCGCGCGACCGCGCTGCTGTGGCGCCTCGTCGCCGTCGAGCTGGCCCTCATGGGCGCCGTCTCCGGGGTCGCGGTCGCGCTGTCCGTCACGGCAGCCACCCCTGCCGGACGTCCCGGTGACCGACCCGACGCCGGCCGAGGTGGTCACCGGGCACCCGCTGCCGCCGGCCCCGGTCGGGGACGCCTGGTTCACGCAGTGGCGCTGGGACCTGCTGCTCGCGGGCGCGTGCGCGGCGGGGATCGTCGTCTACCTGCGGTGGGTGCACCGCCTGCGCCGGCGCGGTGACACGTGGTCGACCGGCCGCACGGTGTCCTGGGTGGTCGGCATGCTCGCTCCTCGCCTGGACGACCTCGGGCGGCCTGGCCACCTACGGCCACGTGCTGTTCAGCGTCCACATGGTCCAGCACATGATCCTGGCCATGGTGGTCCCGATCTTCCTCGCGCTGGCCGCCCCGGTGACCCTCGCGCTGCGCGCGCTCCCCGGCCGCCGGGACGACTCCCGCGGCCCCCGCGAGTGGGTCCTGACGCTGGTCAACAGCCGGGTCGCGCAGGTCCTCGGGCACCCGCTGGTCGCCGCCGCGAACTTCGCGCTGTCGATGGTGGCCTTCTACTACACCGGGCTGTTCGAGCTGGCGCTGCGCACCTACGTCGGGCACGTCGGCATGGTCGCCCACTTCACGCTGGCCGGGTACCTGTTCGTCAACGCGCTGGTCGGGGTGGACCCGTCCCCGCACCGCCCGGGCTACCCGCAGCGCCTGCTGCTCCTGCTGGGGACGATGGCGTTCCACGCCTTCTTCGGCGTGAGCCTGATGAGCGGCGAGGTGCTGCTCGTCCCCGACTGGTTCGGCAACCTCGGCCGCGACTGGGGCCCCTCCGCCCTGCTCGACCAGCAGCAGGGCGGCGCCATCGCCTGGGGCATCGGCGAGGTGCCGACGATCGCGCTCGCGATCGTCGTGGCGCTCTCCTGGGCCCGCGACGACGAGCGTGCGGCCCGCCGGCGCGACCGCCGGGTCGACCGGGACGGCGACGTCGGAGATGGACGAGTACAACGCGATGCTGGCCCGGCTCTCCACCGGTGCGCCGAGCGGGCAGGAGGGGGCCGAGCGGCCGGCGGACGGGGACCGGCCCGGGCCGTCAGCGCGGGAGGTCCGCCGCGGGGAGTGGTAGGACTCTGCGGTGACCTCCGACAGCAACCCGCAGATCTCCGACACCACCGCGTCCGACGGGCCGGCGGCCCCCGCGACTGAGGGGCCGGGCACCCCCGAGCCGCCGACGCCGTTCCACGACCTCGAGCGCTACATCGCGCTGCCGCGCGCTGAGCGGGCTGACCCTCTCGCCGGACGGCACCCGCCTGGTCACCACCGTCGCGACCCTCGACGAGAAGCGGACGAAGTACGCCTCGGCCCTGTGGGAGGTCGACCCGACCGGTGAGCGCCGGGCGCGCCGCCTGACCCGCTCGCGGCACGGCGAGTCCGGCGCCGCCTTCACCTCCGACGGCGACCTGCTCTTCACCTCCGCCCGTCCCGACCCCGACGGCACCGAGGCCGACGACGCGCCGTCGGCGCTCTGGCTGCTGCCCGCCGACGGCGCCGAGGCGCGGGTCGTGGCCGGCCGGCCCGGGGGCGTCGGGTCGCCGGTGACCGCGACCGCGGCGCCGGTCGTCGTCGTGACGTCCGACGTCCTGCCGCACGCGCGCGACCTCGCGCACGACGACGAGCTGCGGACCGCGCGCAAGGACACGCAAGGTCTCGGCGATCCTGCACAGCGGCTACCCGGTGCGGTACTGGGACCACGACCTCGGCCCCGCCGCGCCGCACCTGTTCACGGGCACGGTCGGACGACGACCTCGTCGCGCCCGCCGCCGGCGACGGCCGAGCCGCGGCTCGACCTGCGCGACCTGACCCCGGACGCCGGCCCGGCGCTGCGCGAGAGCGGCGCGGACCTCAGCCCCGACGGCGCGACCCTGGTCACCTCGTGGACCCGGCCGGAGGGCCGGGGCGTGCTGCGCAGCGTGCTGGTGGCGATCGACGTCGCGACCGGCGAGCGCCGCGTCCTGGTCGACGACGCCGACGCGGACCTCGCGTCGCCCGTCGTCTCGCCCGACGGCGCCTGGGTCGCCTACGAGCGCGAGACGATCTCCTCGCCGCAGGAGGCGCCCCGCACGCCGGCTCGCCGTCGTGCCGCTCGCCGGCGGCGAGCCGCGCGAGCTCGCCCCGGACTGGGACCGCTGGCCGCACGGCGCGCGGTGGCTGCCGGACTCGTCCGGCCTCGTCGTCGTCGCCGACGACGACGGCCGCGCGCCGGTCTTCCGCGTCGACCTCGCGAGCGGGACGGTCGCCCGGGTGACGAGCGACGACGCCGCGTTCAGCGACCTCCAGGTCAGCCCGGACGGCAGCACCGGTCTTCGCGCTGCGGGCCTCGTACCTCGAGCCGGCGCACCCGGTGCGGATCGACCTCGCGGGCAGCGCGGACGGGCCGGTCGAGGCCGTCGTCCTGCCCGGTCCGGCGCCGCTGCCCGAGCTGCCGGGGCTGCTCACGGAGATCGAGACGACGGCCGAGGACGGCTCGCGGGTCCGGGCGTGGCTCGCGGTGCCCGAGGCGTCGGGCGAGGACGCGCCCGCGCCGCTGCTGCTGTGGATCCACGGCGGACCGCTGGGGTCGTGGAACGCGTGGTCGTGGCGCTGGAACCCGTGGCTGCTCGTCGCCCAGGGCTACGCCGTGCTGCTGCCGGACCCCGCGCTGTCCACCGGGTACGGGCAGGACTTCGTCCAGCGCGGCTGGGGACGCTGGGGCGCCGAGCCCTACACCGACCTCCTGGCCATCACCGACGTGGCCTGCGCCCGGCCGGACATCGACGAGACGCGCACGGCCGCGATGGGCGGCTCGTTCGGCGGGTACATGGCCAACTGGGTCGCCGGGCACACCGACCGCTTCCGCGCGATCGTCACGCACGCGAGCCTGTGGGCGCTGGACCAGTTCGGCCCGACGACCGACGCCGGCTGGTACTGGGCGCGCGAGATGACCGCAGGCGATGGCGCACGACAACTCCCCGCACCGGTTCGTCGAGGAGATCGTCACGCCGATGCTGGTCGTCCACGGCGACAAGGACTACCGCGTCCCGATCGGCGAGGGCCTGCGGCTCTGGTACGAGCTGCTCAGCCGCTCCGGCCTGCCGGCCGACGACGAGGGCCGCACCCCGCACCGGTTCCTGTACTTCCCGGACGAGAACCACTGGGTGCTCACCCCGCAGCACGCGGTCGTCTGGTACGGGGTGGTGGCCGCGTTCCTCGCGGAGCACGTGCTCGGTGAGGAGCGTCCGCTGCCGGACGTCGTCGGGTGATCTTCGGGAGATCGACCTCACCCGATCGGGGCGATCGGCCGCGTCGGCGCGCGGATACCGGTTGCCGCGGCAAGACTGCAGGGACAGGCCCGGCACTGCCCGGGCCCCGACGAAGGGACTCGGGCGATGGGTATCGGCGGCGGGATCTTCCTCATCGTGGTGGGCGCCATCCTGGCGTTCGCCGTCAGCGACGCCGTGCAGGGCGTCGACCTGGCGATGATCGGGTACATCTGCATGGCCGCGGGTGTGCTCACCGTGATCATCGCGCTGGTCGTCAACGCCCAGCGGACCCACACCTCGCACCGCGAGGTCATCGAGCGCCACGACGACCGGCGACCGCCGGCGCCGCCCACGTACTGACCGCGGGGTGACGGTCCGGCCCCCGTCCACCCTGGGTGGGGGCCGGATCTCCGTCGTCCGGCGGTGGCACGAGCCGCCGACCGGCGAGCATGGCGCCCTGAGCGCGCCCGTGCACCGCGTCGAGGCCGCCCCCGTCGGCGGACCACCGTCCGAGCCCGTCCCGTCGAGCCGCGCGACCCGTGTGGGTGGTGTCCGGCAGACTCGACGCCAGCGAGGTGGTCGCTGCTGACGGCAGGGGGACGGCATGGACAAGGACGAGGCACGCAGGGTCAAGCGGCAGATCGCCGGGTACGTCGGGGAGCTGCTGGGCGACCGCATCGTGGCGAGCGGGGTCGGGCCGGGCGCCACCGGCGTCGGCCTGGGCCTCGCGCCCCTGCCCGACGGCGGCTACGGCGTCGCGGTGCGCTACCGGCTCGGCCTGCCGACCGCGCGCATGGTCGCGCGCAAGGTGGCCGAGCAGGTCGGCCCGACGGTCGACGTCCGCCGCACCGGACGGATCCGGGCCACGCCCGGCCGCGCGGCCGCCGTCGTCGTGGCCGCCGGTCGTCACCGCGCTCGCGATGGGCGAGACCGGCCGGGCCCGGCCGCTGCGCCCCGGGGTCTCGATCGCGCACGTCGACGTCAGCGCGGGGACCCTCGGTGCCTTCGTCGAGCTCGGCGGGGACCTGCACGCGCTGTCCAACTACCACGTGCTCGTCGGGTCGCCGTCGGCCTGCCGTCGGCGACCCGGTCGTCCAGCCGGGCGCCGCCGACGGCGGCACCGATCCCGCGGACCGCGTCGGGCACGCTCGCGAAGTTCGAGGCGCTCGCGGCCGGCCGCACCGCGACCGTCGACTGCGCGGTCGCGCACCTCAGGACGTCGAGGTGGACCTGGACTACCCGGTCGGCCGCGTGACGACCGACCGCCGAGGCGGAGGGCGGCGAGGCCGTCGAGAAGATCGGCCGGACGACGGGCGTCACCCAGGGCCGCGTCACCGCGATCGAGCTCGACGACGTCGTCGTCGGGTACGGCGAGGAGCTCGGCGAGCTGAGCTTCGACAACCAGATCGAGGTGGAGAGCACGAACGGGACGCCGTTCTCGCGCGGCGGCGACAGCGGGTCGCTCGTCTACCGCGCGGACGGGGTCGCCCTGGGGCTGCTCTTTGCCGGGAGCGAGACGGGGGGTGAGAATGGCAACGGGCTGACCTACCTCAACCCGATCGACGCGGTCCTCGACGCCCTCGGGGCCCGACTCGTCGTCGGCTGAGCGCGGGTCAGCGGCGCGACCCTCGCGCCGGGTCCCCGACGCGAGGTGCGCAGATGGCTGACCTGAGCAAGGCGCGAGCCGCCAAGGCGCGGTTGCGCTCCGACCTGGCCGGGCGCGACGGCGTCTGCGGCGTGGGCATCTCCCGGGACGCCGACGGCTACCATCTGCAGGTGAACCTCCAGCGTGAGTCCGACCGGGAGGACGTCCCGGGTCAGGTGGACGGCGTGCCGGTCGAGCGTGCGCGTGAGCGGCCGCATCCAGGCCGGCGGCTGACCGCCGCGCATGGGCGACCCTCTCGTCGTCGCCCTGCTGCTCATCGCGGCCGCGACGGCCGCTCTGCTCGCCCGGCTTCGCGTTCTGGCTCGGCGGCGCCCGCGCCTGGGTGCATCCTGCTGACCTGCTTCGTCGTGCTCACGGCCGTCAACGTCACCGCGCCGGCGTTCAGCGACGCGGCCCGGGTGGCGTCCGGCGCCGCGATCGGGTTCGCCCTGGGGACGGTCGCCGGGCTCGTCCGGTTCGGCGTCCCCACGAGCCGGCGACCCGCCGATCGACTCCGACCGCCTCGACCTCTGGGCTCGTCGCACCGCCCGGCTGGCGGACGCCGGGCATACCGGCGCGGATCGTCGGGTTGACTGACGACGTGACCCCGTCGCTCTCGCACCCGACTGCCTCGCACCCTGCCCAGGGTCCGCGCCTCCGAGCTCGTCGGTCGCGGCTGGCTGAACACCGGCGGCCGCGACGTGACGCTCGCGGACCTGCGCGGCAAGGTCGTCGTCCTGGACTTCTGGACGTTCTGCTGCATCAACTGCCTGCACGTCCTCGACGAGCTGCGCGAGCTCGAGGAGCGCCACCGCGACGAGCTCGTCATCATCGGCGTGCACTCGCCGAAGTTCGTCCACGAGGCGGACCCGGTCGCGCTCGCGGCCGCCGTCGAGCGCTACGAGGTGCACCACCCCGTCCTCGACGACCCGGACCTCGTCACCTGGTCGGCGTACACCGCGCGGGCCTGGCCCACGCTCGTCGTCATCGACCCGGAGGGCTACATCGTCGCCCAGATGGCCGGCGAGGGGCACGCCCGCAACCTCGAGATCCTCGTCGAGCGGCTGGTCGCCGAGCACGAGGCCAAGGGCACGCTGCACCGCGGTGACGGGCCCGTACGTCGCCGCCGGCGCCGACGTCGGGCACGCTGCGCTTCCCGGCCAAGGCGCTCGCCCTGCCGGGCGGGACCTTCCTGGTCGCCGACGCCGGCCACCACTCGCTCGCCGAGGTCGCACGCGGACGGCGAGACGCTCGTGCGCCGCATCGGCTCGGGCGAGCGCGGCCTGGTCGACGGCGGCCCGGACGACGCGCGCTTCAGCGAGCCGAACGGCCTGGCCCTGCTGCCGGACGACGGTCGCGCGCGCAGGTCGGGTACGACGTCGTCGTCGCCGACACGGTCAACCACGCGCTGCGCGGCGTCCGCCTCGTCGACGGCACCGTGACCACGGTCGCCGGCACCGGCGAGCAGTACATGGTCGGTGCGGCCGACAACCGGCTGCCCGCGCAGCAGGCCGCCGGCGCGCTCGGGATCAAGCTCTCCTCGCCGTGGGACGTCGCCTGGTGGCCGGCCGCGGACGTCGTCGCGGTCGCGATGGCCGGCAACCACACGCTGTGGGTCTTCGACCCGCGCGCCGGCCGGATCGAGCCCCTCGCCGGGACCATGAACGAGGGGCTGCAGGACGGAGCCGCTCGACGGGGCCTGGTTCGCGCAGACGTCCGGCCTCGCCGTCGGGACGCCACGGCGACGCGCGGCGCGCGCCTGTGGCTCGCCGACTCCGAGGTCTCCGCGCTGCGGTACGTCGACCTGGCCCCCGCGGACGACGCCGTCGGCGACGACACGCTGGAGGTCGTCCGTGTCCCGCGCGGCGCCGACGAGCGGAGCACGGTCGGCACCGCGGTGGGTGCCGGGCCTGTTCGACTTCGGGCTGCGCGACGGCGCCGCCGACCAGGCGCTGCTGCAGCACCCGCTCGGCGTCGCCGTCCTGCCCGACGGCTCGATCGCCGTCGCCGACACCTACAACGGCGCGGTGCGCCGCTACGCCCCGGACCCGACGGTGGTCCGGGCGCCGTCACGACGCTCGCGCGCGACCTGGCCGAGCCCAGCGGTCTCGTCGTCCTGCCGTCCGAGGACGGCATCGAGCTGCTCGTCGTCGAGTCGGCCGCGCACCGGCTGACCCGGCTGCGCCTGCCGCGCGACGTCGCGGGGGAGATCCTCGACGCCGGCGCGCATCGCACCCAGCGTCCGGTCACCGACGTCGGCGCCCGGCGCGTTCCGGCTGGACGTGCGTGTTCACGCCCGGCCGCCGGGCAGAAGTACGACGACCGGTACGGTCCCTCGACGCGGCTGCAGGTCTCGGCCACACCGCCGGAGCTGCTGCTCGACGGGCACCGGCGACGGCGTCGACCTGGTCCGCGAGCTGCGGATCGACCCGGCCGTCGGCGAGGGCGTCCTGCACGTCACCGCGCACGCGGCCAGCTGCGACGCGGACCCGGCCATCGAGTACCCGGCCTGCCACCTCAACGCGCAGGACTGGGGCGTGCCGGTGCGCGTGGTCGAGGGTGCCGCGCCGACGCTGACCCTGCCGCTGCACGGCTGACGCCGGAACGGCACGGCTGACGCCGGCACGGCTGACGGCCTCACGGGTCGGGCCGCTCGCGGGTGTCCGCCGGGGCGCCCCGACTCAGACCGCGGCGGGGACCGGGGCGCCGACCGCGCGCAGCACGAACGTCTCGGTGGCCGGCACGGCCTGGTCGCGCGCCGGGACCGTCTCGGGCACGCCGCGGCCGGACAGGCACGCGTGCACGAGCGGCACGGTCGTCGCGACGTCCTGCGGCGGGCAGCACGCCCGCCGCGATCCCGCGCTCGAGGATGCGTCGCAGGATCGACCTCGACACCGACGACGTGCTCGCGCAGGCGCGGCCTGCGTGCCGCGCGACAGCACCGTCCGCAGGTCCGGGCCGGGCGCGAGGTGCGCACATCCGGGTCAGCCGGGCCTGCTGGCGCACGTAGGTCCGCAGCTGCTCGACCGGGTCCTCGACGTCGGCCAGCGCCGCCTCGAGCGCGCTCGACGTACTCGGCGGTCTCGTGGGCGATGAAGCCCAGGAGCAGCGACTCCTTGTCGGTGAAGTGGTTGTAGACCGCCGTCCGGCCGATGCCGGCGGCGGCGGCGATGTCGGCGAGGCTGATCGCGTCGAAGCCCGCGCTCGGCCATGAGCTCGGCCAGCGCGGCGAACAACCGCCGGCGGGTCTGCTCGCGGTGCTCGTGCAGCGTCGCGCCGAGGATCTTGGGCATGGTGACATCGTCGCACGATCTGTCACGTCGTCCCGTCGGCCGGACCGAGCGCGGGCGCGTGGCCGGCCCGGCCTCGCCGGTGGCGCTGCGCCATGACCGACGACGCCGCCGGCCGCCACCCCGCCCGCCGCGACCGACCTCGGCCCCGACGGGTCGCGATCGAGCCGGACACCAAGGACTGGACGTGGGTGCTCGACCGCCCGCTGCCCGAGTGCGGCTTCGTCGCCGGCGACGTCGACGTGCGCGACCTGCCCGCGACCGTGCGCGCGCTGACCCCGCGGTGGCTCGAGCGTCGCTCGCGCGGTCGGACGCGCGGCCGAGCGGCCCCGGCCCGGGGTGTGGTCGGTGCTGGAGTACGGCGCGCACGTGCGGGACGTCAACCGGGTCTTCGCGGAGCGCGTGCGGCTCATGCGCAGACACCGACGACCCGCTGTTCGAGAACTGGGACCAGGACGCCGCGGCGGTCGAGGGCCGCTACGCCGAGCAGGACCCGGCGGTGGTCGGCCGACGAGCTCGCCGAGGCCGCGGAGACGTTCGCCGCCGAGTTCGCCGGGGTGCCGCGCCGAGGAGCTCCGACCGCCCGGGACGGCGGTCGAACGGCTCGGTCTTCACGGTCCGGACGCTCGGGCGGTACTACCTGCACGACGTCGTCCACCACCTGCACGACGTCGGCGCCTGACGCGCGCGGCCGGGAGGCGGGGCGGGGCGACGGTCACCCGTCGAGACCAGTCGGGACCGGCGTGCACAAATTCTGTCCACAGACCTGTGCACCCAGGCGGGGCGTCGTACACATCCTGTGGAAAAACCTGTGCGCGAACCGGGGGACGGAAGTGGTCCTGCCGAGCCCTTGTGCGGCCGGTCACACCTGCACTAGACGGCTGTCACCGGATCCACGACCTGCGGAGATCCGGGTTCAGCCGCGATCACGGGCGGCGCGCGGGAAGCGTGCGCCGAGCAGCGGGGCGGCCGGTGCCTCCTGGGGCTCCGGCCCGGGGTGCGCGCGGCCCCCGGCGCTCCGGGCGGCGGTTCCGGCGAGCCGGTGTGCCTGCTTGACCCGGTACATCTGCCGGTCCGCGGCCCGGACCGCCTCGTCGGGGTCGGTGCCGCGCGGTGCGAGGGCGGTGCCGATGCTCACCCCGACGTGGACCGGTCCGTGCGGCCGGTCGACCGGCCGGCGAGCTCGGCCTCGACGCGCTCGGCCAGGGCGCCGAGAGCCGCGCGGCGTCGCCGCCGGGGCACAGGACGACGAACTCGTCCCCGCCGAGCCGGGCGACGACGTCGTGCATGCCGGTGACCCGGCGCAGGCGGGTCGCGACCTCGACCAGGACGAGGTCGCCGACGTGGTGGCCGTAGTCGGTCGTTCGCGGCCTTGAACCCGTCGAGGTCGGCGAACAGCAGGCCGCAGCCCGTCGCGCGTCCGGGCTGGTCAGCGCGTCGCCGAGCGCCTCGAACAGCGCCGCGCGGTTGCGCAGACCGGTGAGCAGGTCCGTCGCGGCCCGCTCGCGCAGGTCCGCCTCGGCGCGGCGCTGGTCGGTGACGTCCATGCCGACCGTGACGACGCGACCGGGACGCCGTGGCGGTTCCCGGACGACGCTGTTCTGCGTCGAGACCCGGCGGCGGCCGCCGGCGCGGTCGAGCCAGTCACCTTCCTGCGGGAAGACGGCGCCCTCGTGGATCGCCGCGGCGCACGTGGTCCTGGGCGCCCGCGAGGTCCTCCGGCGCGACGAGCGTGTCCCAGAAGGGCCGGCCGGTCAGCTCCGCCTCCGTCCAACCGGTGGCGTGCAGCAGGGCGCCGTTGACGAGGAGCGGGTGGCCGGCCGCGTCCACGACGAGGACCAGCGCGGCCGTGGTGTCGAACGCCGCGCGCACGAGGTCGTCCCGCGACATCGGCCACGGTGCGGCGTCGCCGGCGGTCGGAAGGGTCGGGGCGGGAAGGGCAGCGGTGGGGAGGATCGCGGTCGGGACCTCAGCGGTGGGGAAGGTCGCCGGTCGCGACCGGTCGCGCAGGGTCGCCTCCAGGCTCCCGTCCATCGCGCACCCGCTCCCCGGCGCCCGGTGCGCCTCGGCCACCCCATCGGCACAGGTCAGGCGGGCGTGAGCGCGCATACGGGCGAACCAGCAGGCCGCACCTGCGGGTCAGCGGCGACGCGTGCCGAGCACCGTCCGGGTGATCTCCCGCCCGAGCACGGATCCCGCGGACCGCAGGAAGGAGTCGAGCGCGCTGTCGCCGCGGGACCGCGTCGTCGTGCGCGACCGAGCCCGAGGACGGTCCGCCTCGGCCCGGCGGCGGGCGCGCTCGTCCCGCTCGCGCTCGTCGGCGGCGGTCTCGGCCCGCTCGCGCTCCGCGCGCTCGCGCTCGTCGCGCTCCTGCTCGAACCGCTCGCGCTCGAGCTCCGCGCGCTCGGTGCGCTCCGCCCGCGCGGCGAGGAGCTCGCGCGCGGACTCGCGGTCGACGGCGGTCGCGTACCGCGGGCCGAGCGCCGAGTCGCGGGCGAGCGCGGCGAGCGCATCGGGGGCCAGGGGCTCCATCGACGAGCGGGGAGCGAACAGCCGGGTCCAGGCGACCGGGGTCGGCGCACCCTCCTCGGAGAGCACGGTGATCACCGCCTCGCCGGTGGAGAGGGTGGTGAGGAGCTCCTCGAGGTCGTACCCGGAGTGCGGGAACGTGCGGACGGTGGCGCGCAGCGCGGTCGAGTCGGCCGGTGTATGGGCGCGGAGGGCGTGCTGCACGCGGCTGCCGAGCTGGGCGAGGACGTCCGTCGGGACGTCCTTGGGCGTCTGCGTCACGAAGAAGATGCCGACCCCCTTGGACCGGATGAGCCGGACCGTCTGCGTGACCTGGGTGAGGAAGTCGTCGGACGCGTCCGTGAACAGCAGGTGCGCCTCGTCGAAGAAGAAGACGAGCCGCGGTCGGTCGGCGTCGCCCACCTCGGGCAGCTCCGAGAACAGCTCGGCGAGCAGCCACATGAGGAACGTCGAGAACAGGGCCGGCCGGTCCTGGACGCCGGGCAGCTCGCAGCGCCGAGATGACCCCCCGGCCGTCCGGGGTGGTGCGCAGAAGGTCGGCGGTGGAGAAGGCCGGCTCCCCGAAGAACACGTCGCCGCCCTGCGCCTGCAGGGCGACCACCTCGCGGAGGATCACCCCGGCAGTCGCGGACGACAGCCCGCCGATCCCCTTGAGCTGCGGCTTGCCCTCGTCCGTGAGGAGGAACGCGATGGTCGCCTGCAGGTCCGCGAGGTCGAGGAGGGCCAGCCCCTGGGTGTCGGCCCAGTGGAAGACGAGGCCGAGGCTGGACTCCTGCGTCGCGTTGAGGCCGAGCACCTTGGACAGCAGCAGCGGCCCGAAGTCGGTGACCGTCGTGCGGATCGGGGTCCCGGTCCCCATGCCGCCGAGCGTGAACGGCTCCACCGGTGACGCGAGGCCGGACCACTCCTGACCGAGACTCGTCGTCCGCGCGAGCAGCCGGTCCCCGCCGACGCCGGGCGCCGCCAGCCCGGACAGGTCGCCCTTGACGTCCGTGACGAAGACCGGGACGCCGGCCGCGGACAGCCCCTCCGCCATGAGCTGCAGCGTCCGGGTCTTGCCGGTGCCGGTCGCGCCCGCCACGAGCCCGTGGCGGTTCATCGTCCGTAGCGGCAGCCCGACGTCGGCGCCCGTCACGGGTCGGCCGTCCTCCACCAGGACGCCCAGGGGCAGGACCGTGCCCAGTGCCGCGTAGGCGTCTGCGACCTCGCGGGCGTGCGCGGAGACGGTGTCGGCGGCCGTGCCGGTCGCCGCGTCAGCGGTCGTGCCGGCCGCCGTCCGGGTCAGCACGTCAGCCGGCACGTCGGTCGGGACGTGGGTCGCCGCGCCCGTCGCCGGCCCGGTCGCCGTCCCGGCCGCACGGCCGGTCGCGGGGCCGGTCGGTACCCCGGCCTCCGCCGCCAGGCGCAGCGCCTCGGCCCGCGCCTCGAGCGCGGCGGCCCGCGCCTCGGCGGCCTCGGCGCGGGCGAGCGCGGCCGCCAGGGCCGCCGCCTGCGCGTTGTCGGGCTGCGCGTCGTCGGGCTGCGCGTCGTCGGGCTGCGCGGCATCGGGACGCGCGTCGTCGCGCGCCGCGTCCACGGGCTCGGGTGGTGTGGCCATCGATGCCTCGCCGTCCTCGGGACGCCGTCGTCCGGCGTCGACGGCATGACTGGGCGGCCAGGCTATCGCCGTCGGGACCGCTCGCCCCGCGGCGCCCGGCGTCACCGGCGGCGCAGCACCAGGACGGCGTCGTCCAGGCCGGCGGGCGCGCGCAGGGCGACCGCATAGGCCGAGGCGGGGACGGAGACCGGGCGCTCGGTCCCGGTCGCCGGGTCGAGCCACGCGGCGGTGAAGCCGCTGCCGCCGACCGCCTTGATCTTGACGTGCACGGTGCGGCGCTCGGCGACGTACAGGAGCGCCGTGCGGCCGTCGGCGGACAGCGCCGCGGACGCGCGCCGGGACCCGTCGCCGCGGCCGGCGACGAGGACGGCGTCGTCGGCGGGGCGCAGCGGGAGCAGGGGCTCGACCGTCCGGGAGAGGACGGAGAGGTCGTTCGCCGAGGCGGCGCGCAGGGCGTGCCGCCAGCTCGGGGCGCCGCCGGTGCTGTGCGGCCCGTGGCCCGGGTCGAGGTCCCACACGTCCTCGTGGCCGTAGGCGAACCCGGCGCCGCCCAGCACCGACCACCACGCCTGGGCGCGCAGCTCCTGGCGGTCCAGGAGGGTGAACTGCTCGCGCCCGTCGTAGAACGCCTCGGTGAGGACCACCGGGTCGCCCTTCCCGCGGCTCGCGGCGACGTTGCGCCACGTGTGCGCGCCGGAGTAGGCGGAGGCGAAGCTGTGCCACCGATCGCCGCCGAAGAGGTCGGGGCTGTTGGAGTGGCGCGACCCGTGGTAGCTCATGAGGTGCGGGACGGCCTCGGTCTCGCGGATCGCCTGCGCCATCGCGCGGGTGGCACGGGTGACGTCGCGGGTGCGGCCGGGACCGCCCTGGGCCCGGGCGGAGTCACCGACCGGGTCGTTGTCCCCACCGAGGAGCCACATGATGTTGCGGTGGTGCCCGAGGCGCGCGCCGAGGAACCGCCCGAAGGCGCGGGCGGACTCCACGTCGACCTGCCCGCGCCAGTCCTCGCCCTGGTAGCCGTACCACGCCGGCACGAGGGTCAGCTGCATGCCCCGCTCGGCGGCCAGGCTCAGGAAGACCTCGACGTGGTCGAAGTAGTCGTAGTCCGGGTGGGCCGGGTCACCGGTGCGCTGGGCGATGTGCCGCGGGTGGCCGAGGTCGCCGCCGTACACCGGGCGGTCCCCGTGGACGTTCGCCTGGCTCCCGCGCAGGTGGGTGAACGGCAGGACCGAGACCTGCACCGTCGTGAACCCCTGCGCGGAGCGGACGTCGAGCAGGTGGCGCATGCCGGCCGCGTCCAGCCGGCTCGGGGCGAGCCACACGGTGTCCGCGAGGTAGAGGAAGGGGTCACCGTCGGCGTCCACCAGGGACGCGCCGTTCGCGGACGCCCGCACCGGGTACGACGGCGTCCCGCGCGTCGCCGCCGACGCCACGCCCGCCGTGGCCTCGGCGAGCCCGAGGCTCAGCCCCAGTCCGGCCGCGGCGAGCGCGCCGATCCTCGTCCGTGCGTGTGCGCGCATGTCCGCCCCTGGAGTCGTCCGGCCGCCGAGGTCGCCCTAGCCCTTGGCACGAGTCACTATGACAGCAGTCACTTTCGACAACAACTGCTTGTCACCCACCCGGGCGCCGCCGCGCGACGGTGCGCGCGCGACCGGGGCGGACGTGCTCCCGGCCGGTGGCCGCCCGCCGTGAGGCGCCCGCCGGTGGCGCGCTCGCGGGTGACGTCCCGCGCCTTCCCGGTGGACCGGACGTCGCCCGGCCCGGTACAAGAAGGCGTGGAGCGCACCGGGCCGACAGGGCAGACAGGGCGGGCAGGGCGCCACGGGACACCGGGGCGCGGGGCCGAGGGTGCGGCCGGGCCGCTCGGCAGGGCCGCGTGACCGTCCGCGCCGAGGAGCTCGAGGTCACGGTCGAGACGGCGGCCCGGCTGGTGGCCGAGCAGATGCCGGCCCTGGCGCGCCTGCCGATCCGGGCGGTGCCCTCGGTCGGGACCGTGAACGCGGTCTTCCGGCTGGGTGAGGACCTGTGCCTGCGCCTGCCGCGGGTCCCGGCGTGGGCCGCGAGCCTGGACCGCGAGCTGCGCTGGCTGCCCGAGCTCGCTCCCCGCCTGCCGCTGGCCGTCCCCGAGCCGGTGGCCCACGGCGCGCCGGGTGCCGGCTACCCGTTGCGGTGGGCGGTCCTGCGCTGGATCGACGGCGCCCCCTACGACGACGACGTCGTCGGCGACGAGACCGAGGCGGCGCGCGCCCTCGCGGCCTTCGTCGAGGCCCTGCGCGCCGTGGACGCGTCGGGCGCGCCGGTCGCCGGTCGACGCCCGCTCGCGGAGCTCGACGTCGAGACCCGCGCGGCCATCCGAGCCGCTCCGGACGTGCTCGACGTCGACGCGGCGACGGCCGCCTGGGAGCACGCGGTGGCCGGTCCGGCCTGGACCGGCGACCCGGTGTGGATCCACGGCGACCTGCTGCGCCCGAACCTGCTCGTCCGGGACGGCCGTCTCACCGCGGTGATCGACTTCGGCGGGGCGGGCGGGGGAGACCCGGCGACCGACGTCATCCCGGCCTGGAGCGTCTTCGACGCGGCGGGACGTCGCGCCTACCGCGAGGCGCTCGCCGTCGACGACGCCACGTGGGACCGCGCTCGCGGCATCGCGCTGCACCAGGCGGTCCTGCTCGTGCCGTACTACCGCGACTCCAACCCCGCCTTCGCGGCGCTCGGGGTCCGCACCGTCCGCAGGGTGCTGGCAGACGTCGCCGACCTCACGTGAGGCGGTGGGAGCAGGTGGGGCCGGTGCGACCCGGTGAGGCCCGCGCCGCCGGGTCGACCCGCCTCAGCGCACCGGCCAGGGCCGCGGGGACCGGGTCGGGTCGCGGGCCGAGGGGTCGCCCTCGTCAGCCGGCGACGCGGGCGCCCCGGTGGGGTGCGGACCACCGGGGTCCGGGGTGGTCGGACGGTCCACCGCCAGGGGCAGGTTGTCGCCGTGCGGCGGGAAGGTGTCGTGCAGCCAGGACAGGACCGGCGACATCCCGTGGACCGACGTCGTGAGGCCACGGTCGGCCGCGTCGCGGACGAAGTCGTCCAGGGCGTCCAGGCCGGCGAGATCGCAGAACGTCAGCCCGGAGAGGTCGACCGACACCTCGTCGAGGGCAAGGGCGAGGGCCCGCCGGAGTCCGTCCCGCAGGTCCCGCACGGACCCGACGTCGGCCTCGCCGAGGACGCGGAGGACCAGTCGCGGCCCGTCGAGCCGACGGATCACGACCAGGGAGCGCGCCGCGGGCCCGCGGTCGTCGGGTGACCACTCCGGTGCCGGGCTGGACATCGACTCCACGACTCTCCTCCCGGGCGCTGGTCGGTCAGCGCCACCGAGGTCTGGAGCGGCGTGGACGACGCTACTCGTGCGCGGAGGGCACCGCACCATGGCGCGAGCGGGCCGAGCTGGTCGAGGGGCGACTCCGGTCCACCGACCAGCCCGGCTGACGGCGCGGGCCGCGCGTCGAGGACCGCCGGCCGGGCCCGCGCCCGCTCGTCCACCCCCCGACGGCGCGCGTTCGCCCGCCCGCCGTCGAGGGGTCATCGGGACCGCCTAGCGTCGCCGACGGCTCGCTCGGCGCCGGCGCCTCTCGCCGCCGTCGACCGCGGGCGCGGGAACGGCCGGCCAGACCTGCCCGGCCGGTGGATCAACGGCCGGCGCCGGGACGTTCTTCTCCAGGAGAGCGCGCCCGGGACCTCGGGCCGACGAAGGGGATGTGACGTGGCATCGGGAGTCGTCGTCAGTCAGGAGATCGCCGCACCGCGCACGCAGGTGTGGAGAGCTCTCGTGCACGCGGAGGGGTCGCCGGTCACCGACGCCCAGGCGGTGCAGCACCGCCGGCTCGGGTGGGGCAGCACGGTCCTCGACCTCGACGTCGTCGACCCGGTCGACGGCGTCACCGGCACGGCGGTGTGGTCCGGCATGGCGCACCGCGTGACCGCCCACCTCGTCGACCTCGGCGCGGACACCACGCTCCTGGTGCTCACCGCTGACGAGGAGCGGCAGGTCGCCGCGGCGAACGGTCTGCTCGCCGGTGGCCGCACCACGCTCGGGCACCGTCACGTCCAGCGGGACCTGCGGCAGGTGGCGGACGACGTCCTGCGCGCCAGCGTCGACGTCGTCGTCCGGGGGTAGGGCCCGGATCAGGGCCGACGGGGGGGCCGCGGGAGCACGTCCGCGGAGATGCCGCACATCCGCAGGGTGCGCTCGACCGGCGCGCTCGTCCCGATCACCGTCACCACCCCCGGGGGGCGGGCGAACTGGAGGGCGAGGAGCATCCGGACGCCGTCGGCCCCGAAGAACGTCACCCACCGCAGGTCGACCTCGACCCGTCCCGGGTGCCGGCGCACGGCCTCGAGCACCTCCTCCAGCCGGCCGTGCAGCCACAGGTCGACCTCGCCGGAGAGGCGGACGCGCAGCACGCCCGCGCGGGTCGTGCAGGTCACGGCACCCGGCGGCCCGGACCGCGTCCGGAGCACCCGGTGCGTCATCACGCTCACGACCGGCACGCCGACCGGGTCGACAGGGGTGGTGTCGACCCGGCCAGCACGGGGGCCGGCGCGATGGCCGCACCCCGGACCATGACCCGGGACCGGGGGACCGACTGCGGTGCTCGCTCCATGTCTCCTCGATCCTCGTCGCGCCACGACCCGTCAGAGCGCCGGTTGCGCGCTCACGGATGAAGACGACCCGGGGCCCGGTGGATGACGTGGAGCGGGCGTAGCCTCCGAGACGTGAGTGCCGCGGAGCCCTCCCAGAACGGGGTGGCCTCGCCGGAACGGGCCGGCGAGGTGGCGTCGCTGCTGCCCATGATCCGGCGGGTGATCGGGGCTCGGGTCGCCGACCCGGCCGCGGCGGAGGACCTCGTCCAGGAGACGCTCGTCCGGGTGCTCGCCGCCCTCGACCGCGTCGCCCCCGGCACCCTGGAGGCCTACGCCGTCACCACCGCGCGCAACCTCGTGGCGTCGCTGTGGCGGTCCCGGGACCGCGACCGGCGCAACCAGCACCGGGTCGTCGACCTGCGACCCGTCGAGGAACCCGGCGACGAGCTGCTGGTCCGGGAGAAGCAGGACGCCCTGACCGAGGCCGTCACGCGGCTGCCCGACCGCGAGCGGCGCCTCCTGCTCGCGCACGAGGTGCTCGGGCAGGACACCGGGTCCCTCGCGGCCGAGGTGGGGTCGAGCGCCGGCGCGGTCGCGGCCCAGCTGAACCGGACGCGCGCCCGGCTCCGGGTGGAGTACCTGCTGTCGCTCGGACGCAGCCAGCCGCCGACCGACCGGTGCCGCCCGGTGCTCCTCGCGCTCTCCAGCGCGGACCGCCGTCGGCAGCGCGAGCTCGACGTCGACCGGCACCTCCTGGAGTGCGAGCTCTGCGCCCGGCTGAGCGGGCCCCTGCTCGGCCGCGGCCAGCGCCGCAACGAGGAGGCGCGGATCCCGATCGGCACCGACGCCGACATCGTCGCCGCCCGGCAGGCCGCGCGCGAGATGGCCCTGCGGGTCGGCTTCTCCCGCACCGACCTGACCCTGGTGGCCACCGCGGTGTCCGAGATCGCCCGCAACATCGTGCGCTTCGCCGGGTCCGGCGAGGTCGTCGTGTCGGTCCTGACCGCGCCGGTGCCCGGCGTGCGCATCGTCGCGCGGGACACCGGGCCGGGCATCCCCGACGTCGAGCAGGCGCTCACCGACGGGTACAGCACCTACCACGGGCTCGGGCTGGGACTGCCGGGCGCGCGGCGCCTGATGGACGAGCTGACGGTCGAGAGCGAGATGGGCCGCGGGACCACCGTGACCATGACGAAGTGGCGTCGAGGAGGATGACCATGGCGGGCGATGACGTGGCGACGGAGAACCGGGTGGCGACCGGCCTGCCGAAGGGGGCGCTGCCGGAGCAGGTCCTCGCCGAGCACCTGGGGGCTGCGCACCTGGACGGCGACCAGCTGCTCCCGCAGCTCGTCGCGCACCTGCGCGAGCACCGCACGACGCTCCAGCAGGACTGGGCGAGCCGGATCCAGGAGTCGCACTTCCTCGAGGCGATGACCGCCCAGGAGATGGCGGCCGAGACGACGTCGGTCTACGACAACTACGTCGAGGTGCTCGAGACCGGCAGCGTCGAGGCGCTGCAGCACTACGCGCGCGACCTGTCCGAGCGCATCATCCCGCGCGGTGTCGAGACCCACGAGGTCGTCGGCATCGTCCTGCTGCTGCGCGACGTCCTGGCCCGGTCGCTGTTCGAGAAGTACCAGCGGGACTTCGCGCTGCTCAACCGCGTGCTCGACGCCTACGAGCCGGCGGCGAACCGGATCGCCAACACCGTCGCCGTGAGCTTCGTCGACGAGCGCGAGCGCGTCATCCGCCAGCAGCAGGACGCGATCCGCGAGCTGTCCACCCCGGTGCTGCCGGTCCGGGAGCGGCTGCTGATCCTGCCGATCATCGGCGTGCTGGACAACGAGCGGGCCCGCCAGCTCACCGAGCAGCTGCTCACCGGGATCCGGACCCACCGGGCGAAGGTCGTCGTCATGGACATCACCGGTGCGCCCGACATCGACGCGACCGTCGCGAACCACCTCGTCCAGACGGTCGACGCGTCACGTCTGATGGGCGCGAGCGTCATCATCACGGGGCTCTCTCCCGAGATCGCCCAGACGCTCGTCACCATCGGGGTGGACCTGTCCAAGATGAACACGATCGGCGACCTGCAGGGGGGCCTCGAGGAGGCCGAGCGGCTGCTCGGGTACACCGTCACGCGCCAGGAGGGACCGATGCCCACGTGACCACGACCGGTCCGGCGCTCGTCTCGATCCTGCGGCAGGGTCCCTACCTGATCGCCTCGATCCACACCGCGCTGGACGACTCCGAGATGCTCCGCTTCCAGCACGACCTGGTCGAGCAGATCGGTCGCGACCGCGCGCGCGGCGTCATCATCGACGTCGGCGCGCTCGACGTGCTGGACTCGTTCGGCTCGCGCACGCTGCGGCACATCGCCGAGATGGCGCGCCTGCGGGGTGCCGTGACGGTGATCGTCGGGATCCAGCCCGACGTCGCCGTCGCGATGGTCATGCTCGGCATGGGCACCGGGTCCGTCCCCACCGCCCTCGACCTCGAGGAGGGGCTCGCGTTCCTCGACCGGGCGGTGGTCCGGGGCACCGCGGCGGCCGGTCGTCCCCGGTCGTGACGCCGGTCCCGGCGGACCTCGCGCGCAACTACCGGGTCGCCCACCTGCGGTCCCTGTCCGCCCGGCCGGAGGAGGGCCTCAGCGAGGGCTACGCGCTCGGCCGGGCCGCCGTCGAGCAGGGGGTGAGCATCCTCGAGCTCGCCGAGCTCCACCACGAGGCGTTCCTCGCCGTCCTGCGCGACACTCCGCCGGCGGAGGTCGCGGAGGTCGCGACGGCGTCGTCCGGCTTCTTCCTCGAGGTGCTCGCGACCTACGACATGGCGCAGCGCTCGCTGTTCCGGCCCGAGGACCCCGACCGACCCGTCTGAAGGGCCAGCCGCCGCACGCCGCCGGGCGAGGCGGTGGGCTCGCGTCATGCCGTGGGGGCATCGGCGTCCGGGACCGCCGCGGTCGTCGTGGAGCGCTCCTCGATCGGGCGCCGGGGTGTCGGACGGCCCTGCTAGAACTGACGCATGCCCACGGTGCACCCGGAGTTCGAGGTGACGTACGAGGTCGACGGGGATGCGGCGCTCCCGGACCTCGTCGAGCTGGTGCAGGCGGCGCAGCACGAGCGGTCCGGGGGCGGACCCGACGCCCCCGTCGGCGACGGCCCCTGGGCCGAGGGGGAGAACGGCGAGCACGACCTGATCGCGACCTACTTCGACACGCCCGACCTCCGGCTCGCGGCCGCGGGGCTGACGCTGCGCCGGCGCACCGGCGGCCCGGACGCGGGATGGCACCTCAAGGTGCCGATGCCCGACGGCTCACGGTCCGAGGTCCGGCTCCCGCTGGACGACGGCGAGGGCGGCGGCGAGGGCACCGTGCCGGACGCGCTGCGCACCATGACCCACGCCCGGACGGGCGGGCGAGAGCTCCGGCCGGTCGCCCGGGTGGAGAACCACCGGACCGTCCGGCACCTCGTGGACGCGACCGGACGCGTGCTGCTCGAGCTGGCCGACGACCGGGTGACGGCGCGCCGGCTCGCCGTGGGTTCCGCTCCGGAGGGCACCCCGGACGACACCGCGGACGGCGGGGTGAACGGCCCGTGGACGTGGCGCGAGGTGGAGGTCGAGGTCGTCGACGGTCCCCGCGAGCTGCTCGCCGCTCTCGACCCGGTCCTGCAGGAGCGGGGCCTGCGCCCGGCCGGGCAGACGTCCAAGCTCGCGCGGACGCTTGGGCGCGGAGGCGATCGACGACGCACGGACGGCGGCGGCGACCGCCGCCGGCGGCGCCGACCTCGGCGGCGTCGTCGACGGCCGCGGACGTGGTGCTCGCGCAGGTCGCCACCCAGGTCGAGCAGATCCGCGCCCAGGACCTGCCGGTCCGGCTCGACGCCGACGGTGCGGTCCATGCGATGCGGGTCGCGACGCGACGCCTGCGCAGCGCCTTGCGCACCTTCCGCCCGCTGCTGCGCGGGTCGGTCACCCGCCCGCTCGCGCGCGAGCTGAAGTGGCTCGCCGGCGTGCTGGGGAGCGCGCGGGACGCGGAGGTCGTGCGGGGTCGGGTCGTGACCGCGGTCGACGGGCAGACCGGAGCCGGCCGGCCGGACGAGCCGGGCCCGCAGGGCCGGTCCGGTGGGGCGCACGGGCAGAGCGACGACGGCGGGTGGGCCTCGCCGTCCGCCGCGGTGTCCGACGAGCTCCGCGGCCGGCTCGACGACGCGTACACCGCCGCCCACGAGGCGCTGGTCGCCCACCTGGACGGCGAGCGCTACCGCGCGCTGCTGGCCAGGCTCACGAGCCTGCTCGAGGACCCACCACTGCGGAAGCGGGCCAGGCGACCGGCCCGGCGTGCCCTCCCCGACCTGGTGGCCGACGGCGACGCCGAGGTCCGGTCCGCCATGCGCGCGGCGCACCGCGCCACCGACCCGGGCGAGCAGGAGACCCTGCTGCACGAGGGGCGGAAGGCAGCCAAGCGTGCGCGGTACGCGGCCGAGGCCGTCGCCCCCGCGCTCGGTGACGACGCCCGGCGCTTCGCCGCCGCCATGGAGGCCGTGCAGGAGTCCGTGGGCGAGCACCTGGATGCGCGGAACACCCGCACCCGGCTGCGCGAGCTGGCGGAGCAGACGACCGTGCCGGAGACCGCCTTCACGCTGGGACGGCTGCACGCGATCGAGGACGCTCGCGCGGACCGCTCCCGGGCCGACGTCGACGCGGCGTGGGCCGCCGCCCGGAAGAAGCGCCTGCGCCGCTGGCTGCGCTGAGCGTGCCGCCGCGTCACCGCGTCCCGTGCCGCCGGGCCGCCGCGTCCCGATCGATTGACCGCCCGGCCCCCGCGGCGACAGGCTCGGGCCGACCTGCCGACCGAGGAGCCCCGATGAACGCCGTCATCCGCCGTCTCGCCCGGGGCGGGAACGCCGCCGCCGTCGCCCTCTACCGCTGGTCCGGCGGGCGCATCGGCGGCACGGCGGCCGGCCGCTCGCCGGTGCTCCTGCTCACGGTGGCCGGCCGCGTGACCGGTCGCCCGCACACGACGCCGGTGAGCGGCTTCGCGCACGGCGGCTCCTACGTCCTGGTGGGCTCGGGTGGCGGCTCCACGGCCGAGCCGCAGTGGATGCGCAACCTCCGTGCGGCGTCGCGCGCCCACATCCAGGTCAGGACGCGGCAGCACGACGTCACCGTCCGGATCGCCGAGGGCGAAGAGCGCGACCGGCTGTGGCGCGACGTCGTCCTCACCCGGGCGCCGATGTTCGCGCACTACGAGCCCAAGTCCGGCCGGACGATGCCGATCGCGGTGCTCACGCCGGTCGACTGACGTCGCGCTCGGCTCCGTCGTCGCGCCCGGCTCCGTCGTCCTGGCCAGTGAGGTCCGGGACGGTGGCCGTGCTCCGCCCCTGGATGAGCAGTCCCACGAGGATGAGCGCGCCGCCGACCGCGCCGGCGAAGGACAGCCGCTCGCCGAGGACCGCTGTGCCCAGCACCGTCGCGACGACGGGTTCCGCGAGCACGAGAGTGGTGACCGGGCCGGCCGGCAGGACCGCGAGCCCCCGCACGAACAGCAGGTAGGCCAGGGTCGTCGTCACCAGCCCGAGGTACAGGGCGAGCACCGCGCCGTCCGGCCGGCCGAGCCAGCCCAGCGGCTGGGTGGCGAGCGCCGGCACGAGCAGGAGGCCCCCGAGGCCGAACGCGCCCGCCATGACCGCGGACGGGTGGTGGCCCGCGTCCAGCTGGTGCTTCGCCAGCACGGTGTAGGCGGCGTACGCGAGCCCGGCGAGCAGCGCGAGGACCACACCGAGGACGTCGAGGCGACCCGACGACCCGCCGCCGAGCACGAGCAGCGTGAGGCCGGCGAGGCACACGGCGGTGGCCACGAGCCAGGCGCGCCCCGGACGCTCCCCGAGCACCCACCGGGCGAGCAGCCCGGCGAGCACCGGGCCGCTGCCGATGGCGACCAGCGTCCCGACCGCCACCCCGGCCCGCTGCACCCCGGCGAAGAAGCAGACCTGGTAGAGCGCGGTGCATGCGCCGGCCACGAGGCCCGCGGGCGTGCGCCAGAGCCCGGTCGCCTCCGCGCGGCGAGCGCCCAGCAGCGGGAGCACCGCCAGCAGCGCGAGGCCGCCCAGGACGAGTCGCGCGGAGCCGACACCGAGCGGCGTCGTCGACGACGGCCCGAGCGCCTGCGCGGTGCCGGTCGTGCCGAACAGGGCCGCGGCGAGCACGACCGCGCCCACGGCGGCCGAGGGTCGGCGGGACCCGCTCACCGCCGGCGCTCACGACCGGCCAACCGGCCCGGCGTCCGGCTAGAAGGCGTCACCGGTTCGCCACGCCATCTCCTGCAGGGTCAGGGAGTTGCCGTCCGGGTCCTCGAAGAACGCGTACCGGACGCCGCCGCCGACGTCCTGCACCTCGCCGACGTCGACGCCGCGGCCGACGAGCTCCGCGCGGGCCGCCTCGATGTCGGAGACCACGAGGTGCAGGCCGCGGACCGTCCCGGGCGTCCCCTCGTAGGCCGGGACGCCGGTGCCGAAGCCGACCGAGCACGCCGACCCGGGCGGTGTGAGCTGCACGACCCGCACGCCGTCGACCGGCTGGACGTCGACGTCGACGACGAACCCGAGAGCGTCGGCGTAGAACGTCTTGGCCCGGTCGACGTCGCTGACCGGGATCGGCACGAGCTCGAGCTTCATGTCCACGGTTCTCTCCTCGCTGTCGCTGTCGCTGTCGATTGGCTGTCGCTGCCCGGCACCGGTGTCGACGCCGTGCGTCGGTGGCCGACGTCCGGCGCCGACGGTCCCGGGAGACCTTCCCACGTCAGGGCCCGCCCCGGACCGCTGTCGCCTGACCCGGGCGTCGCGGCCGGCGCGACAGCCGACGTGCCGCGCCACGACGATCGTCCGGCACTGGGACGCCCGGAGTTCTGCTGGACAGAATCCTGCGGGAAGCGTTTGCGCGGCGCTCACCCAGCAGCTGCTGCTCGAGGAGGAGGGCCACCCGGCCACCGTCGAGCAGGGTCACGCAGCCGTCCGGTACACGAACCCGACCACGGGCGGCGACGTGATGCCGACCATCCGCGCCGAGTTCCACCGGCTGCGGGCCGGCACCGTCACCCCTGCCCGCCGCGAGGTCGGGTCGAGCGTGTTCCAGGTGTTCGAGGGCGCCGGGTCGGTCGTCCTCGGCGGGGTGGAGCATCGGCTCGACGTCGGAGACCTGTTCGTCGTCCCGTCCTGGGTGCCGTGGTCCCTGCAGGCCGAGACCTCGTTCGACCTGTTCCGATTCTCCGACGCCCCGATCATGGAGCGTCTTCACGTCGATCGCGTGCACGTCGACGGAGGCAACCGATGAAGCTCACCACCCTGCGCCTGGCGGACGGCCGGACCGCGGCCGCCCACCTCGACGGCGACGTCGCCGTCGAGGTGGAGGGGTACGCCGACGTCGGCGACCTCCTGCGGCGGGGGTCCCTCGCGCTCGGGGCCGACGCCGCCGGCCCGCGGCACGACCTCGCCTCGGCCGACCTCGCGCCCGTGGTGCCGACCCCCGGCAAGATCGTCTGCGTCGGGCTGAACTACGCCAACCACATCCGGGAGATGGGCCGCGAGCTGCCCCAGTTCCCGACGCTGTTCGCGAAGTACCCCGAGGCGCTCATCGGCCCGGGCGACCCCATCCTGCTGCCGCCCGAGTCGGACCAGGTGGACTGGGAGGGCGAGCTCGCCGTCGTCATCGGTACCCGGGTCCGTCGGGCCCGCGGCGAGGAGGCGCGCGCCGCCATCGCCGGGTACGCGGTGCTCAACGACGTGACGATGCGCGACTACCAGTACCGCACGACGCAGTGGTTCCAGGGCAAGACGTGGGAGGCGACGACGCCCTTCGGCCCCGTCCTGGCGACGGCGGACGAGATCCCGGCCGGCGCCGAGCTCGTCACCGCGCTGGACGGCGAGGTGCTGCAGCGCACCCCGCTGGACGACCTGGTGTTCGACGCGGCCACCCTGGTCGAGTACATCTCGACGATCGTCACGCTCAACCCGGGTGACGTCATCGCGACCGGGACCCCGGGCGGCGTCGGGCACGCCCGCAAGCCCGCGCGGTACCTCGCCCCCGGCGGCACGCTGACCACGACCATCGACGGGATCGGCACGCTGACCAACACCGCCCTGACCGAGGACGTCGCGACCGGCTCCGCGGGGGAGCGCGCGCCGTCCGGGGCGCCCGCGTGACGCCGTCTCTCGAGGAGGCCCGCGAGGAGCTGCGTGCCCGGCAGGGCGCCGGCGCGCGGTACGACTCCGCGGCGGCACCGGCCCGCGAGCTCGCCTGGGCGCGCAGCGGCACCGCGTACTTCGTGCGGGCGCTCAACGAGACGACCGACGCCGCCCTGGCCGGGCCCACCCTGCTGCCGGGGTGGAGCCGCGCGGCCCTCGTCGCGCACGTGGGCTACAACGCCCGGGCCTTGACCCGCCTGGTGGAGTGGGCGCGGACCGGGGTCGAGACCCCGATGTACGCGTCGCCCGAGCAGCGGGCCGCCGAGATCGAGCGGGGTGCCACACTGACTGCCCGCGCGCTGCGCCACCTCGTCCACCACAGCGCCGTCCACCTCGACGTCGAGTGGCGTGACCTGCCCGACGACGCCTGGGACGCGCAGGTCCGCACCGCGCAGGGCCGGCTGGTGCCGGCGCGGGAGACGGCCTGGATGCGGGCACGCGAGGTGTGGGTCCACGCCGTGGACCTCGACACCGGCGCGAGCGTCGTCGACTTCCCGGCCGACCTGCTGGACCGCCTGGTGACCGACGTCCTGACCGCCTGGGAACGGCGCGGGGAGAGCGCCGCGGTGCGGTTCGCGCCGACGGACCGACCGTGGCCGGTCGCGCCGCCCCCGGACGCCGCGGACGGGCCGACCGTCACCGGCACCACCGCCGACCTCGTGCGTTGGCTGACCGGCCGCGGCGCGCGACGGCTGGTGAGCTCGTCCGGCACCCTGCCCGACCTGCCGCGCTGGTTCTGACTGCCCCGACCGGTCCCGCCTCGAGAGGGGGTGGCGTCAGCCGAGGTTCCACGTCAGGCCGGCGCCCTCGACGTCGAGCGGGTCGGCCGAGTCGCCGGGCACGTCCGGACGGGACGCGGCCACGGCGGCCATCGACCGGGGGAGGTCGAACGGGAGCCGTCCGTCGGGCCGCACCTCTCCGGTGAGCGTCCGCAGGACCGCGCGGTCGGACGCGCCGTACACGGCGGCGAGCGCCTCGCAGGCCGGCTCGAGGTCCGTCAGAACGGCCGGCCGGTCGAGGTGCACGACCGCGACGACCGGCGTCCCCTCGGCCAGGCGCCGCACCCGGTCGACCGTCCCCGGGGTGAGGTCGAGGCTCCCGGCGTGGAAGCTGGACTCGAGGAAGTAGGTGTCCCGCGGCTCGTACGGGGCGTCGAGGCGCACGATCGCCACCTCGGCGTCCTCGGGTGTCGGTGCGGCCACGAGGCCCGCCGCCTCGAGCTCCTCCGGACCGATCTCCGCCGAGTGCACGGCGATGCCCGCCGCGAGCGGCAGCAGGGGCCGGGCCCCGCCGTTCTTCAGGACGGTCACCGACCGCGCCTGGGCGAGCTCGCCCGCGGCGCGGCTCTGCGGCGTGCCCACCCGCTGCTCCACGAGGTCCTCGTCGACGAAGGGGTCGTCGAAGAGCCCGAGCCGGAACTTGACCCGGAGCAGGCGACGGACCGACTCGTCCAGCCGGCGTTCGTCGAGCAGGCCCCGCTCGACGAGCCCGACGACGACCTCCGGGCACTCCTCGCCGCCGAGCTGGTCGCAGCCCGCCTCGATGATCCGCAGGACGCGCTCCTCGACGCTCAGGTGCTCCACGCCCCAGGCCCGGGCCGGCAGCGCGCGGTCGCCGAACCGGGACTCGGTCACCAGGCTCCAGTCGGTGCCGACGACGCCGTCGTACCCGAGCTCGTCGCGCAGCAGCCCCTGGATGATCCGGCGGTTGTCGCCGAACCCGACCTCCTCCACCGGGGTGCCGTCGAGCGTGAGGCCGACCGGCATGCCGTAGTAGGGCATCACCGCGCTCACTCCGCGCTCGAGCACCCGCCGGAACGGCTCGAGGTGGTACTCGAACCGGTCGCCGGGATAGACCTGCTCGTGGCCGTAGGGGAAGTGCGGGTCCTCGCCGTCCTTCTGCGGGCCGCCGCCGGGGAAGTGCTTGGCCATGCAGGCGACGCTGTCGGGACCGAGCTCCGGTCCCTCGAACCCGTCGAGGTATGCGACGGCGAGCCGGGCGACCCGGTCGGCCGCCTGGCCGAAGGTGCTGTACTGCCGGGCCCAGCGCGGCTCGGTCGCGAGGTCGACCGTGGGGTGCAGCGCGGACCGGATCCCCTGCGCGGTGTACTCGGCCCGCGCGATGCGGCCGAACTCGCGGACGGTGTCCTCGTCCCCGAGCGCGCCGAGCCCGATCGGCTCGGGCCAGGCGGAGAAGTGCTCCGCGGTGAACGAGGCGCCGAAGTTCTCGATGAACGAGTGCCGCGGGTCGGTCGAGAACGTGATCGGGATGCCGTGCGGGCTCGCCCCCTCGGCCATGACCTGCATCTCGTTGACCCACCGGGCCATGAGCCGGACTAGCATCCGTGGATGCGGTCGCTAGTCGCGGACAGGTCCGCATCTGCGGATCCGCGACCCGAGTGTGCGCCGACGAGAGGACCGTCATGCCCGAGAGCCGGCTGTCGATCAGCGAGGCCGCCGACCTGCTCGGCGTCAGCGACGACACGGTGCGCCGCTGGGCGGACGCGGGGCGGCTGCCGCTGATCCGGTCCGAGGGAGGTCGGCTCGCGGTACGCGGCCGGGATCTCGCCGCGCTGGCGCAGGAGCTCGCGGACGACCCGGGCGGCCCGGGCCGCGCGACCCAATCGGCACGCAACCAGTTCCGCGGGATCGTCACCCGGGTCGTCAGGGACACCGTGATGGCGCAGGTCGAGCTGCAGGCCGGCCCCTTCCGGGTCGTCTCGCTGATGAGCCGGGAGGCCGCCGACGAGCTCGGGCTCGAGGTCGGCACCGTCGCCGTCGCCTCGACCAAGGCCACGCACGTCGTCGTCGGGCTGCCGGAGCAACGCCGGACGACCGGTCCCGCGCGCGACCCGGGCGCCGCCGGGAGCGGGGGCGAGACATGACCGCCCGCCGGAGGTGCGTGCCGCTCCCGCCGGTCCGCCTCCGCCCCGATCCGGGGTTCTGGGGGGTGGCGGGGGTCGCCCTGTCGGCCGTCCTGCTGGCCGGCTGCGCCGCGGGACCGTCGTCGGGCGCCGCCGGCACGTCGACGTCGAGGCCGGCGCCGAGGTCGTCGTCGGGCGAGGCCGTGCGGGGCGAGGTCGTGGTGTTCGCCGCCGCGTCCCTGACCGAGGCCTTCACCCGGATCGGCGCCGGGTTCGAGGAGGCCCATCCGGGGGCGTCCGTCACCTTCGGCTTCGCCGCGAGCTCGTCCCTGGCGCAGCAGGTCGTCGCGGGCGCCCCGGCCGGCGTGCTCGCCTCCGCGTCCCCCGCCCCGATGTCCGTGGTGACCGACGCCGGCGCCGCCGACGGCGAGCCGCGCGTCTTCGCCCGCAACCGGCTGCAGATCGCCGTCCCGGTCGGCAACCCGGGGGACGTGACCGGCCTGGCCGACCTCGCCGACGCCGGGCTGACGATCGCCCTGTGCGCGGACCAGGTGCCGTGCGGCGCGGCGGCCGCCACCGTGCTCGCGGCGGCCGGGATCGTCCCCGCCCCGGACACCCTCGAGCAGGACGTGAAGGCGGTGCTGAGCAAGGTCGTCCTCGGCGAGGTCGACGCCGGCCTCGTCTACCGGACGGACGTCCGGGCAGCCGGGGCGGACGTCGAGGGCATCGCGTTCCCCGAGGCGGACGACGCCGTCGTCGACTACCCGATCACGGTGCTCGACGGCGCGGCCGACCCGACGGTCGCGCACGCGTTCGTCGAGTACGTCCTGTCCGACGCGGGGCAGCGCGTCCTGGCCGAGGCGGGCTTCGATGCGCCCTGAGGCCCCGGACGCCGCCGTCGGGTCCCGGTCCGGCTCCGCGGAGCCGCGCGGTCGCCGGCCCGCGCGCCGGTCCTCCCGCCGGCACCCTCGCCGCGTCCGCGGGAGCGGGCTGCCCGCGGTCCTGCTGCTCCCCGCAGCCCTCGGGGCCGCGTTCCTGGTGCTGCCGCTCGCCGCGCTCGTGGTCCGCGCCCCGTGGCCCACGCTGACCGACCACCTCCTGCGCCCGGAGGTCGCCCAGGCGCTGCGGCTGTCCCTCGTCAGCGCGTCGCTGGCCACGGTGATCTGCCTGGTGCTCGGGATCCCGCTCGCGTGGGTGCTGGCGCGCGCCACGTTCCCGGGCCGCCGGCTGCTGCGCGCGCTCATCACCGTCCCGCTCGTGCTGCCGCCCGTCGTGGGTGGCGTCGCGCTCCTGCTGCTGCTCGGCCGGCAGGGCCTCGTGGGGCGCCACCTCGACGCCTGGTTCGGCGTGACGATCCCGTTCACGTCCGCCGCGGTCGTGCTGGCCGAGGCGTTCGTCGCGATGCCGTTCCTGGTGATCGCCGTCGAGGGGGCCCTGCGGGGGGCCGACCGCCGGTACGAGGACGCCGCCGCGACCCTCGGCGCGTCCCGGTGGTTCACGCTGCGCGAGGTCACGATCCCGCTGATCGCCCCCGGGGTGACCGCCGGGGCGGTGCTGTGCTTCGCCCGCGCGCTCGGCGAGTTCGGCGCCACGGTGACGTTCGCCGGCAACTTCCCCGGCGTCACCCGGACCATGCCGATCGCCGTCTACCTCGCGCTCGAGACCGATCCGGACGCCGCCATCGTGCTGTCCCTGATGCTGCTCGCCGTCTCCGTCCTGGTCCTCGTGTGCCTGCGCGACCGCTGGATCACGGGCAGCACCGCATGACCGACCGGCCCCCGGCGCGCCCCGACGACGCCGCGACCGTGCGCGCCGCGGCGGCGGGGACGGCGGCGACGGCCGCGGACGGCGGCTCCGGGCTGGTGTCCCGGCTGGGGGTCCGCCGCGGCACCTTCCGGTTGGACGTCGCCCTCGACGTCCCGCCCGGCCACGTCGTCGCGCTCCTCGGGCCCAACGGCGCGGGCAAGACGACGGCCCTGCGGGCCCTGGCGGGCCTGCTGCCGCTCGACGCCGGACGCATCGTCCTGGCCGGGCGGACCCTCGACGACCCGCGCGCGGGCCGGTTCGTCCCCCCCGAGGACCGCAGCGTCGGGGTGGTGTTCCAGGACTACCTGCTGTTCCCGCACCGGACGGCAGCGGAGAACGTCGCCTTCGGCCTGCGCGCCCGCGGCGTCTCCCGGCGCGAGGCCCGGGACCGCGCGCACGGCTGGCTCGACCGCATGGGCCTCGGCCACGTCGCCCGGCAGCGCCCCGCCCAGCTGTCCGGCGGGCAGGCCCAGCGGGTCGCCCTCGCCCGGGCGCTGGCCACGGAGCCGGCGCTGCTGCTCCTGGACGAGCCGCTCGCCGCCCTCGACGCGAGCACCCGGGTGGAGATCCGCAGCGACCTGCGTCACCACCTCCAGGACTTCGACGGCTCCACCGTTCTGGTCACCCACGACCCGCTCGACGCGATGGTCCTCGCCGACACGATCGTCGTGATCGACGACGGGCGGATCGTCCAGTCCGGGCCTCCCACGCTCGTCGCCCGAGCCCCCCGGACCGAGTACGTCGCGCGGCTCGTGGGTCTCAACCTGTACCGCGGCACCGCGTCGGGGAGCGCCGTCCACCTGGACGACGGCGGCCTGCTCGTCACCGGGACGTCGTCGGCCGCAGGGGAGGTCTTCGCCGCGTTCCCGCCGTCGGCCGTGGTGCTGCACCGGCACCGACCGGACGGGTCGGCCCGCAACGCCTGGCCCGGCCGGATCGCGGGCCTCGAGCAGCACGGCGACACCGTCCGTGTGCGCCTGGACGCGCGTCCTGCGGTGCTCGCCGACGTCACGGCGGTCGCGGTCGCCGACCTCGACCTGGCCGTCGGCAGTCCCGTGTGGGCCGCGGTCAAGGCCACGGAGATCCACACCTACCCCGCCTGACCGCCACGGCCACCCTGTGCCGTCGAGACGCCTCCCGGGCCGCCGTACGGGGCGCGGCCCACGATTGACGGTGCCTTGACGCGCGCTTAACAGTCGCGGGCGATCCTGAGAGGCATCCCCGCCAGGGAAGGAGCGTCCGTGCAGACGACGATCGTCGAACGTGCCGACGCGGTCGGCCCC
Source organism: uncultured Actinomycetota bacterium (assembly GCA_963795145.1). Classification (GTDB taxonomy): domain Bacteria; phylum Actinomycetota; class Actinomycetes; order Actinomycetales; family Cellulomonadaceae; genus Pengzhenrongella. The sequence continues at coordinate 487,759 of CAWCGP010000006.1, read as the reverse complement.
GTCAGGGTGCTGCTCGTGGACGACCACCCGCTCGTCCGGGCCAGCGTCCGGTCCTGCCTCGAGGCGACCCCGGACCTCCGGGTCGTGGGGGAGGCGGCCGACGGCGGCGAGGCGGTGCACCTCGCGGCGTGCCTGCTCCCCGACGTCGTCGTGATGGACCTGGTGATGCCCGGGACGGACGGCGTCGAGGCCACCCGCCGCCTCACGGCGTGCCTTCGCGAGGTGCAGGTGCTGGTCCTCACGTCGTCGGCCGCGGGGGACCGCGTCCGGGACGCCCTCGCCGCGGGCGCGGTGGGCTACCTGCTCAAGGACGCCGATCCCGACGTCATCGTCGACGGCGTGCGACGGGTTGTCCGCGGGGAGTCACCCCTGGATCCCCGGGCCGTGCGCGCGATGCTCGAGCAGTCCCGGCGCTCGCGGCAGTCATGGCTCGTCGGTGGTCGCCCGCTGACCGGCCGCCAGGTCGAGGTGCTGCGCTGCCTCGAGGCGGGGATGACGAACCCGCAGATCGCCGACGCCCTCGGGATCAGGCCCCGGACGGTCAAGGTCCACGTCGGGGACATCCTCCAGCACCTCGGCGTGCGCGACCGCGAGGCCGCGGCCCGACGAGCGCTGGGGTCGAGGGGGTCCTCCCACGTCGCGTGACGCCGCGGCGGGTCGGGGGACCCGCACCGGCGGCTGACCGGCGGCAGACTGGCTCGCGTGGACTCCTCCTGGTGGACGGTGGCCGCCGGCGTGGCCAGCGGGCTGCTGCTCGTGTGGCTGGCGCTCCTCGTCGCGCTGTGGACGACCCGACCGGACGAGCTCGGCGTCCGCGAGGCGCTGCGGCTCCTGCCCGACCTCGTGCGGCTGCTGCGGCGGCTCGCGGCGGACCCCGCCCTGCCGGGGGGAGTCCGCGTGCGCCTGTGGCTCCTCCTGGCCTACCTGGCCATGCCGATCGACCTCGTCCCGGACTTCATCCCGGTGATCGGGTACGCCGACGACGCCGTCGTGGTGGCGCTGGCGCTGCGCTCCGTCGTGCGGCACGCGGGCTCCGAGGCGCTCACGCGTCACTGGCCGGGGACGGCCGTGGGGCTGGCGGCGGTCCGGCGCCTCGCGGGTGTTCCGGGCGCCGCCTAGATCCCGTCGGAGCTCCGCATGATCGGCGAGTAGCGGCCGTGCAGCGCCCGGATGTCGCGCAGGTAGACGACCACGCACTGCGCCACGCAGATGGTGACGCTCCCCGGCTCGACGCCGTCGAGCATCGCCGCGGCCTGGCCGACCGATTTCTGGCACTCCGCGCACGGGTGCCGCAGCTCGATCCGGTGCTCGTCGTCCGGCTGGACCATGAACTGGAAGGTCGCGTCCTGCACGGGACCGAGGGGCGTCAGTGGCGTCTGCGTCGCGATCGCGCGGATCATCGGCCAGTAGCAGTAGTCGTCCCGCACGTCCGGGGGCAGGTGCCTCACCTCCGGCGGGACGGCGAACACCACGAGCTCGTCGGTGGGGTCGCGGACCAGCTCGCTCATGCCGCCACCGCCTCCTCGTCGTCGTCGGCACGTCCGCCTGGCCACTCACCGGGCCGGACCACGCGACCCCGGCTTCCCGGGTCCGCGCCGGCGTGCTCCCGACTGTCCCCGGGCCGTCGACCGAGGTCAACGAGACCTTGGTCCTACGACCGGGGCCGGACCACGTCCCGCCGGAGCCAGTCCACGGCGCCGTGCCCGGCCACCACACCGCTGCTGAACGAGGCCTGCAGGAGGTAGCCGCCGGTGGGCGCCTCCCAGTCGAGCATCTCGCCCGCGACGAAGGTCCCGGGCAGCCGCGTCAGCATGAGGGAGCCGTCGACCTCCGACCACGCGATCCCGCCGGCGGTCGAGATCGCCCGCTCGATCGGCATGGTCGCGGTCACCACGACCGGGACGGCCTTGAGCAGGGCAGCCGTCGCGGCCGCGTCGGCCGGCACCCCACCACCGCTCGACTCCCGCAGGAGCGCGACGGCGACCGGATCCATGCCGATCGAGCGACGCAGCCAGGACGACGCCGAGTCCTTCGGCCGCCGGTGCCGCAGGCGGTCGGCGAGCGCTTCGACGGTGAGGTCGGGACGGAGGTCGATCTCCAGGACGCACCGGCCCTCGGCGTCGAGCGCCGCGCGGATCGCGGCACCGATCGCGTACACCGGGCCGCCCTCCAGCCCGGTCCGGGTCACCATCGCGTCCCCCCGCACAGATGGCCCGCGTGGTCCGCCGTCTCCGCGCACCGTCAGCGCCAGGTGCTTGAGCGGCGTCCCCTCGAACCGGTCCGCGAACGCGTCGGTCCACCCGACGCGCACTCCGACGTTCGCGGGCCGCAGGGGTGTCACCGCGACTCCCCGGTCGCGGAACGGCCCGACCCACCCGCCGTCCGACCCGAGCCGCGGCCACGACGCGCCACCGAGGGCGAAGACGGTGACGTCACCGACGACGTCGGTCGTGCCCCCGTCCCGGCCGGTGAAGCGCAGCGCACCGTGGTCCGTCGTCCAGCCGGTCCACTGCTCCCGTGTCCGGACCTGGACCCCGAGCTCGGCGAGGCGCGCCAACCACGCCCGGAGCAACGGCGTCGCCCGGAACGCCCGCGGGAAGACCCGCCCGCTCGACCCGACGAAGGTCGGCTCACCCAGCTCGGCGCACCAGTCCCGGAGCTCGTCCGGGCTGAACGTCGCCAGCATCGGTGCGAGCCGCTCGGCCGAGGTGCCGTACCGGGGCAGGAAGCGGTCGCGGTCCTCGGAGTGGGTGATGTTCAGGCCACCGTGACCTGCGAGGAGGAACTTGCGGCCGACCGAGGGCATCCGCTCGTACACCGTCACGGTCACGCCGGCACGGGCGAGCACCTCCGCGGCGACGAGACCGGCAGGGCCGCCGCCGACCACGGTCGCCGTGCTCACCGGTCGCACCCCGCGGACGGGACGAGGTCGAGGGGACGGGTCGGCACCGGCCGAACGTAGCCCAGACCCGCACAGGGCGTCCGGGCGCCGGACCGCCGCCGCGGGGAGGCACGGATGAGGGGTGTACCAGCAGGGCGTCCCAGGTCCGGCGCGTGCGACCTAGCCTCGGAGGATGGACAACCGATCCGAGGTCCGCGAGTTCCTGGCCTCGCGGCGTGCGAAGGTCACGCCCGAGCAGGCGGGGATCCCCGGGGGGCTCAACCGGCGGGTCGCCGGGCTGCGGCGCACCGAGGTGGCGGCCCTCGCCGGGGTCAGCGTCGAGTACTACGCCAAGCTCGAGCGGGGAGGCATCGGCGGCGCCTCCGCGTCCGTGCTGGACGCGATCTCGACCGCGCTGCAGCTCGACGACACCGAGCGCGCCCACCTCCTGGACCTCGCCCGCGCGGCGGACGGCATCCCCACGTCGGGGAGGTCGCGTCGACGACCGACCAAGGCGGCCGGAGCGCGGACCAGCCTCCAGTGGGCGCTGGACGCGATCACGGACGGCGTCGCCTTCGTCCGCAACCCGCGGCAGGACCTGCTGGCGATGAACGCACTCGGCCGCGCGTTCTACTCACCGGTGATCGGGGACGGCGGCCGCGTCCCCAACCTCGCCCGCTTCCAGTTCCTCGACCCGGTGTCGCGCGAGTTCTACCCCGACTGGGACGTCTTCGCGCAGATGTGCGTGGGGGTCATGCGGTCGGAGGCCGGGCGCGACCCGCACGACCGCGGGCTGCAGGACCTCGTCGGCGAGCTGTCGACCCGGAGCGAGACGTTCCGACGCCTCTGGGGTGCGCACGACGTCCGCACCCACGGGGCGGGGACCAAGAGGTTCACGCACCCGGTCGTCGGCGACCTGGTCCTCGCCTACGAGGAGCTCGCCATCACGGCCGAGCCCGGTCACGTCCTGCTGGTCTACACGGCCGAGCCCGGGTCGCCGTCGGCCGAGCGGCTGCGGCTGCTGGCCTCGTGGGCTCGCACCGAGCTGCTCGAGAGCGCCGTCCCGCAGGCCCGACCCGAGCACTGAGGTCCGTCTGCCCGACGACGCCCCGGCGCCCGGCCGGCCGCGGCCGTCCGCAGGCCAGCCGGCTCCCCCTCGGCCCCGCCGTCGACCCGCCGTCGGCCCACGCACCCGGGGTGCCCTGGCAGTACACCCCACGACAGGGACTCCCACCCGGCCGCCGGCAACGGTCGACTAGGTGCATCGCGCCACCCGTCCGACGCACCGAGGAGCACCCGCATGCGAGCAGCAGTCCTGCACGGCCCCGGCGACGTCCGCGTCGAAGACCGCGACCGCCCGACCGTCCTCGAGCCCACCGACGCCGGCATCCGGCTCTCCGCGGCCTGCGTGTGCGGCTCGGACCTGTGGCCGTACCGCGGCGTCGAGACCGTCGACGCCCCGCGCGCCAGCCTCCGCGCCGCCTCCGACGTGCTCGGCACCGGCTGCTGACCCCCGGACCCCCCCACCCGAGAGAGGCCTGTCCGCCCATGCGCACCCCTGTGCCCGCACACCACCACGAGCGCCCGGTCGACGTGCACGACACCCCGCGCGCCGCCGACGCGGCCTCGCCGGCTCGACCGGTGGGTCGGGGGGTGGGTGTCGTCCTGTGCCTGCTCACGGTGTTCGGACCGATCTCGATGGACCTCTACCTGCCGGTCCTGCCCGCACTCACCGCCGACCTCGGGGCGAGCACGTCCGCGGCGCAGCTCACCATCACCGCATGCCTGCTCGGTCTGGCGTTCGGACAGGTGATCGCCGGCCCGCTGTCCGACCGGTTCGGCCGGCGCCGGCCGCTCCTCATCGGCGTGCTCGCCTACGTCGTGGCCTCGCTGCTGTGCGCCGTGAGCCCGTCCATCGAGACGCTGGTGGCGGCACGCCTCGTGCAGGGTCTGGCCGGCGCCGTCGGCATCGTGATCGCGCAGGCCGCCGGCCGGGACCTGTACACCGGCGGCCGGCTGCTGCGCTACTACGGCCGGCTCACGGTCCTCAGCGGGCTCGCCGCGATCGTCGGACCGGTCATCGGCGGCCAGCTCGCGCGGGTCACCGACTGGCGCGGCACGTTCGTCTTCCTCGCCGCCCTCGGTGCGGTGATCCTCGTCGCGAGCGCCGCTCTGCTCCGCGAGACCCTCGCGGTCGAGCGGCGGCAGACCGGGGGCCTGGCCCACAGCCTCCACGTCTTCCGCCGGCTCCTCGCCGACCGGGTGTTCGTCGGCGCCGTCCTCATCACCGGGTTCGTCAACGTCGCGATCTTCGCCTACCTCAGCGGCGCGACGTTCGTGCTCCAGGGCATCTACGGCCTCTCTCCGCAGGGGTACTCCTACGCGTTCGGGCTCAACTCGCTGGGCTTCATGGTCTTCGGGTTCCTCGCCGCCCGGTGGTCGGAGCGGTGGTCTCTCCATGGCACCCTGGTGGTCGGGCTCACCATGGTGGCGGTCGGCACCGGTGGCCTCCTGGCCACCGCGCTCGGTCACCTGCCCCTCGCGGCGATGGTGGTGTCCCTCTTCACGATGGTCAGCGGCGTCGCCGTGACCACCCCGCCGTCGACCTCGCTCGCCCTGGAGCACCACCCCGACGTCGCCGGGTCCGCCTCGTCGCTGCTCGGCCTCGCCCGCTTCGCCTTCGGCGGCGTCGCGGCGCCGCTCGTGGGTCTCGCCGGGCCCGACACCGCGGTCCCGCTGGGGATCGTCGCGGTCGCCGCCGCACTCGCGGCCCTCGGCGGGTACCGGATGGTCCGCGGGGCGACGTCCCCGGACCACGCGACCGTCGCCTGACCGCCGATCTTCCCGACCGCTCCTCCCCTGAACCGCAACCCACCACCGACAGACAGAAGGAATCACCGTGCGCGTCCACGCCTACGCAGCCCCCGCAGCCTCCGAGCCGCTGGAGCCCACCACCCTCGAGCGCCGCGACGTCGGGCCCGACGACGTCCTCATCGAGGTCAGGTACGCCGGCATCTGCCACTCCGACATCCACACCGTCCGCGGCGACTGGGGCCCTCAGCCCTACCCGCTGGCCCCCGGCCACGAGATCGTCGGCATCGTCACCGAGGTCGGGCCCGAGGTCACCCGGCACGCGGTCGGGGACCGGGTCGGCGTCGGCTGCATGGTCAACTCGTGCCGCGAGTGCGTCAACTGCCTGGCCGGCAACGAGCAGTACTGCCTCGACGGGATGGTCGGCACCTACGGCGCCACCGACCGGGACGGAACCGTGACGCAGGGTGGCTACTCCACCCACGTCGTGGTCGACGCCGACTTCGTCCTGTCGGTGCCGGAGGGCATCGACCTGGCCGAGGCTGCGCCGCTGCTCTGCGCGGGCATCACCACCTACTCGCCGCTGCGGCGCTGGGGCGCCGGCCCGGGCCGGAAGGTCGCCGTCGTCGGTCTGGGCGGGCTCGGCCACATGGCCGTCAAGCTCGCGCACGCGATGGGCGCCGAGGTGACGGTGCTCTCGCAGTCGCTGAAGAAGCAGGAGGACGGGCTGCGCCTGGGCGCCGACGACTTCTACGCCACGGCCGACCCCGCCACGTTCGAGGCGCTCGCGGGCAGGTTCGACCTCGTCGTCAACACGGTCAGCGCCGTGATCGACGTCGACGCCTACCTCGGGCTGCTCGCCGTGGACGGGACGCTGGTCAACGTCGGGGCGCCGGCCGAGCCGCTGAGCCTCAACGTGTTCTCCCTGATCGGCGCCCGGCGCTCCTACGCCGGGTCGATGATCGGCGGCATCGCCGAGACGCAGGAGATGCTCGACTTCTGCGCCGAGCACGGGCTGGGCTCGGAGATCGAGATCATCTCCGCCGACCGGATCAACGACGCGTACGAGCGCGTCCTGGCCTCCGACGTGCGGTACCGGTTCGTCATCGACGCCGCCACGCTGGTCTGAGCGCACGCCTCCGCACGCTCTCGCGTCCGGGGGGCGGCGGGCACCGATCGGCGGTGCCCGCCGCGCGCGCCGACCCGGCCGGTCGCCCGGCGCAGATCACGCGCTGCGGAGCTCGATCGCGGCGAACGAGGCCTCGTAGTGCTCGGCGTCCACGGCGACCGCATGGAGCACGGGCATGTAGGCGACCGCCTGCGTCCGCAGCATGGTCTCGGTGGTGTACGCGTGGCCGTCCCGGTACAGGTACACGAGGCGCACCTGGTCGGAGACCCCCGGTACACACCGGTCCGCGGTGATGCTCATGGCCCGACCTCCCTGGCGTTGCCCGACGGCGTTCTGCCTTCCCCCATCAGAGCCCCTGGGCGTGAAATCAGCGTGATCAGTCGTGGAAAAACAGCGTGCGGCGGCGGGCCTCTCCCTCCTGCGGACGGTCCTTGGTCAGTCCGGACGGGCCCCTGGCTGCTCAGCGCGCGGCGCCACGAGGGCCCCCGGCGTGCGACGAGACGCTCGCCGACCGGACCCTCGAGGACCGGCCCGAGCTTGTTCGGGCGACCGTGCCGCCCAGCCTTCGCCTTCGCCGGTCAGCGAACGGCGAAGATCGGCCAATGGGTGTTGTGGTTCTTGCGCTGAACCCAGTTGATGGTGCCCCCGACAGCCTTGATCGAGCTGACGGCGGCGTTCTCGATGAAGTTCGCGTAGACGATCGTGTCCGGGGCGGTGTAGCCGGCGACGCGGGTGAAGTCCACCACGGCCTTCCGTTTCGTCGGCCAGGTCGCGCCGTTGTCCGTGCTCTCGGCCAGGTAGAGCGTGTTGGCGGAGCTCGGCTTGGTGTAGAGCACCTGGAGGGTCTTGCCCGACTTTCCGAGGTCCATGAAGTCGTAGGCATTCGTGTCCACTGTCACCGCGGACCAGGCGCCGTTGACGTACCTCGCGACCTTGATGGTGTTCGAGGTGCGGTCCCCGAAGGCAACCCGCAGCGAGCCGTCCTCGGCGGTGGATATCGCGGAGTTCTGGATGGGGCGCGTCTTGTCGTGGTCCGTGTCGGTGGTCGCCGCCGGCACGGAGTGGAAGGCCTTCACGCTCGCGAGCTCGGCGTGGTCGATGGTCCGTCCTCGCGATGCTGCGCCCACCGTGTACATGTTCCCGTTCGAGACGTTCAGGTAGGCGACGTACAGATGCCGCGTCTGCGCGTAGTGACCGCCCATCCCCCCGGCCATGGTCCAGGACAGGTAGATGCGGCCCGAGGTCGCATCTGCGTGCACGCCGAAGGCGTAGACCTCGTTGAACCGGTCGGCCGTCTCACCGGAGTCGATCACGGTGACCGGGCTGCTCCATGCACCCCAGGAGAGGGTTGCCTTGTTGTACGTGCTCTTGATGTACCGGTACGTCCGGTAGGTGCCGGTCGTGCTCTGAAGGTACTTCGAGTAGAAGACGTACACACTGTTGCCCACGACCACGGGCATCGGGTACAGGTTGTAGTCGCTGCTGATCTTCGTGTTCGACCAGGTCCCGGCCACGGAGTTCGCGGTCGGCGCCTTGATCAACCGCAGGTTGTGCGAGTGGTCCGCGGCGAAGATGCCGTACCTCCCGTCAGGCAGGTGCACCATCGTGCCGTAGTCGTGATACAGGTTGTAGTCGACCGCTCCGAACGCGGGGGCCACGGTGACGGCGGGTTCCCACTTCTGGGTGCCTTGATGGAACGCCCTGACATCGAAGCGCATGCCGGGACCGTTCCACGTCACGACCGTCTTGTTCGCCTTGGCGTCGAAGAACCCGGTGCCGAAGGTCCGGCGGCTGTGGAAGTCGGAGTTCGTCGCGATGCGGGACGTGGACAGCGCCGGCGTCACCGCGGTCACGTTCTGAGCGGAGGCGGCTTCTCCCCCGTCCGCCACGAGGCTGAGTGCCGCGAGCGACAGGGCCGCGAGCGAGGCGATCGCGATCTGCGCACATCGTCCGACTGAAGCAAACATGGGGACCCTTTCACCTGCACTGACGGCTTGACGACTGCACGAACGACGGCCCGCTTCCCGGTCCCCTGATGAAGATCCGTACCAGTGGCACCTCGGACGAGGTCCCACCCGGCACGGTGCTCTCCGACGAGGATGGCGAACCGCTGCGTTCTCCACCGCATCATGGAGGACACGCGGGCACAAGGACGAAGTCGTCCAGCCGAGGCGCGCCCGGCCGCAGGTAGGCCCGGGCTCGTCCTCGCCGCGACATGAGCGGCAGGGAGGGCTGTCCGAGGACGGGGGCGCGCATCTGAGGGCTGATTCCTGGTCGGCTCGTGCTCGTGGGTGAGGACGAACGCGAGCGTAGGCAAACCCGGAACTTCACCGCCGCCGCGCCGAACTTTGCCCGGGACCGTGGTGCGGTGCGCCTTGCCGCGCCGCGCTCCGTTCATCGCGTGCTTGCGCATCAGCCGGGTCCACGGTGCAGTGCGCCACCGCCAGACCGCGCCGGCGCAGCAGCGCGGTCGTCTCGCGCCGCCCGTCAAGGACTCCGGGTCGCCTCGCCCGTGGCCGGGTCGGTGCGCACGGCCGTCAGCGCGTCGACCACGACCGCGTCCGACACCGTCCGGGCCGCGACCTGCCGGCCCGGGGCCTTCCACGCCCGGTAGGTCCTCGCGGCGACCTGGACGCCCTGCTCGTGCAAGGCGGCACAGATCGACTCGACCGCGAAGCCTTCGCCGCGCCGCGCATGGTGTCGACGAAACCCATGATCAGCGGTTGCGGGAGTCGAGTTCTCCGCGAAGAAGATCGATGCCGAACGCACGATCGCGTTCGCCTCGGCCAGCCGCTTGTTCTCCGCCTTCAGCCCTGTGCGGATAGTGCTGGGCCTGGCCTGGCCTGGCCTGGCCTGGCCTCGCCGGTCGGGCGGCGTGGGCCGTCGGCCGGTGCACGCGGAGGGGCACGGGCCCGGACGCGGGGAGACCCGACCACCGGATGTGGTCGGGTCTCCCGTTGTCGTGCGGCCTGTCCGGGTTACGGACCGGTGGTGAAGGTCCAGCTGGTGGTCGCCAGCGCCGTGCCCTGCGGGGTGCGGATCGCCGTCGTGCCACCCGTCAGCGTGACCCGGTACTGGGTGTTGGGCTTCAGCGCGAAGGTGGTGCTCGTCGCGCCCGGGTTGAGGACGACCCCGAAGGTCGGGCTGCCGTTGTAGGTCACGGAGCTGGTGACCGCTGCCCCGCTGACAGCTTCCGTCAGCCTGACGGTGGTGGCGCTCACCCCGACGACGTCCTGGCTGAAGCGCAGGGTGATGTTGTTCACCTTCGACACACCGGTGGCTCCGGACGCCGGTGAACGGGTGATGACCGTGGGTGCTCCGCTGGTGGTGAAGGTCCACGAGGTCGTCGCCAAGGCAAGGTTCGCAGAGTCACGGATCGCGGTCGAGCCGCCGGTCAGGGTCGCCGTGTAGGTGGTGCCCGCGGCCAGGCTGGCCGTCGGGTCGATCGTGACGGTCCGGGTGGTGGCGTTGTACGTGACCGCGGCCCCGACGTTCGCCGTGCCGGACGTGGGGCGCAGCGTCGCTGTCGTCCCGCTGACACCCTGGACCGCCTCGTTGAACGTCGCGGTGACGTTGGCCGTCGTCGCGACCCCGGACGCTCCGGTGGCGGGCGCACGGCTCGTGACCGCCGGCGCCGTGTTGGCCGGCGGGGTGGTGGTGTTGATCGTGTAGTTGCGGGTGACCACGGAGCTGTTGCCCGCGGCGTCGAAGGCCGCCACCTTCACGACCGACGACGAGCTCACCGTGAGCCCACCGGCCGGCAGGGTCGGGCTGGTCGTCGTCGGGTTGGCCGGGCTCGTGGTGCCGGCGCCCACGGTGTACCGGTGGGTGACACCCGCCTCGGTGTTGGTCGCGGTGACCGTCTGAGCCGAGGTGTAGGTCGCCGAGGCCGGGTTCACCGACGAGACCGGCGGCGCCGTCGTGTCGGGCACCGGGATGTTGATCGTGTAGTTGCGGGTGACCACGGAGCTGTTGCCCGCGGCGTCGAAGGCCGCCACCTTCACGACCGACGACGAGCTCACCGTGAGCCCACCGGCCGGCAGGGTCGGGCTGGTCGTCGTCGGGTTGGCCGGGCTCGTGGTGCCGGCGCCCACGGTGTACCGGTGGGTGACACCCGCCTCGGTGTTGGTCGCGGTGACCGTCTGAGCCGAGGTGTAGGTCGCCGAGGCCGGGTTCACCGACGAGACCGGCGGCGCCGTCGTGTCGGCCGGAACCGCGGGCACTGCCTGGACGATGCCGGTACGAGCGGACTCGTTGCCGCCGGCGTCCAGGGCCGCGATGGCGTACTCGTACAGCGTGCCGTTCGTCAGGCCGCCGTTGATGTAGCTCGCGGCCGTGCCGGTGACGAGCGACGGGAGCGGAAGGCCGTCGCGGTAGATCCGGTAGTTGGCAACTCCGGTGGCGCCGGTCCAGCGCAGCGTCACCTGGGCGTTGCCTCCGGTGGCGCTCAGACCGCTCGGCACCGAGGGCGCCGCGATGGTGACCGCGGACACGTTGGAGTTCAGGGACTCGATGCCGTTCGCCTCGACCGCCCGGACGACGTAGCTGTGGTCACCCAGGCCAGCCGCCGAGTCCGTGTACGACGTCGCCGTCGACGCCAGTGGAGTCGTGTTGACCTTGACGTCGTTGCGGTAGACGTTGTAGCCCGTCGCCCCAGCGGCGGCCGTCCACCGCAGGACCGCGGCTCCAGACTGCCGTGGTGCTCTCGGTGGCTGTCAGGCCCGTGGGTGCCGCCGGCGGGTTCCCGATCCGGTACTCGAACGCCCCGACGGCGCCCGGGTTGCCCGCGGCGTCGATGAGTCGGCCCTTCAGGGTCTGCGTGGAGGTGACGGCGATCTGGGAGGTGTAGAGGTTGCTGAACTCGTCCGGGTCAGGCGACGGCGCTGTTGCCGATCTCCCAGTACACCTTGCTCAGCCCCTCACCGGCCGGCTTGTTCAGGACCACGCTTTGGGTGGCCGAGTACGTGCCAGGCGCGACCGAGGGCGACGGCGCCAGCGGTGCCACGGTGTCCTTGAGCACGGTGCGCGCCGCGCCGGTGGTCGTGGTCGTGGTCGGGGGGAGGGTCGGGTCCGTGGGGTCCGGCGTCACGGTGATGAAGCGGGGGGTGACCGCCACGTTCCCCTCAGGAAGCGTCCCCAGGTCCGTCTTGGGGACGTTCAGGGTCCAGGTACCGTCGGCGGCGACAACCGCGTCGCGGGCACCGAGACCACCCACGGTGACGTTGACGCCGGTGACTCCGGCACGCGTGCCGCCGGAGAACGTCACGTCACCGCTGGCGACGTTGATCGGCTCGAGGCCACCGACGAGCGAGTTCGGGTCGGCGCTGCCCGTGCAGCCCGCAGCCACCCCGCCAGGCTCACCCTGCTCGGCGAGCGTCGTCTCGGTGATGTTGTCCGCGACGCCCAGCCAGGAGGCCTCGTTCAAGGCGATCGCCCGCTGCTGCGCGGCCGACAGGCCCTCGGCCGAGGTGGCCGTCGGGCGGAACGTGGCCGTCCAGTTGTTCGTGCCGGCCTCGAACACCGGGACGAACGGACCGCGCCGGAACCGCGGGTCGGGCTTGTCACGCCGGAACTCGACCGCGAAGTCGGTGCCGGGCGTCGCCGTGCCGTTGACCGAGACGCTGCCGTCGGCGTTCTCCACCGGGGCGCCGCTGAACGCGACGTCCTGCACGGTCATGGTGTCGGCGGGTGCTCCCGGGCGACCGACAGCGGTCACCCGGATGACGTCGCCACCGACGATGTCGGGGGTGAAGTTGGTCCAGCAGTCCCCAGCGAGCGGCGCACCCAGCGGACCGTGGTTGACCTCGAGGCCGATGCCCTCCGGGGTCTCGACGGCGGGGCCCTGTGTGGTGCCGATGACGACGCCGTTGCGGAGCGCCTCGACGAGCAGCTGCTCGCCGTCCTCGTAGCCCACGGCCACGACCATGTCGCGGTCGGGGAAGACGCTGATGTTCGAGCCCACGGTCACGGCCGCTTGGGCGGTGCCCAGGCCGATCACCGGGAGCGTCCCCAGCGCCAAGAGGGTGACCAGGCTGCCGGCTCCCGTCCGCCGGACGGGGTGGCGCTGAGCGTCGGCCGAGCGTGCAGCCCCCGCGGGTACTGCCCGTGTGGGCGGAGTGGGTCGACCTGAAGTCGCCCCCGGTGATCTGTCCATCGTCACTCCCCTGAGAGTTGAGGTATTCCGGCCCCGCGCTGGGCCGAGTGGGACAGACGGTCACCCACGAGCGTGAACCCGGTGTGAACTACGTCTCAGCGGCCGGGGCGCTCGTGGTCCGAATGGGGACGCCGGCGTGCGGGGGATCGCTCGGCGGCCCGCCCGGCCGAACCGACACGGCCCCTCTCTGACCTCGTGGTTTCCTGCTGTCGGCTGCGTCCTCAGCACCATTTCTGCCCGGGGTTCGAGCAGCACCGTGTTTGCGCCCCGTTGACGCCGCCCCCCGAAGGTCGCGGGACCCGGCAAGCGGACGACGTCGACCGCACGCCGACCAACCGAATCCGCGCACGACGACGTGCTGCGCCTTCCACAGATGTCTGGGGCACTCATGAGCACGATCGTTCGAGCCGCGATGCACAACCGAGTGCCCATCCTCCACATCAGCGGCGACGTCGACCTGCACGCCGTCGGCGCGCTCCGCCGCCAGCTCATCGACCTGAGCCTTGCCGACTGCCCCTTCTTCGTCGTCGACCTCAGCGGGGTGACGTTTCTCGACTCCACGGGGCTGGGTGTACTCGTCGATGCCCGCAAGCGGGCCGCCGCACGGGGCGGGATCCTGGCGCTGGTCATCGACAGCGGAACCCTGCTGAGGACGTTTCGGATTTCCTCTCTGGCCCGCCTGTTCGCCATCCACCAGACGCTCGAAGCCGCTGTGTCGGCAGCTGGTGACGGTCGCTTCGCCACCTCGCCGATCACCTGATCCCAGGCGCTGGACGACTCTTGAACCGCCGTGCTGCGCCGGCACCGGGAGGCTGGGTTTCCGGTCCCTGTGCGGGGCGCAGCGACCTGCGGGACGACCGGTGGACCTCGGGGAGTGCAGTCGCAGCCTGGGCGGCGCGTCGGGCGCACTGGCCAGCGCTCTGGTCGACGTGACCCTTGAGCTTGACGTGGACTACGAGCCGTCGACGGCGTCGAGGGTGTCCGCGACCGCTTTCAGGACGCCGTCGGGGTCGTCGTACTGGATGTCATGACCTCCGTGCAGGACCGTCTGGACGGGTCGTGAGCTGCCGTCGAGCCAGACGGTCTGCTCGGTGGGATCTGCCGACTGGCCGCCATCTGCGGTGACGACGGTGACGGGTACGGGCCGTATCGGTAGCCGGGCGACCGCCATCTGGCGTTCCGCCGCGACGAAGTCCACGTGCTCCGGGTTCTCGGGGCTGTCCCAGGCGGGCACCTCGTCGACCGGCATGTCGGCGTTGCCGGCGGGGACGTCGAGCATCACCAGCGCCGCGACGTCGTCCGGGTACCGGCCGGCGTAGTGGTAGATGTTGAACCCGCCCCCCGAGGACCCGACCATGACGAGTGGGCGGGGGATGTCGGCCTCGTCCAGGAGCTGGTGGAGGTCTTCGGTGACGTCGTCGAGCGTGCGCGGGTGGGCGGGCGCGGCACCGCTGCCACCCAGGCCTGCCCGATCGTAGGTGCAGACCATCCGGTCGACGGCGAGTGCCTCGGTGATCGGTGAACCTCTCCAGCGTGCGATCCCGGGGTCGCCGGTACCCGCGTCGAACAGCACCGCGGGGCTTCCGGTGCCCTGACACGAGACAGCCAAGGCGCGGCCGTCGTCAGCCACCGGGAAGGTCCCCTCGATGGACGTCTGGCTCGCGGCACTCGTCGGGGACCGCGACGGGGCCGCGACGGTCGCGTCCTGCTCGGTGGGCACCGGCGCGGCCGTGCACGAGCCGGTCAGGAGCGCGACCGCCACCGCGACCGTCGTCGCGCCGATCCACTTCCCTCGCAGCATGGCCGCCTCCAGGGGCGTGACCTGACGCTTCCTTCGCATCGTCGTCCCTCCAGGGGATCGAGTCCACTGAGTTGTCGTCCTGGCCGCGATCAGCTCGACAGGGCATTGGCTGCTCGCGGCGACCCTGTGCGCCTGGCTCGGGAGGACGGCTGAGCGGCGCCAGGCGGCACCGAAGCGACGCGCTCGTCGAGAAGGCGCTCCGCAGAGTGTCACTGCCTGGACTCTGCTGAGCGTGAGTGGGGTCCTCTCGAAGCAGATCCGAATGAGTCGGGAGGAACGGTGACGGAGGATCCCCCACGACGAAGGCCCGGAGCCGCAGACCTGGCGTGGTCTGCGGCTCCCGGACCTCGGAGTGACGGTCAGCGCACGGCGATGAATCCGTCGATGTCGACGCGGTTGCCGGTCGACGGGGCCGTCCGGGTGCCGAGGGCTCGCAGCTCGACCTGGTGGGTGGTGTTGGCGAGGCCCTCACGGGTGAAGATCACCTGGGCCGGCTGGAGGGTCGGGGCGTACAGGTTGACCGTGGCGACGCGGGTGCCGTTGAGCCAGATCTCGGCGTTGCCGCGGTCGGGTCCCTTGGTGCCGATGACCGAGAAGCCGGTGCCGTTGGTCTTCAGTGTGACGCTGGTCGCCGCCGTGGAGCTGGAGCTGACCGACCCGCCGAAGGATCCCGTCAGGGTCGAGCGGGTCCAGGTGCCGCGCCTGGTGACCGAGGCGTTGTTCTCCTGGAACGGCGCGAGGGTGAAGGCCGCCAGGCTGGACCACGCGGAGCAGTTCGTTCCGTTGCAGGCGCGCACCTGGTAGCGGGTGGCGCTGCCGGTGGCGACCTGGACCGTGACCGTGGTGGCCGCGGGCGTGGTGACCGCTCCGGTGGCCGGGTCGAGCACGGCGGCCGGGGGCTGCTCAGAGGCGGGGACGTCGGCGAAGGTGCCGCCGGCAACGCTCTTCTGCAGCTGGTACCGGGTGGTGGTGCCGGTCGCGGAGCCGTTCCACTTCAGCGTGACGGGCACCGTGGTGGTGACCGTGGTGGCGGCGAGGGCTCGGGTGAAACCGGTGGGCGCCGCCGGTGCGGCGGCATCCGTGCCCGTGCCGGTCAGGGTGATCGTCTGGTAGGAGGTGTTCGCCGCGTCGTCGGTGAAGTTCAGCGTGGCGCTGCGCGCCCCGACCGCCTTCGGGGAGAACGTGACGTGCACCGTGGCGCTCGTGCCGGGTGCCAAGGTCGCCGGCAGGGTCGCTGGGACGATGGAGAAGTCACCGGTGTGCGCACCGCCGAGGTAGACGTTGCGCAGGTTCACGGTGCTGCTGCCCGCGTTGCTGATCACGACGGGCCTGGCGGTGCTGGTGGTGGCGGGCAGGGCGCTCTGAGTGCCGAAGCCGAGCTGGGTGCCCGGGTTGAGGCTGACCAGCGGGGCGGTCGGGTCCAGCGGCGCGGTGCAGACACCGGCCGCGGGGCCGCCGTCGGTGCCGGGGCCGTTCTCGAAGATCGTCAGCTCGCTGCCGATCAGGGGCGAGCGGCCGAGCCAGTTGACGACCGTCTCACCGGCCAGGGCGCGGGTGACGTCGGCGGCGATCAGGCCCTTGTACGTCGCGGTCCAGGCGGTGGAGCCGGCGGCGTCGTAGGCCAGGGTGGCGTCCCCGGGGGCGAGGAGCATCTTGCGGGCGTTGAGCCGGAACTCGGCGCCGTCGGAGATGATCCGGGCCTCGAGCTGGTCCAGCGGCAGCGGCTTGCCGGCCGCGTCCGCCGCGGTGCCCTTGACCACGACCGTGTCGACCGCGGTCTGGATCGGGCGTCCGACGTAGACGTTCGACGCGGTGGTCTGGTCGGGGACGTCGGTGTCGACCGGGGTGATGCGGGCGACGTCGCCGGGGCGGATGTCCGGGGTGTTGGCGTAGGCCGCCGTGCCCCAGCAGCCGGGTCCGGCGTGGTTGACCTCCACCAGGCCGGTGCTGTCCGCACGGGTGCGGGCCTGGCCCACGACCTTGCCGTCGCGGAACACCTCGACGACGACCGTCTGGCCGACCGGGGCGCCGGTCACCGGGTCGGTGGTCACGTAGCCGCTGCCCTCGACGAAGTCGCGGGCCGGGTAGACGGTCACGCTGTGACCGGCGGACGGCGGGTCGTTGGCGATCGCCGCGACGCTGCGCCGGCTGTGCGGCCCGGTCGGACCGGTTGCCGGCGGAGTCGACGGCGTCGACCTTGTACCGGTAGGTGCCGGCAGCCAGTGCGGTGTCGCTGTAGCTCAGCGTGCTGCCGCCGACCGTGGCGATCCGGGTGCCGTCGCGGTAGATGCCGTAGGCGGTGACCCCGATGTTGTCGGTGGCCGCCTGCCAGGTGATCTGCACGTCCTTGCCGTGGATGTCGGGAACGGTGGCGGTCGGCGTACCGACGAAGACCGGCGCCTCGGCGTCGGGCGCGATGGTGACCGCGACCTCGGCGGACTTCGCCGACCGGTTCCCGGCGACGTCCTTGGCCAGGACCGCGTACCGGTAGGTCTGCCCCTGGGTCAGGCGCGTGTCGGTGTAGATGAGCTTGCCCGCGGCGTTCAGGGTCGGCGTGGCCGCGGCGAGCAGCACGCCGTCGCGGTAGATCTCGTACGTCGGGGTGGCGCCGCCGTCGTCGGTCGACGGGTCGAACACCACCCGGGCGTTGCGGGTGCCGGTGACGGTCCCGGTGACCGGGTCGGTGGTGGTGGGGTTGGTGACCTGGAGGTTGCCGGGCACCGTGGGTGCCTGGACGTCCTTGACGGTCACGGTGACCGCGGCGGAGGGTGCGGAGGTGTTGCCGTAGGGCCGGCCGAGGCCGGTCTGCACCTTCTCGACGTCGGTGGCGCCGGCGCCGGTGGGGCTGGCGGAGTCGAACGCCTCGACCGCGTAGGTGTGGGCGCCGGGGGCAACCCCCGCGACGGTGTGGGTGGTCCGGTCGCCGGCGACGGCGGCGACGAGCTTGCCGTCCTGCAGGATCCGGTAGCCGTACACGGAGGTGTCGTCGGTGGACGGCGTCCAGGCCACGTCGACGTCACGGGTGCCGTCGGGGGAGGTCGCGGAGGCGACCGGGACGCTGGGCGCCTCGGTGTCGGCCTGCTCGAACGGGGCGACGCAGTCGGGCCCGGCGGGACCGGGCGGGTCGGCGCTGCCCACCTCGAAGATGGTCAGCTCGAACCCGGCGAGCGGGTCGCGACCGAGCCACATGGCGCGGGACTCGACCTGCTGGGCCAGGGCACGGTCGGTCGCGTCCAGGGTGGGGTAGGTGGCGGTCCACTTGATCCCGAGCGGGTTGTCGGCGCTGACCGGGTCGTAGGACAGCGTGCCGTCGGC
Organism: uncultured Actinomycetota bacterium; assembly: GCA_963795145.1. Lineage (GTDB taxonomy): Bacteria > Actinomycetota > Actinomycetes > Actinomycetales > Cellulomonadaceae > Pengzhenrongella. The sequence goes on along the minus strand of CAWCGP010000006.1, from coordinate 469,668 downwards.
CTGCCCGCCGGCGTCGGCGCGCAGGGTGCGCTTGCCGTTGCCGAACGGCTCCTTGCTGCTGGAGACCATCCGCTGCTCGAGCTGGTCCACCGGCAGCGGCTTGCCGTCGTGACCGGCGGCGGTGCCGTGGATGGTGACGACGCCGTTCTCGAGGGTGGCCAGGCCGGCGGTCACGTTGGCGGTGGTCGCCTCCTCGATCCAGGCGATGGAGCCGTCGGCGTTGTACACGGTGGCCCGGACCGCGTCATTGGCGCGCAGGTCGGGCGTGGTCCCGGACCAGCAGTACATCCCGACGTGGTTGATCTCCACCATGCCGGTCTCGTCCGGGATCAGGCCGGTGGCGTCGCTGACCACCCTGCCGTCCCGGATCACCTCCACGCGGGCCGTCTGGTCCAGGGTCAGGCCCTCGACGTCGATCATGTCCCGCGAGGGGAAGATCGTGAACGGGTGCGTCGGGGGATTGCCCACCGCCACGGCGGGAGCCGGGCGCGGCGCGGCGTCGGCCTCAGCCGTCGCGGACTCCGCCGAACGGTTGTCCAGCGCGTCCGCGGCGTCGACCGTGTACGTGTAGTGGCCGGGGGGGACGTTGCGATCCACGAAGCTCGTCGGGGCCGGCGCAGATGCGTCGGTGTTCTGCACGGTGAAGATCGGCACGCCGTTGCGGTAGACGCCGTAGTTCGTGACCCCGACGTTGTCCGTCGCGGCGTCCCAGGTGACCGTGATCGTGTTGAGGTCCGACACCGCGGCGGTCGGGCCGCCGGGCGCCGACGGCGCCTCGGCGTCCTGGCCGGGCAGCGGCGGCAGCTTCTCCTTCGGGGCCGTGCACGGGGACTGCGGTCCGGCGGCCACGCCGGCGCCAGTCTCGTAGATGGTGCCCTCGGTGCCCGCGGCAGGGTCGCGGCCGGCCCAGGCGCCCATGGCCTCGGCGCCGAGGGCGAGCTGGACGTCGGCGTCGGTCAGCCCGGTCCACGTGGCTGTCCAGCCGAAGTTGGTGGTCGAACCGGGCTCGTCGTAGGCGAAGGTCGCACCGCGGGCACCGGGCGCCCGGATGTCGCGCCGGTTGCTCTTCGCGAACGTCTTGCCGGGCGCCACCAGCCGGGCGTCGATCTGGTCCAGGGAGAACTGCGTCCCGTCCGTGGAGACAGCGGTGCCCTGGAGCGTGATCGTCCCCGGGGCGCTGCCGACCGGGCGACCGGCGACGATGTCGGCCACGTGGGTCACGTCGGCCTGGCCGTTGCGGTCACCGACGCCGTCGCCGTCGGTATCAGGGGAGTCGACCACGACGACCCGCACGGTGTCCCCAGCGACGATGTTCGGTGTCACCACGTCCCAGCAGGTGCCGCCCGGGTGGTTCACCTCCGCCAGCCCGTCGTCACCTACCACGAACGGCTGGCTGGCCACGGTGGCCCCGCCGCGCGCGGGCGAGTGCGTGACCTCGAAGACCACCGTGTCACCGGGCGTCTGGGCGTCCGCGGAGAGGAAGTCACGCGCCGGGAAGGCCGTCAGCGCGTGCGGCGCGACGGGCGGGTCGTTGACCGTGGTGACGAGCAGTGGCTCCGCCGCGAACGCCGGCGCGGCGCTCAAGGTGAGCGCGCAGGCGGCGATGAACGCCACTGAAGGGCTGTGTCGCATGGGGGCACTCCTAGATCGGAACATCGGGCCCTCGAGCGGGCCCAGCGCTGAAGGGAATGCCCCGGGCGTGAAAAGGACGTCAACAGCGACATCAGCACGCATCGCATCCTCACTGCCCGACGGAATCCAGCAGCGGTGCGGTAGGAACCGGTATCCTCCGGAGGTCGTAGTACCGGTGCGCGCATGGGTCGTACTACCTATGGGCCAGTCCGGTCCTATGAATTGCCAACGATTTCCCAGCATCCGTGCGTGACGCCTGAGGACTGTCCTCTTGCGGGCTCCTGGCGAGGGTCAGATCTGGTGACGGGGGACAGCAGATCGCCTCCCCGGTGTCGATGCAACGGGGTCCGGGCCCGCGCGCGCCTGTCCGACCTGGAGCCACCACCACCGAGCCTCGGCGGGGGCTGTTTGCGCCGGTTTGACGCCCGGCGCTGATGGCCAGCTGACTCGTCGGGCAACGACGCCTGCCGAGCAGATCGCTTTCAGCCCGCCGCATTTGCGCCGCGGTCCAGCGTCAGAAGTGAGGCCACCATGGACACGACCGTCACAACGTTCACTCAGCTCGGGGTGCCGGTGGTCCACGTCAGGGGTGAGCTCGACCTGTACGGCGTCGGTGCCGTCCGAGAGGAGCTGAGCGGCCTCATCGACCGCGGCACGCGAGCCGGGTTGGTCGTCGACCTGACGGGCCGTGGACGGCGCGCTATCGATGATCCACTTGCGGCACGTTCACGGCCCGGGGCCACTGAAGGCGTGACCGCGCATGAACTGAGGACTCGGTTGCACCGGCGTGCAGAAAGAGTTTGCCCAGTAGCGATGGGTTGTGCGGCTCGGCGGATGACGCGCCCATGCGGCGTTGTGGCGGTCGGCGGACGTTGGTCGGGCCCCGCCTCCTTGCGCGACACCCAAACGCTTGTTCGATCTCTACCAACCAGCAACTTGAGCGAGTTCATGCGTGGTTCCGCTACCTGCGGTCCAATCACGTGCATCGAGAGGCGCTCTGGTTGAAAGGAGTCACGTTTCGGTGCGGCGGCCGGCCTGACGGTCGGATCCCTTGGCGATTCCTCCAGCTCCCACCCACGACTATCGTGCTAGCGTGTCGGGCGTCTTCTTCCCAGCAGACAGGGCGCATCAACTTCATGCGCCGCCGGGTGGATTGACGAGTCGCGAGCCAAGGAGGTGCTGGTGAGCGTGTTGTCGGGTTGCCCGTGTGCCACTACCTAGCTGGTTAGCTAGAGCGAGTCGCTATCACGCGGCCCTCGACGTCGTCGAGCGAGACGGAGCCGTAGGTGCGGGAGTCGATCGAGACCCCGCGCGAGTCGCCCGAGGACGAAGACGCGGTCCGCGGGGACCGTCACCGGGCCGAACCAGGTGCCGTCGATCCGGCTGAGGTCGACCTGGGGCTCGTCGACCGCGACGCCGTCCACGTGCAGGACGGCGTCGCGCAGAGCGACCGTCTGGCCGGCGACGGCCACGACGCGCTTGACCGAGTCGTCGCCGTCCTCGGGGCTCGCAGAACACCACGACGTCCCCGGCGACGACGTCGCGCCACCGCGGCGTGAGCTTGTCGACGAGCGACGGTGCTGCCGACCTGCAGCGTGGGCTCCATGCTGGCCGAGGAGACCGTCAGCGGCTCCAGGGCGGTCCCCCGGAGAGGAGGACCGCCCCGACCACCGCGGCGGCGAGGGTCAGGAGCCGGCGCGACGGGGCACGGGAGCCGTCACCGCTCAGGCGTCGGGGCCGTCGTCGTACTCGCCGTTGTCGGGCTTGCACGGCGCCGAGGTGATCGGGTCGTTGACCGTGGGGTCGCCGACCGCGAACTGCTGCATCATGTCGTGGTCCTCGTGCGGCAGGTTGTGGCAGTGGATCATGTAGCGGCCGCCGGCGTTGCCGCCCGTCGGTACCGCCGCCAGGGTTGAGGGTGAACTTCATGAGCAGCTGGACCGTCTCGTTCTCGCCGATGTAGACGACATCCTTGGGGCCCTGCTCCCAGGCGGCGCTGGGCCGGCCGTTGCGGGTGACGACCTTGAAGTCGACGAGGTGGATGTGCAGCGGGTGGAACCACCCGCCGCTGCGGTTCTCGATCGTCCACAGGCCGACCTCGTCCGGCCGGGGGTTGGCCGAGCACGCTCGTGAACTCGCTGTTCTCGACGTCGAGCCAGGTCTTGCCGTTGATCCGGAACTCGTTGGTGACGTCGGACCGCTCGAGGCGGATGGTGGTCCGGTTCGTCGCCTGGGCGGTGGTCAGGCTCATGGCCTCGCTGCTGACCAGCAGGTCCGGGATGGCGGTGAGCCGCTTGTCGTCCGGCGTTGTCCGGGGAGTCGGCGACGACCTCGAACCGCATGACCTTGTTGGTGTGGTCGTAGTCGACGTTGTTGGCGTTGGAGAGGTTGGTGAGGTTGATCTGGGTACCCGGCACGTACCGGCGGAAGTCGACGAGGAACTCGTAGCGCTCGGCGCCGGCGTGCTTGTACTCGACCACCGGCTGGGTCCTGGGCATGAGCCCGCCGTCGGTGGCGACCATGTGCAGCGGCGCGCCGTTGCTCAGCCGTAACCGGAAGGAGCGGGCGATGGAGGCGTTGAGCACGCGGAACCGGTAGATCGCCGGCTTGACCTTCATGGTCGGCCACGGCTTCCCGTTCACGAGGACGACGTCGCCCCACAGGCCGGAGTGGCTGTTGTCGTTGTAGGCGAGCGAGCCGTTCGCGGCGAACATCGCGTCGCTGATCGTGACCGGGACGTCGAAGTGGCCCTGCGGCAGGAGCGCCTGCTCCGCCGGGTCGGTGAGGTGGTACTGCGCAGCGAGGCCGGAGTAGGCGTTCTGCGCCGTCGTCATGACGTTGTGGTCGTGGTACCAGAGCGTGCGAGCCGGCTGCCAGTTCGGGTACCAGTAGTCCTTGTAGTCCCCGGGGTGGGTGACGTCGTTGGCGTACCCGTCGAACTGCGGCAGGGACGCGGAGCCGTGCAGATGGGTCGAGGTGTTGAACGGGTGCCCGAACTGGGGGTGCAGCTCCGGCAGGTGGTTGCGCACCCGCAGCTTGACGCGTTCGCCCTGTCGCGACCTTGACGACCGGGCCCGGGCACCTTGCCGTCGTAGGCGTACACCGGGGTGGACAGGCCCGGGCACGATCGTTCGCCGGTGCTCGCGGTCTCGCGTGACCTCGAACAGGCGGTACGGCTGCCCGTTCCTGTCCAGGTGCACCGACGACCCGAGCATCGTCGGGCGCGTGAAGGATGGCGGCGATAGGGGACGGGGAAGTTGCGGGCGGCGAGCGTGCTGGCGGCCTTGGCCTCGACCGACCCGCCGAAGGGCAGCGAGAGCCCCGCGACTCCGAGCACGCCGAGCGCGCCGATGGTCAGGGCCTCGCGGCGATTGACGTCCATGGTGGCGCTCCGATCTGTTCTCTGCTCCGGGACGCTGGCGTCCTGGGACACACAGTGCGAGTCGGGCATCAATTCGTCGTCAAACGGTCCGCGGGCATGGCGCCGGCTGGGTGTTTTACGCTGATCCAGCCACGTTGCACGGGCGGTGATCCGCCCGGTCGGTAACTCGCTGGTCAGGGCGTCGAGCGGACCGGGTTCGCTCGGCATACGCTGCGGAGCCTCGCTAATAGTCGCTCGGCGGCCCGTGCGCAAGGAGACGGGCAGATCTTGATGGAATCCTCGCGCCCCACGGCCGGACCTTCGCGCTCGGTCCGGCAAGGGCGTCGCAGCGCTTGATGCAATGCTTCAGCCGCATGCCTGACACGAATCCTGACGCGACACTCCCGCGCGACTCGGTCGCTCCGGTCGACCCTGGCGCCGTGCCAGGCTGACGCGGTGGATGCCTCGGTGACCGGCTCGCCCCGGACGCCGGTGCGGACGCGCCGTGGGCCGGCCGCGCCGGCTGCTCGGGCTCGCCACTAGTGCTCGTGCTGCTGCCGGCCGTCACGGCTGCTCCTGGTCCGCGGCGACCACCACCTGGAGTCCGGCGGCCTGCACGTGCTCTACCTGCTGGTGGTCGTGGTGGTCGCGGCGGTGGGCGGCCTCGTCCCCGGGGTGCTGGCGGCCGGTCGCGGCCTTCGGGCTGCGTGGCGTGGTTCTTCGCCGCCGCCCTGCACACGCTCGGCGTGCACGGCCAGGACGCGATCGTCGAGCTCGTGGTGTTCGGCGTCGTCGCCGGCATCGTCAGCGCGACCGTCGAGCTGGCGGCGCGCGACCGGGCCGCTCACCAGCGCCAGCTGGCCGAGCAGGCCGCACGTCGCGCGCGAGCTCGCCGCCGCCGACCGCGTACGCTCCGCTCTGCTCGCCGCCGTCGGGCACGACCTGCGCACGCCGCTGGCGAGCATCAAGGCCGCCGTCGGTGCCCTGCGCCAGCCGGACGTCGCCTGGTCAGCGGAACAGCGTGGACGAGCTGCTCGGGCTCGATCGAGGAGTCCAGCGACCGGCTGACGAGCCTGGTGACGAACCTCTTGGACGTGACCCGCCTGCGGGCGGACGCCGTCACCGTGCGGCTGGCCCCGGTGGCGCTCGACGAGGTGGTCGGCCGAGCGGTGCTGCGCGATCGTCGTCAGGACGTCGACATCGACGTCGACGAAGGACTGCCCCCGTCCTCGCCGACGCGGTGCTGCTGGAGCGGGTGGTGGAGAACCTCGTGGAGAACGCCGTGCGGTTCTCGCCGCGGGGCGCAAGGTCGAGATCCGCGCCGAGGTCGCCGGCCCTGGCGTGAGACGACGGGCGGCGACGGTCACCCGGTCGCGCGGCTGCACGTCATCGACCACGGTCCTGGCATCCCAGCGGAGAGGCGTACCGAGATGTTCAGGCGTTCCGAGCCAGCTCGACGACCGAGGGCCGGGCCCGCACGTCGGGCTCGGCCTGGCCATCGTCCACGGTTTCACCGAGGCCATGGGCGCGCGAGTCGTCGCCGTCCACCACGCCCGGCGGTGGGCTGACGATGACCGTCACGCTGCCGGTGGCCGGCCGATGACCGAGCTGCTGCTGGTCGAGGACGACACCGCCCTCGTCCGGACGCTGACCGTGACGCTGGGTGCTCACGGGTACCGCGGTGAACGCCGTCGGCGTCGGAGCGGACGCCATCGAGCGCGCCCGGTCGGGCGGAGGCCGAGGTGATGCTCGTGGACCTCGGGCTGCCGGACATCGACGGGATCGACGTCGTGCGCGCCGTCCGGACGACCTCGGCCGTGCCGATCCTCGTGCTGTCGGCGCGGGACGGGCAGGACGCGAAGGTCGCCGGCGCTGGACGCGGGCGCCGACGACTACGTGACCAAGCCGTTCGACATGAGCGAGCTGCTCGCGCGGCTGCGCGCGGCCCTGCGGCGGGCGCGTCCCGGCACCGCCACCGCAGTCCTGCGAGCAGGCGACCTCGTCATCGACCGTCAAGGCGCGTCGGGTGGAGCGCGGTCGGCGTGCTCGTCCACCTGACCCCGACGGAGTGGAACCTGCTGGACATGCTCGTCCGCTCGCCGGGAAGCCTGGTCACGCAGCGCGTCGATCCTGCGCGAGGTGTGGGGACCGCAGTACTTCGACGAGACGAACTACCTGCGCGTCTACATCGCCCAGCTGCGCCGCAAGCTCGAGGAGCGGCCGTCGCAGCCGCGTCACCTGCTCACCGACCCCGGCGTTGGGTACCGCTTCGAGCTCTAGCGGTCGCCTGATGAGCCGAAGACAAAGCGGTTCTCTGATGGTGCACGGAGCGCACCTCAGTCAGAGCGTGACCCGGGCGCTGGCGGTCAAGCAGCTGGTCTGCGTCCGGCCGCGGATGCGGCGGGTCACCGACCGTGCCACCGGCCAGACCACCGTGGTCGCGATTCGGTGCGGCTCCACCCGGGACGCCAAGTGCCCGCCCTGTGCGACCACGGCCCGCCGGCTGCGTATGACCCAGTGCACCGAAAGCTGGCATCGCGACGACGAACCAGAGCACGCCTTCACGGCCGCAACCGCCGACGGCGCAACGGCTACTTCGAGACCTCGTTCCTGCCCGGGCGCACGTTCTGCTCCCCGCACGACTTCGACGCCCAGTTGGAACGGCTGGCTGACCGGGCGGGCCAACGTGCGCCGGATGCGGGTAATCCGGGCCCGCCCGGTCGACGTCTTCGACGCCGACCGGGCCGCGATGGTGCCGCTGCCGCCGGTGGCGCCGGCGACGGGGCTGACGCACCGGGTGCGGCTGGGACGCGACTACTACGTGCGGATCGCGTCGAACGACTACAGCGTCGACCCCCGGGCGATCGGCCGGTTCGTCGACGTGCTGGCCACCCCCATCCCGCGTGGTCGCGACCTGCGACGGTCAGGTCGTGGCCGACCACGACCGCTGCTGGGGACGGGAGGTCACGGTCGGGGCTCCGCCCACAAGGAGCCGGCCCGGGCGCTACGGGCCGACCTGGCCGAACACCGCCGCACCCTGGCCCGCACCACCCGCGCACACCCCGACGGGCACGTCGTGGCGATCCGGGCGCTGCGGGACTACGACGCCCTGTTCGGCGTCGACTCCAACCCCGCCGGCCAGGCAGGCCTGCAACCACGAGAGGAACACCGATGACCACCACGACGACCACCACGCCGGTGGACGGCGCCCGCGAGCAGACCGCAGCCAAGGCCGCCGCGGCACGTTATGGCACGCCACTAGGCGCTGATTGCGCGGGTTTGGGACCAGACCTGGGCCCCGACTGTCCCCGACCGAGTGGCCGCCTGAGCAGCTCGAGGTCATCGGACGCCCGAGTACGCCGGCCGAGACGCCGGTGCCCCGGCGTGGGCCGGATCGTCACCGTCGGGACGGTCGACGGCACGAGGGTCGGCGTGCGGCCGGCGTCGATGTCGGACTTGCCCCAGGCGGTTGGCGGTAACGCTTGTCCAGGCGGCCTCCTAGCGCCACAATTATGTACATGACCGTTGAGCCGCTTCGGGACGTACGCAACCACTTCAGTGACGTCATCGACCGCGTCGAGCACGAGCACGAGCGAGTCACCGTCACGCGCAACGGACGCCCGGTCGCCGTCATCATCAGCCCGGACGACCTCGCCGAGCTCGAGGAGACGCTTGCGGTCCTGAGCGACCCGCAGGCCTTGGCCGACATCCGCGAAGCCGATACGGCGTATGCAGCCGGTGACGTCGTGCGCGGAGTCGGAAGTGTGCGCGCCCTTCGGCCGTGAGCCACTCCCCGTATGAGCTAATCCTGACCCCGCCTGCCGTCCGGGCCGTTCGGTCCGCGTTGCCTGAGGCCGTCGCGACCGCGGTCATCGAGTTCCTCACCGGCGCGCTAGTCGAAAACCCCCATCGCGTGGGCAAGCCCCTGCGCGGGGACCTCGCTGGCATCTACTCAGCCCGGCGCGGCACTTACCGGGTTTTGTACCGAATCGATGAGGCTGAGCGCGAAGTCGTCGTTCTCCGCATCGACCACAGGCGAGACGCTTATCGACCCGGCTGAGCGCCAATGGTCGCGGATGGCAAGCAGCCGCGACGCCGAGGCATACGCAGCGTCACAAGCCTGGCGCCCGCTAGTGGCCGCCTGCGCTTGTCGGCCTCGAGCTCGGCAACCCGAGCCTCGAGCCGGGCCACCCGGACCGCATGCGGCTCGGCTCTGCCCGACGCCAACGCGCCGGTGGACGGGTGGGTGACCGCGGCGGTCGTCGTGCCCGTGCCCAACGTCCGAACCCAGTCGGCCAGCGTGTGGCGGGCTACCCAAGATCGGCCGCGATGCCCTGGAACGTGGCGCCCGGGGTGGACTCGTACAGGTCGACGGCCTGCCGAACGGAACTCATCGGAGTAGCTCTTGCGAGCCATGGGCTGGATCATCTCGCTTCCCCAGCAGTTGCTAAATCAAGCGTGTCCAAGATCAGGGGTCACGCCCTGGGCGCAAACGACGCGACGGTAGTTACGACGCCACCGCTTACGCAAGCTGCAACCTACCCGAAAGTTGTGCATAGGTCGGTGGGGTCCTGCCGCGACATCTACGGCGCCGACGGCTACGTTGTGGGAGGTCATGAAGGTAGTTCGAGGAAGAGTTGAGGCACTGGTGTCGGAGGACAGCGACGACGCTCGCGGCGAGATGGCCATGCCGTTCTCCGTGGCGCCGTTCGTCGACTTCGCCGCTGCTGCTCGAGAAGTGCTGCACGACCTGCAGGGCCGGCTTGGGCTGCGCTTGTGGCTCGTCACGCGCTTGGTCGGCGAGCACCAGGTCGTTCTGCACTCGAGAGATGCCCCGCTGGGTTACGGCGTCTCGCCGGGCATGGTTCTGAGTTGGGAGGGATCATTGTGCGCCGCTATGGTCGCCGGTGACGGACCCCATATCGCCCCGCGGGTTGCAGATTTCCCTGCTTTTTTCTCAGCACCGAATCGCGAACAAGCCCCGATCGAGGCCTACGTCGGCTTCCCGCTGGTCCAGCCAGACGGTGGGATTTTCGGAACCCTTTGCGCATTCGATCCCGAGCCGCAGCCGGAAACACTTCGCGACGCTGAGGGCTTGATTCGCCTTCAAGCTCGCCTCTTGTCGACCATGCTGCACCTAGAACTGAGCAACGAACGGCTCAATCGTCGAGCCGAGCGCGCCGAGTCCGATGCCACCACCGACACACTGACCGGGCTGGGGAATCGACGCGGGTGGAAGCAGGTCGTGGCGGCCGAGGAAGCTCGATGCCTCCGCTACGGACACCCGGCCTGCGTGCTCGTCCTCGATCTGAACGGACTCAAGGCGGTTAATGACAGCGCCGGTCACGCCGCCGGGGACAACCTGCTGCGAGAGTGCGCCAACGTCTTGGCGGATTCCGCGCGCACGTCGGATTACGTCGCCCGACTCGGCGGGGACGAGTTCGCCCTGCTCGCAGTCGAGACCGACTTGGACGGAGGACACGCGGAGGCGGAACGAGTCCGTTGTCGGCTCGATGCAGCTGGTATCAGCGCAGCGGTCGGGTCCGGCGTGCGCAAGCCGACCGGCAACCTCGACCAGGCGTGGCATGACGCTGACGCTGACATGTACCGCCGCAAGCGGCTGCGCTGAACGACGCACCAGCGCGTCCGCCCCGGTCGCGTCGTGCGGCGGTGGTCCGGTACCTCCTGCAGCGGGTAGGGCCGCGTGGCGTGGATCGTGGGGTCGAGCAGCTGCGCATGCTCGGGCTCGCGCCCCGGAGCGCCTCGAAGGATCACCGCCGCCATGCCCCACCCTGACCGGGCCTCCAGCTGGTGCTGCCGCCGGTCCGGGCCGGGCGCCGGTCCTAGGGCCGCCCGCGCGAACCGGGGGTATCTGCCGGGCCCACGCCGGACCGAGCGCACCTAACGCTCCACCGGCGCGTCGACGAGGCTGCCGTACTCCGCCCAGCCGCCGTCGTAGTTCCGAGTCGGGCGGTGTCCGAGGATCTCGTGCAGGGCGAACCACAGCAGCGAGCTGCGCTCCGCGAGCCGGCAGTAGAGCGCGACCTCCACGCCGGGGACGACCCCGCGATCACGGAACAAGTCCTGGAGAATCTCAGGGGGCAGGAACCGGTGCGTCTCGCTGTCCAGCACATCGAAGGAGTCCAGGTGCCGGGCCCCCGGCACGTGGCCCGGCACGCGATGCCGTTCGACCGGAAGGTCGACGCCGCGTGCGCCGTGCCCCTCGTACTCGACCTGGGTCCGGCAGTCGAGAAGCGCGGTGCCCGGCGGTGCGCCCACGAAGCGCCCAAGGATGTCGTCACGGGTCGCGCGAACCGTCGGGTCCGGCGTCAACACAGGGTAGGTGACGGGCTCTCGCTCCGGGATGTCCTCGCTGAGCGCCCGTCCCTCGACCTCCCATGCCCGCCGACCGCCGTCCACCAGGCTGAGCGACCGATGACCGTGGTGATGGAGCAGCCAGTAAGCGCTCGCGGCGTAGGTGTTGTGGGCATCGCCGAGCAGCACCACGTGCGTGTCTCGCGCGATTCCGACCCGGCCGAGCACGCTCGCCAGGTCGATCGGGTCGGCGAATCCGCGCCGCACCGGCGCGTGCAGGTCGTCAAGCCAGTCCAGAGGCGAGGCTCCCGGCACATGGCCGTCGTAGTACCGGGCCGGCTCGACGTCCACCTCAAGGACGACGACCTCGGGGTCACCCGAGTGGGCGGCGAGCCACCCGGTGCTGACCAGCGACCCGGCTGCACTGCTGGTCACGGTCGCCCGCCCCGCCCACGCTGCGGCGCGCGAGCCTGCGGTCCCGACCGCCCGGCGGCTGCTGCTCCGGTCGGAAGCGGCGTCGGGGCAGCACTGCCGGCCGTCACGGGGCCGACCACTAGCTCACCGTTGTTTCCCAACGCGGGCGCGAGCAGGCCGAGGCGGTCGGCGCAGAGCAGGGCTTCAGTGCGGTTCGTCGTTCCCAGACGCGCGTACAGCGCCCCGAGCAGGCGGTACATCTCGCGCGGGGAGTAGCCGGCGGAGCGCGCGACGCCCGCGACTGTCGCGCCGTCGGCCAGCGCGCGCAGCCAGGCGACGTCCCGCGGGGGGATGGCGACCCGTGGGCTGCTGGGAGGACCGGAGTCCTTCTCGGCGAGGCTACGGACAGCTGAGATGGGCAGGCACGAGAGCTCGCGCCACGCGCCGGCGACTGCTACCGCGACGTCCTCGTGCGTCGCGGAGACAGGCAACACCGCAGTACAAGTCCTCAGCAGCTCGCGGTACCGCGCCGGGGTGGGCTGGTCGGTGAGCACGACCAACGCCGCCTCCGGGGCCGCGCGGGTCACGGCCACCCGAGCTCGATCGGCCTGCGTGTCGTCGCCGGTCACGACCAGCACGCGGGGGCGCCGGGACTGCACCCATTCGACGAGCCGTTCAGGCTGCGCGACCCGGTAGTCGTGACGTGCCAGGCCGGCCCGCACGCGCTGGCGTACATCGACATCGGTGAACAGCACCACGACCTCCAAGTCGTCGTCGTCCGCGGGCGACGCAGCCTGCATGATTTCCCCTGCCCAGTGCGGTCGTCGAACCGATCCCGTCACTGTGGGGCACACCGCGGTCGTGTGCACGGCGCCCCTTCGTCTGGCTCCCCGGCACCGCGCTCGTCCGGCCGTGGACAACCGTCGTGCCTGAGCCGACAGCCTCGGTTCTCACCGAAGCTGCGGCCGGACGGGTTCGCAACACGGCGCGACCGTCCTGGCACACATGTGCCAGGTTGCGCCCCTCACGCGTCACGGCTGACGCCGCGCGCACACGCTTGGTGCGGCGCCAGATCCGGCTGCCCGATGCGCACGACGACGGGAGTCCCCATGAACGTGAGCCGCCGCGAGGTACTCGGCCTTGGCGCGCTGAGTGTGCTCGGCATCGCCGGCCTGACGACCCCCTTCGGGAGATCTGGCGTGCAGGCGGCGTCCGTCAGCACCCTGGCGGCCAGGAACATGCCGAAGCCGTACACCGCGGCGTTCGCGCACTCGCCGGTGCTGCCGTACACCACCCTGCAGGACGCGAACGGGCCGTACCGGCTGTTCACCGTCACGGAGCGCCAGTCCGTGGCGACCATCCTGCCGGGCCTCTCGACACCGGTGTACGGCTACAACGGCAGCGTCCCCGGGCCCATCGTCAAGGTGCCCCAGGGCACCCGCGCCAAGCTCCGCGTGCGCAACCAGCTCCCGACGACCGGCAACCCGCTCAGCGGTCAGCCGTTCAACACCTCGACCCACCTGCACGGCTCCGCGTCGCTGCCGCAGTACGACGGCTACGCCAACGACGTGACCGAGCCGGGGGAGTACAAGGACTACCTGTACCCGAACTGGCAGCCTGCACGGACGCTCTGGTACCACGACCACAATGTCATGACGACCGCGCAGAATGCCTACTCGGGCCTGGCTGCCCAGTACCACCTGAGCGACGACGCCGAGCGCGCCCTGCTCCCGCAGGGCAGCTACGACGTAGCGATGACCGTCTCGGACGCAATGTTCTCCGCGAACGGCGCGCTCGCTTACCACGACAACAGCCACTCCGGCCTATGGGGCGATATCGTCCTGGTCAACGGGCAGCCGTGGCCCGTGCTGAAGGTGAAGCCGAAGATCTACCGCTTCCGCGTCCTGAACGCGTCGATCTCGCGCTCGTACCGGTTCAAGCTCAGCAACGGCGCGCCGCTGAACATCGTGGCGACCGACGGCGGCCTCATGCCCACCACGCAGCCCGTCACGTCTTACCGGCACGCCGGCGCGGAACGCTACGAGATCCTCATCGATTTCAGCAAGTACCCCATCGGCACCACCATCGACATGGTCAACCTGTCGAACCCCAACAACATCGACTACGACCACACGAACAAGGTCATGCGGTTCGTGGTCACCGATCCCGCTACCCTGCCGGCAGACGAGGCAGGCAGCTGGACGCCCACCACCGTCCCGACGACCCTGGTCGGCAGCGAGGCGATGAGCCTGACCCCGGCCATGGCGACGAACCGCGCCTTCATGCGGCTCGAGCGCACCAAGGGCCAGTTCGTGATCAACGGCAAGACCTGGCACGACATCGAAGCCAGCGGGTTCACCAGCCTGCTCACCAACCCCAAGCCGGACGAAGTTGGCCTCTGGACGATCGAGAACAACAGCGGCGGCTGGTTCCACCCGCTACACATCCACCTCATCGACTTCCAGATCGTCAGCCGGAACGGGGCGCCCCCGCACCCCTGGGAGAGGGGCCCCAAGGACGTCGTCTACCTCGGGGCGGGCGAGACCGTGAAGGTGCTGATGAAGTTCACCCTGAACAAGGGAGGCGGCACCAGCGGCGGCAATGCCGGCGGGCGGTACATGGTGCACTGCCACAACCTGCCGCACGAGGACCACGACATGATGACGCAGTTCGCGGTGGGCGACCCCACGGTCAACGACCCCATCGCCGCAGCGACGCCCCAGCCGGACGGCGGCACGTACGGCGACGGCGCCTAGATCCCGACCTCGCCGTGTGCGAGCGGGTGCGCATCTCAACCGGGCGAGCGGGCCTGGGTTGTGGCCGGCTACAGGCTCGGCCCGAAGCCGCGCTCAGGGCCGGGCGGGGGCACCGGGGACGGCGAGTGCCAGCGGGTGGCTTCGGCCGCTCGTGTCTGCCACGTGGCCTCGGCGACCGCCTCTGCTGTGGCGCGCGCCGAGTTGTCTCGGATGAGCTGTGCGGCCTCGGCGACAGGGAGGGCCTCGATCTCGGCGAGAGTGTGGCGTGCTTGACGGGCGTGAGCACGCAGCTCGGTGGCGCGTGCCTCGAGACTGCTGGGCAGGTGTCCGCCGCCGACGTCGTGTCGCAGGGCCGACCGGGCGGCCGCGTGGTCAGCCATGAGCTCCTGCTGCTCGAGATGGGCGCGCTCGGCGTCCTGTCGCGCCTCGAGCACCCGCGGGTCGGCGTCGGACCCGCTGCCCGGCCACGGCCTCGGCCCAGAACGGGAGGTGGGTCGTCGTGGCCGGGACGCCACCCCAGCGCTGGTGCACCGCGTCCTTCATGGCGCCGTGCAGCTCTGTGGCTTCGCGGGCGGTGCGGGCGGCCGGCCGCCTCCCGAACCGGCCCGTGGTGCTCAGTGCGCGGTTGGCGTGCCACATCCGCTCCTGCGCGGTCAGGTAGGCGGCGCCGTCGGCGGTGGCCAGCTCGATCAGCGGTGCGCCGACCTCGGCCCGCACGTCCACCAGGTGCGCGTCGGCGGCGGCGACGACGTCGGCTTGTTGGTCGCGCTCGGCGCGGTGCTCGGCGTTCTGCCGGGTGAGCGCGCCCAGGGCGTGCTCCCACCCGGCCGCCTCGTGCTCGGCGGCTTCGATCGACTCGCGGAGCCGGTCGTGTTCGGCGTTCACGAAGGCGATCGGGCCGTCGGGGACCAGGCCGCTGACCGCGTCCTGTGCGGCGAGGGTTGCGTGCGTCGAGCCCGCGGTCGGCGCGGTCACGTTGGAGCGCGGCGGTGAACTGCTCGCGGGCGTCGTCCAGGTCTGCGGCGACGAGGTGCAAGGTGTTGCGGTGCCGTCCGCGGGTCATGGCGACGTAGAGCCCGGCCGCGTCGAGTCCGTCACCGAGGAGGGTGTGCGCGGCGGGTGTGGTCGTGCCCTGGGCGCCGTAGGCGGTCGTGGCGTACGCCAGGTGGGTGTGCTCGGCGACGTACGCGGCCGGGAGCCTGACGGAGCGTCGGTGGTGGCTTCCGGTCCCGCGCCGCCTGGATCGCCCAGACCCCGCCGTCGGGGGTGACCTGCTGGACGGTCCAGGTCTGCCGGTTCGCCACGCCCAGCTCGGCGTGGTTGCGGCGGGTCTGGATCACGTCGCCGGCACCGATCGGCAACCCGTCGCTGCCGTAGGTGATGTGCACGTCGTCGACCGCACCGCGTCGTATGCGCACGTCTCGAATCAGGCGGCCAGGACCGCAGCCAGCGGCACGCGGACCGTCGAGCTCGCGGACGGTACCTTCGTCGTCGGACCACCGAAGACGGCGGCCGGGCGGCGCGTGGTGGCGGTGCCGGCGGTGATCCTGCCCGACGTCATCGAGCATCTGCGGCGGTACACGGGAGAGGGAGCCGGCGCCTACGTGTTCGTCGGGAAGCGGGGCGGCATGCTTCGGCGCAGCAACTTCCAAGCGATCTGGCGGGCGGCCCTGTCCAAGGCCGGCATCGAGGGCGTGCACTTCCACGATCTGCGGCACACGGGTAACACGCTCACCGCTCAGGCCGGCGCCACACTGCCCGACCTGATGGCTCGAATGGGGCACGCCAGCGCCCGCGCAGCGCTCATCTACCTGCACACGAGCTCGACCCGGGACCGCGCCGTGGCGCACGCCCTCGACGGCCTGGTGCAGCAGAACGGGCACGCAGCGGGCACGACGCCGGGATCGCTCGTCCCGAGGGGCTGTCGCAGGGACCGGACACCGGTTCTGACCTGCGGTGATGCTGGGAGCGGGTGACGGGAATCGAACCCGCGCTATCAGCTTGGGAAGCTGAAGTTCTGCCACTGAACTACACCCGCGCAGCGCCTGCCGGGGCGGACGCGCGGGACAGAGCATACCCAACCGTCGGGTCGCCCGCGGACACCCCCGATGCCGTCCGACCGCGCCGACTACCGTGGCGCCGTGCTGCTCTCCGACCGTGACATCCGTGCCCAGCTCGACGGGGGACGGGTCGTGCTCGACCCCTACGAGCCCGCCATGATCCAGCCGTCGAGCATCGATGTCCGGCTGGACAAGTACTTCCGGCTGTTCGACAACCACAAGTACCCGGTCATCGACCCGTCGCAGGACCAGCCGGACCTCACCCGGCTCGTCGAGGTCGACCCGGGCGAGGCGTTCATGCTGCACCCCGGCGAGTTCGTCCTCGGCTCCACCTACGAGGCCGTCACGCTGCCCGACGACGTCGCGGCGCGCCTCGAGGGCAAGTCGTCGCTCGGGCGGCTCGGGCTGCTCACCCACTCGACCGCGGGCTTCATCGACCCCGGCTTCACGGGCCACGTGACCCTCGAGCTGTCCAACGTCGCGACCCTGCCGATCACCCTGTGGCCCGGCATGAAGATCGGCCAGCTCTGCTTCTTCGGGCTGTCGTCGCCGTCGGAGTTCCCCTACGGGTCGGCGCAGTACGGCTCGCGCTACCAGGGCCAGCGCGGCCCGACGCCGTCCCGCTCCTGGCAGAACTTCCACCGGACCGCCGTCTGACCATGGAGCGGCCGCCGCGCCTCACGCCGGACGACCCGCGCCTGGCCGGCCGGCACCTGCTCGCGCTGCCGGACGGCGCCACGCCCGAGCAGCTCGAGTCGTTCGCCCGCAGCCGGTTCGCCGGCGTGAGCCGGCAGCCTTCGCCCGAGCCCGACCCCACCACCCGCGGCCGGACGTCCCGGGCGTCCGGGATGGCCCGGACATCGGCTCCCGGCGTCGACGTCCTCCGCCTGTCGAGGCACTCGTCCATGGAGGGCCCGTTCGCCCTCACCGACGACGACGCCGCCCGCCTCGGGCTCCCCGCCGGCGCCGTCGCCGCGTTCGTCGTGCGCGTGCCCCGCGAGCGGGGCGAGCCGGCGTACCCGGGCGGCGACCGGGACGGGCTCAAGCGCGTGCTCGGCGCCGCGATGCCGGTCCGCGACGAGGACCGGGTGCTGCGCTGGCTCGTCGACGTCGCCCGCCGGCTGGGCGGCGCGCTCCGCCTCGCGGACGACGACGGCGGCGCGGTCCTCGTCCCGGACCCGGCGGCGGCCGTCGACCTGACCGTCTGGTCCGGGACGCGGCTGGCGCCGGAGTGGGCGCTCGCCGCCGTGCGCGCGGTCAGCCCGACCACGCGCCTCGCCGGCTCCCCGGACCCGACCGTCGACGCCCGGCCCCCGGCCGCCGTCGAGCCCGCCCCGCTGCCGGCTCCCGCGGCCGACCTCGGCGAGCGCCGTCGTCGACGCCTGCTCGAGCGCGTCGCGGCCGCCGACGCCGCCGCGCTCGGGGCACCCTCCCGGCCGACCGGGTACGGCCTGGAGACGCACCTCGGGGACGACGGGCTCGTCGTCGTCGAGGTCGGCGAGGAGGAGGTCCTCCCGCTGGCGCTCAGCACCACCCCGGACGGGACCGACCCCGACCGGACGGCGGACCTGACGGCGAACCCGACGACCTACCGGGTCCGGTGGGAGCCGCCGGACGTCGAGGACCTCGAGCGCGAGCACGCGGCCCCGGCGCACCGCGCGTCGCGGGACCGCGCCCGGACGCTCGTCCGGGCGATCGCCGGGGCGCTGCACGGCGTCGGCGGCGGCGTCGTGCTGGACGACGTCGAGCTGCCGGTCGACCCGGCGTCCCTCGGACCGCGACCCGAGGGGCCGACCAACGCTCGATAGGGTGATGGCACCACCGTGACGCATGCCTGCAGAGGTTCGTCGCTGCGGCGCGTGCCCGCACCTGGTATGCCGACACCATCACCTCGGCCGTCCTCGGGACTCCCCGTGACCGGTCGGCCCTGACCATCGCCCACCCGCCCCCGACCGGACGGAGCGGACGTGCTGACTCTTCTCGCGGCTCATCTCCTCATGGCGCTCGCCGCGCCCGCCCTCGTGGCGTGGCTGGGGCGCAAGGCGTACCTCGTGCTGGCGCTCGCGCCGGCGTCGGCGGCGGCCTGGGCGCTGACCCAGACCCGCGCGGTGATGGCCGCCGACGGACCGGTCCAGGTCGTGGCGTGGGTGCCGGGACTCTCCCTCGACCTCGCGTTCCGGCTGGACACCCTCGGCTGGCTCATGGTCCTGCTGGTCGGCGGCGTGGGCGCACTCGTCCTCGTGTACTCCGCGGCGTACTTCTCGGCGACGGCCGGCGGGCTGGGCCGCTTCGGCGGCGTCCTCGTGGCGTTCGCGGGCGCGATGCTCGGGCTCGTCCTGGCCGACGACCTGCTCATGCTCTACGTGTTCTGGGAGCTGACGACCGTCTTCTCCTACCTGCTCATCGGTCACTACGCCGACCGCAAGGCGAGCCGCCGGGCGGCCATGCAGGCCATCGTGCTGACCACCGCCGGCGGCCTGGTGATGCTCGTCGGACTCGTCGTCATCGGCCACGAGGCCGGCACCTACCGGGTGTCGCAGATCCTCGCCGACCCGCCGACCGGCACCGCCGTGACCGTCGCCGTCGTCCTGCTGCTCGTCGGCGCGATCACGAAGTCCGCGCTCGTGCCGTTCCACTTCTGGCTGCCCGCGGCGATGGCCGCCCCGACCCCGGTCAGCGCCTACCTGCACGCGGCGGCGATGGTGAAGGCCGGCGTCTACCTCGTCGCCCGCTTCGCGCCCGCGTACGCCGACCTGCCGGCCTGGCGCGTCGTCGTCCTCACGCTCGGCAGCGCGACCCTCCTGCTCGGCGGCTACCGCGCGCTGCGCCAGCACGACCTCAAGCTGGTCCTCGCGTTCGGCACGGTCAGCCAGCTCGGACTCATCATCCTGCTCGTCGGGTACGGCACCCAGGCGACCGCGCTCGCGGGCATCGCCATGCTGGGCGCGCACGCAATGTTCAAGGCCGCCCTGTTCCTCGTCGTCGGGGTGGTCGACGCCTCGACCGGGACCCGCGACCTGCGCCGGCTGTCCGGGGTCGGTCGGGCGCTGCCGGTGACCGCCGTCGCCGGCGCGCTCGCGACGGCGTCGATGATCGGCCTGCCGCCGTTCGCGGGCTACGTCGCCAAGGAGGCCGCGCTGGACGCCGTCCTGCACGACGACGGCGGCTGGGTGGCGACGGCCGTCCTCGTCGCGGTCGCGGTGGGGTCCGCCCTCACGGTCGCGTACGGCCTGCGCCTGTTCTGGGGGGCGTTCGCGACCAAGCACACCCCGCTCGCCGGGACCCACCCCGGCGCGGAGGGCGCCGACGCCGCCGCTGAGGGCTTCGCGTCGGTGTCCCGGCCACCGCTGCTGCTCGTCGCGCCCGCGATGATCCTCGCGCTGCTGGGCATCGCGGTCGCCGCGGTCCCCGGCGTCGGCGACGAGCTGCTCATGCCGTACGCGCGGACGGTCGCGAACGGGGCGCCCGGGCACCTCGTGCTGTGGGCCGGCCTGAACCCCGCGCTCGGCGTCACTGCGGCCGTGCTGGTCGGCGGGGTGCTGCTGTTCCTGGCGCGGTCCCGGGTCGAGCACCTCCAGGCGGCGGCGCACGTGGGCGTGGACGCGGACCTCACCTACCGCCGGACGATGCGCCGGCTCGACGACCTCGCCGCCGACGTCACCGCGTTCACCCAGCGGGGGTCCCTGCCGTTCTACCTCAGCGCGATCCTCGTGGTGCTGGTGCTGCTCGCCGGCACGGGTCTGGTCACCGGCACGCGGCTGCCGGACGAGGTGCGGGTCGCGGACTCTCTGCTCCAGGGCGTGACCGCGGTGCTCGTCGTCGTCGCCGCGGTGCTCGCCGCCCGGTCGCGGCGCCGGCTCAAGGCGGTGCTGCTGCTCGGGATCACGGGCTACGGCCTCGCGGTGCTGTTCCTGCTGCACGGCGCCCCCGACCTGGCGCTGACCCAGGTGCTGGTCGAGACGATCACCCTCGTGGTGTTCGTGCTCGTGCTGCGCCGCCTCCCGCCGTACTTCTCCGACCGTCCGCTCGCGCGCAGCCGCTGGCTGCGGCTGGCCATCGCGCTCGCCGTCGGCGGGACGGTCGGCGCGATGGCGCTCGTCGCGCCCGGCGCGCGGATCCACGCCCCGCAGTCGGTGCCGTTCGCCGAGGAGGCGCCGGCGTTCGGCGGTGGCAACAACATCGTCAACGTCGTGCTCGTCGACATCCGCGCGTGGGACACCATGGGCGAGATCTCGGTCCTGCTGGTCGCCGCGACCGGCGTCGCCTCCCTCATCTTCCTGCGGCGCCGCAGCGGCGAGATCCACCGCGTCGGCGACGTCGACGCCGGCGCGGACGCGCGCGTGTGGGGCGGCGACCTGGACCCGGGGGCACGGCTGCGCCGGCCGCAGGTGGCGTTCCCCCCGGGCACCGTGGGCACGGCGGGCATGGCGGGCATGGCGGAGGCGGCGGGGTCGGCGGGGCCGGAGGGTGCCGGCCGGCCGAGGGAGGCGGCCGGGCCGGCCGCCGCCGGCGGCCCGCGCTCGATCGCGATGGCGAGCCTGCGAGCCCGTGCGTGGCTGCGCGCCGAGCAGACGCTGGCGCCGCAGCGCCGGTCCGTCATCTTCGAGGTGGTGACCCGGCTGCTCTTCCACACCATGGTCGTCGTCGCCCTCTACCTGCTGTTCGCGGGGCACAACGCGCCCGGCGGCGGGTTCGCGGCCGGACTCGTCGTCGGCATCGCGCTCATCGTGCGGTACCTGGCCGGCGGCCGCTACGAGCTCGGCGAGGCCGCGCCGGTGCACCCCGGCCTGCTGCTCGGGTCGGGCCTGTTCCTCTCCGCCGGGGTCGGGCTGGTGGCCCTGCTCGGCGGCGGCGAGGTGCTGCAGAGCAGCATCATCGACATCCACGTGCCGGTGATCGGCACGATCCACCTCGTGACGTCGCTGTTCTTCGACCTCGGGGTGTTCCTCGTGGTCATCGGGCTGGTCCTGGACGTCCTGCGGTCGCTCGGCGCGGAGATCGACCGGCACGGCGAGGAGGACGGCGCCGACCGCTCCGGCTCGGAGCACGGTGTCTCGGTCCGCTCCGGGGCGGTGACCTCGTGAACCCGGACCTGACGCCCACGCTCGTGCTCGTCGTGGTGACCGCGGCGCTCGTCACCGCCGGGGTCTACCTGCTCCTCGAGCGGAGCCTCACCCGCATCACCATCGGGCTCGTCCTCATCGGGAACGGCGTCAACGTGCTGTTCCTCGTGGCGGGCGGCGAGGCCGGTGGACCGCCGATCGTCGGCACCACCCCGGCGGACGAGATGAGCGACCCGCTGCCCCAGGCGATGGTGCTCACGGCGATCGTCATCACGCTCGGGATGACGGCGTTCCTGCTCGCGATGGCGTACCGGTCCTGGCAGCTCAACCGTCACGACGAGGTGCAGGACGACCTCGAGGACCGCCGCATCGCCCGGATCGCCGCGGCGAACGAGGCGATCTTCGCCGACCTCGACAGCCAGGACGTCACGAGCGACCTCGACCTCGAGCTGGAGGCCGTCGAGGCCCGGGACGAGACCGAGGAGGCGCGCCGATCATGACGGACCTGACCTGGCTCGTCCCGCTGCCCGTCGTCCTGCCGCTCACCGGCGCCGGCCTCGCGCTCGCCCTGTGGCGGCACGGCCGGGCGCAGCGCGTCATCACCCTGGTCGCGCTGACCCTCACGCTCGCGGCCTCGCTCGCGCTGCTCGTGCAGGCGGACAGCGGACCGCTCGTCGTCGACGCCGGTGGGTGGTCGGCGCCGGTCGGCATCAACCTCGTCGCCGACCGGCTCGCGTCGCTCATGCTCGCCATCTCGTCCGCGGTCACGCTCGCGGTCTTCGTCTACTCGCTCGCGCAGGGTCTGGCGGACGGCGACGAGGAGACGCCGGTCGCGATCTTCCACCCGACGTACCTCGTCCTGGCGGCCGGGGTCGCGATCGCGTTCCTCTCCGGGGACCTGTTCAACCTCTACGTCGGCTTCGAGGTGCTCCTCGCGGCCAGCTACGTGCTCATCACCCTGAGCGGCTCGGCCGAGCGGATCCGGGCCGGGACGATCTACATCGTCGTCGCGCTGGTCTCGTCGGTGATCTTCCTGCTCGCGATCGCGCTCACCTACGCCGCCACCGGCACGGTGAACATGGCCCAGCTCGCCCAGCGGCTGCCGGAGATCGACCCCGGCGTCGCGCTCGTCCTCCAGCTGCTGCTGCTGCTGGCGTTCGGGATCAAGGCCGCGATCTTCCCGCTCTCCGCGTGGCTGCCGGACTCCTACCCGACCGCCCCGGCCCCGGTCACCGCGGTGTTCGCCGGCCTGCTCACCAAGGTCGGCGTCTACGCCGTCCTGCGGGTCCAGACGCTGCTCTTCCCGGGCGGCCACGCCGACGACCTCCTGCTGTGGGCCGCGCTGGCGACGATGATCATCGGGATCCTCGGCGCCGTCGCGCAGACCGACATCAAGCGGTTGCTCTCCTTCACGCTGGTCAGCCACATCGGCTTCATGATCTTCGGCATCGCGCTGTCGAGCGACGCCGGCATCGCGGCGGCGGTCTTCTACGTGGTCCACCACATCACCGTCCAGACCACGCTGTTCCTCGTCGCCGGCCTCATCGAGCGCCGCGGCGGCACGACGTCCCTCGACGAGCTCGGGGGCCTGGCGAAGATCGCGCCGTTCCTCGCGATCCTCTTCTTCGTCCCGGCGATGAACCTCGCGGGCATCCCGCCGTTCTCCGGCTTCCTCGGCAAGGTCGGGCTGATCCAGGCCGGCGTCACCGCAGGGACGCCGCTCGCGTGGGCGCTCGTCGCGGGGTCGGCCCTGACGTCGCTGCTGACCCTCTACGCGCTGGTCAAGGCCTGGAACAAGGCGTTCTGGCAGACGGCGCCCGAGACCGTCGCGCCGATGCGCCTGCCGCGCGGCATGGTCGGCTCGGCCGCGGCGCTCGTGGTGCTCGGCGTCGGCCTGACCGTCGTCGCCGGTCCGCTGTACGGCTACACCGAGCGCGCCGCGGGCGACCTGCGGGCGCGCGCGCCGTACGTCGAGGCCGTGCTGACCGACGGCGCCCGCGGCAGCGGGATCTCCGACGACGAGGCCTCCCGGCGGGCCCCCGAGGCGACCCCGGCGACGGAGGCGGTGACCCCGTGACGCTGCACCCGCGCCGGCGCCGGTTCGCCGTCCAGTGGCCCACCCTGGTGTGGCTGACCGTCGTCTGGGTCCTGCTGTGGGGCGACCTGTCGGTCGGCAACGTGCTCGCCGGCCTGCTCATCGGCGCGGTGGTGAGCGTCGTCCTGCCGCTGCCGCCGGTCGCCGCCGGCTCGAGGGTCCGGCCGCTCGCGCTGGTGCACCTGGTCGGCCGGTTCGCCGTCGACGTCGTCGTGGCGAGCGTCCAGGTCGGCGCGCAGGCCTTCCGCCGTCGGCCGCCGCAGAGCGCGGTCATCCGGGTGCGGCTGCGCACGGCGTCGGACCTCTACCTCACGCTGACCGCCGAGCTCTGCTGCCTCGTCCCCGGGTCGGTGGTCGTCGAGGCGCACCGGCTGACGAGCACGCTGTACCTGCACGTGCTCGACGTCGGCGGTCCGGACGGCATCGAGAACGCTCGGCGTCGCGTGCTCGAGCAGGAGGAGCGGGTGCTGCGGGCCCTGGCGTCCGACGCCGACCTCGCGGCCGCCGGCCTGCGCGGGCCGGGTGGACCGGGTGGGCGGGGTGGCCGCGGTGAGCCGGGGTTGCCGACCCCGCGGACGGGGGTGGCGGCATGAACGTCGTCGTCGCGATCTGCGCCGTGCTGCTGGCGGTCGCCGCCGTGCTCGCCGTCGTCCGGGCGGAACGGGGGCCGAGCATGCTCGACCGGACCATCGCCCTCGACGTGCTGACCGGGACGCTGGTCGCCCTGGTGGGGCTGGAGGCGGCGTGGTCGCGGCGGACCGACACGATCCCGGTGCTCGTCGCCCTGTCCCTGGTCGGGTTCCTCGGCTCGGTGACCATCGCCCGGTTCGCCTCGAAGGAGCCGCCGGGCGAGGGCCGGGTGCGCACGCGCGAGGAGATCGCCCGGGACGAGGCGGAGCGGCTGCGCCTCGACGCGCTCGGCGGGGACGACGACGGGAGGGGCCGATGACCGCCTGGGAGACGCTCGCCGACGTGCTGGCGGCGATCTGCCTGCTCGGCGGGGCGCTGCTCGCGTTCGCCGCCGGGGTGGGCCTCATCCGGTTCCCGGACCTGCTGGCCCGCATGCACTCGGCGACCAAACCGCAGGTGCTCGGCCTCGTCCTCGTGCTCATCGGTCTGGCGCTGCGGCTCCGGTCCGGACCCGCGTTGTGGATGCTCGTCCTCATCGCGGTGTTCCAGCTGCTCACGTCGCCGGTCGCGGCGCACATGGTGGGACGCGCCGGCTACCGGACCGGGAAGGTCGGGCACGGCCTGCTCGTCGTGGACGAGCTCACCTCGGACCAGGAGGCCGCCGAGCGCGACGCCGTCACGCAGGACGACGCCGAGCGCGACGGCGTCCGGGACTGAGTCGCGTCAGCTCACGATGCGGGTCAGCGCAGGAACCGCGTCAGCTCATGAACCGCGCGGTGCCGCGGGTCGCGAGCACGCGGGTCAGCGCCGCGATGGCGCCGGTGATCGCCGCGGCGATGGCCACCTCGGAGAGCCCGGCGTCGCCCTGGTCCTCCGCCTTCGGCGGGACGTGCCCGGTGGCCGCCCGCCACGCCGTCGACACGAGCTTCTGGGCAGCCCACGCCGCCCCGGCCGCGACCAGCAGCCCGACGGCCTTCGAGATGGCGGACTGGGTGGACTCGTCGACCACGGGGACCTCCTGGAGCGGTGGGTGAGGGCCTCACGCTATCGGCGGGCGGAACCCGGTGCCGGACGGCGGGACGGGGCCCGGCGCGCGCCGTCCTCAGGCGGCGGTGGCGGTCCGCTCGGCCCGGGCCACGGCGCGCTCGACGGCGAGCCGCGCGAACGGGTCGGTGAGGCGCGGCATGAGCGGGCCGAGGACCGCCATCGCCAGCACGTAGGCGGCGACGGTGGGCGCGAGCCGCGGGTCGACGGCGGTGCCGGCCAGACCGGCGATGACGATCGAGAACTCGCCGCGGGGCACGAGCGCCGCGCCGGCGCGGATCCGGCCACCGGGCCCGATGCCCGCCCGCCGGGCGGCGATCCAGCCGGTGACCATCTTCGTCGCGACGCCGACGACGACGAGCACCCCGGCGGGGGCGAGCACCCCCGGCAGCTGCTCCGGGTCGGTGGACAGGCCGAAGAACACGAAGAACACCGCCGCGAACAGGTCCCGCAGCGGCTCGAGCAGGGCGCGGGCGCGGTGCGCGACCTCGCCGGAGAGGGCGATGCCGAGCAGGAAGGCGCCGACGGCGGCGGAGACGTGGACGGCCTCGGCGGCACCCGAGACGAGCAGCGCCAGCCCGAGGACGCGCAGGAGGAAGACCTCGGAGCCGCTGTCCGCGCCGACCACCCGGCTCACCTGGTGCCCGAACCGGAGCGCCACGACCAGGACGGCGGCGAGCACGACGAGCGCGATGACGACGGCCTGCAGCACGGTGGCGCCGCCGGACGACGCGAGCGCCGCGGTGAGGACCGGCAGGTACACCGCCATGGCGAGGTCCTCGAGCACGAGGATCCCCAGGACGCTCGGCGTCTCGCGGTTGCCCAGGCGGCCCATGTCGGTGAGGACCTTGGCGATGATCCCGGACGAGCTCACGGCGGTGACGCCGAACATCGCGAGCGCGCTCACCGGTCCCCAGCCGAGCAGCAGCGCCACGGCGGCACCGGGCAGGCCGTTGAGGAGCAGGTCCAGCACGCCGACCGGTGCCTGGTTGCGGAGCTGGGAGGTCAGCTCCGGGGCGGAGTACTCCAGGCCGAGCAGGAGCAGCAGGAGCACGACGCCGATCTCGGAGCCCGCCTCGAGGAACCCGTCCGGGGCCTCGAGCGGGACGATCCCGCCGACGCCGAACGCGAGGCCGGCGAGGAGGTACAGCGGGATGGGGGACAGGCCCCAGCGACCGGCCAGCTTGCCGAGCACACCGAGGCCGAAGAGGACGGCGCCCAGCTCGAGCAGCAGCTGCGCGGTGTGCACCCGTCAGCCGTCGGCGAGCAGCCGCGCGACCGCGGCGACTCCCTCGTCGGTCCCGACGACGATCACCTTGTCGCCCGCCATGAACCGGAACGACGGCCGGGGCGAGGGCGTGACCTCGCCGAGCCGCGCGACGGCGACCACGGAGGCCCCGGTCCGGCTGCGGATCTGCGCGTCGCCCAGCGTCCGGCCCGCGTACGGCGAGTCGGACCGGACGGTGATGCCCTCGGTCGTGATGCCCTCGACCTGCTCGCGCAGCCGCGCGAGGCGCTCGGTCACGCGCGGGGCGCCGAGCAGCTCGGCGAGCATCGACGCCTCGTCCGAGCCGAGGTGCAGGACGGCGCGGCACATGTCCGGGTCGTGCTTGTCGTACAGGACCAGCTCGCGGTCCCCGTTCACCTGGGACACGACGCCGACCCGTTGCCCACCCTTGATCGACAGGTCGTGCCGGAGCCCCACGCCCGGGAGCCGGGTCTCTTCGATGTCCACGTCGTCAGTCCTTCGCGCTGTCGGTGGTTCCTCGCGGATGTGTGCCGCCGTTTCAACACCGGGCGCACGTGGACCCTTCCGGCCCGCCGGGTCACTGTAGCCACCGGTCGATCGTGGGCGTGCCGGTCGGTGTAGGGTCGACGGCGAACGACAGGGGAGCGTCACCGGGTCACCGGACAAAGGCGCTGAGAGTGCGGTGAACCGCAGACCCTCGAACCTGATCCGGTTCAGACCGGCGTAGGGAGTCGGGCTTCTCAGTCCCCGTGGTGCCGTCGGCGACCGCATGCGCGGGGTCGGAGGTCCCGCGGGGACCCCCTCCTGCATACGGAGGAGGACTCATGGCGGGCACCGCTCGCACCCGTAGGACCACCATGGAGCGGTGGCGCCGCTCGCCGGGACGGCTCGCGCTGCCGGCCCGGGCGCCCGCTGCGGCCCGGACCACCCCGCCGACCTCGCCCGCCTCGACGCTGCGCGCGGTCGTCGCCGGGCTCGGCGCGCTCGCGGTGCTGAGCACCGCCGGCTGCTCGCTGGCGGGCGGCTCGTCGTCCGACGGCGCCGGCGGGGACCCGTCGTCGGGCGTCGACGAGACCGTCACCCTGGTCACGCACGACTCGTTCGGCGTGAGCGACGAGCTGCTGGCGCAGTTCACGGCGGAGACCGGTCTCACCGTGGAGCTCGTGCAGCCGGGCGACGGCGGGGCGCTCGTCAACCAGCTCGTGCTGACCCAGGGGTCGCCGCTCGGCGACGCCGTCTACGGCATCGACAACTCGTTCGCGTCCCGGGCGATCGCGGCGGGTGTGCTCGAGCCGTACCGCTCGCCGGCGCTGCCGGCCGGTGCCGAGCAGTACGCCGCCGACGACGCCGACCACCTCACCCCGGTCGACGTCGGCGACGTGTGCGTCAACGTCGACCACGAGTGGTTCGCCGCCCAGGGGCTGCCCGAGCCGGTGACCCTCGAGGACCTCGCCGACCCGGCCTACCGCGACCTGCTCGTGGTGACGAACCCGGCGACGTCGTCCCCGGGGCTCGCGTTCCTGCTGGCCACCGTCGGCGCCTTCGGCGAGGACGGCTGGGCCGAGTACTGGGCGGCGCTGCGGGACAACGGCGTCAAGGTCGTGGACGGCTGGTCCGACGCCTACAGCGTCGACTTCTCCGGGTCGTCCGGTGCCGGACCGCGCCCGCTCGTGCTGTCCTACGCGTCGTCGCCGCCGGCCGAGGTCGCCGAGGGCTCGACCCAGGCGCCGACCGGTGCGCTCCTCGAGACGTGCTTCCGGCAGGTCGAGTACGCCGGGGTGATCGCGGGTGCGGACAACCCCGACGGTGCCCGGCAGCTCGTCGACTTCCTGCTGACCGAGGGCGTCCAGGCGTCGATCCCGGAGAGCATGTACATGTACCCGGTCGATGCGTCGGTGCCGCTGCCCGCTGCCTGGGAGAGCTTCGGCCCGCTCGCGCCGGAGCCGTTCACGGTGGCGCCGCAGGACATCGACGCGCACCGCGACGAGTGGATCCGCACCTGGACCGACACGGTGGTCGGCTGACGCCATGGCCGTGCCCGCCCTCCTGCCCGTCCTGAGCCCGCCGCGTCCGGTCGGTCCGCCGCCGCCGGTCCGGTCGGCGCCGCCCGGTGCCGGCCCGGCGGGTCGGACGGGCGCGCGCGCGGTCCGCCGGCTGGGCTGGGCGCTCGCGGCCGGGATCCCGCTCGCGTTCCTCGGGTTCTTCTTCGGCTGGCCCGTGGTCACGCTCGTCGGGCGCGGCTTCACCACCGACGGCGTCGTCGACCTCACGGGCTTCGTCGACGTCTTCACCCGGCCCCGGACCGCCCGGATCGTCGGCCAGACGCTCGGCCAGGCCGCCCTCGGGACGGTGATCTCGCTCGCGCTCGGCCTCCCGGGTGCGTACGTGCTGCACCGCTGCCGGTTCCGCGGACGCGGGCTCGTGCGCGCGTTCGTCACCGTGCCGTTCGTCCTGCCGACCGTCGTCGTCGGGGTCGCGTTCCGCTCGTTGCTGGTCGAGGGCGGCCCGCTCGCCTTCCTCCACGCGGACGGGACGTTCGCGGCGATCGTCGCGGCGCTCGTGTTCTTCAACTACGCGGTCGTCGTCCGGACCGTGGGCGGCCTGTGGGAGCGGCTCGACCCGCGCGCCGAGCAGGCCGCCCGGGCGCTCGGGGCGCCGCCGTGGCGGGCGTTCGCGACGGTCACGCTGCCCGCCCTCGGGCCGGCGATCGCGTCGGCCGGCTCGCTGGTGTTCCTCTTCTGCGCGACCGCGTTCGGCACGGTGCTCGTCCTCGGCGGCCCCCGCTTCGGGACGGTCGAGACGGAGATCTGGGTCGAGACCACCCAGTTCCTCGACCTGCGGACCGCCTCGGTCCTGTCCGTCGTCCAGCTCGTGATCGTCGCCGCCGCGCTCGCGACGGCGGCCCGGGCGCGGTCGCGGGCGGAGCGGGCGCTGCACCTGCCCGGCGGCGAACGGTCAGCTCCGGTGCACTGGCGGACCGCGGGGGCCGGGCCGCGGGTCGCGGTCGTGGTCACCGCGGCGGTCGTCGTCGGGCTCGCGTTGCCGCTCGCGACGCTCGTCGGGCGCTCGCTGCGCACCCCGACGGGCTGGGGGCTCGACCACTACGCGGCGCTCGGCACCGTCGGGTCCGGGCTGTCCGTCACCGTGTGGGAGGCGGCGGCCAACTCGCTGCGCGCCGCGGTGGACGCCACCGTGCTGGCCGTCGTCGTCGGCGGTCTCGTCGCGCTCGTGGTGTCGCGGCGCCCGCGGGGGCGGTCCGGCCGGCGGGCGGTCCGGCTGCTCGACGCCGTCTTCATGCTCCCGCTCGGCGTCTCGGCGGTGACCGTCGGGTTCGGCGTCCTGCTGACGTTCGACCGGCCGCTCGGCCTGCCGATCGACCTGCGCACGGGTGGGCTGCTCGTGCCGGTCGCCCAGGCGGTCGTCGCCGTGCCGCTCGTGGTCCGGACGGTGCTGCCGGTTCTGCGCGCGATCGACCCGCGCCTGCGCGAGGCGGCCGCGGCGCTCGGTGCCGGGCCGGGGCGTGTCCTCGCGGCGGTGGACCTCCCGATCGCCGCGCGTGCGGTGGGGCTCGCGGTGGGGTTCGCCTTCGCGGTGTCGCTGGGGGAGTTCGGGGCGACGTCGTTCCTGGCGCGGCCGGACCACCCCACCCTGCCGGTCGTCATCTTCCGGCTCATCGGCCGTCCCGGGGCGGAGAGCGCGGGCATGGCGCTCGCGGCGTCCGTCGTCCTGGCGGCCATGACCGCCGCCGTCATCGCGCTCGCCGAGCGGCTGCGTGCGCCCGGTCAGGGACTGGGGGCGCTGTGAGTCGCGGGAGGCACGGCCGGCACCGCGCCGCCGACGGGACGGAGGCATCGTGACACTCGGCCCCACGTCCGAGACGGCCGCCGCGAGCGTCGTCGTCCCGTCCCCGACCAGCGCCGGCGGGACGTCCGGCGGTCCGGGTCCGCTCGTGCGCGGCGGCGGGCTGACCGTCCGCGACCTCGTCGTCCGGTACGAGGACGGCGACGCCGGCCCGACGACGGCGGTCGCCGGGGTGTCGCTCGACGTCGCGCCGGGGGAGGTCCTCGCGCTGCTCGGGCCGTCCGGCTGCGGCAAGTCGAGCCTGCTGCGGGCCATCGCCGGGCTGGAGCCGGTCGCCGCCGGGTCGGTGGCCTGGGACGGCGCCGACCTGGCCGGTGTGCCGGTGCACCGACGCGGGTTCGGGCTGATGTTCCAGGACGGGCAGCTGTTCCCGCACCGGGACGTGGCCCGCAACGTCGGGTTCGGTCTGGAGATGGCCCGGGTGCCGCGCCGGGAACGGGCCCGACGGGTCGACGGACTGCTCCACGCGGTCGGGCTCGACGGCTACCGGCGTCGGGCGGTCAGCACGCTGTCCGGGGGCGAGCAGCAGCGGGTCGCGCTGGCCCGCGCGCTCGCCCCGGCCCCGAGCCTGCTGCTGCTCGACGAGCCGCTGTCCGCGCTCGACCGGTCGCTGCGGGAACGGCTCGCCGCGGACGTCCGCCGGACCCTCGTCGAGACCGGCACCACGGCGCTGTTCGTCACGCACGACCACGACGAGGCGTTCACCGTCGCGGACCGGGTCGCCGTCATGAGCGGCGGTCACCTGCTGCGCGTCGACGCCCCG
Source organism: uncultured Actinomycetota bacterium (assembly GCA_963795145.1). Lineage (GTDB taxonomy): Bacteria > Actinomycetota > Actinomycetes > Actinomycetales > Cellulomonadaceae > Pengzhenrongella. The sequence goes on along the minus strand of CAWCGP010000006.1, from coordinate 438,425 downwards.
GCGCGGCTGTGGCGGGAGCCCGGCTCGCGGCGGGTCGCGGAGTTCCTCGGGTACGAGGCGTTCGTCCCGCTCGACGCGCGCGGTCCGGTGGCCGGCGCGGTGCGACAGGCGCTCGCCGGCGTGGTGGGGGCCGCACGGGCCGGTGCGGCCGGACCCGTCGGTCCCCCTGGTTCGGCCGGTTCGTCTGGTTCGGCCGGTCCGTCTGGATCGGCCGGTTCGACCGGAGAGGTGGCCGAGGACCCGTTCGGCGCCGGTCGGCTGGCCGCCTTCGCGCCCGGCGCACTCGTCATCGACCACGCAGGGGGCTGGTCGACGGCGGGCGACGGCCGTCCCACCGGGGTGGTTCGCGGGGTGACCTTCCGACGAGGCCGGTCGGAGGTCGCGGTCGGCGTCGACGGCCTCGGGACCGTCACCGCCGTCGCGGCCGGCATGCCCGCGCTCGAGCCGGGGGAGCGGGTCGAGCTGCGGGTGGACCCGGCGTTCGTGGCGTTCGTGCCGGCGCTCTGACGCCCGGCCGGGACGCCGTCGTCGGCGCGGTCCCACGACGTCGTCGTCCCGGGGGCGGTCGTGCGGCGCCCTCGCCGGGCCGGGACGTCGTCGTCGGCGGTGGGACGCCCTCCCTCAGGCGAGGGACTTCTTCCAGGCGCCGTAGATGCCGGCCGGCCGGAAGCCGAGGGCGACGTTGATGCGCAGCATGAAGGCGTTCTCCTCGGCGTTCCAGGTGTGGACGCGCCGCGCGTCGGGCCGCACCCGGGCGAGCTCCTGCAGGTTCGCCGCCTTGACGAGCATCCCGAGCCGGTGGCCGCGGTGCTCGCGGAGCACGAGCGTGTCCTCCTGGAACACGACACCGGGGGCGTCGACCGGGTACTCCACCTCGGTGAACCCCGCCAGCGTGCCGGACGGCACGTGCAGGGCGGCGGCGCCGAGGGACCCGCGGCCGCTGTCGGCAGACATCGCCTCGGCGGCGCGGATCCGGGCCGCGTCCCACGGGTCCTCCTCGATCTCGAGGCCGGCGGACGGGGCGTCGGTGCTCATCCGGGTCTCGAGAACCGCGAGGCCGTCGACCCACTCGTCCGGGCAGCGGTCCTGCCAGGTGACCACGCGGTAGTCCGGGCCGGCAGCCGCCTGGGCCTCGGCGCGCAGGCGCTCCAGCAGCGCGACGTCGACCGGCAGCGGCAGCACGCTGTACCGCTCGGCCTGCTCGAGCGCGAGGCCGTGCGTGGCGGCGAACCGCGCGAACGGGTCCCCGCGGCGGATCCGTCCGCTGCCGGTCGGCGGGGTCATCGCCTCCGGGTCGTCCGCGGGCGGCTCGGGCGGGTGGTCGCTGCCGACGATGAGCAGCCGGCGCCCCATCGCGCGCGTCCGGCGCTCGACCTCGGCGAGCAGCGCCGATCCGATGCCCTGACGGCGGTGGTCGGGGTGCACGAGGATCTCGGTCTCGAGCATGTGCGTGTTGCCGGCGAGGGGTGCCCGGAGGAACGCGGTGCCGATGACCTCGCGCGACCGCTCGGGGTGCGTGACGACGAGGTGCGTGCGCTCGACGTACTGGCGGTCCCGCAGCGCGGCCAGCGTCGCCGTCGCGGGGAACGCGAGGTCGGTGTAGCCCCACGCGTCGAGGTGGACGGCCTGCTCGAGCGCCGCCTCCCCGTGGAGGGCCCAGGCGTCGTCGTCGTCGAGCGAGGCCGGGACCGGCGTCTGCTGCACGGTCCAGCGAGCGGTGCCGAGGGTGGTCATGGGTCGAGCGTCCGCCTGTTCGGCGAGGGCGGTCCAGCGCTTTTCGGTCTCCGTCGTGGACGGATGAGGCGAACCGGGCGAGGTAAGGCTAACCTTCGCAAACCATCGTGACGGCGTCCGGAGAAGACATGGTCGGGAATCTGCTGATCGGCTTGCGTGAAGGCTTGGAGGCGGCGCTCGTCGTCGGCATCCTCGTCGCCTACCTGGTGCGGAGCGGGCGACGCGACAAGCTCCCCCTCGTCGCCGCGGGAGTGGCGACGGCGGTCCTGGTCAGCCTCGCGTTCGGCGCCGTCCTCCAGTTCACGTCGCGGAGCATGACCTTCGAGCAGCAGGAGCTGTTCGGCGGGGGGCTGTCCATCGTGGCGGTCGGGTTCGTGACCTGGATGATCTTCTGGATGCGGCGCGCGGCGCGGGGTCTGCGGGCTGAGCTCGACGGCCGGATGGCGCACGCCGTCCTCATGGGCAGCGGCGCCATCGTCCTCACCGCCTTCCTGGCGGTCGCTCGCGAGGGGCTCGAGACCGCGCTCTTCCTGTGGGCGGCCGTCCAGGCCACCGGGAGCGGGTGGCAGCCGCTCGTGGGCGCGGCCTTCGGCCTCGCCCTGGCCGTCGTCCTGGGTTACCTCATCTACCGCGGCCTGCTGAGGGTCGACCTCGCCATGTTCTTCCGGTGGACGGGAGCGGGTCTGATCGTGGTCGCCGCCGGGGTGCTCGCCTACGGGGTGCACGACCTCCAGGAGGCAGGCGCGCTGCCGGGGCTGACCGCGCTCGCGTTCGACGTCAGCGCCCAGGTCCCGCCCTCGAGCTGGTACGGCGTCGTGCTGAAGGGCACCGTCAACTTCTCGCCCGTCACCACGGTGCTCGAGGCCCTCGTGTGGTGTGCCTACGTCGCCGTGATGCTCGTGCAGTTCCTGCGGCCGGCGCCGCGGCCGACGACCGATGACCGGTCCCGCGCGGGCCACGAGGCGGCCGCACCGAGTCCGTCGTGACGTCCTGACGCGCGGCTCCGTCGACCTCGACCCGCCCGCCCCTTCGTCGCCCGGGGATCCGTCGCCCTCGGCTGCCCAGCCACCAGCACCACCACCACCACCACCAGGAGGAACTCGTATGCGCGCGTCCGTCCGCCATGCCGGTCTCGTCGTGCTCACCCTGTCGGCCCTCACGGCCTGCGCGACCGACCCCGAATCCGCATCCGGCTCCGCCGATACCGTGACCATCGACGCCTCCGACGACGCCTGTGAGCTGTCCGCGACGGAGCTGGCCGCCGGCCCGACGACGTTCGAGATCACCAACTCGGGTGACGAGGTCACCGAGGTGTACGTCTACGACGGTGACCGCGTGGTCACCGAGAAGGAGGACATCGGTCCGGGGACCACCGCCGACGTCACCGTGGACCTCGAGGCGGGCGAGTACGAGGTGGCCTGCAAGCCCGGGATGGTCGGCGACGGGATCCGCACCGCGATCTCGGTGACCGACGCCTGACGGGTCGGTCGTCGCGGTCGGCGTGAGCTGGCCCCGAGGCCGGTCGGCGGGGGGCTGCCGCGACCCGGCGGCGAGTGGCCGCGCCGGCCGCGATTAGGCTCCGCGACATGGTGTGGCTCGAGGTCGTCGGCTGGCTCGGCTCGGTCCTCGTGGTGCTCTCGCTCATGCTGGCCGGCGTCTGGCGCTTCCGGGTGCTCAACCTGGTCGGCGCGGTCATCGCCACCGGGTACAACGCCGCGCTCGGCATCTGGCCCTTCGCGGCGATGAACGGCGCGATCGCGATCATCGACGTGTACTGGCTCGTCCGGCTGCAGCGCGAGCGCCACGACCCGGCGACGTACCAGGTCGTCGAGGTCGCGCCCGACGACGACTACCTCGCCCACGTCCTGCGCACGCACGCCGCCGACATCGCCCGGTTCTACCCGTCGTTCACCGGCCTGACCGGGTCCGGAGGCCATGCCTTCCTCGTCCTCAAGGGGGACGAGACGGTCGGGGTCGTGGCGGTCAGGGACCGCGGCGACGGCGTCGCGCAGATCGAGCTCGACTACGTCACGCCGCGGTTCCGCGACTTCACGCCCGGCGAGTTCGTCTACCGGCGCAGCGGGGTGTTCGCGCGGCACGGGTTCCGGCGGCTGGTCGTCCCGCGCGACGTCGTCGGGTCGCAGGACTACTACGAGCGCGTCGGCTTCACGGCGACCGACGACGCCTGGGTCCGCGACGTGGAGACCGCACCGGTCGGTTGAGGCCGCGAGGGACGGCGTCGGCGCCGAGCTCGTCCGTCGACGCATGTGGCACGGTGCGACCCCGTGTGGGAGGTGCGACCTCGGCGGGAGGCCACCCGTCGGGCGCGCGTCCACTCGTCGACGAGGCAGCAGGTCGGCCGGGCGGCGGTTTCCGGCCGCGGGAATGGGTGCGCCACCGCCGTAGTTGAGCCTGGTGGACTCAAGTCCTGCGCCTTGGAGTTGCGCTCGGCGCCGCCGATCCGCAGACTTGAGCCAGCAGGACTCAAGACGAGCAGGACTCCACACGAGGCTCGGCGTCGGGAACGACGCCGGCCGGCTCCACGGGAAGAGGCAGCACCATGGCACGAGCGGTTGGAATCGACCTCGGCACCACCAACTCCGTCGTCTCGGTTCTCGAGGGTGGCGAACCCACGGTCATCGCGAACGCGGAGGGTGCCCGCACGACCCCGTCGGTCGTCGCGTTCTCCAAGACCGGCGAGGTGCTGGTCGGCGAGGTCGCCAAGCGCCAGGCGGTGACGAACGTCGACCGGACCATCAGCTCGGTGAAGCGCCACATGGGCACCGACTGGAACGTGTCCATCGACGACAGCACCTACTCCGCGCAGGAGATCTCCGCGCGCATCCTCGGCAAGCTCAAGCGCGACGCCGAGGAGTACCTGGGCGAGCCCGTCACCGACGCGGTCGTCACGGTGCCGGCGTACTTCAACGACGCCGAGCGCCAGGCCACGAAGGACGCCGGCCAGATCGCCGGCCTCAACGTCCTGCGCATCGTCAACGAGCCCACCGCGGCCGCCCTCGCCTACGGGCTGGAGAAGGGCAAGGAGGACGAGCTCATCCTCGTCTTCGACCTGGGTGGTGGCACGTTCGACGTCTCCCTGCTCGAGGTGGGCAAGGACGAGGACCAGTTCTCGACCATCCAGGTCCGCGCGACCTCGGGCGACAACCGCCTCGGCGGCGACGACTGGGACAACCGCATCGTCGAGTTCCTCACCAAGCAGGTGAAGAACTCCAGCGGCGTCGACCTGTCGAAGGACAAGATCGCGCTCCAGCGCCTGCGCGAGGCGGCCGAGCAGGCCAAGAAGGAGCTCTCGTCCGCGACGAGCACCAACATCTCGATGCAGTACCTCTCGATGAGCGAGAACGGCCCCATCCACCTGGACGAGAAGCTCACCCGGGCCCAGTTCCAGCAGATGACGTCCGACCTCATCGACCGCACCAAGGCGCCGTTCCACGCCGTCATCCGCGACGCCGGCATCTCGCTCGCCGACATCGACCACGTCGTCCTCGTCGGTGGCTCCACCCGCATGCCGGCCGTGGCCGAGCTGGTCCGCGAGCTCACCGGGGGCAAGGAGCCCAACAAGGGCGTCAACCCGGACGAGGTCGTCGCCGTCGGCGCCGCGCTGCAGGCCGGTGTCATCAAGGGTGAGCGCAAGGACGTCCTGCTCATCGACGTCACCCCGCTGAGCCTCGGCATCGAGACCAAGGGCGGCGTGATGACCAAGCTCATCGAGCGCAACACGGCCATCCCGACCAAGCGCAGCGAGATCTTCTCGACGGCGGACGACAACCAGCCGTCGGTGCTGATCCAGGTGTTCCAGGGCGAGCGTGAGTTCGCCCGGGACAACAAGCCGCTGGGCACGTTCGAGCTGACCGGCATCGCACCGGCGCCGCGGGGTGTGCCGCAGATCGAGGTCACCTTCGACATCGACGCGAACGGCATCGTGCACGTGTCCGCCAAGGACCGCGGCACGAACAAGGAGCAGTCGATGACGATCACCGGCGGCTCCGCGCTGCCGAAGGACGAGATCGACCGCATGGTCAAGGAGGCCGAGGCGCACGCCGCGGAGGACAAGGCCCGCCGCGAGGAGGCCGAGACCCGCAACTCCGCCGAGCAGCTCGTCTACTCGACCGAGAAGGTGCTCGCCGACAACGCGGACAAGCTGCCCGAGGACATCACGACCGACGTCAAGGCGGCCGTGGCCGAGCTCCGCACCGCGCTCGAGGGCACGGACATCGAGGACGTCAAGGCCAAGCAGGCGGCCCTCGTGACGATCAGCCAGCGCATCGGCGAGGCGATCTACTCCGCCAACCAGGCGGCCGACGCCGGCGCGGCCAGCGACGGCACCGACGGTGGCGGCAGCACCGACGGCTCGCCGTCCGCCAAGGCCGCCGACGACGACATCGTCGACGCCGAGATCGTCGAGGAGGACGAGGCCAAGTGACCGAGAACCCGACGGGTGCCGGCTCGCCCGAGCCCACCGGGGACCCGGCGGCGGAGCCTCGCTTCACCGACAAGCGACGGATCGACCCGGAGACCGGACAGGTGCGCGAGAGCGCGCCTGCCGGCCCCCCGGCGACGCCCGAGACCCCGGCCGAGGGCGACGACCCGCTGGCCGGCCTCGACTTCGAGCCGTCCGGTGCCGACGCCGAGCTGATCCAGGCGCAGTCGGTCGCCGCCGAGCGACTGGAGGACCTCCAGCGGCTGCAGGCGGAGTACGTCAACTACCGCAAGCGGGTGGACCGGGACCGGTCCGTCGCACGTGACCAGGCGGTGGCCGGGGTCCTCGAGGCGCTCGTCCCCGTCCTGGACGACGTCGACCTGGCGCGCCAGCACGGCGAGCTCGCCGGGACGCCGTTCGCGGCGGTCGCCGAGAAGCTCGAGGCCACGCTGACCCGGTTCGGGTGGGAGCGCTTCGGAGAGGTCGGCGAGGCGTTCGACCCGCAGGTGCACGAGGCCCTCATGCACCAGCACTCCGACGAGGTCACCGAGCCGACCGTGTCGATGGTCATGCAGCCCGGGCACCGGGTGGCCGGCCGCGTCGTCCGGGCGGCGCGGGTGGCCGTGACCAGCCCGGACGCGTGAGCGCCGGTACCAGCACCGCAGCACAGCACGGCAGGACCGACGCGCCGTCCGCACCGCACCCGCGGGCGGGCGGCGTCGTCGCCGAGCACCACCGGACGACCATCGCAACGAGAGGGAGGGAGGCGTCATGACCGGCCAGGACTGGTTGGAGAAGGACTTCTACGCCGTGCTCGGCGTCTCCAAGACCGCTGACGCGAACGAGATCAAGAAGGCCTACCGCAAGCTCGCCCGCACGCTGCACCCGGACCACAACCCCGGCGACGCGCGCTCCGAGGCGAAGTTCAAGGAGGTCGGCGAGGCCTACGCGGTGCTCTCCGACACCGAGCAGCGCCGGCAGTACGACCAGCTGCGGGCGATGGCCGGCGGCGCGCGCTTCACGGCCGGCGCCGGCGGGCCGGGCGGACCGGGCGGCGCGACCAGCTTCGAGGACCTGTTCGGCGGGATGTTCGGCGGCAGCACCGGCGGCGCGGGTCCGCGCGTGCGGTACCAGCAGACCGGCGGTCCGGCCGGGGGCGGGTTCGAGGACATCCTCGGTGGGCTCTTCGGCGGCGCCGGGGGCGGCAACGGCCCGGCCGGGTTCCGGGCGGCGCAGCCCGGCATCGACCTCGCCGCGACCGCCACGCTGCCCTTCCGGCAGGCGGTCGAGGGCTCGACGGTCACGCTGAGCGTCGAGGGGCAGAACCTCACCGTCCGCATCCCGCCCGGGGTGCACGACGGTCAGAAGATCCGCATGCGGGGCAAGGGTCGCTCCGGGCAGCCGGGGGGCCCGCCCGGTGACCTCATCGTCACGGTCCACGTGCAGCCGCACCCGGTGTTCAGCGTCGAGGGCAACGACCTGCGGGTCACCGTCCCGGTGACGTTCGCCGAGGCCACGCTCGGCGCGGCGATCGACGTCCCGACGCTCGACGGCTCCACCGTGCGGATGCGGGTGCCCGAGGGGACGCCGTCGGGCCGGGTGCTGCGCGCCCGCGGCAAGGGCCTGACCACCCCGAAGGGCACCGGCGACCTGCTGGTGACGCTCCAGGTCGCCGTCCCGCAGCGACTGAACGGAGCGGCCCGCGAGGCCGTCGAGCAGTTCGCGGCGGCGACCGCGGGCGAGGACCCGCGCGCCGAGCTGGCCACCCGCGCCCGCGAGTGACCGTCCGGTGACGTTCCGGCTGCGACCGAGGAAGGAGGAGGGCGTGCAGGACGACGCACAGGTCTTCGTCATCTCGGTCGCGGCCGAGCTCGCCGGCATGCACCCGCAGACGCTGCGGCAGTACGACCGGCTCGGGCTCGTCTCGCCCAGCCGGGCGCGCGGCCGCGGCCGGCGCTACTCGCTGCGCGACGTCGCCACGCTGCGCGAGGTGCAGCGCCTCTCCCAGGAGGAGGGCATCAACCTCGCCGGCATCAAGCGGATCCTGCGGCTGCAGCAGCAGGTCGACGCCCTCGAGACGCAGGTCGAGATCCTGCGGGCCCTCGCCGAGCCCGGTCACCGCGTGTTCACCGCAGGCCCGGGCGGCGAGGTCGTCGCGGTGCCGCGCGGCACCCGCACGCGCCGGACCGAGCGGTCCGGCGGCGGGGCGCTCGTGCTCTGGCGACCGACCGGGCGGTAGCCCGACGGTGTTCGCGCCGCCCAGCCGCTCGCGGCGAAGGCACCCTCTCAGCCGCGCGGCGGCACCCCGTCCGCGAGGCGCTGCCAGAGGAACGTGTACGCGAGCGCCGTCATGTGCGCGGCCTGGGCGTTCGTCGCCGCGCCGCCGTGCCCGCCCTCGACGTTCTCGTAGTACGTGACGTCCTTGCCCAGCTCGCGCAGCCGCGCGGTCATCTTCCGGGCGTGGCCGGGGTGCACCCGGTCGTCCCGGGTCGACGTCGTCAGCAGGGCCGGTGGGTACGCCCGGTCCGGGTCGACGAGGTGGTACGGCGAGAAGGTCCGGATCGACTCCCACTGCTCGGGGTCGTCCGGGTCGCCGTACTCGGCCATCCACGACGCGCCCGCCAGCAGGTGGCTGTACCGCAGCATGTCGAGCAGCGGCACCTGGATGACCGCGGCGCCGATGAGCTCGGGGTACTGCACGAGCATGTTGCCGGTGAGCAGGCCGCCGTTGCTGCCGCCCTGCACACCGAGCCGGTCGGGCGACGTCACGCCGCGCGCCACGAGGTCGCGGGCCACCGCGGCGAAGTCCTCGTACGCCCGGTGCCGGTTCTCGGTGAGCGCGAGCTGGTGCCACCGCGGCCCGTACTCGCCGCCGCCGCGGATGTTCGCGACCGCGTACGCCCCGCCGCGCTCGAGCCAGCCGCGCCCGAGGCCGCCCGAGTAGGACGGTGTCAGCGAGATCTCGAAGCCGCCGTACCCGTACAGCAGCGTCGGCAGCGGGCCGGGCGCGGCGTCGTCGCGGCCGAGGTCGGACGGCCGGACGAGGAAGTACGGCACGCGGGTGCCGTCGTCCGACACCGCCATGTGCTGCTCCACGGTGTGCCGCGAGGCGTCGAAGAACGCCGGCATCGACTTGAGCGGCTCGGGCTCCTGCCCGACGGTCACCAGGGACAGCGTCGTGGGCGTCAGGTAGCCGGACGTCGTCAGCCACAGGTCCTCGGACTCGTCCGGGTCGACGCCGCCCACCGACACCGTGGTGAGCTCCGGCGTGCCGGCGAGGTCGGACGTCCGCCAGCCCTCGGCGGAGCCGCCACCGGCGCCGCCGTCGACGCCGCCAGCGACCGGAGGCGTGAGCACGCGGACCTCGTGCCGGACGTCGTCGAGCACGGTGAGGACGAGGTGCGAGCGCGTCCAGGTGAGGCCGGCGAGGGACGTCGTCGGGCTCGGGTGGAAGAGCACCTCGAGGTCGCGGCCGCCGGCCAGGAAGTCGTCCAGGCGGGCGGCGAGCAGCGCGCCCGCCGGGTGGGTCGCTCCGCCGACCGCCCACTCCTCGCGCAGCTCGACGAGCAGCCACTCGCGGTGCAGGCTCACCTCGGCGCTCTCGGGCACGTCGATGCGGGTGAGCGCGTCGTCGTCGCCGAGCAGGAAGACCTGCTGCCGGTAGAAGGCGATCGCCCGGACCACGAGGTCGCGCTCGAACCCGGGCGTGCGGTCGTGGTGGGCGGAGATGTACAGGTCGTCCGCCTCGCCCGCGTAGACCAGGGGCGCGTCGGCCAGGGCCGTGCCGCGGGTCCAGCGGCGCACCGTGCGCGGGTAGCCCGACGTCGTCATCGTCCCGGGACCGAGGTCGGTGTAGGCGAACACGGTGTCGGCGTCGACCCACCCGAGCCCGCCCTTGGCCTCGGGGCGGACGAACCCGTCCTCGACCCACGTCAGCGTCGTGAGGTCGAACTCGCGCGTGACGTCGGCGTCCGAGCCGCCGCGGGACAGCGACACCAGCGCGCGCCGGCAGTCCGGGCGCAGCACCTGGGCGCCGTGCCAGACCCAGCTCTCGCCCTCGGCGGCGGCGAGGGCGTCGAGGTCGAGGAGCGTCTCCCACGCCGGGTCGTCGGTCCGGTACTGCTCGAGGGTCGTCCGGCGCCACAGCCCGCGCTCGTGGTCCGCGTCGCGCCAGAAGTTGTGGAGGTGCTCGCCGGCGCGGCCGACCATCGGGATCTTGGCGTCCGAGTCGAGGACCTCGCGCACCTCCCGGCGGATCGCGTCGAACCCGTCGGCGGCGGCGAGCCGCTCGCCGGCCTCGTCGTTGCGCTCGGCCACCCAGGCGAGGGCGGCGTCGCTGTCGACATCCTCGAGCCACGCGTAGGGGTCGTCGCCGTGCGGGGGGACGACGCCCGGCCCGCCCTCCGGACGGGGGTCCGGCTGGGTGTCCGGCTGGCTTGCTGGGTGCAGCTCCGCGGCGTTGTCCACGCGCGCATCATTCGTCGCGCGGACCGCAGGGGGCAAACCGAGCCGGTCGGACGCGGGGCGGCGGGCTCGCGACGGCGTGCCCCGGGACGGCGTGCCCCGGGACCGGTCGGTCAGCCGGGGAAGGTCGCGGCGAACACCTCCGCGATCTTCCGGTGCCCGTCGCCGTCCGGGTGCAGGCAGTCCGCCCCGCCGACGAAGTCGCCCGCACCGAGCACGCCGAAGGTGTCGACCGCGATGGCCCCGTGGCGCGCCGACACCGCCCGGATCACGTCGTTGAAGCCACCGGGCAGCGTCCCGACCCCCGGCAGCGTGCCGCCCTCGAGGACGAGGTTGCCGATCGCCAGGGCCCCCGCCGGGTTCGCGGCACCCCGGTCGCAGAACGGCAGCGGGTTGTCGTAGGTCGTCGTGAGCAGGACGACGTCGTCGCCCCCGGCCGCCCGCAGCTCGGCGAGGATCCGGTCGTAGCGGAGCGCGACGTCGCGGAAGACGACCGTGAGTCCCGGCGCGCACGTCGTCGCGGGCTGCGGGCTCTCCACGCAGGCCGCGATCGCCGGGCCGAACAGGTCGTTGCCGCCGACCGTGAGCGACACGACCTCGACGTCGTTGCGCGACGAGCGGTCCCCGTTGCGGGCCGAGAGGAGTGCGACCGCCTGGTCGAGCTGGTCGTCCTCGGCGAGCACGGTCGTCGTGGTGACCCCGGAGTTCGGGACGCCCGGGATCCCGGAGCGGGAGAGGTTGAGGAGCTGCAGGTGCCGGCAGCCGTCGCGACCGCGACGGTCGTGCCGGTCGTCGTCCCGACCGTGGTCGTCGCCGCGGCCGGTCCGGCAGTCGAGGTCGTGCCGCAGCGCGTCGTGGAACTGGGCGACGAAGCCGTTCGCCTTCCACCGCGCGAGGGTGCGCTCGACGCTGCCCTTCGGCGGGACCGACGCCTGCCCAGCCGCCAGCGAGTCACCGAGCGCGAGGTAGACGGGCCGGTCCGGCCGCAGGTCCCGGTCGTCGTCGCGGCCTCCCGCGGAGGCCGCGGTGGACCCGGTGAGCCCCAGCGTGCCCGCGAGGGCGAGTGTGGCGACCATCGACAGCATGCGCTTCACGTGCGCCGTCCCCTCGTGACGGGTGGCGCCGTTGCCGCCCGCGGTGACCGTACGCCCGCCCGGTGTGCGGCGGAAGGGGTCTGGTGGACGGCGTCCGCGCCCGGCCGGCCGAGCGCCGTCGGCCGGGCGGGCCGGGGAGGTGGGGGCATCGCCTCGCGCCCGACCACGACACGCCGTCGCCGCGCTGCCGCGCCGGGACGACACGCGGGGAGTGGACGACGTCGTCCGGGGCGGGGGACTGTGCACGACCTGGGGGCGACCCTGGGGGTGACGGAGGTCTCCCGACGCGTCGGCGGAACGCCGAGCCGGTGATCCCGCAGGTGAGCGGCACGCCGCGCGCCATCCCCAGGCTGGGGACAGACTGAGGACCGCCCGTCCACACCCACCACTACACCTAGTGGTCGACCGGCCGACGGACCCCCAGTTCTGGTGTTGCACCGTTGTGATTCCGCCGAATGAGGACTACTGTGGGAGGTGTCGCGGACGGGCCGCTGACATCGGAGCTCCGGGGGAATCGATGAGCATCACCGTGTACAGCAAGCCTGCGTGCGTCCAGTGCAACGCGACCTACCGGGCGCTGGACAAGGTGGGCCTGGACTACGACGATCGTCGACATCAGCACCGACCCGTCGGCCCGCGACTACGTCATGTCGCTCGGCCACATGCAGGCCCCCGTCGTGGTCGCCGGTGCCGACCACTGGTCCGGCTACCGGCCGGACCGCATCCGCTCGCTGGTCGAGGGCAGCGCGGTCGCTGTCGCCTGACCGGCGCCGCATCACCGCACGACCACCGCGTCGCCGGAGGTCGTCGGCACGGGCGCGCGGCCTGTGCCGACGAACTGCCGACGACGCGCATCCGCAGGACCCCGTCGCGGACCGAGGAGAGGCGCGAGATGAGCTCGCTGGTCTACTTCTCGAGCGTGTCGGAGAACACCCACCGCTTCGTGGAGAAGCTCGGGCTGCCCGCCCAGCGGATCCCGCTGACGCCGGGCGAGCCGCCGCTGCGGGTCATCGAGCCGTACGTGCTGGTGCTGCCGACCTACGGCGGCGGCAAGGAAGGTGGCGCGGTACCGCGCCAGGTCGTGAAGTTCCTGAACGACGAGCACAACCGGGCGTCTGATCCGCGGCGTCATCGCCGCGGGCAACACCAACTTCGGCGCCGACGTACCTGCTACGCCGGACGACATCGTCTCCGCCAAGTGCGGCGTGCCGTACCTGTACCGCTTCGAACTCATGGGCACCACGGAGGACGTCATCCGCGTCCGCGAGAGGATTCGGAAGGACAGATGTGTTACCAACCGACACTGCGACCTGTAATCCCGGGACGCTCCAGGGCTCGACTACCACGCGCTCAACGCGATGCTGAACCTGTACGACGCGGACGGCAAGATCCAGTTCGACAAGGACCGTGAGGCGGCGCAGCCAGTACTTCCTGCAGCACGTCAACCAGAACACGGTCTTCTTCCACAACCAGGACGAGAAGCTCGACTACCTGGTCGAGAAGAAGTACTACGAGCGCGAGGTGCTCGACCAGTACGACGCGCAACTTCGTCAAGACGCTGCTTCGACTCGCGCGTACGCCAAGAAGTTCCGGTTCCCGACCTTCCTCGGCGCGTTCAAGTACTACACGTCGTACACGCTGAAGACGTTCGACGGGAAGCGCTACCTCGAGCGCTTCGAGGACCGCGTCGTGCATGGTGGCGCTGACCCTGGCCGACGGCGACACAGGACTTCGCCGAGAAGCTGGTCGACGAGATCATCGACGGCACGCTTCCAGCCGGCGACCCCGACGTTCCTCAACTCCGGCAAGAAGCAGCGCGGCGAGCCCGTCTCCTGCTTCCTGCTGCGCATCGAGGACAACATGGAGTCGATCGGGCGCGCCATCAACTCCGCGCTGCAGCTGTCCAAGCGCGGCGGCGGAGTGGCCCTGCTGCTGTCGAACATCCGCGAGCACGGCGCGCCGATCAAGAACATCGAGAACCAGACGCTCCGGCGTCATCCCGATCATGAAGCTGCTCGAGGACTCGTTCTCCTACGCCAACCAGCTCGGTGCCCGCCAGGGCGCCGGTGCGGTGTACCTGCACGCGCACCACCCGGACATCTTCCGGTTCCTCGACACCAAGCGCGAGAACGCCGACGAGAAGATCCGCATCAAGACCCTGTCGCTCGGCGTCGTCATCCCGGACATCACGTTCGAGCTGGCGAAGAAGAACGAGGACATGTACCTGTTCTCGCCGTACGACGTCGAGCGCGTCTACGGCATGCCGTTCGCCGACATCTCGGTCACCGAGAAGTACTACGAGATGGTCGACGACGCGCCGGATCCGCAAGACCAAGATCAAGGCGCGCGAGTTCTTCCAGACCCTCGCCGAGCTGCAGTTCGAGTCCGGCTACCCGTACATCATGTACGAGGACACGGTGAACCGGGCCAACCCGATCGACGGCAAGATCACCCACTGCAACCTGTGCTCGGAGATCCTGCAGGTGTCCACGCCGTCGGAGTTCAACGACGACCTGTCCTACAGCCACAGTCGGCAAGGACATCTCGTGCAACCTCGGCTCGCTGAACATCGCCATGGCGATGGACTCGCCGGACTTCGGCGCAGACCATCGAGGTCGCGATCCGCGCGCTCACCGCGGTGTCGCGACCAGACCCGCATCGACTCGGTGCCGTCGATCGAGCAGGGCAACAACGCCGCCCACGCGATCGGCCTGGGCCAGATGAACCTGCACGGGTACCTCGCCCGCGAGCGCGATCCACTACGGCTCCGAAGAGGGCCTCGACTTCACCAACATCTACTTCTACACGGTGCCTACCACGCGCTGCGCGCGTCGAACCGGCTCGCGATCGAGCGCGGCCGGGCGTTCGGGGCTTCGAGGACTCGAAGTACGCGAGCGGCGAGTTCTTCGACAAGTACACCGACCAGCACGTGGGAGCCGGGACGGCCCGGGTCCGCGAGCTGTTCGCCGAGGCCGGCGTGCACATCCCGACGCAGGACGACTGGCGCGCGCTGGCCGAGTCGGTGCGGCAGTACGGCATCTACAACCAGAACCTGCAGGCGGTCCCGCCGACCGGCTCGATCTCCTACATCAACCACTCGACGTCGTCGATCCACCCGGTCGCCTCGAAGATCGAGATCCGCAAGGAGGGCAAGATCGGGCGCGTCTACTACCCGGCGCCCTTCCTCACGAACGACAACCTGGAGTACTACCAGGACGCGTACGAGATCGGCTACGAGAAGATCATCGACACCTACGCGGCGGCCACCCAGCACGTGGACCAGGGCCTGTCGCTGACGCTGTTCTTCAAGGACACCGCCACCACGCGTGACATCAACAAGGCGCAGATCTACGCCTGGCGCAAGGGCATCAAGACGCTGTACTACATCCGGCTCCGCCAGATGGCGCTGGAGGGCACGGAGGTCGAGGGTTGCGTGTCGTGCATGTTGTGATGGCCGACGCCGACGCGGCGTGGGTCCGCAGGGCTGCGGCAGGGCCGGCTCTGCCCGGGGCCTCGTTCCTCGGCCCCCACGCCCGCCACACCGGAGCCGGCCCTGCCGCCGCCCTGCTCGGCACTGCCGTCGCCTTCTCGTCTGGTCGCCTCGGCGTCCTGTGTTCCTCGCCTACGTACGGAGTTGGATTGTCATGACGGAGAAGCTCAAGCTGGTCAGTCGGGTGTCGGCGATCAACTGGAACCGCCTCGAGGACGACAAGGACGCCGAGGTCTGGGACCGCCTGGTCGGGAACTTCTGGCTGCCGGAGAAGGTGCCGGTCTCGAACGACATCCAGTCCTGGGCGACCCTCAAGCCGGTCGAGCAGGAGCTGACGATGCGCGTGTTCACGGGGCTGACGCTCCTGGACACGATCCAGGGCACGGTCGGCGCGGTGTCGCTCATCCCGGACGCGCTGACGCCGCACGAGGAGGCCGTCTACACGAACATCGCGTTCATGGAGTCGGTGCACGCGAAGTCGTACTCGTCGATCTTCTCGACGCTGTGCTCGACGCGGGAGATCGACGACGCCTTCCGCTGGTCCGAGGACAACCGGAACCTGCAGCGCAAGGCCGAGATCGTCATGGACTACTACCGCGGCGACGACCCGCTCAAGCGCAAGGTCGCGAGCACGCTGCTCGAGTCCTTCCTGTTCTACTCGGGCTTCTACCTGCCGATGTACTGGTCCTCGCGGGCCAAGCTGACGAACACGGCCGACCTCATCCGCCTGATCATCCGGGACGAGGCCGTGCACGGGTACTACATCGGCTACAAGTACCAGAAGGGCCTCGAGCGCGCCGACGCAGCGACCCGCGCCGAGCTCAAGGACTACACGTACGAGCTGCTCTTCGAGCTGTACGACAACGAGGTGGAGTACACCCAGGACCTCTACGACGGCGTCGGCCTCACCGAGGACGTCAAGAAGTTCCTGCGCTACAACGCCAACAAGGCGCTCATGAACCTCGGGTACGAGGCGCTCTTCCCGCGGGACGAGACCGACGTCAACCCGGCGATCCTGTCCGCCCTGTCGCCGAACGCGGACGAGAACCACGACTTCTTCTCGGGGTCCGGCTCCTCGTACGTCATCGGCAAGGCCGTCAACACCGAGGACGAGGACTGGGACTTCTGATCCCCGCGTGATCGCGCGTGATCCTGTGTGATCCAAGGCCCGCCACCCACGCTCCGGGTGGCGGGCCTTCGACCGTGCGCGCGGTCAGCGCCGCCGGACGTCGATCGTCGACCGGACCACGGTGACGCCCGGGACGCCGTCAGCAGTCATCTCGGTGGTCACGACGCCCTGGCCGCGCTCGTCGCCCCGGACCGTGAAGCGGTACCCCGCGACGTCCCCGGGGACCGGGTCGGTCGAGGTGACGACGAGGTCGGACGTCGGCAGGACGGCCTCGAGGTCCCCCTCGCCGGCGACGTTCTCCGCGCCGACCAGGAACGGCAGCCCGTCCGGGGCGGCCGGCAGGTTCTCCGGGTCGTAGGCGAAGAGGATGTCCTGACCCCCCGGGGTGTTGGCGGCGAGGCCGATCCAGATCTGCGAGACGCGCAGCGAGTCCGTCCCGAAGACGTCGAGCCGGAACTCCACGACGATCCAGCTGTTGGTGCCGTCCGTCAGGACGGTGGCGAAGATCCCGGGTGCGTCGGTGCCGTCGAGGTCGGTCCAGAACGGCGCGAGCACGTTGTTGGGCCGGGACGGGTCCGGTCCCGCCGGCAGGTCGCAGCACTGGATGTCCTCGCCGGTGCCACCCCCCGCGACCGCGTACCCGTTGGACGTCAGGCCCAGCGAGGTGAACCGCTCGCTGTTGTAGACGAAGGCCGGCACGTCGAAGCCGAGGATCTCCTCGTCCCCGACCGCGTCCGGCACCACGCCGAAGGCGTCGAGCGGCAGGTACCCGCCCGACGCGACCGCCGGAGCCACCGTCGGCACCCCCGGCTGGGCGCCGGCCAGGATCACGTCGTGCAGCGCGACGCGGCGCGACCCGTCCCGCACGGCCCCGTCGGCACCGGTGATCTCCAGGTTCCGGTTCACCCGGGTCGTCAGGTCGACGGCCTGGTCGTCGAAGGACCGGTTGACCGCCTGGACCTCGCACGTGGAGGTCTCCCGTCCCCGCAGGGTGATCGCGTCCGGGGTGCAGGTCTGCGTGAGCGCGACCTCGCCCTGGGTGTGCACGAAGGCGACCGGCAGGTGCAGGTCCGGACCGCGGCGCGGCTCGAGCCGGACGGAACCGAACTGCTGGACGCCGAGCGGTGCGTCCGACTCGATGGTGATCGTGACGGTGGCCGTGCGTCCCGCCGGGATGCGCAGGCGCTCCGGGCTGACGGTGATCCGGCTCCCCGCGGGGGAGTCCGCGACCACCTCGACCCGTTCGGTGCGGCGTGAGGTGTTCTTCACCTCCCGGGTCGTGGTGATCCGGCCCGGCATCACGGGCGCGTTGACGGACGGGATGTTGAGGTGGATCGCGGTCGTCGGGTCGGCCCCGAGCGCGACGAACCGCTCGGCCGTCTCGTCGAGGGTCAGGGTGGCCCCGGCGGACGCGCCGATGTCGATCCGCCCGGAACCGAGGTCGAACGGGTCGGCGGGCGTGGCCAGGTCCTCCTTGAGCACGTCCTCGATCGCGGTGGTCATGAGGGCGGACTTGATCTGCCCGGGCGTCCAGTCCGGACGGGCGGCGCGGAGCAGGACCGCGGCCCCCGCGACGTGCGGCGACGACATGGACGTGCCCGCGATGGCCTGGAACAGCTCGCCGGGAGGGCCCTCGGTGATCGACTCCGAGATCGGGGTGTCACCGGCGAGGATCTGGACCCCCGGTGCGGTCACGTCCGGCTTGAGGAAGAGGCCCGCCGGGCCGCGGGACGAGAACGCGGCCATCACGTCGCCCTGGCCGGCCGTGGGCGCCGCGTCCGGGAAGGAGCCCACGACGTCGTCGTGCGCGGCCATGAACGCGAGGAAGTCGGTGCCGTCGGCGAGGTGCACGGTGGGCAGCCAGTGGGTGTCCGTCTCGACGTCGGCCAGCGTGGGGTTGTACAGGACCATCGCCTCCGCGCCGCCCTGCAGGACGTTGAATCCCTTGTCGACGCGGGCGTTGACGCCGCGCTGGCACGCGACGACGAGGCCGTCGAAGATGCCGGCCGGGGCCGGCTCGTCGCACAGCGGGTTGCCGTACGGCGGGGCGGACGACAGGACGACGGGCAGCTCGGCGACCCCGGGCGTGATCGAGGCGCCGCGGAAGGTCGCCGTCGCGCCGTCGGCCGCCCGGAGCGTCAGGGTCGTGGTGAACTCGCGCGTCTGCGTCGAGGCGGCGACGGTGATCACCCACGGCGAGAGGTGGTTCGCGGTGGCGGCGCCGGGCCCGTCGTTGCCGGCCGACGTCGACACGACCACGCCGGCCGCGTAGGCGTCCAGGAACGCGAGCTCGGTCGGGTCCGCGAACGGGTCGACCCCGCCGGAGATCGAGTAGTTGATGACGTCGACGCCGTCGAGGATCGCCTGCTCGACCGCCGCGGCGGTGTCCGAGGAGAAGCACCCGTCGATGCCGCACACCTTGTACACCATCACCCAGGCGCCGGGTGCGATCCCGTGGATCGGGGGCAGGTCGGTGCCGAGCACGCTGACGTCCTCGACGACGTTCCCCGCCGAGGTGGTGGAGGTGTGCGTGCCGTGCCCGTTGGAGTCACGCGCCGTCCGGAACGGCTCGGCGGCGGCCAGCTCGGGGACGCTGAGGTACGTGTCGAGGAACGCCTGGCCACCCACGAGCTTGTGGGTGCAGACGAACGGGTCGGCGGCCGCTGTGAGCGGGTTGTCGCCGAAGTCGCACGCGCGGGCGGGTCCGGGCGGTGGCTCGATGTTCCCGAGGTCGGCCAGCGAGGGGTGCTCCGGCCAGACGCCGGAGTCGAGGTTGCCGTAGAGCACGCCCGCGCCCGCCGTCGCGGTGCCGCCGAGCGCGTCGTACACCGGGCCCGCGTCGAGGAACTCGGGGCTGGAGTCGGTCAGGAGCTGGTTGAGCGAGTCCTTCTGCACGGCCGTGACGCCGTCGATGGCGAGCACCGTCTCGACCGCGTCCGCCGGGATCGTCACCGCGACCCCGCCGTAGACGGTGCGCAGCCGCGTGCCGACCTCCGCGGCCGGGACCCGCTCGAGCAGCTCCGCGAGGACCGTGCCCTCCCGGGACTCGACGAATCCGGTGTAGCGCTGCTCGGCCGGGGTGTCACCCGTCAGCGGGACGCCGGTGACCGCCGGGCTCGTCGCGGCGAGGTCGGCGACCCCGCCGGCGTAGGCCGCGGTGGAGTCGTAGTCGAGCTTGAGCACCACGTTGACCGGCTCGGAGTCCGTCCGGGCGAGCAGCCCGGGGTCGGTCTGCGCCATCCGAGCCGACGGGGACTTCGCGACGGTCTCACGGGACGACGGCGCCAGCGGTGTGGCCACCAGCGCCCCCGGGTCGGGCGGGTCCGCCGCCACCGCGGGTGTCACCAGCCCCCCGGCGAGGACGAGGCCCGCGAGGGCGGTGAGGTACGTGCGCGACGACGGACGAGCTGCCATCTCAGCCTCCGTGCTGACCCACTGCACTGTCCCGGAGCGGTGCCGGGCTGTGGTGACCCCATCGGGGTGTTCGACGGCATGGCACGTGCCGAAATCGCCAGTCAAGCACTGTCACATCCCCTGTGACCAGAGCCAGGAGGGCTCGGTTCGAGGGATCTGGTCGGCGTCGTCGTCGGCCCGGAGGGCAGCCCGGTGGCGGTGCGTGGCGTCGTCCGGACGAGTGGTGAGGGCGCCGAGCGCCGGTGCTACATCGAGCGGAAGTGCCGGACCAGCGCGGCGGCGAGCGGGACGAGCGCGCGCTCGCCCTCCACCAGGGAGGGGTCCGCGAGGCGGATGCGGGCGGCCTCGTCCAGGTGGGCGACCGGGTCGCCGTCGGCCGCGGCGAGGAAGGCCGCGAGGAGCGCGCGGGCTGCGCGGGCGTACTCGGTCTCGTCCTCGTCGACCGCGACCTCGCCGATGATCACGCCGGTCACGGCGATGTCGAGGTCAGCCGGGCCGGTGCGCGCATTCGCCCAGTCGATGAGCACCGCGCCGTGCCGCTCGCTGAGGATGACGTTTGCCGGGTGCAGCGCCAGGTGCACGACGACGTCGTCGCCCCCCGCGGGGGGCGGGACGCCGTGCAGCCGCGTGTGCAGCTCGGCGAGCATCTGACCGCCGGCCGCGAGCGTGATCTCCCCGGCGGCGAGGGCCTGGAGCAGCGTCGGGCCGTGCAGCCGCTCCATGACCAGGTCGAGACCCTGGGCCTCGTGGACCTCCGGCACCGGGAACCCGTGCTCGCCGAGGTGGCGCATGATCGCGACCTCGCGGGACAGGTCGTGCTGCTCGCGGTAGCGGCGGAGCAGACGGTCCTCGTCCACGAGGTAGATGTCCGCGGTCGTGCCGACCGTGAGCAGCGCACCGGGTCCGGCGGCCGGCTCGGTCACCCCGCGAGTGGTCATGGGGCGACGCTAGTCCCCGGCGAGGCCGGTTGTCTGGTTGCGTCCGGAGGCTGTCTGGATCGGCCCGGTGATCCGTCCGATCCCGGACGGCGTCAGCGCGCGAGGTGCTCGAGCAGCTCGACGGCCTGCAGACGCGAGGCCGGCAGGGACTCCACCCACACGCGCGGGGGCTGCCGGATGAGGTCCTGCGCGCCGTGCGAGCGGGCGTGGTCCAGGAGACGGACCCGCAGGTCCAGCGCCTCCGCGCCGAGCTCGGGTGAGCGCTCGACGAGCACGGCGAAGGTGCCCCGGCCCAGCGCGGCCATCGGGTGGCCCTCGCCGAAGACGGTCGTGAGCGCCTCGCCGACGACCGCCGAGCGCACGATCCGCGACCACGGCGCGAGCTCCTTCGCCTCGACATCGGTGACGAGCAGGGCGTGCGTCTCGCCGGCCGGACGGCCGGACCGCTCCGCGCGGCCGTAGGTCTCGGCGAGCCGGACGCCGAGGTAGGCGGCGGTCGGCAGCCCGGAGTCGGGGTCGACGCAGTGGGTCAGCGCGGGGGCGGCGGCCTGGTCGGCGGCCCAGCCCTCGCAGAGGGCGCGGATCAGCTCGAGCGGAGGCGTGGTGTCGCCCAGGGCGGCGAAGAGGCAGGCGAGGTCGTCGATCGACTCGCTGATGCCGACGCCGGCGGCGGCGCGGGCACGGCCGAGGCGGTCGGCGGCAGGGGTCGCGTCGTCGTCGTCGAGGAGGGCCTCGACCAGCGCGTCGACCGCCGGGTGGTACCAGTCGGTCGGACGCAGCCAGACGGACGCGAGGCTGCCTTCCTGCCAGCGTTCGCGCACATGGGCCGGCGGGCTCGCCGGCCGCTGGGTGGTCGTCACGATGGATGAGAGTGTCCGGGGCGCCCGGTATGACGCGACTTGTCGCATCGAATTTTTCACCACCCTGGCCGTCGCCAGCGTTCCCACTTCCGTGGCACCCTGACGGGTGACAGCTGCCCGGGGCGAGGGCACGAAGGGGGCGGCGACGTGAGCGCTGAAGAGGTGGGCGTCGCTGTGTCATGGGGCGACGAGTCCTCCGACGCCGAGCTCATCACCGCTGCCCGGGGTGGCAGCTCGGCCGCCTTCGGTGCTCTCTACGAGCGGCACGCGGCCGCCGCCCGGACCGTCGCCCGGCAGTACACACGCTCCAGCGCCGACGCCGAGGACGTCGTCAGCGACGCGTTCGCACGGGTCTACTCGATCGTGCGCGGTGGTGGCGGTCCCGACGTCGCCTTCCGCGCCTACCTCTTCACCGTCGTCCGACGGCTCGCGCACACGCGGGTCGAGGCGGGGCGACGCGTCCAGCCCACCGACGACATGGCGACCTTCGAGACGGCGTTCGGCTCGGTCCGGGGGGTCGACGACCCCGCGCTGGCCGGCTTCGAGCGCGGCGTGGTCGCCAAGGCGTACGGCTCGCTCCCCGAGCGCTGGCAGGCCGTGCTCTGGTACACGGAGATCGAGCGGCTCCAGCCCGCGCAGGTCGCGCCGCTGCTCGGGCTGACCGCGAACGGTGTCGCCGCCCTCGCCTACCGGGCCCGGGAGGGCCTGCGCGAGGCCTACCTGCAGCAGCACCTCGTCGCGGCGCCGAGCGACGCCTGCCGGACGGTCAACAGCAAGCTCGGCTCGTACGTGCGCGGTGGCCTGGCGAAGCGCGAGAGCATGCAGGTGCGTGCGCACCTGGAGACCTGCGAGACCTGCCGGAGCCTCGTGCTCGAGCTGGGCGACGTCAACCACGGGCTGCGCGGGATCATCGCGCCCCTGGTGCTCGGTGTCGCCGGCCTCGGCGCCCTGGCGGCGCCGCTGCCGGTCGGTGTCCTGGCGTCGATCGGCGTGGGCGCCGGCGTCGGTGGCGGCGCCGCCGGGACCGGCGTGCTCGGCACCGCCGGCTCGGGGGTCGCCGCGGCGAGCGCCGGCGGCGGCTCCGTCGGGGTCGGTGCGACCGGCGCGGGCACGGCCGGGGTGGCCGGGACGGTGGGTGGATCCGGGGCCGCAGCCGGGGGAGCGACCTCGCTCGCGACCGCCGGCGCTGTCGGATCGTCGGGCGCGGCCGGCTCGCTGGCCGGCGGGGCGGGCACCGCGGCCGTCGGCGCCGGGTCGACGATGGCGGGGTCCTCGGTCGCAGGGACGTCGGTGGCCGGCGGGCTCGCCGGTGGGGCCGCCGGGGCGCACGCGCTCGCGGGCGGCGCCGTCGCCGGCTCGACCGTGGCCGGCACGTCCGCGGGGACCGCCGGTGCGGTCGGTGCGGTCGGTGCGGGGACGCTCGCCGGTGCGGGCACGGCCGGTGCGCTGGCCGGTGGTTCCACGACCGCCGGGCTCGCCGGGGCGACGAGCGCCGGGCTCGCGGGTGCGACGTCGGCCGGCGTCGCCGGTGCCGGCTCCGCTCTCGGTCTGACCGGTGCCTCCGTGGCCGGCGCGTCCGGCGCTGCGGCAGCCACAGGCGCGGCCGCCGGAGCCGCCGCCGCGACCGGTGCGAGCGCGCTGGTCGGCGCCGGTGCCGCCTCGAGCGCGGCGGTCGTCGGCGGGATCGGTGGGCTCGTCTCTGCCCTCCCGGGCGGCGTCGCCGGGGTGGTGACCGCGGGCGTCGTCGGTGTCTCGCTCGCGGTGGGCGGCGTCATGGTCGACCCGGACGAGGTGCGCCCGTCGGCGTCCGCCTCCCCGACCGCGTCGCCCGGCACCGTGCCCGGCAGCAGCGGTCCGACCGGCTCGCCCGACGGGACCGCCGCGCCGGTCGCGCCTCCGGCGGCGACGGGGACCGGCGTGCTGTTCGGCGAGCCCGTGCTCACGCCTGCCGCCCCCGAGCCGGGCTCGTCCCCCGCGGCGCCCGCGGGCCCCGACCCGGGTGGTGCGCCGGCCGGTGGTGACCCCGTGCCCGCGGGCCCGGTGGGACCGCCGTCGACGGGCGGTGGCACGGTCGACCCGAACCCGGTCCCCCTGCCGACACCAGCCGAGCTCGAGCTCCGCGGCTCGACCGGGACGGTCGCGCTCGTCGCGGGCACCGACACCGTCTTCTCGATCACGCTGGTCAACACCGGCGGGAGCGACGCCACCGACCTGCGCGCCGGGCTGTTCCTGCCGATCGGCGTCGACCTCGCATCGCCGGGCGCCGGCGACTGGCAGCCGTGCGCCGACGACGCCGCCGGGGCGCCGGCGGACTTCTGCCTGGACGCCCTGCCGGCCGGCGCGTCGGCGGTGCTGTCCGCGGTGCTGCGGGTCGGCGCCGACGCCCCCGTCGACGCCGCGTCCTCCGTCAGCATGAGCGTCAGCGGCGAGGGCACCACGCCCCGCACCCTGGCGGTCCCGGCGACGGTCTCGGCCTCACCCGCGGACCTCACCACGATCACCGCGGGCGTCGTGACCCTGGACGAGGCCGTCCCCGAGCTCGTGCCGGTCGTCGTGACGAACCGCGGCCGGACGCCCGCGCGCGACGTCGTCGCGTCCCTGGCGCTGCCCGTGGGGGTGCGCTGGGCCGCGGAGCAGGCGCAGACGCAGCCCTGGTCGTGCGCCGCCGACGGCGCCCGGGTCGAGTGCCGGCTCGGAGCGCTCGCGGGGGGCGCGACCGCCGACCTCGGCCTGTGGCTCGTGGGTGACGCGACCGCCGCGGGCGTCCCCGGGCTGTCCGCCGGGCTCACGATCACCCACGCGGACGGCTCTGCCCGGTCCGCCACCCTGCGGCTGTCGGTCCGCCCGACGCCGCAGCAGGTACCCGAGCTGCCGCCGGTCCAGGAGATCCCGCCGCCCGTCGTGCCACCCGTGGTCCCGCCGCCGGCCCTCCCGCCGCCGCCGACCTCGGTCGAGCCGCCCGCCGCTCCGCCGGTCCCGCCGGTCGAGCCGCCCGCGCCGGCGGTCGAGCCGCCGCCAGCCGCCCGTCGAGCCGCCCGTCGAGCCGCAGGTCGTCGACCCGCCGCCGCCGCCGCCCCCGCGGACGCCTGAGTCCGGGTCGCGGCGTCCGGAGCCCGGCGTGCGCCGACCCAGCGCCCTGGGCTCAGCTCGCGGCGACCCGCCGCACGGCGTCCCGGACCGGCTCGTCGCCGGCCACCAGGCCGAGCACGAGCCCGGCGGTCGCGGGCTCGTCCAGCAGCGCCGCCAGCACCGCGGCGACGTCGTCACGGGTCACCCCACCGCGCGTGACCTCCGGCGCGAGCCGGACGCGACCCGTGCCGGCGTCGTCGGTCAGGCCGCCCGGCCGCAGGATCGTCCAGGCGAGGTCCCGGCCGCGCACGTCCTCCTCGGCCGCGGTCTTGGCCTCGAGGTACGCCGCGAAGGTCGCGTCGGTCCCCGGCGGCACCGGCGAGCCCGCACCGATCGAGGAGACGAGCAGGTAACGGCGCACGCCGGCCGCCCCCGCGGCGTCGGCGAGGAGGACCGCGCCGGCGCGGTCCACGGTGTCCTTGCGCGCGATCCCGCTCCCCGGGCCGGCGCCCGCGGCGAACACCACGGCGTCGGCACCGGTCAGGTGGCGGGCGAGCCCCTCGGCGGTCTCGCTCTCCAGGTCGGCGACGACGCCGACCGCGCCGGTCGCCTCGACGTCGGTGACGTGGTCCGGGTTCCGGACCAGCGAGACGACGTCGTGCCCGGAGCCGGCGAGCAGGCGCGCGAGGCGCAGGGCGATCTTGCCGTGGCCACCGGCGATGACGATCCTCATCCCACCACGCTAGGCGCGTCCGGCCCCGCGCACCCACCGGGGCGCCGCCGTCGCCCGACGGGCCGCGGGCACGGCGTCAGACGACACCGTAGAGGCGGTCGCCCGCGTCGCCGAGCCCGGGGACGATGTAGGCCTTCTCGTTCAGCCGCTCGTCGACCGCGGCGACGACGACCTTGACGTCCACCCGGTCGCCGACGGCCCGCTCCAGCACCTGCAGACCCTCGGGCGCGGCGAGCAGGCAGACCGCGGTCACGTCCCGCGCGCCGAGCGCGAACAGGTAGTCGATCGCGGCCACGAGCGTGCCGCCGGTCGCGAGCATCGGGTCGAGCAGGAAGCACTGGCGGCCGGAGAGGTCGTCCGGCAGGCGGTTGGCGTAGGTGATCGCCTCGAGGGTGGTCTCGTCGCGCTGCATCCCGAGGAAGCCGACCTCGGCCGTGGGGAGCAGGCGCGTCATCCCCTCGAGCATCCCGAGCCCGGCGCGCAGGATGGGCACGACGAGCGGTCGCGGATCGGCGATCTTCGTCCCCACGGTCTCGGTGACCGGCGTGACGACCGGGTGCGGCTGGGTGCGCACCTCCCGGGTCGCCTCGTAGGCGAGCAGCGTGACCAGCTCGTCGACCAGCAGACGGAACGTCGGGGACGCCGTGTCCTTGTCCCTCAGCACGGTGAGCTTGTGGGCGACGAGCGGGTGGTCCGCGACGTGCAGGCGCATGGCGCTCAACCTACCGCCCGCGCCGAACGCGGCCTGCGCGGCGGCGGGCGACCCGGGCCGCCGATGGCCACCCGTGGGCGAGGATGGACGGCGTGCCCGGGACCGCCGACGACGCGCGCTGGATGACCGCCGCCCTCGACGAGGCGCGGCGCGCCCTGCTGACCGACGACGTCCCGGTGGGGGCGGTCGTCGTCGGGCCCGACGGGCGAGTGGTCGGGCGGGGGTGCAACGCCCGCGAGGCCGACGGCGACCCGACCGCGCACGCCGAGGTCCGCGCGCTGCGGGCGGCGTCGTCGTCGCTGGGACGCTGGCGGCTGGACGACTGCACGCTCGTGGTGACCCTCGAGCCGTGCCTCATGTGCGCCGGCGCGACGGTGCTGGCGCGCGTGCCGCGGCTCGTGCTCGGGGCGTGGGACCCCAAGGCCGGGGCGTGCGGCTCGCAATGGGACGTGGTCCGCGACCGCCGGCTCAACCACCGGGTCGAGGTGGTCGGCGGGGTCCGCGAGGAGGAGTGCGGGGCGTTGCTGCGCGCGTTCTTCGACGCGCACCGCTGAGGTGCGCCGGCCTCCTCCCCGCTCGCGCTCAGGCCGCGACCGGGACCGGCAGCCGCTCGGCGAACGTGGTGAGGACCTCGGACGTGCCGCCGTGCACGGTGACCGTCGCCAGGGGGTCACCCCGGGTCGTGCCGCGGTTGACGATGACGACGGGCAGGCCGGCCCGGGCCGCGTGCCGCACGAACCGCAGTCCGGACATCACCGTGAGCGACGAGCCGGCGACGAGAAGCGCGCCGGCGTCGTCGACCATCGCGAACGCGCGCTGCACCCGCTCCTTCGGCACGTTCTCACCGAAGTAGACGATCTCCGGCTTGAGCATGCCGCCGCAGCGGTCGCACGGGGCGACCACGAAGTGCGCGGTCTGCTCGATGACGGCGTCGGCGTCCGGCGCGATCTCGACGTCGGCGACCGAGCCGACCGACTCCACGAACCCCGGGTTGAGGGCGTCGAGCCGGCGGGCCAGCTCCGCGCGCGGGACGACCGTCCCGCAGGACAGGCACACGACCCGGTCGTAGCGCCCGTGCAGGTCGATGACGTTCCGCGAGCCGGCGTCCTCGTGCAGCAGGTCGACGTTCTGGGTGATCACGCCGACGACGACGCCGCGCTCCTCCATCGCCGCCAGCGCGCGGTGACCGGCATTGGGCCGCGTGCGGTGCACGTGCGTCCAACCGACGTGGTTGCGCGCCCAGTAGTGCCGGCGGAACGCGGGGTCGCCGACGAACTGCTGGTACGTCATCGGGGTGCGGGGCGGGGAGTCCGGACCGCGGTAGTCCGGGATGCCGGAGTCGGTCGAGAGTCCGGCGCCGGTGAGAACGGCGAGCCGGTGCCCGGACAGCACGTCGAGGGCGCGGGCGACGGCGTCGTCGGTGGCGGACGACGCGTCGGCGTGGCTCGTGGCGGACTCGGTCACCCGCGGATTCTAGGTCGCGGTCGCAGCCCCGGCCGGATGGGACGGGGCCGGCGGGCGGGGCGGCCGGTGCCGTCGCCCCGAGGGGACCGGGCCGGGGGAGCGGCCTCGAAGGGCGCCCGGGGCCGTCCCGTCGGCCGGCGGCAGCGGATGCCCCGCCCGGGCCCGTGGGGCATGCTGCGGGCGGTCCAGGTCCAGGTCGAGTCGGCGGCCGCGGCACCGCAGGTCACGACAGGTGGAGGACGGATGAGCGAACGGCCCGAGCCGGGATCCGCTGCGCCCGGCGGGCCGACCGACCCCGACGGTCGTCCTGCCGACCGTCCCGACCACCGCCGGGCCGACCATCCCGCTGAGGGTGCTGCCGGTCGCCCGGCCGAGGCTGCCGCCGACCTGCTCGCTGCCGCGCTGGTCGCCGTCGCCTCCGGAGGGACGGACTCCCTCACCGTGCTCGAGCCGGTCCGCTCGCCGGACGGCGGCGTGGACGACTTCACCGTGGTGGCCGACTCCGGGCTGACCGCCGACCTCGCCGGTCGCGCGAGCGTGGGCCGGACGTTGCGGGACCTGATGCCGGGGCCGTTCGCGGACCGGCTCGTGGCGCTCAACGCGGAGGCGCTGCGCAGCGGGCGCACGACCCGGCACGACATGGCGCTGCGGGCGGACACCGACGGCGCGCCGTTGCCCGTCGACCTGCCCCTGGACGCGTCCCTCGAGGCATCTCCCGACGCCCCGGTCGCGCGCGACGGGGAGCCCAGCCGGGTCGGCGAGGTCGTCCGGGTGCCGGTCGACGGACGCGTCGTGGTGATGTGGCGCGACGTGACCGAGGCCCGCGCGGCCCAGCGCGAGCTGCGCGCGACCGAGAGGCGCTTCCGCCGCCTCGTCGAGCACGCGAGCGACCCCATCCTCGTCACCCGGGCCGACCGGACGGTCACCTACGTCAGCCCCGCGGTCGGCGAGCTCCTCCACCTGGACCCGCAGGAGATCCTCGGCTCCCGCTTCGGCGGCCACTTCACCGGCCCGGAGGGCGAGGCGGTCGGCGCCGACCTGTACCGGCGCGTGCTGGCCCTCCCGGCGGGCGGCAGCGCGCGGGCGGTCGGCGAGGTCCGCGACGGCGAGGGCCGGCCGCGGAGGGTGTCGTTCGTCGCGACGAACTGGCTCGACGACCCCGACGTCCACGGCATCGTGCTCAACGCCCACGACATCACCGAGCAGCACGAGGCCGAGCAGCGCCTGCGCCACCAGGCGCTGACGGACGAGCTGACCGGACTGCCGAACCGGCGCTGGTTCACCGACGCGCTGCACCGGGCGATCGAGCGCAGTCGGCGCACACGGGCGCCGTTCGCCCTGCTGCTGCTCGACGTGGACGACTTCAAGGTCCTCAACGACAGCCTCGGTCACTCGGCCGGGGACCGGCTGCTGGTCGAGCTGTCCGGTCGCATCGCCGGCGTCCTGGGACGGGGGGAGTCCGTCGCACGGCTCGGCGGCGACGAGTTCGTGGTGCTCGTCGAGGACCTGGGGGACGTGACGGACGCCGTGCATGCCGCCACACGGATCGCCGACGTCGCCGGGAGGCGCTACACGGTCGGGTCGCTCGCCACCCAGGTCACGCTCTCCATCGGCGTCGCGACGAGCGACCCGGGAGCCACCGGCGTCGAGGTCGCGGGCGGCGGCGCCGAGGCGCTCCTCGCGCACGCCGACGCCGCCCTCTACGAGGCCAAGCGGCAGGGCCGCAACCGGATCGAGCTCTTCGAGGGCCGGCTGCGCGCCCGGCTGCTGCACCGCCTGCACGTGGAGAGCCAGCTCCTGCACGCGCTGGAGCACGACGAGCTGTCGCTGCACTGGCAGCCGATCGTCCCTGTCCGGACCGGGAGACCGCCGGCCGTCGAGGCGCTCCTGCGCTGGCAGCACCCGCAGCGCGGGCTGCTCGCCGCGGCGGAGTTCCTGCCGGTCGCCACCGAGGTGGGCCTCATGCCGCAGATGTGTCTCTACGCGGTGGACGCGGCGATGGCCCAGGCGGCGCGCTGGCAGGGGGCCGGGGACGGGCCCGACGTCTTCATCAACCTCGCCGCGGTCCAGCTGGGCCGCCCGTCCCTGTCGGACGAGCTGGCCGAGGCCGCGGCACGGCACGGTCTGGTCCCCGAGCGGCTGCAGTTCGAGGTGGCGGAGGACGTGCTCGGCGTCGACGTCCGCCGGCTGGCGGAGCAGCTCACCCGCATGCGCGAGCACGGCTTCCGGATCGCCCTGGACGACTTCGGGGCGGGCAACACGGCGCTCACCTGGCTGCGCCGGCTCCCGGTGGACACGCTCAAGCTCGACAAGGACTTCGCCACGAACCTCGACGAGGGCCCCACCCGCACCGTGGTGCGCTCGGTGGTGCGGCTCGCGGCCGACCTCGGCGTCGCCACGATCGCGGAGGGCGTCGAGACCGGCGCCCAGCTCGACTTCTTCACCGAGGCGGGGTGCGACTTCACGCAGGGCTACCTGCACGCCCGCCCGCAGCCGGCGCAGGCGCTCGGCTGGGACGAGCCGGGGGCGGGCAGCGGCCGCGCGGCCGGCTGACCCGGGCGGCGACGTCGGCTCGGCACGGGGTGGCCTGCCTCCGGCGGCGTCGGCCTCGATTCGGCGGGGCCCGCCCGACCAGGTATCGTCTGCGCCGAGGTAGCGTGTCCGAGCGGCCTAAGGAGCACGCCTCGAAAGCGTGTGTGGGTGAAAGTCCACCGTGGGTTCAAATCCCACCGCTACCGCCACGCGGATCCCGGCTCGCCGGTCCGCCGCACGACGTCGGGACCCCTCGCAGCACGCCCCCCGGGCGAGCGGCGGGGGGTCCTCGTCGTTCCGGGTCCGACGACGTCCGGCGCTCGGGCCGACGCGGCGCGATGACTTCGGCGTCCGCGCCCGGTCAGCCCTGGCACCGAGACGCAGGACGGCGTCGCGCGAGGTGAGCGGAGGCGGACATGAGCAGCCAGACGAGCGGTGGGCCGGGCAGCGATGCGGGCGGCGACGCGGGTGCCGGGACGGGCGCGGGCGGATCGCGGGGCCGCACCCACATCACCGGGATGCACGCGGTCGGGGTGCCCGTGACCGACGTCGACCGCTCGCTCGCCTTCTACACCGACGTCCTCGGGCTGGGCGTCCGCATGGATGTCTCCTTCGGCGAGGGGCAGCGGTGGGTCGAGGTCGCGCCGGCGGGCGCGGCGACCGGCATCGCGCTCGTCGCGGCCGACGACGACGTCCCGGCCGGGGTCGAGACGGGCATCCGCCTGACCAGCGCGGACGCCGAGGCGGACCACGCCGCCCTGCGCGACGCGGGGGCCGACGTGGACGACGTCCTGCGGATCCCTGGGACGCCGGTCATGTACGTCGTGCGCGACCCGGACGGCAACCGCCTGATCGTCATCCAGTCCTGAGCGCACCCGACCCTCCGCGTCGTCGGGTGACTCGACGGGCGGGGCGCGCAGGCAGGCGTAACGTCGTCGTCCGTGCCAGAGGGACACACCGTCCACCGGATCGCGGCGCAGTTCCGGGCGGACTTCGTGGGAGAGGTCGTCGCGGCGAGCTCGCCCCAGGGCAGGTTCGCGGCGGGTGCCGCGCTGATCGACGGCGCCGTGATGACCGAGGCGCGCGCCGTCGGCAAGCAGCTCTTCCTCGGGTTCGACGTCGAGCGCTGGCTCCGCGTGCACCTCGGGCTCTACGGCGCCTGGGACTTCCACGGCCGGATCTCGCCGATCGCCACCGACGCCGAGGCGCGGGGGCAGTCTCGGTGCGCCGCGCGCCCGGCGGGCGTTGCGCATGGGCGAGGGTGAGCACGCGGTGGCCGGCGACGAGTCGTTCCCGCCGGCGCCGGTGGGTGCGGTCCGGGTCCGGCTGCTGACCGAGAAGAGCCTGGCGGA
Source organism: uncultured Actinomycetota bacterium (assembly GCA_963795145.1). GTDB lineage: Bacteria > Actinomycetota > Actinomycetes > Actinomycetales > Cellulomonadaceae > Pengzhenrongella. The sequence goes on along the minus strand of CAWCGP010000006.1, from coordinate 406,999 downwards.
CCTGCGCGGGCCGACGGCGTGCGAGGTGCGTCGACTCGGCGGCGGTGGCCGGCGTGCTCGCGCGGCTCGGCCCCGACCCGGTCCACGACGACGGCCCCGCGGCCGAGGACGAGTTCGTCCGGCGGCTGACGTCGCGCTCGGTCGCGGTCGGCCAGCTGCTCATGGACCAGGCCGTGGTCGCCGGGATCGGCAACGTCTACCGCGCGGAGATGCTGTTCCGGGCGCGGATCGAGCCGCACACCCCGGGGCGTCGCATCCCGTCCGACGTGGCGCGCGAGCTCTGGCGGGACTGGGTACGGCTGCTCGCCGACGGCATCGCGACCGGCGCGATGCTCACCCGCGACGAGGACGACGCCGCCGCCCGGGAGCGCGCGCTGGCGGACGTCGGCGAGCGGCACTGGGTCTACAAGCGCACCGGCGAGCCCTGCTACGTGTGCGGGACGCCGATCGCGATCGAGACGATGGCGACGCGCAACCTCTACTGGTGCCCGACCTGCCAGGTGGGTCCCTGACGGGCCCGGAGCGGACCCGGGGCTGAGCTCAGACGCCCATCAGCCGGCGCCAGGCCCGGTGCGACCGCACCGCGACGCCCTCGAAGCCCGGCGCCCCGGCCAGCTCGGACGCCACGACCCCGCACTCGCGGATCATCGCGACCGGGCCCTCGTCCCAGAACGTCCCATCGGCCCCGCCGACGGCGTCGGGCGTGTCGGTCTCCACGGCGATCGAGAACCGCCGACCCGCGGCGGACAGGGTCGCGACCCCCGCCGCGGCGCGCTCGAGCACGCCGTCGGGGCCGAGCGCGTGCGGACCCGGAGTGGCGAGGAGCACCCGGTCGCACCCGCCGAGCACCGACTCGAGCAGGGTCCGGCCGTCACCCGACGACTCGTGCGCGAACCACCACGGCACGCAGGCGTCGACCGGGACGCCGGTCCCCGCGGCGGCGAGGGCGGTCAGCGCCTCGACGACGGGGTACCCGGCCGGCGAGCGTCCGGCCGGCGAGTGCCCGCGGGCCGACCCGACCCACGGCGCGACGACGACAGCGAGGCGGTCGACCGGGGCGAGCGCGGTCGTCGCCGTGGCCCACGCGGTGGTCGCGTCCCGGACGTCCGCGACGGCGGTGACCGCGACCCCGGCGTCGTGCAGGGTGGCGACCGCGGCGCGCAGCCAGTCGGCGACGGGACCGGTGCCCGCGGTGGTCAGGTCGCCGACGGGGACGGGCGGTACCCGGAGGTGCACCTCGCGCAGGCCTCCGGCTCGCGCGAAGGCGGCGAGACGGTCGGGCGCGGCGGGCGCGTAGCCGTCGCCGCGGGGGTCCACGCCCGCGGGCACGGAGTTGTCGCACACCCACATCGCCGTGATCGCGGCGGCGGGCTCGGACGACGTCATGGCTCGATCCTGCCCGGTCCGGACGCCCGTCTCGAACCTCGGGACGGGCCGCGTCGGCGCATGCGGGCCGGGCGGGCCGGCGCCCGGCGCCCGTGGAAGGCTCCGCCGCATGGATCTGCGCATCTTCACCGAACCCCAGCAGGGCGCCACGTACGACGACCTGCTCACGCTCGCCCAGGCCACCGAGCGCCTGGGCTTCGACGCCTTCTTCCGGTCCGACCACTACCTGCGGATGGGCGACGGCGACCCGCTGCCCGGCCCGACCGACGCCTGGACGACGCTGGCCGGGCTCGCCCGCGAGACGTCGCCGCATCCGGCTCGGCACGCTCGTCACGTCCGCGACCTTCCGCCACCCCGGGCGTCCTGGCGATCCAGGTCGCCCAGGTCGACCAGATGTCCGGCGGGCGGGTCGAGCTCGGCCTGGGCGCCGGCTGGTACGAGCAGGAGCACAGCGCCTACGGCATCCCGTTCCCGCGCGAAGCGGTTCGGGCTGCTGACCGAGCAGCTCGAGATCGTCACCGGCCTGTGGGGCACCCCCGTCGGCGGGACGTTCGACCACTCCGGCAAGCACTACACGCTCAGCGACTCACCGGCGCTGCCCAAGCCCGTGCAGCGGTCCCCGCTCGACCCGTCCCGCGCCGGCGTGCCGGTCATCGTCGGCGGCAACGGCCCCCGCCGGACGCCCGCGCTCGCCGCCCGGTTCGGTGCCGAGTACAACGCGGCGTTCCCGGCCAAGGACGACATCGTGCAGCGGTTCGCCGCCGTCCGTGCCGCGTGCGAGGAGGCCGGACGTGACCCGGGCAGCCTCGTGTACTCGGTCGCGCTGGTGCTGTGCGCGGGCGCCGACGAGGTCGAGGTCGGCCGCCGCGCCGCCGCGATCGGCCGCGAGCCGGCCGAGCTGCGCGAGAACGGCATCGCCGGGACCGTCCCCGAGGTCGTCGACACCCTGGGGATGCTCGGCGAGCTCGGCGCGACGCGCGTCTACCTGCAGACCCTCGACGTGCACGACGTCGACCACCTCGAGCTGGTGGCCCAGGAGGTCATGCCGCGGCTCGGCTGAGACGCCGCAGCCGCACGAGCGCGACCACGGCGGCCCCGAGCAGGACGACAAGGCCCGCGTTGCGCACCGCGAGCACCGCGGTGAGCAGCGGGTCCCCGCTCACCACGAGGTCGGACCCGTGGGGGAAGACGACCTGGGTCAGGGCCGCGATCCCCAGCACCGCGGCGCCGACGGCGGTCCACCGGCGACGGCCCTCGCCCGCGCGCACGAGCGTCAGTGCCGCGACGACCGGCGGCGCCAGCCAGCCGACCAGCTGGGGCGACCCGACCTTGTTCGTCACGAGCAGCAGGGCGGACGCGGCCAGCGCACCCCACAGCAGGACGTCCGTCGCGACGCTCCCCGCCGGACCGGGTCGTGGCGCCGGGGCGACGTCGTCCCGCGGGTCGGGCGCCCCCCGGAGCAGAGGCGGCGACGAGGGCCACCCGGCGGTGTCCCCCCGGAGGAGCACCGCCAGGGCGGCGACCGCGACGGGCAGGAGGACGCCGAGCACCGTGACCGCCGTCGTCGTCCCCGGTCCGGTGATCTCCCAGGTGCTGATCCGCTGGTCGAAGGCGATCCGGACCCGGTCGTCGACCAGTCCGGCGACGACCCAGGGCGTCGCGGCGACGGACTCGACCTGGAGCCCTCGCTGCCCCTGCTCGGTGACGAAGCCGGCGATCCGGGCGAGGCCGCCGCCCGCCCACACCGCCCCGACGACGACGGCGCACACCGCGGCGGCCGGGTGGACGACCGTCCGGACCGGTCGGCGGACGACGGCGACGAGCGGCAGGAGCAGCGCGCCGGGCGCGACCTTGATCCACGCGCCGACCGTGAGCAGGACGGCGGCCAGCGCCGGGCGACGGGCGGCCACGACGAGGGCGACGACGGACAGCGGGGCGATGACGGCGTCGAGACGCCCCATCGCGACCGGGCCGAGCGCGACCAGGAAGGCGAGCCACCACCAGGCGCCGTCAGGCACGGCGGTCCGGGCTCGTACCGCCGCCCTGCCCGGGACGCCCCTGCGGCTCGTCCGCAGCAGGACCGCGACCGCGACCGCGTCGAGCACCGTGACGAGGACGCACCAGGCGGTCGCGTAGCCCGCCGTCGAGCGCGCCCCGGTCAGGGCGGGCGCGATCACCGGGGCGAGGGCCCCCGCCGGGTAGACCCACGGGTCGTCGAGGACGGGCCAGTGCCCGACGTCGAGCGCGAGGGCCGCCCAGTAGCGGTAGAGGTCGACGTCCCAGAACGCGCGCACGGGCAGGAGCACGACGCCGACCAGCGTCAGCCAGCCGTGCACGACGACGAACGCGGTCCACAGGGCCGCCCGCGAGCCCAGGAGGCGGTGCCGGGCGCCCGCTCCGGTCGCGTGCCGGTCGGCGCGCTCGACGGACGACCCGGGAGGCACGGGAGGGTCCCGGCGAGCGCTCACCCGCCGAGCATGGCACGTGCTCGTGGCACGCGTGGCGCAGGCGAAACACGAGGTCGCTACCCTGCGAGGCGGTCCGTCGAGGCCGCCCCGACCGGGGCGTGGAGGGTCCGGACCACGGGGACGAGGAGGGTCGCGATGAGCGGCATCGGATGGCGGCTGCACGGCGACGGGCGGTCGATCGGACCCGGGGCCGTCGTGCGCCCCGAGGAGCGGCTGAGCTGGCCGCGGACGATCGGCATCGGGCTGCAGCACGTGGTCGCGATGTTCGGGGCGACGTTCCTCGTCCCGATCCTCACCGGCTTCCCGCCCGCGACCACGCTGTTCTTCTCCGCGGTCGGCACGGTGACCTTCCTGCTGCTCACGCGCAACCGGCTGCCCAGCTACCTCGGCTCGTCGTTCGCGTTCATCGCCCCGATCGCGGCCGCGAACGACGCCGGCGGTCCGGCGGTCGCCCTCGGCGGCGTGCTGCTGGCCGGCGTCCTGCTCGCCGTCGTCGGGCTCGTGGTCGGCGCGGTGGGCTCCCGGTGGATCGACGTCGTCATGCCGCCCGTGGTGACCGGCGCGATCGTCGCGCTCATCGGCCTCAACCTCGCCCCGACGGTCAAGGCCAACGTCGAGGCGGCCCCGGTCACCGCGGTCGTCACGCTGCTGGCGATCGCGGGAGTCACCGTGCTCTTCCGCGGCATCCTCGGCCGGCTGGCCATCCTCACCGGCGTCCTGATCGGCTACGTCGTCGCGTGGCTGCGGGGCGAGGTGGACTTCGCCCCGGTGCGCGACGCGTCCTGGGTCGGCCTGCCGGACTTCACGACGCCGTCCTTCGACCTGTCGGTCCTCGGCCTGTTCGCGCCGGTCGTGTTCGTGCTCGTCGCCGAGAACGTGGGCCACGTGAAGTCGGTCGCCGCGATGACCGACCGCAACCTCGACCCGCTCATGGGTCGCGCGCTCCTCGCCGACGGTGTCGCGACCACGTTCGCCGGCCTCGGGGGCGGGTCCGGGACGACGACGTACGCGGAGAACATCGGCGTCATGGCGGCCACCCGTGTGTACTCGACCGCCGCCTACTGGGTCGCGGCCGGCGGCGCCCTGCTGCTGAGCATGTCGCCCAAGTTCGGCGCGCTCGTCGCGACGATCCCGGCCGGCGTCCTGGGCGGAGCCACCACGGTGCTCTACGGGATGATCGGCGTGCTCGGCGCCCGGATCTGGGTGCAGAACCGCGTCGACTTCTCCGACCCGGTCAACCTCACGACCGCCGCGGTCGCGCTCGTCGTCGGGATCGCGAACGTCACCTGGGCGCCCGGCGACCTGACGTTCGAGGGGATCGCCCTGGGGACCGCGGCCGCGATCGGGATCTACCACCTCATGCGGTCCCTGGCCCGGTGGCGCGGGACGGACCAGGAGCCGGCGAGCCCGGCGTCGGTCCCGGGCGGCGACGAGCTCCGGCACTGAGTCGCGGCTGACCGGCCGGTGCGGCCGGTCAGCCGGCGGGCGGCGGGGTGGTCGCCGACGGGGTCGGCGGTGGCGCGATGGCCGCCAGCGCCTCGTCCAGCGGCAGGCAGCCCTCCTGCCCGGCGAGCGGCGCAGCCGGGTCGAGCACGATGACGGCGGGGTCCAGCAGGCTCGCGAACTCGCTGCCGACCGCCAGGTCGACCGTCCCGTCGGCGCGGGCGTCGAGCACCAGCCGGGCACCCTCGAGGTGCGCCGCGAGCGTGTAGGCCGCGCCGACGCCGGCCGCGCCGAAGCTGATCCGCGCGACGCCGGGGACCGGCGACGGCGAGTTCCCCGTCCCGAGGACGACGAACCCGCGGGCCGTGAGCGCGGCCGCGGTCTGGGCGGCCAGCCCGGCGCGGGTCGTCGCGTTGAGGACCGTCACCTGCACCTGGCCGTACGCGACCGGGAGCGTCCCGTCCGGCGGGCAGGGCGCAGGGGTCGGCGTCGCGGTCGTCTCGGGCGCGCGCGTGGTGAAGGGGCGGGTGAACGGCGAGTCGATGCCGCCGGTGAACACCGCCACCGCACCCAGTCCGCCGACGGCGAGGCTCGCGATCAGCAGGCCGAAGACGACGGCCTGCCGCTCGTGCTTGTGGCGTCGGCGCAGCACCCGCTCACGGTCGGGGTCGGGCGGCGGATTCACGCAGTGAACCTAGTCGACGGTTCCGGGCGGGACGGGCCGGTCGACCGAGGTCCACCCACCTGTGTCCGTTTCGAGACCTTCCCCGGTCGTCCCTCGGTCGAATCGATGCGTGCCGGTCGGGCAGGCTGCGGCGGGCCGCCGGTCACTCGAGGACGAGCACGCGGGCGTGCAGCACGGGGCGCTGCTGCAGGGCCGCCCGGACGGCCCGGTGCAGGCCGTCCTCCAGGTACATCACGCCGCGGTAGGACACCACGTGGGCGAACAGGTCGCCGTAGAAGGTGGAGTCGTCGGACAGCAGGCTGTCGAGGTTGAGGGTGCGCTTGGTCGTGACGAGCTCGTCGAGCCGGACCTGACGCGGTGGGACCTGGGCCCACTGCTTCGGGGTCACGAGACCGTGGTCGGGGTACGGGCGCCCGTCGCCCACGGCCTTGAAGATCACCGCGTCAGTCTAGGTCGCGACCGCTGTGACTTCAGGTGATGACGCGGGCGGCCGCTCGCCCGATCCGTGCGAGTCAGGCGCCGCGCGTGAGCGCGTACCCCGCGGCGCAGGCCGCGACGCTCGCGAGCAGCATGCCCACCGAGGTGAGCGCTGCGGCGGCGAAGCGCCGTTCCGCGACGAGCCGGACGGTCTCCGCGCTCGCCGTGCCGAAGGTCGTGTACCCGCCGAGGAAGCCGGTCCCCAGGACCGCCAGCACGGGTGCGCCGACGGCGCCCCGCAGCGCCAGGCCGGCGAGCAGGCCGAGGGCGAACGACCCGCCGACGTTGACGACCATCGTCGGGACGAGCGGGAAGCGGCGGCGCACGACGCCGTCGACCACGAAGCGGGCGGCCGCGCCCAGGCCACCGGCCAGCGCGAGCAGGACGGCGGTCACGGGATCCGGCCGGCGGGGTGGGCGTGCGCGCCGGCACGCACGGCGGTGGGGGGACGGCGGAGCCGTGCGCCGGCCGCCATCCCGGACGCGGCCGCGACCACGCCGAGCAGGAGGGTGAGGACCGCGGAGGCGACCGCCGTGCCCGGGGAGCCCGCCGCGGCCAGGTGCACGGTGTCCAGGGCGAGCGTGCTGTACGTCGTGTACCCGCCGAGCACGCCCGTCCCGACGAGCAGACGGACGTCGCGCAGGCGACCGTCGTCGGGGCCGGTCCGCGCGAGGTGCTCGAGCAGCATGCCGAGGAGGAAGGCCCCGGTGAGGTTGACGGTCACGGTCGCCCACGGCCAGCCGCCGGTCGCGGGGTCGGCACCGCCCTCGGCGCCCCCCGAGCCCCCGGCGGTCCGGAGGAGCGCGGCCACCAGCGCACGGGCCGCCGTCCCGACCGCGCCACCGAGCGCCACGAGGGCGACCAGCCGGGGACGCCGGTGGAGCGGGCGGGTGTCGGCCGGGAGGGTCACGTGCCGACGGTAGGCCGTGCGTGGTCCGGGTGCCGCCCCGCTGCCGGCGGCTCGCGGGGCCGCCGTGACCGGTGGCGCGAGTGGCGGTCCGGCGACCGGCGGCGCGGCGTGGGCATGATGGACGCCATGTCGCAGATCGCGTTGGACGTGCGCCCGGCCACCGTCGACGACGCCGAGGCGGTCGCCGCGCTCGTGCACTCGGCGTACCGCAGCGACGAGAGCCGGCGCGGCTGGACGACCGAGGCGGACCTCGTGGGCGGCCAGCGTGCCGACCCGGCGATGGTCCGGCACCTCGTCGGCCTGCCGGACGACGAGGTCCTCCTCGCCGTCGGGGACGACGGCGTGCCGTTCGCCTGCTGCCACCTCGAGCGCCGCGACGAGGGTGCCTACCTCGGGATGTTCGCCGTCCGGCCGAGCGCGCAGGGCAGCGGCGTCGGCCGGGCGATGCTCGCGGCGGCCGAGGGCTGGGCCCGCGACCGGTGGGGTGCCCGGACCCTCGCGATCACCGTGCTCAACCACCGCCCCGAGCTGCTCGCCTGGTACGAGCGCTGCGGCTTCACGCGCACCGGCGAGGAGCACGAGTTCCCGTACGAGGACCGCCGGTTCGGCGAGCCGTTCCGCCCGGACCTCGTGCTGCTCGGCATGACCAAGCCCATCGCGCCCGCGGGCGTCCCGAGCGTGTAGCCGCCGGTCCCCGGCGTTCGGCGGCCTGCACCGGCCACCGTCACCCACGCCGGACCGGCGGTGCCCGGGTCAGGCGTCGAGGATGCCGCGGATGATGCTGTCCCCGGAGTGGGCCGGGTCGCCGTCGAGGGGCTCGTCCGAGACGTCCACGACCGGGAAGTCGGCGAGGTCGAGCTCGGGCGGCACCGTGAACCGACCCTCGGCCCCCGTGAGCACCCCCAGGCTCACCAGCCGCGTGACGTCGCGGTCGATGAGCCACACCTCGTGGTAGCCGTCGTCGGTGGTGGCGCCGTCCAGGGTCACGACGAGCGTGCGGGCGCCGTCGGCGGCGACCTCGACGCGCGCGCCGCCGCCGGCGTCCCAGCCCGGCAGCGGATCGAGCACGGCCTCGGCGACGACGTCGGGCGGCGTGGCCACCGTGTCGCCGCCGGTGTCACGGCTCGCCCACCAGGCGCCGCCCGCCCCGCCGACGACGACGCCGCACGCGGCCGCCGCGGCGACCCACGGCACCACCCGCCGGCGCAGGGGGACGACCGGGGCAAGGGCGCGGTCCGCATGCCGCGGGGTCGCGGCGGCGGCGGCGGGTGCGACGGGCGCCGGCCCGGCGGGCCGCGGCACGACCCCGGTCCCGACGCCGGTCCCGACGCCGGTCCCGACGCCCGATCCGGAGTCGAGCGCGAGCTCGGCGCGGACCCGGTCCCAGACGGCCGGTGCCGGCGCGACCGGCGCGTCGGTCGACCGGACGCTGCGGGCGACCGCGACCGTCGCGGCGAGGGACGCGACCTCGGCCGCGCACCGCGGGCAGGCGTCGAGGTGCGCGCGGACGGCGTCGGTGGCGGGCTCGCCGAGTGCGACCAGGGCCAGCACCTCCGGGTCAACGTGCTCCACCGTCCACCTCCAACCGGTCACGCAGGCGCAGCAGGCTACGTCGGATGTGGCTCTTGACCGTTCCCAGCGGAAGGTCGAGCCGCGTCGAGATCTGGTCGTGCGTGAGGTCCTCGTAGAAGGCGAGGGCCAGGATCGTCGCCTGCGGCTCGCCCAGGCGGGTCAGCTCGTCGGCGACCACGAGCCGCTCGGCGAGCCGCGCGGTCTCCGGCTCGGGCTCCGGTCCGGTGGTGCGGGCCACGGCGAGGGTGTTGCGGCGCTCGCGGCCGCGCCGCGCGTGGGCGTCGGCGATCGCGTTCCGAGCGACCCCGGTGAGCCACGCCGGGAGCGGGGAGCGGCCCGGGTCGAAGCCGGTCCGCCCGCGCCACGCGTTGACGAACACCTGCTGGGTCACGTCCTCGGCGTCCCCGACATCGCGCAGGGAGCGGAGCGCGAAGGTGTGGACGAACGGGGACCACCGCCGGTAGGCCTCCGCGAGCGCCGCCTCGTCACCCGCACGGAACGCCTGGCCGACGACGTCGTCGGGCCAGGCGTCGGGGATGTCGGGCGACCACGCGCGCGGCTCGGTGGACAGGGAGCACCTCCTCGACCGGATCGGTTCGGCGGGGGACACGCGGGCGACGCTCATCATGGGCGGACGGGCTCCGCCGTGACGACGACGTTGTCGGAGTAGTGCCCGACGTCGCGTCGGAACGTACCACCGCAGGTGACGAGGACCAGGCGCGGGGCGCCGTCGCGCACGAACACCTCGGACCAGACGATCTCGGGCTTGGCCCGCCGCTCGACCGACGACACCGTGAACGTCCGGACCGACCCGTCGGCCAGCGTCACGTCGACCACGTCACCGACGGCGGCGTCGCGGAGCCGGGCGAACGGGCCGAGCCCCGCGGAGGCGACCGAGTCGACGTGGGCGGCGACGACCGCGGTGCCGGCCGGCTCGCCGGGCGCCGGCCCGAACCGGTACCAGCCGGCCCGCTCGACGAGCGGGGGGATCTCCATCTGGCCGTCCGGCTGGACGCCGACCGGGTCGATCGGGACGGCGATCCCCAGCGCGGGGATGTCGAGCCGCACCGGCGGGACGGCGGTCGCCGCGTCCACGTCGCCGAGGGCAGCGCTGCGCACGGGGACGGCGGGCAGGGTCGACGCCGCGGTGGCCCCGGTGCCGGACGCGCGGCTCTGCGTGCTCGGGGCGGGGTCCGAGCCCTCCGGCCGGGCCCGTCCGGCGGCGGACCGGTCGGCTCGCTCGGGTGCCGTGGCCGCGGGCGCCGACACCGGCGGGTCCGCGCCCGGTCCGCGAGCACCGTCCGGCAAGGGGTCGCCGACCGCGCATCCGACGAGGGCAAGCGTCACGCCGAGCACGCCGACGAGCACCCCGCCGACCGCCGCCGTCCGGCGGGTGCCGGGACGTCGGGGGTCGGCGGGGTGGGGCACGGGACTCCTCGAGCGGGGTGCGTTCCTGACGGGCGACGGACGGGTGGGGGCAACCGGGGTGCGACGCGCGGGCGCGGGAGGGCGTCGCACCCCGGGTGCCGGCTCAGTCGCGCGTGGGGCGCGAGTCCCGCGCGACGCGCACGGGGGTGCGACGGCTGGCCGCGAGGGCGCCGCCGACCGCCAGGAGTGCGGCCGCGCCGATCCACAGCGCGCTCGGGGACGCGGCGTCGGCCGCGAGCCCCAGCTCGCCGGACGGGACACCGGCGGGCGCCGAGTGCAGGCCCTCGATCGTCTGGACCGCGAGCTGGAGGTTGCCGGCCTGGAGGCTGCCCCACGCGTAGACGATCGTGCTGACCCCCTCGGTGACGGGCACGTCGGCCGGCCCGATGACCGGGTCGGTGGTGCCGGTGGCCGCGACCGCCGCGGAGACCGTGCCCGCCGGCAGGTCCAGAACCTGCTCCGCCGGGTTGGCCAGGTTCGTGATGACCGGCGTGCCGCCCGCGAGGACGTCGACGGCCGGTGCGGCCGCGGTGTGCCGGACGGTCAGCCGGCCCTCGCCCGGAGCGGTGGTCGACGTGTCGTTCGTGAAGAGCGTGGCGGTCGGGGCGCCCGCGGCGTCGAGGTGCGCGACGGCGGTGTAGCTCGTGTCCGCGGCCAGCGTGAGGTTCACGGGGCCGATGGCGGGGGCCGAGGCGTCGGCGGCGTCGGCTGCGGTGATCGCCACCGCGTAGGTGCCCGGCGGGAGCTCGAGGGGCCCGGCGAGCGTGCCGGGGGTGAAGTCGTCGAGCGTGCGCTCGCCGTTCACCCAGACGTCGACGGTGAGGTCCGGGACGCCGTGCAGCACGGACAGGGTGGCGTCGCCGGCGGCGGCGGACGCGGGCAGGGCGCCGCTGAGGGCGAGCGTGAGGCCGGCCAGGCCGGCAGCGCCGGCGGCGGGAACGAGACGAGAGCGCATGGGTGGGTCCTCCCTGGGTCCGCCCGGTCGTGATGGATCTGCGGGCGACGGAACTGCCTGACACCCCCACTACGGCGACTTCCCACCCGGTGGATGCATGCGGATGCAACGAATTTTTCGGGGCGCTCGGATCGGCCCGGAGGGGCGGGACGGGGCGCGGCAGGGCGGGGGCGGCAGGGCGGGGCGCGGTGGGGGGCGGGCGCGGTGGGGCGCGGCGCGCGCTCAGGCGCCGTCGGCCGCCGCGTGGTCGGCGAGCCACTGCTCGCGCGTGATCGCGTACTCCACGTCGCCGTGCTCGTCGCCGGGGATCCGGTACGGCCAGTCCTGCGTGGAACGTCCGCACGTACCGCAGGCCCGCCTTCTCCATCACGCGTCGGGAGGCGGCATGGACGGCGAGCGTGAACGCCGTCACCCGTCGGGCGCCGAGCGTGGTGAAGGCGCGGTCGACGAGGGCACGGGAGCCCTCGGTCGCGTAGCCCTGGCCCCAGGCGGCGCGGCGCAGCCGGTAGCCGAGCTCCGGCTCGTCGGCCGCGACGCCGGGCTCGGGACGCAGGTGGAACCAGCCGAGGAACTCGCCGCTGTCGCGGTCGATCGGCCGCCGAGAACCCGTACCCGTCCGGCCGCCGGTAGTAGGCCGAGCAAGGCGGGCAGGTACTCGGTCTCGATCTCGTCCGCGCGGCGTCGTGCCGGCCGCCGGTGATGTGGTGCATGACCGCAGGGTCGGAGTCGAGCTCGACCAGGTGGTCGACGTCGTGCGCGGTGAGCTCGCGCAGCACGAGCCGCGTCGTCGTCAGCACGACCCGCCCGGTGTCCGTCACGTCCCCCACCCGACCACGCACGGCGCCCGCCGTCGAGCCCATTCCCGCGCCGCCGGCGGCTCCCGGTCGCCGGGTCGTGGAGAGCTCGACGGTGGGGTCAGTGGCCGCGGGCGATCCACTCGTCGAGGTGCGGCGCCTCGTCCCCGACCGTCGTCTCGTCGCCGTGGCCCGTCAGGACGCGGGTCTCCGGCGGCAGCGTGAGCAGCCGGGTGCGGACCGACTCGACGATCGTCGGGAAGTCGGAGAACGACCGGCCGGTGGCGCCGGGACCGCCCCGGAAGAGGGTGTCCCCGGTGAGGACGACGCCGAGCTCGGGGGCGTGCAGGCAGACGGAGCCAGGGGTGTGGCCCGGCGTGTGCAGCACGTGCAGGTCGGTCCCGGCGACGGCGAGGACCTGGCCGTCCGCGAGCGGGGTCGTCGCGACCGACGGGTCGTGCGTGAGCTCCCACACCGGCCGGTCGGCCGGGTGCAGGAGCACCGGGGCGCCGAGCCGCTCGGCGACCGCGGGCGCCTGCCGGACGTGGTCGTCGTGGGCGTGCGTCGCGACGACGGCGACCACGCGCCGGCCCCCGACCGCGGCGACGATCGCGTCGACGTCGTGCGGCGCGTCGACGACGACGCACTCCGCGTCGTCCCCGATCAGCCACAGGTTGTTGTCGACGTCGAAGGTCTGGCCGTCCAGGCTGAACGTCCCGGACGTGACGTGGTGCTCGATGCGCGCGGTCACGCCGTCACCGTCCTGGTCGAGCCGCTGGTCGAGCTGCCGGCCGACGTGCCCGACGACGTGCCCGACGACGTGCCCGACGACGTGCCCAGCACGACGACCGACCGCAGGACCTCGCCGCGGCCCATGGTCGCGAAGGCCTCCTCGACGTCGCCGAGCCCGATGCGCTCGGACACGAACGCGTCCAGCGGCAGGCGGCCGTCGCGGTACAGCTCGAGCAGGACGGGGAAGTCCCGCTCGGGGAGGCAGTCGCCGTACCAGGACGACTTGAGCGCGCCGCCGCGCCCGAACACGTCCAGCAGGGGGACGGTCAGCTGCATCTCGGGCGTCGGGACGCCGACGAGGACGACCGTCCCGGCGAGGTCGCGGCCGTAGAAGGCCTGCCGCCAGGTCTCCGGACGCCCGACGGCGTCGATGACGACGTCCGCGCCGACGCCGTCGGTCAGCTCCCGGATCGCGGCGACGACGGCGTCCTCGTCCAGGCCGCGCGAGCAGATCGTGTGGGTCGCACCGAGCTCGGTCGCGCGCCGGAGCTTGCCCTCGTCGAGGTCGATCGCGATGATCCGGCGCGCCCCGGCCAGCACCGACCCGGCGACCGCGGCGCAGCCGACTCCGCCGCAGCCGATGACCGCGACGGTCTGGCCGCGACGGACCGGGGCCGTGTTGACCGCGGCGCCGATGCCGGCCATCACGCCGCAGCCGAGCAGGCCGGCGACGGCGGGGTCGACGTCGGGGTCGACGACCGTGCACTGCCCGGCGTGGACGAGGGTCTTCTCGGCGAACGCGCCGATCCCGAGCGCGGGCGACAGCGGCGTGCCGTCGGCCAGCGTCATGGGCCGGCTCGCGTTCGAGGTCGCGAAGCAGTACTGCGGCTCGCCGCGCTTGCACGCCCGGCACTCGCCGCACACCGCGCGCCAGTTGAGGACGACCGTGTCGCCGACCGCGACGCGCGTCACGCCCTCGCCGACCGCCGAGACGACCCCGGCGGCCTCGTGGCCGAGCAGGAAGGGGTAGGAGTCGCTGATGCCGCCCTCGCGGTAGTGCAGGTCGGTGTGGCAGACGCCGCACGCGAGCACGTCGACGACCGCCTCGCCGGGACCGGGGTCGGGGACGACCACGTCGACGAGCTCGACGGGTGCCCCCTGGGCGAGCGCGACGACGCCCTTCACGGTGTACGGCATGGATCTCCCCGGGGTCGTGGGTTGGGCGGCGGGTCCGCCCATCGCGGGTCACGCTAGCGACCCCGTCCGACGTCGGCCCCCGGCGGGCGTCCGCTGCCTCCCACGGACGGGACAATGGTGCACCGTGACCCCCTCGGACCGGCTCGCCGCGCGACCGCCCCGGCGGTACGCGCTCGCCGTCTGGTTGACCGCGGTCGGGGCGTACGTGGTCGCGGTGCTCAACCGGTCGTCGTTCGGGGTCGCCGGGCTCGAGGCGGCCGACCGGTTCGGGACGAGCGCCTCGACGCTCGCGACGTTCGTCGTCGTCCAGCTCGTCGTCTACGCGGCGCTGCAGGTCCCGGTCGGCCTCCTGCTCGACCGGTACGGTCCGCGCCGCCTCGTCGCGACCGGCGCCCTGCTGATGTCCGCCGGGCAGCTCGCGATCGCCCTGAGCACGACGACCGAGGTCGCCCTGGCCGCCCGCGTCCTCATCGGCGCCGGGGACGCCCTCACCTTCGTCTCGGTGATCCGCCTGCTGCCGGCGTGGTTCTCCCTCAAGCGCGTGCCGCTGGTGACCCAGCTGACCGGCATCCTCGGCATGCTCGGGCAGGTCGCCGCGGCCGTGCCGCTCGTGCTCGTGCTGCACGGCCGTGGCTGGACGACGGCGTTCGTCGGTGCGTCCGTCCTGGGCGTGCTGGCCGCGGTCGCCGTCCTGCTGGTCGTGCGCGACGTCCCCCACCCGGCGGGCCGGGCGTGGTGGCGTCGCCACCCCGCTGCGGCGTCGCAGGACGACGACCTCCCGCTCGCCGCCCTGGTCGCCGGCGCCCCGGGCGGCACGTCCGCCGGGGACGAGGCGGCCGTCGGCGGCGTGGCGAACGGCCGGCAGCACGCACCTCGGCGACCGGGCGTGCTGCGGCCGACGCTCCGCGAGCCGGGCACGTGGCTGGGCTTCTGGGTGCACTTCGGTGGGGCGTTCTCCACCCACGCCGTCGTGCTGCTGTGGGGGTTCCCGTTCCTCGTCTCGGGCCAGGGCCGCACGCCGGCGGAGGTCAGCGGGCTGCTGACCGTCAACGTCGTCGCGGCGATCGTCGCCGGACCGGTCGTCGGGCACGTCAGCGGGCACCGGCCCGAGCGCCGGCTGCTCCTCGTCGGGATCGTCACCGGGGCGATCGGGCTCGCCTGGCTCGGCGTGCTGCTGCCGGCCGAGCCGCTGCCGCTGTGGGCGCTGGCCGCGTTCATGGCGGTGATCGCGATCGGCGGCCCGACGGCGCTCATCGGCCTCGACATCGCCCGCTCCCACAACCCGAGGGAGCGGACGGGGACGGCGGTCGGGTTCGCCAACGCGGGCGGCTTCGTCGGCGCGCTCGCGACGATGCTGGGTGTCGGCCTCGTCCTGGACGCCCGGGGCCCGGCCGGTGGCGGCGCCACCTACCCGCTGGCCGACTACCGGGTCGCGCTCGCGTTCGCCGGCGTCACCTGGCTGGTCGGGGTGGTCGGGCTGGCGGTGGCCGCGCGGCGGGTCGACGGGCCGGCGTAGCCGGAGGCGTCGGCGTCACGGTGAGCCTCCCGACCGTCGCCGGCGGGGACGAGGAGCCCGAGCAGGACCGCGACCGCGACCAGGGCGACCAGCCGCAGCACGTCGCCGTCGCCGGAGTCCGAGCCGCCGGCGCGGACGGCGTACGCGAGCCAGGCCATCGGCTGGACGAGCGCCTGGGCACGCAGGACCGCGCGGCCGACCCCGGCGAGGACCGACCGCTCGACCCACCCGGTCCAGGCGACGTGGGGAGCGAGCGCCGCGACCCGGACCGTCGCGTCGAGGGCGAGGAGGATCACCCCGAGCCACAGCGGTCCGAGCACGCCGCCGAGATCCGGGCCGCCGCCGAGACCCGGGCCGCCGCCGAGACTCGTGCCACCCGCCGTCCCCGGGGGTGTCGAACAGGTCCGGCCCGGTGAGCACCGCCAGGCCCGCGACGAGCACCACCCCCGCCACGGCGGGGAGCGCGGGACGGACGACGAGCGAGACGGCGACCACGGCGAGGACCGTGCCCGCGAGCGGGCCCGCACGGACGAGCTCCCCGACGAGGACCACCAGCACCGCGGGCAGGAGGCGCACGAGGGCGCCCGGCACCCGGGCGCCGACCTCGACGCGTGATCCGCGGGGCGACGAGCCCGGGGGTGGTCCCGGCGCCGGGTCCGGCGGGCCGCGGACGTCCGGCCCCTGCGGCTCCTCCGGCTCCTCCGACCGACCGGTCCCACCGGTCACGGACGGCGGCCGCGGCGACCCGGACAGCCCGCACCGACGCCGCGCGTCCCACCGACACCCGACCGATCCCGCCCCGGGCGCTGCGGGCGAGCTCCGACCACCCCACCCGGGCCGCGCTCACGCCGACCGCCCGCGGACGCCGGTGCGCTGCGGCCGCTGCTGCTGCGCGCTGGGACGACCGCGCCAGCGTGTGCAGCTCGACCGTGGCGCCCGGGTCGGCCCAGCGCACGATCGTGATCCCGGCGCCGCGGACCGCCGCGAGCCGGTCGGTTCGATCGATCTGCACCATCCGCAGCGCGAGCCCGAGCCGGTGGTCGCGGGTGGGACGGGGGTGCGGTAGCACGTCGACCGCCACGACGCGGTGTCCGGTGCCCTGCCACGTGCGCGCGAGGACGACCGGCTCGTCGTCGAGGAACGTGGAGAACAGGTAGACCAGGCTGCCCGCGCTCAGCTGGGGCGGGCGGACGCGCGCCGCCGGTCGGCCCTCGGGCCGGAGCAGCGCGAGCTGGTGCAGGAGCCGGTCGAGCTGGCGCCGTCCGGTCCCGACCCGCAGGGTGCGCCGGCGCACGCCGAGGTCCTCGAGCCCGACACGGTCGCCGAGCACGACGTGACCCTCGGCGACGGACGCGGCCGCCTCGCGCGCGAGGTCCAGTGACGTCGCCTCCTCGGGTCGCACCGGACGGTGGCCGCTCCACGTGGCCGGGTCCGGGCCGAGGTCGTCCCGCGAGTCGACGACCAGCGTGACCGTGGCCTCGGCGAGCGCGAGCGAGCGCCGCACGTACAGCTGGTCCAGCGTGGGGGACCGGCGGGCCGTGACCCTCCAGTCGACGCGCCGGACCGGGTCGCCGGGGGTGCGCGGATGGACGTCGCGCAGGTCGCCCCCGTCCCCGGGCCGGCGCGAGCGGTGCTGCCCGGTCGAGCCGCGCAGCCGCGGTGGGAGCGGCAGCGCGCCGATGGCCCGCGCCCGGGGGAGCACGACGACGTCGTCGGCCGGGACCCGGGCGACCGGACCGGTGAGGTGCCCGTCGCCGGCCAGTCCCTGCGCCTGGACGTCGAACAGGCGCTGACGGCCGGTGCGCACCGAGCGGGCGGCCACCGCGATGGTCCGCCGCCCGGACGGCACGGACGCGAGCACCTCCGCGGGCCGGTGCCCGGACCGCTCGACCCGCAGCCGCACCGCTCCCGTGCCGTCCGGGGTGGTCGAGCTCCACCCGCCCCTGCAGCAGGCCGGGCGCGTCGGTCCCGTCGTCCGCTCCCTGCACCACCAGCACCCCCACCGTGCCGTGGACCCGCGCCCGGCCGGCCGACGCCGCGAGCACCGCGGCGGCGCCGAGGAGTGCGACGTCCGGCCGGCCGGTGAGCAGAGCGACGGCGAGCAGCAGCGCGCCGGCGCCGGCGACCCACACGGGCGCCGGCCCCATCAGCCACCGCGGTGCCACGGCCCGGACGTCCCGAGCCGCTCAGCCGCCGGCCGGGACCGTCGACGGCCCGGCGACGCCCGCGAGGACCTCCCCGACGACGGACTCCGCGGACACCCCCGCCGCCCACGCCGCGGGCGTGAGGGTCAGCCGGTGCGCGAGCGCGGGCACCGCGACGGCCTTGACGTCCTCCGGCGTCGCGAACCGCCGACCGGAGAGCACCGCGAGGGCGCGGGACACCAGCAGGAGCGACTGGGACCCGCGTGGCGACGCCCCGACCTCGACCGCGCCGTGGGTGCGCGTCGCGGCGGCGAGGTCCACGCAGTACCGGGTGACGTCCCGGTCCACGACGACGTCCTCCACCCCGGCCTGCATGGCCAGCAGGGTGGGGGCGTCGACGACCCGCCGCACCGGCGCCGCCTCCTGCCGCCGGTCGAGGCGCCGCAGCAGCACGTCGGTCTCGGCGTCGCGGTCCGGGTAGCCGACGGCGAGCCGGACCAGGAACCGGTCCAGCTGGGCCTCGGGCAGGGGGTACGTGCCCTCGTACTCGACCGGGTTGGAGGTGGCGAACACGTGGAACGGGCGGACCAGCGGGTACGTGGTGCCCTCCGCGGTGACCTGCCCCTCGGCCATCGCCTCCAGCAGCGCGGACTGCGTCTTGGGGGCGGTCCGGTTGATCTCGTCGGCCAGGAGCAGGCCGGTGAAGACCGGCCCGGGACGGAACGTGAACTCCATCGCCCGGGGGTCCCAGACGGAGGAGCCCGGTGATGTCCGACGGCAGCAGGTCCGGCGTGCACTGCAGCCGCCGGAAGCCGAGGCCGAGCGCGGTCGCCAGGCTGCGCGCCGCGAGCGTCTTGCCCAGGCCCGGGACGTCCTCGAACAGCACGTGTCCGCCGGCCAGCACCGCGGCGAGCGCCGTCCTCAGCGCGTCCTGCATCCCGACGACGGCGGTGCCGACCTCGGCGAGGATCTGCTCGGCCAGATCGGCCACTTCCGCCGGGGTGAGCCCCGGCCGCCCGTCCGGGAGCCCGGCCTGCTCCGGGGCGAGCCCGGGCCGCTCGCGCGCGTCAGCGGGGCCGTCCGACCCGACCCGCGACGGGTCGGGTGCGAGCGCGGGGTGGTCCGGGGCGGTCATGGGCGGTCCTCCGGGTCGGTGGGGGCGAGCCGCTCGACGGCGTCGATGCAGTGGGCGACGTCGGCGACCGGCGGCAGGGCGCCGCGTGCGGTGAGGACCGTCCAGGCGCGGTCGCCGAGCAGCTCGCGGGCACGTGCCCGCGCGCCCGGGTCCGGCCCGGGGGTGACCACGAGGTGCCCCGCGCCGTCGTCGAGCACGATCCCCTCGCGGGCGAGCCGGCGGCCCGCCTGACGGCGCAGCGTGCGCAGGGCAGCCTCGGAGACCTTGCCGTCCCGCCCCGCGAAGCTCCACATGAGTGCGGCCACGGCCGACCGAGCGCCGTCCGCCTCCGCCTGCGGGACGGGCGTCCACGCGTACCGTTCGCCGTCCTCGAGGGAGCGGCCGACCAGGACCAGGACCGCGGCGACGACGCCCGCGACGACGGCGTCGAGCAGCCCGAGGCGAGCCGCGCCCACCGCGGCCGCGCCCACCAGGAGCCCCGTGACCACCGCGGACACGATCCGTCCGGGGCTCATCCCGCGGCGTCCTCGGGTGACGCCGGCCGCGTGACCACGGCCACCGGCGCACCCGGTGCGCCCGGTGCGCCCGGAGCGACCGGAGCGACCGGAGCATCCGGAGCGACCCGTGCCGGCCGGGTGACCGAGTCGACCAGAGCGCGTGCCGACCGCGCGGCGTCCTGGACGTCGGCGGCGAGCAGCGGCCGGTCGTCGAAGCGGGCCCGGAGGTACAGCGCGAGCAGGGTGCGGACGTCCACCGGGTCGGCACGGGTCCGGTCGAGCACGTGCAGCGTGAACTCGGTCGCGGTCGCCGAGGGTTCGCGGACCACGCCGGAGCGCGCGGCCGCCTCCTCCAGCGCGACCCAGGCCGCGATGACGGCGTCCGCCGGTGACGCGGTGCCCCGCAGGTGCTCGGCCGCGGCCCGGGCGCCCTCCCGCAGGACGTCGAGGTCGGGTTGCGGGTCCGGGGGCGGACCAGCGACGGGCGGCCGGGCGGCCGGCGTGTCGGACGGGGGCGGGCGGACCGGCAGCTGGCGGCGCAGGGCCCACCGCACCAGGGCGGCGAGCAGCACGGCGACGACCGCGACGACCGCGGCCCGTCGCAGCCAGCCGAGGTCCGGACCGTCGTCCGGGGGCGGCGCGAGGTCGGACGGGTCGGCCCGCGACTCGACGACCGGCTGCTCGATCGGTGGCGTCGTCGGCTGCAGGACCGACGGGAGGTCGACCACCTCCTGCGTGGGCCGCCACGGTCCGGTCTGCGCCGCCACGAGCACGCAGAGGGTCGCGAGGACCACCACCCAGAACCGGCGCACCGTGGCGCCGTCGAGGGTCGGCGCACGGCGACCGGTCGGCATACCGGCACGCTATACGCCGCCTCCCACACCCCGCCCCGGGCCGCCGGGCCCCGGCCCGCCGGCCGCTCGGCAGCGGTGGACGACGTCGGGAGGCAGCCCCGGGCGACGCTCCTCGAGGTCGCGCGGACCCCGGGCGGCTACGGCAGCCGGACCTCGGACGACGTGCCCATGACCGCGTCGAGGAACGTCACGTCGACCGACTCCACGAGGTCGACCCGAGCCTCGAGGAACGCGCGCACGTGGCCCTGCCGCTCGTGCTCCTCGAACGCCTCGCGGTCGGTGTAGAGCTCGTAGAAGAGGCGCCGTCGGGGGTCGGCCTCGTCGGTGTGCGAGACGTACACGAGGGTCCCCGGCTCGTGCGCCCGGATGCCGTCGAGGGTGCGCAGCACGAGCGCGTCGAACGTCTCCTCGTGACCGGGCTTGAGCACGTGCGTCACGACCAGGGCGAGCGCCATCGTCGGACCTCCTCGTCGTGTCGTCGTCGGCGGCGTGGGGTGCCCACACCGGGAGCATCATGGCCCGGCGCCGGTGTCGGTGCCCGGAGGTAGCGTCGGCCCATGACGCGTGGCGCCATGCTCGACGTCCTCCTGGTCGACGACCCGGACGTCGACCCGCGCGGTCGAGCGGGCGGCCCACGCACCCCCGACGGCGCTCGACCGGCCCGCACCGGAGCAGACACCACGCCCGGCACCGGGCGGCGCTCCGGCCGCCGGCTCCTGCTCGTCGTCGGGTTCGTGCTGGCCCTCGCGGCCGCCGGAGCGCTCGACGCCGGACGGGCGCGCGAGGGCACGGACCGGCTCGCGGACGTGCCGGGCCTCCTGGCCCCCATCGACGCACCGCCGCGCGAGGCCTGGCGAGCGGCGGGGGGCGCGTGGGGCACCGTGGCGGCGGACCGGGGCCTCGTCCTGGCGACGGTGCTCACCCCGGCCGGGTCCACCCTGACCGCGACGGAGGTCGCCACCGGCGCGCCGCTGTGGAGCGCCGCCGTGCCCGAGGTGTCCGGCACCCGGGACGTGGCGTGCGTGACCGTGGACACCACCGCTCCACCCGGCCCCGACGACGACGCCCGCGAGGACCCGGCCGTGGCGACGCACGTCGTCTGCCGCCTCCTCACCCCGACCGGGCGCACCGCCGCCGGCGACCGGCTCGGCACGTCCCTCCTCGTCGTCCTCGACGCCCGGACCGGCGTGCGGGTCGCCGAGCGCCCGCTGGGCAGCACGATGTCCACGCTCGCGGTCGCCGGTCCGGACCTCCTGCTCGTGGAGCTGCAGCCGGACGGGCACGGCACCGTCCTGCGCGAGGACCCGGTGACCGGGAGCGTGCTGTGGTCGTTCCGCACGTCGCGTCCCCTGCCCGACCTGGGTGCCGGTCTTCCGGTGCCGACGGCCCGCGTCCAGCACGGCCTCGTCGCCGTCGACGGGCCGGGCGCCTGGGCGCTCACGTCGGCGGGCGCGCTGCTGGGCGAGTGGTACCCGCGCGGCACCCGCCTGCCCCCGGGCGTCCGCCGCGCGGTCGACCTGACCGTGCTCCCCGGCGGCCGCTTCGCCGTCACGGACGCGACGACCCATGACGACGGCGTCCGGGCCGCCCCGAGCGTCGTGACCGCGGGGACCACCGGGGCGGGCTCGACGCCCTCCGCGGACGCCGCCTCGGACGCGCCGGAGGTCCTCACGATCCCGGGGCGCATCCTCGTGCCCGTCGTCGACGACGGCTCCGCGCCCGACGTCCTGCTGACGGTCCCGTTCGGCGACGGTCACGTGGTCGCCGTCGACGCCGACTCGGGCCGTGAGCTGTGGCGGGCCGAGACCCGCGTGGGCACGCGCGCCGTCCTGCTCGACCGACGCCTCGTCGTCGGCACCGCCGGCGGGGTGCGGGCGCTGGACGTGCGGTCCGGGCAGGTGCGGTGGGCCACCGGTCCGGACGTCGTCCCCTCCGGCCCCGACCTCCTCACGGACGGGGAGGTCGTCCTCGTGCCGGTCCGGCAGCCCGATCGCCGGCCCGCCCTGGTCGCCCTGGGGATCACCGACGGGGACGAGCGGTGGCGGAGCCCGGTGCGGGCGGGCGTCCTCGAGCTCCGGGCGCTCGATGGTCGCGCGCTCGCCCTGACCGCGCACGACACGGTCGCACTCGGCCGAGACGTCGCCTGACCTGGGGCGGCGAGCCGGACCCGGCGACGGCCGGGGCACACTGTCCCGGTGGAGCGACGGCGGGTGCGGGACGGGCTGGTGGGGGCGGCGGTCGCGGTGGGGGTGCTGCTGGTCGCGGCGCTGGTCCTGCTGTGGTCGGTCAGCGACCCCGCGGGCGAGGGCGCCGCGGTCGCGTCGCCGGCCCCGACCTCTGCCGTCGACCCGTCCACCCCCAGCCCGCCGACAGACCTGGCGGACGACGAGACCTGGCTGGGAGACCTCACGCTCGACGCCGGGACGGTCGTGACGGCCGGGTCGCTGCTGCGCGACGTGCGCGCGGTGGGCGGTGACGTCCGCACGGGTCCCGACGGCCTCGTCGCCCGCGAGCTCGCCGTCGACGCCACGGTGCCCTTCGACGTCGTCGGCGCCCAGCTCGGCGAAGGGACGACGGTGACCGCGGCGGGTGGCTCCGAGGCGACGGTCCGGCGCACGGTCGAGCTGCTCGGCCGGTCGGTGGACGTCGTCGCGACCGGCACCGTGGAGGTCGTCGACGGCCGGCTCGTCGTGGAGCCCCGGTCCATCGACGTCGGCGGCCCGGGCTTCCTCTCCGACGCCCTCGGGTCTCTCGTCCGCCGGTTCGTCACCATCGAGCAGCCGGTCGAGGGACTCCCGGAGGGCCTGGTGCTGCGCGACGTCGCGGTCCAGGACGACGGCTTCCGTGCGCGCCTCGACGGCGTCGACGTCCGGCTCGCCCAGTAGACCGGCGGATCGCCACCCGACCAGGCCCCGCCGAGCACCACGGACACCCGACGACAGGAGAGCTCGATGATCGACTTCACCAACGCCGCCTACGTGAAGCTGTCCCCCTGGGACGTCGCGCACGCCCGCGCCGAGCTCGGGGACGTCCTGGTCACCGACGAGGCCGTCCATCTCGCGTTCAAGGGGATCCGCGACTCGGTCGTCTTCACGAGCAAGCGGCTCGTCCTGCTGGACGTCCAGGGGATCACCGGCAAGAAGAGGGACTACACCTCGCTGCCGTACCGCTCGATCCAGGCGTTCTCGGTCGAGACCGCCGGCACCTTCGACCTGGACTCCGAGCTCGAGCTGTGGTTCAGCGGGCTCGGCCGCGTGAAGCTCGAGTTCAGCCGTGGCGTCGACATCCGCGGGCTGAACCGGCTCGTCGCCGACCACGTGCTGTAGCCGAGGACGCGGCCCGGGCCCGCCTGGCGCCGGGATCGGGAGCGCCTGCGGGCAGAGCCCTTGTGGTCTCGCCCAGGAGGGAGTTCGGTGGTGCCCATCACCCGAGGAGTCCCCATGGCCGTGTCCCACCCGCTCGAGCGCACGGAGCTCCGTGGACGTGCCGTCACGGTGACGATCGACTACCACGCACCCGACCGGGCATCCTTCTCCGTGCGGACGGACGGCGCCCTCGCCGCCGCCTCCGAGGCCGCCCGCCTGGCCTGCGAGGCGGTCCACCAGGCGCGCGTCCGGGACACCCGACGCCTGGACGTCATGCTCGAGGTCGCCACGCCGGCGTGCGGCGTGATCCTCGAGGCGCTCCGCCGCCGACGCGGCAACGACCTGGACGGGATCGAGCTCCGCCGGGCGGGGGCGTCCGTCCTCGTCATGCTCGAGCTGCGACCGTGGCCCGTGCTGCGTCGCACCCCGGTCGACCACGGCGCGCTCCTGCCGACCCAGCCGACGGGCAGCGCCCCGCCGGTCCTCCGGCCGGTCACCGGGACACCC
This sequence comes from uncultured Actinomycetota bacterium, assembly GCA_963795145.1. Taxonomy (GTDB): domain Bacteria; phylum Actinomycetota; class Actinomycetes; order Actinomycetales; family Cellulomonadaceae; genus Pengzhenrongella. The sequence goes on along the minus strand of CAWCGP010000006.1, from coordinate 382,934 downwards.
GCGCCCCGCTGACGGCTCCCGCACCGCTCCGGCACCGCGGCCCCGCCGCCCCGCTGACGGCCGCGGCGGCTGCGCCCGTCGACGCGGGGTGTGCGGCCGTGGCACGGTGCGCCGATGGACGACGTCGCCGGTGGCACCTTCCTCCCCGCCATGTGGGCGGCGATCGGCGGACCTCCCGACGCGCTCGCCCTCGTCGAGCCGGGCGGTGTCCCCGCGCTCCGGTCCCGCCTCGCCGTCGCCGAGCTGGCCCGGGACGGCGTCGCGGTCGCCTCGCTCGCCGGTGCGCTCGCGACGGGGGACCCCGCGCGCGCGGTCCGGCTGGACGCCGACCGGATCGCGACGTCCGTGACCAGCGAGCGCCACGGCCGCCTCGACGGCGCGCCGCCGGACGTGTGGGCCGAGCTCTCGGGCTTCTGGCCGGCCGCCGACGGCTGGGTGCGCACCCACGCCAACTACCCCCACCACCGCCGGCGGCTGCTCGCCGCCCTCGGGCTGGGAGAGGACGCCGTCCGGCACGACGTCGCCGACCGGATCGCGTCCGTCCCCGCGCGCGAGGTGGAGGACCGCCTCGTGGCCGATGGCGGCGTCGGCGTCGCCGTCCGCAGCGCGGCGGAGTGGAGCGCGCACCCCCAGGCCGCCGCCCTGCGCAGGTCGCCGCTGGTCGTCGTGCGGCCGCACGGCCCGGCGACGGACCGGCACACGGACCCCGCCGGCGGCGCGCGAGCCCCGCTCGCCGGCGTCCGCGTCCTCGACCTGACCCGCGTCATCGCCGGTCCCGTCGCCACCCGGACGCTCGCCCTCCTCGGCGCCGAGGTCCTGCGGGTCGACCCGCCCGGGATGTCGGAGCCGGAGTGGCAGCACCTGGACACCGGCGCGGGCAAGCGCAGCACGCGCCTCGACCTGGCCGAACCGGGCGACCGGGAGCGGTTCGACGCCCTGCTGGCCACCGCCGACGTCCTCGTGACGGGCTACCGCCCGGGCGCGCTCGACCGGCTCGGGCTGGCACCGGCCACCGATCGCGACCCGCCGGCCGGACCTCGTGCTCGGCCGGGTGAGCGCCTGGGGAACGACCGGGGAGTGGGCCGGCCGGCGCGGGTTCGACAGCATCGTCCAGGCCGCGACCGGCATCGCGACGATCGAGGGCAGCGACGGGACGCCCGGCGCGCTGCCGGCGCAGGCCCTGGACCACACGGCCGGGTACCTGCTCGCGGCCGGCGTCACGCTCGCCCTCCTGCGGCGCCGGACCACGGGTACGGGGTCGACGGTCGAGGTCGCGCTCGCCCGGATCGCGCACGAGCTGCTCGACCGGTCCGCCGGTCGCGAGCCGGCGTCGGTCCCCGGGGACGCCACCCCGACGCTGACGACGGTCCCGACCGCCGCCGGGCTGCTCACGTACGCGCTGCCGGCGCTGGGGTACCGCGGCGGGCCGGTCGACTGGCCGCACCCGCCGCGTCCCTGGGGGCAGGACGACCCCGTCTGGGCCTGACGCCCGGGTGGCGCGGCGGACGGGTGCCGCTACCGTCGCCGTGTCCGCCGCCCCGGCCGGCCGCGCCCGTGCCGGACCCCACCCCAGGAGACCCCATGGTCAGCTTCCGCACGACGCTGGAGGCCGCCGGCGGCACCAACGTCGCGATCGTGGTCCCCGACGACGTGATGGCGGCGCTCGACCGGGGCAAGCGGGTCCCGGTCGTGGTCACCGTCGACGGCGGGTACAGCTATCGCACGACGACGGCGTCCCTGGGTGGGCGGAGCCTGGTCTCCTTCAACGCCGAGACCCGGGCGGCGACCGGCCGCGGTGCCGGTGACGTCGTCGAGGTGTCCCTCGAGGTCGACGACGTCCCCCGCTCGGTCGACGTCCCGCCGGGCCTGTCCGAGGCGCTCGCGGCGGACCCGGTCGCGGCGGCGGCCTGGGCCGTCCTGTCGGTCTCCCGGCAGCGTCAGCACGCGCTCGCCGTCGACGGCGCGAAGACCGACGCCACCCGTGCCCGACGCGTCGACATGGTGCTGTCGGCTCTGCGCGGAGGCGCCTAGGACGGGATCGCTGAGCGCATCGGACCGGTGGAGCGGGCGCGCCGGTCCAAGCGGAAGGGGATGGTGATCGCGCCTGTGACCCGCCGGAGATCCTGCGGTAGCCGCCGGCCACCGTGCGAGGCGCCAGAGCGTCCGGATCGTCGAATCCGCGACCTTCTCGAGCAGGCTCCCTCCAGTCCTCTCGGGAGGTGGACGGAGGCGGTTCTGACCGGGTCGGGCGGCGAGGTGATCGGGTGCTCCACCTCGGCCGCGTCTCTGACCGGCTCTGCGAGCGCGTTCCCCTGTGGAGCACCACGCGTCGGCCGGCCACCGTTGCCTGAGTGGGTGAGGACCACGTCGTCAAATGGAGACGGTATGAGAAGGCGCGTCAGCGTGCGCTGGGGCCAGGCTCGACGAGCTCGGCGTCCGAGGCGGAGTGCCCGACGACGCGCGAGTCGGTCCGCTGCGCCGGGATCCCGGGAGTGGGCGCACGAGGAGCAGGACCATGACCCGTCGTGCACCCAGGCGCAGCGACATGTCGAGCCCTCCTCACGCGTCCGTGGGAGCCGGTGGCCCTCGCGAGGACGTCATCGGCTCGCCGGGCGGTCCGCTGAGCGAAGGCGCCCAGGTGGGTGACACCCCCGAGCGGTGACGAGCGCCACGACGACGGCGAGGGGCCCGTGCCCGGCGTTCTCGGCACGAGTGCGGGCCCCTCGCGTGGTGTCAGCGACCGGGCGTCGCCGGCCGCGGGGTCACTGCTCGCGGGTCGCGCGCGGGCGGCGGACCACGGCCGTCACGAGGGCGGCGGCGCCCAGGGCGAGCCCGCCACCACCGAGCCACCGTGCGCCGGCGTCCTGGGCGGGCTGGGCGGCGGCGTCGGAGGTCGCGTCGGTCCCGCCGGACCCCTCGGTGCCCTCGGTGCCGTCGGTGCCGTCGCCGGAGGCGGACGCGGTGTCGGCCGCCGCGGGGTCCGCCTCGGCGTCGTGGCCCGCCGCGCCGTGCGCGTCCCCGGCCGACGCCTCGGTGGTGACCAGGACCGGGGCGGGCAGCTCCGGCTCCGAGCCGTCCGCGAGGGGCGCGTCGGCCCACTCGACCACCTCGCCGTCGGAGTAGGTCTGGGTGGCCGGGAGCATGACCTCGGTGCCGGCGTCGGGCAGCGGCCCGACCGAGAGGGCGAACTCCTGGTACTGGCCGGGGCCCACGGCGATGCCGGCGTCGGCCGTCCACACGACCGCCGTGGCGGCCTCGGTGATCGTGGCGCCGTCGTTCTCGACGGGCTCGGGGAGCGGGCCACGCTCGACGACGGCCGTCCACCCCGCGAGGGGCTTGGTGCGCACCGAGGTGAACGGGGTGTCGGTCGGCAGGTCGACCCGCAGGCCCACGGTGCCGGCGGTGTCGGACTCGGTGGGCACCCGGAAGGTCAGCTGGGCGAAGCCCCCGGCCGTGGTGGTGTCGGGGAAGACGCGCACGTGGGCGGTAGCGCCGCCGGCGGAGCAGACCACGAGTCCGGCAGCCGCGGCGATCGCGAGGACGGCACGACGGCGCGTGCGGGGAAGGGCGGTGCGGCGCACGGGCAGCACGGACAGGGCAGGCAGGGCAGGCAGGACGGACATGGGGTTTCCTTCGACGGGGATCAGGCGAATGGGGGAGGTGGTCCGCGAACGGGACCGCGCGGTGCGCGGTGCCATGGCGTCACCCACGTCGCCACCCGGCGGAGGTCGTCAGCCGGTGAGGACGAGGGCGACGCTGCCCCGGCTCGGCGGACCCCGCCGCGGTCGCCGTCGCACGCAGACCACCGACGGGGTCGGCACGCACGGCGCCGTCTGCACCCACTGCTCGAGCACGCCCACGGGTGGCAGCGACCGGAGGACGGGACGCCGCCACAGCGGGCGGACCGCCGCGAGAGCGGCGGCGGCGACGCGGTCCCCCTGGGCCAGCACCCAGCCGGTCGTCAGGGTGGCGGTCACGTGGAAGACCAGCATCCGCAGGTCGGAGACGGCCGCGCCGTCGCCGGCGGACGGTCCGTGCCCGGCAGTCGAGGCCCCGGCGAGGTGGCCCGCCGCATGACCGTGGCCGAGCGCCGACATCCCGGGTCGGTCGGGAACGCCCGCGGACGTCCAGCCGGACGTCCAGGTCAGCACCGCGTGGACCACGAGCTGGCCGCCGCCGACGAGGGCGAGCGACGGCCACCGGCCGACCGTCCGGTCGGTGACCGCCACGCCGACCACGGTCAGCAGCGACAGCACGACGGCGAGGACCGAGACGGGCGGCAGCGTGCCGCCCGCACCGACGTGCGCGATCAAGGCGGACACGAGCATCGCCAGGGACGCGGCGCCGGTGCGGCGCAGCGTGACCAGGGGAGAGGCCGCCGCGTTCATGCGGCGAGGGTACGACGGGGTCCGTGAAGCGATCGTCAAAGGCGGCGGGGCCGCTCCTCGCGTCCACCCCGTCGGCCGCGCGGTCGCCGTCGTTCCCGGGTCAGCCTCGATCGCGCCGCACCTCACCCACCCCGCCGGCGAGGATCGCGGTCGCGGCCTCGAGAATCTCGATGCCCCGGTCGGCGGCGTGGTCGCGCAGGAGCTCCAGCGCCTCCCCGGCGTCGATCTCCTGCCGGACGACGAGGGCCCCGACGGCCTGGTCGATGACCTGGCGCGCCCGAGCGGCGCTCAGGTGCTCGTCGTGCTCGTGCGTCAGACGCGCGACCTGGAGGCACAACGCGAGCACCGTGCCGACCTGCTGCGCGTAGGCGTCGGCGTGCAGGACCCTCTCCGTCGACCACGGGTCGAGCCGGTCCGAGTACACGTTGAAGGCGATGTCGGCGTCCTCCCCGACGTCGTCCGGGAACGCCGCGCCCGACCGGAACCCGGACGCGACCACCTGCGCCCGCCACGCGGGCCACCTCGACTCGGCGTGCACGTCCGGCACCAGCACGGTGCGCAGGTCGTCCATCGCGGTGAGGCACGGGCCCTCGCCGGAGGCGTTCTCCGCGTCGTCGCACCGTCCGGCGCTCTCGGTGCTGCTCGCCACCCGACGGTCCTCGCCACGGTGGCGAAGGATGATGCTGCACTCGAAACCCGGCCCGAGGTGGAAGGACGCGCGCAGCGCGAGGTCCTCGAGGTGCCCCTCGATCGAGCCCATCCGCATCAGCTGGGCCTCGAGGTCCGACCTGTGGTTGGTGTCCACGACGGGCCCCTCCCGGCGGCGGGGGCCGCCCGTGCAGCGACGGGGGCCCGCGTCAGGAGCGGGCACGGATTCCGGCGACCCCTCCACTGTGGCACTCGCGCCGAGGCGTGTCACGGGACCCCGGGGACCCGCGCCCGGAGGTGGAGGTGGGGGTTCGACGACGTCCCGTCGGGCCGCACGTGCCATGCGACAGTGGGCCCGTCAGATCCGTGCGTGCGCCGGGGGAGTGCCGGATGTTGCTGCATCTGGAGCACGACCGAGGGTCGGTGTCGTCCGCGCGCCGGTGGTTCCTCCGTCGAGCTGCCGCTGCCGGCCTCGGGGGAGAGGCGCACGCCACGGTCGAGCTGCTGACGAGCGAGCTGGTCGCGAACGCGCTCCTGCACGGTCCCCACGACGGCCGCGTCACCGTCCGGACCGCCGTGGTCGACGGCGTCTTCGAGGTCGCCGTCACGGACGAGGGCGCCGGATCACCGATCGTCAAGCGCCCCCCGCCCACGGCCGAGGGGGGACGCGGGGTCATGCTCGTCGACATGCTCACCGCGTCCGGGGGCACGCGGATGCTCGACGACGGCAGCAAGGCGGTCTGGTTCACGATCCGCACGTGACGGCGGGTGACCGGACGAGCGTCGCGGTCCCCGGGCCCATCCCCCGAGCACGTGAGACGCTGGACGGGCGTCGATGGCTGGAGGCCGCTCGCGGGGTGGCCGGCACCTCACGGTGCGCTCGGGTGGCGAAGGGAACGACGGTGACCCTCGTGCGAGACATCCTGGACCGGTACGCGCAGGGGGCCGCCGAGCGGATGGGCACCGACACCTTCTGCAGCATCACCCTGCTGGACGGCGACTCCCCGCTCCAGGTGGGCAGCAACGACCCCCGCGCGGCGGCGTGCGACCAGCTCGAGGTCGACGAGGGCAGCGGTCCCTGCATCCTGGCGATGCAGCAGCTGTTCGGGGTGGTCGTCGGCGACACGCGCGACGAACCACGGTGGCCCTCCTGGGCCGCCGCCGCCGTGGCGAACGGGTTCCGCTCGGCGGTGGCCCTGCCCGGCTTCGTCGACGAGACCACCACCGTCGGCCTCAACATGTACGCCGAGCAGGTGGAGGCGTGGGACGCCCGCAAGCTCATCGGCATGGACGTGTACGTCCAGGAGATCGCCGACGTCGTCCGTGAGGCCCGGAGCAGGTAGAGAGCCTTCGGCGCGGCCTCGCGGCCCGAGGCACTCACACCTCCTTCGCGCTCCCGCAGGGGTCGGGCGCACGACCGGGTCCACGCCCGCTCGTCGTGTCGATCTGGCCGGAGCGATGGCTCAGGGCGGCCCGTCCCACCACGCGGCGCGCCACGTGCTGCTCGGGCAGGGGGACACCGCTCCCGTGGTGCGCGAGATCCTGCGCAAGAGCGAACCGGTCCCCGCCCGCCGGCCGGGGATCCACGTCGGCGGATGAGCGGCGCCCTCGCGACCGCGTCACGCTCCGTCGACGGGGCGGCTCACGGCTCGAACCGGTACCCCACCCCCGGCTCGGTGAGGATGTGGCGCGGCGACGAGGGGTGCTCCTCGAGCTTGCGTCGCAGCTGCGCGACGTAGACGCGCAGGTAGTTGCCGCCGCGGGACACGTCCAGTCCCCAGACCTCGCGGAGCAGGTCGCGCTGGGTCACCAGGGCACCGGCGGACTGCACCAGGACGTCGAGCAGGTTCCACTCCGTCGGGGTCAGGTGCACCAGCACGCCGGCGCGCTCGGCCCGCCGGGCCGTGCGGTCGATCGTGAGCGAGCCGGCCCGGACGATCGCCGTCGGCTCCCGGGGGACGGCGCGGCGCAAGGCCGCCCGGAGCCGGGCCAGGAGCTCGTTCATGCCGAACGGCTTGGTCACGTAGTCGTCCGCGCCGGCGTCCAGCGCCGCCACCTTGGACGCCTCGGCGTCCCGCGCGGAGAGCACCAGCACGGGCAGGTCCGACCACGTCCGCAGCCGGCGGACGACCTCGACGCCGTCCATGTCCGGCAGGCCGAGGTCGAGGACGACCAGGTCGGGGACCCGGTGCCGCAGGACCTCCAGCGCCGAGGCGCCGTCGGCCGCCGTCTCGACCTCGAAGCCGCGCGCCTCGAGGCTGATGACCAGCGTCTCGACGAGGACGCCGTCGTCCTCCACGAGGAGCAGGCGGCTCATCCGACGACCGCCGGCACGGTCACCGTCATGGTCAGACCGCCTCCGGGCGTGGTGGACGGGCGGACGTCCGCGCCCACGGCGTCGACGAAGCCGCGCACGATCGCCAGCCCCAGGCCGACGTGGGAGCCGGTGCCGCGGTCACCGAGCTGGCGGAACGGGGCGAACAGCTCCGCACGGTCCTCGTCGGGGATGCCGGGTCCGTGGTCCACCACCTCGAGCACCACCCGACCCCCGCCGCGGACCTCCGCACGGACCTCGACAGGGGTCGACGGCGGGCTGAACCGCACCGCGTTCTCCACCAGGTTGGCCACGACGCGCTCGAGGAGGGCGGCGTCCGTCATCACGAGCGGCAGGCCGTCGTCGATGTCGACGCGGACGCTCTCGTGGTGGTCCTCCAGGAGGGCGCGGACGACCACCTCGTCGAGCGCAACCGGTGCCAGGCGGGCGGTGACCGCGTCCGCGCGCAGGCGGGTCATGTCCAGCAGGTTCGTGACGAGGCTGGTCAGCCGGTCGGCGGACTCGTCCGCCCGCGCGAGGAGCCGCGTCCGGGAGGTCTCGTCCCAGTCGACGTCGCCCTCCCGGAGGCTGCTGAGCGCGGCCTTCACCACGGCGAGCGGTGTCCGCAGGTCGTGCCCGACGGCGGCCAGCAGCGCGGCGCGGACCCGGTCCTCGGCGGCCAGCTCGCGGGTCCGGGCGGCCTGCTCGGCCAGCAGGCGCTGGTGCTGGGCGCGGTCCCGGGCGGCGAGCTCGACGATCGCGCTGACGGTCACGGCCGCGCCCGCGAAGACGACGAGCTCCACCAGGTCGTCGCGGCCGGCGACCGTGAGCGTGTGCAGAGGCGGGGTGAAGAACCAGGTCGCGAGGCCGAACGAGAGCAGCGCGGAGATCAGCCCGGGGAGCAGGCTCCCGACCGCGGCCGCGACGACGACGATCAGCAGGTACACCAGCAGGACGCTGCCCAGGGCCAGCTCGTCCCGGAGGCTCACGAGAACGGCCGTCGCCGTCGGGAGCCCCGCCAGGACGATCACGGCCGCAGCCATCCTGCGGGCCGGGCCGACCCCGGCCCGAGGCGCGGGCGCGGGGGCTCGCCACGCTCCGCTGCTCGACACGGCGCCAGACTCGCACACCGCACCGCCGGGTCGACGCCTCCCGACCGCCTCGCGCCACTCACAAACCCTTGACGGTGCAGCGGCCGGCTCGAGGCCTCCAGGTCTCGAGCCGTCCCTAGTGTCGGCCTTCCGCCCCAGCGCACCCGGCCCGCCCGCGCCGACGTGCCCGACCCGAGGTGCCTCGCCCGTCATGCGCATCCAGCCGACCCTGACCGACTCGTCGCGGGCCACCTCGACGAGCCGCCCGGCGCGCAGGCGGTTCCGGCCAGGGCTGCACCACCCCGGCCGGCTGGTCGTCGCCGGCTTCGCCGTCGGCGTCGCGGTCGGCACGGCACTGCTGTCCCTGCCGGTCGCCCGCGCCGGACCCGGTGGGGCGACCTGGCTCGAGGCGCTGTTCACGGCGACGTCGGCCGTCTGCGTCACCGGGCTCGCGGTCGTCGACACCCCCACCTACTGGTCCGGCTTCGGACAGGTGGTCATCCTGCTGCTGATCCAGGTCGGCGGATTCGGCATCATGACCCTGGCGTCTCTCCTCGGCCTGCTCATCTCCCGCCGGCTCGGTCTGGGCTCGCGGCTGCTCGCCGCCGCGGAGACGAAGACGGTCGGCCTCGGTGACGTCCGCACCGTGCTGATCGGCGTCGCCCGCATCAGCCTGGTCGTCGAGGCCACGACGGCGCTGATCCTCGCCGCCCGGTTCTCCGTGACCTACGGGGAGCCGGTGAGCCGGAGCCTGTGGCTGGGCGTCTTCCACGCCGTCTCCGCGTTCAACAACGCCGGCTTCGCCCTGTTCAGCGACAGCCTCGTCGGCTTCGCCGACGACCCGTGGATCTGCCTCCCGATCGCGGCCGCGGTCATCATCGGCGGGCTCGGCTTCCCGGTCATCCTCGAGGTCCTGCGGCAGCGGCACCTGCAGCGGTGGAGCGTCCACACCAAGCTCACCCTCGTGATGACCGCGCTCCTGCTGGTCACCGGAACGGTCTTCATGACCGCCGCCGAGTGGTCCAACCCCGGCACGCTCGGAGCGCTGGACGCACCCGGCAGGCTGCTCGCCGGGTTCTTCCAGGCCGTCATGCCCCGTACCGCCGGGTTCAACAGCGTCGACCCCGGTGAGATGAACACCGGCACGCTGCTGGGGACGGACGTCCTGATGTTCATCGGCGGGGGCAGCGCCGGCACGGCCGGCGGCATCAAGGTCGGCACCTTCGCCGTCCTGCTCCTCGCGATCGTCGCCGAGCTGCGTGGCGACCCCGACGCCGAGCTCTTCGACCGCCGGCTGCCACCGGCCGCGATCCGCCAGGCCCTGTCCGTCGCGCTGCTCAGCGTCGCCGCCGTCGTCATCCCGACCCTGGTCATCGCCATGACCAGCACCACGCTGACCCTCGACCAGATCCTCTACGAGGTGGTGTCCGCGTTCGCGACCGTCGGGCTGTCCACCGGAATCACCGCCGACCTCGTCGCGCCGCACCAGCTCATCCTCGTGGCGCTCATGTTCGTCGGACGTCTCGGGCCCGTGACCCTCGCCTCTGCCCTCGTCCTCCGCGAGCACCGGCGCCTCTTCCGCCGCGCCGAGGGCCGGCCCCTGATCGGATGAGCCGGAGCCGGAGCCGGCCCGCACGGGCTCCGACGCGCCGGGAACGGGCCCGGACCGGTCACCCGGCCTCGCCTGGCCGCGCGGCGAGTGACGCCAGGGTGCGCAACGCCTCGGCCGTGCCCGTCCCGGGCAGCGGTGCGTAGAGGAGCAGGGACAGGCCGGGCTGATCGGGCAGGTCCAGGGCCTGATAGGTGAGGTGCAGGTCACCGACCACGGGGTGGTGGAAGACCTTGCGGCCGCTGAGGTGCAACGTGACCGGGTGATCGGCCCACAGCTCGCGGAACTCCTCGGACCCCGCGGACAGCTCGCCGACGAGCCCGGTCAGGTCCGGGTCGTGTGGTCGCTGCCCCGCCTCCGTCCGGAGCATCGCCGCGATGTCGTGCGCGGCGCGGTTCCAGTCGGGGTAGAACCGACGGGCGCGGGCGTCGAGGAAGGCGAACCGGGCGAGATTGGGCGCCCGCCGGGTGTCCTCGAACATCTCCGCGTACACCGTGCGTCCGAGCAGGTTCGCCGCCACGACGTCGAGCCGCCCGTTGCGCACGAACCCCGGCCCACCGGTGAAGGCGTCCAGCGTGGCCTGGACCTGCGGGGTCGCGTGCGCCGGCACCCGTCGAGGGATCGTGTGCTGTGCGGCGCGGGAGAGCTCGAGCAGATGCGCGCGCTCCGCCTCGTCCAGCCGCAACGCTCGCGCCACCGCGTCGAGGACGCCGTCCGAGACCCCGGCGACGTGGCCGCGCTCGAGACGTGTGTAGTACTCGATGCTGACCCCGGCGAGCTCGGCGACCTCCCGCCGCCGCAGGCCAGGCACGCGGCGCAGGGTCCCGTCGGCCCCGAGGCCCGCTGCGGCGGGCGTGAGACGCGAGCGTCGGGAGGTGAGGAAGTCCCGCACCTCGTTCCGGTTGTCCACCACTCCACCGTAGGCAGGTCCACGCCGAGGCGGGACCTCAGGAGGGTTCGACCACGAGTCGCCCGCCCGTCACCACCAGTAGTTGTCCTGCGGGGTGTACGGCTCCTCGAGGGCCGACACCTCGTCCGGGGTGAGGTCGACCGTCAGGGCCGCCACCGCGTCCTGGAGGTGCTTCGGCCTTGGTGGCTCCGACGATCGGGCAGGCGACGACCGGCTTGGACAGCACCCAGGCGAGCGCGACCTGCGCCATCGGGATGCCGCGATCGTCCGCGATCCTCTGCACCGCCTCGACGACCGGCCTGTCGGCGTCCTCGCGGTCGAACGCTCGCGCGACGACGTCGGTGGACGACCGCGCGGTCTGCTCGCCCCAGGGCCGGGCGGCTCGGCCCTTGGCCAGCGGGGAGTACGGGGTCAGCCCGACGCCCTGGTCCAGGCACAGCGGGATCATGTCCCGCTCCTCCTCGCGCTTGAGGACGTTGTACTGGTCCTCCATCGCGACGAACCTCGTCCAGTGGTTCAGCTCGGCGGCGTGCTGCATCTTCGCGAACTGCCAGGCCCACATCGACGAGGCGCCCAGGTACCGCACCTTGCCCGCCCTGACGACGTCGTGCAGGGCCTCCATGGTCTCCTCGACCGGCACCGCGTCGTCGAACCGGTGGATGTAGTAGACGTCGATGTAGTCGGTGCCCAGCCGACGCAGCGAGTCGTCGAGCTGCTCGAGGATCGCCTTGCGCGACAGCCCGCTGCCGCCCGGTCCGTCGTGCATCGTCCCGTGGACCTTGGTGGCCAGGACGATGTCCTCCCGGCGGGAGTAGGTCCGGATGGCCCGGCCGACGAACTCCTCCGACGTGCCGTTCTGGTACACGTTCGCGGTGTCCCAGAACGTGACGCCGGACTCGACCGCCTGACGGAAGAACGGTGCGGCCGCCTCCTCGTCCAGCGTCCACTGGTGCAGCCCGCCGGCCGCCTGGCCGTAGCTCATGCAGCCCAGGCCGATCCGACTCACCCTCAGGCCCGAGCGTCCCAGTCGGGTGTACTCCATCGCGAATTCTCCTCGGTCGAGTCGTCGAGTGCCGGCGGCGCCGTCGTCGACCCGCCCCGGGCGCAGCGCTGCTTCCTCGACCCTAGGCCGGGGTCCGGGCCACCCGGGAGTCCCCGTCAGTACCCCCCAGGGCCGGGGCCGTCCGGGACGTCAGCGGAGGGTCCAGACCTCGGCCGAGGCGCCGCCGGTCAGCTGCGCCTCGCGGGTGGCGGCGGCGGAACCGATCGCCGCGGCCATCGTGCCGCCGCGGCGAAGTGCTCGGCCTGCGCTGGACCGACGTCGACCCGGACGGGGGACGGCTGCACGTCCGCCATCGGTGGGAGCGACGCAACTGGAAGCACGGCTGTCCGGATCCCGGACGCTGCGACGAGCGCCCGTCACGGTGCCCGGATCGAGTCGGCGGGGGCCTCGTGCTCACCGAGGTCAAGACCAAGGGGTCGCGTCGCACGCTGCCGCTGCCCGGCCGCTGATCGACGAGCTCCGCGCACATCGCCGGCGCCAGCGCCAGGCACGCATCCACGCCGGGTCGGTCTGGGCCAACACCGAGATGGTCTTCACGACCGTCACGGGACGCCCGGTCGCCCCACGTGATCACTCGGTCCACTGGACGGCGTTCCTCGAGGGAGCCGGTGCGCGGCCGGCCGCGTCCACGACGCCCGGCACACCGCCGCGACGTTCCTCCTGGTGCAGGGCGTCGACCAACGGGTCGTCATGAGCATGTTCGGCTCGACGTCCACGTACCAACTGCACCGGGCCGTCTGTTGGCATCGGGTGGCGCGGGCGTCAGGCCGCTGTCAGTCGGTCGCGAGGCGGACCAGCACCTTGCCAGGGGTCCCGTCCCCCGAGGCGAGCGCGGCGAAGGCCGCGGGCGCGTCCGCCAGCGACACCACCCGGCTGACGAGGGCGTCGGCGACGTCGGGGGCGCCCGCGACGAGGTCGACCGCGGCCCGGAAGTCGTCGTCGGAGTAGGCGAAGCTGCCCACCAGCGAACGCTCCATGGTGCTCACGGCGAAGGCGTCGAGGTCGACGCGGGGCTGACCCATCCCGACCAGGCAGACCGCCCCGCCGAGTCGGGTCGACGCGAGCGCATCGGCGATCGTCGCGGTCAGGCCGACCGCGTCGAAGGCGACGTCGGCCGGACCGCCGAGCACGTCGGCTACCTGCTCGGAGACCGGGCCGGCCGTCGGGTCCAGGGCCGTACCCCCCAGGCGCTCGACCAGAGCGCGCCGCGCCGGGTCCACCTCCGTGACGAGGACCTGCGCCACACCTGCCTGCCGCAGCGCCAGGACGACGGACTGACCGATCGGGCCTCCCCCGATGACGAGCGCGGACCGGGCCCCGGCACCGTCGACCCGGCGGACCGCGTGGACGGCCACGGCCACGGGTTCCACGAGCGCCCCGTGCTCCACCGGCATCGCCGACGGGAGCTGCACGACGTTGCGGGCGGGAACGACGATCAGCTGCGCGAAGGCGGAGACCACGTCGGGCTTCACGCCGATCACGTACTTGCCCGGGTGATGGTGCTCGCGCCCGGCCCAGGCGTCAGCGTCGGCTTCGGGGATGACGAGGGGGTTCACGGTCACGCTGGTTCCGACGTCGGGGCCGTCCACACCGGCCCCGAGAGCCGCGACGCGGCAGACCGTCTCGTGGCCCATGATCTGCCCGGGTACCCGGCGGCCGTTCCTGCCGGTGTAGCCGTGGAGGTCCGAGCCGCAGATCCCGGTGGTGAGCACCTCGAGGAGCACCTCGCCCGGGCCCGCCGCCGGGTCCGGACGTTCCTGGACGACCATCGCGTGGAAGTCTTCGAGCACGAGTGCCTGCATGGGTGTCACTCCTCATGGGGTGGAGGGAAGGTGGCTGGTCAGAGCCGAGGGTCGACGTGGACCTTCGGGCCGGGTCCGGCGCCCGCGGGGCGCGTACCGGACAGGACGTCGGCGACCTGCGTCGAGGCCGACGGTCGCGGAGACGAGCGGACGCGGGTCGACCCGGCCGGACGCGTAGAGGTCGACGGTCCCCTCGAGGCCGCCGGAGGCGCTCAGGATGCCGACCGCGGTGACGTCCTTCAGCGCCAACGTGCGGGTGTCGAGCAGGCTCGGCACCCCGGAGAGGCCGACCAGCACGATGCGGCCGCCGGGCTCGACCAGGTCGGCCGCCCGGGCGGGCATCTCCTCGTCGTTGGAGGCGTCGATGACGGCGTCGAACCCCAGGCGGCGGTCGAGGGTGTCCATGGTCGAGACGTGGGAGAAGCCGAGGGACTCGGCGAAGTCCCGAGACCGTGCGCTGCGGCCGACGAGATGGACGTCGACCTCGTGCGCCCGGGCGATCTGCGCGATCAGCAAGCCGATCGTGCCCGGGCCGAGCACGAGCAGGCGCGATCCCGGCGACAGGGCCGCGCCCCGCACGCTGCGCAGCGCGTTGCCGCCGGGCTCGACCAGCGCGCCCAGCACCTCGTCCACCGGGTCGGGTAGCTCCACGAGCGCGGACGCCGGCACAGGCAGCTGCTCGGCGAGGGCTCCCGGCCAGCCGTGCCGGACGCCGATCTCGTAGCGGTCGGCGCACAGGTGCTGGCGTCCCGTGCGGCACAGCCGGCAGTGCCCGCACCCGAGCATCGTGTCCCCGGTCACCCGCCGCCCGAGCCAGGCCGGGTCGACGTCGGACCCGATCGCGCCGACCCGCCCGCACCACTCGTGGCCGATCCGGATCGGGAACTCGGCCTCGCCGGAGTCCAGGTAGGCCATCGCCCCGGAGAAGATCTCCGCGTCGGTCCCGCACACACCGGCGCGTTCGACGTCGACCACGACCTCGCCCGGACGGGCTTCCGGCGGGGCGACGTCCTGGACCTCGCCGCGCCCGGGCCCGGTGATGACGAACGCCCGCATCAGCGCGGGCCGATCACGTTCTGGCGCTGAGAACCGAGGCCGGCGATCCCCAGCTCCATCACGTCGCCCGGCTGGAGCCACACCTGAGGGGACAGGCCCATGCCCACGCCGGGCGGGGTGCCGGTGTTGATGAGGTCCCCGGGCTCGAGCACCATGAACTGCGACAGGTGATGCACGATCACCCACGGGTCGAAGATCATCGTCGAGGTCGACCCGGTCTGCCGGCGCACCCCGTTGACGTCGAGCCACATGTCGAGCGCGAGCACGTCGTCGACCTCGTCGGCCGTGACCAGCCACGGGCCGGCAGGGTTGAAGGTCTCGGCGGACTTGCCCTTGGACCACTGCCCGCCGCGCTCGAGCTGGAAGGCCCGCTCGCTGACGTCGTTGACCACGCAGAACCCGGCGACCGCATCGCGCGCCTCGTCGACGGAATCCAGATAGCTCGTCCGCCGGCCGATGACGATGCCGAGCTCGACCTCCCAGTCCGGCTTGGTCGCGCCTCGCGGGATCCGGACGTCGTCGTCCGGCCCGATGAGCGTGTTCGGCGACTTGGTGAACAGGATCGGCTCCTCCGGAACGGCCTGACCGGTCTCCGCGGCGTGGTCGGAGTAGTTCAGGCCGATGCACAGGATCTGGTGGGGGCGGGCGATCGGGGACCCGATGCGCTCTCCGTCGAACGTCGTCGTCCGCCCGGCGGCCTCGCGCTCGGCCACCAGGGCTCGCAAGTCTGTCAGGCCGTCCGAGCCGAAGAACTTCTCGTCGTAGTCGTCGACCACGTCCGAGACGTCGACGTAGGTGGTCTCGTCCAGCCGGACGATGCTGAGCCTACGCGTGCCGCCGACCGCGGTCTTCGCGCACTCCGACGAAATGGCCTTCGGTGCCCTGGCCACGCTCAGTCGCGCCGGGCTCCGGGTGCCCCACGACATCTCAGTCATCGGCATCGACGGCCACCCGATCGGCGAGCAACTCGGGCTGACCACCGTGATCCAGGACGCCCACCTCCAGGGCCGGCTCGCTGCACTCGCCGTCACGACTCTCCTCGCGGGTCGAGACCCGAGCGCCGCGGAACTCGTTCCGACCCGCCTGGTTCCGCGTGGAAGCACTGGTCGCCCGAGAAACCCTCCCCTGAGCATGTCGACACTCCGGACCGTCGTGGGTGCTCCCTCACCCGCATCAGTCCGTGCCTGCGTGTCCGCTCCGACGGCGACGGCGACAGCAGTCGGCGGTCCCGGCAGGGAGTCGATGACGCGCGGCGCCGTGCTCCTGGGCCCCCGACCACTCGTACGGATCAGGCGCCGAGGCGCGAGAGCACCTCTCGAAGGTCAGCGGTGTCGCTGTTGTCCAGCTCCACCACCGAGACGCCGACCCACGCGATGGTGGATCGGCCCCACGTCGACCAGAACGTGTCCCACACCGCCAGCTTGGCGCGATCGCGGGCGAGACCTCGAGCTTCGAGTCGACGACGTGTCTCCGCCTCGGAGGTGACGACGCGCAGCACGACGGTGTCCACGTCCGGCCAGGGCGCCGCCTCGGTCGCGCTCGCGAGGAAGTGGGGTTGGTCGAGGTACCCCGCGAAGGGCGCGTCGATGACCACCGACAGCCCGAGCCGCAAGTTGTCGGCCGCGACGGACAAGAGAGAGGCGTACTCGGCCGGCATCACCGCCTCCCTGTAGAACGAGCTGTCCTCGCGCTCCTGGGGTGCGTGCCCGCCGGCGGACAGAGCCACCTCCACCAGCGGCCCTGCGAGCCGGTCCTTGTCGAGGTAGACCGCCGTGCACCGCCGGGCGACCTCGCGGGCGACCGTGGACTTGCCGGATCCTGCCGATCCGACCACCACGAGGGCGAAGGTCATCTCAGTCCCGGGCGGCGTGGACCGCGGCGAGGAAGGCCTCCGCCGCCGTGGTGACCCGGGTGTAGTCCCCGTCGGGCCGTGCGGCCTTCGTGATGGTGCTGCCCACCCCAACAGCGCACACGCCGGCGTCGAACCACGTCCTGGCGTTGGCGGCGCTGACACCACCCGCGGGCATGAGCGGGACGTGCGCGAACGGGGCGAGGACCGCCGCGACGTACGCAGGTCCGATCTCGGCGGGGAACAGCTTGACGATGTCCGCGCCCTCCTCGACGGACTGCATGATCTCGGTCGGAGAGTAGGCGCCGCTGACGGTGGGGACCTGGTAGCGGTTCGCCGTGCGGATCACTTCGCGGCTCAGGTGCGGGGTGACGAGGAAGGAGGCGCCCGCCGAGATGGAGGCGTAAGCGCTCGGAGCGTCCAGGACCGTGCCGGCGCCGATCGACACGGACGAGCCGTGGGCCTCGACCAGGCGCTCGATGACCCGCAGTGCTCCGGGCGTCGACAGCGTGACCTCGATGGCGCGAATCCCGCCGGCGATGGCCGCCTCAGAGGCTCGGAACGCCTCGTCGGCGTCGTCGAGGCGCACGATGACGACGGTTGCGTCGTCGGTGATGCGTCGGAGGGTGTGGAGCTTCTGATGCATGGGCAGGCAACTCTCTTTTCAGGACTGCACCACCGGCAGTCGAGGGGTTCACTGCTGGGCGTCCGTGGGCGCGGTCGGCATGCCGCCGCCGGGCCGCTGTGGGCTCCGCCGGATCGGTACTAGGTGCCCATCCCGAGATGCGCGCCGCCCGCGACGTCGAGGCTGACGCCCGTGATGTACCGGTTGGCAGGGTCGGTGAGGAACAGGGCCGCGCTCGCGACCTCGTCCGGCAGGGCGAACCGTCGCATCGGCAGCTGTGCCGCTCGTTCGGCGCGAGCCCGGGCGGCCGAGTCGGCGGCGTCCCCGGACGCCTCCGCCAGCTGCGCCCACATGTTCGTCTCGACGGGCCCCGGCGTGATGGCGTTGACCGATATTCCCGAGGGTCCGAGGATCTGCGCCATCGACCACATGATGTGCAGGACGGCGATCTTGCTGGCGTTGTACGGGAGGTACGTCGATCGTGCCTCTTTGGCGGCGACGGACGAGAAGAGCAGGATCGACCCTCGGGTGCCTTGGTCGAGCATGGCGTGAGCGGTCTCGCGGACGATGGTGAAGGTCCCGGTCGCGTTGATCGTCATGATCCGCTCGAACTCGGCGGTGCTGGTCCGCAGCGGGTCGGGGGTCTCGCCGAGGACGCCGGCCGCGTGCACGAGCACGTCGATCCGACCGAAGATGGCGACCACGTCGCTGACGGTCGCTGCGGTGGCGGCCTCGTCCGTCACGTCGAGGGAGTAGTACCGCGCAGCCTTCGACGAGCTCTGCTCGCCTCGGTCTGCTCCGATCACCGTCGCGCCGAGACGCACGTACGCCTCCGCCATGGCGGCACCGATCCCGCCGTTGGACCCGGTGACCATGACCACCTGGTCGGCGGCGGTCCCGGTGGCGGAGCTCTCGTCATCTCGTGGCATGGCTGGCCCACTCTCTTCCTTCGAGCTCGTCGGTGGGCAGTCCGGCCGCGGCCAGGATCTGGTCGAGCAGGAGCTGCGTCTTGGCGGCTTCGGCCCCGGAGGTCAGCGGCTGCTGCCGGTCGCGCACGCGGTCGAGGAAGTGGTGCACGGCTCCGGCGAACCCGAAGGTCTGGGTGGCCGTGGCCCAGCCGAACGCCTCGGGCGACATCTCGCGGACCGTCGTCGCTCCGGCCCGCGTGACGGACACACGATCGGGTGCCGTGATCGCTGCGGTGACGCCGTCCCCGTAGGCGTCCAGCTTCTCGCCCCATCCCCCGGCGTTCCGGGCGGCCATGAGCACGCCGGTGTGACCGTTGTCGAAGCGGACGAGCGCGGCGACCCCGTCCTCCTGCCAAGGGTCCTGCCCGGCCGCGTGAGCGGTGACGTCGACGGGTTCCCCGCCGCAGTACCAGCGCAGGAGGTCGACCATGTGGATCGCATTCTCGAACGTGGCCCGGTACTCGGACCCGGCCCTGTTCTTCTGGGCGACGCAGAAGCTGGCACCACGGTCCGAGAACGCCTGCCGGCCGGCCTCGTAGACGGGTGCGAACCGTCGGTTGAACCCGACCATCAGCACCCTGCTCTCCGCCTCGGCCAGGCGGGCGAGGTCCTGCGCGTCCTGCGTGCTGGTGGCGAGCGGCTTCTCGCAGAACACGTCGACGCCGACCTGGAGCGCGCGTCGCGTCGCGTCGACGTGCTCCGACCGCGGTGTGAGGACGAACAAGGCGTCGAGGTCCTCGGCCGCCAGCATCGCCTCCACGGTCGGGTGGACGGCGCGGAATCCCCACCGTCGGACGAGCGCGCTCGGGTCTGGGCGGCGTGTGACCAGGGCGCTCAGCTCGACGTCGTCGCGGCCGACCAGGGTGGGCAGCTGCGCGACGTGCGCGATGTTCCCGGCGCCGACCACGCCGACTCGGAGGGTCCGGTCGCTCATGACGACACCGCGTTGCCGGCGAGGATGTCGCGGATCGCGCGTGCTCCCTGCGCGAACCCCTGGGCGGGGACCGGGCAGGTCCTGCGGGTGCCAGCGGTACTCGTACTCGAGGGTGAGGACGTCGTCGTAGCCGCGCCGGGTGAGCTCTCGGAGGATGTCCGGCCAGGGGACGACGCCGTCGCCGACGACGCGGGAGGCGACGGCGCGTTCGTCCTGCTCCACGCGGGCCGTGCCACTCGCCCGGAAGCGGGCCTCCGGGTCCTTGAAGACGAGGTCCTTCACGTGCACGTGGCCGATGAGGTCGCCCTGGACGGCGAAGGCGTCCTGCCAGCCCTCGTCGTGCGTGAAGGTGAGGTTTGCCTGGTCGTACAGGACACGCACGGACGGTGAGTCGATCTCCCGGACCAGGCGAGCGGTGTCGGCCGCGGTCTGCGTCATCGTCCCGAAGTGGTTCTCGACGCAGAGCACGACGCCCGCCTGGTCCGCGTGGCCGGCGAGTGCACCGAGCGCGGAGACGAGTTGAGCCCAGTGCGCCGCGTGGTCGGCGTTCCCGGGCTGCCACGCACCCGCGTAGACGCGGACCCGGGCTGCGCCGATCTGCTGCGCCGCGTCGATGCAGCCGCGGAACTCCTCGATGCCCGCCCGCCAGCTCCGGGTGTCGGTGCTGTTGATAGCCGTGGTGTAGGGGGTGAGGGCCACGATCGGCATGCCCTCCGCGGCGGATGCCGCAGCCGCCTCGCGCACTGACTCCGGGGCGGACGGCTGGATGGCGGCGGGGTAGTCGTCCTGGTAGATGACTTCTGCGGCGTCCAGTCCGGCGGTCCTGAAGAGGCCCAGCGCTTCGGCGAGGCTGAGGCCGGGAGTGCCCAGCGTGTGTCCGGCGATGATCATGAGACGGGGGTGTTCCTTTCAGGTGGGCGGTTCCAGTCCGCCGGACCCACCAGATTGGGCGGGTGCTGCACGCGGGAGCGGTCGACGAGTTCCATGAGCAGCCCCCAGGGGGTCTGGAAGTAGGTCCAGCGGTTGCCTGCGACAGCCGGGCTGTCGCCGCCGACCTCTTTGCGTCCGCCGAGGATGCGCACGCCCTCGATGCCGCTCAGGTGGGCGACAGCTTCGTCGACGTCGTTGACGACGAAACACAGGTGGTGACCGCCCCGGTCGCTGTGCCGGGGGTGTTCCGTCCGCTGGTCGGACGTCTGCCACTGGAACAGCTCGATGTTCAGGTTCGGCGGCATCCGCAGCATGGAAAGCTCGAGAGCCGCGTCCGCCGGCACGGCGAAGTGAAGCGGCATGAACGTTTCGTCCGGGCCTCGGCTGGAGCGGTAGAGCTCCTCCGCGCCGAGGACCTCGACGAAGAAGTGGACCGCTTCGTCCAGGTTCGGCACCGAGTAGGAGGCGTGGTCGACGTGCTGGATCCCGGGGAGCAGCCGTGTCGTCATCGGATCCTCCCGGTCGACGAGCGAACGAGAAGCTGCGGCTCGAGCACCACGTGATCGACCTCGCCGCTCTGAGCCGCGCGCTCAGCGAGTGTGATGGCGATGCGGGCCATCTCGGTGATCGGCTGTTGCACCGATGTCAGCGGCGGGTTGCTCCGGGCGCCCAACGGGAGGCCGTCGAACCCGACGACGGAGACGTCGTCAGGGACCGACAGTCCTCGGGAGCCGAGGGCGCTGATGAGACCGAAGGCCACCATGTCGTTCGAGGCGATCACCGCCGTGGGTCGCCGGGCCATGCCAGCGAGCTGCTCGCCGGCACGTCCGCCCGCTTCGGCCCCGATGCCGCTGTCGAACTCGACCGGTGCCATCTCGTGCGCACGGGCGAGCGAGCGGTAAGCGTTCCGCCGATCCCCGGCGGTGTGCGTCCCCACGATCCCGGAGATGTAGGCGATGGAGGTGTGGCCGAGTTCGAGGAGGTGGTCGAACGCCAAGGTGATGCCCTTGGCGCTGTCGACGGTCACCGTCGAGATCGGGTCGTCCGTCTCGATCCGATCGACGACCACGAGACGGCTGCCGAACCCGAAAGGTGCGAGATCGGCGGAGTCGACGCGCGTGAAGGGGGCGATGATGGCGAACGGGGCGTACATGGCCTGCATGGCCTGCAGATACCGGGCTGTCGCTGCCGCGTCGTTCTCCGTCACGCAGAGCACCAACTGATATCCGCGCTCGCCTGCGGCTGCCGTCATGGCCTTGGCAAGCTCACCGAAGAACGGGTTGGTGATGTCCGGAACGATGAGCGGGACCAAGGGGCTCGACTTGGTGCGAAGCGCCTGCGCCAGCGGGCTCATGGTGTAGCCCATCGAGGCCGCGACACGCAGGACGTGGTCCCTGGTCCGCTGGTTCACCGCCTCCGGGCGCGAGAAGGCTCGCGAGACGGTCGATCGGTGCACGCCCGCCGCCGCAGCGACCTCATCGATGTTGGGTGTCGGCACCGTCTTCTCCTTGTCGTCCTTGCGAGTACGCGTTCCAGATCACCCGCATGGTCGCCTCCAGGTCGCGGAGGCCGGCCAGCCCGGCGAACCCCTCGTCGAGCTGATCAGCGACGGCGTCGACGAAGGGGCCGTAGAGCGGGTCGCTGTCCACATCGATGTGGCCCGTCTCCGTGACGCCGTCGGCCGACGTGAACGAGGCGCTGCCGTCGGACCAGATGGTCGCAGTCCCCGCGGCGCCGATGCGCATCGATGAGCTGTGCCGCTTGAGCGGCGAACCGGGGAAGGCGTAGCCCACCTGCACGGTCGCGATCCGGCCGTCGGTCGTCGTCAGGGTGAGGGACGCGTAGTCCTCGATGCTGCGATGGTGCAACCTCGACGACAGCGCGGCGGTGACAGAGACCGTCGCTGCCCCGCTCGAGCGTAGGAACAGGTCCACGAAGTGCGGCGCGAGATTGATCATGCACCCGCCGCCTGCACGCTGGGGGTCGAGCATCCAGGGGCTGCCGTTGTCCAGGTAGCGCGCGGGCGGCCCGGCGATGAACTGGACGCTCTCGTAGAGGGCAGCACCCGCGCGTCCGAGCCAGCGCTCGGTCGGCCCGCCCCGTTGCACGAGCGGCACCGCGACGGGTACCCCCGCGGCATCGGCCGCTTCCCTGATCTCCACCAGCTGCTGCAGCGAGACGCCCGCGGGCTTCTCGACCACGATGGGGATGCGCCGGGCGATCAGCGCGAGACAGATCTCGCCCATCGTGTCGTGGGGTGCGAAGACGTAGGCGAGTTCGGCATCCGCATGCTCGTCGAGCAGCTGCTGCCAGCTCGAAGACAGCGGAGCGACCCACCGCTCGGCGAACGCACTGGCGCCGGCCGTGTCCGGGTCGCTCACGCCGACGACGTCGTGGCGAGCGGCGATCCGATCCGCGTAGAGCGGCACGTGCCAGTGTGTGGGACCGATGACGAGGGTGCGTGCGCGGTTCATGCGCGAGCACCCGCCAGTCCGACGATCTCGTCGGCAAGCCGGGTGGCCCGCAGAGCCTGGCGGTAGCCGACCGTCGGGTTCTGGCCTCGGGCGAAGCGGAGCGCATCCTGGGCCTGGGCCAGGAAGAGATCGACCTCCGGCAGGTGCCGGGTCGTCTGGGAGCCGAACCTGTCCCAGGCGTGGATCTCCCAGTTCGACCAGACCCGCCGGCCCTCGTGCGCGATCACCTCGATCTCGAGCGACCAGTCGTTCCGGTTGAGTCCGGAGCTGTGGTTCCACGGGTTCCAGTAGGTCTCCAGCCGGAACAAGGGACCGCCGGCGAACGCGAGAGTCGCCGCCGCGTAGTCGGGCACCGAAGAGCCGTGCAGCCCGTCGCTCGCATAGCTGCTGACGACCTCGACCTCGCCGTCGATGAGCGACGAGACCAACTCGATCGC
Source organism: uncultured Actinomycetota bacterium (assembly GCA_963795145.1). Lineage (GTDB taxonomy): Bacteria > Actinomycetota > Actinomycetes > Actinomycetales > Cellulomonadaceae > Pengzhenrongella. Next base: position 359,836 of record CAWCGP010000006.1, on the reverse strand, counting down.
GTGGATGCCGTTGACGACGGCCACTCCGCCTTCCTCGGGCGCCACCCGCCAGGAGTCGAGGCTCAGCTTGCGGGCCGCCGAGCGGACGCTGACGCTGATCACCGTCGACGACGCGACCCACTCGGCCATCTCCTTCGCCGCGGGGTGCTGGTGCAGGGTGTAACCCACCATCAGCGACTCGTCGATGCCGTCGACGTCGGCGAGGATCGCGGCGTTGTCCGACGACGAACCGATCGGCTTCTCGACCAGCACCCGAAAGCCCCGGCGCAGCAGCTCCGCCGTCACCTCGGGCTGCGCGCTGCTGGGAAGCGACACGACCACGAGGTCGACCGCGTTCGGGCTCAGGTCCGCAGGGGACCCGAGCACGGCGGCTCCGACCCTGAGCGCGAGCTCGTGCACGCGGGGCGAAGGATCGATCAGGGCGACGACATCCGCCCCCAGCTCGTGGAACGCCTCGGCGTGGCGACTCCCCGCCCACCCGGCGGCACCGATGACGGCGACCCGCGGCGGCTGCGTGCTGGTCATCCCTTCACCCCGCCGGAGGTCAGCCCCGCGATGAACCACCGCTGGAACGCGGCGAAGATCCCCAGCACCGGCAGGAAGGCGACGACGACGAACGCGGAGAACAGCGCCCAGAAGTTGCCGAAGCCCGTCGAGATGTAGCGCACGATGCCGTTCTGCACCGTCTTCATGTCCTCGGTGGTGGCCAGGACCGTGCCGACGAGGAAGTCGTTCCAGACGAAGACGAAGATGAAGATCGCCACGGCCGCGATGCCCGGGCGGATCAGCGGGAGCACGATCCGGATGAGGATCTGCGGGCGCGAGCAGCCGTCGATGGCGGCCGCCTCCTCGATCTCGACCGGGATGTTCTCGATGAAATTGCGCAGGAAGAGGATCGTCTGGCCGCAGATGATGGCGGTGTACACCACGATGAGCATCGGGTACGTGTTGATCAAGGCGGTCTGCACGAACATGGAGTAGAGCGCGATGAACACGACGATGGCCGGAACCATCGACAGGACGAGTATCCCGGTCATCAGCGTCTCCATGCGACGGCTGCGAAACCGCGTGGCGACATAGGCGGCCGGGATGCAGATCAGCAGCGCAAGGACGATGGATCCGCCGGCGTAGATGAGCGAGTTGACGAAGAACCTGATGTTCGTCGCCGTCAGGAGCCCGGCGTACCCACCGGAGGAGAACGGGTCCGGGATCCACGCCGGCGGGAAGTCGATGGTGTCGGCCTCCGCCTTGAGCGAGGTCGACACGACCCACGCCACCGGCGGGAGCACGAGAAGTGCGGAGACGAGCACGTAGATCCACGCGGGGATCGCGCGCAGCCCAGCACCGTTCTTGCGGCGGGTGGCGACCACGGTTGTCACAGGCTTTCCTTCCGGCGGAAGCGGATCGCGACCAGCGTGAGGACGACGTTGACGGCGAAAAGGAGGATCGCGGTCGCGGACGCACCTGACAGGTCGAAGTCGTTGAACGTCTGGTTGAAGACCCGCATCGACAGGGTCTCCGTCGCACCCAGCGGGCCGCCGCGGGTCGTCACCAGGATGATCGTCACCATCTGCACGTACAGCATGAGCAGGACGATGACGACCGAGACGATCGTGTTGCGCAGGTACGGCAGGGTGATGCTGACGAAGCCGCGCAGGACCCCGCCGCCGTCCATCTTCAGGGACTCGCGCAGCTCCAGGGGGATGGTCTGCAGGGCCCCGAGGAAGAGCAGCATCGCTTGCGGGTACGACCACCAGGCGGTGATCAGCGTCACTCCGACCAGTGCACTGGTCGGTGACGAGAACACGTCCGTCGGACCCATCCCCAGCGAGGTCGTGATCGCCGTCACCGGACCGAAGTTCGGGTTGAGGAACCAGAGCCAGATCACGCCGGCGGTGGCCTGCGACATCAGCCATGGCAGGAGGAAGAGGCCGCGGACGGTCCGCTTGAAGCGGTGCAGGCTGTTCAGCACCGTGGCGGAGAGCAGCCCCGCCGGCAGAGCGATCACCAGGGCACCCAACGAGAAGGCCAGGGTCGTGCCGATCTGGCCGGGCAGGTTCGGGTCGGCGAACAGCTCCGCGAACGAGGTGAGCCCGGAGAACTCCTCGATGGCGTAGAAGTTGGTCTCGTGCATCGCGGTCCACGCCGTGTAGACGAGTGGGCCGACGAACACGAAGAGGAAGACCGCGGAGACGGGCAGGACGTAGATCCAGACCCCGCGATCCGGGCGCGCGCGCCGGGACGTGACAGCCGGTGAGGACGGGGTGTGCGAATCGAGCGCACGGGCGGCACTGGTGGTGGACATCGTCATCCGCTTCCCCGGGGAGCCCGCTCACGGGCTCCCCGGAAGGTAGGCCGAACTACTCGTTGATCGCGTCCTGCGCCGCAGTGATGAACTCGCTGCCGGACGTGTTGTTCAGGTACAGGCTCTGGCCGGCCGCCGAGAGACCGGACGCGACGCCGATCCAGTCGTCGGAGTACGTGTGCGGCTCGCTGTTGCTCTCGACGTAGTCGGCCACCGCCTTGACGGTCTCGGCCTCCGGTGTGGAGAAGTACTCCGCGTCGTAGGTCGAGGCCCTGGTGGGGATCTCGCCCCCGGTCGCCATCACCGCTCCGGCCTCCGCGCCGGTCATGTACTCGATGAACGTCCACGCCGCGTCGACGTGGGCGCTGTCGGCGCCGATGCCGAGAGTCCAGCCCAGGGTCGAGCCCGTGGTGCTCCCGGTGGTCGGCTCGGGCAGCGGTCCCCAGTTGATGTCCGGGTTCGCACCGGTCAGCGTGATCACGCGCTCGGAGCCCAGCACCGCCATCGCGACAGTGCCGTTGGTCAGCCCGTCGGTGACCGTCGAGTAGCTGTCCGAGACGACGCTGGTCCCCAAGCCGCCCGCGTCACGGAGGTCCGCAAGGATGTCACCGAACTCGTCGGCTGCCGTCCCGGCGAAATCCGCCTCGCCGTCGTCGTTCCAGATCGGCTCCCCGACCTGACTCATGAAGCAGTCGAAGAAGGTGCTGATGATCGCGGAGTTGTCCGTGTCGGAGAAGCCGGTTCCGAAGCCCGTGAACCCGGCGGCCCCCGCCTTGCCGGCAACGTCGACCACTTCCTCGTAGGTCGTGGGGACCTCCGCGCCGATCTGGTCGAGGATCTTCTGGTTGTAGTAGAAGGCGCAGGTCCGGTACTCGTACGGGACCGCGACCTGCTCGCCGTCCGGCCCGACGAGGTTGGTCGGCGGTCGGAGCCAATCGGTGACCTCCGACGCGGCTTCGGGCAGCGGCGAGTAGGCGCCGGCAGCCGCCATCTGCGGGACGGTGGGAGTGAACATCTTGAAGACGTCGGGCGCCTGACCCGCAGCCGCCGCCTGCGGCAGCCGGTTCAGCATGTCGCCGAGGGACACCACCGACAGCTCGACCGTGATGTCGGGGTTCGCAGCCTCGAAGTTGGCGATGTTCTCCTGCAGCGCCTTCGACCTCGGGTTGTCCTGGCTCGGGTCGAGGAAGTCCCAGTACGTCAGGGTCACCGGGCCGTCGTCGGCGGCGGGCGTCTCGGACGACCCCCCGCATCCCGACAGCACCGCCATCGCCGCCGCCGCCGCAACGGCGGTCGCGTAGCTCCATCGCTTCGTAGTCATGTATCTCTCCAGTGAGATCGATTGCTGAGATCGGTTGCTGAGATCGGTTGCAGCCTGCCAGGAGGGCGCAGTCCCTGTCAACGGTCCCTGCCCTTGCCCGTGAGGCGCCGGGGGCGATGACCCGGTGCGAGCCGGTCTCGACGGTGGCTGCGCGGCCTCCGCCGGACCGCATCGCCCGCGCCCTGCGGAGGGGGGCCGGAGCGCCGACGTCGTCATCGGACGTGGAGGATCGGCACCTCAGGGGTGGCGTTCGGCTCCTGACCGCAACGGGTGGTGATCAGCCTTTCGAGGCCGACGGCGGGCGGTGCAGTTGCGTCCGGCGTGGCCGCGTGGTGCGGGTTCCTGTGCGCACGCCGCCGAGTGTGGTGCGCATGGAGACCGGGCCGGCACCGAGGCGATCTTCACCACCATTACGGGACGTCCGGTCGCCCAGCGTGATCACTCGGTGCACTGGACGGCGTTCCTCGAGGGAGCCGGTGTGCGGCCGGCCCGCCTCCACGACGCCCGGCACACCGCGGACGTTCCTCCTGGTGCAGGGCGTCGACCAGCGTGTCGTCCTGAGCATGTTCGGCTGGACCAGCTCCGCGATGACGTCGCGCTACCAGCACGTCGTCCCCGAGGCTGGTCCAGCTGAAGCCATCCGGCGAACTGCAACCAAAACTGCAATCACGGCCGCGGTCGAGGGCCCGTGCGGCCGAACGACGAAGGGCCCGCGATCTGCATCTCAGCAGATCACGGGCCCTTCGACCGGCGGAGGATGGGGGATTCGAACCCCCGAGGGCTCTCACCCAACACGCTTTCCAAGCGTGCGCCATAGGCCACTAGGCGAATCCTCCCGGCCGGACGAGGATACCGGAGCCCGGCGGTGCTGCCGAACGGGCCTCCGCGCCGGCCGAGAGGCCACGCCTCACAGGCACCCGCCCGCGATGTCGTCGCTGTTCGCGGTCGCGAACGAGGGGTCGATGCCGGCAGCGAGCACGCGCAGGAGGATGACGCTCTCGGGCGTCCCGGCCGGCTGCAGGCCGTCCGCGTCCCCCTGGGTCTCGAAGACGAGCGTCCCGGCGTCGCCGGTCAGCCACCACACCCGGGACAGCGGGCCGTCGAACGGGCCCTCGAGCGCCGGGTACGTGGCCTGGAGGTTGCTCAGCGGTGTCCCGACTCCGACGCCCTCGGCGGTCCGGACCGTCGTGCCGAGGACGTCGATCCGCCGGACGGCGTCGTCGTCGGCATCGACGAAGAACGCGTCGCGCGGCTGGCCGTCGACGACGTCGTCCGGGTAGCCGGACGCCACCCATCGCCCGGGCTCGCCGCCCGATCCCTCGCACCGGACCGGGTCCCACTCGATCATCGCCGCGCCGGGGTTGCCGACGGGCGGCACCCCGACGGCGAGCGGCCCCAGCCCGGTGGCGGAGATCGCGAGCGCCCCGAGGTCGGGGTGCGGGTCCACCACGGGGTCCTCGGCCGCGTTGACCAGCACGGGGACGGCTGCGCCGGTCACGCGCACCACGCCGCCGGTGGCGAGCCGCAGCTCCTGGACGACGACGAGCCCGTACTCACCGGGCGGCAGCGGGTCGGCGCCCTCCGAGGAGCACGCCACCGCCGTGCCGACGGGTGGAGCGCCGGCGACGTCCTCGCCGGGATCCAGCGAGTACTCCCCGAGGACACCCCCGCCGGAGGCGAGCGAGAGCCCGCCCGCCACGGACCCGTCCCGGGTGAACCACACCTCGACCGGACCGACGGCCGACGCCTCCACCCGCCGGTCGGTCCCGTTCACCAGCCGGGCGTCGACCGTCAGCTCCTCGCCCGCGACCACGGACACCGGTGCCGCGACGCCGCCGGACGCACCGTCGGCCTCGTCCCCCGCTGCCCGCACCGACGGTCACCGACGCCGCGAAGCGCAGGTCGGCGTCCCCGTCCGGATCGACGACCTCCGGCAGCGCGAGGTCGCACTCGACGGGGGTCACCATCCGGACGGCGGGCAGGTCGGCCGGCACCGGAGCCGACGGCGACGGCGTGGGAACGATCGGTGTGGCGGTCGCCGGCGCGACCGGCTCCACCCGCGCGGCGTCGCGCAGGGCCGTGACCTGCAGCGCGCCGACGGCGACCGCACCCGCGGCGGCCACGCCGACCGTCCCCTCGACGGCGTGCCGGACGGCCCGGCGCCGGTGGATCCGCTGCATCACGGGCGCGGCGTCGATCACCGACCGGTCCGCAGTCCCGCGCTCGGCGGCGTCGTGCAGGGCCCTGCCCAGGTCGAGGTCCATGGTCATCTCTCCTGCACGAGCGCGACGGTGGTGGGAGCCGGTGTGATCGGCCCGAGGAGTGCTTCGAGACGGTGGACGCCCAGGCTGAGGTAGCGCTTGACCGCCCCGTCGCTCACCGCGAGGTGGTGTGCGATCTCCGCGACGGTGAGGTCCTCGTAGAACCGCAGGACGACGCAGGCCCGCTGCTGCGGGGGCAGGCCGCGCAGCGCCGCGACGACGTCCATCCGGTCGCTGGTGCCGGCCTCGGGTCCGTCGACCGACGTGGGTCCCGCGGCGAGGTGCCGCCTGGTCGCCCACCGCCCGCGGCGTCGCCAGCCGTCGAGGTACAGGGTGAGGATCGCCCGCCGCACGTAGGCCTCGGCGGAGTCGAGCTCGAGCCCGGCCCGGTGGCGCGCGAAGGTCTTGACCAGGGCGTCCTGGACGAGGTCCTCGGCGTCCGCGACGTTGCCGCACAGCAGGTACGCGTACCGCGTCAGCGCGCGGCCCCGCGTGGTGAGCAGCTCTGCGACGACGTCGTCCCCGGACACCGGTCCTCCTGCACGTCCGCGGCCCGAGAGGCCGCCTCACTGATACTGACGCGCGACGGTCGCGAAAGGTTGTACGGCGGCGGTGGCCGGTCGACCGACGGGCTGATCGGTGCACCGATCCCGCTGCGTTAGGCTCTCCCCAGACCCCTCGTGCGGCGTCATCTCGCTGAACTCCCCCAGGGCCGGAAGGCAGCAAGGGCAGGTGAGCTCTGGCGGGTGTGCGGGGGGTCCTCTCGTTCCCCCGACCGGCCGGTGCGTACGCCTCAGGGTGGACGCGCACCCGCCGCTGGTCGCACCCCGCCCCCGCCGGACCGGCCCCGAGGGCGATGCGGCGGCGGCGTCCCCGCCGCCAGCCTGGGCACATGACCCCGGCATCCTCGATCCCCCTCCCGCGCCTGCAGGCCCGCGGCCTCGTCAAGCGCTACGGCTCGACGACGGCGCTCGCGGGCGTCGACCTCGACCTGGCCGACGGCGAGTCGCTCGCGGTCATGGGACCGTCCGGCTCCGGCAAGTCCACGCTGCTGCACTGCCTCGCGGGCGTCCTGGTGCCCGACGACGGCTCGGTGCGGCTGCGCGGGCGCGAGGTCGGCCGGCTGGACGAGCGGGAGCGGTCGCTCCTGCGCCGTCGGCACTACGGGTTCGTGTTCCAGTTCGGCCAGCTCCTCGCCGAGCTGCCCGCGGACGAGAACGTCGCCCTCACCCCGATGCTGCTCGGCACGCCCGCGCAAGCAGGCCATCGAGCACGCCCGGCAGTGGCTCGGTGCGCTCGGGCTCGCCGGCCTGGAGGACCGCCGCCCCGGCGAGCTGTCCGGCGGCCAGGCGCAGCGCGTCGCCGTCGCCCGCGCGCTCATCACGGGGCCCGACGTCGTCTTCGCGGACGAGCCGACCGGCGCGCTCGACCAGGCGACCGGCGCCGAGGTGATGCGCGTGCTCACCGAGGCGACCCGGGCCGCCGGTGCCTCGCTCGTCGTCGTCACGCACGACCGGGACGTCGCGGCCTGGTGCTCGCGCCGCGTCGAGGTGCGCGACGGGCTCGTCGTGTCGGACGAGCGCGCCCGATCCGGACCGCAGCGGGACGGTGAGGACGCTCGTCCCGCTGGCCGTCCGCCTGGCGCGAGCCGGCGGCCGGCGGCAGGTGACGACGACGGCTCTCGCGGTCCTGGCGTTCGCCGTCACCTCGACCTTCGCGCTGAGCGTGCTGGCTCGTCCCTCACGGCCGAGCTCGCCTCGACCTACGCCCGGTGGCGCGACCGAGCTGAGCCGCCCGCCGCTGCGGTCCGTGCTGGCCGAGACGGTCGTCCGCGCGGACTGAGCAGGGCTCCGCAGGCCGCCTCCGACCGTGCCCACGGAGGCTGGGGGACGTCGGAGGCGGCGTCTAGAGTTCCCCGGGTGACGACAGCCCTGTACCGGCGCTACCGGCCCGAGACCTTCGGCGAGGTGATCGGCCAGGAGCACGTCACGGTCCCGCTGATGCAGGCCCTGAAGAACGGCCGCATCAACCACGCGTACCTGTTCAGCGGCCCGCGCGGCTGCGGCAAGACGACGTCGGCCCGCATCCTCGCGCGCTGCCTCAACTGCGCCGAGGGGCCGACGGACGTCCCGTGCGGCGTGTGCCCCTCGTGCGTCGAGCTCGCCCGCGGCGGGCCGGGCTCGCTCGACGTCGTCGAGATCGACGCCGCCAGCCACGGCGGCGTCGACGACGCCCGTGACCTGCGCGAGCGCGCGACGTTCGCCCCGGCGCGCGACCGGTACAAGATCTTCATCCTCGACGAGGCGCACATGGTCACGCCGCAGGGCTTCAACGCCCTGCTGAAGATCGTCGAGGAGCCGCCCGAGCACGTCATGTTCGTCTTCGCGACGACGGAGCCGGACAAGGTCATCGGCACCATCCGCTCGCGCACGCACCACTACCCCTTCCGGCTCGTCCCGCCGGACCGTCCTGAGCAGCTACCTCGAGCGAGCTCTGCGCCGCGGAGGGCGTCGCGGTCGGCGCCGGCGTGCTGCCGCTCGTCATCCGCGCGGGCGCCGGGTCCGTGCGCGACTCGCTGTCCGTGCTCGACCAGCTGGTCGCGGGCGCGGACGAGCAGGGGCTCGACTACGAGCGGGCCGTCGAGCTGCTCGGCTACACCCACTCCGCGCTGCTCGACGACACCGTCGAGGCCATCGCCGCGAACGACGGCGCCAGCGCGTTCCGGGTGGTCGAGCGCGTCATCACGACCGGGCACGAGCCGCGCCGCTTCGTGGAGGACCTGCTCGAGCGCCTGCGCGACCTCATCGTCATCGCGGCGTCCGGGGACGCGGCCGACGCCGCGCTGCGCGACGTCCCCGGGGACCAGCTCGTCCGCATGCGCGCGCAGGCGACGCACCTGGGTCCGGCCGAGCTGTCCCGCGCGGCCGACCTGGTCAACGCCGCACTCGGGCGAGATGACCGGGGCGACGTCGCCGCGCCTGCACCTCGAGCTGCTCGTGGCCCGCCTGCTGCTCCCGGCCGCCGACGACGGCCTGCTCGGCCACGCCGCGCGCCTGGACCGGCTGGAGCGTGGACAGGGTGCCGCGCGTGAGGTGGCCGGGCCGGGCGTGGTGGCGGGGACCGGGGCGACGGCGCCCGTGGCGATCGGCGCGCCCGCGGGAGCGTCCGCGGTGCGGTCCGCACTCGGTGTCGGGATCGCGCGGGCGCCCGCCGGTGGGGAGGCCTCGGCCCCCGTGTCCGACGACGTCCTGCGTCCGGAGGTCACCGTCGCGTCCGCGCCGCCTGCCGCGGTGGGCGACGGTGCGGCCGGCGACCCCGCGGTGGCTGATGCGGTGGCGAGCGCCGCCGCGGACGCCGACGTCCGCGCGGCGACGGCCGTCGGTGTCCCGGGCGGCGACGCGGAGCCCCCCTCGACTCCCGACACCGCGAGCGACCGCCCGGCCGAGGTCGGCACGCCGCCGGTGCCGGCACCGGTGGAGCCCACGGCTGCCCGACCGCCGGCTGCCGTGGTGGACCCACCGGCACCGGCCGAGGCCCGACCGGCGACCGCCGTGGCCCCACCGCCGGCGCCGCGCCCTCGGGACGACCCGCGACCCCGCCGTCCGGCGCCGCGCCCTCGGGACGACCCGCGACCCCGCCGACCGGCTCCGGTCCCGCAGGTCCTCCTCCGACAGGCTCCGGGACGGGCGGCTCCGGCCCGACCGCGCCCGTCCCGCCGACCCCCGCGCGGCCCACCACCGAGCCCCCCGCGGCCGCCGGCATGGAGACCGAGGTGCTGCGCCGCCGGTGGCCGGAGGTGCTCGAGACGCTGAGCCGCCTCAAGAAGGTCACCTGGGCGATGGTCAGCCAGAACGCGCAGGTCGGAGAGCTGACCGCGACCAACCTGACACTGCTCTTCCCCGGCCCCGGGCTGGCGACGGCCTTCCGGGCGGGGCCGCACGCCGACGTCGTGCAGCGGGCGGTCCGCGAGACGCTCGGCTTCGACGTCCGCGTCGAGGGACGGGTCGGGGACGGCGCCGCCGCACCGGCGAGCGCTCCGGGCGGGACCCCGGCGGCCGGAGCCCGTCCGACCGGGTCCGACCGATCCCGGGAGCCGACCGCCCGACCGGGGCCGACCGGCCGACCGGGTCCGACCGTCCGGGGGCCCGCGCCCCGGCGACGCCCCCGGGCGTCGTCGACCGCGCGGCGGCCGAGGCGTCGTGGGCGACGGTCGAGCCCCCGGACGACGACATCCCCGAGGGGCCGACCGTCGACTCCGTCCCCCCGGACCTCGAGCCGCCCGAGCACGCCGCATCGACGGCGCCGTCGGCGCCGTCGGCGGGCCGGTCGAGCGCGCGCGCCGCGGGGGAGCGGGCGCACGCGGCCGCGACCCGGCGCGCCGCGGGGTCGGCGCCGCCCGTCGAGGACTCGCCCTCGCCGGACGACCCCGACCTGGCCAGCTCGAACCTCACGGGGCAGTCGTTGGTCGCGCAGATGCTCGGCGGGACCGTCATCGACGAGCAGTCCGGCGACGGCGTCTAGCTGGCCCCCGCCTGTCACCGGCGGGCGGCGTCGGTGTCACCCCGTAGGCTGACGGCGTGTACGAGGGCGCGGTCCAGGACCTGATCGACGAGCTCGGGCGACTGCCCGGCGTCGGTCCCAAGAGCGCGCAGCGGATCGCCTTCCACCTGCTGGCGGCGGACCCGATCGAGGTGCGCCGGCTCGCCGACGCCCTGACCGAGGTCAAGGCGCGCGTCCGGTTCTGCGAGATCTGCGGCAACGTCTCCGAGGAGCCGCAGTGCCGCGTGTGCCGCGACCCGCGACGCTCCGACGAGGTCATCTGCGTCGTCGAGGAGCCCAAGGACGTCGTCGCCATCGAGCGCACCCGCGAGTTCCGCGGGAAGTACCACGTGCTCGGCGGCGCCATCAACCCGATCGCGGGCGTCGGCCCGGACGACCTGCGGATCAAGGACCTCCTGTCCCGGCTCGCGAGCGGGGTGGTCACCGAGGTGATCCTCGCCACCGACCCGAACGTCGAGGGTGAGGCCACCTCGACCTACCTCGCCCGCATGCTCGTGCCCATGGGGCTCACCGTGAGCCGGCTCGCCTCCGGGCTGCCGGTCGGCGGGGACCTCGAGTACGCGGACGAGGTCACCCTCGGCCGTGCTTTCGAAGGAAGGCGACGCATCCATGCCTGACGTACCCACGCAGGGGGCCCCCGCGCACTCGACGGACGCCGGCGCCGCCGTCGACCCGGCCGTCGTGGCGGAGGCCGCGGACCTCCTCGGCGTCGCGCGCTCGGTCGCCGACGAGTGCCGGGCCTACCTGACCACCGTCACCGAGGTCGCCGCCGGGTCGACCCCGGACGCGACCATCCCGCTGCTGCTCCTCGCGGTGTCCGACATGCTGGCCGCCGGTGCGCGGCTCGGGTGCGATGCAGGACGTCGTCCCGCACGAACGCTTCGAGCCGGACGTCGGCGCCGACCCGGACGTCGACCCGCTGCACGTCGCGCTCGCGAACGTCCTGGACGGCCTCGACGAGTACCCCGAGGTCGTCGACCCGGTGCTCGGGCCGGAGGTCGGCGACGCGACCCTGTCCGGTGACCTCGTCGCGATCAGCGCCGCGCTCGCGCAGGGCCTGCGGCACTACGAGGCCGGGCAGGTCCTCGAGGCGCTGTGGTGGTGGCAGTTCTCGTACCTGTCGGTCTGGGGCGAGCGCGCGTCGAGCGTGCTGCGCGTGCTGCAGCTCATGCTCGCCCACCTGCGCCTCGACGTGGAGGACGACGTCGCCGCGGAGGCCGAGTACGACGCCCTGCAGGCCTGACCGATGGCGCTGCGCGGGTTCGCCACGCTGAACATCTGGGCCGACGACGTCGCGGCGGCCGCCGCCTGGTACACCCAGGTGACCGGCGTCGAGCCGTACTTCCACCGCGACGGGCCCGACGGTCGCCTCGCGTACGCGGAGTTCCGGCTGGGCGACCTCGAGGCCGAGCTCGGCATCATCGACCGGCGCTGGGCGCCCCCGTCCGCCCCGGGCGCCGGTACGCCCGGCGGCGCGATCATGCACTGGCACGTCGACGACCTGCCCGGGACGCTCGCGCGCCTGCTCGAGCTCGGTGCCACCGAGTACCAGCCGATCACCCCGCGCGGCGAGGGCTTCGACACCGCGTCCGTGGTCGACCCGTTCGGCAACGTCCTGGGCATCATGCGCAACCCGCACTACCTCGAGGTGCTGGCCCGCCGCACGTCATGACCCCCGGCGACTGACCGCCGGCGAGTGACCGCCAGCGACTGACCGCCGGCGCCCGACCTCAGGCGACCCGCGTGCCGCGTGCCAGCGTCCGCTGAGGGATCGCGAGCCGACGGACGGCGACCACGAGCCCGCCGGCGCCGAGCAGCACGTTCGCGGCCAGCCCGTAGGGCCACACGACGCTGCGGTCCGGCTCCGGCTCGTCGATCGGCGCCCGCGACTCGACGGTCTCCCCGTCCGGACCGCTCCGCCCGAACACCCCCGTGCAGAAGTCGACCTCGTCGGCCGGTCCGGTCCGCGCCAGGCGCACGCCGGTGCGGATCGCCGAGAGCGGGTCGCCGACGATCGACACCTCGTCCCGCGCCTGCGGGGCGGCGTCGGCCAGGACGACGAACGGGTTGACCGCCAGCAGCCACCATGTGCGCTCGGTGTGCGCCTGGTCCATCGTCTGGATCTCCCACACGCAGTCCGGCAGCTCGCCCTCGCCGTCGAACGTGCTCGGGAACGTCCAGACCCGCACCTCCTCCTGCTCGGTCACGGCCGGGAGCGTCAGCGCGAAGACGATCGGGCTGAGCACCGCGAGCCCGGCGACCGTGAGGAAGGTCAGCACGACGGAGCCCGACGTGCGCGCGGACAGCGCCGAGAAGCCCAGCCCGATCGCGCACACCACGGCCAGCAGCAGGGCGAGCACGGCCAGGCAGACGAGCACCGACGCGACCGGCACACCGCCCGCGGCCAGAGCGACGACGAGGAACGGCACGCTCACCGCGAGGAACGCCAGCGCGGCCGCCCAGGCGGCGAGCAGCTTCCCGACGGCGATCTCCGCGGGAGTGAGCAGCGTGACCTGCAGGGTCGCGAGCGTCCCGGCGTTGCGGTCGCCGTTGATCGCGGTCGAGCTGAGCGTGGGGGAGACGAGCAGCCCCAGGAAGAGGACGAAGAACACGACGACGCCGAAGATCGGCGGGCCGGTGAGGAAGGTCAGCGCGGGGTCCGGGTCGCCGGTGCCGTCGAGCGTCACGCCGTCCGCGAGCGCGTGCACGGCGGCCCAGGTGAGCGCGGTGATCGCCCCGACCACGACGAACCACACGACGAGCGCCACGACCCAGCGCGTCGACCGGACGCGCTGGCGCAGCTCGAGGACCGCCACGGTCCGCACGCCGTGCCAGGACAGCGACGGGGTGCCCCGCCCGTCGGGCGTCGTCGGCGCGAGCGGCGTCGGCCCGGCACCGGGCCGCGGCCCGGGCGCGGTCGACTCACCGGTCGCCGTGGTCCCGCTCATCGCCGGTCCTCCTCGAGCGTCAGGTAGGCCCGTTCCAGCGAGCCCGTGGACGGCGCGAGGGACGTCACCGGGACCCCGGCCGCGACGGCGTCGCGCAGGAGCTGTGCGGCCCCGGCCTCGCCCGCGACCGGCAGCAGGACGCCGCCGGGCACGACGACGCGTTCCCCGGGGACGTCCGGAGCGGGCGACGCCTCGGGCCCGGGCGGTGCCGCGTCGTCGAGCCGCCACGTGGCACCGACCGACGTCAGCCAGCCGGTGAGCGCGCCCAGGTCGAGGGCCCGCAGCCGCCACTGCGGGGCACCGCCCGGCCCGGCGTCGGGCGCCTCGGGGACCACCGTCCGGCCGCGGGCGAGGAAGACGGCGTCGTCGGCCATCTCGTCCAGCTCGGACAGCACGTGGCTCGAGACGAGGACGGTGGTGCCGGCGTCGGCCAGACGCCGCAGGAGCAGCCGCAGGTCCACCCGGGAGCGCGGGTCCAGCCCGCTCGCGGGCTCGTCGAGCAGCAGGACGTCCGGGTCGTGCACGAGCGCGCGGGCCAGCCCGAGCCGCTGCTTCTGGCCGCGGGACAGCACGCTGGCCGGCCGGTCGGCGTACTCGGACAGGTGGACGGTCTCGAGCAGCTCGGCGGCACGGTCGGCCGCGACCGCCGCCGGTAGGCGGTAGGCGGCCGCGAAGGTCAGCAGCACCTCGCGGGCCGTCAGCGAGTCCCAGGTGCCGAAGGCGTCCGGCATCCAGCCGGTTCGCGCCCGTGCGGCGCGGCCGTCACGGACCGGGTCGAAGCCGGCGACCCGCACCTCGCCGGCGTCCGGGACGAGCAGGCCGGCCAGGACCAGCAGGAGCGTCGTCTTGCCCGACCCGTTCGGTCCGACGAGGGCGGTCACGGCGCCCGAGCGCGCGACGAGGTCGACGCCGTCGAGCGCGCGGACGGACCCGAACGCCCGGTGCACGCCGCTGACCCGGAGGCCCGGCGCGTCGTCGAGTCCGGGCGGGGCGACGGCGTCGCCGTCGGCGAGGGTCGACATGCCTCGACCGTAGGCCCGGACGCTCCCCGCCGGGCCGTGTCGGCACGCCGGGGCTGTGGTAGACCAGCGCGCGTGATCGCCCCGCCCGCGTCCGTCCGCGCCGCCCCGACGACCGCGACGACCGGGATGGAGGGCACGACCGGCGCGACCGGCACGACCAGCCCGGCGACCGGCGGCCACCGGGTGGTTGGCCGATGACGAGCGCGGGTGTGGAGATCGCCCTCGGGACCGTGCTGCTGCTGGTCCTCGCCGGGTTCGTCGCCGGGTGGATCGACGCGGTGGTCGGCGGTGGCGGCCTGGTGCAGCTCCCCGCGCTGCTGCTGGTCCCGGGCCTGAGCCCGGTGCAGGCGCTCGCCACGAACAAGCTCGCCGGGATCATGGGGACGTCGGTCAGCGCCGCGACCTACTACCGGCGCGTGCACCCGGACCTGCGGACCGCGACCCCGATGGCGCTCGGCGGCGCTGGCCGGGGCGGCCGGCGGCGCGCTGCTCGCGAGCTCGCTCCCGGCCGCGGTCTTCCGGCCGGTCATCCTCGTCGCGCTGGTCGGCGTCGCGGTCTACACGATGCGCGTCCGACCCTGGGCCGGGCGACATCGCTGCGCTGGGCGGGCGGGCGCCACGTGGTCGCCGCCGTCGGGCTGGGCCTGGTGCATCGGCTTCTACGACGGGCTGCTCGGGCCGGGCACCGGCACGTTCCTCGTCATCGGGCTGGTCGCCGTCCTCGGGTACGCGTTCCTCGAGGCGTCCGCCAAGGCGAAGATCGTCAACGCCGCCACGAACCTCGGCGCGCTCGCGGTCTTCACCCTGCAGGGCGCGCCGCTGTGGAAGCTCGGGCTGCTGGTCGGGGCGGCCAACATCGCGGGCGCCTACCTCGGCGCGCGGATGGCGGTGGCCAAGGGCAGCCGGTTCGTGCGGGTGGTGTTCATGGTCGTCGTCGGCGCCCTGATCGTGCGGCTGGGCTGGGACGTCGTCGCGCCGTGAGTCCCGCGCATGTGGCCCTGGCGGCCGTCCACACGTGCGGTCGGCTCTAGACTCGGCCGCTGTCCGTCCCGACCCACCCGAGAGCGTGCCCCGTGGCCCTGATCGTGCAGAAGTACGGCGGCTCGTCCGTCGCCGACGCCGCGAGCATCAAGCGCGTCGCCAAGCGCATCGCCGAGTCCAAGCGTGCCGGGCACGACGTCGTCGTCGTCGTGTCGGCGATGGGCGACACCACGGACGAGCTCATCGACCTCGCCAACGAGATCACGCCGATGCCGCCGTCGCGCGAGATGGACATCCTGCTGACCGCCGGCGAGCGGATCTCGATGTCGCTGCTCGCGATGGCGATCGCGAACCTCGGGGTCGAGGCGCAGTCCTTCACCGGGCCAGCAGGCCGGCGTCATCACCGACGACGTCGCACGGCAAGGCCCGGATCATCGACGTCACGCCGTCGCGCATCCGCAACGCCATCGCGCAGGGCGCGGTCGCGATCGTCGCCGGCTTCCAGGGCGTCACCCAGCGCACCAACGACGTCACGACGCTCGGCCGCGGCGGCTCGGACACGACCGCCGTCGCGCTCGCGGCCGCGCTCATGGCCGACGTCTGCGAGATCTACACCGACGTCGACGGCGTCTTCACCGCCGACCCGCGCATCGTCCCGACCGCGCGCAAGATCGACCGGATCCGCTACGACGAGATGCTCGAGCTGGCGGCGAGCGGCGCCAAGGTGCTCGTGCTGCGCTGCGTCGAGTACGCCCGCCGGTACGACGTCCCCATCCACGTGCGCTCCTCGTTCTCCGGGCACGAGGGGACACTGGTCGTCACGGACGACCTGACAGCGAAGGAGAACCCATGGAGCAGCCGATCATCTCCGGCGTCGCGCACGACCGCAGCGAGGCCAAGATCACGGTCGTCGGCGTGCCCGACGTCCCGGGCAAGGCCGCGCGCATCTTCGGGGTCGTCGCCGGGCGCCGGCGTGAACATCGACATGATCGTGCAGAACGTGTCCGCCGCCGCGACCGGCCTCACCGACATCTCGTTCACGCTGCCGGCGACGCGACGGCCCGGTCGCGATCGCGGCCCTCACCGCGGCGCAGGGCGGGCGTCGGCTTCCACTCGCTGCAGTACGACGACACGATCGGCAAGCTCTCGCTGGTCGGCGCGGGCATGCGCTCGCACCCGGGCGTCTCGGCGAAGCTCTTCGACGCGCTGAGCGACGCGGGCATCAACATCGAGATGATCTCCACCTCGGAGATCCGCATCTCGGTCGTCACGCGGGCCGACCACCTGGACGACGCCGTGCGCGCCGTCCACACCGCGTTCGAGCTGGACAGCGCCGAGGACGAGGCCGTGGTCTACGGCGGGACGGGGCGGTAGATGATGAGCCGACCGGGACTGCAGGTCGGCGTCGTCGGCGCCACCGGCCAGGTCGGCGCCGTGATGCGCCGCCTGCTCGAGGAGCGGGACTTCCCGGTCGCCGAGATCCGCTTCTTCGCGTCCGCGCGGTCCGCCGGCACGACCCTGCCGTGGAAGGGCACCGACGTCGTCGTCGAGGACGCCGCGACCGCCGACCCCAGCGGGCTCGACATCGCCCTGTTCTCCGCGGGCGGCGCGACGTCGAAGGCGCAGGCGCCCGCGGTTCGCCGCGGCGGGCGCCGTCGTCATCGACAACTCCTCCGCCTGGCGGATGGACCCCGACGTCCCGCTCGTCGTCGTCCGAGGTCAACCCGGAGGCGGTGCGCGAGGCGCGCAAGGGCATCATCGCCAACCCGAACTGCACCACGATGGCCGCGATGCCGGTGCTCAAGGTGCTGCACGAGGAGGCCGGGCTCGAGCGGCTGATCGTCAGCACCTACCAGGCGGTCTCCGGCAGCGGGCTCGCCGGCGCGACCGAGCTGGACGAGCAGGTCCGCGGCGCGGTCGAGCAGGACACGCGTCGCGCTCGTGCACGACGGCGGCGCGGTCGACCTTCCCGGAGCCGCAGAAGTACGTGCGCGCCCATCGCGTTCAACGTCGTCCCGCTGGCCGGGCAACCTCGTCGACGACGGCTCGCACGAGACCGACGAGGAGCAGAAGCTCCGCAACGAGAGCCGCAAGATCCTCGGCATCCCGGACCTGCTGGTCTCGGGGACGTGCGTGCGCGTGCCGGTGTTCACCGGTCACTCGCTGTCGATCAACGCCGAGTTCGCCCGGCCGCTGATCGCCCGAGCGCGCGCAGGAGCTGCTGCGCGACGCCCCCGGCGTCGAGCTCGACCGACGTCCCGAACCCGCTCGCAGGCGGCGGGCGCCGACCCGAGCTTCGTCGGGCGGCTGCGGCAGGACCCGGGCGTCCCGGACGGCCGCGGGCTGGCGCTGTTCATCTCGCAACGACAACCTGCGCAAGGGCGCGGCGCTCAACGCGGTCCAGATCGCCGAGGTGCTGCTCGCCGACCGCGCAGCGTGGGAGCGCGTGGCCGGCTGACGGGACCGGGCCGGGTCGTGGCCGGCACCTCATCCCGCGTCCGGGTCGGACGATGGGGGAGCGATGACATCGGCCGCCTACCGCGGGTACCTCGGCGTGGGCGCGCTCGCCGCGGCCGCGTACCTCCTGGGCCGTGGTCATCAGCTCCGGGGCGCTCTCCGTCCTCGTCGTGGTCCGCATGGCGGGTCTGCTGCGACGCGTGCAGTCCCAGGCCGGCCGGCTCGCCGAGCTGGCCCGGACGGACGGCCTCACCGGCCTGCCGAACCGGCGCAGCGCCGACGCGGAGCTGGTCCGGATGAGCGCCCGTGCCCGGCTCGAGGGCCTGCCCCTGACGGTCGCCATGATCGACGTCGACCGGTTCAAGCCCTTCAACGACACCTACGGCCACCAGGCCGGGGACCGGCTGCTGGCCGAGTCCGCGGGTGCCTGGCGTCGCGCCCTCGGGGTCGACGACGCCCCGGACCGTCGCGTGCTGGCCCGCTACGGCGGCGAGGAGTTCATGGCGCTGCTGCTCGGCGGCACGTCGGACCAGCCCGTCGAGCTGCTGCAGCGCGCGCGCACCGTCACGCCCGCCGGGCAGACGCTCTCGGTCGGGGTCGCCCTCTGGGACGGCGTCGAGGACGGCGCCGCCCTGGTGCACCGCGCCGACCTCGCGCTCTACGAGGCGAAGCGGTCCGGCCGCGATCGCCTCGTGAGGGCGGACGCGCCGGCTCCGGCGCCGGCACTCGCCGGCGTCTGACGGTCTGTCCCGGCGGGGCCAACGGGGGGACCGCCCCCGGGGCCGGGGGACCGGCTCAGGACCGGGCGAACCAGGGACCGCGGTCCGGCGCGCGCCGGAACGCGAGCGCCCGGTCGACCCGCTGCCGCGAGGACGCGACGAGCGGCTCGGGGAGCGCGTCCGGGGCGAACCAGCCGACCTCGGTCGACTCGTCGTCGGCCACGTGGGCCTCGCCGCCGGTCACGCGGCACACGAAGGTCAGGTCCAGGTACTGCGCGCGGTCCCCGTTCGGGTAGACCACCTCGTGGTCGTCGGTCGCGACCGCGGCGAGCCCCTCGACCTCGATGGTCACACCCGTCTCCTCGAGCACCTCGCGGGCGATCGCGATGCCCGGCTGCTCGCCGGGCTCGAGGATGCCGCTGATGACGGCCCAGCGACCGTTGTCGGCGCGACGGGCGAGCAGCACGCGACCGTCCTCGTCGAGGATCACGGCGCTGACCCCCGGCAGCCAGAGGAGCTCGGTCCCGACCTGGGCGCGCAGGCGGCTGACGAACTCGGGGATCGGCACGGGGGGAGCCTAGCCGCGAGGCCTCCGCCCGGCCCGGGTCGGGCGACCCGGCCCGTCGACGCCGCCCGACGGCGCCGCGCGGCTCGGGCGGCATGACGGTGCAGGTCAGCGCGCCGTCGGTGTGGTGGGCGTCGCACCCCGTGCCCCCTCAACCGTGGCGTCCCGGCGCCGATGGGCGGTCGGACGCGCGGGCAACCCCGGCGCCTCAGACCCGCCGCCGGCGTGCACGTGACCCGTGCGTCGTCCCGGGGCACCACCACACGTCCGCCCACCCGCGGACCGCGCCACGGGAGAGACATGCACGCCGCCACGGAGGTCATCGGGATGATGGCCTCGCTCACCTCGTTCCTCATCTGGCTCCCGCAGGGGGTCCGCGTCTGGAGGCACCGGAACGACCCGGCCGGACTGCAGAGCATCGTGCTCAGCACGCAGGTGATCTCGCTGACGGGGAGCGCGCTGTGGGGGACGTACGCGGTCCTCATCGACTCGTTCTGGCTGGGGGCGCCGTCGCTGGTCAACGGCCCGATCGCGGTCGCGACGCTGGTCGTCTGCCACCGCGCGCAGCGCTCGGTCGCCCCGGCGGCCCTGGCGCTGCCCGAGCCACGCGTGCTGCCCGCGGCCCGGGCGCTCTCGGCCGCCCCGGCGCCGACGTCCACCCTTCGCACCCCGACCGGCTCCCTCCGCGTGCTGGACGTCCGGGAGCTCGTCGCGGCCTGAGCCGGAGCGGAAGTGCGTCGGACGGGCGATCGGACGGGCGCGGGGGTCGCAGCGAGCGACCACCGCGCCCGTCGTCGTCCGGGGACCGCGAGAACTCGAGATCGGTGACCGCACGACCGGGTGACATCGGCGACCGGGCGACACGGGCGTCACCCGGACGGTCCAACGGCGGCTCAGACCGCTCCGAGACCGACCGATGAAGCGGGCATGACCAGGGACAGCGCTCAGCAAGCGGCGCCCGTGCGCCCGGACCGGCGGCTGCCGGCCGCGCTCGTCGTCGTGCTGGGGCTGTTCTCCACCGGCCTGTGGGCCCGGCCCGAGGGCGCCCCCTGGGTGACGGCGTACGACCTCGTGCTCTACAACGCCGTCTACGCCCTCGCCGCGGTGTGGGCCTGGCGGTCCGCCAGCCGCGAGCGGCGGGCCGGCCGGTGGCTCGCCGTCGGGCTCGTGCTCAACGCCGCCGGCAACGTCGTCTACACCCTCCAGGTCGACGCGGACGTGCCCACCCCCTCGGTCGCGGACGTGCTCTGCCTCGCGTTCTACCCCTTCCTCTACCTCGCGCTCATCGCTGTCGTCCGCTCGCGGGCGCCGCAGTTCCACGCCCGCATGTGGCTGGACGGCGTGATCGGCGCCTCCGGCGCCGCGGCGGTCGCGGTCGCCGTCCTGCTGGCCCCCGCCCTCGCCGGCGTCACGGGCGAGCTCGCCGAGTACGCGACGAACCTCGCGTTCCCGGTCGCCGACATCGTGCTCCTCGCGCTCGTGGTCGGCGTCGGCGGCGCCCTCGGGCTGCGGACCGACCGGGCGCTCCTCACCGCGTGCGCCGGTCTCGTCCTGCACCTCGTCGGCGACGTCGTCTACCTGAACCTGCAGGCCGTCGACCGCTACGTCGAGGGCGGTCCGCTCGACCTCACCTGGCTGGTCGGCGTCGCCCTCGTGGCGCGCGGCGTCCAGCCGCAGCGGGCCACGGCCGGGACCCCGCGCGCCACGGGCACGCGGGACCTCGTCGAGTGGCGCGTCCTCGCCGTCCCGGTCGGGTGCAGCATCGCCAGCGTCACCCTGCTCGCGGCCGGCTGGGGGGACCGGCTGCCGGTGTCCGTGGCCGCCTGCGCCGTCGCGTGCCTGGCGACGGTCGTCTTCCGTACGGTCCTGACGTTCCGCGAGCTGCGCCGGCTGCGCGAGGTCGGCCGCGAGGCGCGGACCGACGACCTCACCGGGCTGCCGAACCGGCGTGCCCTCCATGAGGCCGGCGCCGCGGTCCTGGCGGCCGCCACACCCGAGCGGCCGACGGCGCTGCTCCTCATCGACCTCGACGGCTTCAAGCAGGTCAACGACCGGAACGGGCACGCCGCCGGCGACGAGCTGCTGCAGCAGGTCGGCACGCGGATGCTCGGGACGCTGCGGCCGGCGGACATCGTCGCGCGGCTCGGCGGCGACGAGTTCGCCGTCGTCCTGCCGGACACCGGCGTGGAGCAGGCCGAGCGGGTCGCCCGACGGCTGCGCGCCACGCTGGGCCAGCCGTTCACCGTCGGCGGCGAGCAGCTGCGGGTGGGCGGCAGCATCGGCATCGCCTTCGCGCCGGCCTCCGCCTCGACCGTCGACGGGCTCCTCCAGTGCGCCGACGACGCCATGTACGCCGCCAAGGAGTCGGCGGGCGGCATCCGCGTGCACGCCGGCGGCGACGGCGCCGCACGGGACGCCCGCCAGCGGGAGCGCACCGACCTGCAGATCGCGCTCGACGGCGGCGACGTCACCGTCCACCTGCAGCCGCAGGTCGACGCTCGCGGCCACGCGGACCGTGGGCGTCGAGGCGCTCGTCCGCTGGGAGCACCCCAGCCGTGGCGTGCTCGCCCCGCGCGAGCTGCTGCCGATCGCCGCCCGGGTCGGGCTCCAGGGCTGAGCTCACCCGGACGGTCCTCGACCTGGCGCTGGCCGGTGCCGCCCGCTGGTGGTCGCACCGGGCGCCGCTGCCGGTGTCGGTCAACCTGGCGGTCGCGGACGTCACGGACGCCGACCTGCCGGCCACGGTCGGCGCGGCGCTCGCGCGGCACGGACTCCCGCCGCGCGCCCTGACCCTCGAGGTCGTCGAGGACGCGCTGACCCACGACGGCGCCGCCGCGGTCCTCGCCGAGCTCCGCGCGCTCGGCGTCTCGGTCGCCGTCGACGACTACGGCACCGGGCGCAGCCCGCTGCTCGCCCTGCGCCGCCTGCCGGCCGACGAGCTCAAGCTCGACCCCGCGCTGGTCGCCGACGTGGCGACCGACGGCCGGGCCGGCGGCGATCGTGCGGCACACCGTCGCGCTCGCGCACGCGCTGGACCTGCGGGTCGTCGCCGAGGGCGTCGAGGACCCCGCCACGCTGCGACGCGCTGGCGCCCTGGGCTGCGACGCCGTCCAGGGGTTCGCGATCGCCGCACCCATGCCGGTCGACGACTTCGTCACCTGGCTGCGGCGGCAGGCCCCGGGCCGACCCCGATCCGGCTCGCCGTCGTCCCGCAGCAGCGGATGCCGGTGCCCGTCGTCGCGTGGCGTCCGCGTCGTCGGCCTGACCGGCTCCCGTCCCGGGCCGAACCCGCCAGCGGACGACGTCGGCGCCAGGTCCCACAGGTAGGGCGCCGGGCCGCCGGCCGGCTGCGCGGGCGTGATCGCGAGCACCGGCCGCAGGTGCCGAACACGTCCGTCCACGCCCGCTCGACGCCGTCGACGTGCTCGGTGTCGGCCGACGGCTCGACGTACAGCGCGTGCGATGTCCGACGCGTCGGTCACCACGCCGCCGAACGACTGCAGCGTCCGCAGCGTCGCCATCGCCCACGGGTCGTCCGCGACGTCGAGCTCCGCGCCGAGCCGCTCGACGTCGACGTCGCGCCGGGATCGCGACCGTGGTGCCCATCGGCACGTCGCCCGCGGTACTCCAGCGCCGGGCTGCTCTGGTCGTCCTGCGTGTTGGCCGGCCAGACGGCGACCGGGTCGCGGCCCTCGCCGCTGCCGTCGTAGGTGACGTACCCGTCGGACGGCTCGGGCTGCGGCTTCATCGCCCGCGGCCGGGATCGACATCGCGAGCCGGTGCTCGAACCGGTCCAGCGTGCCGTCGCCGACCGCCTCGAGCTCCCAGGCCCGGATGAGGCCCGCGGCGTAGCTGACGCCGGCCGCGCGGACGCCGGTGAGCACGCCCGGTGCCCGCGCGAGTCGTGCCGCTCCCAGCGGGAGGCGGTCCAGTCGCCGTCCGGCTGCCGGACGGGCCGGTACAGGTCGACGAGGGTGCCGTCCGGCTGCGACGAGCACGGTCGCGCCGTCGGCCCGCCCGCCGCTGCCCGCCGGCGGCGTGAAGTCGTCCGGGACGTGCAGGTCGATCGACCGGGCGGGCGCTGAGCCGGGGTCGGTGCCCCCGTCGGCGTCGACGTCGGCGGCGTCGGCCGCGAGTGAAGCGCCGGATCGGGTCGTCCACGGTCGTCGCGGACGAACTCGACCGACCACCCGTTGCGGTGGTTGACGAGCCCCGATCGGACGTCGGTCCAGTACGCGGCGGCCGGCTCGTCGGCGTCGGCGTGACCGGGCGGACGTGCTCAGCGGCATGTTGAACGGGTCCCGGGTGTCGAACGGCTGCCGCTGCGGGTCGCGCGTCCCGACGACGAGCGGGACGAGCCCGCGGCGAGGTCGAGCCGTCCGGGCCGGGGGAACGCGGTCCCGTCGAAGACCCAGGCGTCGCTCCGGACGTCACGCGCACCGTCGTCCGGCGCGGGATCCACCGCCCGCGCCACGACCGCGGGCCCGCCGAGCAGCACGAGGGCGACCCCGAGAGCGACGTGGCGGCCGGGCGGGGTCATCGTGTCCTCTCGTCGGGCAGGCAGATGCAGCGGGCCCCGTCGGATGATGCCGACGGGGCCCGCTGCCGTGGTTCGGGTGACGGGAGTCCGACGTACGACGCCTGCGTCCCGCGATGGCTGGTCTCCTCCCAGCGTAACGGGTGGCTGTCGTCCATCGTTCCGCCGGACGGCGTCCGCTGCCTGTCAGCGCGCGCGCTTTCACCCGCACGGCGAGGGCGTCCGTAGACTCGCTCGCGCGCCGGACGAGACGGTCCGGCCACCGACCCGAGGACGGCCCCGTGACCGGTCTGCTGGCGACGCTGCCGCCCGAGCGGGTCGTCACGGACCCCGAGGCGATGGCCGGCTACCTCCACGACGAGGCGGAGTGGGCGCCCCACGGCCTGCCGGTCGCCGTCGTCCGCCCGGAGTCGACGGCGGAGGTCCGGGAGGTCGTCGCGTACGCGCGAGCGCACGGGCTCCCGATCGTGCCGCGCGGCGCCGGCACCGGCCTGTCCGGTGGGGCCAACGCCGTCGCGGGCTGCCTCGTGGTGAGCCTCGAGCGGATGAATCGCGTACTGGAGATCAACCGGGCGGAGCGTCTCGCCGTCGTCCAGCCCGGCGTGGTCACGGACACCCTGCGCGCCGCCGTCGCCGAGCACCGCCTCTGGTACCCGCCGGACCCGGCCAGCTCACCGTGGTCGACGATCGGCGGCAACGTCGCGACGAACGCGGGAGGGGTCTGCTGCGTCAAGTACGGCGTCACCGGCGACTACGTCCTCGGGATCGAGATGGTGACGCCGGACGCCGAGGTCGTCCGGCTGGGACGGCGGACGGCCAAGGGTGTGGCGGGCTACGACCTGTGCTCGCTCATGGTCGGGTCCGAGGGGACGCTGGGCATCATCACGGAGGTCACCGTCCGCCTGCGTCCGCTGCAGGGCGAGACGCGGACCGTGGCGGGCCACTTCGGCTCGGTGCAGGACGCCGGCCGTGCGGTGGCCCTGGTGACGGCCGCGGGCGTCGTGCCGTCGGCGATGGAGCTGGTCGACCGGCACTGCCTGCGCGCGGTCGACGAGTGGAAGCACCTGGGCCTCTCGCTGGACGCCGACGTCGTCCTGCTCGGGCAGACGGACGTCCCCGAGTCGGCCGGGCAGCGCGAGGCCGACGTCATGCTGCGGTGCTTCACCGAGGCCGGCGCGACCTTCGCGGCGCAGTCGACCGACGCGCAGGAGGCGGAGACCCTCTTCGCGGCCCGCCGCCTGGCCTATCCCGCCCTGGAGCGGCTCGGTCCCGTCCTCACCGAGGACGTCTGCGTCCCGGTCAGCGTGCTGCCCCAGATGCTCGACCGGATCGAGCGGACCGCCCGCGACCACGACATCCTCATCGCCAACATCGCGCACGCCGGCGACGGCAACCTGCACCCGCTGCTCATCGCCCCGCCCGGCGACGAGCGGCGATGCTGCGCGCCCGAGCCGCGTTCGAGGTCATCCCACGCCGCCTCGAGCTCGGCGGCAAGGTGACCGGCGAGCACGGCGTCGGCCTGCTCAAGGCCCCGGCCTCCACCGCGAGCTCTCGCCGGCCGTCGTCGCCATGCACCTCGCCGTGAAGAACGCCCTCGACCCGCAGGGCCTCATGAACCCCGGCAAGGCGCTCCCGCTCGCCTCAACCTGAGCCTGGCTCGTCGCCGTCCGGGCAGAACCTCTTCCCGGGGGGCCCCGCCGGTCGTAGCGTCTGGGCGTATGCCAACCCCCGCCCGCAGTGCAGCTGACCGCCGCTCCGGTGGCGCGCGACCGCCGTCGCCTCCGCCCTGACCGCGGCCCTCGCCGCGTCCGCCGTCGTCCGCCGCCTTCGCGGGCCCGAGCGCCGGTGCCGAGACGGCCTCGCCCGACTCCCCACCGTCCACGCGACGAGCGCGAGCTCGCCGAGAACCGTCTCGACCTCGACTCCCTGACCATCCCGGACGCCCAGGAGCGGATGGAGGAGGGCTCGCTCACGTCGGTCGAGCTCACCGAGGCCTACCTGCACCGCATCCTGCTGCTCGACCCCCGGCTCAACGCGATCATCGACCTCGACCACCAGGCGCTGGGTGACGCCCGGGACAGCGACGACCGTCCGCGAGCACGAGGGTCCGCGCAGCGAGCTCGAGGGCATCCCCGTGCTGCTCAAGGACAACATCGACGCCGAGGGCTTCGCCACGACAGCCGGGTCGCGCGCGCTGCTCAGCACCCGTCCCGACGACGCCGACCTCACCCGCCGCCTGCGCGAGGCCGGTGCCATCGTGCTCGGCAAGACGAACCTGTCCGAGTGGGCCAACTTCCGGGGCAACGGCTCGACGAGCGGGTGGAGCGGGGTCGGCGGGCAGACGAACAACCCGTACGTCCTCGACCGCAACCCGTGCGGCTCCTCGTCCGGGTCGGGCGTGGCGGCTGCCGCGGCGCTCGCCCAGGTGACCATCGGCACCGAGACGGACGGCTCGATCGTCTGCCCGGCCGCGCAGAACGGCGTCGTCGGCCTCAAGCCGACGCTCGGCCTGGTCAGCCGCGACGGCATCGTGCCGATCTCCGCCGAGCAGGACACCGCCGGTCCCATGGCGCGCCACGTCGTCGACGTCGCGATCGCCACGGCCGTCCTGCAGGGGACGGACGAGCGGGACGCGGCCACCGCCGAGATCCCCGCCGACCAGCCGCAGGACTACGCCGCGCTGCTGGACGACGAGTCCCTGGAGGGGGCGCGCATCGGCGTGTGGCGGCCCTACGAGCTCGGTCGTCTGGACGGCGCCGAGCCGCCGGAGGGCTGGACCGAGGAGAACGAGGCCGACCTGGAGGCCGTCGAGGCCGTGCTCGACCTCGTCGCGCGAGTCGCTGGAGGAGGCCGGCGCGACGGTGGTCGAGGTGGACGCTGCCGTACCAGGACCAGATCGGCGCGGCGGAGTTCCCGCTGCTGATCAGCGAGTTCGCTCGCGACCTGCCGGCCTACCTCGAGGCGACGCCCGGCGAGCACCCGCGGACCATCCAGGGGCTCATCGACTTCAACCCCGCGGACCCGGTCGAGCTGTCCCTGTTCGACCAGGGCATCTTCGAGGCCACCGCCGCTCGAGCCGCGCGAGCCCGCCGCCGGAGACCGTCGCGCTGCGCGAGGAGACCCGGCGGCTCGCCCGGGCCTCCATCGACGAGGTGCTGGCCGAGCACGACCTGGACGCGATCGTCGCCCCGACCAACTCGGCCGCGTGGAAGACGCGCTACGTCGAGACGGACGGGGAGGCCGACCGCTTCCTGTTCGGCTCCTCGGGCCCGGCCGCCGTCGCGGGGTACCCGAACATCACGGTCCCGGCCGGGTACGTCGGCCGGCTGCCCGATCGGGCTGTCCTTCTTCGGCACCCGGTGGGACGAGGCCGACCTGCTGTCGTACGCCTACGACTTCGAGGACGAGACCGAGGCCCGGGTGCGGCCCCGGTTCGTGCTGACCCTCGGGGAGTGACGCCCCAGTCGGGGCGCTCGGCTGAGCTCGGGGGGCCCGAGCCGCCCGAGGCCCGGGGACGAGGAGGCCCGCAGCAGCGTTGCTGCTGGTGCGGGCCTTCCGTCGTCGCCGCCGTGTCGTGTGCTCGGCGCTCGGTCGGCCTCAGGCCAGAGCTGCGCCGGTCGGGCTCGGGTCCAGCCGGTAGATCTCGCACGTGGAGATCCCGGTGTGCGTGACGGACATCGGGATGGGGAACGCCTCGGACTGGCGTTGCTCGCGCGGGATGGATCCAGACCGCTCCGGCGGTCTCGTCCCCGTTGAGACGGCGTGACACCGGGCGCTCCCCCAGTTCCGGAGAACGGTATCCGGGGGTGCTCGAGAACGCTGAGCAGGCCCGGCGATCGTGTCGAGACGGGGTGCCAGGGCACGCCACAGCGGCAGCATCGCGGGGACGCCGGTGGAGGGCGAGTACGACCTCGCGGTCGTGGACCAGCTGGTCGCCCCTCCCGCGCTACGCCTTGCTCGAAGCCACCCGGCGCGAGAGGTGGGCGTCCGCGTGCTGTCTCGTCGCTGCCGCGACGGGTGCGATGGGGGAGATCACGCGCGCGTCGCGCCGGTGGCGAGGCCCCTGGCTCCGACCCAGGAACACCGGAAGCATGAGCAGCAACGGGGCGGCGAGCAGCGCCGTCCCGGTGAGGACGCCCACGCTGCCCACCTCCCCGAAACGAAGGACGAGGACGGGGAAGAGAGCGGTGGCCGCAGCGGAGCCGAGCGCCCGGGCTGCGGTCGCCTGCGCGAGCGCACCGGTGACCTCGGCGGGTCGGCGGTGCGCCGCTGAGGTGTCGAGCAGGCCTTCGAGGGCTGTCATGAACAGCCCAGAGAGGAGCTGAGCCAGACAGAGCAGCGCGATGTGATGGGGTGCGAGAAGCCAGCCGACCAGCATCCCGAGCGCGCAGGTGCTCCAGACCAGTGCCCGGTCGAGCGGCCAGCGTTGTAGGCGGTGCGCAAGGGCGGGCGCTGCGAGCGACCCGAGGGTGAAGGACAGCGCAGCGAGCCCGACGGCGTGCAGGCCGTGCAGGCGCTCGGCGAGGACGACGGCGAGGAGCGTCGGCGCCGAGCCGACCAGCATGAGGACTGCGCCCCCCGCGACGGGTCCGCCGACCCATGCGCGCGTCCGGCGTCGCCCGGGCACGGACGCGGTCGCACGGGGGACCCGTGACCCGCCGGCGACCAGGACCGTCGGCAGCAGGGATGCGGCGTACCCGACCGCGACCGCGGCGAGCAGGTCGCGCCGGTCCGTGCCCGAACCCACCGGGAGCAACGTCGCGAGCCCGATGCCGATCGCCTCGACGGCCGCGACCACCGTCCCGTAGGTGGTGAGGGCTCCGGCGCCGTCGGCGACCGCCGCGACCTCGGCGCGCATCGCGGCGTAGCAGGTCCAGGCGCTGACGTTGAGCGCGAGGGCGCACGCCGCCAGGACCGGGACCGGGGCGTCCAGGAGCACCATCCCCACCATCAGCAGGCGCAGGCCCCCTTCGGCGAGCGCACTGCGGCGCACCAGTCGCCGTCCGTCGAGCCGACGCGCGAGGGCGGAGGTCACCGGCGCCGACAGCGCGACCCCGACCAGCGTGGCCGCGGTGAGAGCACCCACGGCGGCGAACCCGTGATTCCGGGCGACGTCGAGGACGATCACGGTCCACGCGATCGACAGGCAGAGCGAGTCGATGATCCCCGCGGCGATGAGCCGGACCAGCCGGCTGTGCCGTCCCATCTAGCTGCTGACGAAGTGCGCCCGCGGCGGCGGGAAGCCGTTGAAGTGCGAGGCGTAGCTGAGGGTGTAGGCGCCGGCCGACGCGATGTACAGCCGGTCGCCCTCCGCCACCGTGTGCGGCAGCGACAACCCGTGGAACATCGTGTCCCCGCTGTCGCAGGTCGGGCCGGTCACGGTGAACGGGACGTGATCGACGACGTCGTGGTCGGCGCGTGAGGTCACACCGGGAAGCGCCACCCGCCCGCGGTCTGCTGCGTCTCCATGAACCCGTGGAACGCGCTGACGTCGACGTGCAGCCAGTCCTGCCCCGATCGCTGAGCACGGCCGATGACCTCGGTCACCATGACCGCGGTCTCGGCGACCATGTGCCGCCCGGGCTCCGCGACGACCAGGGCCGGCCGGTAGGGCAGGCGGTCGAGCGCCGCGCCGATGACGGTGCCGATCTGCTCGATGGCCGGCACCGGGTCGCCGTAGCCGGCCGGGAAGCCACCCCCGAGGTCGAGCATCTCCAGGTGGATGCCGTCCTCGGCCAGCTGGTGCATCAGCCGGCCGACGCCCGCGATGGCGCGCGTCCACGCCGCCGGCACCACGCACTGCGAGCCGACGTGGAACGTCAGCCCGTACGGCCGCAGGCCCAGGAGGCGGGCCTGCCGCAGCAGCTCGCGCGCCTGGACGGCTGCCGACGCCGAACTTGCCGGAGAGGGGGAAGATGCTGTCGCTGTCGTCGACCCGCAGGCGCACGTAGACCGCGCTGCCGGGGGCGTGCGCTGCGATCTTGCGCAGCTCGCCCTCGGAGTCGACGGCGAACCGCCACAGCCCTGCGGCGGCGGCCGCCGCGACGTGGGCGGCCGGCTTCACGGTGTTGCTGTAGAGGACGTCCGCCGGGTCGACGCCGATCGCCTGCAGCTCGCGCAGCTCGCCGAGCGAGGCGATCTCGAAGCCGGCGCTCCGGCGGCGGCCGCGGTCGCCAGGACGGCGCGGGCCGGGTTGCACTTGACGGCGTAGTAGGGCCGCACGCCCGGGAGGGCGGACATGAAGCGGGTGAAGCGCGCGGCGAGGACGGTCAGGTCGGTGACGAGGAACGGCGTCGGCAGGTCGATGTCGGCCAGGACGTCCGGACCCAGGCGTCGCCGGCCAGTGCATGGGCACTCGCGGTGTCGTGGCGACGTCGACACGACGCAGTCATGGTGGACCCTTCACTGCTCGTGGACGGACGTGCCGACGCAGGTGGCTCCGGTCTGCTCCATCGGCCGTCGGGCGATGGCTGTGAGAGGTCTGGCCCGTCGGGGTGAAGCCGCGGTCCGACTCCTCATGGAGTGCTGGTCCGTCGCCGATGGTCCGGGCATGACACCGTCCATGCAGGTCGCCTGGCGCTGGCCGGTCGTGGCCGTCTTCGCCGCGACCGTCCTGTGGCCCGTGAGCCTGACCGTGCTGTCCGGCACCGACGCCGCTCAGCACGTGTCGAACCTCGGTCTGACCGCAGTCGCCGCCCTCGCCGGGCTGGCCGCGCTGCGCCGCGGGCGCGCCCACACCGGCGCGACCCGGCGCTTCTGGGTCCTCCTCGGGTCCGGTGTGTCGTCCTGGGCGGCCGGGCAGGCGGTGTGGACCTGGTACGAGTCCGTGCTCGGCCAGGAGGTGCCGTTCCCGTCGCCGGCCGACCTCGGGTACCTCGGGCTGCCGCCCCTTGCGGCTGCGGCGCTGCTCACGCTGCCGCTCGCTTCACCGACCATCGCCGGTCGCGTCCGCACGATCCTCGACGGCCTCGTCGTCGCGAGCTCGCTGCTGCTGTGCAGCTGGCTGCTCGTCCTCGGGCCGGCCTTCGAGGCGAGTGACGGCGAGATGCTGCCCAAGGCGATCTCCCTCGCCTACCCGGTGGGTGACGTCGTCGTCATCACGATGGTCGTCTACACCGGTCTGCGCGCCCGGCAGCAGAGCGAGCCCCTGCCGGTGTCCCTCCCGCTGGTCGGCACCGGGCTCGTCGCGTTCGCGGTGTCGGACTCCGGCTTCACCTACCTCACCAACGCCGGCGTGTACAGCTCGGGCAACATCATCGACCTGGGCTGGTTCGTCGGCTTCGCGCTGCTGCTGCTGGCCGCGCTGCGGCGTCCCGCCGCCGGCGGGCGCGGTCGGGCGCAGACCGGCCCGAAGGCGGCGTCCGGCGAGCCTGCTGCCCTACACCGCCGTCGTCCGTCGCGCTGCTGACCTCGATCGTCGAGTTTCTCCGGGACGGCTTCAGCGGGTCCTTCTCGTTCTGGGCGCGGACCATGCTGATGGCGCTGCTCGTCGCTCGCCAGGTCCTCACCCTTCGCGAGAACGCCGTGCTCACGCGCGACCTCGAGCAGCGCGTCGAGCACCGCACCGCCGAGCTGCGCGCGAGCCAGGGGCGCTTCTCGGCGCTCGTCCAGCACAGCTCGGACCTCGTCATGGTGGTCGACCCCGCCGGCCTGGTGACCTACCAGAGCATGTCCAGCGAGCGCGTGCTGGGGTACGGGTCCGACGAGCTCGTCGGCCGGTCGGTGCTCGACCTCATGGACGGGCCGCGCGCGGTTGAGTTCCTCGAGACTCTTCGCTCGGTTCCCACCGACGGCGACGACGTGCACACGGTGCGCACGACGTGGCGGCATGCCGACGGTCGCGCGTGCCAGGTCGAGGTGACCCTGACGAACCTGCTCGACAACCCCGATGTCTCCGGCGCTCGTCCTCAATGCGCGCGACGTCACCGACCGCGTGGTGCTCGAGAGCCAGCTCACCCGGCAGGCCTTCATCGACTCGCTGACCGGCCTCCCGAACCGCGCTCTGTTCAAGGACCGTCTCGAGGACGCGCTGCACCGGCACGCCGACGACGGTGCCCCGTTGACCGTCTTCTTCCTCGACCTCGACGGGTTCAAGGCCGTCAACGACACCCTGGGGCACGGGGCAGGCGACTGCCTTGCTGGTGGACGTCGCCGAGCGCCTGCTCTCGGTCGTTCGACCGGAGGACACGGTCGCGCGCTTCGGCGGTGACGAGTTCGCCGTCCTCATCGAGGCGCGGACCGACGACGAGCTACGCCGCCCGGCTCGCGCGCGCGATCGTGGAGCGGATCGAGCAGCCGTTCCAGATCGGGTGCGAGGAGGTCTTCATCGCGGTCGAGCATCGGGGTGGCGGAGCTGGACGGCACGGGCGTCGACGCCGAGCAGCTGCTGCGCAACGCCGACCTGGCGATGTACCAGGCCAAGGCGGCGGCCGAGGGGAGCGTGACGCGTCTACCACTCCGACATGCACGCTGGTCTCGTCGAGCGGGTACGGCTCGAGGCCGACCTGCGCAAGGCCCTGGAGAACGGCCAGCTGTACCTCGACTACCAGCCGATCGTCTCGATGGACACGGGCCGCATCACGGGCGTCGAGGCGCTTGCGCGGTGGCGCCACCCCGAGCGCGGTCTGATCGGGCCGGCGGAGTTCATCCCGCTGGCCGAGTCGACCGGTCTCATCCGGGACATCGGCCTCTGGGTGCTGCGCGAGGCCTGCCGCCAGACGGTGCGATGGCGGCGCCGCCGTGCCCGGCTCGGTCCCGTTGCGCCTCAACGTCAACCTCTCGGGGCAGCCAGCTCCTGCAGGCCGACATCGTCGACCTCGTCGCGCAGGTGCTCGCCGAGACGTCGCTGCACCCCGGACCGGCTGAACCTCGAGATGACCGAGAGCGTCCTCATCGACAACTCCGACCGACACCCACACGGTGCTCGTCGCGCTGCGCGCGCTGGGGATCCGGCTGTCGTTGGACGACTTCGGCACCGGCTACTCGTCGCTGAGCTACCTGCACCGCTTCCCGATCGACACGTTGAAGATCGACCGCAGCTTCGTCGAGCGGCTCTCCACCGGCCAGGACGCACCGCTCGTCGACACCATCCTCGCCCTCGCCGCCTCGCTCGGGATGAACACCGTCGCGGAGGGGATCGAGACCCTCGAGCAGTCGTTGCTGCTGCAGCAGCGGGGCTGCGTGACCGGACAGGGCTACCACTTCTCCAAGCCCACATCGCCCGGTGAGATCGAGGCGATGCTGCGTGCCCAGACCTATCCCAAGGGTCGGAAGCACTCGCAGTCACGCGTGCCCTCGGCCCGCAGGGCGAGAGAGACCGCGAACGACGTGACCGTGTCGCTGAGCTGAGACCCGCCGTCGACGGCGGCCAGCTCGATCAGCGGTGCGGCGGCCTTGTCCGCACGCCCGCGGGTGCGCGTCCGCTGCAGCGACCACGAGGGCCTGCTGGACCCGCTCGGGGTGCTGCGCGGCGTTCTGTCCGCTGAGCGCGCCGACGGCCTTCTCCCACCGGGCGGCCCCGTGATCGGCAGCTGTGATCGACTCGCGGAGCCGGTCGCGTTCGGCGTTCACGAACGCGATCGGGCCGTCGGGCATGAAGGCCGCTGACCGCGCCCTGCGCGGCGAGGCTCGCGTGGGCGAGCCCGCGGTCGGCGCGGTCACGTTGGAGTGCGGCGGCTCACGAGATCGCGGATCACGATCGGGGATCGATCTCCGACCTGAGCCGGTGCGGCTCGTCGGCGAGTCATTCAGCTACTCAATGGGTTGCTGGGCGCTCGAAGGCGTCGGGAACGCCGTCACCGTCGGCGTCGGTGGACTCCTCGAGAGCGATGCGTCGATAGGCCTTGTTCCGTGATCGCAGCAACGACCGCAGCAAGTATCGAAGCGAGCACCGACCCGGTGAGCACGCCGACCTTGACGTGCTCCTCGCGGGTGAGGTCGGTGCCGAAGGCGAGTTCCCCGATCAGCAGAGACACCGTGAACCCGATCCCTCCGAGCAGCGCCACACCCAGGACGTCGGCCCACGACAGGCTCGCGTCCAGGTTCGCCCGAGTGAACCGTGCGACGAGCCACGTCGTGCCGAGGATGCCCACAACCTTCCCGACGACGAGGCCGGCCGTGATGCCAAGTGCAACCGGGTCGCCCAACGAGGAGGTCAGCCCGGTGAACCCGCCGACCGTGACGCCGGCCGCGAAGAACGCGAACACGGGGACGGCAACGCCGGCGGACAGTGGGCGGAACCGGTGCTCGAAGTGCTCCGCGAGCCCGGGGCCGGCGTCGGGCCCTCCGGCGGCGCGGCTGCGCGCCACTGGGACGGTGAAGCCCAGCAGCACCCCCGCGACGGTCGCGTGCACGCCGGAGGCGTGCATGAGCGCCCACGCGAGTCACTGCGAGCGGGAGCAGCAACCACCACGAGCGGATCCGGCGCTGGACTGCGACGGTGAAGACGCCGATGACCGCCGAACGCGCCCAGCAGCGGCACCACCTGCACGTCCGCGGTGTAGAAGACGCGATGATGGTGACCGCGAGGAGGTCGTCGACCACCGCGAGCGTGAGCAGGAACGTCCGAAGCGCCGCCGGCAGGTGCGTGCCGACAACCGCCAGCACCGCGAGGGCGAAGGCGATGTCGGTCGCCGTCGGGATGGCCCAGCCCTGCAGACCGCACCACCCGTCGCTCAGCGGAGTTCACCAGGACGATACACGAGCGCCGGGGCCGCCATGCCGCCGACCGCCGCGAGGATCGGGAGTGCGGCCCGGCGCGGGTCGCGCAGGTCGCCGGCGACGAACTCGCGCTTGAGCTCGAGCCCGACGACGAAGAAGAAGATCGCCAGCAGGCCGTCCGCCGCCCACGTGCCCAATGACAGGTGCAGGTGCAGCAGCCTCGGGCCCCACCTCGACGTCGCGCAGGGCGGTAGTACTGGTCAGCCCACGGTGTGTTGGCCCACACGAGCGCGCGACGGTCGGCGACGAGGAGGAGGGCGCCACCGACCGTCTCCTTGCGGAGGATCGCGCTGACGCGGAGGGTCTCGGCCCACGAGCCGCGGGACAGGACGGTAGCGGGGACATGCTGGAAGGCACAGGAGTGGAAGCCTCTCGTCGGGGTCGTCGAAGTCGTTGCCGACCAGACTTCCCGGCGCACCGCCATCCACCCTACCGGCCACCTGCTCGTAGCGACCGGACGTCCGTGAATGGGGAGCAGCAGAAGGCACCGGTCGGGGCGGCCAGGCTCGCCCGGATCTGCCGCCGCGCAGTCGCGTGCGCTGGCCGACGACGCTCATGGGCCGGGCCCAGCCTGCGCAGGTGCCTCGGGGAGTGGGCTGAATCCCCTGCCCGTGACCGGTTGCGACCTCCGGGCATTGCCGTGCCCCGCGCGTACCAGCGTTCGCTCGTGGTGCCATCCAGAGGTGTGCCGCTGTCGGTGGGAACGAAGGAGTCGCCGACCTCCCCGACGAACCATCAGGACAACGCGGAGCGTTGCCTTCTGGTGGAAGTTGACGGGGGCGTCAGGCGTGCATGTCCCGGCGGCGGTAGCCGACCATGCCGACGGTGACGCCGAGGGCGCTCAACGCGGTCATGACGGCGGCGGCGAGCCAGTCCGGCGTGGTGGCTGGTACGGCGGCGACGTGTGCGAACGGTGACAGCGAGCTCACCCACGCAGGCGCCTGGACGCTGTCCGCGACGACCAGCCACAGGAATCCGCCGGCGGCCGGGAGGGCGCCGATCCCGCCGACGACTCGTGGCGCCCACCCCAGCGCAAGAACCGCGGCGCCGAGGCAGAGCAGCACCACGGGGAAGACGTTGAGGGCGCCGGCGAAGGCGTCGCCGAGGCCGAGCCCTGCGCGGACGCTGGTCGACCCTGCCCAGACGGCGACGCCGGCCACGCTGAGCAGGATCAGTGCGGCGCCGATCGCGACGCCCGCCTCGGCGGTCAGCAGCCGGATGCGGGTCACCGGTGCGGCCAGCACGAGCGCCAGCCGCCGGGAGCTCTCGTCCGCGGCGAGGGCTGCCAGCCGGGCAGCGACGAAGACTCCGACCGGGATGGCGAGCAGGGCGAAGAGCGTCGCGGCGTAGCCCTCGATGGTGCCGAGCGTGAAGCCGGCCTGCGCCGCCATCTGCGCGAACTGCGGGTTGGCCGTGAGGAAGTCGGTCATGGAGCGGGCGATGAGGCCGATGAGGAGGAAGTACGCGGCGATCCCGGCCGCCCATCCGGTCAGTGGGCGCAGGCTGCGTCGGACCGCGAAGGCGGAGACCGAGCCGAGCAGGGCGGTGCGTGCTGCTCGGCCGCCGGCCGGGGCGATGATCGCCCCGCCGACGTCGCGTCGGGCCGCGAGCTGGGCGGCGAGGGCCAGCAGGACGGCCGCCGCACACCCGAGCACCACCAGCGGTAGGCCGTCGTCGGTGTCGAACGGGCGAGTGAGCGCCAGGAGCCCGAACGGTGAGAGCCAACGCAGCTGAGCGAGGTCGGAGACGCCGTCGCCGACCATCCGCACGAGCAGTGCGAGGACCACGACGCTGGCCGCGGCGCCGTTGGCGGCGGACCGTGCGGGGAACAGCTGTGCGCAGAGCCCGCCGACGCCGACGAAGAAGAACCCGGCGGCGGCCAGTCCCGCACCGTGCAGCAGCGACCCCCTGGCGGAGGCACCGGCGGCGATCATCGCGGCTGCGGTCGCCGCGCCGGCGAGCAAGGGGACGACGGCGAGGACGTCGAGGTGCGCCCGGACGGCGGCGGGGAGGGTGGTGCGGCCCGACAGCAGGAGGTGCCAGCGTCCGGCGTCCTCCTCGCCCCGGGTGATCCTGGTCGCGGCCAGGCTTGACCACACGGCGAGGAGAACCGCGAGGATCACGCCGGTACGCCAGACCGTGAAGCCGCCGGAAGCGTCCAGAGCGACGGGCTCGCCGAACAGGGTCCGGATCGCGGGGTTGCGCGCCAACGCGGCGAGCGCGGCCGGGTCGAGGGCCTGGTTGTCGTACATGGCCACCACCAGCGCCGACATCCCGGCGCAGAGGGCGATGACTGTCACCCCGCCCCGGCGGATCTGCCGGGCCGCGAGGGCGGCCAGGACTCGGCCAGGGGTGGTCTGCTCAGTGGCGGCGCGGGGTTGGGCTGCGGTGATGTCGGTGGTCATCGGGCGTCCTGGCCGTAGTAGGCGAGGAAGATCTCTTCCAGGCTGGGCTCACGCACCGCGATCGTCGCCACGGCGGCGTCCCCCAGCGCGCGCAACGCCGCCGCGGGCGGCCCGTTCAATGTGAACCGCACCGCCGCGGAGGCGTCGCGGTACAGGCCGTCGACGCCCTCGACAGCCGAGAGGTCCGGTGGCGTGCCGGTGAAGGTGGCGACCACCTCGGTGCGATGCAGCCGGCGCAGCGCCGCGACCGAGGCCACCTCGACCAGCTTCCCGGCGCGCAGGATGCCCACCCGATCACACACGGCCTCCACCTCAGCGAGCTGGTGCGAACTGAGGAACACCGTCTGCCCGTCGTCACGCGCAGCCACGATGGCGCGCCGGAACTCGAGCTCCATCAGCGGGTCGAGACCGCTGGTGGGCTCGTCGAGCACCAACAGGGGGGCCCGGGTGGAGAACGCCGCCACAAGGGCGATCTTCTGCCGGTTGCCAGTGGAGTAGGCGCCGGCCGGCTTCGACACATCCAGCGCGAAGCGCTCGATCAGCTCCGCACGGAAAGCGGTGTCGACGCCCGGACCGATGCGCCCGAGCAGGTCCAGGACCTCGGCGCCGGTCATCCGGGGCCACAGCGCCACGTCCGCCGGCACATGCGCGACCAGGTGATGCGCGGTCGCCACGTCGGCGGCATCATGCTCGAAGATCCACGCCCGACCCGAGGTGGGCCGGGCCAGGCCGAGCAGCATCCGGATCGTGGTCGACTTGCCGGCGCCGTTCGGGCCGAGGAACCCGAACACCTCGCCCGGCGTGACGTCGAGGGTCAGGTCGTCGACGGCGAGCAGCCGCCGGTACCGCTTGGACAAGTTCTCGGTGCGCAGAGCAGTGACGCCCATCGAAGCCTCCGTCGGCTGACAGCACGAACTTCTTCTGCCGACCAGGCTTCCCGGCGCACCTGCAGTCGACCGTACTCCCCGCAGTCACGGCCCGGAAGCAGCCCCCGACGTGGACGCCCTCGGACGGCCGGTTCGGCGCGTCGCGCGCCGAGGGACGCCACGCCGCACGCGCGCGCGAACGTGCCGCTCATCAGCGACGCGGTGGGCCCAGCAATGGGCGCCTCGCAGGTGCCGCAGTTCGCGGTCCTGCTCGATGAGCGCGTGCTTCGTGCGCCATGCGGTACGAGCGTGTGAACTCGGGTCTCGGGCGTCGGAGGCAGCCCGGGACGTCGAGCGGGCGTCGGACCTCGGGTGCGGGCCTCACGAGGGTGTCCGGTGCGGCCACCCCTCGATCTCACGGAGCGCGCTGCCGTCCCCGAGCTGGTCGTGGGAGATGACGCTCAGCGTGCCGTCCGTCTCCAGGACCACTGCGGCCACCTGGTCGAGCCCGCCGAACCCTGAGCTCCGCACGGCCTGGAGCAGTTCGGTCTCCGTGAGCCGCTGACGTCGGAGGGCCTGGCGGTCTGCGGCGCCGTTGCGCAGCACGACCGTGGGCCCCGCCGTGACCACCGAGCGGCCTCGGGGCAGCCGGGCGGAGACCAGGACACGATCAGCTGCAGGAAGGCGAGCACCGCGAACGCCGTCGCTCCTTCCGACCAGGAGACGTCGGAGCTGAGCAGGACCGTGGCCAACGCGGACCCCAAGGCGACCGTCACCGCGAGGTCGAAGGCGTTGAGCTTGGTGAGGGTCCGTTTCCCGGAGAGCCGCAGCACCACCACGAGGGTCGCGTATCCGGCCGACCCCACCGCCAGCACCCGGACGAGATCGCTCCACGAGTCGAACCACATCGCTCATGGCTACCAGGCCGCACGCCGGACCGACAGCGCTCCTCGGGCATGTGCGCACGATGTCCATCCGTGGGCCCACGTGATCTCGGTCGGCGAGTCGCACGCTCAGCCGGAGTCGGGGATGACGACAGCGGGCTCGACGTCCGCTGCTGAGCCGTCGCGGTTGCCCGGGTTGGGCCGGCACGAGTGCGCGAAGAGGCGCGCGCGGGGTGGTTCGTGACTGCAGGGGCGGGCGCCTCAAGCCAGAGTTGGACGATCGGGGCCAGGGACTGCCGGACAGCGGCCGCGTGCGCGCGCAGCCGGTCCACGTCGTGCCGCTGGTTGCCGGGGTCGAGGAACGCCGACTCCAGCGCGTCGACATGCGCGGCGAGCCGGCCTCGTAGCGTCCGGTCCTTCGCGCACTCGCCGACCCGTTGCAGGACGCCCAGGGTGGCGTGCATCACCGGCGGAGAGGTGGCCGCGTACCAGCGCATGCTGTCCACCACGGAGGCGATGAGCTCCTCCGGCCCGACGGCGGGCGCGTGCACCCGCAGCACGCCTTCGGCATCCAGCCGCGCCGGTGACGGGACGTCGCGCTCCGCCAGCCGGACCAGCCCTGCGGACAGGTCGTCGAGGGCGTTGACCGCCGTGTACGGGTCGTTGGTTCCGGGAGACAGCGCGCGGACCGCCATCTCCGTCAGTTGCTGGACGGCGAACTCAGGGTCCTGGTGGGGGCTACGTGCGTCGGCGATCCGCAGCGCGGATCGAATCGTCCGAATCAGCCGGTCGTCCGCGCGGTCGGGCGGGTCGACGAGGACGACGACGGTGTCCTGCAATACGTACTGGCCCGGTCTGACCTGGAGTGCGAGGAGGACGTCGTGACGCCGGGCGGCGTTCATGAGGTCCTCGTCGCGGATCGACTGCACGTACCCGCACCGGTCTGCGGTCACCGGCGCTCCGCGCACCTCGACGGCCGGGTCCACCGCGCGCAGATCGTCACGCCCGGACTCGCCGGGACGACCGACACCGGCAGGGTAGAGGCGGTCGATCGTGGTGAGCAGGTCCGCCCGGACCGTGCTCGCGATGGTCGAGACCTGGATGGAGTCGCTGATGTGATGGATGAAGTAGATGAGAACGGCGACGTTCACCACGCCGAGGAAGACTGCGGCGTTCACAGCCAGGTGGGGGACGAACACCTCCGCGTCCTGGTTGCCCGGGTCGCCGATGACCCGGATCGACCGCAGCACGAGCAAGCTGTAGAGGAACGTGGACACGTAGACGCCCAGCACCGCCTGGTTACCGCGGTCGGCCATGAAGTTGCGCACGAGCCTGGGTCCGTAGGTGGACGACGTGAGGGCCAGCACCGCCATGGTGATGGAGAACGTCGTGCCGGCAACGGCCAGGCTGGACGACGCGATCGCCCCCAGAATGTCCCTGCTGCCACTCTCCCCGACCTGGTAGAGGAACACCGACAGCCAATCAGGCACGACAAGGTCGCCGAGCCGGCGGTCCGACGCGATCAGCACCTCGGCGGCGACGAACGCAGTCACGCACAGGACCGCGGGGATGAACCAGAACCGCTCGCTCAGACGCTGCATGATGGTCACCTGCACCACCCTGCCAGCAGCACCCGGAGCGAGTGCCGGGATCGCACGACCGCGGTGGGGCGCTGCACGCCCCACCGGTGATCGCCCGGTGGCCGGACCGTCCCTCACAGGTGACTCACCGGGCCCGCACGTGCGCGGGGCGGTAGGAGTGAAGGCCCGCACCGACGTCTCCGCCGGTACGGGCCTTCCTCCATCGTGTCGGGGTGGCGGGATTCGAACCCACGACCTCTTCGTCCCGAACGAAGCGCGCTACCAAGCTGCGCCACACCCCGATGAAGCCTGCTCAGGATAGCCGACGCGCGAGGGGTGCGCCCAAACGCAGGTCAGCCCGCCGGGACCGACCGGCGCACAAGTGTGACGAGCGTCGCCTCCGGGCGGCACGCGAACCGCACCGGCGCGTACGGCGACGTCCCGAGCCCGGCGCACACGTGCAGCCACGTCGACTCCTCGCCGCCGGGCGCGTCGGGGCGCGGCCCGGGCCAGCCGTGCAGGCCCTTGGCGCGGCCGCGGTCGAGGTCGCAGTTGGTCACCAGGGCGCCGTAGAACGGCACGCGAGCTGCCCGCCGTGCGTGTGGCCGGCCAGGACGAGGTCGGCGCCGTCGGCCTGCATCGCGTCGAGGACGCGCCGGTACGGCGCGTGCGTGACCGCCGAGGTGCAGGTCCGCGGCGCGGCAGTCGGTGCGCGACGGCGCGGGAAGACGTCCCGGTCCAGGTGCGGGTCGTCCACCCCGACGAGCGAGAGCGTCCGTCCGGCCGCGTGCACGACGTCGCGCCGGTTGGTGAGGTCCTTCCACCCCGCCTCGCGCAGCCGCGCCGCGAGCTCGCCGGCCGGGCAGCCGCGGCGGAGGCGGCGACGTCGTGCCGGCGCGGGTCCGCGCAGGAGGTAGCGCGCCGGGTTCTTCGGCCCGGGGCGCGAAGTAGTCGTTCGAGCCCATGACGAAGGCGCCCGGCGTGCCCGAGCAGCGGCTCGAGCGCATGCAGCAGCGGCGGGCAGCGCCTCGGTGTGCGCGAGGTTGTCGCCGGTGTCGACGACGAGGTCGGGCGCGAGGGACGCCAGGTCGCGCACCCAGTCGATCTTGCTGCGCTGGCTCGGGACGAGGTGCAGGTCGGACAGGTGCAGGACCCGCAGCGGCGCGGCTGCCCGGCCGGCAGCACCGGCACGCGTGACCTCGCGCAGCGCGTACCAGCGGACCTCGACGAGACTCGCCCACGCGAGCCCGGCGACGCCCGCGAGGGTCAGCGCGCCGGCGGCGCGCGCGACCGGGTGCACCACCGCGATCAGCCGGCGGGCGGCGCGGCCGGGTCGCGGCCGCGGGAGCGGCGGGGCCGCTGGACAGCGTCAGCGTGACGACCGAGCCGCGGGTCGTGCTCGCTGCCCGACGCCCGGCGACGACGACGCGACGGTCCCGGCCGGGGCGTCGGACGGGACCGGGTCCGGCGCGGTGCGCACGATGAAGCCGGCGCTCGCGCAGGGCCGACGGCGGCCTGCGGCGGGCTACGGCCGACGACGCGCGGCACGCGCACCCGCTGGCCCTGGACCTCGAGGTCGCCGGGGCTCGGGAAGCTCGACCACCGGCGCGTCCCGTCGAGCGCGCCGCGCATGAAGCGCTGCCAGGTCGGGGCGGCGATGGTCGCGCCGTAGGCGTTGCGGATGAATCGGCCGTTGACCGTCATGCGCTGCACCGGGATGGTGCCCTCGGAGAAGCCGACCCAGACCGCGGCGCGAGCTGCGGGGTGTAGCCCACGAACCAGGTGTGCTCGTTGTGCGACGTCGTCCCGGTCTTGCCGGCCGACGGGCGCTCGATGCCGCCGAGGCCCTTCGGCGGTGCCCTCCCACACGTGGCTGCAGCGCGAAGTTCATCGCGGCGGCGATGCGCGGCTCGAGCACCTGCGCGGCAGTTCGCGGACGGGAGCGGGAGCTCGTTGCCGTCGGCGTCGACGACCTTGAGCAGCGCGATCGGCTCGCAGTAGACGTGCCGTTGGCCGCGAACGCCGCGAACGCGGCGGCCATGGTCAGCGGCGCGATCTCGCGCGAGCCGATGACGTTGGCAGGCAGCGACCGGGTAGTCGCTCGCCGTCGGGCAGGTGCATGCCGAGCGACTTGGCGGTGTCGAAGATCCCGCACAGGTCGAGCTGGCTGGCCATCTCGATGTAGCCCGAGTTGACCGAGTTCTTGGTGGCGTTGAGCACGGTCATCACGCCGCCGTCGCCCTCGGCGTTGCCGAAGCTTGTAGTCCGGCCGGCGAACCGCGCGCACGACGAGTTGAACTCGTTCATCTTGTACGGGCGCAGGTTCGCGTTGATGACCTCGTTGAGGCTGTGCCCCTCCTTGAGCCACTGCACGAGCGTGAACGGCTTGAACGTCGAGCCGGGCGAGAAGCCCTTGGAGGACGCCGTACGCGCTGTCGGTGTTGTAGTTGACCGACGTCTCGCGCGGGCCCGCGGTGGAGGTGTTGTTGTAGATGCGGTTCTGCGCCATCGCCCGGATCTACCCGGTGCCCGGCTCGACGACCGAGATCGCGGACGCGACGCCGGACGGGTCGTCGACCGGCACGCCGGCCTTGACCTCGGCGTCCGCGATGCTCTGCTGGCGCACGTCGAGCGTCGTGGTGATGGTCAGGCCGCCGCGGTAGAGCAGCGAGATCGCGCTCGCTCCGGCGTCTCGCCGAAGGCCGGGTTGTTGCGGATCGACCTTGGTGACGTAGTCGCAGAAGTACCCGGCGTTCGCGACCGACGTTGGCCGCCATGCAGCCGAGGTTCGTCCCGCGGACGCTGAGGTAGCTCGCGAGCGGGGTGGCGACGGCGGCGTCGTGCTGCGCCTGGTCGATGAACCCCTGCTCGTAGCATGAGCCGCAGCACGATGTTGCGCCGCTGCTCGGAGTTGTCCGGGTTGACGCACCGGGTCCCACTTGGTCGGGCTCTGCGTGATGCCGGCGAGCGTCGCCGGCCCGCAGGTAGTCGAGCTGCTCGGCCGGGATCCCGAAGTAGAACTGCGCCGCGGCCTCGACCCCGTACACGGAGGCGCCGAACTGCGCGATGTTGAGGTACTTGGCGAGGATCTCCTCCTTGGTGTACGCGCTGCTCGAGCGCGATGGCGAGCTTCGCCTCGCGGAGCTTGCGGCTGATGCCGGCGGTGCCGTCGGCCTCGCGCGCCGCCTCGATGGCCGCCTCGCGCTCCTCGGGGGAGTCCATCCGGATCGCGGACTCGATGAGGACGTTCTTCACGTACTGCTGGGTGAGCGTCGAGGCGCCCTGCACGTCGCTCGTGAACACGTTCTTCGCGGCCGCGCGCAGCATGCCCGGTCGGGTCGATGCCGCCGTGCTCGAAGAAGCGCTTGTCCTCGATGGCGACGACGGCGTTCTGCATGTCCGGCGAGATCGCCTC
Organism: uncultured Actinomycetota bacterium; assembly: GCA_963795145.1. Lineage (GTDB taxonomy): Bacteria > Actinomycetota > Actinomycetes > Actinomycetales > Cellulomonadaceae > Pengzhenrongella. The sequence continues at coordinate 316,291 of CAWCGP010000006.1, read as the reverse complement.
GAGCGGCACGACGATCCGGTTCTGCGCGTAGAACGTCGCCAGCACCGTGGCTGCCGTCGCTCGCGAGCACCGTCGACTTCTCCGAGAGCGGCTCCTCGCGCAGCTCCGTCGGCAGGTCGTCGAAGACCTCCGTCGTCGCCCCGGTCGAGCGCGCTCGCACCCGCGACAGCGGGCATGAGCAGCCCGGCGGAGAGCACGCCGCCGATGCCCGCGATCAGGAGGAACGCGAGGAAGCAGTGCGAGGGCCTGGAAGACGTTCACCTGGCGACCCCGCGAGCGGGCAGAGTAAGGCATTCCATCAGGGTACGTGAGCACCTCCGCGGCTCGGCTCCGCGGCCCGGGTGACGTCGACCTCTGCACCGCACCTTCACACGTCCACCAGATTGACCCATGTGGCTGCTGTTGCAGATGACCCCTTCGCGGGTTACGGTGCCGCTCCGGGACAACTCCGTCCCGTCGCGAAGGTGCGAGGAGGCTGCCGTGCGCGTCACGGACGACGTCAACTGGACCACCCGCGGCGCCTGCCTGCAGATCGCGCCGGACGACCTCTTCGTGCAGGGCGCCGCGCAGCGCTCCGCCCGCTCCGTCTGCTCCGGCTGCACGGTCAAGCTCGAGTGCCTGGCGGACGCGCTCGACCACCGGGTCGAGTTCGGCGTCTGGGGCGGCATGACCGAGCGCGAACGACGCGCGCTGCTGCGTCGCCGACCGGACGTCGACGTCCTGGCGCGACCTGCTCGTGGTGGCCGGCTGCTCGCCCGACGGTGCAGAGATCGGCGCCTGACACTACGCTCGTCCCATGGCCACCACGTGGGAGTACGCGACCGATTCCTCTGATCATCCACGCCACCAAGGCGATCCTCGACCAGTGGGGCGCGGACGGCTGGGAGCTCGTCCAGGTCATCCAGGGTCCGGACGCCGGGCCTCGTCGCCTACCTCAAGCGACCGACGTCGGCCTGATGGGCCGGCGACGAGCGGCGACGCGCCTCGCCGAGCTGGGCCTGGCCCTGCCCGACGTCGCCCCGCCGCTCGCCACGTACGTCCCGGCCGTGCGCGTCCGGCGTCCTCGTGTGGACGTCCGGGCAGCTGCCGCTCGTCGACGGGCGCGCTCCCGGCGACCGGCAAGGTCGGCCTCGGCGATGGCTTGGTCGACCCCGCCCTGGCGGCCGACCTCGCGCGCATCGCGGCGCTCAACGGGCTGGCCGCCGTCGCGCGCCCTCGTCGGGGACCTCGACGCCGTCGTCCGGGTCGTCAAGGTGACGGGCTACGTCGCCAGCGACCCGGCGTTCACCGGCCAGCCCGCCGTCGTCAACGGCGCGAGCGAGCTGCTCGGCCGGGTCTTCGGCGAGGCGGGCGTGCACGCGCGCAGCGCCGTCGGCGTCGCGGTGCTGCCGCTCGACGCGCCGGTCGAGGTCGAGCTCGTCGTCGAGATCGGCTAGCGAGCCTCGTCGAGATCGGCTAGCCGAGCCCGGCGCTCCAGGCGGTCGATCGTCGAGCAGGACGACGGCCCGGCCCTCGCGGCGCACCCACCCGCGGGCTGCGAAGTCGGCGAGCGCCTTGTTGACCGTCTCGCGGGACGCGCCCGACGAGCTGGGCGAGCTCCTCCTGGGTGAGGTCGTGCGCGACCCGCAGGCCGTCGTCGACGGGCTCGCCGAAGCGGGTCGACAGGTCGAGCAGCGCCTTGGCGACGCGGCCGGGGACGTCGGAGAACACGAGGTCGGCGAGGGCCTCGTTCGTGCGCCGCAGCCGCCGGGCCAGGGCCTCGAGCAGGTGCTTGGCGACGGTCGGGCTGGACTGCAGCCAGTCGATGAGGTCCTGGTGGCCGCAGCTCGAGCAGGTGCGCGTCCGCCACGACCGTCGCGGTGGCGGTGCGGGGGCCCGGGTCGAAGAGGGACAGCTCGCCGAACATCTCGCCCGGGCCGAGGACCGCGAGGAGGTTCTCGCGACCGTCGCTCGAGCGGCGGCCGAGCTTGATCTTGCCCTGACCGATGACGTACAGACGGTCGCCGGGCTCGCCCTCGTGGAAGAGGACGTCGCCTCGCGCGAGCTCCAGCGGGGTCATCGAGGCCTGGAGGGCGCGGGTCTGCTCGCGGTCCATGTTCGCGAAGAGCGGTGCGGAGAGCACTACGTCGTCGTCCACGTGCGTCCTAACTGTGCTGAGGGTCACGTCCTCGGGACAGTCTGCCCCATCGGGCCTGGTCCGGGGCGATGCGCGTCGGGGACGGTGGTCGGCGGACCGGGCGGAGCGGCGGTCATTACGCTGGGACGGTGACCGCGCCGGAGTCCCGTCTCGCCCTCGTGCGCCGTGCCCGTCGCGTGAACCGGACCCTCGCGGAGCGGTACCCCGACGCCCGCTGCGAGCTCGACTTCACCACGCCCGCTGGAGCTGCTCGTCGCGACGGTGCTGTCCGCGCAGACCACCGACGTGCGGGTCAACCTCGTCACCCCGACCCTGTTCGCGCGCTACCCCGACGCGTGGGCGTACGCCGGTGCCGACCGGACCGAGCTCGAGGAGCTCATCCGCAGCACCGGGTTCTACCGGGCGAAGTCGGAGTCCCTCATGGGCCTGGGGCGGGCGCTCGTCGAGCGGTTCGACGGCGTGGTGCCCGGCCGGCTCGAGGACCTCGTCACGCTGCCGGGGGTCGGGCGCAAGACGGCGAACGTCGTGCTCGGCAACGCGTTCGGGGTGCCCGGCATCACCGTCGACACACACGTCGGCCGGCTCGCGCGGCGCCTGGGCTGGACGGCCGAGGAGGACCCCGTGAAGGTCGAGCACGCCGTCGGGGAGCTCGTCGAGCGCCGGGAGTGGACGATGCTGTCCCACCGGTTGATCTTCCACGGGCGCCGGACGTGCTTCGCCAGAAGCCGGCGTGCGGGGCGTGCCCGGTCGCGCGGGACTGCCCGTCGTTCGGGATCGGCGAGACGGACCCGGTCCGGGCCGCCGCGCTGGTCAAGCCGGGACCGGGCCCAGCCACTCCAGCAGCAGCTCCGTGACCCGGTCCGGCGCCTCCTCCGGCAGGAAGTGCCCGACGCCCGCGACGACCTCGAAGCGGTAGCGGGTCGCCAGGCGTGCCTGCGCACCGGTGAGCCGGGCCGTCGTCACGGGCAGGCAGCGGTCCCGGGCGCCGTGCACCTGCAGGACCGGGACGGTGATCGGGCTCTCGAGCGCGGCGAGGTAGCGCCGGCCGTCGGCCCGGGGCGTCGAGCGGACCAGCCAGCGGATCTGCTCCATCTGGCTGTGCGCGGCGAACGGCACCCCCGCCGCCGACCGGTAGACGGCGCGGGTGTCGGCGTCCGGCCAGCCCGGCCCGCTCCACTCGCGCAGGATGCGGTCGACCAGGTCGCCCTCCGCCAGCGCACGCTCGGGGAGCCCCGGCAGCTGGAAGAACGCCACGTGCCGCAGCGGTCCGGGACGCACCGACCGGGCGAGCGTCGCGTGCACCCGCACCGGGTGCGGAGCGGCGAGCGCGGCGACCGCCCGGGTCACCGCGGGCTGCAGCGCCGGCATCGCCCAGGCGACGGTCCCGCCCGTCCCGTGCCCGACGACGACGGCGCGGTCGGCTCCGAGCGCGCGGATCAGCCCGGCGACGTCGGCGGCCAGGGTCGGGACGTCGTAGCCCAGCGGCGGCTTGTCGGACGCCCCGGTGCCGCGCAGGTCCATCGCGGCGACCCGGAAGCCGGCGTCGGCCAGGGCGACGATCTGGTGGCGCCAGGCCCACCAGAACTGCGGGAACCCGTGCAGGAGGACCACGAGCGGGGCGTCGCGGTCGTCCGGTCCGGCGAGGGCGACGTGGAAGCGTGCCGCGTTCGCCGGGACGAACCGGTGCTGCCACGGGCCCTCGACGAGGACGGTGCTGGGGTCCGAGGTCATCGTCGCCCACCGTACCGGCGTGCACCGGCCCTCTCGGGGCGTCAGGCCTCGGCGCTGGTGGGCAGTGACCCGAACGGGTCAGGGACGACGGCGCCCTCGACGGGGCCGCGACGGTCCTTCGGCGGGTCGAACCGGTAGCCGACGTTGCGGACGGTGCCGATGAGGACCTCGTGCTCGGGGCCGAGCTTGGCGCGCAGCCGCCGGACGTGCACGTCCACGGTCCGGGTGCCGCCGTAGTAGTCGTAGCCCCAGACCTCCTGCAGCAGCTGGGCGCGGGTGAACACGCGACCCGGGTGCTGGACCAGGTACTTGAGGAGCTCGAACTCCTTGTAGGTGAGGTCGAGCGGCCGTCCGCGCAGCCGCGCGGTGTAGCCGCCGGCGTCGATGGTCAGCTCGCCGGACGAGATCTCCTGCGGGCCGGTGTCCATCGACTCGCTCGCCGAGCGCTCGATGACCATGCGCAGGCGGGCCTCGACCTCGGCGGGGGAGGCGTGCTCGAGGACGAAGTCGTCGGCGCCCCACTCGGCGGTCAGCGCGGTCAGCCCGCCCTCGGTCAGCACGAGCAGCAGGGGGACGGCGAGCCCGGTGGCGCGCAGCAGCCGGCAGGTGGTGCGGGCGAGGGCCAGGTCGCGACGCGCGTCGAGCACGATCACGTCCGAGTCCGGCGCGTCGACCAGCGCGGACGGCTCCACGGGAAGCACCCGGACCCGGTGGGACAGCAGTCCCAGGGCGGGGAGCACCTGTGCCGAGCCACCCGCAGTGGGCGTGAGGAGCAGCAGATCTGCCACGGGGCCTCCTCCATGGGCGAGGCGTCAGGGTATCGCGCACCGTGGAGCTCGACCGCCCGCGTCCACCCGGCGCCCTGCCCGCGCCCTGCCCGGCGCCCTGCCTGCGCCGTGGCGAGCGCCCTGCCCGCGACCGGTCTGCGAGACTCGTCGGCGTGCCCGACCGCCCTCACACCCCGCCCCGGCCGTGCTGACCGGGACGCCGTCGACCGCGCCGACCGTCGAGCCGATCGCGGAGCCGGCGACGGCCCTGACCTGGGCCGGGAGCTGATGTCGGTCCCCACCCGCGCGGTGCTCACCGCCGTCCTGGCCGCGCTCGTGGCCGCGGCCGCCTCGTGGGGCGAGTCGGCCCTCGTCGGTGCCTCCGCGCTGCTCGTGGTCGCCGTGGCGGCCGGCTGGCCGGGTCTCGTGGAGGCGCCCGCACCTCGTGGGACGGGCGTCGTCGTCGCGCTGGGCGGGCTCGGCGGGCTCGCGGTGGTCACGCTCACCGACGGGGCGCCGTTCCTGCGCGAGCTGCCGGCGGTTCTCGCGGTGGCGGTGCTGGCCGCGTTCGTGCACGAGCTGGTGCGGCGCGACGGCCGCGAACGGCTGGTCGAGTCGGTCGCCGGGACCGTCGCCGGTGTCGTGGTGGCAGGCACGGCCGCCGGCTGGGTCGCCACCGGGCGCACCGACGACGGCGCCGCGCTGGTCCTCGTCGGCGCGGTCGCGCTCGCGGTCGGGTCCGCCGTGTCCGCGCTGCGCCTCGCCGCATGGTCGGCCCCGGTGACGATCGCCGCCGCCACCGCCGCGGGCGCGGTGACCGGCTACCTCGCCGCCGACCCGCTGCCCGGCGGTCTGATCGGCCTCGCCGTCGGCATCGTCGTGGCGACGACGCACCGCGTGCTCGACCGGCTGCCCTCCCTGCGGCGACGGTGGCCGGCCCTCGCGGCCGCCGTCCTCCCGGTGGTGGCGACCGGTGTGCTCGTCTACGTCGTGGGTCGGGTCCTCGTCGGGTGAGCCCGTCGCCGGCCGGTCGGTAGGATTGCGGCCATGTCGATCCACGCGCTCGAGCTCTTCTTCATCGGCCTCCTGGTGGCGGCCACCCTCGCGATCGGCTGGATCGCCGCCGTCGTCGTGCTGCGGCTCTTCAAGGGCCAGCGCTGATCCATGACGTTCTCGCTGCCTGACGGTCTCGCGCCCGAGGTGTACCCGCTCGCCTGGCTCGTGGGCCGGTGGCGGGGCGAGGGCGTCGTCGGCTACCCCGGGATCGAGGAGACGGCCTTCGTGCAGGACGTCGTCTTCGACCACGACGGCGGCCCGTACCTGCGGTACCGCTCGACCATCCGGCTCATCGTGGCGCCGGACGACGCCGCGGCGCTCGCGACCTCGCCCGCCGCCTCGCCAGCCACGTCGCCCGCCGACGACGAGCCGCTGCCCACCGCCGGCGGCGTCGTGCCGCACCCCGGGCACGCGGACGGCGGCCCGGTGTGGTCCACCGAGAGCGGCTACTGGCGGGTCGCGCCCGAGCGCCCGGACGACCTTCCGGAGAACCAGTTCCCGCTCGAGGTGCTCATGGCGGACCCGGCCGGCCACCTCGCGCTCTACGTCGGTGCCGTCGGCAACGGCCGCGTCGACCTGGTCAGCGACCTCATCGCGCGGACCGCGACCGCGGCCGAGATGGCGGCGGCCAAGCGCCTGTACGGCCTGGTCAACGGCGAGCTGATGTGGGCGTGGGACCTGGCCGCGTTCGGGCACCCGATGCAGACCTACGCCTCGGCCCGCCTCGCCCGGCTGGAGGAGCCGTGAGCAGCCCCCTGCTCGGACGCCGGGGCGCCGTCGCCGCGGCCGGGCCGGACGACGGCGTCGTCTGGCACTACGGCGACCCGACCGCCGAGGGCGCGCGCCCTGGCCGCCGGCGGCGCCGTCGTCGACCTGTCGCACCACGGCGTCGTCCGCGTGGCCGGACCGGACCGGCTGACCTGGCTGCACTCGATCACCTCCCAGCACCTGCTGGACCTGGCGCCGCGCACGTCGACCGAGCTCCTCGTGCTGAGCCCGCAGGGGCACATCGAGCACGCGGCCGGCGTCGTGGACGACGGCGAGGCGACGTGGCTGCTGACCGAGGGGTCGCATGCCGCGCCGCTGGCCGCCTGGCTGGACCGGATGAAGTTCACGCTCCGGGTCGAGATCGACGACGTGACGCGAGCAGTGGGCGACCATCGGCGAGCCCGTCGACGCGGAGGGCGCGCGAGGGTGAGCCGGTGACCTGGCGCGACCCGTGGCCGCGCACGCTCGCCCGGCGGCACCCGGTACGGGCCCCCGGACGACGAGCACCCCGGTGCCGACCGCGCCTGGCGGCACGTCCTCGTCCCGCGGGACGAGCTCGTCGCCGCGGTCGGGGAGCGCGAGGCGGCCGGCTGGCGGCTCGCCGGGACGTGGGCCGCCGAGGCCGCACGCGTCGAGGCGTGGCGGCCACGGCTGGCGACGGAGGTCGACCACCGGTCGATCCCGCACGAGCTGGACTGGATGCGGACCGCGGTGCACCTGGAGAAGGGCTGCTACCGCGGTCAGGAGACCGTCGCGCGCGTGCACAACCTGGGTCGGCCGCCGCGGCGGCTGGTCATGCTCCACCTCGACGGCTCCGGGCACCTGCTGCCCGAGCGCGGCGCCGAGGTGCGGGTCGACGGCCGGGCGGTCGGGGCCGTGACCACGGTCGCCCGCCACCACGAGCTGGGGCCGGTCGCGCTCGCGGTGGTCAAGCGCAGTGCCCCGTCCGACGTCGACCTCGAGGTCGACTGCGAGGGTGGCGCGGTCGCGGCGGGGCAGGAGGTCGTCGTCCCCGGCGAGGGTGTGCCCGTCACCCGGCCACCGCAGCGTGGGCCGCTCGCCCGCGGCCTGGGACGCCACCCGAGCCTGTGAGCGGCGCGCACCCGGTGCCGGTGCCTCGAGCCGGCCACCGGGGGTTGCGGGTCCGGGTCCGCGCGCGCCAGGGGGCCGCTCGGGTCCGCGGGTCGGCGGTCGCCATCGCCCAGGCCGGGGTGGCCGCCGGCGGTGTCGTACGCGATCGCCCGGTACGCGCTCGGGCACCAGTTCCCGTTCTTCGCACCCGTGTCGGCGTGGATCGCGCTCGGGTTCAGCCAGACGCGTCAGCTGCGCCGGGTCGCCGAGCTCGCCGTCGGCGTCGCCGTGGGCGTCGGGCTGGGCGACCTCATCGTCCACGGCATCGGCAGCGGGTGGTGGCAGATCGCCCTGGTCCTCGTGCTGGCCGCCTCGGTGGCGCGCTTCCTCGACCGCGGCGGGATGTTCACCACCCAGGCCGGGGTGCAGGCGATCGTCGTCGTCGGCCTGCCGGCCTCCGTGGCCAGCGGCGGCGCGCTCGGCCGCTGGACGGACGCGCTGGTGGGCGGGGCGGTCGCCGTCGGCGTGGCCGCCCTCACGCCGGGTGACCCGCGCCGGCTGCCGCGGCGCGCTGCCCGCCAGGCCCTGCTCGACCTCGCCGCGACGCTCGGCGGCCTCGTCGCCGGCCTGCGGCACGCCGACGCCGACGACGTCGAGGACGCGCTCGTGCGCGGGCCGCTCCGTCCCAGCCGGCGTTCGACGAGTGGCGCGACGTCGCCCGCGGCGCGCGCGACATGGCACGCGTGTCGCCGCGCTGGCTGCGGTACCGCGACGAGCTCACCGCGCTCCAGGACGGCGTCGGCGATGGGCGACCGCGCGCTGCGCAACGCGCGGGTGGTCGCGCGCCGGTCGATCCCGCTGTGCAGCGGGCGACCACGACCTCACCGGGCTGGCGGACGTCGTCGAGGAGCTCGCGTCGGCGACCGAGCGGCTCGCCGAGGCGCTCGGCGCCGGGGCATCCGGCTCGAGCGTCCGCAGGCCACGCTCGCCGACCTCGCGCGCGCGGATGGACCCGTTCCGGCTCGCCGCCCGGGGACTGGCAGGTGCAGAGCGTCGTGCTGCTCCTGCGGTCGCTGGTCGTCGACCTGCTCGAGGTCGCCGGGGACCGACCCGGCCGAGGCGCGGGCGCTGCTGCCCGAGATCTGAGCCCGCGGCCGGTCCCACCGAGGGTGTGAACCATGACCGGGCGTGCCTACCTCGAGCCGCGGGACACCCGTGCCGCGGCTCTGGCGTCGCCCTGAGCTCTGGTGACGTGGACGGCGACAGGTCCAAGGCGGTCAACGACACCTACGGGCACCCGGTGGGCGACGACGCGCTCGTGCCCGTGGCCCGGATCGTCCAGGCCGCGGCGCTCCCGGGCGAGACGGTCGTCCGGCTCGGCGGGGACGAGCCCGCCGTCCTGGTCCCGGGGCCGGAGCGGACGAGGTCGCCGGCCGGGCCCAGACGTTCCTCGACACGGTCCGCCCTGAGCCGCGTGCCGACGGCCGCCCTGCCGTCTCGTAGGCTCGACCCGTGATCGCCACCGCGCAGACCTTCGTCGTGCTCGCCGTCGGCCTCGTCGCCTTCGGCCTGTCCCTGTGGTCGCTCGTGGACGCGGCCACCCGCCCGGCCACGGCCTTCACCAGCGCCGGCAAGCGCACGAAGACCTTCTGGCTCGTCCTGACCGGCGTGGCGACCGCCCTGACCTTCATCGGCTGTCGGCGGGCGGCCTGTCGTTCTTCACGCTCGGCGCCGCGGTCATCGCCGGCATCTACCTCGCCGACGTCCGTCCCGGCCGTCCAGCCGTACTCGCGGCGCCGCGGGCGCGGGGGACCGGGAGGCCCGCCGTCGCGCGGCGGCTGGTGAGCCGCATGACCGCGACCGACGTCGCGACGCATGCCGTCCCGCTCGCGCGCGTCACGCGCGGGGACCTCGTGGAGTCGGTCCACCTCGGGCACCTCGTCGTGCTCGGACCGGACGGGCAGGTCCGCCTCGCGCTCGGCGACCCCGACGTCGTCGCCTGGGCGCGGTCGTCCCTCAAGCCGCTCCAGGCGGTGGCGATGCTCGACGCCGGTCTCGACCTCGACCGGCGCGGCGCTCGCGCTGGCGTGCGCGAGCCACTCCGGCGAGCCCGCGCACCTCGACGGGCGTCACGCGCCGTGCTGCGCGACGCCGGCCTGACGACTCGACGACCTGCGCAACACCCCCGCGCTGCCGCTCGACGCCGCGGCCGCCCTCGCCTGGCAGGTCGGCGGTCACGGGCCGACGTCGCTGACCCAGAACTGCTCGGGCAAGCACGCCGCGATGCTCGCCACCTGCGTCGGCCGCGGGCTGGTCGACGGCCGACTACCTCGACCCCGAGCACGCCGCTGCAGGTCGCGGTCCGCGCCGGCGTCGAGCGGCTCACCGGCGTCGCGGTCGAGCACGCGACCGTCGACGGGTGCGGGGCGCCGCTGTTCTCCACGACCCTGCGCGGGCTGGCGCGGGCGTTCGGCTCGGTCGCCGCCGCGCCGCGGCGCGAGCCGGGCGACGGCCGGCCGCCCGGGTCGCGCGCGGCGATGACCGCCCACCCGGACCTCGTCGGCGGGACCGGCCGCGACGTCACCCGCGTGATGCGCGCCGTGCCCGGGCTCGTCGCCAAGGACGGCGCCGACGGCGTCTACGCGGCGGGCCTCCCGGACGGCGAGCGCGGTGGCGCTCAAGGTGCTCGACGGCGGCGACCGGCCGCGCGCGGCGGTCCTCGCCGCGGCGCTCGGTCGCGGCCGGCGTGGAGAGCGTCGAGGGGTCGCCGCGAGGCGCTGCGCGCGATCGCGCTGCGCGAGCTCGGCCGGACGTCCGGTCCTGGGGTCACCGCGCGTCGACCCCGGTCGGGGGTGACGTCCAGCGTGCCGTCCGGCATTCGTCCGGCGCCGCGTGAGGGCGGTCGTCCAGCGGGTGACCCGCGCGTCGGTGACCGTCGGCGGCGCCGTCGTCGGCGAGCTCACCGAGCCGGGCCTCGTCGTGCTGGTCGGCGTCACGCACGACGACGGCGCCGGCGCAGGCCGAGCGTCGTCGCCCGCAAGGTCGCCGAGCTGCGCATCCTGCGCGACGAGCGGTCGGCCGTCGGACGTCGGGGCGCCGGTCCTCGTGGTCAGCCAGTTCACCCTCTACGCCGACACCCGCAAGGGACGACGCCCGACCTGGAACGCCGCGGCGCCCGGCGCCGTCGCCGAGCCGCTCGTCGACGCCGTCGTCGAGGCGCTGCGGGCGCGCGGGCCTCACGGTGGCCACCGGCGTCGTTCGGGGCCGACATGGCGGTCGAGCTCGTCAACGACGGTCCGGTGACGATCCTGCTCGAGGCCTGACGCCGGATCGCCGGCGTTCGGCTGCACGTGTGGGTGGCTTCCGGCAGCCTGTGGCCCGTGCGCATCGAAGCCGTCCAGGGCGACATCACCCAGCAGCAGGTCGACGCGATCGTCAACGCGGCGAACTCCGTCCCTGCTGGGCGGTCGGCGGTGTCGACGGTGCCATCCACGCCCGCGGCGGCCGGTCCGCTGCTCGCCGAGTGCCACCGGCTGCGCCGCACCGACGCTGCCCGACGGCCTGCCGGTCGGCGACGCCGTCGCGACGACCGCCGGTCGGCTGCCCGCGCGCTGGGTCGTCCACACCGTCGGGCCGAACGCGCACGCCGGCGAGACCGACCCGGCGCTGCTCGCGTCGTGCTTCACGCGCTCGCTCGACGTGGCCGCGGGGCTCGGGGCCCGGACGGTGGCCTTCCCGGCGGTGAGCGCCGGCGCGTACGGGTGGGACGTCGAGCGAGGTCGCGCGAGATCGCCGTCGGGACGGTGCACGGGCTGGGTCGCGTCGAGTCGGCGTGCGGACGGGCGGTTCGCGCATCGATCTCGTGCGGTTCGTGCTGTTCGACCGGGTGACGCTCGCGGCCTTCCGGCGCGCGGCTGGCCGAGCACGTCACGCCTGCGGCGAACACGGGCAGTACCGGGGATCACCCGCGGTTAGCCTGATCGACAAGACCCGGCCGGGCTGCCACGCCCGGCTGCACGCCGCTCGTGAGGAGTGCACATGTTCGAGAGATTCACCGACCGAGCCCGCCGGGTGGTCGTCCTCGCCCAGGAAGAGGCGCGGATGCTCAACCACAACTACATCGGCACCGAGCACATCCTCCTGGGCCTCATCCACGAAGGGTGAGGGCGTCGCAGCCAAGGCGCTCGAGTCCCTCGGGATCTCGCTGGACGCCGTCCGCTCGCAGGTGCAGGAGATCATCGGCGAGGGCCAGCAGGCGCCGTCGGGCCACATCCCCTTCACGCCGCGCGCCAAGAAGGTGCTCGAGCTGTCGCTGCGCGAGGCGCTGCAGCTCGGCCACAACTACATCGGGACCGAGCACATCCTGCTCGGCCTCATCCGCGAGGGCGAGGGCGTCGCCGCGCAGGTCCTCAACAAGCTCGGCGCCGACCTCAACCGCGTGCGCCAGCAGGTCATCCAGCTCCTCTCCGGCTACCAGGGCAAGGAGCCGGTCGCGGCCGGCGGCCCGGCCGAGGGCCAGCCCGCGGGCTCGGCCGTGCTCGACCAGTTCGGGCGCAACCTCACGCAGGCGGCGCGCGACGGCAAGCTCGACCCGGTCATCGGGCGCGAGAAGGAGATCGAGCGGGTCATGCAGGTGCTGTCCCGCCGCACCAAGAACAACCCGGTCCTCATCGGGGAGCCCGGCGTCGGCAAGACGGCCGTCGTCGAGGGCCTCGCGCAGGACATCGTGCGCGGGGACGTGCCCGAGACCCTCAAGGACAAGCAGCTCTACACGCTCGACCTCGGCGCGCTCGTCGCCGGCTCCCGCTACCGCGGTGACTTCGAGGAGCGCCTGAAGAAGGTCCTCAAGGAGATCCGCACCCGCGGCGACATCATCCTGTTCATCGACGAGATCCACACCCTCGTCGGGTGCGGGTGCCGCCGAGGGCGCGATCGACGCCGCGAGCATCCTCAAGCCGATGCTCGCGCGCGGCGAGCTGCAGACCATCGGTGCCACGACGCTCGACGAGTACCGCAAGTACGTCGAGAAGGACCCGGCCCTCGAGCGCCGGTTCCAGCCGATCCAGGTCTCCGAGCCGAACCTCAAGCACGCCATCGAGATCCTCAAGGGTCTGCGCGACCGGTACGAGGCGCACCACCGGGTCTCCATCACCGACGGCGCGCTCGTGGCCGCGGCCACGCTCGCCGACCGCTACGTCAACGACCGGTTCCTGCCGGACAAGGCGATCGACCTGGTCGACGAGGCCGGCGCGCGCCTGCGGATCCGTCGCATGACGGCGCCGCCGGAGCTGCGCGACCTCGACGAGCAGATCGCCGTCGCGCGCCGCGACAAGGAGTCGGCGATCGACGAGCAGGACTTCGAGAAGGCCGCTCGCCTGCGCGACACCGAGAAGCAGCTCGGCCTCAAGCGCGTCGAGAAGGAGAAGGCCTGGAAGTCCGGTGACCTCGACTCCGTCGCCGAGGTGGACGAGGACCTGATCGCCGAGGTGCTCGCCATCGCGACCGGCATCCCGGTCTTCAAGCTCACCGAGGAGGAGAGCGCGCGCCTGCTCCACATGGAGGACGCGCTGCACAAGCGGGTCGTCGGCCAGGAGGCGGCCATCAAGGCGCTGTCGCAGGCCATCCGCCGCACGCGTGCGGGCCTCAAGGACCCGAAGCGTCCGGGTGGGTCGTTCATCTTCGCCGGCCCCACCGGCGTCGGGAAGACCGAGCTCGCCAAGGCGCTCGCGGAGTTCCTGTTCGACGACGAGGACGCGCTCATCCAGCTCGACATGAGCGAGTTCTCCGAGAAGCACACCGTCTCGCGGCTGTTCGGCTCGCCCCCCGGCTACGTCGGGTACGACGAGGGCGGCCAGCTCACCGAGAAGGTGCGTCGCAAGCCGTTCTCGGTCGTCCTGTTCGACGAGGTCGAGAAGGCGCACGCGGACATCTTCAACTCGCTGCTGCAGATCCTCGAGGACGGTCGCCTGACCGACTCGCAGGGTCGAGTGGTCGACTTCAAGAACACCGTGATCATCATGACGACCAACCTCGGCACCCGGGACATCGCCAAGGGCGTGCAGACCGGCTTCCAGGCCGGCGGCGACCTGTCGACGTCGTACGAGCGCATGAAGGCCAAGGTCAACGACGAGCTCAAGCAGCACTTCCGGCCGGAGTTCCTCAACCGCGTGGACGACGTCGTCGTGTTCCCGCAGCTGTCGCAGCCCGAGATCTTCGCGATCGTCGACCTGATGATCAGCAAGCTCGCCCTGCGGCTGCGCGGACAAGGACATGGCGATCGAGCTCACGCCCGGCGGCCAAGAAGCTGCTGTCCGAGAAGGGCTACGACCCGGTGCTCGGTGCTCGTCCGCTGCGTCGTGCGATCCAGCGCGACATCGAGGACCAGCTGTCCGAGAAGATCCTGTTCGGCGAGCTCACGGCCGGCCAGAAGGTCGTCGTCGACGCCGTCGGCGAGGGCCTGCTCGGGGAGTTCACCTTCCGCGGGCGTGCCCAAGGGCGACCGGACGTTCGAGCCCGTCGGGATCGGTGCCCTCGGCACCCCCGGCTCGGCCGTCGACGTCCCGACGGCCCCGCCCGGGTCGTCCCCGGGGACACCGGTGTGATGCCGCAGACGGGCTGACCCTCCGGTCGACCACGAAGGCCCGGATCCGCTCCCCGCGGGTCCGGGCCTTCGTGCGTCTCGCTCGGATGGGCCACCCGTCTGCGCTCGCCAGCCACTCCTCGCCGTGACGGGGAGCCGGGTCCGTGAGCTCCCTGGATCGGGGAGCCGACTCCGCTACTGCGCCCCGGCGAACCCCAGCTGCCGCCACGCCTCGTACACCGCGATGGACGCCGCGCTGGTGAGGTTGAGCGACCGGCGCCCGGGCAAGCATCGGGATCCGGACCTGGTCGGCGACGCGCGGGTCGGCGAGCACCTCGTCGGGCAGCCCGGTCGGCTCGGGGCCGAACAGCAGGACGTCGTCGGGCCGGTACTCGACGTCGGTGTAGACCGTCGTCGCGCGCGTGGTGAAGGCGAGCACGCGCGCGTCCCCGAAGCGCGGCCCAGGCCGCGGCGAGGTCGGGGTGCACGACGACGTGCGCGAGGTCGTGGTAGTCGAGCCCGGCTCGTCGCAGCTTCGGCTCGGACAGGTCGAAGCCCAGCGGCTCGACGAGGTGCAGCTCGGCGCCGGTCACCGCGGCGAGCCGGATCGCGTTGCCGGTGTTCTGCGGGATGCGGGGCTCGAAGAAGAGGATGCGGAGCACCCGAGAAGCGTGCCACCGTCACGGCCGAGCTCGAACCGCACCGTCGGGCCGCCCGCCCGTCCGCTCACCGGCTTTGCTCCTCCAGCGCACTCGAGCCCAGGGTCGGACGTGTCGGACCTCGCGGCTACGCTGGCGGCCGCTCCACATCCTCGAGAGGACCAGCCGATGACGACGTCGCCGTACCGCGCCGCGGACGACCGCTACACGCAGATGCCGTACCGCCGGTCCGGCCGCAGCGGCCTCGACCTGCCCGCGCTGTCGCTCGGCCTGTGGCACAACTTCGGCCACACCACGCCGCTGGAGACCCAGCGCGACGTCCTGCTGCGCGCGTTCGACCTCGGCGTCACCCACTTCGACCTGGCCAACAACTACGGGCCGCCGTACGGCTCGCGCCGAGGAGAACTTCGGCCGGCACCTGGCGCCGTGACCTGCGCCCGTACCGCGACGAGCTCGTCATCTCCTCCAAGGCCGGCTACGACATGTGGCCCGGCCCGTACGGCGACGGCGGCTCGCGCAAGTACCTGCTGACGCTCGCTCGACCAGTCCCTGGCACCGGATGGGACTGGACTACGTCGACATCTTCTACTCGCACCGCCCCGACCCCTCGGTGCCGATCGAGGAGACGATGGGCGCGCTGCACACGGCCGTCGCGAGCGGGCGGGCCCTGTACGCGGGCATCTCCAACTACAGCCCCGCGCAGACCCGCGAGGCCGCGCGCGTGCTGGCCGACCTCGGCACGCCGCTGCTCATCCACCAGCCGTCGTACTCGATGTTCAACCGCCACGTCGAGATCCCGAGCCGCGGACCGACGGCGCCCGCGGCGAGAGCCTGCTCGACGTCGTCGGCGACCTCGGCATCGGCACGATCGTCTTCTCCCCGCTGCAGCAGGGCCTGCTCACCGGCCGGTACCTCGGCGGCGAGATCCCGGCCGACTCGCGCGCCGCCGTCGGGCACTTCCTCAAGCCCGAGCGGATCAACGAGACCTACCTGGCGCGGGCCCGCGCGCTGGACGACGTCGCCGCGGGACGCGGGCAGTCCCTCGCCCAGCTCGCGCTGTCCTGGGTGCTGCGCGACGAGCGCGTCACCTCGGCCCTCATCGGCGCGAGCAGCGTCGCGCAGCTCGAGGACAACGTGGCCGCGCTGTCCGCACCCGCCGCTGACCGCCGGACGAGCTGGCCGCGATCGAGCCGCACGCGGTCGACGGCACCGCCCGCTGACGGGCGGTCACGATGCCGGGCGGTGCGGGATGGCCGCGTGCCGGCGGGTCCGCCAGGACAGGAGCACCGCACCGAGGACGGCGGCGGTGACGGACGCGAGCAGCACCGCGGCCTTGACGTGCTCGGCCTGCGCCGTGCCCGGGTCGAACGACAGCTCGCCGATCAGCAGCGACACGGTGAAGCCGATGCCCGCCACCACGCTGACCGCGACGACGTCGGGCCACCGCACCGCCGGGTCGAGCGAGGCGTGGGTCAGCTTCACGAGCAGGACGGTGGCCAGGACGATGCCGACCGGCTTGCCGACGACGAGCCCCAGCGCGACTCCCTGCGCAGCCGGCTCGGTGACCGCCTCGGCAAGGGCCGCGGGGCTCAGGCTCACCCCGGCGGCGAACAGCGCGAACACGGGCACGGCGAGGCCGGCGGAGACCGGACGCCACCGGTGCTCGTACTGCTCGGCCAGGCTGCTCGACTCGCCGGCACGGGCCAGCGCGGGGACGGTGAAGCCGAGCACGACGCCGGCGATCGTGGCGTGCACCCCCGACGCGTGCATGAACGCCCAGGCAGCGACGGCCACGGGCACGAGCAGCCATCCCGGGACACCACGGCGGACCCCGACGGCGAACAGGGCGACCGCCCCGGCGACGGCGGCGAGCCAGGCGAGCTGGAGGCCGTCGGAGTAGAAGACCGCGATGACGACGATGCCGAGCAGGTCGTCGACGACGGCGAGCGTGAGGAGGAAGGCGCGCAGCGCGGCGGGCAGCCGGCTGCCGAACACGGTGAGGACCGCCACCGCGAAGGCGATGTCCGTGGCGACCGGGACCGCCCAGCCGTCCGGGCTGCCGTCCGCCGCGGTCAGGTTGACCACGGCGTAGAGCGCCGCCGGCACGGCCATCCCGCCGACCGCGGCGACGATGGGCACCACGGCGGTCGACGGTCGTCGCAGCTGGCCGTCCACCATCTCGCGCTTGAGCTCGAGCCCGACCACGAAGAAGAAGATCGCCAGCAGGCCGTCCGTCGCCCACTGGGCGAGTGTGAGGTCGAGGTGCCAGGCGGCAGGGCCGACGACGACGTCGCTCAGCGCGGCGTAGGCGTCCCGCCACGGTGAGTTCGACCAGGCCAGGGCGACGACGGCGCCGGCCAGCAGCAGGACCGCGCCGGTGTTCTCCGCCCGCAGCGTGTCCACGAGGTTGCGGCTGCCACCCGGGCTCAGCTCGTCGAAGATCTGGCCATGGTGCTCGCTCACGGGGTGGGCCTCCGGGTGGTCGAGGGAGTCGGCAGGGCGCCGGCGGGCGCGGAGCCGACGGTAGCCCGCGACCCCGCGGGCGGGCCCGCCGCGACCGGCGACCGGACCCGGCCGGCACGGGAGCGCGTCGCTGCGTGTGGGTGGCTAGGGGCAGGCTGACGGCGTGTTCGAGGACTTCGACGAGGGGATGGTTCCGGGCGACGGTCTGGACCTGTTCGTCCGGCACAGCGGTGCGGGGCCGCCCGTGCTGCTCCTGCACGGCCATCCGCGGACGTCGTCCACGTGGCACGCGGTCGCGCCGCGGCTCGTCTCCGCCGGTTTCACCGTCGTGTGCCCGGACCTGCCGGGCTACGGGCGGTCGGGGAAGCCGGCGCCGGCGCCGGACCACGCGCCGCACAGCAAGCGTGCGAGTGCCGGACACCTCCTGGCGGTGATGCGCGCCCTCGGGCACGAATGGTTCGCGGTCGTCGGGCACGACCGAGGGAGCTACGTCGCCATGCGGCTGGCGCTCGACCGGCCCGACGTGGTCCGGGCGGCTGCACTGCTGGACTGCCTCCCGATCACCGAGCACCTCGCGCGACTCGACGTCCGCTTCGCGACGCAGTGGTGGCACTGGTTCTTCTACGCCCAGCCCGACGTGCCCGAGCGTGTGATCACTGCGGACCCGGATGCCTGGTACCGCGGGGATCCCGCCGTCATGGGCGCGGAGAACCATGCCGAGTGGCGCTCCACCCTGCGGGACCCGGCCGTCGTGCGCGGCATGCTCGAGGACTACCGCGCCGGCCTGACCGTCGATCGCCGTGACGAGGAGGCCGATCGCGCGGCCGGGCGGCGGATCAGGGCGCCGCTGCTCGTCCTGTGGTCGGCGTTCGACGACCTGGAGGAGCTGCACGGCGACCCGGTCCCGATCTGGCGTGACTGGGCCGAGGACGTCCGAGGGCATCCGATCGCCTCCGGGCACCACATGGCCGAGGAGGCACCGGGGGAGCTGGCGTCCGCGCTGACCGACTTCCTCGGCGCCCGCCTGGGGCCCGAAGCCAGGAGGGAGGGCGGTCCTTGACATCCGGCCCGTGCCGGTAAACCCTTTCCAGCATGCCGACAACGGATCCCCACGCCGGCCCGACCTCTCCCGAGCCGGTGCGGCTGGCCGTCGTCGGAGCCCTCGGCTACGGCCTGGTCCACCTGCGCACCCTGCACGACCTCGCCGCGGGAGACGGCGCCCGGCTGGTGGCCGCTGTCGACGTCAGGCCGCTGTCCGGGGAGGCCGCCGAGCTCGCCGGGCACGTCCCGTACTTCCCGGACCTCGACGCCCTGCTCCGCGCGGATCGGCCGGACGTGATCGCCCTCGCCACGCCCATCCCGACCCATGCACCGTTGGCCATCACGGCGATGCGCGCCGGCTGCGACGTGCTGCTCGAGAAGCCGCCGACGGCGTCGTTCGCCGAGTACGAGCGCCTCCTGGAGGTCATGCAGGAGACCGGGCGCACGTGCCAGGTCGGCTTCCAGTCCAACGGCTCGGACGCCTACGCGACGATCGCCTCCGCCCTGGCCGAGGGCGAGATCGGGGACGTCACCGGGATCGGGGTCGACGGTGCCTGGGTCCGGCCGGTCTCCTACTACGAACGCGCCCGCTGGGCGGGGCGGCGGAGGCTGGACGGCGTCGACGTCGTCGACGGCGTGGTGACGAACCCGCTCGCGCACGCCGTCGCGACGGCCCTCCGGATCGACGGCTCGAGCCGGGCCGACGACGTCGCGGTCGTGGAGACCGAGCTGTTCCACGCGAACGACATCGAGGCGGACGACACCTCGGCCGTGCGGATCCTCACCACCCGGGGGACGACGATCGCGCTGGGCCTCACGCTGTGCGCCGCCGAGGCGCGCGAGCCGCGGGTGATCGTCCACGGGACCCGCGGGCGGATCACCTTCCGGTACACGACGGACGTCGTGGAGCTCGACGGGGTCCGTGGGCGTCGCGTCGTCCAGTGCCGCAGCACACCGCTCCTGGTCAACCTCGTCGACCACCTGCGCGATCCCGGGGTTGCCCTGCTCTCGCCGCTGGCAGAGACGGGCGGGTTCATGCGCGTGCTCGAGGCGGTCCGGACGGCGCCGGACCCCGCGCCCGTCCCGGAGTCCCTGGTCGAGTGGCGGACGGACGACGTCGGCCGGCACGCCGTCGTGCGCGACGTCGAGCGGTGGTGCGACCGCGTGGCCACCGAGATGCGCACGTTCACCACCCTGGGGGCACCCTGGGCGCCGTCCGACGCCACCCTGGCGACCCTCGCGGTCGACGGCACGGAGGTCGCCCGGTACGTCGACGGAGCGGGGTCGTCCGCCCTGGACAGCCCGCGCCCGCACCTGCACCCGGTCCGCACGCTGGGCGGCGTGACCGTCTCCGGGCAGCGGCCCGCGGACCACACCTGGCACGCCGGGGTGGGGCTCGCGGTGCAGGACGTCGCCGGGCACAACCTGTGGGGCGGGCCGACGTACCTGCCCGGTCGCGGGTACGCGTGGCGTCCCGACCACGGCCGGATCACGCACGAGGAGTGGCTCGAGCGGTCGCCGGAGACCGCCCGACTCGTCGAGCGGCTCGCCTGGCGCGGCCACGACGGCGCGGTGCTGCTGACCGAGGAGCGGACGCTCACGTGGGCGCCGGCGGACGGCGGCTGGGAGCTCGGCGTGAGCAGCACCCTTGCCGAGGCCCGCGGCGTCGACCTGCCGCTCGGGTCGCCGGGGTCGAACGGTCGCGATCGTGGCGGCTACGGGGGGTTCTTCTGGCGACTGCCGGACTGCGCCGACGTCGACGTCCGGACCGAGGGGGCGCGCGGGGAGGACGCCGTCCACGGACGGGTCGCGCCCTGGGTCGCGTGGTCGGCGACGACCGGCACCGGCGACTTCACCCTCGTGCTCGCGAGCGGGTCGAGCGTGTCCGCCCGCGACCCGTGGTTCGTGCGGGTGTCGGCGTACCCGGGCATCGGGTCGGCGCTCGCCTGGGACGCGCCGCTCGTCCTCCCGGCCGCCGGCCGCGTCACGCGGGACTTCCGCGTCCTGGTCGCCGACGGTCGGCTCTCGGACGCCGACGCGGCGGCTGCCGGTGAGCGGCTCGCCGGCGATCCGCGCCCGTGAGCGCGGAGGTCGTCCGGCGTCTCCCCGCGGCGGCGCGCCGGAGCGGGCGGTCATCCGCCCGCGAGGCCGGCTGTCACCCGGCGGCCTCCGCCGGCACCCGGGGACGGGTCGACGGCGCCCCGTCGAAGAGCTCGGCGAGCCGCTCGTACTTGCGGACCTGGTGGTGCTCGTCGCCGCCGTCGTGCTGGTCGAACCCGTCGACCGAGATCGACTTGTCCGGGCCGCCCACCGGTTGACGGCGGCGTACACCGTCGACGGCGGGCAGGTGGCGTCGAGCCTGCTGGGCCGAGAAGGAGGCGTCCGGCGCGGCGCCTGAGTCGACCCGCTGCTTGTCGAGGTCGACCATGAAGGCGGCGTGCTCCTCGACGCTCGAAGGGCGCTTCCTGGGAGTGAGCAGCGAGGTCCGGAGGTGTCGACGAGACGCCGAGGATGCCCGGGTCAGGACCGCCGTGCGCCCCCGAGGGCCTCACCCAGGAAGGTGAACGCCTCGTCCTGCATCCCGGCGTCGAAGACGTGCGGGCGGTCCCAGAAGGCCCCCCGGTAGCTCGCGGCTCCGCCGTGCAGCCGGAGCAGCCGGTCGTGCGCGGCGTGCATGCCCGCGGGCGGGAAGAGGGCGTCGCGCTCGGCGTACTGGACGAGCGTGCGGCGCCCGTCCCGGGGCGCGAGCAGGTCCGGCCACTCGCTGAAGCGGGGCAGGCCGGGGCTGTTGAGCAGCCACGAGTGCGCGTCGATGTAGTGCGGCACGAGCGAGTCGAAGGTCGCCATCATGCAGGTCACCACGTGCGCGGTGACGCGCGGGTCGAGCGCGGCGAGCAGGGCCGAGCGACCGCCGCCGCCGGAGAAGCCGAACGCGCCCAGGCGCGTCGCGTCGACGCCGTCGAGCCCCGCGAGCACGTCGAGCGCGACGAGGTCGTCCCGCACCACCATGCCCGCCAGGCTGGTGCCGAGCAGGCCGGCCGCCTTGGCGACGGTGTCCTCGTGGGCGGAGGCGACCGCGTCGTAGCGGGCGTCGTCGTCCGGCTCGAGGCCCTGCTCGCGCCACAGCGACTCGACGGCGGCGACCGTGCCGGCGAGCTTGGCCGTCCGCTGGACGAGCGGGAACCGCCGGCTGCCCCAGCAGAAGGCGTCGTGGGCGAGGACGACGAACCCCCGGCGCGCGAGCTCCGCGGCCGGGGCGCGACCGCCGTAGTACTCGCGCTGGAGCCGCGCGGCGGTGCCGGTCGCGCCGGCTGCGCCGGCTGCGCCTCCTGAGGCGTCCGTGAGCGGCACCATCTGCCCCGCGCCGACCGACTTCACGTCGCCGTGGCAGTGCAGGGCCAGCGCGCCAGGGAGCGCTTCCGCGGTGTCCGGACGGACGACCCAGGCACGCGTGGTGGGCCCGACCCCGGTCTCCCACTCCAGCGACTCCACGACGAGCCCGTCCACCCGCCGACGCCCCGTGGTGACGACCTCGGGCGGCGACCCGGCCGGCTCCCCGACGCCGAGCACCTCGGCGAGCCCGTCGGCGAGCGGGTCCCCGGTCCGCCGACGGGCACGGCGGTGCGCCCACGCGGGCCAGTCCTCGTACCCGGCCAGTGGGTCGGGGAGCGGGCCGCCCTCGGGCGCAGCCGTCAGCACGGCGGTGTCGGGATCCTCGGCGGTCGACGTCGGCTCGGTCACGGAGCACCCTCTCTGGTCAGCGTCGCGGCGCGGGTCCGCGCCGTCCTCGTCCTCCGTGCGGTCCCCTCGGTCGTCGTCGCGACGGCGGGCGCGACCGGCGGTGGTCCGGTGCTGGCTCGCGCCTGCAGCCGCGGGTGGAGGGAGAGGTCCGGAGCCGGGGGCTCCCCGGCGAGCACGGACCGCAACCGGCGCCACGCCTCCTCACCGGGCACGGAGGTCGGCACCGAGGCCGTCGTGAGCGGGGGAGTGGTGTACCGGGCGGACGGGATGTCGTCGAAGCCCGTGACGGTCACCGCCGGGGGCACCTGGACCCCGGCCTCGTGCAGGGCGCTGAGCAGCCCCATCGCGACGAGGTCGTTGGAGGCGAGGACACCGGTCGCGCCGGTCGCCCGGACCGCGGACCCGGCGGCGTGTCCGTCGGCGAACCCGCTCCCACCCGGGAGGACCTCCACCGACGTGTCCGGGTGCGTGCGGAGGAACTCGGCGATACCCGCCAGTCGGAGGCGGTTCGAGGTGCCGACGTCGGGGCCGGCGAGGTACGCCATGCGGCGGTGCCCGAGCCCGTGGAGGTGGCGCGCCAGCTCGATGATCCCCGACCGGTAGTCGGCGGTGTCTGCGACGAGCACCCGGTAGCCGTCCCGGGCGGCGGCGGCCGTGATCGCGCGCAGGCTGTCCTGGAAGCCGGGGTTGGTCAGGTCCGGGACGACGACGGCGACGGTTCGCGTGCGCCCGAGCGCCAGCCCCCGCGCGGCGGGGCTCGCCTGGTAGCCGAGCTCCGGGGCGGCGACCCGGACCCGCTCGGCGAGATCGGGCGCGACCGTGGCGTTCCCGTTCATCACCCGCGAGACCGTCGACACGCAGACGCCCGCACTCGTGGCGACGTCGGTGATCTGCGGACGGCGGCCGGACCCTCGCTGCATCCGGGGGCTCCTTCGCTCCGTCGGACGGACCATCGCGTTCGAGGCGATGAAGTTGAGTGCCGTGAAGCCGGCGATGATCACGAGCAGGAGCCATGGCGGACGCCTAGCCCATGTCGAACCCCTGCTCGGATATTCTTCCAGATCATGCTGCCGCTCATGACACCGGCCCTGGCCACCACGGCGATCGTCACGTTCGTCTGGACCTGCAGCGACTTCTTCGGTGCGCTCCTCTACCTGAGCACCCCGGACGCCTGGACGGTGCCGCTCGCGCTCCGCGACGTCGTCGGCTCGCAGGGGTCGGCGAGCTTCGGCCCGTTGGTCGCGATGTCGCTCGTCTCCCTGGTGCCGGTGTTCCTGGCCTTCGCCTTCGGTCAGCGCTCCCTCATCAAGGGCATCGCGACCACCGGCATCAAGTGACCGACCAGCCCGCACGACCGCACCCGACGAAGGACCCGATCATGACTGCGACCACCGGCGACGTCCTCGGCCTGGACGACGTCGCGCTGCTGCTGCGCCCCGACGACGACGTCGCGGTCACGACCCGTGAGCTGGCGGCCGGGACGCGGGTGCGGACCGCGACGGGTGAGGTGGTGCTGGCCGGCGACGTGCCGCGCAGCCACAAGCTCGCGGTCCGGCCGGTCGCCGCGGGCGCACCGGTGCACAAGTACGGGCAGTCGATCGGGCGGGCGACGGTCGACATCGCCCCGGGCGACCACGTGCACAGCCACAACGTCGGCATGGACGACTCCGCGCGCGCGTACGAGTTCGGCACCTCGCGCCGGGAGCTGCCGGCCTCACCCGCGGACGCCGCCCGGACGTTCCTGGGCTACCACCGGGCCGACGGCCGGGTGGGGACCCGCAACTACATCGCGGTCCTGACGTCGGTGAACTGCTCGGCGTCGACCGCGAAGATGATCGCCCAGCACTTCTCCGGCATGGCGCTGGACGCCTTCGAGAACGTCGACGGCGTCGTCGCGCTCACCCACGGCTCGGGATGCGGGCTCGTGCCGGGCAGCGAGGGCTCGAACATGCTGCGTCCGGACGCTGCGCGGCTACGCCCGGCACCCGAACGTCGGCGGGGTCCTGGTGCTCGGGCTGGGCTGCGAGATGGTTCCGGTCACCTCGCTGGTCGACGGGCTGGACCTGCCCGCCGACACCCTGGTCGAGACGCTGACGATCCAGGAGACCGGCGGGATCCGGGCGACGGTGAAGGAGGGCATCGCCCGGATCACCGCGATGCTGCCGGTGCTCGACGCGCGCCGCCGGGCGCCGGCGCCGGTCAGCGAGCTCGTGCTCGGGCTGAACTGCGGCGGCTCGGACGGGTACTCGGGCATCACCGCCAACCCGGCGCTGGGGCACGCGTCGGACCGGCTGGTCGCCGCCGGTGGGACGTCGATCCTGGCCGAGACGCCGGAGGTGTTCGGTGCCGAGCACCTGCTGACCCGCCGGGCGGTGTCCGAGGAGGTCGGCCGCAAGCTGCTGGACCGGATCGACTGGTGGCTGGACTACGCCCGCGCGGGCGGCGGCAGCCTGGACAACAACCCCTCGCCGGGCAACAAGGCCGGCGGGCTGACGACGATCCTGGAGAAGTCCCTCGGCGCGGTCGCCAAGGCCGGTCAGGCGGACCTGGCCGACGTGGTACGAGTACGCCGAGCCGGTCGACCGACCCGGGGCATGGTGTTCATGGACACCCCCGGGTACGACCCGGTGTCGGTGACCGGGATCATCGCCGGCGGCGCGACGGTCGTGTGCTTCACCACCGGACGCGGGTCGGTCCTGGGCGGCCGGCCGACGCCGGTGCTCAAGCTCGCGACGAACACCGAGATGTACGAGCGGATGTCCGAGGACATGGACCTGGACTGCGGCCGGATCGTGGACGGCGACGGCGACCGTCCCGCAGGTCGGCGACGAGATCTTCGAGCGGATCATCGCCGTCGCCTCCGGCGAGACCACGGTCAGCGAGGAGCTCGACCTCGGCCAGGACGAGTTCATCCCCTGGCAGCTCGGCACCGTCACCTAGGGACGCGTCCGGCGCGGAAGCAGGGGCGGCCCCGGCTCCGGTTCGCGGCCACCCGATGCCGCGCGGCTGTTCGATGGGCCGACGCCGATCGGCGGTCGGTGCCGTGACGCGAGGAGGCTGCCCCGTGCACCCGAGTGCGAAGACGTGCCTCCGGTGGGCCGTCGCGTCGGCGGTCCTCGGAGCGGTCCTGCTGGTCGACGGAGCTCAGCTCCTCATGGCGATCACACCGAGGGTGCCGGTGCGAACGCCGACGTGGGGCTCGGTCTGGTCAGCAGCGTCCAGGCCCTCGTGACCGCCCCCGGTGTTCCCGGCCGCCGCGGCGCTCGTCGGCGCCGCGATCGTGATCCAGGTGCTCGCGCCCCGGGGCGACCTCCGACCGGCTGGGGAGCAGGCCGACGTCGTGCGCCACGGGCCGGGCACGGACGCTGGCTGACCACGACGTCCGCCCGACCGGCGTCCGCCCGGCCGTCAGCCGGCGTCCGTCGGAGTCACCTCCCCGGCACCGCCGCGAGCAGGTCCGCGACCTCGGTGCGCAGTGCGGAGCGGAACCCGTCGTGCTCACGGACGGACTCCGGGAACACGTCGGCGAGTCCGAGCATCCGGTCGGCGAGCCCCGCGTCGGACCCGGTGGCCGCCTCCCGGAGCCGGTCCGCGAACGGGTCGTCGAGCGGCAGCGCGGCGCCGGTCACGTCCCGGCCGCGCGCGACGAACACGAGCCATGCGGCCACCGCCCGGGTCGCGGCCGCGGGCATCGCGCCGGCGGCCAGCCGGTCGGCGATCGTCGACAGCAGCCGGATCGGGACCTTCTGCGACCCGTCGCCGGCCACCTGCTGCGTCGTGTAGCCCGTGCTCGGGTTCGCGAAGCGCTCGAGGATGTCGTCGCGGTACCGGTGGAGGTCGAGGTCGCCGGGCGGGGTGAGGGTCGGGATGACGTCGTCGTCGAGCAGGCGCCGCGCGAGCTCCCCGATCTCCGGGTCGGTGACCGCCTCGTCGATGAGCCGCAGACCCCGCAGGGCTCCGAGGTAGGCGACCGCGGAGTGGGTGCCGTTGAGCATCCGGAGCTTCGCGCGCTCGTACGGGGCGACGTCGTCCGTGATCGTCGCGCCGGGGACGAGGTCCCAGCGGGGCCGGGGCCCGGCGAACAGGTCCTCGATGACCCACTGGAGGAACGGCTCGGCGACGACGAGCGCCTCGTCCCGCACGCCGGACAGGGCCCGGGCCTCGGCGCGGTGCGCGTCGGTGGTGGCGGGCGTGATCCGGTCGACCATCGTCACCGGGAAGCGGACGTGGTCCTGGATCCAGACCCGCAGTCCGGCGGCCTCGCGCCCCGGGACGGCGTCGACGATGCCGTGCACGAGCCGCTCGACGACCCGGCCGTTGTCCATCATGTTGTCGCAGCACACGACCGTGAGCGGCGCGCCGTGGTCGCGGTGCCGGCGGGCCAGTCCGCGCACCAGGGCGCCGACCGGGGTCTGCGCCGCCTGGCTCGTCGACCCGCCGGTGAGCTCGGCGGTCAGTGCGGCGACGTCGGCCGCGAGCTCGGGGTGCGCGACGTCCGGGCCCCCGGACGCGCTGCGCCGGTATCCCTTCTCCGAGACCGTCGACGAGACGACGTGGGTCGTCGGCGCGGCGATCGCCCCCAGCACCCGCTCGGACTCGGTGCCGAGCGCGGCGGCACCGCGCATCGAGCCGATGACCCGCAGCGACGTCGTCGTGCGGCCCTTGGTCAGGACGCCGTAGAGGCCGTCCTGCGGGGCGAGCTGCTCCGCGACCCGGGGGCTGCGCCCGGTCACGCCGAGGATCCCCCAGTGGCCCTCGCCCGCGGCGGCCGCGGCCTCCTCGGTGAACACCGCCTGGTGCGCCCGGTGGAACGCGCCCACGCCGAGGTGCACGACGCCGACCGTGGTGCTGCGCGGGTCGACGGACGGGCGCTGGACCGCCGCGCCGACGGCGTCGAGCGTGGACAGGGACAGGCGGGGCAGCGGGTCCGGGGAGGTCATCGGCGGGAGTCCTTCGTCGTCGGGGTGGGAGGAGCGGTGGCGTCGGTCGGGTCCGGGGGTGCGGACAGCATCGCGGGCGACGGCGTCGAGGCGCTCTCGGACGACGGCGCACGCGGGCCGGTGGAGGCGCGCACGACGAGCGAGACGGCCGTCCGCCGGACCGCCCGGTCGTCGGCGGGCCCCGGGACGTCGTCCGGCGGGCCGCCACGTGCGAGGGCGTCACGTCCGGCGGCGGCTTCCAGCAGGGTGTCGACGGCGATGCGGCCCAGGAGCCGCAGCGGGATCGCGACCGTGGTCAGCGCGGGCGACACCTGGGTGGCGGCCGGGACGTCGTCGAACCCCACGACGGACACCTGCCCCGGGACGTCGACACCGCGCAGCCGGAGCCGGTCCAGGATGCCGAGGGCCACGAGGTCGTTGTGCGCCAGTACCGCCGTGGCTCCGCTCGCCAGGACGAGGTCGGCCGCGGCCACGCCGCCGGCGAACACCGCCGCGAAGTGCCCGAGATCGACGAGGTCGACGTCGCGCAGCGCCTCCGCCGCCGCACGCAGGGCGCGTCGCCGCTCGGCGTCGGACCACGAGTCGACCGGTCCGCCGGCGTAGGCGATCCGGCGATGGCCCAGGGCGTGCACGTGCCCGAGCGCCTGCCGGATGCCGTCCGCGTTGTCGACAGTCACCGCGCGCAGCGACGGCGCCTCCCGGTTGAGCAGGAGGACGTCCACCCCGTCCGGGAGGTCGGCCAGCGCGCGCTCGGACATGCGCGGCGAGCAGAGGATGAGGCCCTCGACGTCGGGCGCGAGGTGCCGGACGAGCTCGGCCTCGAGCTGCGGGTCCTCCTCGGCGTCGGCCACGAACACGGTCAGTCCGGCCGCCCGCGCGCGGTGCTGGATGCCCTTGACGACACCGGAGAAGAACGGGTTCTCGATGTCGGGGACGATGACCCCGAACCGGCGGGCCGCCCGAGGGCCCGGGTCGCGCCCGGTCCGGTAGCCGAGCCGCTCGGCGGCGCGCAGCACGCGCTCCCGGCGCTCGGTGGCGACCCCGCCCGGGTCCGCGAGCGCTCGCGACGCGGTCGCCGGCGAGACGCCGGCCGCCCGGGCGACGTCGCGGAGGCTGACCACCCGGCGGACCTCCCTCGTCGTGCGGTGCGGTGCTGCGGTGCCGTGCTGCGGTGCTGCGGTGCTGTGCGGTGCGCGGGGCCCGGCGCAGCGTCGTCCGATGCCGTGCGGTCGGTCGACCGCTGCGTGAAACACGCATTGCACCACGGTGCATCCCGATGGAACAAGCAGCGCCTTCGATGGGCGGGAAAGCCTTGTCCCGAGCGCACGGGTACGCCACACTCGTGCTCCGTCCCTGTTTCAGGGCGTCTCACCGAGGAGGTCCGACGTGACCGATCCGTCCTCGAGCCCCGTGGTCGCTGCACCCGGACCGTGCGCTGCCGGCGGACGCGGTCGACCCGCGACCTCGCCCGCACCGTGTTCGCCGAGACCCGCGACCTGCCGATCGTCTCCATGCACGGGCACGTCGACGCCGCGATGCTGAACGCGAACGCGCACTTCGGTGACCCGGCCGAGGTGTTCGTCGTCCCGGACCACTACCTCGTCCGGATGATCGTGTCCCAGGGCGTCCCGCACGACGCTCTGGGGGTGCCACGTCGGGACGGTGGACCGGTCCAGAGCGACCCCCGCGCCATCTGGCGGACGTTCTGCGCGCACTGGAAGCTGTACCGCGGCACCCCGACCCGCTTCTGGCTCGAGCACGTGTTCGTCGAGGTGTTCGGCCTGGAGGTGCGCCCGTCCGCCGAGACCGCCGACGACCTCTACGACGCGATCGTCGCGAAGCTCGCCACCGACGACTACCGGCCGCTGGCGCTCTTCGACCGGTTCGACCTGGAGATCCTCGCCACCACCGACCCGGCGACCGCGACCCTCGCCGACCACGCGGCGCTGGCGGAGCGCGGCTGGGGCGAGCGGGTCGTGCCGACGTTCCGCCCCGACTCCCTCCTGCACCCGGACCGGCCGGGCTGGCCGCGACGACGTCGCGCTCCTGGCCGAGCGCGCCGACCTCGAGGTCGACTCCTACCCGGCCTACCTCGAGGCGCTGCGGCGTCGTCGGCGGGCCTTCGTCGCCGCCGGGGCACGTGCGACCGACCACGGTCACCTCGCCACCGACACCACGCCGCTGACGTCCGACGAGGCGGCCCGCGTCTTCGCGGCCGCGCTGCGCGGCGAGGCGACGGCGGCCGAGGCGGCGGCGTTCAGCGGCAGCATGCTGTTCGAGATGGCCCGGATGTCGACCGAGGACGGCCTGACGATGCAGGTCCACCCGGGCGTGCTGCGTGACCACAGCGCCGACGTGCTCGCCGCCCGCGGGCGCCGACGTCGGCTACGACATCCCCGTCCCCACGGAGTACTCCCGGAGCCTGCGACCGGTGCTGGAGGCGTTCGGCCACCACCCCGATCTGCGGCTCGTCGTCTTCACGGTCGACGAGACGGTCTTCGCCCGCGAGCTCGCGCCGCTCGCCGGCGTCTACCCGGCCATGAAGCTCGGCGCGCCGTGGTGGTTCCTCGACTCGCCGGACGGCATGCGCCGCTACCGCGAGGCCGTCACGGACAGCGCGGGCTTCTACAACACCACCGGGTTCGTCGACGACACCCGGGCCTTCTTCTCCATCCCGGCCCGCCACGACCTCGCGCGCCGGATCGACGCCGGCTTCCTCGCGCGCCTCGTCGCCGAGCACCGGCTCGACCTCGACGAGGCGGTCGAGACCGCGGTCGACCTCGCCTACCGGCTGCCCCAGGCGGCGTACCCGGCGTTGCGCTGAGCCGTCCGGCCGGGTGCCGCGCCTGGTGCCGGACGGCGTCCGGGCGGGGGTCCGGCGGCGTCGCTTCGGCGAGCCGGTCAGGCGAGCACGGCCGCGATGACGAGCATCACCGGCAGGGAGAGCAGGGTCGTGACCAGGCCGGCGTCGCGCGCGACCGCCTGGCCACGCCCGTACTGCAGGGCGTACACCAGCACGTTCTGGGCCGTGGGCAGCGCCGCCATCGTCACCACGGCGAGCATCGCCGTGCCCTCGAGCCCGAGCGCACGCCCGAGCCCCGCCGCGAGTGCCGGGTGCACGACGGACCGCAGCCCGACGGCGAGCAGCAGCTCGCGGCCGACGCGACGCTCGCCACCCGTCCGGGGCACGGTGAGCGACATCCCGAACGTCAGCAGGGCCAGCGGCGCGGCCGCGGCGCCGACCAGCCGGAACGGCTCCAGGACGACGTCGGGGACGTCCCAGGGCAGCGCGGACAGCGCCAGCCCGCTGAGGGTGCCGATGATGATCGGGTTCCGCAGCGTCCGGCCGAGCACGCCCGTGGACCCGGGCGGGACGGCCGCGGCGCCGGCCGCCGCCCCGCCGCCCGCCCCCGTCGCCTCGCCGGTCGCCCTGCCTGGCGGGACGGCGGTCGCTCCCGACGGCGTCCCCGGTGCGCCGTCGTCGGCGGTCGCGGACCGCCGCGAGTCGAGGACCGTGAAGGCGATCGGTGCCAGGACGAGCAGCTGGAACAGCAGCGTCGGCACGACCGCGGTCGCGTCCCCGAGCAGGTACACCGCGAGCGGCAGCCCGAGGTTTCCCGCGTTGACGTACGACGACGCCAGGGTGACGACCGTCGCCTCGCCCGCCGCCCAGGTGCCACAGCCCGCGGGTCACCGCGAGCGCGACCCCGGCGACCAGCAGCGTGCTCAGCACCGAGACCAGCGCGGTCCGGGACAGCAGCAGGTGCAGGTCGGCGCGGGCGATCGTCACCAGCAGCAGCGACGGGGTCGCGACGGCGAACACGGTCCGGGCGATCACCCGCTCGGCGCCCACCCCGAGC
The DNA here is from genome assembly GCA_963795145.1 of uncultured Actinomycetota bacterium. Taxonomy (GTDB): domain Bacteria; phylum Actinomycetota; class Actinomycetes; order Actinomycetales; family Cellulomonadaceae; genus Pengzhenrongella. Next base: position 285,477 of record CAWCGP010000006.1, on the reverse strand, counting down.
AGCCGGTAGCGCCCGATGACCCAGCCGGCGACGCCGATCGACGCCATCGTCCCGAGGGCCGCGACCACCGCACCCATCAGCGGCCCATCGACGGGGACCGATGTGCCCGGGACCGCGGTCCGCGCGCCCCGCGGTGCGCGAGCGCGCCGGACGGGGTCGCGAGGGGGAGGGACACGTCCCGATCCTCCCAGAGGCGCGCACCGGCCCCCGGCGGTCGGAGCCCGGCGGGCATCCCCGCGCCGCGCCTACGCTGGCCGTCGAGCACCCAGAGGAGACCACGCGATGGCGGAGCCGTCCGGGGCCGGCACGTCACCGGTCGAGAGCGTCGACCGCGCCCTGCTGACCCTGCAGGTGCTGGCGCGCGCGGGAGCGCGCGGCCTGTCGTTGGCCGAGCTCGCCGCGGCCCTCGGGCTCCACAAGTCCACGGTGCACCGGGGACTGGCCGCGCTGCGGTTCCGCGGGTTCGTCACCCAGGACCCGGCAACCGGGTCCTACGCGCTCGGGACGGCGGCCACCCAGCTGTCGGACGACTTCCTCGGGGACGAGAACCTCCCGGTCCTCCTGCACTCCGCGCTGGTCGCGCTCTGCGGCGTCGCCGACGAGCTCGTGCACCTCGGGGTGCTCTCCGGGACGCACGTCGTCTACCTCGACAAGGTCGAGCCCGACCGGTCGGTCCGCGTGTGGTCGGCGATCGGTCGGCGGAGCCCCGCGGTCACCACGGCGCTCGGCCGTGCGCTGCTCGCCTTCCGCGGGACGGACCGGTCCGCCCTCGCCGGCTACGTCCGGGCGGCGGGGGAGGACGCGGGCGTCGACGTCGAGCACGTGTGGGAGATCCTCGAGCGGGCGCGTAGCCAGGGCTACGCGACCGAGGACCAGGAGAACGAGGTGGGCATCAGCTGCGTCGCCGTCCCGCTCCTGCGGTCGGGTGCGGCGATCGCGGCGGTGAGCGTCACCGCTCCGGCCGAGCGGATGACGCCGTCCCGGGTGGTGACCTTGCACGCGCAGATCCGCGAGGTGCTCCCGGCGCTGCTGCCTGCCGGTCTCCACCTGCCGCGTAACGGGCCGGGTCTGCCGTCTCGCCGCGTCCCGTGATGAGCACTCTGGGTTCCGACACGCGACATCTGCATTTCACCCAGCGGAACGGAACCCCATGGACGTCCTCTCCATCCCTGCGCGCTGCGCGCCTCGTCCCCGTCGTCGTGCTCGACGACGCCGCACGACGCCGACCGCCTCGCCGGCGCGCTCGTGGCCGGCGGGCTGCCCGTCGCCGAGGTGACCTTCCGGACCGCGGCGGCCCCGGACTCGATCCGCGCGATGGCCGCGCGCGGCGACATCCTCGTCGGCGCGGGCACCGTGCTCACCGCCGAGCAGGTCGACCAGGCGGTCGCCGCCGGCGCGAGCTACGTCGTGTCGCCGGGCCTGAGCCGCGCCGTCGTCGAGCGGTGCCAGGAGCACGGCGTGCTCGCGCTGCCGGGTGCCGTGACCGCGACCGAGATCCAGGCCGCCCTCGAGCTCGGCCTGACGACCGTGAAGTTCTTCCCCGCCGGGACGTCCGGCGGCGCGCCCGCGATCGCCGCGCTCGCCGCGCCCTTCGGTGGCGTGTCGTTCGTCCCCACCGGCGGCGTCGGCCCGAAGAACCTCGCACGACTACCTGGGCATCGCCTCGGTCGCCGCCGTCGGCGGCTCCTGGATGGTCCCGCGCGACCGCGTCACGGCCGGCGACTTCGACGGCATCCGCGCCCTCACCGCCGACGCCGTCGCCCTGGCCGCGACCCACCGCTGACCCGCCGGCACTGCCGCCACCGCACGCCGCGCCACCGCTCCGGTGCACCCGGCGTCGCAGCTCGCTCGCCCCACCCGCTCGCCCGACACCGCCCGACATCCCCCGAGGACACCCGACGATGACCGAACCGACCACGACCGCCCTCCCGCTGGAGCTGCGTCCCGCCGCCGAGTGCCGCTACGACGTGGTCTCGCTCGGCGAAGTCATGCTCCGCCTCGACCCCGGCGAGGGCCGCATCCGCACCGCCCGCACGTTCCAGGCGTGGGAGGGCGGCGGCGAGTACAACGTCGCCCGCGGCCTGCGCCGGTGCTTCGGCCTGCGCGGCGCCGTCGTCACCGCGTTCGCCGACAACGAGATCGGCCGGCTCGTCGAGGACTTCATCCTGCAGGGCGGCGTCGACACCCACTTCATCCAGTGGGTGCCGTACGACGGCATCGGCCGCAACGTCCGCAACGGCCTGAACTTCACCGAGCGCGGCTTCGGCGTGCGCGGCGCCGTCGGCATCTCCGACCGCGGCAACACCGCCGCCTCGCAGCTCAAGCCCGGCGACGTCGACTGGGACCACATCTTCGGCGAGCTCGGCGTGCGCTGGTTCCACACCGGCGGCATCTTCGCGGCGCTCTCCGAGACGCACGGCGCGAGACCGTCATCGAGGCCGTGAAGGCGGCCAAGCGAGCACGGCACCATCGTCTCCTACGACCTCAACTACCGCCCGTCCCTGTGGAAGGCCATCGGCGGCCAGGCCAAGGCGCAGGAGGTCAACCGCGAGATCGCGCCGGTACGTCGACGTGATGATCGGCAACGAGGAGGACTTCACCGCCTCGCTCGGCTTCGAGGTCGAGGGCGTCGACGAGAACCTCGTCCGCGCTCGAGGTCGACGCCTTCGACGCCGATGATCGAGACGGCCGCGGCGGAGTTCCCGAACTTCAAGGTCATCGCGACCACGCTGCGCACGGTGCACACCGCGACCATCAACGACTGGGGCGCCATCGCCTGGTCGCGCGACGACCGGCGTCGTGCAGGCGACGCACCGTGAGCGGCCTGGAGATCCTCGACCGCGTCGGCGGCGGCGACTCCTTCGCCTCCGGGCCTGCATCTACGGCCTGCTCGACGGCCAGCCGCTGCAGACGGCCGTCGAGTACGGCGCCGCCCACGGCGCGCTGGCGATGACCACCCCCGGCGACACCTCGATGGTCACCAAGGCCGAGGTCCTCAAGCTGGCCGGCGGCGGCGGCGCCCGCGTCGACCGCTGACGCGCGGCACGCCACGCACGACGGCGCCCGCCCCACCAGGGGACGGGCGCCGTCGGCGTCGCGGGACCGGCGGACCGGCTACTTCACGTCGTCGTCGATCCAGTCGAAGGTCTTCGTCACGGCCTTCTTCCACAGCCGGTACTGGCGGTCGCGCTCGGCGTCGTCCATCGACGGCTCCCAGCGCTTGTCCTCGGCCCAGTTGTCGATGACGTCCTGCTCGCCGTTCCAGAAGCCGACGGCGATGCCCGCGGCGTAGGCCGCGCCGAGCGCCGTCGTCTCGGCGACCTTCGGCCGGATGACCGGGACGCCGAGGATGTCGGCCTGGAACTGCATGAGGAGCTCGTTGGCGACCATGCCGCCGTCGACCTTGAGCTCGGTGAGGTCGACGCCGGAGTCGGCGTTCATCGCGTCCAGCACCTCGCGGGTCTGGAACGCCGTCGCCTCGAGGACGGCGCGGGCGATGTGGCCCTTGTTGACGTACCGGGTCAGTCCGACGAGCGCGCCGCGCGCGTCGGACCGCCAGTACGGCGCGAACAGGCCGGAGAACGCCGGCACGAAGTACGCGCCGCCGTTGTCCTCGACCGTGGCGGCCAGCCGCTTCGATCTCCGGGGCGGACGAGATCAGGCCGAGGTTGTCCCGCAGCCACTGGACCAGCGACCCGGTGACGGCGATCGAGCCCTCGAGCGCGTACACGGTCGGCTGGTCGCCGATCTTGTAGCAGACCGTGGTGAGCAGGCCGTTCTTGGACGGGATCGGCTCGGTCCCGGTGTTGAGCAGCATGAAGTTGCCGGTGCCGTAGGTGTTCTTGGCGTTGCCGACCTCGAAGCACGCCTGGCCGAACGTCGCCGCCTGCTGGTCGCCGAGGATGCCCGGCGATCGGCACGCCGGGGACCATCCCGCCCTCGCGGCCCTTGCCGTAGACCTCGGAGGACGACCGGATCTCGGGCAGCATCGACAGCGGGATGCCCATCTCGCCGGCGATCTCCTCGTTCCAGGACGAGCGTGTCGAGGTCCATGAGCATCGTGCGCGAGGCGTTGGTCGACGTCGGTGACGTGGACGCCGCCGTCCGTCGCCGCCGGTCATGTTCCACAGCACCCAGGCGTCGGTGTTGCCGAACAGCAGGTCGCCGCGCTCGGCCGTCTCGCGGGCGCCGTCGACGTTGTCGAGGATCCACTTGACCTTGGGGCCGGAGAAGTAGGTCGCCAGCGGCAGGCCGACGTCGGTCCTTGTAGCGGTCGGCACCGCCGCCGAGCGCGCCGAGCTCGTCGACGATCTTCTGGGTGCGGGTGTCCTGCCAGACGATCGCGTTGTAGACCGGCTTGCCGGTCGTCGTGTCCCAGACCACCGCGGTCTCGCGCTGGTTGGTGATGCCGACGGCGACGATGTCGCGGTAGGTCGAGGTTGCGCGCGGGTCAGCGCGAGGCCGACGACCTCGCGGGTGTTGCGCCAGATCTCGTCCGGCGTCGTGCTCGACCCAGCCGGCCTTCGGGAAGATCTGCTCGTGCTCGAGCTGGCCGGACTCGCACGATGAGCCCGGAGTGGTCGAAGACGATCGCCCGGGTGCTCGTGGTGCCCTGGTCGATCGCGAGGACGTAGTCAGCCATGGTGTTGACCTTCCTCGGTGTGTGGCGGACGCTGTCGGTCGAGGTGCATCGGCGAGGGTCGTCGCGGCGGTCGGCGGCGGGGGTCGGGTGGTCAGCCGATCGGCCGCCGCGGCGAGGCCGGCGAGGACGCCGCCGACGATCGGTCCGACGACCGGGACCCAGGAGTAGCCCCAGTCGCTGGAGCCCTTGCCCTTGATCGGCAGGACGAAGTGCGCGATGCGCGGGCCGAGGTCACGCGCCGGGTTGATGGCGTAGCCGGTGGGGCCGCCGAGGCTCGCGCCGATCCCGACGACGAGCAGGGCGACGGCGAGCGGGCCCAGCTCGTGCGGCGTGTTGCCGAACTGCAGGATCACGATAGACCAGCACGAACGTGCCGATGACCTCGGTGACGAAGTTCCACGTGTAGGACCGGATCTCCGGGCCGGTGGAGAACACGCCGAGCTTGACCGCCGGGTCGGCGTCCTCGTCGAAGTGGTGCTTGTAGGCGAGGAAGGCGAGCACGGCGCCGAGGAAGGCGCCGACGAGCTGCGCCGGCGAGGTAGACGAGCGTCGCATCGCTGCACGTGACGGCGACGCCCTCGGCGTACTGCTCGGCGCCGTTGGCGAGCAGGCCGAGCGTCACCGCGGGGTTGAGGTGGGCGCCGGACTCGGTACGCGGCGAACACGCCGGCGAAGACCGCCAGGCCCCAGCCGAAGTTGATCAGCAGCCAGCCGCCGTCGAAGCCCTTGGTCTTCGGCAGGATGACGTTGGCGACGACGCCGGCACCGAGCAGGAGCAGCAGCCCCGTGCCGATGACCTCGGAAAGAAAGACCTCTGCCACGTTGACCTCTCAGATGGTGTTGACGGGACGTCCTTGTCACGTCCGCACCGGGACGGTCAGCCCGGTGCGGTGCCGGCGGACGCATCGGTGCGCCGGCCGGGGTCTCGTCACACAGCGCTCGGCGACCTCGCGCAGCGGCGTGATGTCGGTGGCGCGCAGGCGGGCGCGCTGCGCGGACTCGTCGTCGGGCTCGTGCTCGGCGGCGGCCTCGGCCTCGGCCCGCGCGGTGTAGGCCGCGACCTCCTCGGCTCGCGCGTCGCGCGCGTCCCAGCCCAGCAGCGGCGCCGACGATGTCGCGCGATCTCCTCGCAGGGCAGCCAGGCCGCGGTCGCCTGATCTCGTAGTTGAGCCGGGTGCGGTGCATCATGCACGTCCTCGAGGTGGAGCGCGCCCTCGTGGCGTGACGCGCGTACGGCGATCTCGGCGCGCAGGTAGGCCGGGGCGCCGGTCACGCGGCTGGCCGAGGTCGGGTCGGCGTCGACCAGCTCGACGAGCTCGGTCGAGCATCGCGCCGTACCGGTGCAGCAGGTGGTCGAGCATCGGCGCGCGACCAGCCGTACCGGCGGCCGCGATCGTCGGCGCCTGCGCGCTGCAGCACCTGCAGGCCCGCGGCGCCCGGCGAGCGGGATCGTCGTCCGTGATCGACGGCAGCGCTGTGCGCGCGCCCGCCGATGGCGAAGTCGACGGCGTCCTTGGCCATCACCCGGTAGGTCGTGAGCTTGCCGCCGGCGATGACGGTCAGGCCCGGGGTCGGGGAGGCGGTGGTGTGCTCGCGCGACACCTTGGCCGACGACGTCCCCTCCTTGGTGCCCGGGCTGCAGCAGCGGGCGCAGGCCCGCCCAGGTGCCGATGACGTCCTCGCGGCTGAGCGGCCGGGCCAGCACGGCGTTGGCGTGGTCGAGGACGTACTCGATGTCCGCCGCGTTCGCGACGGGGTGGGCGAGGTCCTGGTGCCAGGCGGTGTCGGTGGTCCCGATGACCCAGTACCGCGACCACGGGATGATGAACAGCACGCGACTTCTCGGTCTGCAGGATCAGGCCGACGTCGCCGGCGATCCGGTCCCGCGGGACGACGATGTGGATGCCCTTGGACGCCAGGACCTGCAGGCCGCCGTCGGCGCCCGGCGAGGGACTCGGTCTCCTCGGTCCACACGCCGGTCGCGTTGATGACCTGACGGGCCCGGACGTCGAAGGTGCCGGCCGGTCTCGAGGTCCTCGACCGTCGCGCCGGTCGACGCGTCCCGCCCTCGGTCGTCGGTCATGCCGACGACCTGGGTGCGGGAGGCGGCGTGCGCGCCGTACGCGACCGCGGTCCGGACGATCGTGGAGACCAGGCGCGCGTCGTCGACGCTGGCGTCCCAGTAGCGGACGGCGCCGATGGCGGCGTCGTGCCGCAGGTCGGGGAAGAGCTTCTCCAGGCCGCGGCGGCGTCACGTGCCGGTGGATCGGCATCGCCCGGCGACGGCCGTTCGACGCTCGCGAGCGTGTCGTACAGCGCGACGCCGGCGCCGACGTAGGCGCGCTCCCACACACGGTGCTCGAGCGGGTACAGGAACGAGCACCGGCCGGACCAGGTGCGGGGCGAGACGTCTCGATGAGCAGGTCGCGCTCGGTCAGGGCCTCGCGGACGAGGTGGAAGTCCAGCATCTGCAGGTAGCGCAGGCCGCCGTGGACGAGCTTGCTCGACCGGCTGGAGGTGCCGCTGCGCCCAGTCCTGGGCCTCGACGATCCCGACCTTGAGGCCGCGGGTCACCGCGTCCAGCGCGATGCCGGCGCCGGTGACGCCGCCGCCGATCACCAGGACGTCGAGCTCGTGCCCCGAGGTCGTGCTGCCCTCCAGGGTCTCGAGCGCCCGGCTGCGAGCCTGCGCCGTCAGTGCCGCTGTCTTCACCGTGTCCTCCTCGCCGGTCGGCCCCGGACGGGCCGCTCCCTGGCCGCCACGGCTCTCCGGGACCCCGTCGTCCTGTCGAGCCCGTGCGACAGGGCCTATGGTTCTCACCACACGAACGGACGCGCAAGCAAGGTGCACGGATGTGCACCACGAAGGGCTGACATGGCCGAGGACACGCGAGCAGCGACGTCCTGCGCGCGGCGTCGATGTACTACCTGCAGGACATGAAGATGGAGGTCATCGCCCGGCACCTCGGCACCTCCCGGTCGACGGTGTCGCGGCTGATCAAGCGGGCGCGCGACACCGGCCTCGTCGAGATCACCCTGCGCCCGGCGAGCACCCGCGCGCCCGGGCTCGGGCAGGGCCTGGGGGCACGGTTCGGCATCTCCGCCTACGTCGTGCCCGTGCCGGACTCGGCCGCGCACGATCGACCGGCTCGAGGTCGTCGCGCTCACGTCCGCACGCCTGCTCGCGTCGTGGTTCGACTCCGACATGGTCATGGGCGTCGCCTGGGGCACCACCCTCGCGGCGGTGAGCCGGAACCTGCAGCACAAGCCGACCCGGGGCAGCTCGGTGGTCCAGCTCAACGGGGCGGCCAACACCCGCACGAGCGGCATCGAGTACGCCAGCGACCTCATCTCGAGCTTCGGGTCGCGTTCGACGCCGCGGTGCACCACTTCCCGGTGCCGGCGTTCTTCGACTTCCCCGACACCAAGGCCGCGATGTGGCGCGAGCGGTCGGTGCGCCGGGTGCTTGACGTGCAACGACGTGCAGACATCGCGCTGTTCTCGGTCGGCGCGGTGGCGGGCGCGGTGCCCAGCCACGTGTACTCGGCCGGGCTACCTCGACGACGACGACATCCGAGATGCTGCACCGGCGAGGGCGTCGTCGGGGACGTGTGCACCGTGTTCCTGCGCGCCGACGGCAGCTACGCGGACGTCGCGCTCAACGCGCCGCGCGACCGGGCCGACGCCGCGCGAGCTGCACCGCGTGCCGCGCCGGGTCTGCGTCGTGGCCGGCGACAACAAGGTCGTCCCGCTGCTGGCGGCGCTGCGCGTCGGGCGTCGTCACGGACCTCGTCATCGACGAGCTGACCGCCTCCCGTCTGCTCGACGTGCGTCGGGGCGCCGGTCGGGGGCCCCGGCGGTGGGCGGTGACGGCACGGCGTGGCGCGGTGAGCGCGGGCCGTCGGTGGCGCGCCGATAGCGTGCGGCGTGTGCCCCGAGCGTCCCTGACCGTCCGCCCCGCGCTGCCCGCCGACGTCCGCGGCATCCGCGACCTCGTCGAGCCGCTACGCCGACCGAGCGGATCCTGCTCGCCAAGGAGATGGTCGGGTACTACGAGTCGGTGCAGGAGTTCCTCGTCGCCGAGGCCGCCGGACGGGCACGCTCGCCGGGTGCGGGGCCCTGCACGTCATGTGGGACGACCTCGCCGAGGTCCGGACGCTCGCCGTCGCACCGCGGCTGGCGGGGGCACGGCGTCGGGCACACGCTGCTCGAGGGGCTGCTGGAGCGGGCGCGCGGCCTCGGGCTGCGCCGGCTGTTCTGCCTGACCTTCGAGGTGCGACTTCTTCCGGTCGCACGGCTTCCACGTCATCGAGGGGACGCCGGTGCCGCACGGACGTCTACGCCGAGCTGCTGCGCTCCCACGACGACGGCGTCGCGGAGTTCCTCGACCTCGCGCGGGTCAAGCCGAACACCCTGGGCAACACCCGGATGCTCGTCGAGCTGTGAGCCGTCGTCGCGACGCCGGCCCGGATGGCCCGGATCGGGACGGCCCGGGACGGCCGCGACGGGCCGAGGTCGTCGCGGGCAGGTGCAGGACCGGGTCGTCGTCGTCCCGCCAGCTCGACCAGGCCGTCGGCGAGCAGGCCGTCCACGCACCGGTCCAGCTGGGCGACGTCCGGCCACGGCCTCGCGGACCACGGTGACCGGGACCGGCGCCGAGGATGTCCCGGAGCAGTCGCCATGACGCGGCCGCGCACCTGACGGTCGGTGCCGGCCCAGCCCTGGGTGCGACGGCGGTCGGCGTGGGCGTCCGGCGGGTAGCCGGCGGCCCGCCACCGGCACAGGTCCGCGACCGGGCACGCGCGCGCACCGCGGGGACCGTGCGGTGCAGACGACGGCCCCGAGCTCCATCGACGCGGCCGCCCAGGACGCCGCCCGCGGCGGCTCCGCCGGCACGAGCCGGTCGGCCGCACGGCACCTCGGCCGGCGGTCTGGGACGGGGCGGGCAGCGCGTGCCCGGCGACGGTGCGCGCGAGCACCCGCCGCACGTTCGTGTCGAGGACGACCGAGCGCCCGCCGTACGCGAACGCGACGACCGCCGCCGCGGTGTAGGCGCCGATCCCGGGCAGCGCGAGCAGGTCCGCCTCGCCGCGCGGCAGCACGCCGGCGTGGCGCTCGGCGACCGTCCGGGCGCACTCCTGCAGCCGGAGCGCCCGGCGCGGGTAGCCGAGGCGGCCCCAGGCGCGCAGCACGTCGGCGGTCGGGGCCGCGGCGAGGTCCGCCGGGGTGGGCCACGTCCGCCATCCACGGCCGCCACACCGGTTCCACCCGCACGACCGGCGTCTGCTGGAGCATCACCTCGCTGACCAGCACGCCCCACGGGGTGCGGTCGGCGGCCCGCCACGGCAGGTCGCGGTGGTCGCGGTCGAACCAGGCGACGACGCGGTCGACCAGGGGGTCGGCCTCGCCCGGTGGGCTGCACGGTTCCGGCCCGTCGGCGTGCTCGCCCGCCGCGCTCCACGGGCCCGTCCGGTCCACGGTCGGCTGCCCGGTGCGGTCCGCGTGGGTGGTGGACGGGTCGACGGCGGGGAGCACGGCCCCATGGTGCCGCAGCGGCGAGCGGTGCCTGCGCCGCTGCCCGCGCCCTGCCTGCGCCACTGCCCACCCGCTGCCCGCGCCGTGGGGGGCGCCGCCCCGGCGCGGCGGGCGGCCGTGTGTGGGTGGCCGGTCGTACCGTCGGACGCGAGGTCACGAGACCTCGACACGGCCGACCACGGCCGACGACGACGCCGCGTCGGTGTCCGCAGAGGAGTGGTGATGAGCACGGTCCTGCACCCGGTCGGTCCGCAGCGCGCGCGCGTGTACTGGGTGCGGCGGCTGGTGGTGATCCTGGTCGTGGTCGCGCTCGTCGTCGTCGTGGCCACGCGTCGCCGTGTCCTGGCTGCGCGGGCGCCCCGACGCCGCGCCGCCGAGTCGGTGGCCACGGGCTCCGGCGAGGCCGCCGGCGCTCGACCGGCGCTCGACAGGCACCGAGACCGACGCCGAGACCGACACCGGGCGGCACCGAGCGGCCGGCGCCGCGCCGACGGGGCGACCCGGAGGCGCCCGACGCCGGCGGACGCCGGCGACAGGCGCGGCGTCGGCGTCGACGCCGGTGGACTGCACCCCGGAGGCGCTGCAGATCACGCTGACCAGCGCCGCGGTCGAGTTCGACGCCCCGCTCGAAGCCCGTGCTCACCGCGACCGTGACGAACATCGGGGACGACCCGTGCACGGTCGACGCCGGGGACGTCACCCGCGAGGTGCTCGTCACCTCGGGCGACGACCGGGTCTGGTCGACCAAGGACTGCGCGACCGAGGAGTCGGCGTCCCGCCAGCTGCTGCTCGGTGCCGGCGCGGCCGACGCCGTCGACATCGAGTGGGCACGCGTCCGGTCCGCCCAGGGATGCCCGTCCGACCTGCCGACCCCGAGCCGGGGACCTACCAGGCCGTCGCGACGCTCGGCGCGGTCCAGCTCCCAGCACGGTCGTCTTCATCCTCGGCTCAGACGTAGCGCTCGAGGATGCTCGACTCCGCGAGCCGGGACAGTCCCTCGCGGACGGCCCGTGCGCGCTGCTCGCCGACGCCGTCGACCGCCATGAGCTCGTCGATGCCCGCGGCGAGGAGCTTCTGCAGGCCGCCGAAGTGGCCGACCAGGCGGTCGACGATCGCTCCGGGCAGGCGCGGCACCTTGGACAGGAGCCGGTAGCCGCGCGGGCCGACGGCGGCGTCGAGCGCGTCGCCGCCGCCGGGCAGCCCGAGGATCCGCGCGATGTGCGACAGGTCGAGCAGCTCGGTCGAGTTGAGCGCGGCGAGCGACGCCTGCACGGCGGACGACTCGCGGTCCTTGCGGGTGGTCTCGACGTAGTCGCGGATGACGAGCTCGTGGTCGGCGCCGATGCCGCCGATGAGCTCGTCGAGCTGGAGCGACAGCAGCCGGCCGTCCGTGCCGAGCTCGACGACGTACCCGCCGATCTCCTCCGAGATCCGGCCGGACCATCTCCAGCCGCTGCACCACGGCGGACACGTCCCGGACGGTGACCAGGTCCTCGATCTCGAGCGCCGACAGCGTCCCGCTGACCTCGTCCAGGCGCGCCTTGTACCGCTCGAGCGTCGCCAGGGCCTGGTTCGCGCGGGACAGGATGGTGTCGGAGTCCTCCAGCACGTACCGCAGGCCGCCGACGTACAGCGCGACGATCCGCATCGACTGGCTCACCGAGATGACCGGGAAGCCGGTCTGCTTCGCGACGCGCTCGGCGGTGCGGTGCCGCGTGCCGGACTCCGTGGTCTCGATGGACGGGTCCGGCAGCAGCTGGACGGCGGCCCGCAGGATCCGGGTGGCGTCCTTGTCGAGCACGACGGCGCCGTCCATCTTGGCCAGCTCGCGCAGCCGGGTCGCGGAGAACTCGACGTCGAGCACGAACCCGCCGGTGCAGATCGACTCGACGGTCCGGTCGAAGCCGAGGACCACGAGCGCGCCGGTGCGACCGCGCAGGATGCGCTCCAGACCGTCCCGCAGCTCGCCGCCCGGGGCGACGGCGGCGAGCGTGGTCCGCAGCAGGTCGTCGGGCGTGAGGGAGGGGGTGGCCACGGTGCGGATCCTACGCGGGGCGACCGACACGACGGTGGACGCCGGACGTCACGCCAGGTCGTCGGGGAACCGTCCGCCCCGTCGGATGTAGCCGCCTGCCGCGGGTCCGGCGGGGGCGGCGGACCGACGGACGGAGCCGTGGTGGCCCGGACCGCCTCGAGCAGGTTCGCGACCTCGACGACGACCATTCCCTCGGGCCCGTCGCCCGGCTCGACCGAGCCGGTGGGCACGACCGCGCGGGTGAACCCGAGCCGCGCCGCCTCGGCGAGCCGCCGTCCGACGCCCTGCGACCGGGCGGATCTCGCCGGCGAGGCCGACCTCGCCGAGCGCGACCAGGTTGGCCACGAGCGGCTGGTCCTCGCGCGAGCTGATCGCGGCGAGCGCGATCGCGAGGTCGGCCGAGGGCTCGAGCACGCGCCCGCCGCCGACCGTCGAGACGTAGACGTCCTGGTCGCCGAGACGCAGACCGGCGCGGCGCTGGAGCACGGCGAGGACCATGGCCAGCCGGCTCGAGTCGATGCCGCTCGTCGTGCGTCGCGGGTTCGGGGCCGCGCTCGGCGCGACCAGCGCCTGCAGCTCGACCGGCAGCGGGACGACGGCCGTCGAGCGTCACCGTGACGCACGTGCCCGGCGACGTGGTGCAGCGCCTGGGACAGGAACAGGCCGCTCGGGTCCGGCGAGCCCGACGATGCCGGTCTCGGAGAGGTCGAAGCAGCCGACCTCGTCCGTCGGGCCGTACCGGTTCTTGATCGCCCGCACCATGCGCAGGCGCGAGTGCCGGTCGCCCTCGAACTGGCAGACGACGTCGACGAGGTGCTCGAGCGTCCGCGGCCCGGCGATCGAGCCGTCCTTGGTCACGTGCCCGACGAGGACCGTCGGGATGTCCCGCTCCTTGGCGACCGCGATGAGCGCGGCGGCGACCTCCCGGACCTGCGTCACCCCGCCGGCGGACGCCCTCCACCTGCGCGGACGCGATCGTCTGCACCGAGTCGACCATGAGCAGGTCCGGTCGGACGGCGTCGACGTGGCCGAGGACCGTCCCGAGGTCGGTCTCCGCGGCGAGCAGCAGCGCCGGGTCGAGCGCCCGGATGCGCTCGGCGCGCAGGCGCACCTGACCGGCGGACTCCTCGCCCGTCACGTACAGCACCCGGCGACCGCCGCGCGCCGGCCCGCGCCGGCGACGTCGAGCAGCAGGGTCGACTTGCCCACGCCGGGCTCGCCGGCGAGGAGCACGACGGCGCCCGGCACCAGGCCGCCGCCGAGGACGCGGTCGAGCTCGTGCACGCCGGTCGGCCGCGCGCGGGCGACCTCGACGTCGATCTCGCCGATCGGTCGGGCGGGGCTGCGGGTCGGCGCGGTCGACTGCGTCCGCGGGGCCGCGCCGCCGGGGCCGGCCTCCTCCGCCACGCTGCCCCAGGCCTGGCACTCGCCGCACCGGCCCACCCACTTCGCCGTCGTCCAGCCGCACTCGGTGCACCGGTAGGCGGCCCGGGGGACGCGGTCGGGACGCTTGGACGCGGTGGGGGAGGCCATGTCGGGGAGGCTAGCCGCCGCCTCCGACACGCCCCGGACGCCGCGGACCCGCGGGGGACGGCGGTGCGCCACCGGCGACCGGGGACTGCGTAGGCTCGCCGCGGACACCGAGCCGACGCGCCAGCGACGGGCGAGCAGGCGGGCGGGCGGCGTACCGACGACACGCGGCCCGCCGGCGAGCCGGACCGGGCCGGACCGAGGGGGACGCATGACCGAGGGCGTGGCGGGGCTCTTCCCCGAGCCGGCCGGCGGCACCGGTCCGCAGGCGGCCTCGCCGCCGGGTCGTGACCCGAAGCCCTCGACCGGACGGTCCCGCCGCGGGCTCGTCGTCGGCCTGGTGGCCGGGGTCCTCGCCGTGGGCGTCGGTGCGGCGGTCGTCACCGGCGCCCTCGACGGCGGCACGCCCAGCGCGGCACCGACGCCCGAGAAGCGTCGTCCTGCCTTCGCCCACGCCGACGGTCCCGCCGATCACGCGGCAGCCGGTCAGCCCGTTCGCGGACGCCCTGCCCTCCACGGTGCTCGGGTTCGCGCTGAACGCCCTCGCGGAGGAGACGTCGCTGCTGGTCGCGGGCGCGCTCGAGGGCTACCGCCTGGACTACTCCGACGGCGGCGGCGGCGCGCTCACCGTGCTCGCGGGCCAGTGGCCGACCGCCGAGGAGGCGACGGCCGCGCTGACAGCGGCCACGGCCGGCACGACGCCCGTGGACGACGGCGAGCCGGCGTCCGGCGAGGTGCTCGTGGGCGGCGCACCCGCCGGGACGTGGACGCTCACCCAGGCCGCCGGACGGCGCTGACGTCGCTGAGCTGGACGAACGGCACCACGCTGCTGCGCGCCTTCGGGCCCCCCGCCGTGGTGCGGGACGTGCTCGCGGCCTACCCGCTGTGACCGGCCCGTCGAAGGTCGCCGGCCCGCGGGAGGGCACCAGCCCGGCGGTCGACCGGACGGAGGTCGTCGTCGTGGGCAGCGCCAACGTCGACACCGCGGTGCGCGTCGCACGCATCCCCGGTCCCGGCGAGACCGTGCTCGCGACCGGCTCCGTGCGGTCGGCCGGCGGCAAGGGCGCCAACCAGGCGGTCGCCGCCGCCCGCGCCGGCGGTGCGCCGACGTCGTTCATCGGCTGCCTGGGCGAGGACGCCGACGGCGCGATGCTGCGGCGCCTGCTCGGCGCCGACGGCGTGCGGACCGACCTGGTCGACGACGTCGCGGAGCCGACCGGGATCGCGCTCATCACGGTCGACGACGCCGCCGAGAACACGATCGTCGTCGTCCCCGGCGCGAACGCCGCACTTCGCCACCTCACCCCCGCGCAGCGCGACCGGGTCGCCGGCGCGGCCGTGGTGCTCGCCCAGCTCGAGGTGCCGATGGACGCCGTCGTCGAGGCGGCGCGCTCGCGGGCGACCGGGGCCACCTTCGTGCTCAACGCGGCGCCGTCCGCCCCCCTGCCGGACGACCTGTGGCCGCTGGTCGACGTGCTCGTCGTCAACGAGCACGAGGCCGCCGACCAGGCCGGGACGCCCGCCGACGTCGCGGCCGCGGCCGACGTCCTGCTCCGCCGGGTGCCGACGGTGCTCGTCACGCTCGGCTCCGCCGGCGTCCTGGTCGCCCGCCGGGACGCGGCGCCGGTCACCGTGCCGGCGCCCACCGTCACGGCGGTGGACACCACCGCCGCCGGCGACACGTTCTGCGGCGTCCTCGCCGCGGCGCTCGCGGGCGGTGCCGACGAGGTCGAGGCCGTCCGGCTCGCGTGCGCGGCGGCCTCCCTCGCGGTCCAGCGGCCCGGCGCCCAGGACTCCGTCCCCACGTACGCCGAGGTCGTGGCCTGGCGCGACGCGTCGGAGCGGGCGGCCGAGGGCCGCTGAGCGACCCCTCGCCGCGCGCCCCGACCGGGCATGGACGGGTGCCCGGACGGACGGTTCCCCTCACCTACGCTGGGGCGCGAGCGTCGGCGGAGGCGCGGGTCCGGCCGTGCCCAGCGCGGACCGACGGCGAGAGGACGACATGACGGACGACAGGACGACCCCCCGGCTGGCCGTGCTCGGCGGCGGCGTGATGGGCGAGACGATCCTCGCCGCCGCGCTGCGCGCCGGCTGGACCATCGACGACGTCCGGGTCACCGAGCGGTCCGCGATCCGGGCCAACGAGCTGTCGGAGCGCTACGGGGTGCGCGCCGCCGACTCCAACCCGAAGGTCGCGCGCTGGGCCGACGTCGTCCTCGTCGCGCTCAAGCCGCACGACGTGGCAGGCGTGCTGGACGAGATCGCCGGCGCCCTGCAGCCCGGGACCCTCGTCGTGTCGGTCGCCGCCGGCAAGACGTGCGCGTTCCTCGAGGGACACCTGCCCGACGGGACCGCGGTCGTCCGGGTCATGCCCAACACCCCCGCGGTGATCGGCAAGGGCGCCAGCGCCATCAGCGCCGGGCACCCACGCGACGGACGAGCACCTCGCGCTCACCGAGCGCGTGCTCGCGAGCACCGGGCTCGTCGTGCGCGCCCCGGAGAAGGACCTGGACGCGGTCACCGCGATCTCCGGCTCCGGGCCTGCGTACGTCTTCTACGTGATCGACGCGATGGCCGAGGCCGGCGTCCTCCTCGGGCTGACCCGCGACCGCGCCCGCGAGCTCGCCGTCGCCGACCGTGCTCGGGTCGGCGGCGATGGTCCAGGAGACCGGCGAGCACCCGGTGGTGCTGCGCGAGCGGGTGTCGTCCCCGGGGGGGACGACGGTCGCCGGCGTGCGCGAGCTCGACGCGCACGGCGTCCGGGCCGCGTTCATCGCTGCCGCGGAGGCCGCCCGCGACCGCTCGGTCGAGCTCGGCGCGCAGTAGGTGTCGGGCACCGGGACGCCGCCCGTCGCGAGCCGGGCGCGGCCGCGCCCGCCGGCGATGAGCGACGTCGCGCGCGTGGCCGGGGTGTCCCACCAGACCGTGTCCCGCGTGCTCAACGCCCATCCGAGCGTGCGCCCCGAGACGCGCGACCGGGTCCTCGCGGCGATCGCCGACCTCGGGTACCGCCGGAACACCGCGGCCCGCGCGCTGGTCACCCGCCGCACCGGGACCATCGGCGTGGTCACGTCCGGCTCGGCGCTGTTCGGCCCGACCAGCACGCTCATCGCCGTGGAGGGTGCCGCTCGCGACGCCGGCCTGTTCGTCAGCGTCGCGACCCTGGCCCGGTGGGAGACCGCCGGCGTGCAGGGGGTGCTCGAGCACTTCCTGTCCCAGGGCGTCGACGGCATCGTCGTCATCGCCGCGCACGACGACGCGGTCGAGGCGGTCCGCGCGACCGACGCGGGCGTCCCGGTGGTCATGGTCGGGCCGCGGGACAGCACGGAGAGCGGCCTGCACGCGGTCGCCGTCGACCAGTACGCGGGCGCCCGCCTGGCGACACGCCATCTGCTCGACCTGGGCCACCGGCACGTCCTGCACCTGGCCGGGCCGCCGGACTGGCTGGACGCCCGGTCGCGGGTCGAGGGCTGGCGGGACGAGCTGCTCGCCGCGGGGATCGAGCCCGGCGAGCCGGTCGCCGCGACGTGGCACGCGGACCGCGGCTACGAGGTGGGTCTGGAGCTGATCCACGCCCTGCCGACCGCCGTGTTCGCCGCGAACGACCAGCTCGCGCTCGGGCTGCTGCGGGCCTTCGCGGAGGGCGGGGTCGCGGTGCCGGGCGAGGTGTCGGTCGTCGGCTTCGACGACGTCGACGGCTCGGCCAACTTCTACCCGCCCCTGACGACGGTGAGCCAGGACTTCGGTGCGCTCGGGCGGGGGTGCCTGGGGATGCTCGTCGACCTCATGGAGGGCCGCTCGCCGGACCACTCGCTCATCTCGCCGCGTCTCGTGGTGCGCGCGACGAGCGGGCCGCCCCGGGACGGTGCCGGGACGCCCGACGCGCCCCGCACCGCTTGACACGCACGGTCATGTGAGCGCTAACATGGCCCGGCTGCCCACGACCCGCGAGCAGCGCACCGCCCGCCGCGCCGACGCGCGAGAGGTGCACCACGTCGTCACGAACGGGAGCGACATGGCCGTCGACCCCCAGCGGGGCACCGACCTGCCCGCAGCCAGCAGCGCGGACCGATCGGCGGACACCTCCACCGACCTCACCGCAGCGATCCGCGAGGGCCGCACGGCCCTCGGCATCGAGCTCGGCTCCACCCGCATCAAGGCGTGCCTGATCGGCCCGGACGGTGCCGTCGCTGGCGACCGGCAGCCACGACTGGGAGAACCAGTTCGTCGACCGCACCTGGACCTACTCGCTCGACGCGGTGTGGGCCGGCCTGCAGGAGTGCGTCGCCTCGCTGCTGGACGACGTCGAGCGGCAGCACGGCGTGCGCCCACGACGTTCGGCGCGCTCGGCGTCTCGGCGATGATGCACGGCTACCTCGCCTTCGACGCCGACGGCGAGCTGCTCGTGCCGTTCCGGACCTGGCGCAACACGACCACCGAGCGGCGGCGACCGAGCTCACCGAGCTGTTCGGGTACAACATCCCGCTGCGCTGGTCGATCGCGCACCTCTACCAGGCGGTCCTCGACGACGAGCCGCACGTCGGCGCAGATCCGGTCCGCTCACCACGCTCGCCGGCTACGTCCACCGGCGCCTGACCGGGCGCCACGTGCTCGGCGTCGGCGACGCGTCCGGCATGTTCCCGGTCGACCCGGCGACCCGCGACTACGACGCCCGGATGCTCGCCCGGTTCGACGCGCTCGTGGCCGACCGGCGTCCCGGGCGCTGCGACCTGCGCGACCTGCTGCCCGAGGTGCTCGTCGCCGGCGCAGGACGCCGGTCGCGCTCACCGCGGAGGGCGCCGCGCTGCTCGACCCGACCGGCACGCTGCGGCCGGGCATCCCGCTGTGCCCGCCCGAGGGCGACGCCGGGCACCGGCATGGTCGCGACGAACGCCGTGGCGCCGCGCACCGGCAACGTCAGCGTCGGGACCTCGATCTTCGCGATGGTCGTCCTGGAGCGTCCGCTCGAGCGCGTGCACCACGAGCTGCGACGTCGTCACCACGCCCGCCGGCGACCTCGTCGCGATGGTGCACTGCAACAACGGGGCGAGCGAGCTCGGCGCCTGGGCCGAGGTGTTCGGCCAGTTCGCCACGGCCCTGGGGCAGCCGGCCGCGCCGGACGCCGTCTTCGGTGCGCTGCTGCGCTCCGCGCTGGACGGCGACGCCGACGGCGGCGGCCTGCTCGCCTACAACTACCTGTCCGGCGAGCCGATCACCGGCCTCGCCGAGGGGCGCCCGCTGGTCGCTGCGCACCCCGGGCAGCCGGCTGACGCTCGCCAACTTCATGCGCACGCAGGTGTACGGCGCGTTCGGCACGCTGAGCCTGGGCATGCGCGTCCTGGAGGCCGAGGGCGTCGAGCTCGACACCCTGTTCGCGCACGGCGGCCTGTTCCGGACCGCCGGCGTGGCGCAGCGGCTGCTGGCCGCGGCCGTCCGGCGCCCCGGTCGCCGTCGCCGCCGTCGGCGAGCGAGGGTGGACCGTGGGGGATGGCGGTGCTCGCCGCCTACGCTCGCGTGCCGGCGACCGAGCAGGACCTCGGCACCTACCTGCGCGACCGAGGTGTTCGCCGACGCCGCCGTCGACGTCGTCGAGCCGGACGCCGCGGACCTCGCGGGCTTCGCCGCCTTCCTCGAGCGGTACGAGGCCGGGCTCGCGATCGAGCGGGCCGCCGTCGAGGCGACCGCCCGACCAGGACTGACGGAGGAGACCGACCGATGACGGCGCGAACCCTGGACAGCTACCCGAGCGAGGTGCGGGACGCCGTCGCGCGCACCCGCGACGTCGTCGCCGCCCTGCACGCCGAGCTGCCGCGGTGGGACCTCGTCGTGTGGACCGCGGGCAACGTCTCCCAGCGCGTCGTCGTCGACCCCGACCGCCGGTCCGCGGCGACGGACGACCTGTTCGTCATCAAGCCGTCCGGCGTCACGTACGACGAGCTGACCCCCGAGTCGATGGTCGTGTGCGACCTCGACGGGCAACCTCGTCGACGGCGACCGGTCGCCGTCGTCGGACACCGCGGCGCACGCCTACGTGTACCGGCACATGCCCCGACGTGGGCGGCGTCGTGCACACGCACTCCACCTACGCCACGGCGTGGGCCGCGCGCGGCGAGGAGGTGCCGTGCGTGCTGACGATGATGGCCGACGAGTTCGGCGGCCCGATCCCGATCGGCCCGTTCGCGCTCATCGGGGACGACTCGATCGGCCGCGGCATCGTCGAGACGCTCGCGCGAGCAGCCGGTCGCCGGCCGTCCTCATGCGCAACCACGGCCCGTTCACCATCGGCAAGGACGCCAGGGCCGCCGTCAAGGCGGCCGTCATGGTCGAGGAGGTCGCGCGCACCATCCACATCGCGCGCCAGCTCGGCGAGCCCGCTGCCGATGGCGCAGTCCGACATCGACTCGCTCTACCACCGCTACCAGAACGTCTACGGCCAGGGCTGACCCGGCCGCCGTCCAGCACCGGCGCCCCCGCGCCCGCACCCCAGCACACCGAGGAGCACCGCATGACCAAGCCGTACGCCGACCGTGAGATCTGGTTCCTCACCGGCAGCCAGGACCTCTACGGCGAGGAGACCCTCGCGCCAGGTCGCCGAGCAGTCGCAGGAGATCGCCCGCGCGCTCGACGAGTCGAGCGAGGTGCCGGTCAAGGTCGTGTGGAAGCCGGTGCTCAAGAGCTCGGACGCGATCCGCCGGGCGGCGCTCGAGGCCAACGCCGCCGACGGCGTCCTCGGCGTCGTCGCCTGGATGCACACGTTCTCCCCGGCCAAGATGTGGATCGCCGGGCCTGGACGCGCTGCGCGTGCCGCTGCTGCACCTGCACACGCAGGCGAACGTCGAGCTGCCGTGGGCCGAGATCGACTTCGACTTCATGAACCTCAACCAGGCCGCGCACGGCGACCGGGAGTTCGGCTACATCCAGACCCGGCTCGGCGTCGCCCGCAAGACCGTCGTCGGGCACGTGTCCAACCCGGCCGTCCGCGCCGCGCATCGGCACCTGGGTCCGCGCCGCCGCCGGCTGGAAGGCGACGCACGAGCTGCGCCTGGCCCGCTTCGGCGACAACATGCGCAACGTCGCCGTCACCGAGGGCGACAAGACCGAGGCGCAGCTGCGGTTCGGCGTCGAGGTGAGCACCTGGGGCGTGAACGACCTCGTCGAGGTCGTCGACGCCGTCGCGGACGCCGACATCGACGCGCTGGTCGCGCGAGTACGAGCGAGATCTACGACGTCGCCCCCGAGCTCCGGACGCGGCGCCGAGCGGCACGAGTCCCTGCGCTACGGCGCCCGCCAGGAGATCGGCCTGCGCCGGTTCCTCGAAGAGCCCTGGTGCGCGAAGGCCTTCACCACGAACTTCGAGGACCTCGGCGGCCTGCGCCAGCTCCCCGGCCTCGCCGTGCAGCGGCTCATGGCCGAGGGCTACGGCTTCGGCGCCGAGGGCGACTGGAAGACGGCGATCCTCGTCCGCGCCGCCAAGGTCATGGGCGAGGGGCTGCCCGGCGGCGCCTCCCTCATGGAGGACTACACCTACGACCTCGTCCCGGCGACGAGAAGATCCTCGGCGCGCACATGCTCGAGGTCTGCCCGTCGCTGACGACCACGAAGCCCACCCTCGAGGTGCACCCGCTGGGCATCGGCGGCCGCGAGGACCCGGTCCGCCTCGTCTTCACGACCGACTCCGGCCCGGGCGTCGTCGTCGCGCTCGTCGGACATGCGCGACCGGTTCCGCCTCACCGCCAACGTCGTCGACGTCATCCAGCCCGACGCCGACCTGCCGAACCTGCCGGTCGCGCGGGCCGTGTGGAAGCCGCGTCCGGACTTCGCGACGTCCGCCGAGTCGTGGCTGACCGCCGGCGGGGCGCACCACACCGTGCTGACCACCGCAGGTCGACATCGAGGCGTTCGAGGACTTCGCCGAGATCGCCCGCACGGAGCTCCTGGTCATCGACGAGGACACCACGCGCCGCTCGTTCGCCCGCGAGGTCCGGACGAACCAGGCGTACTACCGGCTCGCGCAGGGACTGTAGGCAGACACGGCCCGGGCGGGTGCCCCTCACCCCGCCCGGGCCGGCGCCACGGGGTCCCTCCGCGCCCTCGGACTCGGCCGGACGACGGCGGGCTACAGTGAGCCACCGTGAGGGGGTGGCCTGTGTCCGGATCTCACACGTCCCTCCGCACGGCCAACCGGGTCCTCGTCGTCGAGGCGCTCCGCCGCTACGGGGGCCTGACCCAGACCGACCTGGTCGGCGCCACGCGGCTGTCCGCCGCCACGGTCTCGAACATCGTCAAGGAGCTGCTGGCCGCCGGCGTCGTCGAGACGCAGAACACCGTCCGCTCCGGCCGGCGCGCGCAGCTCGTCACCCTGGCCCGGCGCGTCGGGCTGGCGGTCGGCGTGCACATCGGCGAGCGTCTGCTCCGGGTGGCGCTCAGCGACTCCTCGCACGACGTGCTCGGCGAGCAGGTGCTGCCCCTGCCGGTCGAGCACCGCGTCGACACGACCCTGGACCGGGCGGCGCTGCTCGTGGTCGACCTGCTCGAGCGCGTCAACGCGGGCCTCGCGGACGTCGTCGGGATCGGCATCGGCCTGCCCGCGCCGGTCGACGACTCGATGGGCATGATCTCGGTCCGCGGCGTCATGCGCGGCTGGGACGACGTCCACATCGCCCACGTCCTGTCCAAGCGGCTGGGACGCCCGGTCTTCGTCGAGAACGACGCGAACCTCGGCGCCCTGGCCGAGAGCCGGCTCGGCGCCGCCCGCGAGTACCGCGACGTCGTCTACGTGCGCGCGTCGTACGGCACCGGCGCCGGGATCGTCCTGGGTGGCCGCCTGCACCGCGGGTTCGCCGGGACCGCCGGGCGAGATCGGCCACGTGCAGGTGGACCCCGCCGGTGACATCTGCGTGTGCGGCAGCCGCGGCTGCCTCGACACCGTCGTCGGGGCGAAGGCGCTCATCGAGCCGCTGCGCAGCTCGCTACGGCTCCCTCACCCTGCGCGACGTCATCGTGCGCGCCCAGCAGGGCGACCCCGGCTGCCGGCGGGTCGTCGTCCGACGCCGGCTCGACGATCGGGTCCGTCGTCGCGAGCCTCGCGATGGCGGTCAACCCGCAGTGCATCGTCGTCGGCGGCGAGCTCGCCGAGACGGGTGAGGTCCTCATCGGCCCCCTGCGGGACGCCATCCGCCAGCGCGTGCTCCTCAACCAGATCGCGCCGCTCGAGATCGTGCCCTCCGAGCTCGGCGCACGGTCGGAGGTCATGGGCGCGCTGCTGCTCGCCCTGCAGTCGACCGACGTCCGTCCCGCGGGTGGAGGACGTCGACGTCCTGGGGGCCGACCTGCCCGTGCACCCGGCGACGGCGGCCGGCTCGTGAGGCGCGGGCGCGGGGAGCCCGCGGGGCGGACCGGCCCCGAGGGGTACCGGACGGGCGGCCCGGGGTCCGGGCGTGGTCACTTCTCCGGGCCCGGGGACGGGCCGACGACGGTGGACGCGCAGCGACGAGCGAACGAGGGAGCGATGGGGACGGGCCAGGAGGGACCGGTGCACGCCGCGCAGCCCGCCGGCGACGGCCGGGAGCCGCCCCGGCTCGCCGTCCGCCAGCTGAGCAAGCACTTCGGCGCCGTCGAGGCCCTCATCGGCGTCGACTTCGAGGTCCACGCGCACGAGGTCGTCGCACTCGTCGGGGACAACGGCGCCGGCAAGTCGACCGCCGCGAAGATCATCGCCGGCGTGCTCACCCCCGACTCCGGCGAGATCGAGATCGACGGCGAGCCGGTCTCGATGCCGCACCCGTCCTCCGCCCATGCACTGGGGATCGCGACCGTGTTCCAGGATCTCGCGCTCTGCGAGAACCTCGACGTCACCGCGAACCTCTTCCTCGGTCGGGAGATCCGCGGCGCGGTCCTGCTGGCCGACGGCGAGATGGAGACCCAGGCCCGCGGCATGCTCGAGGCGCTCAACGCCCGGATCCCGTCGGTGCGCACCGACGGTGCGGCACCTGTCGGCCGGTCAGCGGCAGTCGCTCGCCATCGCCCGCACCCTCATCGGGTCGCCGCGCATCGTGATCCTCGACGAGCCGACGGCGGCGCTCTCCGTGGTGCAGACCGCGGAGGTCCTCATGCTCATCGAGCGCCTGCGGGGTCTGGGCCTGGCCGTCCTCATCATCAGCCACAACATGACCGACGTCCGCGCCGTCGCCGACCGGATCGTCGTCCTGCGACACGGGCGCGTGAACGGTACGTTCGACGCCGCATCCGCGACGTACGAGGAGATCATCGGAGCGATGACCGGAGCCAGCCACGTGGGTCCGCTCGTCTGACGCAGGCGCGGACCTTCCAGCCACGGACGCCGACCACCCGGTTGGCTTCAGTGGCTGAACGCAGGAGGCCCGTGGTTCACGACGACGTGAGCCATGGGGTCGGACGGACGACGCGATCGGAGGGCCAGACCGTTGCCTGTTTGTGACCTCCCGATCGGGTCGGGAGCCTTGACTTCAAGTTGTGAAGTCAGCAGAGTGTGCACCGGTCCGATGCGGTGAGGTCGTCGCGTCGTACGGAGAAGAACTGACGGAGATCGGGACGGCATGTCGCCGCCCGTCGACCAGGGGCCACGGCCCCTGACCTCTCGACGAAGAGAAGGAGCACCAGATGCGCAACAAGTTCGGGATCGCGGCAGTCGGGGCGTTCGTCGCGCTCGGCCTCGCGGCGTGCGGTGGTGGCGGCGCCGGAGCAGGCAACGCCGAGGACGACGCCGCGGGCGGCGACACCGGTGCGGCCGCCGAGGAGGGCGGGACGATCGGTGTCTCGATGCCGACCCAGACCTCCGAGCGGTGGATCGCCGACGGCGACGCCGTCCAGGCGGGGCTCGAGGAGGCCGGCTACGAGGTCGACCTGCAGTTCGCCGGGGACGACATCCCGATGCAGTCGCAGCAGATCGACCAGATGATCACCCAGGGCGTCGACGCCCTGATCATCGCCGCGATCGACGGGACGGCGCTCAGCGGTCAGCTCGACGCCGCGGCGGCGGCCGGCATCCCGGTCATCGCCTACGACCGCCTCATCCGGGACAGCGAGAACGTCGACTTCTACGTCACGTTCGACAACTTCCAGGTCGGCGTCCAGCAGGCGACGTCGCTGCTGGTGGGCCTCGGCCTGCTCAACGAGGACGGCTCCGAGGGCGACGCCACCGGCCCGTTCAACGTCGAGCTCTTCGCCGGCTCGCTGGACGACAACAACGCGCACTTCTTCTGGGACGGCGCGATCGACGACCCTCCAGCCGTACATCGACGACGGGCACGATCGTCGTCCCGTCGGGCCAGACGGAGATCGAGCAGGCCGCGATCGCTGCGCTGGCTGCAGGAGACGGCGCAGAAGCGCATGGAGGACCTGCTCACGGCCTCCTACAGCGGCGACACCCAGGTCCACGGCGTGCTGTCGCCGTACGACGGCATCTCCCGCGGCATCATCACGGCCCTCGCCAACGCCGGCTACGGCACGGGCGGCGACGCCGATGCCGATCGTCACCGGCCAGGACGCCGAGATCGCGTCGGTCAAGCTCATCGCCGACGGCGTGCAGTTCGCGACGATCTTCAAGGACACCCGCAAGCTCGCCGACCAGGCCGTCGTCGCGGCCAGCGCCTACCTGGCCGGCGAGGAGCCGGAGGCGAACGACACCGAGTCGTACGACAACGGCGTCAAGGTCGTCCCGTCGTTCCTGCTCGAGTCGGACATCGTCTACACGGACAACATCGAGTCGCTCCTGGTCGACTCGGGCTACTGGACCGGCCGAAGAGGTCGCCAGCGGCCAGGCCGGCTGATCACTCGTCCGACGACGCCGGCCGGTCCGGCGGGGTCTCCACCCCGCCGGGCCGGCCCTCGCCGCGAGATCCCGTGGAACCCGACGACGAGGACGGCCGACCTATGACCAGCAACATCCTGGAGATGCGCTCCATCACCAAGACGTTCCCGGGGGTCAAGGCCCTCTCCGATGTCTCGCTCAGCGTCCGCCGCGGCGAGATCCACGCGATCTGCGGTGAGAACGGCGCCGGGAAGTCCACCCTGATGAAGGTGCTGTCGGGCGTGTACCCGCACGGCACGCTACGACGGCGAGATCGTCTTCGAGAACGAGCCCGCGCGGTTCGGCTCGATCAACGACAGCGAGGCCAAGGGCATCGTCATCATCCACCAGGAGCTCGCCCTGGTGCCCTACCTCTCGGTCGCCGAGAACATCTTCCTCGGCAACGAGCAGCGCGCGAAGAACGGGCTGATCGACTGGAACGCGACCAACTCCGAGGCGGCCAAGCTGCTCGCACGGGTCGGTCTGGACGAGAACCCGACCACGCCGGTCGGCACTCTCGGTGTCGGCAAGCAGCAGCTCATCGAGATCGCCAAGGCGCTCTCCAAGCGGGTCAAGCTGCTCATCCTGGACGAGCCCACCGCGGCCCTGAACGACACCGACTCCGAGCACCTGCTCGGGCTCCTGCGTCAGCTCGCGCGACCAGGGCGTCACGTCGATCATGATCTCCCACAAGCTCAACGAGATCGCCGACATCGCGGACTCGACGACGATCATCCGCGACGGCCAGCACCATCGAGACCCTCGACATGGTGGCCGACGGCGTCACCCAGGACCGCATCATCAAGGGCATGGTCGGTCGCGACCTCGAGCACCGCTACCCCGAGCGCACCCCGCGACATCGGCGAGGAGGTGCTGCGGGTCGAGGACTGGACCGTCCACCACCCGACCCAGCCCGGCCGCGTCGTCGTCGAGGGTGCGAACTTCAACGTCCGGGCGGGCGAGGTCATCGGCATCGCCGGCCTCATGGGCGCCGGCCGCACCGAGCTCGCGATGAGCATCTTCGGGCGCAGCTACGGGCGCGACATCTCCGGCCGCGTCTACAAGCGCGGCGAGGAGATCAGGATCCGCAGCGTCAGCGAGGCCATCGACGCACGGTCTCGCGTACGCCACCGAGGACCGCAAGAAGTACGGCCTCAACCTCATCGAGGACATCAAGCGCAACGTCTCGGCGGCCGCCCTCGGCAAGCTGTCCCGGCGCGGCTGGGTCAACGGCAACGAGGAGCTCAAGGTCGCCGAGCAGTACCGCAAGGACCTCAACATCAAGGCCCCCACGGTGCTGTCGGTCGTCGGCAAGCTCTCCGGCGGCAACCAGCAGAAGGTCGTCCTGTCGAAGTGGATCTACACCGACGCGGACGTGCTCATCCTCGACGAGCCCACCCGCGGGATCGACGTCGGCGCCAAGTACGAGATCTACGTGATCATCAACAAGCTGGTGGCCGCCGGGAAGTCCGTCATCGTCATCTCCTCGGAGCTCCCTGAGCTCCTGGGGATCTGCGACCGGATCTACACGCTGGCGTTCGGCCGGATGACCGGCGTGCTGCCGATCGACCGGGCGACCCCGGAGAGCCTGATGGAACTCATGACCAAGGAAAAGGACTCAGTGCTATGACCGGAACGGCGAGCCTGCGGGACCTCGTGACCCGCAACATGCGGCAGAGCGGCATCTACATCGCCTTCGTGGCCATCGTGGCACTGTTCGCGATCCTCACCGACGGCGTGCTGCTGAGCCCCGGCAACATCTCGAACATCGTCCTGCAGTACTCCTACATCCTCATCCTGGCGATCGGGATGGTGATCGTCATCATCGCCGGGCACATCGACCTGTCGGTCGGCTCGCTCGTCGCGCTCACCGGCGCGGTCTCGGCGACGCTCGTCATCAAGAACGGGGCTCCGTGGTGGATGGGCGTCCTCGCCGCGATCGCCGTCGGTCTCGTGGTCGGCGCCTGGCAGGGCTTCTGGGTCGCGTTCGTCGGGATCCCGGCCTTCATCGTCACCCTGGCAGGCATGCTCCTCTTCCGTGGGCTGACCCTCCTGGTGCTGGGCAACATCTCGCTGTCGCCGTTCCCCGGCGAGTACCAGCGGGTCGCGAGCGGGTTCCTCAACGGCCTCCTCGGCGGACCTGGCTACGACGTCTTCACTCTGGTCATCGTTCGCGATCGCGATCCTGGGCTACGCGTTCAGCGCGTTCCGGTCGCGCCAGGCGCGGGTGCGCTACCAGCAGCAGGTCGAGGCGTTCCCGCTGTTCGTCGTCAAGCTCGTGATCATCGCCGCGGTCGTCATGTGGTTCGCCTACCAGCTCGCGAGCAGCCGTGGCCTGCCGATCGTGCTGATCATCCTGGCGGTCCTCATCAGCGTGTACGGCGTGGTGACCAAGCGCTCGGTCTTCGGTCGGCACGTCTACGCGATCGGTGGCAACCTCAGCGCCGCCCAGCTGTCGGGCGTCAAGGTCCGGTGGGTCAACTTCTGGATCTTCGTCAACATCGGCTTCCTGTCCGCGGTTGCCGGCGTCGTGTACTCCTCGCGGTCCAACGGCGCGCAGCCCGCGGCCGGCAACATGTTCGAGCTCGACGCGATCGCCGCCTGCTTCATCGGTGGCGCCTCGACCGCGGGTGGCGTCGGCACCGTCACCGGCGCCATGGTCGGTGGTCTGATCATGGGCGTCATGAGCAACGGCATGCAGCTCATGGGCGTCGACCAGTCGGTGCAGCAGGTCGTCAAGGGCCTGGTGCTGCTGCTGGCGGTCGCGTTCGACATCTACAACAAGCGGCGGGCCGGCGCGGCTCGCTGAGCCGCCCGACGAGCGACGAGAGGCCCGGACCGCAGCGCGGGGTCCGGGCCTCTCGCGCGTCCCGGGGGGCCCTCGGGGGCCGTCGGGGTGCTCAGGGGCGCGCAGCGAACCGTTCGAGCAGGTCGGCGTGCCCGGACACGACGAGCAGGTCGTCCGGCGAGATGCGGGTGTCCGGCTCGGCGTAGACGAAGTCGCGACCCGGGCGACTTCACGCCGACGACGGTGACCCCGTAGCGCTCGCGGATCTTCGTCTGCCCGATGGTGAAGCCCTGCGTCTCCTTCGGCGGCCGCATCTTGACGATGGTGAAGCCGTCCTCGACCTCGATGTAGTCGAGCATCTTGCCGGAGACGAGGTGGGCGACCCGGGCGCCGGCGTCGGCCTCGGGCAGCACGACGTGGTGCGCGCCGATGCGCTGCAGGATGCGCGCGTGCTCGTTCGAGATCGCCTTGGCCCAGATCTGCGGCGTGCCGAGGTCGACCAGGTTGCCGGTGATGAGCACGCTCGCCTCGAGGTACGAGCCGACCCCGACGACGGCGACCGGGAAGTCCCGAGCGCCGAGCTGCTCGAGCGCCTCCGGGTTCGTCGCGTCCGCCTCGACCAGCGGGAGCCGGCCGGACCACTGCGCGATGAGCTCGGGCTCGCGCTCGACCGCGAGGACGTCCTGGCCGAGGTTGTCGAGCGTGCTCGCGATCGCCGAGCCGAACCGGCCCAGCCCGATGACCAGCACACCGGAGTCCTTCCCGGACGGCGACTCCTTGTCGGTCCGGCCCCGCCTCGACCACACGCTGTCAGCCAATGATCGGCCTCTCTTCCGGGTACCGGATCACGCGCCGGCGGCTGCGCAGCGCGAGTGCTGCGGCCAGGGTCATGGTGCCAGTACGCCCGACGAACATCAGCACGGTCAGCACGTACTTGCCGGCGTCGGGGAGCTCGGCGCGTGAGGCCGGTCGACAGCCCGACCGTGGCGAACGCCGAGATGACCTCGAAGAGGACGACGTCGAGGCGTCAGGCCCGGTGATCGCGAGCAGCACCAGGCAGGAGACGAGCACGATCGTCGCGCTGACGAGCGAGACGGCGATCGCGACCTGGAGCGCCTCGCGGGGGATCCGGCGGCCGAACGCCTCGACGTCCCGGTCGCCCCGGGCCTCGGCGACGATCGCGAGGAGCATCACCGCGAGGGTCGTCACCTTGATGCCGCCGGCGGTCGAGGCGCTCCCGCCGCCGACGAACATGAGCGCGTCGTTGAGCAGCCAGGTGCCCTCGTGCATCTCGCCGATGTCGACGGTGGAGAAGCCGCCCGAGCGTGGCATGACCCCGGCGAACAGCGACGCGAGCAGCGTCCGCTCCCCAGTCGAGCGGGCGCGAACGTGCGCGGGTTGGTCCACTCGAACGCGGCGACCACCACCGAGCCGAACACCACGAGGGCGACGCTGGTGGTCGAGCGTCAGCTTGGCGTGCAGGCTCCAGCGGCGGGGGGTGCGCCACAGCTGCAGGAGGTTGAGCAGCGCCGGGAAGCCGAGCGACCCGACGAACACGCCGATGATGATCGGCAGCAGCACCCACCAGTCCGACACGTACGGCTCCAGGCCCTCGTCGGTCGGGACGAAGCCCGCGTTGTTGAACGCCGAGATCGCGTAGAACACGCCGTGCCACGACCGCCTCGCCCCAGTCCTCGCCGAGCATGCGGAAGCGCGGGATGAGGACCACCGCGATCGCGACCTCGAAGCCGACCGACGTCAGCAGGACGACCCGCAGCAGCGAGCCGACCTCGCCGAGGCGGCCGGTCTTCGTCTCCGCGCTGACCAGCAGGCGCTGGGTGAGCCCGATCCGTCGGGACACGGCCAGCCCGAGCAGCGAGGCGAGCGTCATCACGCCCAGGCCGCCGATCTGGATCCCGACGAGGATGAACGACGTGGCCGAGGGTCGACCAGTACGTGCCCGTGGGCACCGTCACCAGGCCGGTCACGCAGACCGCGGACGTCGCGGTGAACAGCGCGTCGACGAACGGGGCACGCTCGGCCGTCGGCCGTCGCGGCAGGCAGGGACAGCAGCCCGGTGAAGACCACCACCACCAGGCCGAACACGCCGATCGCCAGCCGGGCGGGGGACTGCCGGGCCAGACGGTCGAGCGGCGTCGCGGCCCACGACGCTGTCGCGCAGGCGCGCGAGCCCCGTCGCCTGGTTCTCCTCCTGAGCCGACACAGCCGCCCACTCTCGCACGACGGGCGCGGTCCGGCCGCCCGATGAGGTGACGACCGCCGACGTCGGCACGAGCGGTGCGGGCCGCGGGCTACCGTGGCCCAGTGACCGAGCCCCTGAGCGTGGTGTGGTGCCCCGCGCTGCTCGGGTACAGCTTCGGTGTCGGCCACCCCATGTCCCCGCTGCGGCTGGACCTCACCATCCAGCTCGCCCGCGCGCTCGGCATCCTGGGCCGCGAGGGCGTCACCGTCGTCGACGCCGACCCGGCGTCCCGCGAGGACCTGCTCACCGTGCACGACGAGGAGTACCTCGCCGCGGTGCATGGCGGCCTCGCACCGACGGCACCCACGACCACGCGCGCGGGCTGGGCACCGACGACGACCCGGTCTTCGCCGGCATGCACGACGCCGCCGCGCGGATCGTCGACGGGAGCCTCGCCGGCGCCCGCGCGGTCTGGTCCGGCCGGGTCCGCCACGTGGTGAACATCGCGGGCGGCATGCACCACGCGATGCCCGGCGGCGCCGCCGGCTTCTGCATCTACAACGACGCCGCGGTCGCCATCCGCCGGCTCCTCGCCGACGGGCGCGGAACGGGTCGCCTACGTCGACGTCGACGCCCACCACGGGGACGGCGTCGAGCACGTGTTCTGGGACGACCCCCGCGTGCTCACGGTCTCGGTCCACGAGAGCGGGCGCACGCTCTTCCCCGGGACCGGGCACGCGACCGACGTCGGCGGCCGGGGTGCCGAGGGCACCGTCGTCAACGTCGCCCTGCCGGCCGGCACCGGGGACCGGGGCTGGCTCCGGGCGATCGACGCCGTCGTCGAGCCGGTGGTGCGGGCGTTCCGGCCCGACGTCGTCGTGAGCCAGCACGGCTGCGACGCCCACCGCCAGGACCCGCTCGCGCACCTGCGGGTCAGCGTGGACGCCCAGCGCTACGTGGCGGAACGGGTCCACGCGCTGGCGCACGAGGTGGCCCAGGGCCGCTGGCTCGCGCTCGGCGGCGGCGGCTACAACCTGTTCGACGTCGTCCCGCGGGTGTGGGCCCACCTCATCGCGGTCGCCGCGCACGCGGACCTCGACCCGGCGACCCGGATCCCGGAGAGCTGGCGCGCGACCGTCGAGACCCTGTCCGGCGCCCCGGCCCCGGAGACGATGGGTGACGGCGCGGACCTCGACTTCCGCCCGTGGTCGGCCGGCTTCGACCCGGCGGACGACCTGGACCGGGCGATCCGGGCCACCCGCCGCGCGGTGTTCCCGCACCACGGGCTCGACCCGCTCTACGACTGATTCCCCTTTCACACCAGCCCCACAGGCCCTAGGGTGAACGCTGCGCGACCCGCAGTCGGCGGGACGCGGAACGTCGGCGCACCCTGCCGGCCCCGTCCCCGAGGAGCCCCGCGCCTCATGTCGAGCGACCAGCCCCGCGTGCGGTTCCTCACCGTCGCCGAGGTCGCCGAGATCATGCGCGTCTCGAAGATGACGGTGTACCGGTTGGTCCACTCGGGGGAGATGCCCGCCGTGCGCGTGGGCCGCTCGTTCCGGGTGCCGAAGGACGCGCTCGACCACTACCTGACGACGGCCTACATCGAGGGCGACCGGCTGACGTCGTGAGCCCGCGCCCGGAGCGGGTAAGGTGTCCCAGGACTTTCGGCGTGCGTGGACGCGCTGACCGCGCCGCGTGTCGATCCGACCAGCACCCGAGATTGTGAGGACCCATGGGCTCCGTCATCAAGAAGCGCCGCAAGCGCATGGCGAAGAAGAAGCACCGCAAGCTGCTGCGCAAGACGCGTCACCAGCGCCGCAACAAGAAGTAGGACCTCGGGCCCGGCAGTCGCTGCCGGGCCCTTGGCAGTCAGCGCACCAGGGCGCGCCGGGCCGAGCGGACCGCCAGGCTCAGCACCCAGGCCGCGCCCGCCCAGCTCGCCGTCCGGAGCCCGCTCCGGGTCGCGGCCCGCCGTCGTCCGCGGAACTCGCGCACCGGCCAGCCGGCCTCCCGCGCGTGCCGCTTGAGGCGCTTGTCCGGATTGATCGCGAACGGGTGGCCGACGGCCGACAGCACCGGGACGTCGTTCGCCGAGTCGCCGTAGCCGTAGGACGCTGCCAGGTCGATGCCGTCCCGCTCGGCGAGCGCCCGGACGGCGCTCGCCTTGGCCTGGCCGTGCAGCAGGTCGCCGACGAGCCGGCCGGTGTAGAAGCCGCCGCGGTGCTCGGCGACCGTGCCCGACGCAGCCGGTGGCCCCGAGCCGGCGCGCGATGAGGTCGCCGATCTCGACCGGCGTCGCGGTGACCAGCCACACCTGGTGCCCGGCCGCGAGGTGCGCGTCGAGCAGCTCGCGGGTGCCGGGGAAGATCCGCAGCTCCATCACCTGGTCGTAGACCTCCTCGCCGATCGCGACGACCTCCGCGACCGAGTGGCCGGTCATGATGCTCAGCGCCGAGGACCGGATCTCGTCGATCTGCTGCTTGTTCTCCCCGAACAGCTGGTACCGCGCGTTCATGACCCCGGCCCAGGCGATGTCCCGGAGGCTGAAGAACCCGCGCTGGTAGAGGCCCCGCGCGAGGTGGAAGGCGCTCGCACCTCGGATGATCGTGTTGTCGACGTCGAAGAACGCCGCGACCCGGGGGAGGGTGCCCCGCCGCGTCGGCCGGACCGACCGCCTCGGGTCGGTCGAGTGCGGTCTCGCCGGGCGTCGGATCGGGCACCCGATCACTGTAACGAGCACGCCTACGCTTGCCCGATGACGTCCCGTGACGAGACCGCGCAGGTCAGGGTGGTGCTGTACGGCCGGGCCGGGCTGCCACCTGTGCGACGACGCCCGGGCGGTCGTGGCGGCCGTGGCTGCCGAGAGCGGGACCGGCTGGCGCGAGGTCGACGTCGACGTGGCGGCGGCGCACGACGGCGGCGCTCTGCGGCGCGAGTACGGCGAGGAGGTCCCGGTGGTCACCGTGGACGGGGTGCCGCGCGGCTTCTACCGGATCGACCCGGGCCGGCTGCGGGCGGCTCTCGCCGCTCCTCCACGGACCGCCTAGCCTGGCCCTGATGCCGAGCGGACGAGAGGCGCCAGTGACGGTCAGCGCGAGCTCGCGACAGGTGCCGCCGGCCGCGGTGGCCCGGCTCCCGGTCTACCTGCGCGCCCTCGACGTGCTCGCGGACCAGGGCGTGGTCACGACGTCGTCGCGGGCGCTGGCCCTGCTGGCGGGCGTCGGCCCCGCCCAGCTGCGCAAGGACCTGTCGTACCTGGGGTCCCACGGGACCAAGGGGGTGGGCTACGACGTCGTCCACCTGCGCCGGCAGATCACGGTCGCGCTGGGGCTGACCAGCCAGCGCCGGGTCGTCATCGTCGGCGTCGGGCACCTCGGGCACGCGCTGGCGAACTACTCCGGGTTCGCCGGCCGGGACTTCGTCGTCGTCGGTCTCGTCGACGCGGACCCGCGCGTGGTCTCGACCACCGTCGCCGGGCTGCGGGTGAGCCCGGCGGAGGAGCTCGAGGACCTCGTGGTGGCGACCG
The DNA here is from genome assembly GCA_963795145.1 of uncultured Actinomycetota bacterium. Taxonomy (GTDB): domain Bacteria; phylum Actinomycetota; class Actinomycetes; order Actinomycetales; family Cellulomonadaceae; genus Pengzhenrongella. Next base: position 251,389 of record CAWCGP010000006.1, on the reverse strand, counting down.
GGGCGACGATCGCGGTGATCGCCACACCTGCCGAGGTCGCCCAGGAGGTGTGCGACCGCGCCGTCGCCGCGGGAATCTCCGGGGTGCTGTGCTTCGCCCCGCGCGCGCTGCGCGTGCCCGCGCACGTCGACCTGCGGGCGGTGGACCTGGGGTCCGAGCTCCAGATCCTCGCGTTCCACGACCGGCGCAAGGCCGAGCGTCGGGGTGACGTCGAGGGGTGACGCGAGGGCGGGACGAGCGTGCGCTCGTCCCGCCCCGTGGATCAGGCCTGCTTGATCGCGGAGATCTCGAGCGAGACCTTGACCGTGTCGCTGACCAGGAAGCCACCGGTCTCCAGGGCCGCGTTCCAGGTGAGGCCGAAGTCCTTGCGGGAGATCTGGGTCTCGGCGGAGAAGCCGGCGCGGGCGTTGCCGAACGGGTCCGTGGCGGTGCCGTTGAACTCGAGCTCGAGCTCGACGGAGCGGGTCACGCCGTGGATGGTCAGGTCGCCGACGAGGACGTAGTCGCTGCCCTTGGCCGCGACGGACGTCGACGTGAAGGTCCAGGTCGCGTACGTGTCGACCTCGAAGAAGTCGGCGCTGCGCAGGTGACCGTCACGGTTCGCGTCGCGGGTGTCGATCGTGCTGGGGTCGAGCACGGCGGTGACGGACGACGCCGTGACGTCGTCGCCGATGACGATGGTGCCCTCGGTGATCGCGACGGAGCCGCGCACCTTGGCGATCCCGGCGTGACGGGTGGTGAAGCCGGCCTCGCTGTGCGACGCGTCGATGACCCAGGTGCCGGTGAGGGACTCGGTCGGCAGGGCGGTGGTGACGGTCATGGTTCCTCCGGGAAGCTCGGGCGGGCGATGGTTGAAGATACAACCACCGGATAGTTGAGATTTCTACTATGATCGGGTGCCGAAGCGCAACCCCCTGTCCGCCACGCGTGCGCCTGGCCGGCCGGGAACCCGCCCGGGAGGAGGACCCGATGACCACACCGACGGATCAGACCCGCTGGCTCAGCACCGACCAGCAGGAGCACTGGCGTGCCTTCCTCGTGGGCTCGGCGCGCCTCAACGACGCGCTCGGCCGGCAGCTCGACCACGACAGCGGACTGTCCCTCAGCGAGTACGAGGTGCTGGTCCGGCTGTCCGAGGCGCCTGACCGCACCCTGCGGATGTCGCTCCTGGCGGACGAGCTCGCGCACTCGCGCAGCCGGATCACGCACACCGTCCGCCGGCTCGAGACGGGCGGGCTGGTCGAGCGGGAGGCCTGCGAGGCCGACGGTCGCGGCGTGAACTGCACGGATGACCGACGTCGGCTTCGCCCGGCTGCAGGCCGCGGCGCCCGGCCACGTCACTGCCGTCCGGATGCACCTGGTCGACGTCCTGACCGACGACCAGCTGCGCTCCCTCGGCGAGGCGATGGCCGCGGTCCGGGACGCCCTGAGGTAGGTCATGAGCATGCCCCCGGGTTTGCGAGACTGGGGGCATGGTCGCGACCACGATCCACCTCCTGCGCCACGGCGAGGTCCACAACCCCGCCGGCGTGCTCTACGGACGCCTGCCCGGGTACCACCTGTCCGAGCGCGGGCGGGAGATGGCCGGACGGGTCGCGGACCACCTCGCGGGGGAGCTCGTGCCCGCGCCCGGGATGATCGGCGCCGAGCGCGCGGACGTCGTCGCCGTGTTCGCCTCGCCCATGGAGCGCGCGCAGGAGACCGCGACGCCGATCGCCGCGGCCTTCGGCCTCGCCGATCCGGCACCGACGAGCGGCTGCTCGAGGCGGAGAACCGGTTCCAGGGGCTGACGTTCGGTGTCGGCGGACGGCTCGCTGCGCCACCCGCGGCACTGGCCGCTCCTGGTGCAACCCGCTGCGCCCGTCGTGGGGCGAGCCGTACCGCACCCAGGTCGCGCGCATGCTCGACGTCGTCGCCACCGCGCGCGAGGCGGCGCGCGGCCACGAGGCGGTGCTGGTCAGCCACCAGCTGCCGGTGTGGGTGACCCGGCGCGCGGTCGAGGGCCGGCGGCTGTGGCACGACCCGCGCAACCGCCAGTGCACGCTGGCGTCGCTGACCTCGCTGCGCTACGACGGCGACCGTCTCGTCGGGCTGCACTACACCGAGCCCGCGGCGCGACCTGCTGCCGGGCGGCCAACGCCCGTCGCCCGGGGCGTGACCGTGCGCGGCCCGGTCGGCCGTCTTCGCCCTCGCGCGTGCCGCCGCCCTCGCGCTCGGCGGCTGCACCCGGCGAGTCCACCGGGCGACGGTCGCACCGAGTCCGGTGCGCAGGCCGGGTACGTGTCGGGCGACGGCAGCACGCGGACGTGGGCGCCGGAGGACCGCGGCGAGCCCGGTCGCGCTCGAGCGGCAGCGACTTCACCGGCGCCGCGGTCGACGTGGCCACGTGGCGGGGCGACGTCGTCGTGCTCAACACCTGGTACGCCGCGTGCCCGCCCTGCCGCGCCGAGGCGCCCGACCTCGTCGCCCTGGCGACCGACTACGCCGACGACGGCGTGCGCCTGCTCGGGATCAACGGCACCGACGACGCGGGCGCCGCGCAGGCGTTCGAGCGCACCTTCGAGATGCCCTACCCGCTCGCTCGCCGACACCGACGGCCGGGCCGTCGCCGCCCTGCAGGGCTCGGTCCCGCTGCAGGCCGTCCCCACGACGGTCGTGCTCGACCGGGAGGGCCGGGTCGCCGCCCGGGTGCTCGGCCTCGCCGAGGGGTCGATCCTGCGGGCCATGGTCGACGACGTGCTCGCCGAGCCCGCGACCCGCGTGACCGCGATGACCGACCGTCGGCGACCGACTTCGCCACGGCCGCCTTCTCGGGGTCGATGCTGCTCGCGCTGCCGGTCGCCGCTGGTGGCGGGCCTCGTCTCGTTCGCGTCGCCGTGCGTCCTGCCGCTCGTCCCCGGGTACCTCGGCTACCTGGGCGGGATGAGCGGTGCGTCCGTCGGGCAGACCGGCCTCGGCCGGGTCGCGACTCGTCAGGCTGCGCCGGCACGTGGTCGGCTGCTCGCCGGGGTCGGCCTGTTCGTCGCCGGGTTCACGCTCGTCTTCGTCGCCGTCGGTGACGCTCGCCGGCTCGCTCGGACGCCCTGCTCGGCCGCTGGGAGGACCCGCTGACCCGCGTGCTCGGCGTCGTCGTCGTGCTCATGGGCGTGGCCTTCCTCGGCTTCGTGCCGTTCCTGCAGCGCGACACGCGCCTCCACGTCAGCCCGTCCGCCGGGCTGTGGGGGGCGCCGCTGCTCGGCATCGTGTTCGGCCTCGGCTGGGCGCCGTGCATCGGCCCGACGCTGGCCGCGGTGCTCGCGCTGTCGCTCGACGAGGGCTCCGCCGCGCGCGGCGCCGTCCTCTCCGTCGCGTACTGCCTCGGCCTCGGGCTGCCGTTCCTGCTCATCGCGCTCGCCGTGCAGCGCAGCACCGCGCGCGCTCGTCGTTCCTGCGCCGGCACCGGCTCGCGATCTCCCGGATCGGCGGGGCGCTGCTCGTGCTCATCGGGCTCGCCCTGGTCACCGGGCTGTGGGGCGCGTGGACGCAGTCGCCTGCAGGGCCTCGTCGCCGGATTCCGGCCGGTCGTCTGAGGCGATGGTGTCGCGAGGTGCACCGGCCGCCGAGGGCATCGAGCGACGCCTTCGCCGGAGCGGGTCGCGGCCCGGTCGGGCCGCCCGAGCGCCGACGACCGCGCGCTCCGCCGGGCGGGGGTGCCAGAGCCGCCCTGCCGCCCTCGGCGTCGTCGGCTGGCTGCGCTGGACCTGGCGCCAGCTCACGAGCATGCGGGTCGCCCTGCTCCTGCTCATGCTGCTCGCGGTCGCCGCGGTGCCGGGGTCGGTGCTCCCGCAGCGCCCGCAGGACCCGGCGCGGGTCGCCGAGTACCTCGCCGACCACCCCGACCTGGGGCCCTGGCTCGACCGGGTGGGCGCGTTCGACGTCTACGCCTCGGTGTGGTTCTCGGCGATCTACCTGCTGCTGTTCGTCTCGCTGGTCGGCTGCATCGTGCCGCGCACGCCGCGCGCACCTCGGCGCGCTGCGTGCCCGTCCGCCCCGCACGCCGCGGCGCTTCGACCGCTTCCCGGCGCGTGCCGGCCTCACGACGACGTCGTCCCCGGCCGCAGGTCGCCGCCGCGGCGGCCGTCCGCGCTGCGAGGGCGCGAGGTGGCTGCCGCGGTTCCGGGTCGACGTCCGGCCCGAGGGCGACGGCATGACCGTCGCGGCCGAGCGCGGCTACCTGCGGGAGAGCGGCAACCTCGTCTTCCACCTCGCCCTCGTCGGCCTGCTGATCTCGGTCGGGACCGGCCAGTTCCTGCACTACCGCGGGCAGGCGATCGTCGCTCGAGGGCCGCGGGTTCGCCAACGCCGTCGTCGACTACGACACGTTCGAGAGCGGCTCCGGCTTCGACCCGTCGAGCCTCGTGCCGTTCTCGCTGACGCTCGACGCCTTCACCGCCGAGTTCGACCCCGAGACGCTCGCCTCGCGGTACTTCCGCGCCGACGTGACCGTCCGCGAGCCGGACGGTGCCGAGCGGGCCGACTCGATCCGGGTCAACCACCCGCTGCGGGCCGGTGGCGCGCAAGGTCTACCTGCAGGGCAACGGGTACGCGCCCGACCGTCACGGTGCGCGACGCCGCCGGCGAGGTCGCGTTCAGCGGCCCGGTGCCGTTCCTGCCGGAGGACGAGGTCTACACCTCGCGCGGCGTCGTCAAGGTGCCGGACGTCTCCGCCGGTCCGCAGATCGGGCTCGTCGGCTACCTGCTGCCGACCGCGGTCGAGGCCGCACCGGGCTTCTGGAGCTCGGTCCGACCCGCAGCCGAACGACCCGCTGCTCGTCCTCACGGTCGTACTCCGGCGACCTCGGCCTCGACGACGGCGTCCCGCAGAACGTCTACCGAGCTCGGACGAGTCGGGGCTCGAGCAGGCCGTCGACGCGAGCGGCGCACGCGGTCACCGCTGTACGTGCCGGCCGGGCCAGACGGTCGCCCTGCCGGACGGGCTCGGCGAGGTGACGTACGAGGGGACGCCGCGCTTCGTCGCGCTCGACCTGCGCCACGACCCGACCCTGACCGTTCGTCCTCGTGTTCGCCCTGCTCGCCCTGACCGGGCTCGGCGGTGTCCCTGTTCACGCCCGCGGCGGCGGGTCTGGCTGCGGGCCGTGCCCGGGCCGGACGGACGTACAGTGGTCAGCGCCGCGGCCCTGGCCCGCGGGGACGACGTCGGGCTGCAGGCGGAGCTGGACGGCGTCGTCGCCCGGCTGGCCGGGACGGTCGTCGGCGTGACCGATGTTGCGGCCGACCCGGCGACCGACCTGGCGACCGCTGCCCGACCGGAAGGAACCCGATGACCACGGCGGAGCTCGGAGACCTGAGCACGAACCTCGTGTGGGCCGCGATGACGGTCTACACCGTGGCGCTGGTGGCCTACACGCTCGACCTCGCCCGGCTCGTGGACCGGGTGCCGGCCGCTCGCGCCGCGGTCGGCACGGTGACGACCGCGGGCGGGGCGACGTCGACGCTGGTCTCGACCGGGCCCGACGGTCCCCATGTCGGCGGGTCCGCCGACGTCGGGCGGCGCCGGTCGCGCGCGCGGGGCATCGCGCGCTCCACGACCGTCCTCGGGCTGGCGCTGCACGCGGTCGCCGTCGTGCTGCGCGGCATCGCCGCGGGCCGCGCGCCGTGGGCCAACATGTACGAGTTCACGCTCGTCGGCACGCTCGTCGCGGTCGCCGTCCTGCTCGTGGTGCTGCGGCGCCGGGACCTGCCGTTCGTCGGCGTCCTGGTCAGCGGGTTCGCCGTGCTCGCGCTCGCGGTGGGCCTGCTCGTCTTCTTCATCCGGGCCGACGGCGTCCAGCCCGCCCTGGACAGCTACTGGCTGGTCATCCACGTCGGGCATCGCGATCACCGCGACCGGCGTCTTCACGGTGGCCTTCGCCGCGAGCGTCCTGCAGCTGCTGCGGGACTCGCGCGACGCGAGCTCACCGCTGCTCGCCGCGCCGGGGTGGCGCTGGCTGGACACCGTCCCGCGCGCGAGCGAGCTCGAGGCGCTGTCCTTCCGGCTCAACGCGATCGGGTTCGTGCTGTGGACGTTCACGCTGATCGCCGGTGCGATCTGGGCCGAGCACGCCTGGGGCCGGTACTGGGGCTGGGACCCCAAGGAGGTCTGGACCTTCGTCATCTGGGTCGTCTACGCGGCCTACCTGCACGCCCGCACGACGCGGGGCTGGAGCGGCCGGCGGGCGGCCTGGTTCGTCATCGTCGGCTTCGCCTGCGTGATCGCGAACTTCACCGTCGTGAACCTCTTCTTCGACGGCAAGCACGCCTACTCCGGACTGGACTAGTCACTGGTCCGCGGGCGGGGTCGAGCTGGGCGGCGGGCCGCCGGTGCCGCCCTCCCGCTGCGCGCGGCGCTGCTGCTGCGCGAGCCGCCAGAGGAACTCCGGGTCGTCGTCGGGTGCGACCGGTCCGGAGGGGCGCCGCGGACCACGCGGGAACGGACCCGGCCGGGGCCCGCCGCCGCCCGAGCCGCCGCCACCCGAGCTGCCCGACCCCCCGCCCGCACCGCGGGCTCGGGCCTGCTGCCGGGCCACCAGCCAGACGACCGAGCCGAGCACCGGCAGCACGAGGATGAGGACGATCCACAGGGCGCGGGCGATGCCGAAGCGCTCCCCGGGCTCGCTGCGCAGGACGTCGAAGATCGTGTAGATCACCAGACCCACGACCAGGACGGCGAGCAGGTTCCGCATGGGTCCACCATATGTCGGCCTACCCTGGTCGGGTGCCTCTGGTGACCTACTCCGCCCTGCGCCTGGGCCTGCTCGCGGCGTGCTTCGCCCTGGGGTACTGGGCCGGGCTCCGCACCTGGCTGCTCCTCGGGGTCGCCGTCCTCGTCGCGTGGGCGCTGTCCTACGTCCTGCTCGCCGGCCCGCGTGACGCCGCCGCCCGGCACCTCGCGCAGCGCGCCGAGCTGCGTCGGTCGGGCGGACGCCGGTTCCCCGGCGGGTCGGACGACGACGCCGCCGTCGAGGACGCGCTCGACGACCGGGCCCGCTCGTCGTCGCCCGAGGACGGTCAGCCGGAGACGGCCAGGCCCAGGCCGAACAGCGCGCCGTAGCCCAGCTCGAGCAGACCGGTCCCGGCGAGGACGGGGACGAGCGCGATGCCGCGTGCCCCCATCCGCACGGTCAGCGCGAGCAGCACCGCCGGCGCGACGAGGGCCAGGACGAGCAGCGACCACGGCGCGACGACCGCGCACGCGACCGCGAGCAGGATCGGCACCGCGAGCATCCAGGCGTAGAGCCGGCGCGCGCGGTGCTCACCGAGCCGCACGGCCAGGGTCCGCTTGCCGACGACGGCGTCGGTCGGGACGTCGCGCAGGTTGTTGACCATGAGCAGCGCGCACGCCAGGAGACCGACGCCCGCGGCGCCGGCGAGGGCCGGCCACGTGACCCGGTCGACGAGGACGTAGGTGGTGCCGAGCACCGCGACCAGCCCGAAGAAGACGAAGACGCCGACCTCACCGAGGCCGCGGTAGCCGTACGGCCGGCGTCCGCCGGTGTAGAACCACGCGGCCAGGATCGACGCGGCCCCGACGGCGAGCAGCCAGAGGTGGCCGCTGACCAGCACGACGACCAGCCCGAGCACGGCGGCGACCCCGAAGGACACGAACGCCGCCGTCTTGACCCGCCGGGCCGGCGCCGCTCCGGACGCCGTGAGGCGCATGGGCCCGACCCGGTCGACGTCGGTGCCGCGGATGCCGTCGGAGTAGTCGTTGGCGTAGTTGACGCCGACCTGGAGCGCCGCGGCGACGCCGAAGGCCAGCACCGCGAGCCCCGCCTCGCGGCCGCCGAGGTCCGCGGCGTGGGCGGCCGCCCCGGTGCCGACGAGGACGGGCGCCGCGGCGGCGGGAAGGGTGCGGGGCCGGGCGCCGGCGATCCACTCGGCGGGCGTGGCCATGGTGCTCCGTTCAGACGAGTCGGGCGGCGAGCTCGGCCACCCCACGGCGGTCGACCTTGCCCGGGCCGCGCAGCGGGAGCCGGTCGACGAGCACGACGTGCCGGGGCGCGGCGGGCGTCCCCAGGGTAGCCGCGACGTGGGCGCGGACCGCCGCGGCCGTCGGCGCCGGGTGCCCGGGGCGCGGCACGACGACGGCGACGACGGCCTGACCCCACTCGTCGTCGGGCACGCCGACGACGCAGACCTCGCCGACCCCGGCCACCCGGGTGATCTCGCGCTCCACCGCGGCGGGGGCGACCTTGACGCCGCCGGTCACCAGGACGTCGTCGGCCCGGCCGAGGACGGTGAGGATGCCACCGTCGAGCCGGCCGACGTCGCGGGTGCGCAGCCAGCGCCGGCCGTCCTGCTCGGCGAAGGCCTCGGCGTCCAGGTCGGGACGGTCGCGGTACCCGCGCGCGAGCACGGGCCCGCCGACGAGGATCCCCCCGTCGTCGTCGAGGCGGACGACCGACGCCGTCGAGCGGAACGCCGTCGTACACGCAGCCGCCGCAGGTCTCCGACATGCCGTAGGTCGTGACGACCCGGGCGCCCGCCGCCCGGGCGCGTCCGAGCAGCGCCGGGGGAGTCGCGGCGCCGCCGACGAGCACGGCGTCGAACCGCAGCAGGGCGGCGAGGCCGGCGTCGTCGTCGTCGAGGAGCCGGTGCAGCTGGGTCGGGACGAGGGACACGGAGCGGCGGTCGGCGGTGAGGCGGGCGGCGTCGGCGGCGAACCCGGCCGGCGTGAACCCGCCGGGGGTCGCGACGACGGGCTCGGTGCCGGCGTGGACGCGAGCGCAGGAGCACCTGGACGCCCGCGACGTGGTGGGCGGGGAGCGTGAGCAGCCACTGGGCGGGTCCGCCCAGCCGGGCGTCCGTCGCGGTCGCGGACGCCCGCAGCGCGTCGGCGGTGAGCATCACGTCGCGCGGCTCGCCGGTCGAGCCCGAGGTGCGGACCACGACGGCGACGTCGTCCGGCACCGATCCCTCGGCCGTCCCGGTCGCGACGGGGAGGATCGCCGGTCCGGAGCCGTCCAGGGCCGCCCGCAGCGCCCGCAGGAGCGGGCCGACGTCGTCGCGGCCCGCCGGGTGGGCGCGCAGCGGTCGGGTCACCGGGTCAGGGTAGGGCCAGGTCGTAGAGTGACGACGGACCCGAGTGAAGGAGCCCACGACGTTGCGTCGCTCGACCACCGCCCCCCGCCGTGCGCCCCTGGTGACCGCCGCGGTGGCCGCCGTGCTCGCGCTCGCGGCGTGCGGTCCGGAGGAGCCCCAGACCCCGGCGCCCGTGACGGAGGGTCCGGAGATCGCGGTCGAGAAGGTCGCCCCGCCCGCGCCGGTCGTGCCGGTCACGTGGCCCCTCACGGGGGTCGTGACCCCCGAGGTCGCCGCGCCGTCCGGCGCTCGCGGTGAAGATCGAGAACCCGCGGGAGGTGCGACCCCAGACCGGGCTCGACGCCGCGGACGTCGTCTGGGAGCAGGTCGTCGAGGGCGGGGTCACGCGGTTCGTCGCGGTGTTCCACTCCGCGATCCCCGCGGAGGTCGGCCCGATCCGGTCCGTCCGGCCCATGGACCCCGCGATCACCGCGCCCCTGCGCGGCGTCATCGCGTTCTCCGGCGGGCAGCCCGGCTTCGTCCGGGCGCTCGCGGACGCCGGGCTCCAGGTCGTCAGCCACGACGCGGGCGACGCCGGCTTCTACCGGACGTCGGGCCGGTCGGCCCCCCACAACGTGTTCGGTGACCCGGAGCGGTTCCTCGGGCAGGCCGACGCCGGCCACGCGGCGCCACCCGGACCGCAGTTCCGCTTCGCGCGCCGGCCGGACCTCGCGACGGCCACGCTGGCCGGAACCCCGGTCGGGTCGGTGCAGATCACGATGTCGTCGTACTCGCAGCCGGGCTGGACCTGGGACGCGGCGACGGGCACGTGGCTGCGGACGGAGTCCGGCCGCCCCGCGACCGCGGCGTCCGGCGCGCAGCTGAGGGCGGCGAACGTGGTCGTGCTCCGGGTAGATCTCGTCGACTCCGGGACGACCGACCCGGCCGGCACCCCCGTCCCGGAGACCAGGCTCGTCGGGACGGGCGCGGCAACGGTCGCGACCGGCGGCCGGACGATCGAGGTCACCTGGTCCAAGGAGTCGGTCGACGCGCCGCTCGCCCTCGTCGCCGCGGACGGTCAGCCGGTGTCCCTCGCGCCGGGAACCACCTGGGTCGAGCTCGTCCCGAACGGGACGGGCGCCGTCTCGCTGGGCTAGAACGCGTACGGGAATCCGGACCAGTCCGGCGGCCGGCGCTCGAGGAACGCGTCGCGACCCTCGACGGCCTCGTCGGTCATGTACGCGAGCCGGGTCGCCTCGCCGGCGAAGACCTGCTGGCCGGCCAGGCCGTCGTCGGCCAGGTTGAAGGCGAACTTGAGCATCCGGATCGCCTGCGGCGACTTGGTCGCGATGATCCGCGCGTACTCCAGCGCGAGCGCCTCGAGGTCGTCGTGGTCGGCGACCTCGTTGACGGCGCCCCACCGCTCGGCGTCCTCGGCGGAGTACTCGCGGGCGAGGAAGAAGATCTCGCGGGCGCGCTTCTGGCCGATCTGGCGGGCGAGGTACGCCGACCCGTAGCCGCCGTCGAACGACCCCACGTTCGCGTCGGTCTGCATGAACCGGGCGTGCTGGCGGGAGGCGATCGACAGGTCGGCGACGACGTGCAGCGAGTGGCCGCCGCCCGCGGCCCAGCCGTTGACCACGGCGACGACGACCTTGGGCATCGTCCGGATGAGCCGCTGCACCTCGAGGATGTGCAGCCGGCCGGCGCGCGCGGGGTCGATGGCGTCGGCCGTCTCGCCGTCGGTGCTGTCCGTGTACCGGTAGCCGTCGCGACCGCGGATGCGCTGGTCGCCGCCGGAGCAGAACGCCCAGACGCCGTCCTTCGGGCTGGGGCCGTTGCCGGTCAGCAGGACGGTCCCGACGTCCGACGTCATGCGCGCGTGGTCGAGGGCCCGGTACAGCTCGTCGACGGTGTGCGGCCGGAAGGCGTTGCGGACCTCGGGGCGGTCGAACGCGATGCGCACGACCGGCAGGTCACGCTCGATCCCGTCCCTGCGATCCACACCCCGGTGGTAGGTGAGGTCGGTGAGGTCCTCGAAGCCGGTGACCGACCGCCAGCGCGTCGGGTCGAAGGTGGCTGACACATCGTTCACGCGCGCCACCCTACGTAGCCTGACCCGGTGTCGTTGACCCCGGTGGTGTTCCGCCTGCCCATGCGCACCCGGTTCCGGGGGATCACCGAGCGCGAGGGCGTGCTCCTGCGCGGCCCGGCCGGGTGGGGCGAGTTCAGCCCGTTCGTCGAGTACGACGACGACGAGTCCGCGGCCTGGCTGCGCGCGGCGCACGAGGCCGCGGACGTCGGGTGGCCGCCGGCGGTCCGGGACACGATCCCCGTCAACGTGACCATCCCCGCGGTCGACGCCGGGACCGCCCACCGGCTGGTGCTCACCTCCGGCGGGTGCCGGACCGCCAAGGTGAAGGTCGCCGAGCGCGGGCAGGTCGTCGGCGACGAGATCGCCCGGCTCGAGGCCGTCCGGGACGCGCTCGGACCGTCCGGTGCGATCCGCATCGATGCGAACGCCGCGTGGGACGTCCCGACCGCGGTCGAGCGGCTCCGCGTGCTCGACCGAGCCGCCGGGGGTCTCGAGTACGCCGAGCAACCCGTGCCGACGGTCGCCGAGCTCGCCGCCCTGCGCCGGGCCACCCACGTGCCGATCGCCGCCGACGAGTCGATCCGCCGTGCGTCCGACCCGCTCGCGGTCGCCCGCGCCCAGGCCGCGGACGTCGTCGTGCTCAAGGTCCAGCCCCTGGGCGGCGTCGCCGCGTGCCTGCGGCTCGCCGAGCAGGTCGGCCTCCCGGTCGTCGTGTCGTCGGCGCTCGAGACGTCCGTCGGCCTCGCCGCCGGGATCGCGCTCGCGGCGGCCCTGCCCGACCTCCCGTACGCGTGCGGCCTCGCGACCGCGCAGCTCCTCACCGCCGACGTCGTTCGCGACCCGCTGCTCCCCGTCGACGGAGCGATCCCGGTGCGGCGACCCGTCCCCGACGCCGAGCTCGTCCTGTCTGCCGCCGCCCCCGACCAGTCACGCCGCTGGTGGCTCGACCGCCTCGCCCGCGTCGAGTCGCTGGCGAGGTGAAGCACCGCGGCCGCTGCACCCGCGCGACCTCGCGGCCGACGGGACGTCGCCCGGCGATGACTACGGTGGATGCATGAGCGACCCGACCCCCGCGCCGGCGACGACCGCGGCCCGGGTCCTCGTCCAGACCCTTGCCCGGCTCGGGGTCAGCGACGTCGTCCTGGCGCCCGGCTCGAGGTCCGCCCCGCTCGCGTACGCGCTCGCGGCCGCCGCTCTGCCCGACGACGAGCGGCCCGCCGCAGCGCCGAGCATCGCGCTCCACGTGCGCGTCGACGAGCGCGCCGCCGCATTCCTCGCCCTCGGCATCGCCCGGGGGAGGGCCGCGTTCGACGGCGAGGACCAGGCCGCCGGACCCCGACCGGTCGCGGTGGTGACGACGTCCGGCACGGCGACCGCCAACCTCCACCCCGCGGTGCTCGAGGCGCACCACGCCGGCGTCCCGCTGATCCTGCTCACCGCGGACCGACCGCACGAGCTGCGTGGCACCGGCGCCAACCAGACCACCGACCAGGTGGGCCTCTACGGCAGCGCCGTGCGGTTCGCGGCCGACGTCCCGGCCCCGAGCGGTCGGCCCGGCGAGAGCCGCGACCTCCGTCACCTCGTCGCCCGGGCGGTGGCGGCCGCCCGCGGGGCGCGGTCCGGCGACCCCGGACCCGTGCACCTCGACCTCGCCTACCGCGAGCCGCTCGCGCCGGCCCGTCCCGACGAGGCCTGGCCCGAGCCCTCCGAGGCCGGTCTGGTGTCGGTCGTCGCTCGCGGCCCGGCCGGGCACCACTTGGACGGCCCGTGGCTCGGGTCGACCGGCTCGTCCGTCGCTGCAGCACGGCCCGCCGTCCCATCCGGCTCGCTGCCCAGCGCGAGCGAGAGCGAGAGCCTCGGGGACAGGTTGGCGGCCGAGGTCGCCGCGGCACGACCGGACTTCGAACCCGGGTCGCCCGTCGGGATCGAGGACGACGCGGTCGAGGACGCGGTCGACGTCGTTCCGACCGTGGTGGTCGCCGGTGACAGCGCCGGTCCGATCGCCCGCCAGATCGCCGAGGCCAACGGCTGGCCGCTCCTCGCCGAGCCGTCGTCGGGCGCCCTGGGCGGCCCGAACGCCATCCCGGCCTACCGCCTGCTGCTGGGCGCACGACCGTCTGGGCGGAGGGGTCCGCCGAGCGGTCGTCCTCGGTCGACCCACGCTGTCCCGGCCGGTCCAGTCCCTGCTGGCCCGCGACGACGTCGAGGTGCTGGTCATCGCTCCGCGCGGCGCGACGTGGCCCGACGCGGCTCGCAACGCCCGCACGGTCCTCACGGACGTCCCGCCTGGGTGGGTCGGCCGGGCGAGCGCCGGCAGGGTCCGGCCCGCCGGCACCGAGTGGCTCGAGCGATGGAAGGCCGCCGGCGTCGCCGCTGCTCGAGCGGTCGACGAGGTCCTCGCCACGACGGCGCCCACGCCGCACGTCAGCGGACCGGATCTCGCGCGGCACGTCGCGCGGGCGTCGAGCCCCCAGGACGTGCTCGTCGTCGGGTCGAGCAACCCGGTGCGCGACCTCGACCTCGTCGGTGCCTGGGGCGACACCCCGCCCCTGATCCTGGCGAACCGTGGTCTGGCCGGGATCGACGGGACCGTCTCGACCGCGCTCGGGGTCGCACTCGCCGCACGCGGTGCCGGCCGCGGTGTGGTTCGTGCGCTGCTCGGCGACCTGACTTTCCTGCACGACGCGGGCGGCCTGCTGCGCGGTCCGTTGGAGACGGAGCCCGACCTCCAGATCGTCGTCGCCAACGACGACGGCGGCTCGATCTTCGCCACGCTCGAGCACGGCGCGCCCGAGCACGCGGCGACCTTCGAGCGCGTGTTCGCGACGCCCCACGGCGCCGACCTCGCCGCGCTGTGCGCCGGCTACGGCGTGCGCCACACACTCGTCCTCGACACCAGCGAACTGGCCGATGCGCTGACCACACCAGAACCGGGGGTCAGCGTGGTCGAGGTGCGCGTCGATCGAGCTGACCGTCGTGCGCTCCAGCAGAGGATCGCCACCGCCGTCGGCAACGCGCTGAGCTGACGCTCGCTCGGTCGAGGCGTCCGGGAGAGACGGCCAGTGGTCTCGCGAACGGGCGCCCGCGGCATGCGGCTCCAGGGTCCTGCTCGCCGACGTCCGTACGGTAGGAACCACACGGGACGCGCGACAGAGGACCGTCGGTCGTGGAGTCGGGTGCCGTCGGGGAGCCACGATCGCCGCCTCAGCCGGTGACGAAGAACGTCGGAACCCGCATCCCGGTCACCGGATCGGTCGTCCAGTCGAAGTCGGACCCCTCAGGCGCCGGCGCGCCGCTCGTCGTCGCGGCGGTGGTCTGCTGTGCGTCGGAGGGCGGCTCGGCGGTCGCCGACCGAGCGGTGGTCATCGCCGCACCGGTTGGTGGTTGGCCGACCAGCCGGCCGGTGGGGTCGCGGAGCTCGTAGTGCACGAGTGCGATGTCGCCGATGGGTCGCCCCCGCCGTCGCCGCTTGCCGGGTGGTCCGTCGTCGGTTCGGTCGGTGATGCGGGTGATGTGGAGGTCTCGGCTGTGGACCTCGTGGTGGTGGTAGTTGCAGAACGGGGCGCCGTCGTCGACCGAGGTGGAGCCGTTGTCGCGTCCCCACCATTTGAGGTGGTGGATCTGGGTCCACCGGGCCGGCATGTGGCAGGTGGGCCAGGCGCACTCGCGGTCGCGGGCGAGGATTGCCCGGCGGATCTCGCCGGTGAACAACCGTTGGGTGCGACCGAGGTCCATCGGGACCCCGTCGGCGTCGATGCCGACCCGGGTGACGGCGCAGTCGCACAGCGCGACCGCGGCCTCGCTGATCGGGACCGGGGTCCCGTCCTCCAACGTGACCGGCGGGTAGCCACCCCCGACCTGCGGTTCCAGCGGCCGGCCCTCGGTCCGAGCGGCGCGCTGCCGGTCGCGCAGAGCTCGGCTGCTCGCGATGGTCTCGACGTCCATGATCAGCGACACGTGCGGCGGGACGTGCGCCCCGGGTTTGGTGTCCGGCGAGGACAGGACACCGATCGCGATGGTGTCCAACGCGTCGGCGGCTCGCTGCCCGGGGTCGCGGTCGTCGTCGGCGGCTGGGCGGGTGGTGGCGGCCTCGAGGGCGAGGCGGAGCCGGTGGCCGGCCATGTTGTCCAGCAGCCCCCGGACGGCCGTCCCGGTCGGTGACGTCAACACCGACAGGTACCGCTTGCGGCGCTGGGCCTCGTGGTCGGCGTCGTGCTCGACGGGGTCGACGGTCGCGGCCCACCGGGCGGCGGTGATCGCCAGGGTGCCGGCGTCCTGGGTGCGGGCCGCCTCCATCAGCTCCTCCCGCCCACCGGCGGCCAGCGCGGCCCGCTGCGCGGGGGACCCGGTCGCGGCGAGCTTGGCGATCACCTCCGCCTGCTCGAGCCCGATGGACCCGTCGGTGACCGCGGCGGCGACCTCGGGGTCCGCCGCGAGGTGCTCGGCCTGACGGACCTGGACCGAGGCCGACCGTGATGCGGCGCCGCTGGTGCGGACCAGATACGCCTCGAAGGACCGGTCACCCTGCCCCTGCCAGGTCCCGGCCGCCTGCTCGGCCACCAGGGCGCCCGCGCGGAGCACCGTGATCGTGTCCCGGGCCTGGTCCAGCCACCTCAGGTAGTCCTGCCGGTCAGCGGCCGGCCATGCTGCCAGATCGCTGCCCAGCCCGCGGAGGTCGGCCAGGCCCGAGTCGATGCGCTCCCGTGCAGCGCGAGCCACCGAGGAATCAGCCGTCTTGCTCAACACGGTGATCGTCATCGGTGACACCTCCTCGGCGCGCTTCGAACGTCTGTTCGAAGTCTATCGAGGCCCACCGACACTCAACTGGCTATGTCGCGATCTGTGGACAGTCGGCTGGCCGCCCGGCATCTCACAGGGAACTCCCAGCACGCGTCGAGGGTCGTTCCAGCGGCACCGCCTTTGATCATCCAGACGAAGGAGGCCCCCATGACCGAGCACCACCAGCCCGAGGGCGCGCGAGTCGACGACACGCAGCCCCTGGCTCCCCAGCGGCCGATCGACCAGCCCACCGAGACGCTGCCTCGGGCGAGCGCAGGCACGCCGTCGGAGCACGCCCACACGGACGCCCCGACGGTGGGGACATCGACGGCCGATGCGCCCACGGCGGTCCACCCGACGACCGAAGCGCCGGGCACAGCGACGCCGACCGCGGGCTTGCCCACCCCGGGCTCGTCGGCTCCGAGCGTGCCCGCCCCGGGCGATCCGACCGCAGCCATCCCGACCACGGCCATCCCCGCCCCGGCCGTTCCCACCGCGCCGACGCATTCAGCCCCGCCCATGCCGTCCGGGTACGCGACCCCAGGCGCGTCGACCGCCTCGCAGTCCGCCGCGTTCGGCGCCCCGGCGTGGTCGGACGCCGCTCACCAGGTTGCGCCGTCCTGGTCGTCCGCGACTCCCCAGGGCGCGACGACGACCGACACCCGCACCTCGACCCAGGCTGCTCCGGCGACCGATTCCGGACTGTTCGCCGGCTGGCCGCAGGAGTCGCAGGCGGCGCCGATGGCGGACCACACGTCCGACCGGTCCGGCCGCCGTCCGCGGTGGATCCCGCTGGTGGGCACCGCCGCTGCTGCGGCGCTGCTGGCGAGCGTCGCGACCGCGGGGTTCACCGGCGCCTTCGACGGGACGACGGCACGACGTCGACCCCCACCTCGCTCGCGTCGGTCGGCCAGCCGTCCAGCCAGACGGTGCCGGTCGTCAGCTCCACCTCCGACGACCCCGACTGGGAGGCGGTCGCCTCGGCGGTGTCGGCCTCGGTCGTCGCGATCCAGGTGACGACCGCGAGCGGCGGCGGCGAGGGGTCCGGCGTCATCATCGACGACGCCGGGCACGTCCTCACCAACAACCACGTGGTCTCCGGTGCCGCCGACGACACGGTGCAGGTCACCCTCACCGACGGCCGCATCTACGACGCGACCATCGTCGGCCTCGACCCCTCCACCGACCTGGCGGTCGTCCAGATCATCGACCCGCCGGCCGGACCTCGTGCCGGCCTCGCTCGGTGACTCCGACGACGTCGCGGTGGGTGCCCCGGTCATGGCCGTCGGCAACCCGCTCGGTCTCGCCAACACCGTGACCACCGGCATCGTCTCGGCGCTGGACCGGCCGGTGTCGGCGTCGTCGAGCGAGGTGTCCAGCGCGGGCGACGTCGTCGTGACGAACGCGATCCAGATCGACGCCGCGATCAACCCCGGCAACAGCGGTGGCCCGCTCTTCGACGCGCAGGGCGTGGTCATCGGCATCACGTCGTCCATCGCGACGCTGTCGAGCGGGGGGTCGCAGTCCGGCTCGATCGGCCTGGGCTTCGCGATCCCGGTCAACCTCGCGCGCGAGGTGGGCGACGCAGCTCATCGACTCCGGGACCGCGGAGCACGCGTTCCTCGGCGTCTCGCTGAGCGACGGCACGGCCACCGCCGACGACGTCACCCGTCGCGGCGCCGTCGTCGAGCAGGTCACGGCGGGCTCCCCGGCGGAGTCGGCCGACCTGCAGGCCGGCGACACGATCGTCGCGATCGACGGCGACCCCGTCGGGGGCGCGGAGTCGCTCACCGCCTACGTGCGGGAGCGCCAGGCGGGCGAGGAGACCGAGCTCACCGTCGTGCGCGACGGCCGGGCCACGACCGTCACCGTCACGCTGGCCGCCCGGGAGACGAGCGTCCCGGCGGTCGACGACGGGTCCGACGGCGGATCGTCGCAGGACGGGTCGCAGATCCCCGGCTCGCGACCCCTTCGGGGACCAGGGCTGACTCGGCGGGCCCGCGCGCCCGACCAGCAGCGACCGGCTCAGCGCCATCGCGGATCCCGCGGCGGCGCCGAGCCGCGTCCAGGGCAGGTGCTCAGGCCGGTCGGACCCGCCACGAGGTGCGAGCGCGCCTCGAAGACGTCGAGCGGAGCGCTGGTCGTGGTGGTGGTCGCGGTGCCGTCCACCGGCTCCCACGCGGCGGTGCCCGCGATCTGGAAGACCGCCGACCACGTCGTGGTCAGGCTGATCCGGTGGGTGCCCTCCGCGAGGTAGCGGTGCGAGATCGTGTGCTCCGGCCACGCGCGACCGGGGTCGCGTGTGGTGAACGGCGCCTCGCCGTCGCCGAAGTCCCAGGTGAACGACATCGGAGTGGCGCGGATGGTCACCACGAAGCCGAGCACGGTCGTCGTGAGGACCTGCTCCGCGTCGTCGGCGAACGCGACGGTGTCCGCGTTGACGAGTGTCCAGCCCGACGGCGGCTGCACCGACAGGGTCGACGGCGTCAGCGGCAGCCGCTGCAGCTCCGCCGCGATCGCGGCGCGGATGTCCACGTCGACGACGCACCCGCCCCGGTCGACGATCTTCCACGGTGACCACCGCCGGCAGCGCCGTGTCTGAACGCGGCGGAACAGCGGATCGACGGCGCGTTCCGCCTGGCTGGCAGGTCGGAGTCACGGCGAGGACGTTGGCTGCGGTTGGCGTCCACGCACTCAGGGCCAATCAGGTCGCTCGTGAGGAAGTCGGTGTCAACGCCGCACAGCCACGCGGGAGCGCGTCGGCAGTTCCTCATTGTCCGGGCGTGGCCCGCCAGATTGGAAGTGGTCCGCACCAGGCGAGTCTCCGTGGCCCCGGGTTACGACCGAGCCGCCGTCGAGCGCGGTTCGGACATCAGTTCTTCGATCCATGAGCGTTTGCGTTGCCTATCGGCGGCGTTGCGCGACGGAAACACCCATGAACATCGACAGCAGTGCAATAGCGCTGGCCGACATTCGAGGCTTCATGATCGGTCCTGTGCTGTCACCGCGAGAACCTGCCAACCATTCGCGATCGGCTTGCATGTCAACGCCGAAGACTGCCCCGATCCGACTCGCTAGCGTTTATCAGTTCGCCCTGCGCATCCCGATGCTCGGACGGAGACTGCTCGAAGTCCACATCGACCGGGTAGCCGCCTACGAGGTTGTCGAGTGGGTGAACGAAAGTGCTTCGCGCAGTGATCTCAGCGCCGACGAACGTTCTCCTGCGAGGCTTTGATCGATGTCGCCAGGTCTCGGGTTCTGCTACAGAATTCGCAACTGTCCGCAACTCATTGCTTCCCACTCGTCGACATCGCCCGTCTGCATCGTGTAGCTGTAGAGGCGAGAGAAGTACTCCGCTGCCGCCGCGGCCCCGATTTCGTCGGTCCGCGCCAGGTCCGCCGGCGGCTCCGGTGCGACAACCGGCTGTTGCGTCGGCGTCGGCGTCGGCGTGGGGCTCGGCTCGACAGCCTCCGAGACCTCCGGACCCGGGCTCGGCTCGGGGTCCCCACCGGTGCATCCCCCGAGCAGCAGCGCAGCGACCAGCGCGATCGGCACAGCGCGACGCCTGCGCAGCAGCATGCCCACCCCCTCGTGAGGACAGGCGGTGACCGTACCAACGCGTCGTCGACCCCGAACAGGGTCCGGACGCGCCCTGTGGACACAGGTCACCCGGACGTGTGGTGCGCAGCATCAGGGTTGCCGCGGCAGGGCAGAACCCCCCGCTCAGCCCGCCCCGAGCGCGTGGCGCATGGGTTCCAGCTTCGCCTCGGACTCGGCGAGCTCGGCGGCCGGGTTCGAGGCTGCGACGATGCCGCAGCCGGCGAAGAGCCGCAGGCGGTGGGGGTCGTCCGGGTCGAGCTCGGCGGACCGCAGCGCGATGCCCCACTCGCCGTCGCCGTCGGCGCCGAGCCAGCCCGACCGGACCGGCGTACCGGCCCCGGTCCATGCCCTCGACCTGCGCGATGAGCGCCCGGGCGGCCGCGGTCGGCGTCCCGCACACGGCGGCGGTCGGGTGCAGCGCCGCGGCGAGCGCCAGGCTGGACGGCCCGGACCCGGAGCGGCGCCACCGCCGCCGGCCGGGAAGGCGAGGGGGTGCGCCAGCACGCCCGGTGACGTCGCTGGCCAGGTGCAGGACGTTCGGCAGGTGCAGGACGAACGGGACGTCGGGCACGTTGGTCGACGAGCAGAACGGCGCGAGCGCGTCGGCGACCGAGCGCACCGCGTACTCGTGCTCCTCGAGGTCCTTGGACGAGTGGGCGAGGATCGCCGCCCGGGCGAGGTCGGCGTCGTCGTCGCCGGTGCGGCGGATGGTGCCGGCCAGGACGCGCGAGGTGACCAGGCCCTTCTCGCTGCGGACCAGCAGCTCGGGCGTCGCGCCGAGGATCCCGTCGACGCTGAACGTCCAGCACGTCGGGTAGGCGTCGGCCAGGCGGCCGAGGACCCACCGCGGGTCGAGCGGCTCGGCTCGTGCGAGCCTCGACGTCGCGCGCGAGCACGACCTTCTCGACCAGCCCGGACCGGATCGCCGCGACCCCCTGCGCGACGACGTCGCGCCACTCCGTCGGCCGGCACGGCGCCGTCCGAGTAGGTCGACCGGGCCGGGCGCCTGCACCGCGGTCGCCGCCCGCGCGCGACCCGGGCGAGGCTGGGCACGGCGCCGATGGTCGCGCCGGCGTCGATCGTCGTCAGCCAGGTGGTCCCGCCCGCGGCGCCCGACGACGACGCGCGGCACGACGAGCGCGCCCGCGGTCGGCGCGGGCGCGTGCTCGTCGAACGCGAAGGACGCCGAAGGCGACCGGCCCGGAGCCGGGCAGGCGCGACGTCGTCGCGCACGACGGCGTGCTGGACGACCCGGTGCCAGGCGCGCTCGGCGTCGGCGAAGCGGTCGGCGCCCTCGACCGTGATCCGGAGCGTCTCGCCCCAGGCGACGAGGCCGTCGCCGCGCCGCACCCACGCGAGCGGGCGCGTCGGCCGGCAGGAGCTCGAGCAGCGCCCCGGGGTCCTCGACCGCGACCGTGCGCACGACGAGCGGGTGCGGGACGGCGTCCAGGGTCGGGTCGGCGGTCATCGCTTCCAGCGTAGGTCGGCTCGCGCGACCGGTGTGGCGCGAGCGACGGGTCGCTGACCTGAGACGATGAGCACATGTCCCGCGCCAGCCTGGACAAGCAGCCGCACGAGGTGGCCTCGATGTTCGACGGCATCGCCCGCCGCTACGACGTGACGAACGACGTCATGTCGCTCGGGCAGGACCGTGCGTGGCGGTCGGCGACCCTGCGCGCGCTCGACGTCGGCCCGGGGGACCGGGTGCTCGACCTCGCCGCCGGGACCGGCACGTCCAGCGCCCCGCTCGCCGACCGCGGCGTCCTCGTCGTCCCGTGCGACCTCTCGCTCGGGATGCTCGAGCGTCGGCAAGCGCCGTCGGCCGGACCTGGGCTTCGTCGCCGGGCGACGCGACCCGGCTGCCCTTCGCGGACGCGTCCTTCGACGCGGTGACGATCTCCTTCGGGCTGCGCAACGTCGTCGACACGGGCGCGGCGCTGACCGAGATGCTGCGCGTGACCCGGCCCGGCGGCCGGCTCGTGGTCTGCGAGTTCTCGCATGCGACCTGGGCGACCGTTCCGGACGGTCTACGAGAACTACCTCATGCGGGCCCTGCCGAAGGTGGCGCGCGTCGGTCTCGAAGGAGACCGACGCCTACACCTACCTCGCGGAGTCGATCCGCGCCTGGCCGGACCAGCGCGAGCTGGCGGAGCAGATCCGCGCCGCGGGGTGGGCGGCGGTGGTCTTCCGGAACCTCACCGGCGGGGTCGTCGCGCTGCACCGCGCGACGCGCCCCCAGGACTGAGATCGCGACACCGGCCCGGGCGCTGACCAGCGTCTGGACGGGCACGCGGAGCGCGCCGGGCCGGTGAGGCAAGCCTTGGCAGACAGTGTCCGGACGCCTGACTAGAGTGGGCTCGCTATCAGGTGGTGAACGTCTTCACAGGTGAGGCCGAGCGCGTGACAGGTCGGAACGATGACGCCGATGTCATCGTCGTGGGCGCGGGACCCGGGGGGTCCGCGGCCGCCTACTGGTGTGCCTCCGCGGGCCTCGACGGTGCTGCTCCTCGAGAAGGCCTCGTTCCCGCGCGACAAGGTCTGCGGCGACGGCCTGACGCCGCGCGCGGTCAAGGAGCTCGTCGCGATGGGCGTCCCCCTGCGCGAGGACGACGGCTGGATCCGCAACCAGGGGCTGCGCGTCATCGGCGGCGGTCACCGCCTCGAGCTGCCGTGGCCCGAGCTGTCGCAGCTACCCGTCCTACGGCCTGGCCCGCACCCGCATGAGCCTCGACCACGCGCTCGCCGACCACGCGCGCGCCACCGGCGCCAAGCTGCTCGAGCGCACCAAGGTCACCGGCCCGCTGCTCGACGAGCGCACCGGCCGCGTCGTCGGCGTCACCGCGCGGCCCGTCGACGACCGCGGACGCCGCGCCGGTGAGCGCCGTCGAGTACCGCGCCCCCGTCGTCATCGCCGCCGACGGCGTCTCGTCGCGCCTCGCGCTGTCCCTCGGCCTGGAGAAGCGGATGGACCGCCCGATGGGCGTCGCCGTCCGGACCTACTTCCGCACCCCCCGGCACGACGACGCCTGGATGGAGAGCCACCTCGAGCTGTGGGACGGCGCGCCGGGGCGCTCGAGCCTCCTGCCGGGGTACGGCTGGATCTTCGCGCTCGGCGACGGCACCGCGAACGTCGGCCTCGGCAGCGTCGCCTCGACGCCGCACGCGACGAAGGTCGACTACAGGGACCTGTTCGCGCGCTGGATGGCCAACGCGCCCGCCGAGTGGGAGTTCACCCCGGAGAACCAGGTCGGCCCGGTGCAGGGCGCCGCCCTGCCGATGGGCTTCAACCGCACCCCGCTGTACACCCGGGGCCTGATGCTCGTCGGGGACTCCGGCGGCATGGTCAGCCCCGTTCAACGGCGAGGGCATCGCCTACGGGCTGCAGGCCGGGCCGGGTCGCCGCCGACGCCGTCGTGCAGGCGCACGCGCGCACGACCGCCGAGCGCCGCGCGAGGCGCGCTGGCGACGTACGCGCGGACGCATGCGCGACGACCTCGGCGGCTTCTACACGCTGGGCCGGTACTTCGTGCGGCTCATCGAGCACCCCGAGGTCATGCGGGTGTGCACCCGGTACGGGCTGCCGCGGCCGCTCGTCATGCGGTTCACGCTCAAGCTGCTCTCGGACTGCTACGAGCCGCGCGGCGGGCGACATGGTGGACCGCGTCATCGCGGGCCTGACGAAGGTGGTGCCCGGCAGCATGAGCACCAGCACCGCGGACCAGCACGAGCACGAGCACGAGACCCGAGAAGGAGAGCGCACTGATGGAGCAACCCCTTCGTCCCGATCCTCGTGCTCATGGCGGTCGCGGCCGTGCTGGCGCTGGGTGGCGTCGCCTCGAGCGTGATCATCGGGCCCAAGCGCTACAACCAGGCGAAGCTCGAGGCCTACGAGTGCGGCATCGAGCCGACGCCGCACGCGGTGGGCGGCGGCCGGTTCCCGATCAAGTACTACCTGGTCGCGATGACCTTCATCATCTTCGACATCGAGGTGGTCTTCCTCTACCCGTGGGCCGTCGCCTTCGCCGAGCTCGCGATGTGGGGGCTCGTCGCGATGATGGGCTTCCTCGTCCTCATCACCGTGCCGTTCGTCTACGAGTGGCGCCGGGGTGGTTTCGAGTGGGACTGACGGGACCGGACGAAGCGGTGGACTGGACGAGGAGCGGGTTCTGATGGGGATCGAAGAGGCACCGTCCGGTTTCCTGCTGACCACGGTCGAGAACCTCGCGGGCTACTTCCGCAAGGGGTCGCTGTGGCCGGTGACGTTCGGCCTGGCCTGCTGCGCCATCGAGATGATGGCGACCGGTACGCCGCGGTTCGACATCTCCCGGTTCGGCATGGAGGTCTTCCGCGCCTCCCCGCGCCAGGCGGACCTCATGATCGTCGCCGGACGGGTGAGCCAGAAGATGGCGCCGGTCGTGCGGCAGGTCTACGACCAGATGCCCGAGCCCAAGTGGGTGCTGTCGATGGGCGTGTGCGCGTCGTCGGGCGGGATGTTCAACAACTACGCGATCGTCCAGGGCGTCGACCACATCGTCCCGGTCGACATCTACCTGCCCGGGCTGCCCGCCGCGGCCCGGAGATGCTGCTCAACGCGATCCTCGCGCTGCACGACCAGATCCAGGACGAGCCGCTCGGCGTCAACCGCCGCGAGGCCGCCCGCGCCGCCGAGGCCGCCGCGCTCGGCGCGACGCCGATGCTGCACCAGAAGGGTCTGCTCCGGTGAGCGAGCAGCCCGCGAACCCCCAGAACCCCGCGAACGCGAAGGCCGCCCCGCCCGAGACGCCGCCGCCGCCACCCGCACGGACGCCTCGCCGCTCGAGCCCGCCGCCGTCGTGCACGCGGCGGTCGAGCGCGCCCAGCAGGAGCAGCACCCGGTCGCCCCCGAGCGCGGGGGACGCGACCCGCTCGAGGTCGTCGACGTCCGGACCGGCATGTTCGGCGCGGCCGACTCGGGTGACACGTCCGGCTACGGCGGGCTCGTGCGCCGGATCGCGCTGCCCGGCCCGAGCGAGCGGCCCTACGGCGGCTGGTTCGACGAGGTCGTCGACGTGCTCGCCGAGGTCCTCGACGAGGGCGCGGACACGGCGCCGCTCCCGGCTTCGACGACGCCATCGAGAAGGTCGTCGTCGACCGCGGCGAGCTGACGCTCTTCGTGACGCCGCGCGCACCTCGTCGCCGTCTGCCGGGCCGCTCCGCGACGACCAGGACCTGCGCTTCGAGCTGCAGCCTCGGCGTGTCCGGGCGTGCACTACCCGCACGAGGCCGGACGCGAGCTGCACGCCGTCATGCACCTGGTCTCGGTGACCCACGGCCGCCGGCTGCGGCTCGAGGTCGCCGTGCCGGACGCCCACCCGCACGTGCCGTCGACCACGTCGGTCTACCCGACGAACGACTGGCACGAGCGCGAGACCTGGGACTTCTTCGGGATCGTCTTCGACGGCCACCCGGCCCTGGCCCGCATCGAGATGCCCGACGACTGGCCCGGGCACCCGCAGCGCAAGGACTACCCGCTCGGCGGCATCCCGGTGGAGTACAAGGGCGCCACCGTGCCGCCGGCGGA
Source organism: uncultured Actinomycetota bacterium (assembly GCA_963795145.1). Taxonomy (GTDB): domain Bacteria; phylum Actinomycetota; class Actinomycetes; order Actinomycetales; family Cellulomonadaceae; genus Pengzhenrongella. Next base: position 226,295 of record CAWCGP010000006.1, on the reverse strand, counting down.
CCAGCGGAGGTCGTACAGCTGATGTCCCCGTCCACGGCCGGCGCGAGCAGCGCCACGCACGCGCACGACAGAGCTTCGTCCGACACCGCGTCCGGCGCCCCGACGTTCGAGGCGTCCGGCGGCGACTGGTCCGAGATCGCCGAGGAGGCCGCACGCCTCGGCGAGGAGCGCATCGTCGTCAACATGGGCCCCCAGCACCCGTCCACGCACGGCGTGCTGCGGCTCATGCTCGAGATCGACGGCGAGACCGTCACCGAGGCCCGGGCCGGCATCGGCTACCTGCACACGGGCATCGAGAAGAACATGGAGTTCCGCACCTGGACCCAGGGCGTGACGTTCTGCACCCGCATGGACTACGTGGCGCCGCTGTTCCAGGAGACCGGCTACTGCCTGGCCGTCGAGAAGCTGCTCGGCATCACCGACGACGTCCCCGAGCGGGCCACCGTCATCCGGGTGCTCATGATGGAGCTCAACCGGATCTCGTCCCACCTCGTCTGCCTCGGCACCGGCGGCAACGAGCTCGGCGCGACGACGATCATGACCGTCGGCTTCACCGCCCGCGAGGAGATCCTCAAGGTCTTCGAGCTGATCACCGGCCTGCGCATGAACCACGCGTACATCCGGCCCGGCGGCGTCGCGCAGGACATCCCGCCCGGCGCGCTGGACACGATCCGCGAGGCGCTCGTCGACGATCCGGCACTACATCGACCAGCTCCAGGACCTCATGCTCGCCAACCCGATCTTCAAGGGCGCGCCTGGTCGGCGTCGGCCACCTCAACCTCGCCGGCGTGCATGGCGCTCGCGATCACCGGCCCCGTGCTGCGCTCGACCGGCCTGCCGTACGACGTGCGCAAGGCCGCGCCGTACTGCGGCTACGAGACGTACGACTTCGACGTCCCGACGTCGACCGACGCGGACTCCTTCGCGCGGGTCGTGCTGCGCATCGAGGAGTGCTACCAGTCCATGCGGATCGTCGAGCAGTGCCTCGAGCGGCTCGCAGGCGATGGGCCCCGGCCCGGTCATGGTCGCCGACAAGAAGATCGCCTGGCCCGCCCAGCTCGCGATCGGCGCCGACGGCATGGGCAACTCGCTCGACCACATCCGCGAGATCATGGGCACCTCGATGGAGGCGCTCATCCACCACTTCAAGCTGGTCACCGAGGGCTTCCGCGTGCCGGCCGGCCAGGTCTTCCAGTCGGTGGAGCACCCGCGCGGCGAGCTCGGCGTGCACCTCGTCTCCGACGGCGGGACCCGGCCCGTACCGGGCGCACTTCCGCGACCCGTCCTTCAACAACCTGCAGGCCGTCTCGATGATGTGCGAGGGCGGCCAGGTGGCCGACGTCGTCGTCGCGGTCGCCTCGCTGGACCCCGTGCTGGGAGGGGTGGACCGCTGATGGCCGGCTACGACGAGGCGACCGAGGCCCGGCTGACCGCCGACTCCGCCGCGATCATCGCCCGCTACCCGCAGGCGCGGTCGGCGCTGCTGCCGATGCTGCACCTCGTGCAGTCCGAGGACGGGTACGTCAGCCCGGCCGGCATCGCGTTCTGCGCCCGCACGCCTCGACCTCGTCGACCGCCGAGGTCTCCGCCGTCGCGACGTTCTACACCCAGTACAAGCGGCACCCCAACGGCGAGTACACCGTCGGGGTCTGCACCAACACGCTCTGCGCGGTCATGGGCGGCGACGAGATCTGGGACGAGCTCAGCCGAGCACCTCGGCATCGGGCACGACGAGACGACCGACGACGGCGAGGTCACCCTCGAGCGGATCGAGTGCAACGCGGCCTGCGACTACGCCCCGGTCGTGATGGTCAACTGGGAGTTCTTCGACAACCAGACGCCGCAGAGCACGCTCGAGACCGTCGAGCGGCTCCGCACCGGCCGGCCGGTCGCCCCGACCCGCGGCGCGGGCTCGGTGTGCACGTTCCGGCAGATGTCCCGGGTGCTGGCCGGTTTCCCGGACGGCCGCGCCGACGAGGGCGTCGGCGCCGGCCCCGCGACCGTCCGCGGCACGGTCCTCGCGCGCGAGCGCGGCTGGACCGCCCCGGACTTCCACGTCGCCGCCGACGCCGACGCCAGCGGGGCGGGCGACGGCGCGCCGGCGGCCGGCGAGGAGCAGTCCAGCGCCGAGCGCCCGCCGACGACGCCCGCGGACGTGTCGGCCGACACCAAGACGTCCTCGGACAAGGAGTCCTGATGACAGCCACCCCGCTCGCCCCGGTGATCAGCGCCCACTGGGACGCCCCGCGCTCGTGGACGCTGGCGACGCTACCTCGAGCACGGCGGCTACGCCGGCCTGCGCAGCGCCCTCGCGCAGGAGCCCGCGGCCGTCCTGACCGCCGTGAAGGACTCCGGCCTGCGCGGCCGCGGCGGAGCCGGCTTCCCGGCGGGCATGAAGTGGAGCTTCCTGCCCGCGCCGGACGGCGGCCCGCGCTACCTCGTGGTCAACGCGGACGAGTCCGAGCCCGGGACCTGCAAGGACACCCCGCTGATGATGGCCTCGCCGCAGGCGCTCATCGAGGGGTCGATCATCACCTCGTACGCGATCGGCTGCCGGCACGCGTTCATCTACGTGCGCGGCGAGATCCTGCACGTGTACCGCCGCCTCCTGCGCGCGGTCGAGGAGGCCTACGAGGCCGGCTACCTCGGCACCGACATCCTCGGCAGCGGCTACGACCTCGACATCACGGTGCACGCGGGCGCGGGCGCGTACATCTGCGGCGAGGAGACGGCGCTGCTGGACTCCCTCGAGGGGCTGCGCGGCCAGCCGCGGCTCAAGCCGCCGTTCCCGGCGGTCGCCGGCCTGTACGCGCGGCCGACCGTCGTCAACAACGTCGAGACCATCGCGTCCGTGCCGGGCATCCTCGTCGGTGGCGCCGACTGGTTCCGCTCCATGGGGACCGACAAGTCCGCCGGTCACGGCCTGTTCTCGCTGTCCGGGCACGTCGAGCGGCCGGGCCAGTACGAGGCGCCCGCTCGGCATCACGCTGCGTGAGCTGCTCGACCTGGCGGGCGGCGTCCGGACCGGTCACGAGCTCAAGTTCTGGACCCCGGGCGGGTCGTCGACGCCGATCTTCACCGCGGAGCACCTCGACGTCCCGCTGGACTACGAGTCGGTCGGTGCGGCCGGGTCGATGCTCGGGACCCGTGCGCTGCAGATCTTCGACGAGACGACGTCGGTCGTGCGTGCGGTGACGCGGTGGACGGAGTTCTACGCGCACGAGTCGTGCGGCAAGTGCACGCCGTGCCGCGAGGGGACGTTCTGGCTCAAGCAGGTGCTGCGGCGCCTGGAGGCCGGGCTCGGCACGCCCCAGGACATCGACCTCCTGCTCGACCTGTGCGACAACATCCTCGGCCGCTCGTTCTGCGCGCTCGGGGACGGCGCGACGTCGCCCATCACGTCGGCGATCCAGTACTTCCGCGAGGAGTTCGAGGCCGGCACGCACACCCCGGCGTGGGTGCTGTTCCCGCCCGAGCGGTCCTCGCTGTTCCCGTACACGCCGCGTGATCGGGCCGGACGATCCCTGGCGGGGACGGTGCACGCATGACCATCACGACCCCGAAGACCTCCGGCACGGGCGGCGACGTCGCGCCGGTCGGACCTGCTCACCTTCACCATCGACGACGTCGAGGTGTCGGTCCCCAGGGGCACGCTCGTCATCCGCGCCGCCGAAGCAGGTCGGCATCCAGATCCCGCGGTTCTGCGACCACCCGCTGCTCGCCCCGGTGGGCGCCTGCCGGCAGTGCCTCGTCGAGGTCTCCACGCCGGACCGGGAGGGCAACCTCCGGGCGATGCCCAAGCCGCAGGCGTCCTGCACGCTCGAGGCGACCCCCGGGATGGTCGTCCGGACGCAGCGGACCTCCGCGGTGGCCGACAAGGCGCAGCACGGCGTCATGGAGCTGCTCCTGATCAACCACCCGCTCGACTGCCCGGTCTGCGACAAGGGCGGCGAGTGCCCGCTGCAGAACCAGGCGATGAGCAACGGGCGCGCCACCAGCCGGTTCGTCGACGTCAAGCGCACGTTCCCCAAGCCGATCGCGATCTCGACCGAGATCCTGCTGGACCGCGAGCGCTGCATCCTGTGCCAGCGCTGCACCCGGTTCTCCCGCGAGATCGCCGGGGACCCGTTCATCGACCTGCAGCAACGCGGCGCGGTGCAGCAGATCGGGACGTTCTCCCCGGAGCTCCTCGGCTTCGCGGGCGAGCTGCCCCCCGCCGGCCCGGAGTACCCGACCGGCGCCGTGACGGCCGACTCGGGCGCGGCCGGCTACGCCGCCACCGGTGACGCGCCGCGCGGTCCGGCCCTGGCCGACGAGTCGGGGCGGCCGTTCGCGTCCTACTTCTCCGGCAACACCGTCCAGATCTGCCCGGTCGGCGCGCTCACCGGCTCGGCGTACCGCTTCCGGTCGCGCCCGTTCGACCTCGTCTCGACCCCCGGCGTCGGGGAGCACGACGCGTGCGGCGCGGCGATCCGGGTGGACCACCGTCGCGGCGTCGTCATGCGGCGGCTCGCGGGCGACGACCCGGTGGTCAACGAGGAGTGGATCACCGACAAGGACCGCTTCGCGTTCACCTGGCAGTCCGCGCCGGACCGCCTCACCACCCCGCTCGTGCGCGACGCCGCGACCGGCGAGCTGGTCCCGGTCAGCTGGGTCGAGGCGCTCGAGACCGCGGCCGACGGGCTCGCGGCCGCGGCCCGCGCCGGCGGCGTCGGCGTGCTCCCGGGCGGTCGGCTGACCCTCGAGGACGCGTACGCCTACGCCAAGCTCGCCCGCGTCGTCCTGGGGACGAACGACGTCGACATGCGGGCGCGCCCGCACTCGGCCGAGGAGGAGGCGTTCCTCGCCGCCCACGTCGCCGGCGCCGGCATGGGCGTCACGTTCGCAGACCTCGAGAGCGCCGCCACCGTGCTGCTCGTCGGGCTCGAGGCCGAGGAGGAGGCCGGGGTCACCTTCCTGCGGCTGCGCAAGGGCGTGCTCGCGGGCCGCACCCGCGTGCTCGCGGTCGCACCGCTGGCCAGCCGCGGCGTCGAGCGGCTGCAGGGGACCCTCGTCCCCGCGGCGCCGGGCACCGAGGCGGAGGTGCTGGACGCGCTCGTCGCGCAGGCGTCGACCGCACCCCTGCGCGACGCGGCGGCGGCGCTGTCCGTCCCGGGCGCCGTCGTGCTGGTGGGGGAGCGGCTGGCCGAGGTGCCCGGCGCGCTGTCCGCGGTGCTGCGACTGGCGCACCGCACCGGCGCCCGGCTGGCCTGGATCCCGCGGCGTGCGGGCGAGCGGGCCGGCGTCGAGGCCGGGGCCCTGCCGTCGCTGCTGCCCGGCGGGCGTCCGGTCGCCGACCCGGCGGCACGCGTCGACATGGCCGCGGTCTGGGACGTCGACGCGTTGCCGTCGGCGCCCGGGCGGAGCACGGGCGAGATCCTGCGCGCCGCCGCCGCCGGCGGTCTGGGCGGGCTCCTCGTGGGCGGCGTCGACCCCGCGGACCTGCCCGACCCCGCGGTCGCGCTCGCGGCCCTGGACCGCGCCGGCTTCGTGGTCTCGCTCGAGGTGCGCCGCTCGGCGGTGACCGAGCGGGCCGACGTCGTGCTGCCGGTCGCGCCGCCGGTCGAGAAGCCCGGCACGTTCCTCAACTGGGAGGGTCGGCCGCGGCCCTTCCCGCAGGCCCTGGCGTCGACCGCGATGGCCGACCACCGGGTCCTGGACGCGCTGGCCGACGCGATGGGGACCGACCTGGGGCTGCGCACGCTCGCCGCGGTGCATGCCGAGATCGACGCCCTGGGTGCCTGGGACGGCGTCCGGGCGGCGGACCCCCGCGAGCCGGCCGCCGAGCCGGTCGCCGTCGGTGCCGGCGAGGCGCTCCTGGCGACCTGGCACACCCTGCTCGACGCCGGCCGGCTCCAGGACGGCGAGGCGTTCCTCGCCGGCACCGCCAAGCGTCCGGTGGCGCGGCTGTCGGCCGCGACCGCCGCGGCCGCCGGCGTGCGGGACGGCGGGTACCTCCAGGTCTCGACCGACGCCGGGGCGGTCGTCGTGCCGGCGGTCGTCACCCCGATGCCCGACCACGTCGTCTGGCTGCCGACGAACTCCCCGGGCTGCGCGGTCCGCGCGACCCTGCGGGCCGGGACCGGGTCGGTCGTCCGCCTCGCCCCCGCGCCCGCCGCCCTCGCCACCGTGCCGGGGACGTCCGGCTCGGACGGCCACGACCACACCCACGGAGGCCGGTCATGACCGCGCACGGTGCGGCCCTCGCCGCCGTCGTCGACCCGTCGATCACGGCCGACTTCAGCCAGGACAACATCTGGGTCTGGCTGGTCAAGGCCGTCGCGATCCTCGTCTTCCTGCTCACCAGCGTGCTCATCGCGATCTGGTTCGAGCGCAAGGTGGTCGCGCGGATGCAGGTGCGGCCCGGGCCCAACGTGCACGGCCCGTTCGGCCTGCTGCAGTCCCTCGCCGACGCGATGAAGCTCCTGCTCAAGGAGGACATCACCGTCAAGGCGGCGGACAAGCTCGTCTACCTGCTCGCGCCGATGATCTCGGTGTTCTGCGCGCTGCTGACCTTCGCGGTCATCCCGTTCGGGCCCGCGGTCACCGTCCTCGGGGTGACCACGCCGCTCCAGCTCACCGACCTGCCGGTCGCGACGCTGTACGTGCTCGCGTGCGCCTCGGTCGGCGTCTACGGCATCGTCCTGGGCGGCTGGTCGTCCGGGTCCACCTACCCGCTGCTCGGGTCGGTCCGGTCCACCGCACAGGTGATCTCCTACGAGCTCGCGATGGGCCTGTCCCTCGTGAGCGTGTTCATCCTCGCCGGGTCGATGTCGACGTCGCAGATCGTCGACTCCCAGCGCGAGCTCTGGTGGGCGCTGCCGCTGCTGCCCGCGTTCGTCATCTACGTCATCTCGATGATCGGTGAGACGAACCGGCTGCCGTTCGACCTCCCGGAGGCGGAGGGCGAGCTCGTCTCGGGCTACATGACCGAGTACTCGTCGATGAAGTTCGCGTGGTTCTTCCTGGCCGAGTACATCAACATGATCAACGTCTCGGCGGTCGCCACGACGCTGTTCCTCGGCGGGTGGCGCGCCCCGTGGCCGCTGTCCGCGATCGGCGACGGCGTGCTCAACACCGGCTGGTGGCCGGTGCTGTGGTTCCTCGCCAAGATGTGGCTCTTCATGTTCCTGTTCGTCTGGGTCCGCGGCACGCTCCTGCGGCTGCGCTACGACCAGTTCATGAAGTTCGGCTGGAAGGTCCTCATCCCGGCCGCGCTCGCGTGGGTCGTGATGGTCGCCGTCGTGCAGGGGATCCGGCAGTTCACCGACGTCGACCTGCGGACCCTGCTCATCGGCCTCGGCGTCGCGGTCCTCGTGCTGGTCGGGATCTCCTACCTGCTGCCGCAGCGTCCCGAGCCGGCGCCGGACACCCCCGACGGCGCCGGTGAGTTCGACCCGTTCGCGGGCGGCTACCCGGTGCCGCCGCTGCCGGGGCAGACCCTGCCGCCGTCGCCGCGGCGCCGCGCCCGCCTGGCCGCGGGACCGGCGAGCGACCCGGCGACCGACCCGACCTCCGGCACGACGACCGACACGACCGAGCACAGAACGGAGGTGCCACGTGGCTGACACCCACGAGCCGGACCCCGCCGCGGGCCGGGACGTCACCCCGCGCCCGTCGGGCGGCGAGGTCGGGGCGCCCGGCGACGCGGCGCCCTACACGCCGCAGATCGTGCCGAAGAAGGGGCTGGGCGAGGTCCTCGCGCCGGTCGCCGGCTTCGGGGTGACGTTCTCGTCGATGTTCCGGCCGACCGTGACCGAGCAGTACCCGTTCGAGAAGGTGCCCCCCAAGCCCCGCTACCACGGCCGTCACCAGCTCAACCGGTACGCGGACGGGCTGGAGAAGTGCATCGGCTGCGAGCTGTGCGCGTGGGCGTGCCCGGCGGACGCGATCTACGTCGAGGGCGCGGACAACGCCCCCGACGCCCAGTTCTCGCCCGGCGAGCGGTACGGCCGCGTCTACCAGATCAACTACCTGCGCTGCATCTTCTGCGGTCTGTGCATCGAGGCGTGCCCGACCCGTGCGCTGACGATGACCACGGAGTACGAGCTGGCCGGCCCGACCCGCGAGGGCCTCATCTGGGAGAAGGAGGACCTCCTCGCGCCGCTGCGCTCGGGTCAGCTCACCTCGCCGCACCCGATGGTGCCCGGCACGACCGACACCGACTACTACCGCGGCGAGGTGACCGGCCCGGCCCCCGAGCAGGTCGCCTGGGTGCGGGACCACCGTCCGGACGACCCGAGCCTGGACGGCGTCGAGCCCGCCGACGACGTCGTCCCGGCGCCCGTGGTCGTGCGCGGCGCGAGCGTCGCGTCCGAGCCGGTCGCGCCCGGCGTCGCCCCGGGGCGCACCCGATGACGGCGGTGACCGGCGCCCTCGCCACCTCGCTGACCGAGTCCGGGCAGACGTCCGGCGGGGAGGCCGCGCTCTTCTGGGTGCTCGCGCCGCTCATGGTCCTGGCCGCCCTCGGCCTGCTCGTCGCGCGCCGGGCGATCCACGCCGCGATCTGCGTCGTGGTGGTGATGGTGTCGCTCGCGGTGCTCTACATCGCCCAGGACGCCCCGTTCCTCGGGATCGTCCAGGTGGTCGTCTACACCGGCGCCGTGATGATGCTCTTCCTGTTCGTCCTCATGCTCGTCGGTGTCGACGCGTCCGACTCGCTCGCGGAGACCATCCGCGGGCAGCGGTGGATCGGCCTGCTGTTCGGGATCGGGCTCGGCGTCCTGCTCGTCGGCGTCGTGACCCGCGCCCGTTACGCCGCCCCGACCGGACTGACCGCGGCCAACGCCGACTCGAACCCGGTCGGCGTCGCCCGGCTGGTGTTCGGCGACTTCGTGTTCGCGTTCGAGGTCGTCGGCGTCCTGCTCGTCACGGCCGCGCTCGGCGCGCTCGTGCTGACCCACCGCCAGCGCCTGCTCCGGCGGGTCGGCCAGAAGGAGCGGGCCGACCGGCGCGTGGCCGCGGGCGGGACGCTCGCACCGCTGCCCGCGCCCGGCGTGTACGCCCGCACGAATGCGATGGACGTGCCGGCGCTCGACCCGCAGGGCCGGCCGATCGAGGCTTCGGTCTCCCGTGTGCTCCGGGTGCGCGGCCAGGAGCGCGGGTTCGAGGACGTCCGCGCCCGGCTCGTGGCCACGGACGAGAACCCGCCCCCGGACGAGACCCCGCCCGCCGACGTGCGCGGCGTCGCCGGTCCGGCGACGCCGATCACGACCGGCCGCGGCCCGGAGGTGGCGCCGTGAGCCTCACCCACTACCTCGTGCTCTCCTCGATCCTCTTCGCGATCGGCGCGACGACCGTGCTGCTGCGACGCAACGCGATCATCGTGTTCATGGGCATCGAGCTCATGCTCAACGCGACCAACCTCGTGCTGGTCACCTTCGCCCGGATGCACGGCGACCTCTCCGGGCAGGTCATGGCGTTCTTCGTCATGGTGGTCGCCGCGGCCGAGGTCGTCGTCGGGCTCGCGATCATCGTGCAGATCTTCCACACCCGCCGGTCGGCCTCGGTCGACGACGTCAATTTGCTCAAGAGCTGAGGGGCCCCTGTGACCTCGATCTTCGCGACCCTCCCGGCCGCGGTCGTCGGCGCCGCCGCGCCCGCCGAGGGGACGTTCGCCTCGGCCTGGCTGCTGCTGGCCCTGCCGCTGGCGGGTGCCGCGGTGCTGCTGCTCGCCGGGCGCCGCGCCGACCGCTGGGGCCACTGGGTCGGCGTCGCCGCCTCCGCGGGCGCCTTCGTCGTCGGCCTGGTGATGCTGCTCGGGCTCTTCGCGCGCGACGCCGAGGACCGCGTGCTCGACCTGCACCTGTTCCGGTGGATCCCGACCGGCGCGCTGGACGTCGACGCCGGGCTGCGGATCGACCCGCTGTCCGTCACCTTCGTCCTGCTCGTGACGTTCGTCGGGACGCTCATCCACGTGTACTCCGTGGCGTACATGGAGCACGACGTCGACCGCCGCCGGTTCTTCGCCTACCTCAACCTCTTCGTCGCGGCGATGCTCGTGCTCGTCCTGGCGGACAGCTACCTCCTGCTGTTCGTCGGCTGGGAGGGCGTCGGCCTGGCGTCCTACCTGCTCATCGGGTTCTGGAACCACCACACCCCGAACGCGGTCGCGGCCAAGAAGGCCTTCGTCGCCAACCGGATCGGGGACCTCGGGCTCCTCGTCGCGCTCATGATCATGGTCGCGACGTTCGGGGCGGTCGACTTCGTCACCGTCCTGGGCGCGGCGGGCGGGGCGTCGGAGGGCACGCTCACCGCGATCGGGCTCATGCTCCTGCTCGCCGCGTGCGGGAAGTCGGCGCAGTTCCCGCTCCAGTCCTGGCTCGGGGACGCGATGGCCGGCCCGACGCCGGTCTCCGCGCTCATCCACGCCGCGACGATGGTCACCGCCGGCGTGTACCTCATCGTGCGGTCCGCACCGATCTTCGAGGGTGCGCCGACCGCGCAGCTCGTCGTCGTCGTCGTCGGTGCGATCACGCTGCTGTTCGGGGCGATCGTGGGCTGCGCGAAGGACGACATCAAGAAGGCGCTCGCCGCGTCGACGATGTCCCAGATCGGGTACATGATCCTGGCGGCCGGGCTCGGCCCGGTCGGCTACGCCTTCGCGATCTTCCACCTCGTCACGCACGGCTTCTTCAAGGCCGGCCTGTTCCTCGGGGCCGGGTCGGTCATGCACGGCATGGGGGACACCGTGGACATGCGCCGGTTCGGCGCGCTCGCCCCCCTCATGCGGGTCACCTGGATCACGTTCGGGCTCGGCTGGCTCGCCATCCTGGGGATCCCGCCGTTCTCCGGCTTCTGGAGCAAGGACGCGATCATCGAGGCCGCCTTCGTCGGCGACGGCTGGCGGCCCTGGGTGTTCGGGACCGTCACGCTCGTCGGTGCCGGGATCACCGCGTTCTACATGTCGCGCCTGTTCTTCATGACCTTCCACGGCAAGCGCCGCTGGAACAGCGGCCACAGCTGGGGCGCCGAGCGCGACTCCGGGCCGGTGCAGCACCCGCACGAGGCCCCGCGGCTCATGACCCTGCCGATGATCGTGCTCGCGGTGGGCTCGGTCGCCCTCGGCGGGCTGCTCGCCCTCGGCGACGGCTTCGCCACCTGGCTCGAGCCGGTCACCGGCCACGTCGAGCACGGGGAGCCGGTGCTCCCGGTCCCGGCGATCATCACGCTGACCCTGCTGCTCGTCCTCCTCGGCCTGTTCCTCGCCTGGCGCCAGTACGCCCGGTCGACGGTGGCCATCCGGCCGCCGGCCGGCTCGGTCGCCACCCGCGCCGCCCGGCAGGACCTGTACCAGGACGTCGTCAACGACGCCGCGCTCGTGCAGCCCGGCCGGTACCTGACCCGCTCCCTGGTCTACGGGGACCGCACCGTCGTCGACGGCGCGTTCAGCGCGCTCGGCCGGCTCCTGGTGGGCGTCGGCGACGCCGCCCGCGGGCTGCAGACCGGGTTCGTCCGCTCCTACGCCGCGACGATGACCGCCGGCCTCGTCGTGCTGGTCGTCGTCGTCCTGGCCACCCGGATCTGAGGGGATTCACGTGCGTCTCGAGGAACTCCCTCTGCTCACCCTGCTCATCGCCCTGCCCCTGGTCGGGGCGGTCGTCGTGTGGGGCCTGCCGGCCCGGCTGCACGCCCGGGCCCGGACCGTCGCCGTCGCCGTCGCGGTGCTCGAGCTCGCCCTCGGGGTCGTCGCCGCGGGCGCCTTCGACACCGGGGACGCCGGCACCCACCAGCTCGTCGAGACCCACCGGTGGATCCCGGCGATCGGCGCGAGCTACGCCGTCGGCGTCGACGGCGTCGGGCTGCTGCTCGTGCTGCTCGCGATCCTGCTCACCCCGCTGGTCCTGCTGTCGACGCGGCACGAGGAGGTCGGGGCGCCCGGTCGCCTGCGGCACTACCTCGCGCTCGTCCTCGTGCTCGAGGCGTTCATGGTCGCGGTGTTCGCCGCCCGGGACGTGTTCTTCTTCTACATCCTCTTCGAGGCGATGCTCATCCCCGTCTACTTCCTCATCGGGGTGTTCGGCGGCGCGCAGCGGCGCTATGCGGCCGTGAAGTTCCTCGTGTTCTCCCTCGCCGGCGGCCTCATCATGCTGGTCGCCGTCATCGCCCTGTACCTGCAGGGCCCGGGCGGTCCGGACGGCTTCCTCACCTCGACCCTCACCGGGCTGGACATGCCGGTGGTCACCGAGCGGCTGCTGTTCCTCGCGTTCTTCCTGGCGTTCGCGATCAAGGCGCCGATGTGGCCGGTCCACACCTGGCTGCCGGACGCCGCGCAGAACGCGACCGCCGGCACCTCGACCCTGCTGGTCGGCGTGCTCGACAAGGTCGGCACCTTCGGGATGCTCACGCTGTGCCTGCCGCTGTTCCCGGACGCGTCCCGGTGGGCCGCACCCGCGATCATCGTGCTGGCCGTGGTCTCGGTCCTCTACGGCGCGCTGCTGGCGATCGGCCAGCAGGACCTCATGCGGCTCATCGCCTACACCTCGGTGTCCCACTTCGGGTTCATCGTCCTCGGCATCTTCGCCTTCACGTCCGTCGGGGTGCAGGGCTCGTCGCTCTACATGGTCAACCACGGCCTGTCGACCGGCGCCCTGTTCCTCACCGCCGGGTTCCTCGTCGCGCGGCGCGGCAGCCAGCGGATCGCGGACTTCGGCGGGCTGCAGAAGGTGACCCCGGTGCTCGCCGGGAGCTTCCTCGTCGCGGGCCTGTCCGCGCTCTCGCTGCCGGGCCTGTCCACGTTCGTCAGCGAGTTCCTCGTGCTCGTCGGCACGTTCGCGCGGTCCGGACCGGCGGCCGTCGTCGCCGTCCTGGGCGTCGTGCTCGCGGCGCTGTACGTGCTGCTCACCTACCAGCGCGTGTTCACCGGTCCGGTGCGGGAGGAGCTCGCCACGACCCCCGACCTGTCGTCGCGGGAGCGCTGGGCCGTCGCCCCGCTCATCGCGCTCATGGTGGTGTTCGGGTTCGCCCCGGCACCGATGGTCGACCTCGTGCGCGAGCCGTCCTTCGTGACGCTCGAGCAGGTGGGCGCCGAGGATCTGCCCGTCCAGGGCGCGCTGGTGCGACCGGGCGGGGACACCGGTACGCAGGACGAGGGGAGCACGCCGTGACCGGGGTCGTCACCGCGGTGGGGGACTTCACCGCGCCGCAGATCGAGTGGGCCCCGCTGGCGCCGGTCCTGCTGGTCCTGGGGGCCGGGGTGATCGGCGTGCTCGTCGAGGCGTTCGCCCCGCAGCGCCTGCGCCGCACGATCCAGGTCGTCCTCGCGCTCGCCGCGACCGCGCTCGCCGTCGTCGCCGTCGCCGCGCTCTGGGCCGACGTCCGGGACACCGGCGGCACCGAGGTGCTCGGCGGGTCGATGATCCTCGACGGTCCCGCGCTGGTCCTCCAGGGGATGGTCGCGCTGCTGGCCCTCGTCTCGCTCCTCCTGGTCGCCGACCGCGGTCCGGACGGCGAGGACGCCTTCGCGCCGCAGGCCGCCGCCGTCCCGGGGTCGGACTACGAGGAGGTGGCCCGCCGGCAGCGGCTGACGCAGACCGAGGTCTACCCGCTCGTGCTGTTCGCGACCGGCGGGATGATGATCTTCCCCGCCGCGGGGGACCTGCTGACGATGTTCGTCGCCCTCGAGGTGCTCTCGCTGCCGCTGTACCTGCTCTCCGGCCTCGCGCGCCGTCGCCGGCTGCTCTCGCAGGAGGCCGCGATGAAGTACTTCCTCCTCGGCGCGTTCACGTCGGCGTTCTTCCTGTTCGGCGTCGCGCTGCTCTACGGCTTCGCCGGGTCCGTGCGGCTCGGCGACATCGCCGCCGCGACCGCGACCGTCGTCGGCCTCGACCCGCTCCTGCTCGCCGGGACGCTCATGGTCACCATCGGGCTGCTGTTCAAGATCGGCGCGGTGCCGTTCCACTCCTGGACGCCGGACGTCTACCAGGGCGCCCCGACGCCGATCACCGCGTTCATGGCGGCCTGCACGAAGATCGCGGCCTTCGGTGCGCTGCTGCGCGTCGTCTACGTGGTGGCGCCGTCGGTCGAGTGGGACCTGCGCCCGGCGCTGTGGACCGTGGTGTTCCTCACCATCGGCGTCGGCGTGCTCGCGTCGCTGGTGCAGACCGACATGAAGCGGATCCTCGGCTACTCGGCGATCGCGCACACCGGGTTCATCCTCACCGGGGTCGTCGCGCTCGAGCGCAGCGGCGTCTCGGGCGTCATGTTCTACCTGCTGGCCTACGGCGCGGCCGTCGTCGGGGCGTTCGCCGTCGTGACGCTGGTCCGCGAGGTGGGTGCGGACGGCGTCGTGCTCGGGGAGGCGACGCACCTGTCTCAGTGGGCCGGCCTCGGCCGGCGCAGCCCGTGGCTCGCGGGGGCGTTCTCCCTGTTCATGCTGTCCTTCGCCGGTATCCCGCTGACCGCCGGCTTCGTGGGCAAGTTCGCGGTGTTCTCGGCCGCGGTCGAGGGCGACGCCGTGCCGCTCGCCGTCGCGGGCGTCGTCGGGTCGGCGGTCGCGGTGTTCTTCTACATCCGCATCGTCGTCCTGCTGTTCTTCACCGACCCGCCGGCCGAGCCCGCAGCCGCCCGTGCGCACGCGCCGGCCACCGTGCCGGCCGCCGTGCCGGCCGCCGGCCCGGCCACCGGGCGGCCGGGACCGGAGAGGGCGCAGGCGCAGGGGCACGGCCACGGGCACAGCCGGGTCGCGGTCGTCCGGCCGGAGGGGCTCACCACGGTGGCGATCGGGCTCGCCGTGCTCGCCACCGTCGTGCTCGGGGTGCTGCCGTCCTCGGTTCTCGATCTGGTCGGTGAGGCGGCTAGGTTCATCCCGTGACCCCCACGACAGCGTTCCCGCTGCCCGACCCTGCGCTCGCGGAGCTGTTGACGTCCCGCCTCGCCGTGGTCGAGGAGCGCCTCCGGGACGCCGTCGCGCACGCGGACCTGCTGGCCGACGCGACCGCGCGGCACCTGGTGAACGCGGGCGGGAAGCGGCTGCGGCCGCTGCTCACCCTGCTCGCCGCGCAGCTCGGCGACGGGCAGCGGCCCGAGGTGCTGGACGCCGCCGTCGTCGTGGAGCTCACGCACCTGGCGACGCTCTACCACGACGACGTCATGGACAGCGCGCCCCTGCGGCGCGGGGCTCCCGCGGCGCACGAGGTGTGGGGCAACTCGGTCGCGATCCTCACCGGCGACCTGCTGTTCGCGCGCGCGTCGAGCGTCGTCGCCGGCCTGGGGCCGGAGGCCGTGCGCCTGCAGGCGGCGACGTTCGAGCGGCTCTGCCTGGGCCAGCTGCACGAGACCGTCGGGCCGCAGGACGGCGAGGACGCGGCCGCCCACTACCTGCGCGTGCTGTCGGACAAGACGGGCTCGCTCATCGCGACGTCGGCCCGCTTCGGCGCGATGTTCGCCGGCTGCCCGCCCGAGGTCCTGCGGATCGTCACCGGGTACGGCGAGAAGGTCGGCGTCGCCTTCCAGCTCGCCGACGACGTCATCGACCTCAGCCCGGACGGGGCGCGGACGGGCAAGACGCCCGGGACGGACCTGCGCGAGCGGGTGCCCACCATGCCGGTGCTGCTGCTCCGGGCGCGGGTCGCCTCGCCGGACGCGACCGACGCGGACTGCGCCCTCCTGTCCCAGCTCGACGGCGACCTCTCGGCCGACGCCGCGCTCACCGCGGCCGTCGCCGCGCTGCGGGTGCACCCGGTCGTCGCCGAGACCCGCGCGCTGGCGGTCTCGTGGGCGGAGGACGCCGTCGCCGAGCTGGGTGGGCTCCCGGCCGGGTCGGCGAAGGACGCGCTCGTCGCGTTCGCCGACGCCCTCGTGGACCGGGCATCCTGACGCCATGAGCATGACCGCGGACGAGGCCGCCGCCTTCGCGGACCGCGTCGACCGGCTCGTGGGCAACGTCGGCCAGGCGGTCCTCGGCAAGACCGGCGTCATCCGGCTCGCGCTGACCTGCATGCTCACCGAGGGGCACCTGCTCCTCGAGGACGCCCCGGGGACCGGCAAGACGTCCCTGGCCCGCGCGATCGCGCAGAGCGTGCACGGCACCCACAGCAGGATCCAGTTCACGCCGGACCTGCTGCCCAGTGACGTCACCGGCGTGACGATCTACGACCAGTCGACCCGGAGCTTCGAGTTCCACCGCGGGCCGGTGTTCGCCTCCATCGTGCTGGCCGACGAGATCAACCGGGCGTCCCCCAAGACCCAGTCGGCGCTGCTCGAGGTCATGGAGGAGGCGCAGGTCACCGTCGACGGCGTCACCCACGCCGCGCCGCGCCCGTTCATGGTCATCGCGACCCAGAACCCGATCGAGCAGGCGGGCACCTACCGGCTGCCCGAGGCCCAGCTCGACCGGTTCCTGGTCAAGACGTCGATCGGCTACCCCGACCACGCCTCGACGGTCGAGATCCTCGCCGGGGCGTCCGAGCGGGACCGGTCCGCCCGCCTCGACCCGGTGCTCACGACCGTCGAGGTCGCCGAGCTCATCCGCCTCGCGACGACGACCCACGTCGACGGCGCGGTGCTCGAGTACGTCTCGCGACTCGCCGAGGCGACCCGGATCGTGCCCGACACGCGTCTCGGGGTGAGCGTGCGCGGCGCGCTCGCGCTCGTCCGGACCGCGAAGGTCTGGGCCGCCGGGCACGGCCGGCACTACGTGCTCCCCGACGACGTCAAGGAGCTCGTCCGCCCGGTGTGGACGCACCGGCTCGTCCTCGACCCCGAGGCGGAGTTCGCCGGCACCACCGCCGACGCCGTCCTCACGCGCGTCCTCGGCGAGGTACCCGCACCGCTGGAGCGCCGGGCCGGTTGACCGCCGGGTTGACCGCGGGCTGACTGCCGGTTGACTGCCGGCTGACGAACCCTTCATCTGGAGTGCCTCCGCGTCGATGAGGACCTCGGCGACAGCCGACGTCAGTCGACGACCACACGGGAGCACGACCACATGTCCGGACGCAGAGACCGCACGCGCGGGGCGCGCACGACGACGCCCCGCGGCGCACGCCTGCTCACGCACCCCCGTGCCATCCCGGCGGCGACCGCGGGGCTGGTCCTGGTCCTGCTCGCCCTCACGGTCTTCGCCGTGACGGCAGCGGTGACCAACGCCCGCACCGCGCAGCACGCGCAGGAGAGCGCCGTCGTGTCCGAGTGGGCCGAGCAGGCGCTCGAGGGGCTGATGGACGAGGAGGACCTCGTCGACGAGCTCAAGGTCCGCGGGCCGGAGGCGGACCCGGACGCGCCCGCGGAGTACGACGCGACCCGCCGCCACGTCCAGGAGGCGCTCGCCGGTCTGGCCGCGTCGGTCCCGGTCGAGCGTCGCGTGACTGTCGACGGGTGGCGCGCCATGCACGCCGACTATCGCCACGCCGTCCAGGTGATGCTCGCGGTCGGCCCGTCCGAGCCCAGCGCGGCGGAGGAGTTCGAGGAGGACTACCTCGACCCGAGCTTCGACCCGCTCGAGGAGGCCCTCGCCGACGAGGTGCAGCGGCTCTACGCGGAGGCGAACGCGGCGCTGCGCGAGGTCGGCCGCTTCCAGCAGGGCATGCTCGTCGCGACCCCGGTCGTCTTCGGCCTCGGCCTCGCACTCGTGCTGATGTTCGCCCTCGTGCTGGTGCGGGGCCGTCGGCTCGTCGTCCAGCAGGCCGAGGAGAACCGCCACCAGTCGCTGCACGACGCGCTGACCGGGCTCCCCAACCGCACGCTCCTGCGCCAGGAGTCGGAGCGCGCGCTGGCCGCCGCACGCGCCACCGGCGGCGGGATGTCGCTCATGCTCATCGACCTCGACCGCTTCAAGGAGATCAACGACACCCTCGGCCACCAGTACGGCGACCGCGTCCTGCAGGTGCTCGCCGACCGGCTCCGCACGACGCTCGGCGACGGTGCCGTCGTGGGCCGCCTCGGCGGCGACGAGTTCGCCGTCGTGCTGCCGCGGGTCGGCTCGGTCGACGAGGCGCTCGCCGTCGCCCTCGGCCTCCAGACGACGATGGACGCGAGCATCGACGCCGAGGGTGTCTCGCTCGACGTCGACGCCAGCATCGGGATCGTCGTCTCCGGCGAGCACGGCGACGACGTCGACACCCTGCTGCAGCACGCCGACATCGCGATGTACCGCGCCAAGGAGCGCGGGCTCGGCGTGTGCGTGTACGACCCCGAGCACAACGACCACAGCCGCGAGCAGCTCGGGCTGCTCGGCGAGCTGCGCCGCGCGATCGACAACCGCGAGCTCGTGCTGGAGTTCCAGCCGAAGGTGACCCTGCCCGGCGTCCAGTTCTGCGGCGCCGAGGCGCTCGTGCGCTGGCAGCACCCGGACCGGGGCCTGCTGCCGCCCGGCCTCTTCGTGCCGGTCGCCGAGCGGACCGCGCTCATCCATCCCCTCACCCGCTACGTCGTCGACGCCGCGCTGGCCGAGTGCCGCCGCTGGCGCGACGACGGCCGCGAGCTGCACGTGGCGGTCAACGTCTCGGTCCGCAACCTGCTCGACGACACCTTCCTGGCCGACGTCGTGGCCCTGCTGGACCGCTGGCAGGTGCCGGCGTCGTGGCTCGAGCTCGAGGTCACCGAGAGCGCGATCATGGCCGACCCGGAGCGGGCGCGGTCGGTGCTCACCGCCTTCGCCGACCTCGGGGTCACGCTGTCGATCGACGACTTCGGTGCCGGCTACACATCCCTCGCGCACCTCAGCAAGCTGCCCGTGCACACGCTGAAGATCGACCGGTCGCTGGTGTCCCGGATGACCGAGGAGTCGAGCGACGCCCTCATCGTGCGCTCGGTCATCGAGCTCGGCCACAGCCTCGGCCTGCTCACCGTCGCCGAGGGCGTCGAGGACGCCGCGACCCGGGACCTGCTCGGGCGGCAGGGGTGCGACGTCGCGCAGGGCTACTTCTTCAGCCGGCCGGTGCCGCCGCGCCAGCTCGTCGCGTGGTTCGACGCCCGGATCGTGGCGTCCGACGACGCGGCCGCGCCGGGGGCGACGCTGCCGTCGCCGCGCACGGGTGGCCCGGACACCGCGCCCGACCCGCTGGGTCCCGTGGGTCCGGTCGGTCGGGTTCGTCCGGTCCGTCGGGTTCCGGGCAGATTGCTCCCCACGGGATCCTCATAGGGTCACCCGTCCGGCCGATGGGCAGGGAGCAACGCGCGCCGTCCGTCCCGGGCGGCGCCGGACAGCGAGCGGCCGGAGGAGACCTGTGCACACGACGTGGGGCTCGGCGACCGATCGGGGTCGCGTCCGCCGGCTGAACGAGGACGCGATGCTGGCCGACGCGCCGGTGTTCGTCGTCGCCGACGGCATGGGCGGCCACGCGGCCGGCGACATGGCCAGCCGTGTGACCGTCGAGGAGCTCGCCGTCCTCGTGAGCCGCGCGACCGTGACGCCCGACGACGTCCAGGAGTGCCTGGTGCGCGCCGCGCGCCGCATCCGCGAGACCGTCGGCGCCGGCCGGTCCGCCGGCACCACCGTGACGGGCGTCGCCGCCGCACCGCAGGCCGGCGACCCGTACTGGCTCGTCTTCAACGTCGGCGACTCGCGGGTGTACCGCCTGGCCGACGGCGGGCTGGAGCAGGTGACCGTGGACCACTCGGTCGTCCAGGAGCTCGTCGACGCCGGCCGGCTCGCGCCGCACGAGGCCGAGCGCCACCCCGACCGCCACATCATCACGCGCGCCGTCGGCACCGGGCCCGTGCCCGAGCCGGACTTCTGGCTGCTGCCCGCCGGGCCGGCCGACCGCCTCCTGCTGTGCTCGGACGGGCTCACCCAGGAGCTCGACGACGACGCCATCCGGTACCTCCTCATGGACCAGCCGGACCCGCAGACCGCCGCCCAGATCCTCGTGCAGGCCGCCGTCGAGGCCGGCGGCCGCGACAACGTGACCGTCGTGGTCGTCGACGCGGGCGAGGGCCTCGGGGCGCCCGTCGACGAGGCGACCATCGCACGACCCGCGATGCCGGTGCCGGCGCGCGACGACCGGACGGAGCAGTGACCACCGTGGACGAGGCCCAGTACCAGCCGGGGGAGTGGGTGGCCGTCGTGACGCACGACGGCGTCGCCCTGCTCCCCGCCGCGACCCCGCCGGCGACGCTGCGCGCCCTGTGGGCCTCGCTGCGCTCGGCCGACGGTGCGGACCTGGTCTCCCACCTGCAGGTCCTCACCGACGGGCTCACCTCCCTGCCGCCGTTCGCCCTCGTGTCCGTCGCCGACGGCCGGATGCACGCCGTCGTCCGCGGTGCGGTCGAGGTGCACGCCACCGTCGACGGCGACACCCGCGTCCTCACCGCGCCGCACGTCTCCACCTGGACCGAGCAGGTCGTCGAGGGCGTCGAGCAGGTCGCCGTCCGCGCCCCCGGGGTCGAGGGTCCGCTCGGCGACGACGCGCTCCCGCTGGTCGCCGGGACGGTCCGCGCCGGAGCGGTGCTCCTGACGGTCGCCGTGCCGGTCGCCGTGCCGGTCGCCGGGTCGCCGGTCGCCCGACGGTCGCCCCGGTCACGCACGCGATCCCGGTCGTGACCGCGGTCGAGCCCGCCGTCGCCTCGCTCCTGTCCGCGTCCCTGGCCGACGACCAGCCGGTCGAGGACACGCTGCTGCGCGCCCCGGGCGCTGGACCCGCCGACCTGCCCGCCCACCTGCCCGCGCCCGAGGTGCCGCTCGCCGACGTCCTCACCGACCACGACGGCACGACGGTCCTCGGTGCGGACGTCGTCGCCCTCCGCGCGCAGCTGCCGGACTGGGCCGGCCACGAGGTCTCCGGACCCGTCGCCGCGCTCGCGGCCGCGCGCACCGCCCCGAGCCCCGCCCGCATCGCGCTGTCCACCGGCGACACGGTGGCGCTCGACCGCCCGGTCCTCGTCGGCCGCGCCCCGCAGGTCTCCCGCGTCACCGGCGCGCAGGTCCCGCGCCTGGTCACGGTGCCGAGCCCCCTGCAGGACATCTCCCGCACCCACGCCGAGGTCCGCATGGACGGCGACGACGTCGTCCTCACCGACCTGCGCTCGACCAACGGCGTGCTCGTCGTCCGCCCGCACGCGGCGCCGCAGCGCCTGCAGCCGGGTGAGGCCACCGTGCTCCAGCCGGGCGTCCTGGTGGACCTCGGCGAGGGCGTGACCTTCACGGTCGAGCTGGGACCGGAGCCCCTCGCGTGACGCCGCGGCGCCAGCCCTCGGCGCCGCCCGACATCCACGGCTACAAGATCGGCCGGCTGCTCGGGATGGGGGGGTTCGCGGACGTCTTCCTCTACACGCAGCGGCTCCCGCGCCGGGACGTCGCGGTCAAGGTGCTGCTCGCCGAGGCCTTCGACGCCGGGGTCCTCACCCGGTTCGGGACCGAGGCCGACCTCATGGCCCAGCTCTCGCACCACCCGTCGATCGTCACCATCCACGAGGCCGCGGTCGCCGACGACGGCCGTCCCTATCTCGTCATGGAGTACTGCGCCCGGCCGAGCCTGGGCGCGCGCTACCGGACCGAGCGCATCTCGGTCGCCGAGGCGCTGCGGATCGGCATCCGGCTCGGGTCCGCGGTCGAGACCGCCCACCGGGCCGGCATCCTGCACCGCGACATCAAGCCCGCGAACGTCCTCACCACCGACTTCGGCTGGCCGGCCCTGACCGACTTCGGCATCGCCGCGACGACCGGGTGGAGCGGTGGGTCGGCCGTCGGCATGTCGATCCCGTGGGCGCCGCCCGAGATGCTCGCCGAGGTCCCGACCGGGGACGTGCGCGCCGACGTCTACTCGCTGGCCGCGACCATCTACTCCCTGCTCGCCGGGCGCTCGCCGTTCGAGGTCCCCGGCGGGTCCAACGGCCCGGCCGACCTCATCGCGCGGATCGAGCGCGAGCGCCTGCCCGAGACCGGCCGGACGGACGTCCCCGCGAGCCTGCAGGCCGCACTCGCTCGCGCGATGGAGAAGAACCCGGTCCACCGGTTCCACTCCGCGGTCGCGTTCGCGCGGGCGCTCCAGGCCGTCGAGCTCGAGCTCATGCTCCCCGGCACCCCGGTCGAGCTCGCGGTGACCGAGCACGCGCACGAGCACGACGCCCCCACGCGGCCCGTCGACGCCGCCACCCGGCAGCGTCCGGTCGTCAGCATCGACCCCGACGGCGCCCCGGCCGGCCCGCACGCCGTCCGCGTCCCGACCGGCACCGACGGCGACACCGACCCCGTCGCCGTGCGCTCGGCCGCCGAGGAGGCCGCCGCCGCCACCCGCATGCGGCCGGTCACGAGCATCTCGCCGTACGGGGTCCGGACCCCGCCCACCGGTGTGCCCCTGTTCACCACCCCCGACGCCGGCGGCTCGCCGGCCGGCGGGGTCGCGGCGGTCCCGTCCGGGGTCGTCGCGCCCGAGGCGCCGGCCCGGCGCGCCCGACGCTCGCTCGTCGGCGCGGTGGCCGCGGTCGTCGTCGCCGGTGCGCTCGCGGGCGCGGCGACGCTCGGCCTCACCGGCGAGCGTGCGGTCGCCGACGAGGGCCGGCTCGCCGAGCCGGCCGTCCCGGCCGTCGTCGCCACCGTCCCGAGCCCCGTCGACGTCCGTGCCACGCCGGACGACGACGGCTCCGTCGTCGTCACCTGGGCCAACCCGCTGCACGAGGACGGCGACCGCTACGTGTGGAGCGTCGTCCGGCCGGGTGCCGAGCCGGTCCGTGAGATCGTCGACGCGCCGCCGGTCACCGTCACGCCCGTCCCCGGCGAGCGCACCTGCGTCGAGGTGTCCGTCGTCCGCGCCGACCGCCGCGAGTCGGCCCGCCCCGCCCTGGGGTGCACCCCGTGACCCGTGCCGAGCGTCGGACGTCCCGTGGTGCCGCCGGCCGCCTGCCGGCCTGGACCCGGATGGGTGCGGCCGCCACGGCGCCGGCCGTCCTCGCCGTCCTCGCTCTGGTCCACCCCGGCCAGGCCGTGTCCCAGCTCGACCTCAACGACGGCGGGGTCTGGCTGACCAACACGTCCACGCTCCAGGTCGGCCGGTTCTCCTCGACCGTCGACGAGCTCAACGGCGGCCTCGTCGCGGCGTCCGCGCGGTTCGACGTGCTGCAGGAGGCCGGCGACGTCCTCCTGGTCGAGCCCGGCACGCTGTCCGTCGTCGACCCGGCCAGCGTGACCACCATCGCGACCACGACCGTGCCCGACGACGCCGTGGTCGGCCTGGGCGCCGGCACGGTCGCGGTCCTCGACCCGGCCGACGGCTCGCTGTACGCGGGGACCGTCGACGCCCTCGAGTCCCTGCGCACCGACGGCGCGCCGCTCGCCGACCTCGGCGCGGGCGGCGCCGCCGTCGTCGCGCGCACCGGCGAGGTGCTCACCGTGGCGGCCGACGGCACCCGCGGGACCGTGGACGTCGCCACCCGCGAGGTCCGCGTCGAGGGCACCGGCGGGCACGGCGCCACGACCCGCGACGCCGCCCCGGCACCCGTCGACGCCGCCACCGCGGTCGGCGAGGCCCTCGTCACCCTGAGCGGCAGCACCCTGCGGACGCCGTCCGGCGACGACGTCCACCTCGCCCGCTACGGCACGCCGCTCGTGCTGCAGCAGCCCGGCCCGGACGCCGACGCCGTCCTCGTCGCCGGGCCGTCGGCGCTGCTCGAGGTGCCCCTCGACGGCGGCGACGTCCACGAGCTGCGGTCGGGCGGCTCCGGCACGCCGGCCGCGCCCGTCCGGGTCGGCGGCTGCGTGCACGGCGCCTGGGCCTCCGCCGTCGGCAGCTACCTCACCCGGTGCGAGGGCGAGGACGTCCGGACCGTCGACCTCGAGGGCATGACCGGCGCCGACGCGCTGGTCTTCCGCGTGAACCGGTCCGTCGTCGTCCTCAACGACACCGCGCGCGGCCGCCTCTGGGTGCCGACCGAGGACACCGAGCTGCGCGAGCCGAGCTGGGAGGCCGTCGAGCCCGAGCCGGAGCAGCTCGAGGGCGAGCCCGACGCCGACACCACGACGAGCACCCGCACACCGATCGCCGAGTGCACCACCCAGTCCGCCGCGCCGAGCGCGACCGACGACGACTTCGGCGTCCGGCCCGGCCGGGCGACCGTCCTGCCGGTGCTCGACAACGACGCCGCGTCCGACTGCGGGACGCTCGTCATCTCGGAGGTCGACCCGATCCCGGCCACCCTCGGCACCCTGACCGTCGTGCACGGCGGCCGCGCGCTGCAGCTCGAGCCCGCCACCGGCGCCACCGGCAGCGCGACCTTCACCTACACCGTCACCGACGGCCGGGGCAGCTCCGCGCCGGCCACCGCCGCCGTCCACGTCACCGTGCGTCCGGACGGCGTCAACGCGCGCCCGGAGCAGGTGCGGCGCCCGACCCTGGTCCTCGAGCTCGGCGCGACCGGGTCGGTCGACGTCCTGCCCGCCTTCCGCGACCCCGACGGGGACGAGCTCGTCCTGCTCGGCGCGAGCGCCGACGGCCCGGCGACCGTCCGGTCCCGCCCGGACGGGACCGTCACCGTCACGGCCCCCGGCTCCGGCGCCCTCGGGAACACCGAGGTGACGCTGCAGGTCTCGGACGGGACCGAGACGGTCGCCGGCGTGCTGGACGTCGAGCTGCGCCCCGAGGGCTCCGTCGCCCCGATGATCGACCCCGTCCACGCGGTCACCGCCGTCGACGTCCCCGTCACCGTGCGCCCGCTGGACGCGGTGCGCAGCGGCACCCTGGAGACGGCCCGCCTCGCCGGCGTCGACCCCCTCGACGGCGTCACCGTCGTCCCCGACCTCGCCCGCGGGACCTTCACGGTCACCGCCGCGCGCGCCGGCACCTACGACGTCGGCTTCCTCGTCGCGGCCGGGTCCCGGCAGAGCGCGGGCGTCGCCCGCGTCGACGTCCGCGCGAGGCCCGTCGACGCGGCGGCGCCGATCGCCGTCGCCGACCGCGCACTCCTGCTCCCCGGCGCGCAGGTGACCGTGGACCCGCTCGCGAACGACGTCGACCCGGACGGCGGCGTGCTCGTCCTGCAGTCCGTCGAGACGCCCTCCGACTCCGGGCTGCGGGTCGCCGTCCTCGGGCACGGGCTGCTGCGCATCAGCGCGACCCGCGTGCTGGAGGGGCCGGTCGTGCTCCCGTACGTCGTCTCCGACGGCACCGCCTCCGCGCGCGGCCAGGTGCACGTCCAGCCGGTGCCGGCGTCGGCGACGCCCGGCGCGCCCGTCGTCCCGGACGTCGAGGTCACGGTGCGCGCCGGGGGCGTCGTGACGATCCCCGTGCTCGCCGGTGCCCACGACCCCGACGGCCAGGCGCTGACGCTCGTCCGCGACCTGCCCGAGCCGCTGCCCGGCGACCAGGGGCTGCTGTTCGTCTCCGGCGACGTCCTGCGGTACCGCGCGCCGGACCGCCCGCTGACCGTCAGCGCGACGTTCTCCGTCGAGGACACCGACGCCAACCTCACCTCGGCCACCGTGACGGTGACCGTGCACGCCGCCGACCCCGCCCTCAAGGCGCCGCCGCGCCCCGAGCCGGTCACCGCGCGCGTCTTCGCGGGCGAGACGTCCCGCATCATCATCCCGCTGCTCGGCATCGACGCCGACGGAGACGGCGTCACGCTGCTGGGCCAGGACCGGGCGCCGACCAAGGGCCGCATCGTCGACGTCGGCGCGGACTGGCTCGAGTACGAGGCGTACGTCGACGAGCGGGGCACGGACGAGTTCAGCTACGCCGTCGAGGACTGGGTCGGCCAGCGCGCCGTCGCCACCGTCCGCGTCGGCATCGCGGAGCGCCCGACCGACGCGTCCCCGATCGTCGTCGAGCCCGAGACGGTCGTCGTGCAGCCCGGCCGGACGGTCGAGGTGCGCGTGCTCGCCAACGACGTCGACCCGACCGGCGCCGAGCTCGGGCTCGCCCGGACGCTCGAGGTGCCGGACGACGTCGTGGCGTCGATCGTCGGCCGGCGCGTCGTCGTCCGCGCCCCGGACCGTGCCGGACCGGTGCACGTCGTCTACACCGTGACCACGGCGCGCGGCGCGCAGGCGACCGGCGTCCTCACCGTCCTCGTGGACCCCGACGCCCGCCCGCTGCCGCCGTCCGCGCAGGACGTCGTCGTGCCCGCGGCGCAGACCGTCGGCCGCGCCGAGGTCGAGGTCGACGTGCTCGCGCTCGCCGAGAACCGCAACGGCCCGCTGAGCGACCTCACCGTGGCCGTGCACGACTCGGCGGCCGGCGTCGCCCGGGTGGGCGGCGACGGCCAGGTCGTCGTGACCCTCGGCCCGAGCGCCCAGACTCTGCCCTACGTGCTGACCGACACCGGCAGCGGCCTGAGCGCGATCGCCTTCGTCACCGTGCCGGCCCGCGGCGACTTCCCGCCGGTGCTGCGCCCGCGCGCTCCGGCCCTGACCGTCCTCGCCGGCGAGGAGCTCGTCATCCCCCTCGCCGAGCAGGTCCAGGTCGGGCCCGGGCGCACCGCGCGGATCACCGACGAGGCCCGCATCCAGGCCACCAAGTCGGACGGCTCCGACCTCTCCGTGGGTCCCGAGACCCTCCGGTTCCGGGCCCCGCGCACCTACGGCGGACCGGCGTCCATCTCCTTCGAGGTCACCGACGCGGCACCGGGCGAGACCGCGCCGCGCACCCGCGTGCTGACGCTTCCGATCACCGTCCACCCGGTCGACGACCGCCCGCCGACGTTCCGGCCGTCCACGGTCGACGTCGCCCCGGGGGAGGAGGCCGTGACGGTCGACCTCACCGCGTTCACGTCCGTCCCGCTCGGGCGCTCCGGGGCCGAGGGTCTCACCTTCGTGCTCGGCGCCGTCCCCGCCGGGTTCGTCGTCGCGCTCGACGGCGCGCAGCTGCGGGTCGCGGCCCCGGTCACCGCCGTCCGCGGGACCCTCGGCAGCCTCGGCCTGCGCGTCGCCCTCGGCGACGGCACGCCGGTCGAGGGCCGCCTCGAGCTCCGGGTCGCGGCGAGCACCCGCCCGCTCGCCCGCCTCGTCGACGTCACGGTCCGCGACGGCGTCGAGGGCCGCACGAGCACCGTGGACGTGCTCGACGGCGCCTTCAACCCGTTCCCGCGTCAGGACCTGACGGTCGTCGGCGCGACGGTCGAGACGCCCGGCGCGGGCACCGCGTCGGTCGCCGGCGACGCCGTCTCGGTGCGTCCCGCCGCGGACTTCATCGGCACGATGGTCACCCGGTACACCGTCCGGGACGCCACCGGCGACCCCGCGCGCGAGGTCGAGGGCCGGGTCACGGTCGCCGTCCGCGGCCGGCCCGGCACGCCGGTCGCCCCGCGGGTCACCGAGGTGCGCGACCGCGCCGTCGTCCTCGCGTGGGACGCGCCGGTCGCCCACGGCGAGCCGATCACCGGCTACCGGGTGACCGCGTCGCCCGGCGGCCTCGTCCGCGAGTGCGCCGGGACGACCTGTACGGTCGACGGCCTGACCAACGACACCGAGTACACGTTCACGGTCGCGGCCCGCAACGCGGTCGACTGGTCGCCTCCGAGCGCGGCGTCCGCGGCTGTCCGGCCCGACGCGCAGCCGGACGCCCCGGCCGCGGCGCAGGTCGTGCCCGGGGACCGCCAGCTGACCGTGTCCTGGACCGCCCCGCGCAGCCCCGGCTCGCCGGTCGACCACTACACGGTCGAGGTCAGCCCCGCGCCGTCGGCCGGTGCCTCGTTCACGACGACCGGCACGTCGGCGACCGTCCGCGGCCTGACCAACGGCGTCGAGTACACGGTCCGGGTCCGGGCGCACAACCGCGCCCCGGAGCCGGGCGCGTGGAGCCCCTGGTCCGCCGGCGCGGTGCCGGCCGCCGCGCCGGACGCCCCCGCACCGACCGCGGCGCGGCACGACACCGGACCCGCCGGGGTCGGCCGGCTCGACGTCGGCTGGCCGGCGGTGGCCGACAACGGCGCCGCCGTCACCGAGTACGAGGTGGCGGTGGACGGCACGTCCGTCGCGCTCCTCCCGGCGTCGACCACGGCGTGGGCGTTCGACGGCGCCGAGCGCGGCCGCACCTACACGATCACCGTCCGGGCGCGGAACGCGGCGGGCTGGTCCGGGTGGGGCAGCACGCCGGGGGAGACCTGGAGCGCGCCGTCCGAGCCGCGGGACGCCACGGCGGCCGACGCCGGCGGCACCGAGGTGCCCTGGGGCCGGGGCTCGGTCGTGC
Organism: uncultured Actinomycetota bacterium; assembly: GCA_963795145.1. Classification (GTDB taxonomy): domain Bacteria; phylum Actinomycetota; class Actinomycetes; order Actinomycetales; family Cellulomonadaceae; genus Pengzhenrongella. Next base: position 198,201 of record CAWCGP010000006.1, on the reverse strand, counting down.
TCACCTGGCAGCCGCCCGCCGACACCGGCGGGACCGGCCTCACGGTCACCGGCTACGAGGTCGAGGGCCTCGGCCGGACCGCCGCGACGTCGTGGACCGTCGGCGACCTCACCGCGGGGTCGTCCCCGACGTACCGGGTCCGCGCGTGGAGCTCGCGGGACGAGGCGAGCGCCTGGGTCACGATCGCGCCGACCACGGTGACGACGGCTCCCGCGGCCCCGTCGGGCCTCGACCTGACCGCGGTCGGCCACGACCGGGTCCACCTCGCGTGGACCGCCGGGTCGACCGGCGGCAGCGCGGTGACCGGGTTCCGCTACCGGATCGACGACGGCGCCTGGGTCGAGGTCGGCCCGGGGGTCACCTCGGCCGAGGCCGGCCGGTCCGCCGCCGGCGCCGCGGTCGTCGTCGACGTCGCGGCGCGCAACGCGCTCGGCTGGAGCCCCGCGACCCGGGCCACGCTCGCCGCGACGGCCCCCGCCGGGTCCGGCACGTCGAGCGGAGCCACCCCGTGAGCCCCCGCGTCACGTCGCCGCTCTCCGGGCTCGGCGTCGCGGTGCTCGCCGCCGGCGCCGTCGCCGCGGTGACCGGCGCGGTGCTCGGCTGGGTCGAGCTCGCGTCGGTCGGCGCGACCCTGCTGCTCGCGGTCGCCGTCGCCGCGCTGGCCACGTTCGGACGGTCGACGTACGCGGTCGAGCTCGACCTCTCCGGTCGCCGGGTGCGGGTCGGCGAGCGCGCCGTCGGGCGGCTCGCGGTCCGCAACACCTCCCGCCGCCGGCTGCTGCCCGCCCGGGTGGAGCTGCCGGTCGGGCGCGGCGCGGCGGAGTTCCCGCTGCCGTCGCTCGGCCCGGACGAGGAGCACGAGGACGTCTTCGCGGTCCCGACGTCCCGGCGCGCCGTCGTCGTCGTCGGTCCGGTGCGGTCGGTCCGCGGCGACCCCTGGGGCCTCGTGCGGCGCCGCCTGGAGTGGACCGACCCGGTCGACCTCTTCGTCCACCCCGCCACCGTCGCGCTCGGGGCCGGCGGGTTCGGCCTTCTGCGGGACCTCGAGGGCCAGGCCACCCGCACGCTCTCCGACAGCGACCTGTCCTTCCACGCGCTGCGGGACTACGTGCCCGGCGACGACCGCCGCCACATCCACTGGCGGTCGAGCGCGCGCCTCGGCGACCTCATGGTCCGCCAGTTCGAGGACACCCGGCGCAGCCACACCGCTGTCGCGCTCTCCCTGGTCCCGGCCGACTACGCCGACGAGGAGGAGCTCGAGCTCGCCGTCTCGGTGGCTGCGTCCGTCGGGCTCGCCGCGCTGCGCGAGGAGCGGGACGTCACCGTGCTCGCCGGGTCCGGTCCGCTGCGGGTCGCCTCGCCGCGCGGGCTGCTCGACGACTGCTCCGCCCTCGTCCCGGACCCGGAGGGGCACCGCAGCGGCGACCTCGCCCGCTGGGCCGCGCGCGCCGTGCCGCAGGCCTCGATCGCGGTGCTCGTCGGCGGGTCCGCGTCGTCGCCGGCCGAGCTCCGCGCGCACGCCGCGACCATCCCGGCCGGCGTGCGGGCCGTCGTCGTCGCGTGCGACCGGGCGGCGCCCGCCCAGGTCCGGACCGAGGGGACGATGACCCTCGTGCGGCTCCCCGCGCTCGCGGACCTGCCGCGCGTCCTGCGCCAGGCGGTGGCCCGATGATCATCGACCGCAACCGACCGCGGGTCGACGTCGCTGTCCTCGTTCTCGCGCTCGCCCTCGCCGTCCTGCCGCTGGCACCCGCCTACGCCGGCGGGGTCGCGGTCCTGCCGCTCGCCGGCGGCCTCGCCGTCGGCGCGGTGGTCGCCGTCGTCGCGGCGCGCGGGCGCTGGTCGGCGCTGTCGACCCTCGCGGTGCTCCTGGTCGTGTGGGTCGCCGCCGGCGGGGCCCTCGCGGCGCCGTCGACCACGGTGGCGGGCGTCGTCCCCACCGGGGAGACCGTGCGGACGCTGCTCGCCGGCGTCGTCACGGTGTGGAAGGAGATGCTCACGCTGCGGGCGCCGCTCGGCGCCGGCGGTGGGCTGCTCGTCGCCCCGTACGCCCTGGCGACGGCGGGGGCCGCGGCCGCGGTGAGCGTCGCGCTGCGCGGGCGCACGGCCGGCCGGGCCGCCGCCGCCGCGCTCGTCCCGGTCGCCGTGGCCGCCGTCGCGGTGCTCCTGGGCACCCGCGACCCGCTGCTGCCGCTGGTCACCGGCGTGGGCGGCGGCGTCCTCCTGCTGACCTGGGCCTCCTGGCGCCAGGGGCTCCTGCAGCCCCGCCGCCTCGTCGCGCTCGCGGTCGCCGGCGTGGTCGTCGTGCTCGGCGGGGCCGTGACCGGCCCGGTCCTGGCCGGGTCCGAGTCGCGGTTCGTGCTGCGCGACCGGCTGACCCCACCGTTCGACCCGCGGGACTACCCGAGCCCGCTCGCCGGCTACCGCCGCTACGTCAAGGAGTGGAAGGACACCGAGCTGCTGACCGTCCGGGGGCTCCCCGCGGGTGCCGACGTGCGCCTGGCCACCATGGACGCCTACGACGGCGTGGTGTGGAACGTCTCCGGCCAGGGGACGGCCGACGGGTCCGGCTCCTTCCGGCGGCCCGCGGACGACGGCGTCGCGGTGGGCGGCGCGTCGGAGGCCTCGGCCGACGGCTCGTCCGGAGCCGGCTCCGACGGCGCCGTGACGGCCGAGGTCGAGGTCGAGGTGCAGGCGCTGCCCGGGGTGTGGCTGCCCACCGTGGGCGAGCCGCGTGCGGTGCGCTTCGCCGGCGACGCGGCCGACGACCTCGCCCCGCAGGTGCGCGTCAACGACGCCACCGGCGCGGCGGTGCTGACCGGCGGGCTCACCGAGGGCCTGCGGTACACGGTGGACGCCGTGGTCCCGGCCGTCCCGCAGGACGCCGTCGTCGGCGCCGCGGCAGCTGCGGCGGTGACCCTGCCCGCGCCGCGGTCCGTGCCCGACGTCGTCGGACCGGTGGCGAGCCGCCTGGCCGGCGAGGCGTCCACCCCGATCGGGGTCGCGCGGTCCCTCGAGGCCGGTCTGGTCGAGCGCGGCTGGTTCAGCCACGGGCTGACCGAGGCGGGGGACCACCCGTCCCTCTCCGGTCACGGCGCCGACCGGATGACGTCGCTGCTGGCCGGCGAGCTCATGGTCGGCGACAGCGAGCAGTACGCGTCCGCGATGGCGCTCCTGGCCCGCGAGCGCGGCCTGCCGGCCCGCGTCGTGCTCGGGTTCCGCGCCCCGCAGGGGCCGCGCTCCGAGGCCGTGACGTTCACGGGCGACGACGCCGAGGCGTGGGTCGAGATCGCGTTCGCGGGTCACGGCTGGGTGCCGTTCCACCCCACGCCGGACGAGAGCCGCACGCCGGACGACCAGACCGCGCAGGACGTCGCCGACCCGCAGCCCCAGGTCGTCCAGCCCCCGCCGCCGGTCACCGAGCCGGTGACCCCGCCGGAGGAGGACGTGGAGCAGCCGACCACCGACGAGCCCGCCGACGACGCCGCGTCCGGCGGCGGGTGGCTCCGGGTGGCCCGGGTGGTCGGGATCGGGCTGGTGCCGGTCGCCCTGCTGCTGGTCCCGGCCGCCGTCCTCGAGGCGCTGCGCCGCCGCCGCCGGCACCGGCGCCGCACCACCGGTGACGCGGTCAGCCGCGTGGTCGGGGGGTGGGAGGAGGTGCTCGACGCCGCCGCCGACCTCGCCGTCCCGGTCGCCGCCGGCGGCACGCGCCGCGAGACCGCCGCCGACCTCGCCGCCCGCACCGGCCCGGCGAGCACCGGCCCGCTCACGCGCCTGGCCACCTCGGCCGACGCCGCGGTCTTCGCGCCGGGTCAGCCCGCCGCGGCCGACGTCGACGGCTACTGGGACACGGTCGCCCACGTCGTGGAGAGCCTGCGCGCCGCCGCCCCCCGCGGTCGGCGGGTGCGCTCCCGGTGGTCGACGGCGTCGCTGCGGCGGCGGTCCGGGCACCGGCCGCGGCCCGTCCCGTCCTCGACCCCTGCCTCGAGCTCGCACTCGAGCCCGGCCTCGACCGCCCCTCGGCGTCGGCCCACCCGGCCGCCCGTCCCCGCCCCACGAGCCCTGGTGCCTCCGCGCCGGGACGGAGAGTCATGACCCAGGCGACACCGTCCGGATCCGCCGTGCCCACCCCCGCCGGCGATCCGGCCGCACCCGGTCGAGGACTCCTCGGCCACCTCACCGGAGCCCTCCCGCGGCGCCGCGCGGCGCCGCGTCGACCGGTGACCTCCGTCGACACGTCCGCGGACGACCTGTTCTGGGGCGTCGTCCGCGGCGAGCCCGCTCGGGCGGTCGACCGCACGCCCGGCGTCCCCGCCGACACCGTGCCCCGGCGGATGCCCGTGGCCGGCCGAGCGCCTGCGCGTCCGCCCGCGCCGGCGGGCGGTCGCCTCCCCGAGCCGCGAGCCGGCCGGTGGCCCGACCACGCGTCGGGCCCGCACCGGACCCCGCTCGGCGGGACCGCATCGGGCGCCGGGACCTCGCTCGCCGCGGACCCCGAGGTCGGGAGCCCGCTCGCACGCGCGGAGGGCTGGCTCGCCACGCGCTCCGCGAACGTGCCCTGCCCCTGCCCCTGCCCCTGCCCCTGCCCTGCCCCTGGCTGCCGTGGCCGCAGCGCCGTCGACGACCGCGCCGGTCGTCCGGGTCACCGCGCTGCGTCCCGCGCCGGATCGGTCGATCCCGACGGCCCGTGCGCGGGCCGGTGCCCCCACGGGCCACGCCGCGTCCGCACCCCTCGCCGTTGCCGCCGGGACCGGCGGGCCCGCCGTCCCCGCGCCCTGCGCCGTTGCCGTCCCGGTCGGGACCGCCGCCGTCGGACCAGCCATCACCTCCGCCGCCGGACCCACCGGCGTCGGTGACCGGGTCGACGTCCGGCCCACCGGCGTCGAGCTGCTGCTCGACGGCGGGCGCCGGGTCCCGCTGGTCACGACGGTGCTCGTCGGGCGCAACCCGACACCGCGCGCGGGTGAGCCGGTCCGCGGGCTCGTCGCGGTCGACGACCCCGCGCGGTCGGTGTCCAAGACCCACCTGGCGGTCGGGGTCGACGACGCCGGCGCGTGGGTCGTCGACCGGAACTCCACCAACGGCACGGTCGTGACCCTGCCCGACGGGCAGCGCATCCTCTGCGTGCCCGAGCGCCGCGTGCGCCTCGTGGTCGGGGCCTCGGTCCGCTTCGGGGACCATGGGTTCACGCTGGCGGCGCCCGACCCGGACGCCGACCCGCGCTGACCACGGCAGCGGACGGCGGGCGACCTCGACCCGGCGACTCACCCCAGGAGGACACTCGATGACCGGCAGCTCGACCGGAACGGTGCGGTTCCCCAGCGAGGCGTTCCCCGCCTTCCCGGCCGTGGAGCTCGACCACCCGCGCGGCTGGGCGCCCACCGCCGGTGTGGGCGTCGTCCTGGCGGTGGCCAAGCGCGTGCCACCGCGGTCCTTCCAGCCGCTCGTCGGGGTGTCGGTCGCCCGGTTCGGCCCGGGCTACTCCCTGGACGACGCCGTCGCCACCGTGCTCGCGAGCGTCGCGCCGCTGGACCGGTACGAGGAGCTCGGCCGGACCGAGCTCGAGGTCCTCGGGCTGCCGGGCTTCCGCATCGAGGGGGCGTTCGTGCACCCGCAGGTCGGCGGTCTGGTGCAGGCCGCGCGCATCACCGTCGTCGACCACGGCTCGGCCGTGGACTTCGTCCAGATCACCGGCACCTGCACCGCCGTGCAGGCCGCCGGCACGCTCGGGGAGATCCGCTCGATCCAGGCGAGCGCCCGCCGCGGCTGACCGCCCGACCGGACCGCCCGCCGTCGTCGGGCGCGTCCCGGCTGTCCCGTCCCGGGCGCCGATCGACCGACCGACTCTCAGGCCGACCCGCCGGCCGATGCCCCGGCCGCGCGACCCGCCGCGCGCCGGCTGAGCGCGTCGGCTCGACCCGCCCGCAGCCCGTCCGCCGTGAGGACGACGAGCGCGACCCAGACCAGGCCGAACCCGATCCAGCGCGCCGCCGGCATGTGCTCGTCGAAGACGAGGACGCCGAAGAGGAACTGCATCGTCGGGGCGATGTACTGCAGCATCCCGACGACTGACAGCGGCAGGCGGCGTGCCGCGGACCCGAACATGAGCAGCGGGACGGCGGTCACGACGCCGCTGGAGATCAGCGCGACCATGTGCCACCCGCCGTGGGCGCCGAACGACCCGGTGCCCTGGGCGCCGAGCACGAGCAGGTAGCCGACCGCGACGGGCATGAGGACGAGCGTCTCGACCGCCAGGCTCGCGACGGCCGGGACGGTCCGGCCCACCCGGTTCTTGAGCAGCGCGTACAGGCCGAAGCTGAAGGCCAGCGTCAGCGCGATCCACGGCAGCCGGCCGTACCCGACCGTGATGACGACGACCGCGACGGCCCCGGCGCCGAGGGCGACCCACTGCGCGCGTCGCAGCCGCTCACCCAGGACGAAGACCGCGAGCAGCACCGTGACCAGCGGGTTGATGAAGTACCCGAGCGCGGTGTCGACCACCTGGTCGGACAGCACGCCGTACACGTAGGTGGTCCAGTTCACCGCGATGAGCGCCGCGCCGACCGCGAGCAGGCCGAGCGTGCGCGGCGTCCGCAGCGCCGCGACGAACCGCCCCCACGTGCGGGTCAGGACGAGCAGCAGCAGGCAGAACCCGAGCGACCAGACGACGCGGTGGCCGATGATCTCGATCGCGCTCGCCGGCTGCAGCAGCGGGAAGTAGAGGGGCAGGACGCCCCACAGCAGGTAGGCGCCGGCGCCGAGGGCGAGGCCCGCGCGGTTCGGGACGGCCGGACCGGGTCCGGGGGGCCGGGACGTGCCGGGGGTGGCCTGCGTGCTCGGTGTGCTGCTCACCGGGTGAACCTAGTCCCGCGCCCGGCCGCGGGCCGCACGGTGACCTCGGACACGTTCCTCAGGCAACCCTTACCTGTCCCCGTACACTCGACGGTGAGAACCCCGCTCCGCGCGGCTGCCCGCGACACCTCGCGCCCCGGACCCGCGGGTGTCCCCGACCCGGAAGGTCCTCGCTCGTGAGCAGCACCACCCGACCCCTGCGCGTCGCCGTCGTCGGCGCCGGTCCTGCCGGCATCTACGCCGCCGACATCCTGTCCAAGACGGATCTCGACGTCAGCATCGACCTCTTCGAGCGGCTGCCCGCGCCCTTCGGGCTCGTCCGGTACGGCGTGGCCCCCGACCACCCGCGCATCAAGCAGATCATCGTCGCCCTCCAGAAGGTGCTCGAGCGCGGCGACATCCGCCTGCTCGCGAACGTGGACTACGGCGTCGACCTCAAGCTCGACGACCTGCGCACGTTCTACGACGCGGTCATCTTCTCCACCGGCTCCATCCGCGACGCCGACCTCGACATCCCGGGCATCGACCTGCCGGAGTCCTACGGCGCCGCGGACTTCGTCTCCTGGTACGACGGCCACCCGGACGTCCCGCGCACCTGGCCGCTCGAGGCGCGCGAGGTCGCCGTCCTCGGCGCCGGCAACGTCGCGCTCGACGTCGCCCGGATCCTCGCCAAGCACGCCGAGGACCTGCTGCCGACGGAGATCCCGGCCAACGTGCACGAGATCCTCGCGGCCTCCCCGGTCACCGACGTCCACGTCTTCGCCCGCCGCGGCCCGGCGCAGGTGAAGTTCTCCCCGCTCGAGCTGCGCGAGCTCGGCCACGTGCCGGACGTCGACATCGTCGTCAACCCCGAGGACTTCGACTTCGACGAGGGCTCGATGGCCGCGATCCACTCGTCGAACCAGACGAAGCAGGTCGTCAAGACGCTCACCGACTGGACCCTCAAGGACCCGTCGGAGCAGACCGCGAGCCGCCGGATCCACCTGCACTTCCTGCACCGCCCGGTCGAGGTGCTCGACGAGGACGGCCACGTCGTGGGCCTGCGGACCGAGCGCACCGCGCTCAACGGCGACGGCACCGTGAGCGGCACCGGCGAGATGCACGACTGGCCGGTCCAGGCCGTCTACCGCGCGGTCGGCTACTTCGGCTCCCCGCTCGTGGACATCCCGTTCGACGACGTCGCGGGCGTCATCCCCAACCGCGCGGGCCGCGTCGTCGACGTGGACGGCGACGTCGTCCCCGGCGTCTACGCGACCGGCTGGATCAAGCGCGGCCCGGTCGGGCTCATCGGGCACACGAAGTCGGACGCGACGGAGACCATCCGCCACCTCGTCGAGGACGTCACGCTCGGCGACAGCGGCGAGGCGCCGACCGTGCGCACCGCCACCGAGGCGGACCCCGAGGCGGTGACGGAGTTCCTCGTCCAGCGCGGCGTCCCGGTCGTCGAGTGGTCGCACTGGGAGGTCCTCGACGCGTGGGAGCGCGCGCTCGGCGAGGCCGCCGGCCGCGAGCGGATCAAGGTCGTCCCCCGCGACGAGATGACGGCGATCGCGCGCGGCCAGGTCGCCTCCGCCTGACGACGGCCGGACGACCGCGCGGCGGCCCCGGCCCCGTCGGCCCCGGTCGCGACGGGCGGGTCAGCCCCGCCCGGCCTCGGTGACCCGGCGCAGGAACTCGCGCGTGCGCGGCCGCTGCGGGTCGCCCAGGACCTGCTCGGGCGTGCCGCGCTCGTGCACCGCGCCGGCGTGGAGGAAGCACACCTCGTCGGCGACGTGCCGCGCGAACCCCATCTCGTGGGTCGCGACGAGCATGGTCAGGCCCTCGGCCTTGAGGTCGGTGAGCAGGTCGAGCACCTCCCCGACGAGCTCGGGGTCGAGCGCGCTCGTCACCTCGTCGAGGAGCATCAGCCGCGGCGAGCCGACCAGCGCCCGCGCGATCGCGACCCGCTGCTGCTGACCGCCGGACAGCTCGTCCGGGAACGCGGTCGCCCGGTCCGCGAGCCCGACCCGCTCGAGCATCGCGCGGGCCCGGTCCTCCGCCTCCGCGCGCGGCACCCGGTGCACGAGCCGGGACGCGAGGGTCACGTTGTCCAGCACCCGCATGTGCGGGAACAGGTTGAACGCCTGGAAGACCATGCCCATCCGGGCCCGGACGGCGTCCGCGTCCTGGCGCGGGTCGGTGATGTCCTCGCCCTCGAGCAGGACGACGCCGTCGTCCACCTCCTCGAGCAGGTCGACGGTCCGCAGCAGCGTGGACTTCCCGGAGCCGGACGCGCCGATGAGCACGACGCACCGGTGCGCCCCCACGTCGAGGTCGACGCCGTCGAGCACGACGTTCGTCCCGAACGCCTTGCGCACCCCGCGGACCTCGAGCAGCGGCGAGCCCGGTGCGACGGCCGCGGCGCCGGGCAGCGGGGAGGTCGCGCCGCCCCGCGCGCGGCGCCTCACCGCATCGCCCCGGCGCCGGCGAGCCCGCTGGTCGCCCCGGCCCAGCCGCCCCGGCGCGACAGCGCGTCGGTGGCCCGCGTGAGCGGGATGGTCAGCAGCACGAACAGCAGTCCCGCGACGACGTACGGCGTGAAGTTGGCGTACTGCGACGTGGAGATCTGCGCGGCGCGGACGGCGTCGATCGCGCCGAGGATCGAGATGAGGCCCGAGTCCTTCTGCAGCGCGACGAGGTCGTTGAGCAGCGGCGGGATCACCCGGCGGACCGCCTGCGGCAGCACGACGGTCCGCAGCGTCTGCGCCCGGCTCAGTCCCAGCGACCGCGCGGCCGCGACCTGGGAGGGGTGGACGGACTCGATGCCCGCCCGGAACACCTCGGCGACGTACGCGGAGTACGTGAGCACCAGCGCCAGCCCGCCCAGCACCACGGCCGACGACGGGATCCCCTGGAGCCGCAGCCCGGGCAGGCCGAAGCCGACCAGCAGCAGCACGAGGATGAGCGGGAGCCCACGGAACACGTCGACGTAGGCGGTCGCGGCCGCCCGCAGCGGGAAGAAGACCGGGCCGCGCAGGGTGCGGGCGATCGCCAGCGTGAGCGCGACGACGAGGATGACGACGGCCGCGACCGCCATGACGCGCAGGTTGAGCCACAGCCCCTCGACCACCCGGGGGAGGGCGGCGACAGCCACCTCCGGGTCGAAGAACGACTGCCGCACGCGCGGCCACCCCGGTGAGCTCGTCAGCGCGACCACGGCGATGCCGACGACGGTCACCGTGCTCAGCGCGCCGACCAGCGCGGACCGGCGTGCCTGCCGACGCCGGTACGCCAGCCGCTCGCGCTGGGTGGCCGACGGCGTCCAGCCGCTCACCGCGCGCTGGGTGGGGTGGTCAGGCTGGGCACGGTGGTCAGAGTCGTCACGAGGCGGGTCACGGCCGGCGTGTCACTGCAGGACCGGGGCGCCCGCGGTGTCGGTGAGCCACTCGGCCTCGAGGTCCGTCGAGCGTGCCGTCCTCCCGCAGCGCGTCGACGGCCCCGGTGACCGGCTCGGTCAGCGCGCTGCCCTTGTCCAGCACGAGCCCGAGCTGGTCGGGGGAGTCGCCGGTGGGCAGCTGCCCGACCAGGACGCCGCCGTCGAGCTCGGCCGCGGTGATGAACAGCGCGGTCGGCAGGTCGACCACGATCGCGTCCACCAGGCCGGCGACCAGGGCCTGCTTGACCTGGTCGTTGTCGTTGAACTGCTGCACCGGCGTCGTCGGGGCGATCGTGTCGGCGGCCACCTGGGCGCTCGTGGTCCCGACCATGGCGCCGATGCGGGCGCCGGCCAGGTCGGCGAGCGAGCCGGCGTCGGCGACCGAGGTGCCCTCGAGCGTGACGACGGCCTGGGCGGTGTCGTAGTAGCTCGAGGAGAAGTCCAGGTTGGCGCGGCGCTCGTCGCTGATCGACACCTGGTTGATGGCGAAGTCGAAGTCCTTGGCGCCCGGCGCGATGATCTGGTCGAAGGTCACCGAGACCCACTGGACGTCGTCGCGGGGGTAGCCGAGCTCCTCGGCGACCGCGTAGGCGACCGCGGACTCGAACCCCTCGCCGGTCGTCGGGTCGTTGTCGACCACCCACGGCTCGAAGGCGGGGTCGGAGGTCCCGATCGTGAGGACGCCGTCGGTCAGGGTGGGCAGCGCACCGGCCGCCTCGCCGTCGGTCCCGGCGTCCGACCCCGCGGCGCCCGACGCCGCGGGCTCGGGGGCGTCCTCGACCGGGGCGCAGGCGCTCAGAGCGAGGAGTCCCACGGCGGTGAGGACGAGTGCTCGGCGGGTGCGCATCAGGGGCCTCCGGGACGGGTCGGGGCGAGTGACGGGGCGCCGCCGCGAGGGTTCGACGACGTGACGACCGGCGACGCGTGCGACAGCGTACGGGAACGCGTCCGGGTGACCGCGCGTTGTCCGTGCAGGTCCGCGGCCCGGCGGGGGCTGCGGGGTGACCAGCGGGAGGACCGGAGCACCATGGGCCGTCGGCACTACAACGGACTGAAGACTGCCGCGCTGTTCGGCGTCATGTGGGCCGTGCTGCTCGGTCTGTACGCGGTGGTCGGCGGCGGGAGCCGCAGCCTGTTCCTCGTGTTCGCGGCGGTGGGCCTCCTCGGGACGGCGTACGGGTACTGGAACTCGGGCACGATCGCCATCCGCTCGATGCGCGCCTACCCGGTGAGCGAGCTCGAGGCGCCCGAGATGTACCGCATCGTCCGCGAGCTCTCGACGACGGCCCGCCAGCCGATGCCCCGCCTCTACCTGTCCCCGACGGACGCCCCGAACGCCTTCGCGACCGGCCGCAACCCGCGCAACGCCGCCGTCTGCTGCACCGAGGGCATCCTCGACCTGCTCACGGAGCGCGAGCTGCGCGGCGTCCTGGGCCACGAGCTCATGCACGTCTACAACCGCGACATCCTCACGTCGTCGGTCGCGGCGGCCGTCGCCGGGCTCATCACGTCGTTCGCCCAGTTCCTCCTGTTCTTCGGCGGCGGCCGTGAGCGCGGCGGGAACCCCCTCGCCGCGCTCGCGCTGGCGATCCTCGCGCCGTTCGCGGCGATGCTCGTCCAGCTGGCCATCAGCCGCACCCGCGAGTTCGACGCGGACGAGGACGGCGCCCGCCTCACCGGCGACCCGCTCGCGCTGGCGTCGGCGCTGCGCAAGCTCGAGGCGGGGACGCAGCGGGCTCCGCTCCCGCAGGACCGCGACCTCGTCGACGTCTCGCACCTCATGATCGCCAACCCGTTCCGCGGCGCCGGCATGGGCCGGATGTTCGCGACCCACCCGGCCATGGCCGACCGCATCGCCCGCCTCGAGGCGATGGCCGGCGGCCCTCACGGCGGCGGCGCGATCGGCGGCCCGGCCGGCGGCCCTCAGCTGGGCCCGCAAGTGGGCCCGCCGCTGTCCTGACCGCTCCTCGCCGCCGAGCCCTGACTCCTCGTCGGGGGGCCGGTCCCGAGACCCCGGGTCAGCGGTAGTTGACGAACTGCAGGGCGGCGTCGAGGTCCGCGCCCTTGAGCAGCGCGATGACGGCCTGCAGGTCGTCGCGGCTCTTCGCCGAGACCCGCATCTCGTCCCCGGTGACCTGGGCCTTGACGCCCTTGGGGCCCTCGTCGCGGACGAGCTTGCCGATCTTCTTGGCGGTCTCCTGGCTCAGGCCCTCCTTGATCGTGGCCGCGAGCCGGTACTCCTTGCCGGACAGCTGCGGCTCCCGGTCGCCGGTGTCCAGCGCCTTGAGGGAGATCCCCCGCTTGACGAGCTTGGTCTGGAACACGTCGAGCACGGCCATGACGCGCTCGGCGGAGTTGGCCGTCATGACGATGGACTCCCCGCTCCAGGCGATCGACGCCCCGACGTTCTTGAAGTCGTACCGCTGGGCGATCTCCTTGACGGACTGGTTCAACGCGTTGTCGACCTCCTGCCGGTCGACCTTGCTCACGACGTCGAACGACGACTCGCTCGCCATGGCTCCTCCAAGTGCTCGTCGGGTCCCGCGCGCGCGCGCCGGTCGGGTCCACGGGGCCGGTTCTTCGGACCCCCGGATGTGTTGCTATCCTTCCATCCGCACTCAGCAGGCGGTCCCCCGGGGCCGGCGCGGAGCGCATGGCGGGTTACCCGAGTGGCCAAAGGGGGCTGACTGTAAATCAGCTGGCAACGCCTACGGGGGTTCGAATCCCTCACCCGCCACGGCCGACGGGGCGTCCTCGACGAGGGCGCCCCGTCGTCGTCCCCGGCCAGTGAGCGGGACAGGGAGCAGCCCGGTGAGCGAGCCCCGGTGCGCGGACGGCGGCGCCGCGTGGTGCCCGCGCGGGACGGTCGCGGGGGTCGCCGGCCCCGGCCGCGGGGGGTCGCCGGCCCCGGCCGCGCGGGTGGCGCAGAGCACTCCCCGGCGATTTCGCCGCCACGGCCCGGGGCGTGTAACCTGATCCGCGCTGCCCCGATAGCTCAGTCGGCAGAGCGTCTCCATGGTAAGGAGAAGGTCAAGGGTTCGATTCCCTTTCGGGGCTCTGTTGCACCGGGGAGGGCCGTCGCGGATCGCGTCGGCCCTCCCCGGGCGGCATGGCGGGGTAGCTCAGGTGGTTAGAGCACACGGCTCATAATCGTGGTGTCGCGGGTTCGAGTCCCGCCCCCGCTACTTGCTCGTAGCGCACGCGCGTCGGCCGGCCGGCGACGCGCCACAGGTCCATCACGCCGCTCTCGCGGCGTGCGATGTCGGAAAGAGGGCTCGAAGTGGCCAGCAAGTCGCAGGACGTCCGCCCGAAGATCACGCTCGCGTGCGTGGACTGCAAGGAGCGGAACTACATCACCAAGAAGAACCGTCGCAACAACCCCGACCGCCTCGAGCTGTCGAAGTTCTGCCCGCGCGACGGCAAGCACACCCTGCACCGCGAGACCCGCTGACACCGGACGCGGCCGACATGGCTGTCGACCCGCGGTTCGCCGGCCGCGAGTACCCGCCGACCGACGTCTACGTGGTCGGCCGCGAGAAGATCCGAGACTTCGCCGACGCCGTCGGTGCCGCCCATGAGGCGCACCGGGACGTCGGCGTCGCGCGTTCGCTGGGCTACGACGACGTCGTCGCCCCGGCCACCTTCGCAGTGGTCATCGCCCAGCGCGCCGAGCAGGCCTACGTCGCCGCGCCCGAGTCCGGGATCGACTTCAGCCGGGTCGTGCACGCGGACGAGCGCTTCACCCACCACCGTCCGATCGTCGCCGGTGACCGGCTCGTCACCGTGCTGCACGTCGACGCGATCACCGAGCGGGCAGGCCTGTCGATGGTGACCACCCGCGCCGAGATCCGCACCGAGGACGGCGCCGCGGTGTCGACCGTCGTCTCCACGCTCGCCGTCCGGGGGGAGTCCGCATGAGCGCCGAGGCGCAGGCGGGTCGCGACGGGCGCCCCGTGCTCGCCGACCTCACCGTGGGCGACGTCGTCGCCACGCGGAGCCTGACGGTCGACCGCGCCCGGCTGGTCCGGTACGCCGGCGCGAGCGGGGACTTCAACCCGATCCACTGGAACGAGCGGGTCGCCACCGGCGTCGGCCTGCCCGGCGTCATCGCGCACGGCATGTGGACGATGGGCGCCGCGGTCACGGTCGTCGGCGACTGGGCCGGCGACCCGGGCGCGGTCGTCGACTACGGCGTCCGGTTCACCCGCCCCGTGCCGGTGCCGGACCCGGGTGCCGCGACGGTCGAGGTCACGGCCACGGTCGGCGCGCTCGACGCCGACGCCGGCACCGCCCGCGTCGACCTCACCGTCACCTGCGAGGGCACCCGCGTCCTCGGTAAGGCCCAGGCGGTCGTCCGCCTGTCCTGAGGGGACGCGGCCGGGTCCCCGGCCGGGTTCCGTCGGGGCTCCACGCGAGTCCGACCGCTTCAGCGGACCGGCGCGGGGCCCGTCGTCGTCCCGATCTGGAGCTCGACCGGCAGGACGACCTCCTCGACCGTCCGTCCCGCCGCGAGCTCGACGGCGGCCTCGCCCGCGAGCCGGCCCTTGTCGGCCAGCGGCTGGCGCACGGTGGTCAGCACGTCGGGGGCGAGCCACGGCAGGTCGATGCCGTCGAAGCCCGAGATCGACACGTCCTGCGGGACGCGCAGGCCGAGCTCGCGCGCCGCGAGCACGACGCCCGAGGCGAGCAGGTCGCTGAGCGCGACGATCGCCGTCGGCCGGTCCGCGAGCTCGAGGATCTGGTGCCCCGCGCTGCGGCCGTGCTCGACCAGGGACGCGGGGGTCTCGATGACCACCTCCGGGACGACGCCGGCGTCCGCGATGCCGGCGAGCCGCCGACGCGTGTGCGCGTAGAGGGCGCCCCCGACGCCGTCGGCGTCCGGGCGGCCGAGGCGGCGGTCGTGGCCGAAGGGCAGCGACACGACCGCGAAGCGCTCGTGCCCCTGGGCCAGCAGCTCGCGGACCATGAGGGCCGTGCCGCCGCGGTCGTCGATCCCGACGTTGGTCGTCGGGGCCCCGGGGAACTCGCGGTCGTCGCCGATCTCGCCCTCGATCGACACCACCGGGATGCCGCGGCGGGTGAGCGCCTGGACCACGCGGTCGTCCGGGCCGTTGGCGAGCACGACCACCGCGGCGTCCATCGCGGCATGCTGCACGAGCGCTGGCACGTCGCCGGCCTCCGACGGCACGAGCAGGAGGCCGAGGTTCTGCTCGCTGAGCGCCTGCGCGAGGCCGTCGAGCATCTGGGTCGAGACCGGGTCCCGGAAGCTGCGGCGCAGGCGATCCCCGACGACGACGCCGACGATGCCCGACCGTCCGCTGCGCAGCTGCTGGCCCAGGGGGTTCGGCCCGGAGTAGCCCATCCGGGCCGCCGCCGCGAGGACGCGGTCGCGGGTCGCGGAGGCGATCGGCCCGGCGCCGGAGAACGCCAACGACGCGGTCGAGACCGAGACGCCCGCCTCGGCGGCGACGTCGGCCAGCGTGGGTCGGTCCTGGGACACCGGGTGGCACCTCCGCGGTCGGCCGATGAGACGAGCGTCGCAGCGCTGGGCGTTTGACGGGCCGCCAGCGTACCCACAGACTGGAACCACCCACTCAAATCGATTCGATCACTGCCGTTCGGCAGCCGATCGAATCGATCCGACCGTCGGGCGGGCGAGCGGGCGGGCGACGCGAGCGGACGGGTCCCCCCCGAGCCGGTCAGCCCCGACGACATCCCCGACGACGAGCGCGCCCTCGACGGGCGCGACCCACGACACCCACGCACGGCCAGTCCCGAGGAGCTCCACCCATGTCGCACGTCCGGCCCACCGCGCCCGTCACCACGGACCCGGCGGTGGCCCGCACCCGCTGGGCCCTGCTGGGCCTGTTCGGGCTCGCCGGCCTCATGGTGTCGAGCTGGCTGTCGCGGCTGCCGTCCGTCCGGGACGCGCTGGGCATGACGCCCGCCGACCTCGGCGCCGTCCTCCTCTTCGGGGCGGTCGGCGCGCTCGCCGCGGTCACGGTCGCCGGGTCGATGGTGACCCGCTTCGGCGGCCGCTGCTCCCTGCTGCTGTCCACCGTCGGCTTCTCGCTCGGCTACGTGCTGCTCGGGGTGGGCGCGGCCGTCGGCTCCGTGGCGCTGCTCGCGGCCGGTGTCTTCTGCAACGGCGTGGCCTTCGCGATCGGCAACGTGCCGCTCAACGTCGAGTCGGCCGGCGTCGAGCGCCGGCTCGGGCGCACCGTGCTGCCCCAGTTCCATGCCATGTTCTCGATCGGCGCCGTCGCGGGGTCCCTGCTCGGCGCGCTGATGGCCCACCTCGGCGTGACGCTGCTCGCGCAGTTCGTCGGCACCGCGGTCGTCGCGCTCGTGTGGCGGCTGGTCTCCATCCCGCACGTGGTCGTCGACACCCTCACCGTCCGCCAGCGCGTCGCCCGGGCCGCGGCCGACGGCGGACCGGTCCCCGACCTCTCCGGCGCCGACGCGGCAGGGCGGCGGGGCGGCAGCCTGCGGAGCGCGTTCGGCGCCTGGCGCGAGCGCCGGACGCTGCTCCTCGGCCTCGTCGTGATGTCCGCGGCGCTGTCCGAGGGCTCGGCGAACGACTGGCTCGCGCTCGCGGTCGTCGACGGCTTCGCCCAGCCGGAGTCGGTCGGCGCGCTCGCGTTCGGCGTCTTCGTCGCCGCCATGACCCTGGTCCGGTTCCTCGGTACCCGGCTCATCGACCGGCACGGCCGGGCCGCCGTCCTGCGCGTCTCCGGGGTCGTCTCGCTCGCCGGCTTGCTGCTGTTCGGCCTCGGCCCCAACCTCGTCGTCGCCGGGATCGGGATCGCCGCGTGGGGACTCGGTGCGGCGCTCGCCGTGCCGATCGGTATCGCCGCGGCGTCCGACGACCCCCTGCGTGCCGCCGGCCGGGTCGCGGTGGTCTCGGCGTTCGCCTCGATGGCGCACCTCGCGGCGCCACCGCTGCTGGGGCTCGCTGCCGAGACCGTCGGCGCCCGGCACGCCCTGCTCCTCATCGCCGGCGCGATGCTCGTCAGCATCGCCCTGTCCGGCCGGGTCGCCCGGCCGGGCGCGACGGACGGTGCGGTGCCGGTACCTCCGTCCGCTCCCGCGCCCGTGGCCGACCGCCTCGCCGTCGGGCAGCGCGCGGTCCTGAACGAGTCCGCCGCCGAGCCGGCCGTGGACCCCATGGGCGAGACTGGACCGGTCGCGGTCGCCGTCGACGGGGCGGACCTGCCGGGCCGCCACGCCGGCGTCCCGACGCCGCACCCCGCGGCGCGGCACCGACCCGGACGCGGTGCGGGTGTGGCCGGTCGCCCCGGACGCCGGCTCACCCGGCTCGCCGGGCCGGGCCGCGGCACGCTGCACCGCCTGACGTACCGCTGACCCACCCCGTCCAGCTGACCCACCCCGTCCCGCCCGGCCCGGCCCGTCCCGACCGGTCCGAGACGGACCGAGACCGCCGCACGACCGGCGAGCACCGCTTGACCGACCCGTTCCGACCGCCGGCCCGCCGCCCACGACCCGAGGTGACCACATGAGCACGACCCGACCCACGACCGTCGAGCCGGCGGTGTCGGCCGCCTCGCGTGCGGTCTTCGTCGTCTTCGTGCTCAACGGCGTGAACTTCGCGTCCTGGGCGTCGCGGATCCCCGCGGTCCGCGACGAGCTGTCGCTCTCCGCCGCGGCGGTCGGCGTGCTGCTCCTCATCGGCTCGATCGGGTCGCTCGCCGCCCTCCCGCTGTCCGGCCTCGTCGTCCAGCGACTCGGCGCACCCCGCACGGTGGTGGTCTTCGCCGCCGCGAACGTCGCCGGGCTCGTCGTCGCCGCCGTGGGCGTGACGATCGGCCAGGTGGTCGTGGTGGGCGCCGGGCTCGTTCTCTTCGGCGTCGGCACCGGGGTGTGGGACGCGGCCATGAACCTCGAGGGTGCGCTCGTCGAGCAGCGCCTCGGCCGCACCGTCATGCCGCGCTACCACGCCGGCTTCTCCGTCGGCACGATGGCCGGTGCGGGCGTCGGGGCGGTCGCCGCGGCCCTGCACGCGTCCGTGCTCGCGCACCTGCTCGTCGTCCTGGCGCTCAGCCTCCTCGGCGTCCTGTGGGCCGTGCGGGCCTTCCTGCCGGCCGGGCACGGCGACGCCGGCCACGCCCCCGACGTGGTGCCCGGCGACCCCGCGGTCGCGGCGGGTGCCGGCGCGCGCCGGGCCTTCGGCGCCTGGCTCGAGCCGCGCACGCTGCTCATCGGCCTGGTCGTGCTGGCCGCGGCACTGACCGAGGGTGCCGCCAACGACTGGGTGAGCCTCGCCGTCGTCGACGGCTTCGGCCAGACCCACGCCGTCGGCGCGCTGACCTTCGGCCTCTTCGTCACCGCGATGACCGGCATGCGGTACCTCGGCACCAACCTCCTCGACCGGTACGGGCGGATCGCCGTCCTGCGGCTGTGCGGCGTGCTGTCGATGGTCGGGCTGCTCGTCTTCGGGCTCTCGCCGTGGCTGCCGCTCGCCCTCGTCGGCGTCGTCCTGTGGGGCCTGGGTGCCGCGCTCGGCTTCCCGGTCGGCATGAGCGCCGCGAGCGACGACCCGGTCCGGGCCCCCGCACGGGTCAGCGTCGTGTCGACCATCGGCTACAGCGCGTTCCTCGCCGGTCCGCCGCTGCTCGGCCTGCTCGCCGAGACCGTCGGGTACCGGCAGGCCCTGCTCGCCATCGCCGTCCCCGTCGTCCTCGGCCTCCTCGTCGTGCGCGCCGCCGCACCGCTGGCGCCCGCCACCGTGCCGAGCTCTGAGCCGAGCTCCGCGCCCGACGGGACCCCCGCGGCCTCGCGCGAGCCGGCGGACCGCCCGGCGTAGCCTGGCCGGATGACCGCCGACACCGTCCGCACCGCCGTGCTGGCCGACCTGACCACGCTGCGCCTGGGCGGTCCGGTCGGCCGCTACGTCGAGACCGACTCCTCGCAGGCCCTGGTCGACGCCGTCCGCGAGGCGGACGCCGCGGGGGAGCCGGTGCTCGTGCTCGGCGGCGGGTCCAACCTCGTCGTGTCGGACGACGGCTTCCCGGGCGTCGTGGTGCGGGACGTCCGGCGCGGCGTCGAGGTCGAGTCCGCCGACTCCTGCGGAGGGGCGAGCATCCGCGTGCCCGCCGGCGAGAACTGGGACGACCTCGTCGCGCGCACGGTCGACGAGGGCTGGGTCGGCGTCGAGGCGCTGTCCGGCATCCCCGGGTCCACGGGCGCCGCCCCGGTCCAGAACATCGGCGCCTACGGCCAGGAGATCTCCGGCGTCATCGCCACGGTCCGGGTGTGGGACCGCGAGCGCCTCCGGATCCGGACCCTGCCCCTGGTCGACCTGCAGTTCGGCTACCGGACGTCGCTGCTCAAGCGGTCGCTGCTCGAGCCCGGCTCCACCTGGGCGCCCACGCCCCGGTACGTCGTGCTCGAGGTCGGCATGCAGCTGCGCGCGTCCGACCTCTCCGCGCCGGTCGTGTACCCCGAGCTCGCGCGCCGCCTCGGCGTCGAGATCGGCGAGCGCGCCCCGACGCGCGAGGTCCGCGAGGCCGTCCTGGCCCTGCGCCGCGGCAAGGGCATGGTGCTCGACGACGCCGACCCGGACACCTGGAGCGCGGGCTCCTTCTTCACCAATCCCGTCCTGACCACGGACCGGGCGTCGTCCCTGCCCGACGGCGCGCCGCGGTTCGCGGTCCGGACCGCGCGCCCCGAGCGCACGACCGGTCCCAGCCTGGGCACCGTCGACCCGGACCTGGTGAAGACGAGCGCGGCGTGGCTCATCGAGCACGCCGGCTTCGGCAAGGGCTTCGGCCTGCCCGGCCCGGTGTCGCTGTCCACGAAGCACACCCTCGCGCTCACCAACCGGGGCGACGGCACCGCGGAGGAGCTCGTCGGGCTGGCACGCACGGTGCGCGACGGCGTCCGCGACACCTTCGGCATCACGCTCGAGCCCGAGCCGGTCCTCGTCGGCCTCAGCCTCTGATCCCGTCCGCCCCGGCCCTTCCGCCGGCTCGGGCCGGCCGCAGCAGCGCCCCCCGGACGACGTCGAGCACCTCCGCGTCGCCCAGCCCGGCCGCCCGTGCGCGGGTGACGAGCTGGTCGGCCGCCCGCGCGACGCCGTCGTCGGTCGCGTCCCGGCCCGCGGCCACGACCGTCCCGGTGCGGCGCCGCGTCGCCACCACGCCGCTCGCCTCGAGCTCGCGGTAGGCACGGGCGACCGTGCCGGCCGCCACCCCGAGGTCGCTCGCGAGCGCCCGGATGGTCGGCAGGCGGTCCCCGGCCCGGAGGCGTCCCGCCGCCACGTGGGCGAGCACCTGGGAGCGGATCTGCTCGTACGGCGGCACCCCGGCACCGAGGTCGACCTCGAGGTGCAGGGTCATGCCGGCCTGCCCGCTCCGGCGGCGGGGTCGGCGGCGGGGTCGCCGGCTCCGACGCGGAACGACGCCGGGACCGGGGCGGCCGGGACGAGCGCCACGACCGCCCCGCCGACGGCCGCGACCAGCGCCAGGACGAGCGCCGTCGTGCCCACCGCGACGTGCAGCCCGGACGCCGCCGCCGCTCCGGGGACGGCGTCCCCCACGGAGCGCAGCGCCGCACCGCCCACGCCGAGCACCCCCGCCGCGGTCCAGGCGAGCACGAGCTGGGCGCCGCGGAGCACGCGGTGCGCGGACAGGCGGCGCAGGGCGAGGTCCCACTCCGGGTCCGCGTCGGCGACCGCGGGTCGCGTGGCGACCCGGCGCAGCACGACCTCGGCGGCGAGCAGCACGACGGCGATCGCGACCAGGAGCGGGACGCCGAAGTACCAGCCGGGGAAGGGGCCGGACGTCGTCCCGCCGGTGGGGAAGGTCCGGCTCACCGACCGGCCGCCGTCGGCCGCCAGCCCACCCGCCACGAGCGCCAGCGTCCCGAGCACCGCCCAGCCCCAGGTGGCCGCGCGCAGGCGGCGCGGGGCGACGTCTCGCGTCGTCCGTCGGACCAGGATGGCCCGACGGACCTGCCCCGTGGGCCGGGGCCAGGTCGCCTCCCCGACCGCCTGCACCGCGGCGAACGCGAGCCCGGCCGTCGCCGGTGCCAGGCCCAGGCCGAGCCCCTGCGCCGGACCGTGGACGAGCTGCGCGGCGAGCACCGGCACGCCCACGAGGGCCGCGACCAGCGCGACGAGCGCGACCCCGTGCACGACGGCGCCGTGCCGGACCGCCGCGCGAGCGGCCTCGGACGGGGCCGGCGCCGGGCCGCGCACGGCGGTCAGGACGAGGACCCCGAGCCCCACGGCTCCGCCGAGCGCGACCGTCAGGGAGAAGAGCAGGATGAGCAGCCGACCCGCCATGGTGACCCCGTCTCGCGTGCATCAATGTACTGAGTGATTGACACAATGACGCGCGGGAGGGTCCGCGTCAAGCCTCCGACCGGGTCGATCCGGCGACGAGCGTGGTCAGGGCGGTCAGGGCACGAGCAGCTGGTGCCGGGCGAGCTCGTGGTAGAGCGCGCTGGAGCCGAGCAGCTCGGCATGGGTGCCGGTGGCGACGACCCGGCCGGCGTCGAGCACCACGATCTGGTCCGCGTCCGCCACGGTCGCCAGGCGGTGGGCGACGATGAGGACCGTCCGGCCCACCGCCGCGGTACGGATGGCCTCGTGCATCGCCCGCTCGTTGCGGCCGTCGAGCGCCGCGGTCGGCTCGTCGAGCAGGAGCAGCGGGGCGTCGCCGATGAGGGCGCGGGCGATCGCGAGCCGCTGCCGCTCCCCGCCGGACAGGCCGACGCCGTCGTCCCCCACGACCGTGTCCAGGCCGTCGTCGTGCGCGTCGACCCGGTCCAGGAGGTTGACCGAGGCGAGCGCGTCGCGGCAGGCGGCGTCGTCGGCGTCGGGTGCCGCGAGCAGGAGGTTGTCCCGGATGGTCCCGGCCAGGGCCGGGGCGTCCTGCTCGACGTACCCGATCCCGGCCCGCAGGTCGGCGCGGGCGAGCGCCCGGACGTCGGTGCCCTCGACGCGGATCGCGCCCGTGTCCGGCTCGTAGAACCGCTCGAGGAGCGCGAGCAGCGTCGTCTTGCCGGCCCCGGACGGCCCGACGAGAGCGGTGGTCGACCCGCGGGGGACCGTGAAGCTCACGTCCCGCAGGACGGGGGCGGCGTCGCGGTACCCGAACCCGACGCCGTCGAACACGACCATCGCGTCCCGCTCGTCGGGCACCGGCCGCCGCTCGGCCGGGCGGGCGGTCCCGTCGAGGCCCGCACGATCGCCCGCACGATCGCCCGCACGGTGGCCCGCACCGTGACCGGCGAACGTGGGGCCGTCCGCGCCGCGCGGTCCCGCGGGCACGACGGCGTCCGGGGAGCGCACGACGTCGACCGGCGCGGGCGCGACGTCGTCCTCGGCGGGCAGGGCGAGGATCTCCTGGATGCGCGCCAGGGCGCCCAGCGCGGTGCGGACGGTGACCACCGCGCTGAACGCCGTGCCCAGCGGCATGAGCATCATGAACAGGAAGATGATGAACGTGACGAGGTCGGCGACCGACATGGTCCCCGCCGCGACCCGGTACCCGCCGATGCCGAGCACGGCGAGGAACGCCCCCTGCACGGCGAGCCCGCTCACCGGCCAGAGGATCGCCCCGACCCGCGCGATCCGGACGCCGAGCCGGTAGGCCTCCTCCGCGTCCTGCTCCAGGCGTCGCCCCTCGCGGTCCGTCGCGCCGGCCGCCCGGATGGTCCGGACCCCCGAGAGCGCCCGCTCGACGCCCGCCGCGACCCGGCCGACCGCCTCCTGCGAGGCGCGCGTGAGGGTCTGGATGCGTGCGCTGACGACGACGACGCTCACCACGGCGACCGCGATCACCGCGAGCGTGAGGGCGAGCAGGGGGAGGTCGAGCAGGGCCATCGCGACGAGGGCGCCGGCGAACACCAGACCGCCGCCGAGGGCGTCGACGAGCCCTCCGGTCAGCGCCGAGCGGATCATCGTGGTGTCGGACCCGACCCGGGAGACGAGGTCGCCGGTCCGGCGCGCGTCGTACTCGCGGACCGGCAGCCGCAGCAGCTGTCGCAGCAGGCGGCGCCGGGCGGAGAGGACCACGCCCTCGGCCGTCCGCTCGAGCAGGAACTGCTGGACGGCGCCGAGCACCCCGGCGGCCACGACCAGCGCCACGAGCGTCGCGACCGTGGCGCCGAACCCCTCGCCGGCGGACACCGCGGCCAGGACCCGGTTGATCATCACCGGCTGCGCGAGCGTCAGTGCCGCCCCGAGCACCGAGACGACGAGGACGACGCCGAGCACGGCGCGGTGCTCGCCCAGGTAGGTCAGCAGGTCCCGCAGGCGCGCCGGTGGCGGGCCGTCCGCCTCGTCAGCCACGGCTGAACCTCGTGCCGCCGTACTTCTTGTGCACCGCCTGCCGGCTCACGCCGAGCACCCGCGCGATCTGCTCCCACGAGGCGCCGCCGTTGCGCGCGCGGCGCACCGTGATCGCCTCGGTGCGGAGCACCTCGCGCTGCAGCTCGGCGACCGCCGCCAGCGCCCGCAGGGGGTCGTCGTCACCGGCCTGGATCACCAGCGCACCCATCGTCTGCTCACCCACCTCGTCACCTCGCCTGTCGTCGGTCGGGGACCGGTCCCGAGGCGTCAACGTAGATTGACGATCCGCGCGGTGTCAACCAGAGATGACAGAGGCGTCCGGGTCGTCCGCCGCCAGCCACGCCCCGACGTCGGCCAGCAGCCCCTTGCGGGTGCCTTCGGACGCGCGGGACGCCCGGATCGACGCGCGGGCGAGCTCGGCCAGCTCCGGGTCGGTGAAGCCGTGGACGGTGCGCGCGATGGCGTACTGGTCGACGAGCCGCGAGCCGAACAGCAGCGGGTCGTCGGCGCCGAGGGCGATGGTCGCCCCGGCCGCCATGAGCACCCGCAGCGGGACGTGGGCCGCCTCGGCGTACACCCCGAGCGAGACGTTCGACGCCGGGCACAGCTCGAGGGCGATGTCGTCGCCCACGAGGCGCTCGAGCACGCGGGCGTCCTCCGCGGCCCGGACCCCGTGCCCCAGCCGGTCCGGCCGCAGGTGGTCGAGCACCTCCGCGACGTGCGTCGCGCCGAGCAGCTCGCCGCCGTGCGGGACGGAGGCCAGGCCCGCACGGCGGGCGATCGCGAACGCGGGCGCGAAGTCGGCGGTGTCGCCGCGCCGCTCGTCGTTGCTCAGCCCGAAGCCGACCACCTCGCCCGGGCCGTCCCCGGCGTACCGCGCGGCCAGCCGCGCGAGCGTGCGCGCCTCGAGCGGGTGCCGCATGCGCGACGACGCGACGACGACGCCCACCTCGACCCCGGTGACCCGGGTCGCCGCGCGCGCCTCGTCGAGCACGATCTCCAGCGCGGGCGTCACGCCGCCGACGAACGGGCCGTAGGACGTCGGGTCGACCTGGATCTCCAGCCGGCGCGACCCCTCCGCCGCGTCGTCCTCGGCGGCCTCGCGGACGATCCGGCGCATCGCGTCCTCGGACCGCACGCAGGCGCGGGCGGCGTCGTACAGCCGCTGGAAGCGGAACCAGCCGCGGTCGCCCGGCGGCAGCCGCAGCGGGTCCCCGTCGAGCAGGGACGGCGGGACCCGGAGGCCCGTCCGGGACGCGAGGTCGGCGAGGGTCGACGTGCGCATCGAGCCCGTGAAGTGCAGGTGCAGGTGGGCCTTGGGGAGGAGGGCGAGGTCACGCATCGCAGCCAGTGTGCCAGCCGTCCTGCGGCGCGGCCGTCCGCCCGGTGCGCCCTTCGCCGCCCCTACTCCGCCTCGGCCAGCAGGCGCCCGATCCGCCCGACGCCCTCGACCAGGTCGTCGTCCCCCAGCGCGTAGGACAGCCGCAGGAACCCGCTCGGCCCGAACGCCTCGCCCGGGACGACGGCGACCTCCGCGTGCTCGAGGATCACGGCCGCGAGCTCGGCCGACGTGGTGACGGTCGTGCCGCGGATCGTCCGGCCGAGCACGCCCTCGACGCTCGGGTAGGCGTAGAACGCCCCCTGCGGCTTCGGGCACACGACGCCGTCGATCGCGCTGAGCAGGTCGACCATGGTGCGCCGCCGCCGGTCGAACGCCGTGCGCATCGCGTGCACGGCGGACAGGTCGCCGGTGAGCGCCGCGATCGCGGCCCGCTGGGAGACGTTGGCCACGTTGGACGTCAGGTGCGACTGGAGGTTCGTCGCGGCCTTGGTGACGTCCGCGGGCGAGATCATCCAGCCCACCCGCCACCCGGTCATCGCGTACGTCTTCGCGACGCCGTTGAGGACGATCGCCGTGTCGGCGAGCTCGGGGACCGCGCGCACGATCGGGGTGAACGCGGCGTCGTCGTAGGTGAGGTGCTCGTAGATCTCGTCGGTGAGCACCCAGATGCCGTGCTCGTGCGCCCAGCGGCCGATGGCCGCGGTCTCCTCGGGGGAGTACACCGCACCGGTCGGGTTCGAGGGCGAGCAGAAGAGCAGCGCCTTGGTCCGCTCGGTGCGGGCCGCCTCGAGCTGCTCGACGGTCACGAGGTACCCCTGGTCGACGCCCGCGAAGACCTCGACCGGAACGCCGCCCGCCAGCCGGATGGCCTCCGGGTAGGTCGTCCAGTACGGCGCGGGCAGCAGCACCTCGTCGCCCGGGTCGACGACGGCCGCGAACGCCTGGTAGACCGCCTGCTTGCCGCCGTTGGTGACCAGCACCTG
Source organism: uncultured Actinomycetota bacterium (assembly GCA_963795145.1). Taxonomy (GTDB): domain Bacteria; phylum Actinomycetota; class Actinomycetes; order Actinomycetales; family Cellulomonadaceae; genus Pengzhenrongella. Next base: position 172,291 of record CAWCGP010000006.1, on the reverse strand, counting down.
CGACGGCGACACCTCGTAGCCCGAGTCCCGCTGCGTCTTCGCGGCGATCGCCTCGCGCAGCGCGGGCAGGCCGGCGGCGGGGGAGTAGCGGTGGTTCACCGGGTCGTGGGCGGCCCTCGCGGCCGCCTCGACGATGTAGTCCGGCGTCGGGAAGTCCGGTTCGCCTGCGCCGAAGCCGATGACCGGGCGCCCGGCCGCCTTGAGCGCCTTGGCCTTCGCGTCGACCGCGAGGGTCGCGGACTCCGCGATCGCGGCGAGCCGTGCGGACACCCGCGGGCGGGACGCCGTCGACCCGGTGGGCGGGTCGGTCGGCACTGTGCCGGGCCGGCCGGACTGGTCGGGCGGGGACGCGGAGGCAGGTGTGTTCGCGGTCACGCCGGTCATCTTGGCACGGTCGCTGGTCGACCCACGTCCGGCTCTCGCGTACAGTGGACCCCCGGTGGTTGACGTCCGCCATGGTGAGCCGTGCCCGCGAGGAAGTCCTCGCGCGTCGCGGTCCACCGCAGGTCGTCGTCCGGCCACCGAAGGGCAGTGGCGCAATTGGTAGCGCACCGGTCTCCAAAACCGGCGGTTGCGAGTTCGAGTCTCGCCTGCCCTGCGCACGCTGGTCGCCCCGCCGGCCCCCTCCCGGGGCCGGTGGGGCACCGGCCGCCGGCACACCGGCAAGCTCGACCACCACTCGACACGTGAGGGACTCGACCGTGAGCGATTCCGCACCCGCTGCGGCGTCCGGCCCCGGCGGCACCGCCGCCGACGGGCCGAGCCCTGCTCACAGCACGACGGAGAAGGACGGCCAGAAGCGTGGCCTGTTCGCCCGCATCGCGCTGTTCGTGCGCCAGGTCGTCGCGGAGCTCAAGAAGGTCGTCCGGCCCACGCGCTCGGAGCTGTTCACCTACACGGGCGTCGTGCTGGTGTTCGTGCTCGTCGTCATGGCGTTCGTCACGGTGCTCGACCTCGGCATCGGCCAGGTCACGCTGTGGGTGTTCGGCGACTGACGCCCGGCCCGGCCGCCCCGTCGGGCCCGCGCCCGCCGCACCGCGGTGCACCCGGTGATCGGCGGGTGACCAGCAGGTGACCACCCCGCACGTGTTCGAAGGTTCTCTCCCCCAGGAAGCAGGTCAGGACGTGTCCCAGGAGTCGCAGGAGCAGACGGTCGGCAACCCCGCCGACGCCGAGCTCGAGGACGCCCTCGACTCGGTCGCCGCCACCGAGTCCGTCCACACCACTGACGAGCTGGAGCCCGCCGACGACGACCTCGACGCGCCGGACGACGCCGTCGCCCCGTCCGACGTCGCCCCGTCCGACGACTCCGACGCCGCGCCCGCCGACGGTGCCGGCAGTGCCGCGGCGACAGTGCCGACAGTGCCGACAGCGACGAGGTGGACGCCGCGGACGAGGTCGAGGAGGAGGTCGAGGTCGACCCGGTCGACCAGTTCAAGGCCGACCTGCGCCGCCGGCCCGGGGACTGGTTCGTCATCCACTCCTACGCCGGGTACGAGAACCGGGTGAAGACCAACCTGGAGAACCGCATCCAGAGCCTCAACATGGAGGACTACATCCACGAGGTGGAGGTCCCCATGGAGGAGGTCACGGAGATCAAGAACGCGCAGCGCAAGATCGTGCGCCGCGTCCGGATCCCCGGGTACGTCCTGGTCCGCATGGACCTCACCGACGAGTCGTGGGGCGCCGTCCGGCACACGCCCGGGGTCACCGGCTTCGTGGGCCACACCCACCAGCCGGTCCCGCTGACGCTCGACGAGGTCTTCTCGATGCTCGCCCCGACGATCGCGCCCAAGGCACCCGCGGCCGGTGGCGGCCAGCGTCCCGCGGCCGAGATCAAGGTCGACTTCACGGTCGGCGAGTCGGTCACCGTCACCGACGGGCCGTTCGACACGCTGCCCGCCACCATCTCCGAGATCAACCCCGAGAGCCAGAAGCTCAAGGTGCTCGTGTCCATCTTCGGCCGGGAGACCCCGGTCGAGCTGTCGTTCAGCCAGGTCGCCAAGATCTGACCTGCTGCCCACCGGCAGCACGGCAGCACTGCAACCGGGTCATCGCCCACGGCGTCGGCCCACAACACGAACGGAAGGCATCATGCCCCCCAAGAAGAAGGTCACCGGCCTGATCAAGCTCCAGATCAAGGCCGGGGCCGCCACACCCGCACCGCCGATCGGTCCCGCCCTGGGTCAGCACGGCGTGAACATCATGGAGTTCTGCAAGGCGTACAACGCCGCGACCGAGGCCCAGCGCGGCAACGTGATCCCGGTGGAGATCACGGTCTACGAGGACCGCTCCTTCACCTTCATCACGAAGACCCCGCCGGCCGCGGAGCTCATCAAGAAGGCCGCCGGCGTGGCCAAGGGCTCGCCGACCCCGCACACCGTCAAGGTCGCGACCCTCTCGGCCGACCAGGTCCGCGAGATCGCCTCGACGAAGCTCGAGGACCTCAACGCCAACGACCTGGCCGCCGCCGAGAAGATCATCGCCGGCACCGCCCGCTCGATGGGCATCAAGGTCGAGGGCTGACACCCTCCGCAGCACCCGGCCGGCGCACCAGCGGCGGCCGCGCACGGCGGCGGCGGGCACGGGCCCGCACGCCGAGAACGACAGTGGGAGGGCCACGCGCTGGCCCACGGAACGTCCGACCACGACTGCACAGAAGAGGACAACGCAGATGACCAAGCGCAGCAAGGCCTACGTGGCCGCCGCCGAGAAGATCGAGAAGGACCACCTCTACGCGCCGCTCGAGGCGATCCGTCTCGCGAAGGAGACCTCGGTGGCGAAGTTCGACGCCACCGTCGAGGTCGCCTTCCGCCTGGGTGTCGACCCGCGCAAGGCCGACCAGATGGTCCGCGGCACCGTCAACCTGCCGCACGGCACCGGCAAGACCGCCCGCGTGCTGGTCTTCGCCACCGGTGAGCGGGCCGAGCAGGCCCTCGCCGCCGGCGCCGACGAGGTCGGCGGGGACGAGCTCATCGCGAAGGTCGCGGCCGGGTACACCGACTTCGACTCCGCCGTCGCGACGCCCGACCTCATGGGCAAGGTCGGCCGCCTGGGCAAGGTGCTGGGTCCGCGTGGGCTCATGCCGAACCCCAAGACGGGCACCGTCACGATGGACGTCGCCAAGGCCGTCACGGAGATCAAGGGCGGGAAGATCGAGTTCCGCGTCGACAAGCACGCGAACCTGCACTTCATCGTCGGCAAGGTGTCGTTCACCGACGTCCAGCTGGTGGAGAACTACGCGGCCGCACTCGACGAGGTCCTGCGTCTCAAGCCCTCCGCCTCCAAGGGCCGCTACATCGCCAAGGCCGTCGTCACCACGACGAACGGCCCCGGCATCCTGGTCGACCAGAGCAAGACCCGGAACCTCACCGAGGACGACGACGCCGCAGCCTGACGTCGGTCCCGCCCACCCCGGGCCCGGCAGCCACCGGCTGCCGGGCCCGCGGTGCGTCCGGCGCCGATTTGGTCCAGCGCCGTGCCTCGCGTACGCTCGTCCCTGCCCAAGACCGCCGGTCGTCGGCTGCCCTCCTCGTGGGGGTGGCTCACCGAAGTCCCGCAGCATGCGGAGGCCAGCGCAGGTGAGAGCTCCACGTCCCGGACCCGTCCGGACGCCCCGAGCCCCGCGCCTGCGCGGGGCTCTTCGTCGTTCTGGGGGACCGACGTACGACCGGTGGCACCACCATCGGAAGGATTGCCATGGCGAGGCCGGACAAGGCAGCCGCTGTCGCAGAGCTCGCGGACCAGTTCCGCGAGTCGAACGCGGCCGTGCTGACCGAGTACCGCGGGCTCACTGTCGCCCAGCTGAAGCAGCTGCGGCGCACGCTCAGCGGCAACGCAACCTACGCCGTGGTGAAGAACACGCTGACCTCCATCGCGGCGAAGCAGGCTGGTGTCGACGTCTCCGACGCGCACCTGACCGGCCCGTCCGCGATCGCCTTCGTGACCGGGGACCCGGTCGAGGCGGCCAAGGGGCTGCGTGACTTCGCCAAGGCGAACCCCGCGCTGGTCATCAAGGGTGGTGTCCTCGACGGGCGCCCCCTGACCGCCGAGGACATCTCCAAGCTCGCGGACCTCGAGTCCCGTGAGGTCCTGCTGGCCAAGACGGCCGGCGTGCTCAAGGCGACGCTGTTCCAGGCGGCGTACCTGTTCACGGCGCCGGCCGCCAAGGCCGTGCGCACCGTCGAGGCCCTGCGCGAGAAGCAGGCCTCCGCGGAGGCTCCCACCGAGACCGCTGCCTGAGCCGACCCGGCTCTCGCACATCACCCCCCAGCTCCGGCAGTGACCGTCCGGTCGTGCCTGGACAGAACGGAAGGAACGCCACCATGGCGAAGCTCAGCACCGACGAGCTCATCAGCGCTTTCAAGGAGCTCACCCTCATCGAGCTCTCCGAGTTCGTGAAGGCCTTCGAGGAGACCTTCGAGGTCACCGCCGCCGCTCCCGTCGCCGCGGCCGCCGGCCCGGCTGCCGGTGGCGCTGCCGCCGAGCCCGAGGTCGAGGAGAAGACGGAGTTCGACGTCGTCCTCGAGGCCGCCGGTGAGAAGAAGATCCAGGTCATCAAGGAGGTGCGTGCCCTCACGAGCCTCGGCCTGAAGGAGGCCAAGGACCTCGTCGACGCCGCCCCCAAGGCCGTCCTGGAGGGTGTCAACAAGGAGGCCGCTGACAAGGCCGTGGCCGCGCTCGAGGGCGCCGGCGCCACCGTCACCGTCAAGTGACCCCCGGCCCCTCGGGGCCCCCGTCGACCCGCCCCTGACGCACGCGTCGGGCGCAGGACGCACGGATCGCGAGGCCCGCACCCCGTCACGGGGTGCGGGCCTCGTCGTGTCCGGGAGGTCACGGGACCCCGTGCGGGACGCCGTCGTCCGGCCCGGATGTGGCCCCGGTCACGTGCGGCGGGGCAGGGTACGGGACACGGGGTCCGCCTGGGAAGTGCCATGCACCCGGTTGGTGGACAGTGTGCGGCGGGTGGGCTAGGCTAGCGCTTTGCGTTGGCCTGTGCCCGCCACCCCGTATAACCCGAGACCCTCGACGTCGTCATGTGCGACGGAGGCGGTCCTGCGGCCGGGGGGTTGCGAACCGCCGGGCGGCGCAGCGTGAACTCGATCCGCAGGGAAGGACCCCTCTTGGCTGCCTCGCGCACCCCTTCTGCACCGTCCGCCGACGCTATCGCACATCGCACCGCGTCTCGCCGCATCTCCTTCGCCAAGATCCACGAGCCGCTCGAGGTCCCGGACCTCCTCGGCCTCCAGACCGAGAACTTCGACTGGCTGCTCGGCAACGAGAAGTGGCAGACCCGCGTGGCCGCCGCGGTCGAGGCCGGCCGGACCGACGTGCCGGAGACCGCAGGACTGGAGGAGATCTTCGAGGAGATCTCCCCGATCGAGGACTTCGGCGGCACCATGTCGCTCTCCTTCCGCGAGCACCGCTTCGAGCCGCCGAAGTACACGGCCGAGGAGTGCAAGGAGAAGGACTTCACCTACGCCGCACCGCTCTTCGTGACGGCCGAGTTCGTCAACTACACGACCGGTGAGATCAAGAGCCAGACCGTCTTCATGGGTGACTTCCCCCTGATGACCGAGCGCGGCACGTTCATCATCAACGGCACCGAGCGCGTCGTCGTCTCCCAGCTCGTCCGCTCGCCGGGCGTCTACTTCGAGCGCGTCGCCGACAAGACGTCCGACAAGGACATCTTCACGTCCAAGATCATCCCGAGCCGCGGTGCCTGGCTCGAGTTCGAGATCGACAAGCGCGACGCCGTCGGCGTGCGCGTCGACCGCAAGCGCAAGCAGTCGGTCACCGTGCTGCTCAAGGCCCTGGGCCTCACCGAGTCGCAGATCCGCGAGGAGTTCGCGGCGTTCCCGGCCGTGATCGACACCCTCGAGAAGGACCACGTCCACACCGAGGACGAGGCCCTGCTCGACCTGTACCGCAAGATCCGCCCGGGCGAGCCGCCCACGGTCGAGGCCGGTCGCGCGCTGCTCGAGAACTTCTACTTCAACCCCAAGCGCTACGACCTCGCGAAGGTCGGCCGCTACAAGGTCAACAAGAAGCTCGGCATCGACGCCCCGCTGGGCGAGAGCGTCCTGTCGGTGAGCGACATCGTCGCGACCATCAAGTACATGGCCGCGCTGCACGCCGACGTCGCGACCATCCCCGGCAAGCGCGCCGGCGAGGCCGTCGAGGTGCGCGTCGAGACCGACGACATCGACCACTTCGGCAACCGCCGCATCCGCGCGGTCGGCGAGCTCATCCAGAACCAGGTCCGCACCGGCCTGTCCCGCATGGAGCGCGTCGTGCGCGAGCGCATGACGACGCAGGACGTCGAGGCGATCACGCCGCAGACCCTGATCAACATCCGCCCCGTGGTGGCGTCGATCAAGGAGTTCTTCGGCACCTCGCAGCTGTCGCAGTTCATGGACCAGAACAACCCGCTCGCGGGCCTGACGCACAAGCGTCGCCTGTCCGCGCTCGGCCCGGGTGGTCTGTCCCGTGACCGCGCCGGCATGGAGGTCCGCGACGTCCACCACTCGCACTACGGCCGCATGTGCCCGATCGAGACCCCCGAGGGCCCGAACATCGGCCTCATCGGCTCGCTCGCCACGTACGGACGGATCAACCCGTTCGGCTTCGTCGAGACCCCGTACCGCAAGGTCGTGGCCGGCGTCGTCACCGAGGACGTGCACTACCTCACCGCCGACGACGAGGACCGCTACGTCATCGCCCAGGCGAACGCCGTGCTCGACGAGAAGCGGCCGCTTCACCGAGGACCGCGTCCTGGTCCGCACCAAGGGCGGCGAGGTCGACCTCATCCCCGGCAACGACGTGGACTACATGGACGTCTCGCCGCGCCAGATGGTGTCGGTCGCGACGGCCCTGATCCCGTTCCTCGAGCACGACGACGCCAACCGCGCGCTCATGGGCGCGAACATGCAGCGCCAGGCCGTGCCGCTGGTGCGCTCCGAGGCCCCGCTCGTCGGGACCGGCATGGAGCGCCGCGCGGCGGTCGACGCCGGCGACGTCATCGTGGCGACCAAGCCCGGTGTGGTCACCGAGGTGTCGGCCGACCTCATCGTGGTCGCCGCCGACGACGCCACGACGCAGACCTACCGGGTGGCGAAGTTCCGCCGCTCGAACCAGGGCACGTCCTACAACCAGCGCGTGCTGGTCGACGACCGGCGCCCGCGTCGAGGTCGGCTCGGTGCTCGCCGACGGCCCCGCGACGGACGAGGGCGAGCTCGCGCTCGGCCGCAACCTGCTCGTGGCGTTCATGTCGTGGGAGGGCCACAACTACGAGGACGCGATCATCCTCAGCCAGCGCCTCGTGCAGGACGACGTCCTGTCCTCGATCCACATCGAGGAGCACGAGGTCGACGCGCGCGACACCAAGCTCGGCCCGGAGGAGATCACGCGGGACATCCCGAACGTCTCCGAGGAGGTCCTCGCGGACCTCGACGAGCGCGGGATCATCCGCATCGGCGCCGAGGTCGCGGCCGGCGACATCCTGGTCGGGAAGGTCACGCCCAAGGGCGAGACCGAGCTGACCCCGGAGGAGCGCCTGCTCCGCGCGATCTTCGGCGAGAAGGCGCGCGAGGTCCGCGACACGTCGCTCAAGGTCCCGCACGGCGAGTCCGGCACGGTCATCGAGGTCCGCACGTTCAACCGCGAGGACGGCGACGAGCTGCCCGCCGGCGTGAACGAGCTGGTCCGCGTGTACATCGCGCAGCGCCGCAAGATCACGGACGGCGACAAGCTCGCCGGCCGTCACGGCAACAAGGGCGTCATCTCCAAGATCCTCCCGGTCGAGGACATGCCCTTCCTGCCCGACGGCACCGCGGTCGACGTCGTCCTCAACCCGCTCGGCGTGCCCGGCCGCATGAACGTCGGCCAGGTCCTCGAGACGCACCTCGGGTGGGTCGCGAAGCAGGGCTGGGACATCGAGCTGGTCGGCCCCGAGGCGACCTGGACGCAGGACGTCCCGACCGCCGCCGAGCGCAGCGCCCCCGGCACCCCCGTCGCCACCCCGGTGTTCGACGGCGTGCCCGAGGCGGTCCTCACCGGCCTGCTCGACGCGACGCACCCGAACCGGGACGGGGACCGCATGGTCGACGGCACCGGCAAGGCGCAGCTGTTCGACGGTCGCTCCGGCGAGCCGTTCCCGGAGCCGGTCGCGGTCGGCTACATGTACATCCTCAAGCTCCACCACCTGGTCGACGACAAGATCCACGCCCGCTCGACCGGCCCGTACTCGATGATCACGCAGCAGCCGCTGGGTGGTAAGGCGCAGTTCGGTGGGCAGCGGTTCGGCGAGATGGAGGTCTGGGCCCTGGAGGCGTACGGCGCCGCCTACACCCTGCAGGAGCTCCTCACCATCAAGTCCGACGACGTCCCCGGCCGCGTCAAGGTGTACGAGGCCATCGTCAAGGGCGAGAACATCCCCGACTCGGGCATCCCGGAGTCGTTCAAGGTGCTCCTCAAGGAGATGCAGTCGCTCTGCCTGAACGTCGAGGTGCTGTCGTCCGACGGCGGCCTCATCGACATGAAGGAGAACGACGACGAGGTGTACCGCGCGGCCGAGGAGCTCGGGATCGACCTGTCCCGCCGGCCCAACGCCAGCAGCATCGAAGAGATCTGACGTCGACCCCGGCCGGCCCTCCCGCACGCGGATGGGCCGGCCGGGGCCGGACGCCCCTGGTAGTAGTTCCTCCATCGTGGCCGGACGCGACTCGCGCCCGGCCGAGCGAAGAGAGTAGGACCCCCTTGCTCGACGTCAACGTCTTCGATGAGCTGCGTATCGGACTCGCCACGGCTGAGGACATCCGCGCCTGGTCGCACGGCGAGGTCAAGAAGCCCGAGACCATCAACTACCGCACCCTCAAGCCGGAGAAGGACGGGCTCTTCTGCGAGAAGATCTTCGGCCCGACCCGGGACTGGGAGTGCTACTGCGGCAAGTACAAGCGCGTGCGCTTCAAGGGCATCATCTGCGAGCGCTGCGGCGTCGAGGTGACCCGCTCCAAGGTCCGCCGTGAGCGGATGGGCCACATCGAGCTCGCCGCCCCCGTCACCCACATCTGGTTCTTCAAGGGTGTGCCCTCGCGCCTGGGCTACCTGCTGGACCTCGCGCCGAAGGACCTCGAGAAGGTCATCTACTTCGCCGCGTACATGATCACGTCGGTCGACGACGCCGGCCGCGCCGAGGACCTCCCCAACCTCCAGAACGAGATCGACCTGGAGAAGAAGGAGATCTCGGACCGCCGCGACAACGAGATCGAGACCCGCGCCCAGAAGCTCGAGGCCGACCTGGCCGAGCTCGAGGCCGAGGGTGCCCGCTCCGACGCGCGCCGCAAGGTGCGCGACTCGGCCGAGCGCGAGATGGCGCAGATCCGCAAGCGTGCCGACGCCGAGCTCGAGCGCCTCGACACCGTGTGGGACCGCTTCAAGAACCTCAAGGTCGCCGACCTCGAGGGCGACGAGATGCTGTACCGGCAGCTCAACGACCGGTACGGCAACTACTTCGAGGGCTCGATGGGCGCCGCGGCGATCCAGAAGCGCCTGCAGGCGTTCGACCTCGAGGCCGAGTCGGAGTCGCTGCGCGACACGATCAAGAACGGCAAGGGCCAGCGCAAGACCCGTGCCCTCAAGCGGCTCAAGGTCGTCAACGCGTTCCTCACCACGAGCAACTCGCCCGAGGGCATGGTCCTGGACGCCGTCCCGGTCATCCCGCCGGACCTGCGCCCGATGGTCCAGCTCGACGGTGGCCGCTTCGCCACCTCGGACCTCAACGACCTGTACCGCCGGGTCATCAACCGGAACAACCGGCTCAAGCGCCTGCTCGACCTCGGCGCGCCCGAGATCATCGTCAACAACGAGAAGCGGATGCTCCAGGAGGCCGTCGACGCGCTGTTCGACAACGGCCGCCGCGGTCGTCCGGTGACCGGTCCGGGCAACCGCCCGCTGAAGTCGATCTCGGACATGCTCAAGGGCAAGCAGGGGCGGTTCCGCCAGAACCTCCTCGGCAAGCGCGTCGACTACTCGGGCCGCTCGGTCATCGTCGTCGGCCCGCAGCTCAAGCTGCACCAGTGCGGCCTGCCCAAGCAGATGGCGCTCGAGCTCTTCAAGCCGTTCGTCATGAAGCGGCTCGTCGACCTCAACCACGCGCAGAACATCAAGTCGGCCAAGCGCATGGTCGAGCGCGCGCGCCCGGTGGTCTGGGACGTCCTCGAAGAGGTCATCACCGAGCACCCGGTGCTGCTCAACCGTGCGCCCACGCTGCACCGCCTGGGCATCCAGGCCTTCGAGCCCCAGCTCGTCGAGGGCAAGGCGATCCACCTGCACCCGCTCGTCTGCGCCGCGTTCAACGCGGACTTCGACGGTGACCAGATGGCCGTCCACCTGCCGCTGAGCGCGGAGGCGCAGGCCGAGGCCCGCATCCTCATGCTCTCCAGCAACAACATCCTCAAGCCGTCGGACGGTCGTCCGGTGACCATGCCCTCGCAGGACATGATCATCGGCCTGTACCACCTGACGTCGGACAAGCCCGCCGAGGACTCGGTCGGCTCCGGCCGCCTCTTCAGCTCGGTGTCCGAGGCGATCATGGCCTTCGACGCCGGGCGACCTGGACCTCAACGCCGTCGTGCGGATCCGCATGGAGGACCTCGTCGCGCCGGTGGACGGCGGCACCCCGGAGGGCTGGTCCGACGGCGACCCGATCGTCTTCGAGACCACCCTCGGCCGGGCCCTGTTCAACGAGCTGCTGCCCGTCGACTACCCGTACGAGAACGGCGTCGTCGACAAGAAGCGCCTCTCGGTGATCGTCAACGACCTCGCCGAGCGGTACCCGAAGGTCGAGGTCGCGGCGAGCCTGGACGCCCTGAAGGAGGCCGGCTTCCGCTGGGCCACCCGCTCGGGCGTCACGATCGCCATCTCCGACGTCGCCACCCCGGCGGCCAAGGCCCAGATCCTCGAGGACCACGAGGCGCGCGCGGCGAAGATCCAGTCCCAGTACGAGAAGGGTCTGATCACCGACGACGAGCGTCGCCAGGAGCTCATCGAGATCTGGACGCAGGCCACCGACAAGGTCGCCGAGGCGATGCGGGAGAACTTCCCGGCCCGCAACACCGTCTACCGGATGGTCGGCTCGGGGGCGCGAGGCAACTGGATGCAGGTCCGCCAGATCGCCGGCATGCGTGGCCTCGTGGCCAACCCGAAGGGCGAGATCATCCCGCGCCCGATCAAGTCCAACTACCGCGAGGGCCTGTCGGTCCTGGAGTACTTCATCGCCTCGCACGGTGCCCGCAAGGGTCTGGCGGACACCGCGCTGCGGACCGCCGACTCGGGCTACCTCACGCGTCGTCTGGTGGACGTGTCCCAGGACGTCATCGTCCGCGAGGAGGACTGCGGCACCGAGCGCGGGCTGGTCATGCCGGTCGGCGTCGCGGGCCCCGACGGCGACCCTGCGCCGGCACGACAAGGTCGAGACGAGCGTCTACTCGCGCACCCTGGCGACGACGGTCGACGTCGACGGCACCGAGCTCGGCGAGGCGGGGGAGGACATCGGTGACGTGCTCATCGACGCCCTGCTCGAGGCCGGCGTCACCGAGCTCAAGGTCCGCTCGGTCCTGACCTGCGAGTCGCGCGTCGGCACCTGCGCCAAGTGCTACGGCCGGTCGCTCGCGACCGGCAAGCTCGTCGACATCGGCGAGGCCGTCGGCATCATCGCGGCCCAGTCGATCGGTGAGCCCGGCACCCAGCTGACGATGCGGACCTTCCACACCGGTGGTGTGGCCTCGGCCGACGACATCACCCAGGGTCTGCCCCGTATCCAGGAGCTGTTCGAGGCCCGTACCCCCAAGGGTGAGGGCCCCATCGCCGAGTTCACCGGCCGGGTCACGATCGACGAGTCCGAGCGGACCCGCCGCATCGTGCTCACCCCGGACGACGGCTCGGAGGAGATCGCCTACCCGATCACCAAGCGGTCGCGCCTGCTCGTGTCGGACGGCGACCACGTCGAGGTCGGCACCCAGCTCGTCCAGGGCGCCGTCGACCCGAAGAAGGTGCTGCGCATCCTCGGCCCGCGGGCCACGCAGAAGCACCTGGTCGACGAGGTCCACCAGGTCTACCGCTCGCAGGGCGTGGACATCCACGACAAGCACATCGAGGTCATCGTGCGGCAGATGCTGCGTCGCGTGACCGTGCTCGACTCGGGTGACACGGACCTGCTGCCGGGCGAGCTGGCCGAGCGTGGCCGGTTCGAGGACGCCAACCGTCGCGCGGTCGCCGAGGGCGGCCAGCCGGCGTCGGGCCGTCCGGAGCTCATGGGCATCACGAAGGCGTCGCTCGCGACGGACTCGTGGCTGTCGGCCGCCTCCTTCCAGGAGACGACCCGGGTGCTCACCGAGGCCGCCATGAGCGGCCGGAGCGACCCGCTGCTGGGCCTCAAGGAGAACGTCATCCTCGGCAAGCTCATCCCCGCCGGCACCGGGCTCGCCCGGTACCGCAACGTCTCGGTCGAGCCGACCGAGGCCGCCAAGGCGGAGCTGTACCCGAGCTTCGGGTACGACGAGATCGACTTCCCCGCCCTGGGCCTCGGCTCCGGCGAGGCGATCCCGCTCGAGGACCTCGACTTCGGCGACTTCCGCTGAGCTCGTCGCCCTGACGGTCCGGCCCCCGACGCCCCGCGAGGCGTCGGGGGCCGGACCGTGTCAGCCTGGTCACATGGCTTTGACCCGCCAGATCGCGCCGGGTAATGTGGTCAACCGTGCCCGCACCGTCGGGCCCTGCGTGCATGCGCCCGGTGACCGCCTCACGGCGGGTCCGGGCCGAGGCGGACCGTCGGTCCGCCGCACACCACCTCTCATCGGACGCCTCGGTGACTGGGTGCTGCGGAACCGGACGACACGCCCGGTTGCGTGGGGCGGGGCGGGACTCAAGGCCCTCGGGCCGGCCCCTGACGGGGCCGGCTTATCCGGGATCGGACAAGGCTCCGGTCGATCAGAGATCCACGTACAACAGACACGGAGACGTAGTGCCGACGATCCAGCAGCTGGTCCGCAAGGGCCGCTCGCCCAAGGTGACCAAGTCCAAGACCCCCGCGCTCAAGGGCTCCCCGCAGCGCCGCGGTGTGTGCACCCGCGTCTACACGACCACCCCGAAGAAGCCGAACTCGGCTCTCCGCAAGGTCGCGCGCGTCCGCCTCTCGAGCCAGGTCGAGGTCACCGCCTACATCCCCGGTGTCGGTCACAACCTGCAGGAGCACTCGATCGTGCTCGTGCGTGGCGGCCGGGTGAAGGACCTCCCGGGTGTCCGCTACAAGATCGTGCGCGGCGCCCTCGACACCCAGGGTGTCAAGAACCGCAAGCAGGCTCGCAGCCGCTACGGCGCGAAGAAGGGCAACAACTGATGCCTCGCAAGGGTCCGGCCCCGAAGCGGCCGCTCATCATCGACCCCGTCTACGGGTCCCCGGTCGTCACGCAGCTCATCAACAAGGTGCTGCTCGACGGCAAGAAGTCCGTCGCCGAGTCGATCGTCTACGGCGCCCTCGAGGGCGTGCGTGAGAAGACCGCCGGCGACCCGGTCGTCGTCCTCAAGCGTGCGCTGGAGAACGTCCGCCCCGCGCTCGAGGTCCGCTCCCGCCGCGTCGGCGGCGCGACCTACCAGGTGCCCGTCGAGGTCCGCCCGGTGCGGTCCACCACGCTCGCGCTGCGCTGGCTCACCGACTTCTCGCGCGCCCGTCGCGAGAAGACGATGACGGAGCGACTGATGAACGAGATCCTCGACGCGAGCAACGGCCTGGGTGCCGCGGTGAAGCGTCGCGAGGACATGCACAAGATGGCCGAGTCCAACAAGGCCTTCGCGCACTACCGCTGGTAGCACCAGCCCGCGCCGGGGATCCCGGCGAGACCCGCTGGGGCTGACCCCAGGCGGCGCCGGGTCCCTCGGCGCGACCAACTGCTCAGAAGGGCGACAACGTGGCACTCGACGTGCTGACGGACCTCAACAAGGTCCGCAACATCGGCATCATGGCGCACATCGATGCCGGCAAGACCACCACCACCGAGCGGATCCTGTTCTACACCGGGGTCAACTACAAGATCGGTGAGACGCACGACGGTGCGTCGACGATGGACTGGATGGAGCAGGAGCAGGAGCGCGGCATCACGATCACGTCCGCCGCGACGACCTGCTACTGGCACGACAACCAGATCAACATCATCGACACCCCGGGCCACGTGGACTTCACCGTCGAGGTCGAGCGCTCCCTGCGCGTGCTCGACGGCGCCGTCGCGGTCTTCGACGGCAAGGAGGGTGTCGAGCCCCAGTCCGAGACGGTGTGGCGCCAGGCGGACAAGTACAACGTCCCCCGCATCTGCTTCGTCAACAAGATGGACAAGCTCGGCGCCGACTTCTACTTCACGGTCAAGACGATCGTCGACCGCCTGAAGGCGAAGCCGCTTGCCGATCCAGCTCCCCATCGGCTCCGAGAACGACTTCATCGGCGTCGTCGACCTCATCGAGATGCGTGCGCTCGTCTGGCGCGGCGAGACCGCCCTGGGTGAGAAGTACGAGATCGAGGACATCCCGGCCGACATGGCCGAGCAGGCCGCCGAGTACCGCGCCGCGATCGTCGAGGCCGTCGCCGAGACGGACGACGACGCTGCTCGAGAAGTTCCTCGGCGGCGAGGAGCTGACGATCCCGGAGATCAAGAAGGGCATCCGTGCCCTCGTGCTCTCGGGCGACGCCTTCCCGATCCTGTGCGGCTCGGCGTTCAAGAACAAGGGCGTCCAGCCCATGCTCGACGCCGTCATCGACTACCTGCCGTCCCCGCTGGACGTGCCGGCCGTCGAGGGCCACGCGATCGGCGACGTCGAGCAGGTCCTCGAGCGCCACGCCGACGCGACGGAGCCGTTCTCGGCGCTGGCCTTCAAGGTCGCCTCGCACCCGTTCTTCGGCAAGCTGACCTACGTCCGGGTGTACTCGGGCAAGGTCGCCTCCGGCGCCCAGGTCTACAACTCGACGAAGGACAAGAAGGAGCGCATCGGGAAGCTCTTCCAGATGCACTCCAACAAGGAGAACCCGGTCGAGGACGCCACGGCCGGCCACATCTACGCGTTCATCGGGCTCAAGGACGTCACCACCGGTGACACCCTGTGCGACCCGGCGAACAAGATCGTGCTCGAGTCGATGAGCTTCCCGGAGCCCGTCATCACCGTCGCGATCGAGCCGAAGACGAAGGGCGACCAGGAGAAGCTCTCCCTGGCCATCCAGAAGCTCGCCGAGGAGGACCCGACCTTCCGGGTCAGCCCAGAACGAGGACACCGGTCAGACCGAGATCGCCGGCATGGGCGAGCTCCACCTGGACATCCTGGTGGACCGCATGCGCCGCGAGTTCAAGGTCGAGGCCAACGTCGGCAAGCCGCAGGTGGCCTACCGCGAGACCATCCGCCGGACGGTCGAGAAGATCGACTACACGCACAAGAAGCAGACCGGTGGCTCGGGCCAGTACGCCAAGGTCCAGATGACCTTCGCGCCGCTGGACCCGTCCGAGGGCGAGCTGTACGAGTTCGAGAACAAGGTCAGCGGTGGCCGCGTCCCGCGCGAGTACATCCCGTCGGTGGACGCCGGCATCCAGAGCGCCATGCAGCTCGGCGTGCTCGCGGGCTTCCCGCTCGTGGGCGTCAAGGCGACGCTGCTCGACGGTGCCGCGCACGACGTCGACTCCTCGGAGATGGCGTTCAAGATCGCCGGCTCGATGATCCTCAAGGAGGCGGTCCGCAAGGCGGACCCGGTCCTGCTGGAGCCGGTCATGGCCGTCGAGGTCCGCACGCCCGAGGAGTACATGGGCGACGTCATCGGCGACCTGAACTCCCGTCGCGGCATGATCCAGTCGATGGAGGACGCGACCGGTGTGAAGGTCATCACCGCACAGGTTCCTCTGTCGGAGATGTTCGGGTACGTCGGTGACCTGCGGTCGAAGACCCAGGGCCGTGCCGTGTACTCGATGTCCTTCGACAGCTACGCCGAGGTTCCTCGGAACGTTGCCGAGGAGATCATCAAGAAGACCCGGGGCGAGTAGGTCCTACCGGTCGCAAACCAGTCCCGCGGCAGCCGGCCGAAGGGACGCCAGTGCCCGGCAGGTGTCACCATGACCCCTGCATCGCTGGACCAATCACTACCTTGAGTCCGAGGAGGACACAGTGGGCAAGGCCAAGTTCGAGCGGACCAAGCCGCACGTCAACATCGGGACCATCGGTCACGTCGACCACGGCAAGACGACGCTGACCGCTGCCATCTCGAAGGTGCTGCACGACAAGTTCCCGACGCTCAACCCCTTCACGCCGTTCGACGAGATCGACAAGGCGCCCGAGGAGAAGCAGCGCGGTATCACGATCAACATCGCGCACGTCGAGTACCAGACCGAGAAGCGCCACTACGCGCACGTCGACGCCCCCGGGCACGCCGACTACATCAAGAACATGATCACGGGTGCCGCGCAGATGGACGGCGCGATCCTCGTGGTCGCCGCGACCGACGGCCCGATGGCCCAGACGCGTGAGCACGTCCTGCTCGCCCGCCAGGTCGGCGTGCCGTACCTGCTCGTCGCGCTGAACAAGTCCGACATGGTCGACGACGAGGAGATCCTCGAGCTCGTCGAGATGGAGGTCCGCGAGCTGCTCAGCGCGCAGGGCTTCGACGGCGACGACGCGCCGGTCGTGCGCGTCTCGGGCCTCAAGGCGCTCGAGGGCGACCCGCAGTGGGTCCAGTCGGTCTCCGACCTCATGGACGCCGTGGACGAGAACGTGCCCGGACCCGGTCCGCGAGATCGACAAGCCGTTCCTCATGCCGATCGAGGACGTCTTCACGATCACCGGTCGTGGCACCGTCGTCACCGGTCGTGTCGAGCGTGGCTCGCTCAAGGTGAACGAGGAGGTGGAGATCGTCGGCATCAAGGAGAAGGCGATCAAGACCACGGTCACCGGCGTCGAGATGTTCCGCAAGCTGCTCGACTACGCCGAGGCCGGCGAGAACGTCGGTCTGCTCCTCCGCGGCACCAAGCGCGAGGACGTCGAGCGCGGCCAGGTCGTCGTGAAGCCGGGTTCGATCACCCCGCACACCGACTTCGAGGCCCAGGTCTACATCCTGGCCAAGGACGAGGGCGGCCGTCACAACCCGTTCTACGCGAACTACCGTCCGCAGTTCTACTTCCGCACCACCGACGTCACCGGCGTCATCACGCTGCCCGAGGGCACCGAGATGGTCATGCCCGGCGACAACACCGAGATGACGGTCGCGCTGATCCAGCCGATCGCCATGGAGGAGGGCCTCGGCTTCGCCATCCGCGAGGGTGGCCGGACCGTCGGCTCCGGCCGGGTCGTCAAGATCCTCAAGTGATGCCAGGCCGCGAGGGGCCCGGGTGCGCGCACCCGGGCCCCTGCGGCGTCCCGCCTCGAGCGCGTCCGCGCTGCTCACGAGGGTGCGGACGGCGAGAGTGTCGTCGCTCACGCCGGCCCCTGCGGGTTGGTCATCGCGACGAACGTCTGGCAGACTAGCCAGGTTGCCCGGGGACGGTCGTGCGTGCGTGTCGCGCAGACGGCCGGCCCGGGGCCAGTACACGTTGGAGCACAGGTCGGCGGGGAATCTGCTCGCGGCCGGGCTCAGACTTTTCAATCCAACGGCCCCGCACCTCGAACAGGTGTGCAGCGCCCGGGTGTGACGCGAGAAGCGACACGCCCGAGTGCGTGGGTCGGACAGACCAGCGGTTCGAGAGAGAGAGTCAGACGACGCCATGGCGGGACAGAAGATCCGCATCCGGCTCAAGTCCTACGACCACGAGGTCATCGACAGCTCGGCGCGCAAGATCGTCGACACGGTGACGCGCGCTGGTGCGACGGTCGTGGGCCCGGTGCCGCTCCCGACGGAGAAGAACGTCTTCGTCGTCATCCGGTCGCCCCACAAGTACAAGGACAGCCGCGAGCACTTCGAGATGCGCACGCACAAGCGGCTCATCGACATCATCGATCCCACGCCGAAGGCGGTCGACTCGCTCATGCGTCTCGACCTGCCGGCCGACGTGAACATCGAGATCAAGCTCTGAAGCTGGGAAGGAACTGATCACCATGACCACCCAGCAGAACGCGCGCGCCGTCACGGCCGTGCTCGGCACCAAGCTCGGCATGACCCAGGTGTGGGACGACAACGGTCGTCTCGTCCCGGTCACCGTCGTGCAGGTCGGCACGAACGTCGTCACGCAGGTGCGCACCGCTGACACGGACGGGTACGCCGCGGTCCAGCTGGCCCACGGCCAGATCGACCCGCGCAAGGTCACCCAGCCGCTCAAGGGCCACTTCGAGAAGGCCGGGGTCACCCCGCGCCGGCACGTGGCCGAGATCCGGACCTCCGACGCGGCCGAGTACACGCTCGGCCAGGAGATCACCGCCGCGGCCTTCGAGGCCGGCGCCACGGTCGACGTGACCGGGACGACCAAGGGCAAGGGCACCGCCGGCGTCATGAAGCGTCACGGCTTCCCGGCGTCAGCGCCTCCCACGGTGCGCACCGCAACCACCGCAAGCCCGGCTCGATCGGTGGGGCCTCGACCCCGTCGCGCGTGTTCAAGGGCGTGCGGATGGCCGGTCGCATGGGCTTCGACCGCCAGACCACCCAGAACCTGACCATCCACGCCGTCGACGCCGAGCGCGGTCTGCTGCTCGTCAAGGGCGCAGTTCCCGGGCCCCAAGGGTGGCGTCGTCGTCGTGCGTACCGCAGTGAAGGGGGCATGAGCGACGTGGCCGACACCGCACTCGCCTGACCGTCGACGTCCTCGACGCCGAACGGCGCGAAGGCCGGCACCGACCGACCTGCCCGCCGAGGTCTTCGACGTCCAGACGAACATCCCGCTGATCCACCAGGTCGTCGTCGCGCAGCTCGCGGCGGCTCGCCAGGGCACCCACGACACGAAGACCCGTGGCGAGGTGCGTGGTGGTGGCCGCAAGCCGTACAAGCAGAAGGGCACCGGTCGCGCCCGCCAGGGCTCGACGCGTGCGCCGCAGTTCGCCGGCGGTGGCGTCGTCCACGGCCCGACGCCGCGCGACTACAGCCAGCGGACCCCGAAGAAGATGAAGGCCGCGGCGCTCCGCGGTGCTCTCTCGGACCGCGCCCGCGCCGGCCGCGTGCACGTCGTCACGGGCTTCGCCCCGGGCGAGGCGCCGTCGACGCGGTCCGCCGTCGCCGATCCTCGACACCCTGTCCGGGCGCAAGCACGTCCTGGTCGTCGTGGAGCGCTCGGACGAGGTCACCTGGAAGTCGCTGCGCAACGTCGAGCGGGTCCACCTGCTCGTCGCCGACCAGCTGAACACCTACGACGTGCTCGTCTCCGACGACGTCGTCTTCACCCAGGGCGCGCTCGACGCGTTCCTGGCCGGCCCGGCCACGGGTCGCTCGGTCACCGCGACGGCGACCGAGTCCGAGTGCCGCGACCGCTGAGGAGACAGCCGGAGGCACCGTGACCGCCGTGACCAAGGACCCGCGCGACATCCTCATCGCGCCGGTCGTCTCGGAGAAGAGCTACGGGCTGCTCGACGAGGGGAAGTACACGTTCATCGTGGACCCGCGCGCGAACAAGACCGAGATCAAGATCGCGATCGAGCAGGTCTTCGCGGTCAAGGTCGAGTCGGTGAACACGATCAACCGCAAGGGCAAGACGCGGCGGACGAAGTTCGGGCTCGGCAAGCGCAAGGACACGAAGCGCGCGATCGTCACCCTCCGCGAGGGCACGATCGACATCTTCGGCGGGCCGGTCGGCTGACGCCGACGCCAGAGAGCAGAGTGAGGGACAGATCCCCATGGGAATCCGTAAGTACAAGCCGACGACGCCGGGCCGCCGTGGCTCCTCCGTCGCCGACTTCGTCGAGATCACGCGCTCCACGCCGGAGAAGTCGCTGGTCCGCCCGCTGCACAAGACGGGCGGTCGCAACTCGACCGGCCGCGTGACGATGCGCCACCAGGGTGGCGGCCACAAGCGTGCCTACCGCGTCATCGACTTCCGTCGCCACGACAAGGACGGCGTGCCGGCCAAGGTCGCGCACATCGAGTACGACCCCAACCGCACGGCGCGCATCGCGCTGCTGCACTACGCGGACGGCGAGAAGCGCTACATCGTGGCGCCGAACAAGCTCCGCCAGGGCGACGTCGTCGAGAACGGCGCGGGCGCCGACATCAAGCCCGGCAACAACCTGCCGCTGCGCAACATCCCGACCGGTACGGTCATCCACGCCATCGAGCTGCAGCCCGGTGGCGGCGCGAAGATCGCCCGCTCGGCCGGCGCGTCCGTGCAGCTCGTCGCCAAGGACGGCCCGTACGCGCAGCTGCGCATGCCGTCCGGCGAGATCCGCAACGTCGACCTGCGCTGCCGCGCGACGGTCGGCGAGGTCGGCAACGCCGAGCAGTCGAACATCAACTGGGGCAAGGCCGGCCGCATGCGCTGGAAGGGCAAGCGCCCCTCCGTCCGTGGTGTCGCCATGAACCCGATCGACCACCCGCACGGTGGTGGCGAGGGCAAGACGTCCGGTGGACGTCACCCCGTCAGCCCGTGGGGCCAGCCCGAGGGCCGTACCCGTCGTCCGAACAAGCCGAGCGACAAGCTCATCGTGCGCCGTCGGCGCACCGGCAAGAACAAGCGCTGATAGGGAGCCGACAGATGCCACGCAGCCTGAAGAAGGGCCCGTTCGTCGACGGTCACCTCCAGAAGAAGGTCGACGTGCAGAACGAGAAGGGGACCAAGAGCGTCATCAAGACCTGGTCCCGCCGGTCGCTCATCACGCCGGACTTCCTCGGCCACACGTTCGCCGTGCACGACGGCCGCAAGCACACCCCCGTCTTCGTCACCGAGTCGATGGTCGGGCACAAGCTCGGCGAGTTCGCCCCGACCCGGACGTTCCGCGGCCACGAGAAGGACGACCGCAAGGGCCGTCGCCGCTGACCGCGCGCGATCGGCCAGACGAGCCCTCGACTGACGATCAAGAAGGCAGGACAGCAATGGAAGCCAAGGCGCAGGCGCGGTTCGTCCGCGTCACGCCCCAGAAGGCCCGGCGCGTCGTGGACCTCATCCGTGGCAAGCAGGCCGAGCAGGCCGTGGCGACGCTGAAGTTCGCGCCGCAGGCCGCGGGGGAGACCGTGCTCAAGGTGGTCGAGAGCGCGATCGCGAACGCCCGGGTCAAGGCGGACCGGGCGCGGCGAGGCGTTCGACGCCGCGCTCGCTGGTGGTCCGCGAGGCGTACGTCGACGAGGGCCCGACCCTCAAGCGGTTCCGCCCGCGTGCACAGGGACGGGCGAGCCAGATCCTCAAGCGGACCAGCCACATCACCGTGGTCGTGGCCCCCGTCGAGAAGAAGGAGAGGACCCGATAGTGGGACAGAAGGTCAACCCGCACGGGTACCGCCTCGGCATCACGACCGACCACCGCTCGCGGTGGTTCGCCGACAGCACCAAGCCCGGCCAGCGGTACCGCGACTACGTCCGCGAGGACGTGCAGATCCGCAAGCTCATGTCCACCGGGCTCGAGCGCGCCGGCATCTCCAAGGTCGAGATCGAGCGCACCCGTGACCGCGTGCGCGTCGACATCCACACCGCCCGCCCGGGCATCGTCATCGGGCGTCGTGGCGCGGAGGCCGACCGCATCCGCGGCGAGCTCGAGAAGCTCACCGGCAAGCAGGTGCAGCTGAACATCCTCGAGGTCAAGAACGCCGAGATCGACGCCCAGCTCGTCGCCCAGGGCATCGCCGAGCAGCTCGCCAGCCGTGTCTCGTTCCGTCGTGCGATGCGCAAGGGCATGCAGTCCGCGCAGCGCGCCGGCGCCAAGGGCATCCGGGTGCAGTGCGCCGGCCGCCTCGGCGGCGCGGAGATGAGCCGCAGCGAGTTCTACCGCGAGGGCCGGGTCCCGCTGCACACGCTGCGCGCGAACATCGACTACGGCTTCTACGAGGCCCGGACGACGTTCGGCCGCATCGGCGTCAAGGTCTGGATCTACAAGGGCGACATGACGGAGAAGGAGTTCGCGCAGCAGCAGGCGACCCAGGCTCCGCGTGCGCCGCGTGGCCCGCGTGCGGACCGTCCGGACCGTGCCGGCCCGTGCGCGGTGCGCCGCGCCGCGAGCGGACCGACGCCCCTGCCGAGGCCGGCGCTGCCGAGGCGCCCGCCGCCCCCGCGACCGGAACGGAGGCCTGAGCCATGCTGATCCCGCGCAGGCTGAAGCACCGCAAGCAGCACCACCCGGGGCGCTCCGGCGCCGCGACCGGTGGCACCGTGATCTCGTTCGGTGAGTACGGCATCCAGGCCCTCGAGCCGGCGTACGTCACGAACCGGCAGATCGAGGCCGCCCGTATCGCCATGACCCGCCACATCAAGCGTGGCGGCAAGGTCTGGATCAACATCTACCCGGACCGCCCGCTCACCAAGAAGCCGGCGGAGACCCGCATGGGTTCCGGCAAGGGTTCGCCCGAGTGGTGGATCGCCAACGTCAAGCCCGGCCGAGTGATCTTCGAGCTCGCCGGTGTCCCGGAGCCGCTGGCTCGCGAGGCCATGCGCCGCGCCCAGCACAAGCTCCCGATGAAGACCCGTTTCGTGGTCCGCGAGGGTGGTGGCAACTGATGGCTATCGGAACCAAGGAGCTCGCCCCCGACGAGCTGGACGGCTTCGACGACGAGCGACTCGTCGCCGAGCTGAAGAAGGCCAAGGAGGAGCTGTTCAACCTGCGCTTCCAGTCGGCCACCGGCCAGCTCGAGAGCCACGGGCGGCTGAAGGCCGTGCGTCGCGACATCGCGCGGATCTACACGATCCTGCGTGAGCGCGAGCTCGGCATCCGTACTGCCCCGACCGCGAGCGAGTGAGGTCGATCATGAGCGAGACCCAGAACGAGGCGACCGTCACCGCGACGGGCACGCCGGACCACCGCCCCTACCGCAAGACGCGGCGCGGGTACGTGGTGAGCGACAAGATGCAGAAGACCGTCGTGGTGGAGGTCGAGGACCGGGTCAAGCACCCGCTCTACGGCAAGGTCATCCGGCGGACCAGCAAGGTCAAGGCGCACGACGAGGCCAACGCGGCCGGCATCGGCGACCTGGTCCTCATCATGGAGACCCGTCCGCTCTCCGCCACCAAGCGGTGGCGCGTGGTCGAGATCCTCGAGCGGGCCAAGTAGGCCTGCACAGCAGTACTCAGTTGCCCCCGGGGGAATGCGGTGGTGGGACCTCGCGGTTCCACCACCGGCCCCGGGTGCATGACGGCAGCTATCCGTTCGGCCAGGCTCAGCCCCCTGCACGCAGGGCGCGAGAACCGGCAGACGACAGGAGTTCAACACATGATCCAGCAGGAGTCGCGACTTCGGGTCGCCGACAACACGGGTGCCAAGGAGATCCTCTGCATCCGCGTTCTCGGTGGCTCGGGACGTCGCTACGCCGGAATCGGCGACGTCATCGTCGCCACCGTCAAGGACGCCATCCCCGGCGGCAACGTCAAGAAGGGCGACGTCGTCAAGGCGGTCATCGTGCGCACCCGCAAGGAGCGCCGGCGTCCCGACGGTTCCTACATCAAGTTCGACGAGAACGCGGCCGTGATCCTCAAGAACGACGGGGAGCCCCGTGGGACGCGCATCTTCGGCCCGGTGGGCCGCGAGCTGCGCGACAAGAAGTTCATGAAGATCATCTCGCTGGCTCCGGAGGTGCTCTGACCATGGCGAAGATCAAGAAGGGCGACCTCGTGGTCGTCATCTCCGGCCGCGACCGGGGCAAGCAGGGTCGCGTCCTGGAGGTCCTCATCGAGACGCAGCGCGTCGTCGTCGAGGGCGTCCAGCGCGTCACGAAGCACGTCAAGGCCGGCCAGACCGCTCGCGGCACGCGGACCGGTGGCATCGAGACCGTCGAGGCCCCGATCCACATCAGCAACGTGATGCTGGTCGACCCGGAGACCAAGAAGGGCACCCGGGTCGGGTACCGCACCGAGGAGATCGAGCGCGACGGTCGTACCCGGACCGTGCGGGTGCGCGTCGCCAAGCGCTCCGGGAAGGACATCTGATGAGCGCGACAACACCGTCACGACCGACGTGACCACCGACGAGGGCGCCGCGACCGGCGCCGTCGACTTCGCTCGTCCCGTCCCGCGGCTCAAGGCCCGGTACAACGACGCGATCGCCGGCGAGCTGCGTCGACCGAGTTCGGCCACGAGAACGTCAACCAGGTGGCGCGGCTGACCAAGGTCGTCGTCAACATGGGTGTCGGCGAGGCCGCCAAGGACTCCAAGCTGATCGACGGCGCCATCAAGGACCTCACGGCGATCACCGGCCAGAAGCCGCAGGTCACCAAGGCCCGCAAGTCCATCGCGCAGTTCAAGCTGCGCGAGGGCATGCCGATCGGTGCGCACGTCACGCTGCGCGGCGACCGGATGTGGGAGTTCCTGGACCGCCTGCTGTCCACCGCGCTCCCGCGCATCCGCGACTTCCGCGGCCTGTCGCCCAAGCAGTTCGACGGCCACGGCAACTACACCTTCGGTCTCACGGAGCAGTCGATGTTCCACGAGATCGACCAGGACAAGATCGACCGCGTGCGTGGGATGGACATCACCGTCGTCACGACCGCGACCACCGACGCAGAGGGCCGCTCGCTGCTGAAGCGTCTCGGCTTCCCCTTCAAGGAGGACTGACCATGGCGAAGACCGCCCTGATCCAGAAGGCCGCCAAGACGCCGAAGTTCAAGGTGCGGGCCTACACGCGGTGCCAGCGGTGCGGACGTCCGCACTCGGTCTACCGCAAGTTCGGGCTCTGCCGGATCTGCGTGCGCCAGATGGCGCACGCCGGCGAGCTCCCCGGCGTCACCAAGAGCAGCTGGTAACAACTACGCCGCTGGTCCCCGCCCAGTCACTCGGGCGCGGATACCCCGGCGAGGAAGGGCTGAGAGCCCGATGACCATGACCGACCCGATCGCAGACATGCTCACGCGTCTGCGGAACGCGAACTCGGCGCACCACGACACGGTGACCATGCCGTTCTCGAAGCTGAAGTCGCACATCGCCGAGATCCTCCAGGCCGAGGGCTACATCGCCGGCTGGAAGGTCGAGGACGCCCCGGTGGGGCAGTACCTCACCATCGAGCTCAAGTACGGCCCCAACCGCGAGCGCTCGCTCGCCGGTGTGCGCCGCGTGTCCAAGCCGGGCCTGCGCGTGTACGCCAAGTCCACCAACCTGCCCAAGGTGCTCGGCGGCCTGGGCGTGGCGATCCTGTCCACGTCCTCCGGTCTCCTCACCGACAAGCAGGCCGCCAAGAAGGGCGTGGGTGGGGAAGTCCTCGCCTACGTCTGGTAAGTCCGAGACGGAAAGGAGCCAGCCATGTCTCGTATCGGCAGAGTCCCCGTCCCGGTCCCGACCGGCGTGGACGTCACCATCGACGGTCGCGTCGGTGACGGTCAAGGGGCCCAAGGGCACCTTGACCCACACGATCCCGTCGCCCATCGAGGTCGTCCGTGACGACGCCGGTGCCCTCGTGGTCACCCGGCCCGACGACGAGCGCGCCTCGCGCTCGCTGCACGGCCTCACCCGCACCCTGCTCGCCAACCTCGTCACCGGCGTCACCGAGGGCTACACCAAGCGCCTCGAGATCGTCGGCACCGGGTACCGCGTGACGGCCAAGGGCGACACGCTCGAGTTCGCGCTCGGGTTCAGCCACCCGGTCAACGTCGCGCCGCCCGCCGGCATCTCGTTCGCCGTCGAGGCGCCGACCCGGTTCTCGGTGAGCGGCATCGACAAGCAGCAGGTCGGCGAGGTCGCAGCCAACATCCGCAAGATCCGCAAGCCCGAGCCGTACAAGGGCAAGGGCGTGCGCTACGCCGGCGAGGTCGTCCGGCGCAAGGTCGGAAAGGCTGGTAAGTAAGCCATGGCTCTCAAGATCATGGGCAAGGGCAAGGCGATCAGCCGCGCCCGCCGCCACCTGCGCGTCCGCAAGAAGGTCAACGGCACCACCGTCCGTCCCCGCCTCGTGGTGACCCGGTCCGCCCGGCACATCACGGCGCAGGTCGTCGACGACACCGTCGGCCGGACCGTGGCGTCGGCCTCGACGCTCGAGGTCGACCTGCGCGCCCTCGGCGCGGACAAGACCGCCAAGGCCCGCCGGGTCGGCGAGCTCGTCGCCGAGCGCGCCAAGGCGGTCGGCGTCGACGCGGTCGTCTTCGACCGCGGCGGCAACAAGTACCACGGCCGGGTGGCAGCAGTCGCCGACGGGGCCCGCGAAGGCGGACTGGCCCTGTGACGACCACCACCTCCGCACGGAAGAAGAGGATTCACTGATGGCTGCTCCTCAGCGCAGCAACACCGGCGCCCCCGCGGGCGGCGCCGGCGGCGGCACCGGTGGCGGCGGCGACCGCCGCGACGGTGGCCGTCGCGACGGCGGTCGCCGCGACGCTCCCGAGAAGAGCCAGTTCCTCGAGCGCGTCGTGACGATCAACCGCGTGGCCAAGGTCGTCAAGGGTGGTCGCCGCTTCAGCTTCACCGCGCTCGTCGTGGTGGGCGACGGCGACGGCACCGTCGGCGTCGGCTACGGCAAGGCCAAGGAGGTGCCCGCGGCGATCGCCAAGGGTGTCGAGGAGGCCAAGAAGAACTTCTTCAAGGTCCCGCGCATCCAGGGCACCATCCCGCACCCCATCCAGGGTGAGGCCGCGGCCGGCGTCGTCTTCCTGCGCCCGGCGTCCCCGGGTACCGGCGTCATCGCCGGTGGTCCGGTGCGCGCCGTCCTCGAGTGCGCCGGCATCCACGACGTCCTGAGCAAGTCGCTCGGCTCGTCCAACGCCATCAACATCGTGCACGCCACGGTGGAGGCGCTGCGTGGGCTCGAGCAGCCGGAGGCCGTGGCGGCTCGCCGTGGCCTGCCGCTCGAGCACGTCGCGCCGGCCTCGCTGCTGCGAGCCCGGGCAGCCGGGATCGCGGGCACCGCTGCCGGTGCGGGCGCAGGGGCGGGTGCCTGATGGCCCGCCTCAAGGTGACCCAGACCAAGTCCGCCATCGGCGGCAAGCAGAACCAGCGCGACACGCTGCGGACCCTCGGGCTCAAGCGGATCGGTGACGTCGTCGTCAAGGAGGACCGCCCGGAGATCCGCGGCATGGTCAGGACGGTGACCCACCTCGTCGCGGTCGAGGAGGTCGAGTGATGAGCGAGAACACCGAGAGCACGAAGGCCCCGAGCCTGACCAAGCGCGCCCCGGCCAGCACGACCCCGGCTCCGGCCGAGGTCGGCGCCGGCGGGACGCTCAAGGTGCACCACCTGCGTCCGGCTCCCGGCGCCAAGACCGCCAAGACCCGCGTGGGTCGTGGCGAGGCGTCCAAGGGCAAGACGGCCGGTCGTGGCACCAAGGGCTCCAAGGCCCGCTACCAGGTGCCGGAGAGCTTCGAGGGTGGGCAGATGCCTCTGCACATGCGCCTCCCGAAGCTGCGCGGGTTCAAGAACCCGTTCCGCACCGAGTACCAGGTCGTGAACCTGGACAAGCTGTCCGCGCTGTACCCGGCCGGGGGCCAGGTCACGGTCGAGGACCTCGTGGCCAAGGGCGCGGTCCGCAAGGGCCAGCCGGTCAAGGTGCTCGGCACCGGCGAGATCACCGTCGCGCTCACGATCGCGGTGGACGCGTACTCCGCGTCCGCCAAGGACAAGATCGTGGCTGCCGGCGGGTCCGTCGAGCAGGACTGATCGCGTGACGCGGGGTCGGTGGGACACTCGTCCCACCGACCCCGTTCTCGCATCCGGACGCTGATGCGTCAGGATGTGCGGTGCGTCCGTCAGGACGCACGCTCCAGGGACCGGCGCCGCCGGGACACGACACGCCGCCGTCGGGCGGAGCAGGAGGATCGGTGCTCAGCGCATTCGTGCGGGCGTTCAGGACGCCCGACCTGCGGCGCAAGCTGCTCTTCACGATCGCCGATCATGGCGATCTTCCGGGTGGGCTCGTTCCTGCCGACCCCCGGGGTGTCCTACCCCAACGTGCAGACGTGCATCGACGAGACCGCGGGCGAACAACGACCTGCTCGGCCTCGTCAACCTGTTCAGCGGCGGTGCGCTGCTGCAGCTGTCGGTCTTCGCGCTCGGGATCATGCCGTACATCACGGCGAGCATCATCGTCCAGCTCCTGCGGGTGGTCATCCCGCGGTTCGAGGCCCTGCACAAGGAGGGTCAGTCCGGCACCGCGAAGCTCACGCAGTACACGCGGTACCTGACGATCGCGCTCGCCATCCTGCAGTCGACGACCGTCATCACGGTCGCGCGCAACGGCGGGCTCTTCCAGGGCTGCTCGGTCGACGTCATCCCGAACTCCGGGGTCGTCACCGTCCTGCTCATGATCCTCACCATGACCGCCGGCACCGGCCTCATCATGTGGCTGGGCGAGCTCATCTCCGAGCGCGGCGTCGGCAACGGCATGTCGCTGCTCATCTTCACGTCGATCGCGGCGAGCTTCCCGACGGCCCTGTGGTCCATCGCCGGCGGCGACAACGGCGTCATCGAAGTTCATCATCGTGCTCGCGGTCATCGTGCTCGTCATCGGGCTCGTGGTGTTCGTCGAGCAGTCCCAGCGCCGGATCCCGGTGCAGTACGCCAAGCGCATGGTCGGCCGGCGGATGTACGGCGGCTCGAGCACCTACATCCCGATCAAGATCAACATGGCCGGGGTCATCCCGATCATCTTCGCGTCGTCGCTGCTCGCGGTGCCCGGGCCTCATCGCCCAGTTCGGCGACCAGACGGCCGGCTGGGTGCAGTGGCTGTCGATCAACCTCGTCGACCCGGCGGCGCCCCTGCACCTGGGCATCTACGTCGCTGCTGATCATCTTCTTCTGCTACTTCTACACGGCCATCACGTTCAACCCGGACGAGGTCGCCGACAACATGAAGAAGTACGGCGGCTTCATCCCGGGCATCCGGGCGGGCCGGCCGACGGCGGAGTACCTGTCCTACGTCATCTCGCGGATCACCGCGCCCGGCTCGGTCTACCTGGCGCTGGTCGCGCTCATCCCGACGATCGTGTTCATCCTGCTGGACGTCTCCACGAGCATCCCGTTCGGTGGCGCCTCGATCCTCATCGTCGTCGGCGTCGGCCTGGAGACCGTCAAGCAGATCGAGTCGCAGCTCCAGCAGCGGCACTACGAAGGGTTCCTGCGGTGAGCGCACGTCTGGTCATCATGGGGCCGCAGGGCTCCGGCAAGGGGACGCAGGCCGCGCTGCTCGCGGGCCGGCTGGGCGTCCCCGCCATCTCCACCGGCGACATCTTCCGCGCCAACGTCAAGGGCGGCACCGACCTGGGCAACCAGGCGCGGGCGATCATGGACGCCGGCGACCTCGTCCCGGACTCCCTGACCAACGCCATGGTCCGTGACCGGCTCGCGGAGCAGGACGCCGCGGAGGGCTTCATCCTCGACGGCTACCCCCGCAACGCGGCCCAGGTCGAGGCGCTCGACGCCGTCCTCGCCGAGCACGGTGCCGGCCTCGACGGCGTGCTCGAGCTCACCGCGGACATGGACGAGCTGCTCGCGCGGCTCGCCAAGCGGGCGCAGGTCGAGGGCCGGGCGGACGACACCGAGGAGGCGATCGCGCGCCGGCTGGCCATCTACGCCGAGCAGACCGCACCGCTGACCCGGGGCTACGCCGCCCGCGGTCTCCTCGTCACGGTCGACGGCATCGGCCCGGTCGACGACGTCACCGAGCGGCTCGTGGCCGCGCTCGGTGCGCGCGTCGGCTGACCGGGCCGATGTTCGGACGCGACCGGATCGAGTACAAGACGCTCGACCAGGTGCGGCTCATGCGGCGCGCGGGCCTCGTCGTCGCCGACGCGCTGGCTGCGGTCCGCGCCGAGGTCCGTCCCGGGCTGACCACCGCGGACCTCGACGCGATCGCCGCGGACGTCATCCGCGTCCGCCGGCGCGACGCCGTCGTTCCTCGGGTACCACGGGTTCCCCGCGACGCTGTGCGTCTCGGTCAACGACGAGGTCGTGCACGGCATCCCGGGCACGCGCGTGCTCGCAGCCCGGTGACGTCGTCTCGGTCGACTGCGGCGCGATCGTCGACGGCTGGCACGGCGACTCCGCCATGACCGTCGTGCTCGAGCCGGCCGACCCGCTCGACGTCGAGCTGTCCCGGACGACCGAGCGCGCCATGTGGGCCGGCATCGCGGCGCTGGCCGCGGGCGAGGGCAGCCCGGGCGGCCGGGTGGTCGGCTCGGCGCGGTGGGCGAGGCCGTCGAGGACGTCGTCGACGCGGCCCTCGCGGCCGGCGGCAACGGCGGCGAGCGGTACGGCGTCGTCCAGGAGTACGTCGGGCACGGCATCGGCAGCGCGATGCACCAGCCGCCCGAGGTGCTCAACTACCGCACCCGGGACCGGGGCGCGCGGCTGCGGCCGGGTCTGTGCGTCGCGATCGAGCCGATGCTCGTCCGCGGCCAGCGCAGCACCCGCGTGCTCGACGACGACTGGACCGTCGTCACCGCGGACGGCTCGCGCGCCGAGCCACTGGGAGCACTCGGTCGCCGTGCTCGAGGACGGCATCGTCGTGCTCACCGCGCTCGACGGCGGCGCGGAGCGGCTCGCCGAGCTCGGCGTGGGGGTCGTCTCGCTCGACGCCTGACGCTCGGGCCGGCCGTGCCTGCCGGGCGTGCAGGCCGGACCCTCGGCCGGGCGGACCCGCAGGTGGCGCTTGTCGCAGATCACATCCGGGCCGGCGTACGCCGGGTTCCGGCTCCGTCCCGCGTAGCGTACGATCGACCGTTGGGCGTGCGCCTGCCCAGGCGGCGCACCCCACTCCACTGCCAGTCGATCCCAGGTCCGTGCCCCGGTGGCCCTGCCCGGGTGGGGGGTGGACGTCATGGCAACCAGAGAGTTAGCGGAGGATATGGCAAAGAAGGACGGTGTCATCGAGATCGAGGGCAGCGTTGTCGAGGCCCTGCCGAACGCGATGTTCCGCGTGGAGCTGGCGAACGGCCACAAGGTGCTCGCTCACATCTCGGGCAAGATGCGTCAGCACTACATCCGGATCCTCCCCGAGGACCGCGTCGTGGTGGAGCTGAGCCCGTACGACCTGTCCCGCGGCCGGATCGTCTACCGCTACAAGTAACCGCCGCTCGATCACGCCGCCCCACGAGGCCCGCCGCCGCCGTGCGACGTGCGACCGAGCGATGCGGCGGCGGAAGGAACCCATGAAGGTCAAGCCCAGCGTCAAGAAGATCTGCGACAAGTGCAAGGTGATCCGCCGGCACGGTCGCGTCATGGTGATCTGCGAGAACCTGCGCCACAAGCAGCGCCAGGGCTGACCCCTGACGCTCGCCGGTTCGAGCGAGCACCGGTGCCTCCGGTCGCGGCGGGCACCACCAGCGCACAGCCACCTCGCCATCGTCCACCCGGACGGCGGCGAGCGAACCCCCGGTCGGAGGCCGGGGCCCGCGGACATCGCGGGACGGCGGTGCGGAAGACCTCCGACGCAGTACAGGAGCACCGAGACATGGCACGTCTCGTCGGCGTCGACCTCCCCCGCGAGAAGCGGCTCGAGATCGCGCTCACCTACATCTACGGCGTCGGCCGCACGCGCGCCCAGCAGACGCTGGCCGCCACCGGCATCAGCCCGGACGTCCGCGTCCGCGACCTCGGCGACGCCGAGCTCGTCGCGCTCCGCGACTACCTCGAGGGCAGCTTCAAGCTCGAGGGTGACCTGCGGCGCGAGGTCGCGGCCGACATCCGCCGCAAGGTCGAGATCGGCAGCTACGAGGGCATCCGCCACCGTCGCGGCCTGCCGGTGCGCGGTCAGCGCACCAAGACCAACGCGCGTACCCGCAAGGGTCCGAAGCGCACCGTCGCCGGCAAGAAGAAGGCCGGCCGCAAGTAGCCCACGTCCGCGCCGAGCGGTCGGCCTCCACCGGCTCGGCGGCCGCGGTCCGCCGACCTCCAGACCCGAAGAGAACAGACATGCCTCCCAAGTCCCGTAGCCGCCGTGCGCAAGCCGCGCCGCAAGGAGAAGAAGAACGTCTCCCACGGCCAGGCGCACATCAAGAGCACGTTCAACAACACGATCGTCTCGATCACCGACCCCTCGGGTGCCGTGATCGCCTGGGCCTCCTCCGGCCAGGTCGGCTTCAAGGGCTCGCGCAAGTCGACCCCGTTCGCCGCCCAGCTCGCCGCCGAGGCCGCCGCTCGCCGCGCGCAGGAGCACGGCATGAAGAAGGTCGACGTCTTCGTCAAGGGCCCGGGCTCCGGTCGCGAGACCGCGATCCGCTCGCTCCAGGCGACCGGCCTCGAGGTCGGCTCGATCCAGGACGTGACGCCCCAGGCGCACAACGGCTGCCGCCCGCCGAAGCGCCGCCGCGTCTGATCTCACCGCGTGCGCGCCGCGGCCGGCTCCGGTCCGGCGTGCTCGCGTGAGCGACGTCGCCGCAGTCGCGACGGCAGCGCGCCGCCGTCGGATGCGAGCAGTACCGCTCGCCCCGGTGGACCGAGACCCGGCGGGCACGTAGCACCGCGGATGCGTCATATGGCGGACGCCCGCTGAAAGGAACCACACCGTGCTCATCGCACAGCGCCCCACCCTGACCGAAGAGGTCGTCTCCGAGCGTCCGCTCGCGGTTCTCCATCGAGCCGCTCGAGCCTGGCTTCGGCTACACGCTCGGCAACTCGATGCGCCGCACCCTGCTCTCCTCGATCCCGGGCGCCGCCGTCACGTCCATCCGGATCGACGGCGTGCTGCACGAGTTCACCACCGTGCCGGGGGTGAAGGAGGACGTCACCGAGATCATCCTCAACATCAAGAACCTCGTCGTCTCCTCGGAGAACGACGAGCCGGTCGTCATGTACCTGCGCAAGCAGGGCTCCGGCGTCGTCACCGCGGCGGACATCGTCCCGCCGGCCGGGGTCGAGGTGCACAACCCCGACCTGCACATCGCGACGCTCAACGAGCAAGGGCAAGCTCGAGATCGAGCTGACCGTCGAGCGTGGTCGCGGGTACGTCTCCGCGCAGCAGAACAAGTCCTTCGACGCCGAGATCGGCCGCGATCCCGGTCGACTCGATCTACTCGCCGGTCCTCAAGGTGACCTACAAGGTCGAGGCGACGCGTGTCGAGCAGCGCACCGACTTCGACAAGCTCATCGTCGACGTCGAGACGAAGAACGGCGATCGCCCCGCGCGACGCGCTGGCCTCGGCCGGCAAGACGCTGGTCGAGCTGTTCGGCCTGGCGCGCGAGCTGAACGTCGAGGCCGAGGGCATCGAGATCGGCCCGTCCCCGACGGACGCCGCGCTCGCCGCGGACCTGGCGCTGCCGATCGAGGACCTGCAGCTGACGATCCGGTCCTACAACTGCCTCAAGCGCGAGGGCATCCACACGGTGGGCGAGCTCGTGGCCCGCAGCGAGGCCGACCTGCTGGACATCCGCAACTTCGGTGCGAAGTCCATCACCGAGGTCAAGGAGAAGCTGGCCGAGCTGGGCCTGTCCCTCAAGGACAGCCCGCTGGACTTCGACCCGACGCAGGCCGCCGGCTACTACGACGGCGACGAGGTCGAGTTCACCGAGGACGAGCAGTACTGACGCCGAGGCCGGCGCGCCGTCCGGACGTGACGGAGACCCACTTCACGAGCTGAGGAGACAAGACCATGCCCACGCCCACCAAGGGTCCGCGGCTCGGTGGCGGCCCGGCGCACGAGCGGCTGATCCTGGCCAACCTGGCCACCAGCCTGTTCGAGCACGGCCGGATCACGACCACCGAGACCAAGGCCAAGCGCCTGCGCCCGCTGGCCGAGCGCCTCATCACGTTCGCCAAGCGCGGCGACCTGCACGCCCGTCGCCGCGTGCTGCACCGTCGTCCGGGACAAGGGCGTCGTGCACACCCTCTTCACCGAGATCGCGCCGTCCGTGGCCGAGCGCCAGGGCGGGTACACCCGCATCACGAAGATCGGCCCCCGCAAGGGCGACAACGCGCCGATGGCCGTCATCGAGCTCGTGCTCGAGCCGCTGAGCCCGAAGCAGGCGACCGTCCGCGAGGCCGAGGGAGCCACCCGTCGCGCCGCCGCGCCCGAAGGCCGCCCCGGCCGCCTGCTCCGACGCGCCGAGGTCGAGGACGACGCCCGTCGCCGACGAGTCCGTCGTCGCCGGTGACGTCGAGGTCGTCGAGGACGTCGTGGAGTCGGACGACACCGCGACCGACGAGACCGCCGCGACCGACGCGACCGACGAGACGCGGCCGCCGACGAGGCGCCGCTGCCCCCGAGGCCGACAAGGCCTGACGGGAGCGTCCGGCGAGGGGCCCGGTACCGCGATCACCTCGCGGTACCGGGCCCTTCGTCATGCCCGGCGCCGGCCGGGCTGCGCGTCATGCCCGGGCGCGCCGGGCGTGGCCCCCGGACCGCGTCGTAGGGTCACCGCCATGGGCGGGCTCCCGGTGGTGCTGGCGCACGGCGTGCGGACGTCGGCGACCATGTGGCGCGCCCAGGTGACCGGCGCTCGAGGCGGCCGGGCACCCGGCGGTCGCCGTCGACCTGCCCGGCCACGGCACCCGCCGCGGCGAGCGGTTCACCCTGGACGGCGCCGTGGACGCGGCTGGCCGAGGCGGTGGACGACGTCGGCGGCCGCGCCCTGGTCGTCGGGCCTGTCGCTCGGCGGCTACGTCGCGATCGCGCACGCGGCCCGGCACCCCGAGCAGGTCGCCGGCCTGGTCGCCGCGGACTGCTCGACCCGGCCGCTCGCCGCGGTCGTGCAGGGCTGGGTGCTGCTCGCCCGCGGGCATCGGCCGGCTGCCCGACGCCGGCGCGGGCCTCAACCAGTTCATGGTCGACCTCACGCTGGCCCGCGAGGCCGCGGCCGACGTCGGCGCGGGCGGCTTCGCCCTCGACGTCATGGACGACGTCCTGCCGAGATCGGCCGCGCGCGCCCGGTCGAGGACCTCGCGCGCGTCGGCGGCGCCGGTGTGGATCGTCAACGGCCAGTACGACCACTTCCGCGGCGAGGAGCGGCGCTTCCTGCGGGCGTGCCGCGACGGGCGGCTCGTCGTGCTGCGCCGCGCCCGGCACCTGGCCAGCCTCGACGCGCCGGTCGGCTTCACGCGCGTGCTGCTCGAGGCGCTCGACGGCGCTCGAGGCGCGCGAGGGTGCGGCCGGCTGACGGTGGGCACGGCGCCGACGCGGGTCGCGACGGCCGGCGTCTAGCCGGCCGGCGCCTCAGCCCGTGCGCAGGCTCCACGCGCGCACGCCGCCCACGATGCCCGGCGGAGTTCGGCACGACGACGACGTCGTCCCCGAGCCGGGTGAGCACCTGCGGCGTGAGCCGGCGCGCGTTGCCGCCGCCGAGGTAGAGGCGGTCCCACAGGAACACCGGGCGCAGCCCGTCGACGACCCGCCGGACGCGGCGCGACCACAGCGCGTCGCCGAGCCGGGCGCGCTCGACCTCGCCGATGTAGGTGTCGTAGCTCGTGCCCCAGCGCACCGGGGCGTGCGAGAGCTCCAGGTGCGGGGCGAGCGTGCCGCCGTCGAACAGCGCCGACCCCAGGCCCGGTGCCCGACCGTGAGGACGAGCTCGAGCCCGCTGCCCGCGACGACGCCCGCGCCGTGCACCTCCGCGTCGTTGAGCACGAGCGCGGGCATGCCGAGCGTGCGCGCGACCGCGGCCTCCATGTCGAAGCCCGACCACGCCTCGACGAGCTCGGGCAGCACCCGGCTGTGCGGCCCGGTGCGGGTCACGTAGTGCGGGGTCGCGACGACGACGCCGTGCCGGATCATCCCGGGCATCCCGACCGTCGCGCGCTCGGCGGGCGGCAGCGTCGCGCGCGATCTCGGCGATGGTGCTCAGCAGCCGCTCGGGCGGCAGCGGGTACGGCGTCGGGACGCGCACCGCCGGGGCGCGCAGGGTGCCGGCGGCGTCGAGGACGGAGGCCTTGATGCCGCCGCCGCCGCAGTCGACGGCCAGGGTGTGCAGGGCCTCGTGCGGCGAGTGCGCCGGCCCGCCGGCGGGGGCGGGAGGGGGTGCGGTGGACACCGTGCGACGGTACCGGCCCCGGCCGGGGCGGCGGCGGCGCGGGCCGCCCGGGCGGCGCGGGCCGCGCTGGTAGCGCGGGCTAGGTTGGGCGGTGCCACGGATCCGCCTCGACCTGTCCTACGACGGCACCGACTTCGCGGGCTGGGCCCGCCAGCCCGGCCTGCGCACCGTGCAGGGGACGCTCGAGGACGCGCTGGCC
The DNA here is from genome assembly GCA_963795145.1 of uncultured Actinomycetota bacterium. Classification (GTDB taxonomy): domain Bacteria; phylum Actinomycetota; class Actinomycetes; order Actinomycetales; family Cellulomonadaceae; genus Pengzhenrongella. The sequence continues at coordinate 136,085 of CAWCGP010000006.1, read as the reverse complement.
CGGGTCGTCCGGCTCGACCCGGCGCCGCGCGTGACGGTCGCCGGCCGCACCGACGCCGGCGTCCACGCGCGCGGCCAGGTCGCGCACGTCGACCTGCCGGACGACCGCTGGGCCGCCGTCGTCCGGGCGGTCCGACCGCCCGCCAGGGGTCGCGCTGGGGGCGCGGCTGGCCGGGCGTGCTGCCGCGGGACGTCGTCGTGCACCGGGCGGCGGTCGCGCCGGAGGGGTTCGACGCCCGCTTCTCGGCCCTGCGCCGCCGCTACGCCTACCGGGTCGCGGACGACCCTGCCCGGCGCGACCCGCTGCGCCGCGCACCACGTGCTGTGGCACCCGCGCCCGCTCGACGTCGCCGCGATGGACGCCGCCGTGCGGCCGCTCGTCGGGCACCACGACTTCGCGGCGTTCTGCAAGCCCCGCGCGGGCGCCACGACCCTCCGCACGCTCGAGGTGCTCGCCTGGTCCCGGCCCGGCGACGGCCCGGACGCCGGCCTCGTCGTCGCGACCGTCCAGGCGGACGCGTTCTGCCACAGCATGGTCCGGGCGCTGGTCGGTGCGTCGATCGCGGTGGGCGAGGGCCGCCGCGCGGTCGACTGGCCGGCGGGCCTGCTCGCCGGGGCGCGCCGGGACCCGGGCGGGGCGGTCGTGCCCGCGCACGGGCTGACGCTCGAGGAGGTCGCCTACCCGGCCGACGACGAGCTCGCGGCCCGGGCCCGGCAGACGCGCGCCGTCCGGGTGCCGCTGGGCACGGCCGCCGACGCCGGCGCCGACCCGGCGACGCACCGGCGGCGCCGCGCTGAGCCGGCCGCCGCCCGGCGCGCCGCCGCCGAGCCGCGCCCGCCCCGAGCCGGCGGCCGCGGTGACCGGGGTCAGGCGTCGCCCGTCCGCCGAAGTGGCTGCCGGTCGGCCCGGTGCCCGAGCGCCCGAGGTGCCGCAGCGCGGGGGCAGGTCAGACGTCGGGCTCCTCGACGATCCGGACGGCGGCCTCCTCGGCGCTCGCACCGCCGCCGGAGATTCCCTCGTCGACCGCGAACATGTCGTTCCCGCCGCTCTCGACCGCGGCGTCGTCGACGCGACGAGGCGCCCGGCGCGGTCCGGCTGCGTCGCGCCCTTCTCGGGGGCGTCCCAGATCTCCGGCTCCTCCTGGGCGATGCGCTGGTCGAGGCGTCTCGCCGTGCGACTCCTCCCAGGGCGTCTCGCCGAAGTGGCCGCTCGGGTCGCGGTCCGGCGGGACGTAGCCGGCGTCGAGCATCTCGTCGACGTCGGCCCCCGACATCGAGTCCTCGCCCTGGATCTGGTTGCTGTCGCCCTCGGACGCCGAGGGCGGCGTCGGTGCTGGTGGCTGGCGTGTCGTCCGTGGTGCTCATGGCTCCCACCGTGGCACCGCGCGCGTGCCCGCCACAGCCGAGCAGCGGCGCGCCCGGCGGGCCGGCGCCGCGGCGACGAGCGCGTCGGCTCGGTCGTCCGGCGCCGGGCGTCCCGCACACTGTCCGCGTGGGACACGTCGACATCAGCTCCGTCAGCTACTACCTCCCGGACGGGCGTCCGCTGCTCGACGAGGTGGACCTGCGGGTCGGCGACGGCGCCAAGGTCGCGCTCGTCGGGCCCAACGGCGCCGGCAAGACGACGCTGCTGCGCATCGTCGCGGGCGACACCGACCCGCACGGCGGGACCGTCGCGCGCAGCGGGGGCCTCGCGGTCATGCGCCAGTTCGTCGGCCGGATCGACGACGACCGCTCCGTGCGGGACCTGCTCGCGTCCCTGGCCCCGGCGGCGGTCCGGGACGCCGCCGGCGAGCTCGCCGCCGCCGAGCTCGCGATCATGGAGGTCGACGACGAGCCGGCGCAGATGCGCGTACGCGACCGCGCTGGTGGACTGGGCCGACGTCGGCGGCTACGAGGCCGAGGCCGGCTGGGACCAGGTGACCGACGCCGTGCTGTCCATCCCGTTCGACGCGGGCGCAGTTCCGCGAGGTGCGCACGCTGTCCGGCGGCGAGCAGAAGCGGCTCGTCCTCGAGGCGCTGCTGCGCGGGCCCGAGGAGGTCCTGCTGCTCGACGAGCCGGACAACTACCTCGACGTGCCGACCAAGCGCTGGCTCGAGCGCGAGCTCGCCGCGACGCCGAAGACCGTGCTGTACGTCAGCCACGACCGCGAGCTGCTCGCGCGCACCGCGACCCAGATCGCCAGCGTCGAGCCGACGCCGGCCGGGCTCGACCGTCTGGGTGCACGGCGGCGGCTTCGCCACCTACCACCAGGCCCGCGAGGACCGGCGCAACCGGCTCGAGGAGCTGCTGCGCCGGTGGGAGGAGGAGCACGCCAAGCTCAAGGAGCTCGTGTTCACGCTGAAGAACAAGGCGGCGTTCAACGACGGGCTCGCCTCGCGCTACCAGGCCGCCCAGACCCGGCTGCGCAAGTTCGAGGAGGCCGGACCGCCGCAGGTCCTCGCCCGCGAGCAGAACGTCCGCGTGCGGCTGACCGGCGGACGCACCGCCAAGCGCGCCGTCGTCGCGACGGCGCTCGAGCTCACCGGGCTGATGAAGCCGTTCGACCTCGAGGTGTGGTTCGGCGAGCGGGTCGCGGTGCTCGGGTCGAACGGCTCGGGCAAGTCGCACTTCCTGCGGCTGCTCGCCGCGGGCGGCTCGGACCCGGACCGCGAGCACGAGCCGGTCGAGGACGTCGCCGATCGCCCCGGTCGAGCACAGCGGGCGGGTCGTGCTCGGCTCGCGGGTGCGGCCGGGCTGGTTCGCGCAGAACCACACCCACCCCGAGCTCGCCGGGCGCACGCTGCTGGAGATCCTGCACCGCGGCGACGCCCGGCGGTCGGGCATCGGTCGGGAGGCCGCGAGCAAGGCGCTGGACCGCTACGAGCTCGTCGCGGCCGCCGAGCAGCCGTACGACACGCTCTCCGGCGGGCAGCAGGCGCGGTTCCAGATCCTCCTGCTCGAGCTGGGCGGCGCGACCCTGCTGCTGCTCGACGAGCCGACGGACAACCTCGACCTGCACTCCGCCGAGGCGCTCGAGACCGGGCTCGCCGCGTTCGAGGGCACGGTGCTCGCCGTCACCCACGACCGCTGGTTCGCGCGCGGCTTCGACCGGTTCCTCGTGTTCGGCGCCGACGGCGACGTCGTCGAGACGCCCGAGCCGGTGTGGGACGCCGGACGGGTCCGGCGGGCCCGGTAGCCTGGGCAGCACGCCGAGGACCCGACCGGTGCGGACCGGCGCGTCGGGTTGCGCGTCACGGTCGCGACCGCGGTGTGACCCACGGCGTTTTGACCCCCGGCGGACGGGCGGCTACTCTGGTGTGTCGTTGTGCGTCCCGTCGTCGGACCGGTGCCCCACTCGCCGGTTCTGTCGGCCTCAGGGATGCGCACGCACAGCACTCATCGGTCGCCCGCCCATGCGAGCGCGCCGGAGACACTCATTCAGCACCACGAAACGAAGGCTTACGACCGTGCGCACGTACACCCCGAAGCCCGGCGACGTCGAGCGGACCTGGCACGTCATCGACGCGACCGACGTCGTCCTGGGCCGCCTGGCCACGCAGGTGGCCACCCTGCTGCGCGGCAAGCACAAGGCGACCTTCGCCCCGCACGTCGACAACGGTGACTTCGTCATCGTCATCAACGCCGACAAGGTCGCCCTCACCGGCAACAAGCGCGAGACGAAGCTCGCCTACCGGCACTCCGGCTACCCGGGCGGCCTGCGCTCGGTGACCTACGCCGAGCTGCTGGAGAAGCGCCCGGAGCGCGCCATCGAGAAGGCCGTCCGCGGCATGCTCCCCAAGAACTCGCTCGCCGCCCAGCAGCTGAGCAAGCTCAAGGTCTACACCGGCTCCGAGCACCCGCACGCGGCGCAGCAGCCGAAGCCCTTCGAGATCACCCAGGTCGCTCAGTAGGCCCGAGCCTGCCGTAGCCAGCCATCACACAGGACGCGAGGACACCACCAGTGGCCGAGACCACGGTCGACATCGACTTCGAGGGCGACGACACGCCCACCAGCTACACCTCCGAGACCGCCGCCCCCACCGGGCGCGGCCAGAGCATCACCGCTCCCGGCGCAGGCCGCTCGGCCGCCGCAAGGAGGCCATCGCCCGCGTGCGCCTGGTGCCCGGCACCGGCACGTGGAAGGTCAACGGCCGCACCCTCGAGGAGTACTTCCCGAACAAGGTGCACCAGCAGCTCGTGAACTCCCCGCTGAAGCTGGTCGACGTCGAGGGCCGCTTCGACGTCGTCGCCCGCATCACCGGTGGCGGCGTCGTCCGGCCAGGCCGGTGCCCTGCGCCTCGGGATCGCGCGTGCCCTCAACCTGATCGACGAGGAGCACAACCGCGCCGCGCTGAAGAAGGCCGGCTTCCTCACCCGCGACGCCCGCGTGGTCGAGCGCAAGAAGGCCGGCCTGAAGAAGGCCCGCAAGGCCCCGCAGTACTCCAAGCGCTGATCCGTCCGCGCTGACCGACGGCCCCGATGGTCACGACCATCGGGGCCGTCGCCGTACGCCGCGCCGGATGCCGGCGCGGCCGCGCCACGCCGCGCCACGCCGCCTGCCACGCGGCCACCCGCGCCGCGGCGGACGCGCAAGGAGCACGCACATGGGACGGCTCTTCGGCACGGACGGCGTGCGCGGGCCTCGCCAACCGCGACCTCACCGCCGAGCTCGCGCTCGACCTGTCGGTCGCCGCCGCCCACGTGCTCGGCGTCCCTCGGGGCGTTCGAGGACCACCGCCCGCGCGCCGTCATCGGCCGCGACCCGCGCGCCTCGGGGGAGTTCCTCTCCGCCGCGACCATCGCCGGGCTGGCCAGCGCCGGCGTCGACGTCGTCAACGTCGGCGTGCTGCCGACGCCCGCGGTCGCCTACCTCACCGGCGCAGCTCGGCGCCGACCTCGGCGTCGTGCTCTCGGCGTCGCACAACCCGATGCCGGACAACGGCATCAAGTTCTTCACCCGCGGCGGCGTCAAGCTCGACGACGCCGTCGAGGACGCGATCGAGGCGCGCCTGCGCGAGCCCTGGGACCGTCCGACCGGTGCCGCGGTCGGCCGGGTCAAGATGGACACCGGCCGGGCCGGCGACGAGTACGTCGCGCACCTCGTCGGGCACGATCGGCACCGTCGCTCGAGGGCCTGCGGATCGCCGTCGACTGCGCGAACGGCGCCGCGAGCGAGGTCGGGCCGCAGGCGCTGCGCGAGGCGGGCGCCGACGTCGTCGTCATCAACGGCTCGCCCGGACGGGCGCAACATCAACGAGAAGTGCGGCTCGACCCACCCCGAGCAGCTGCAGGCCGTCGACGGTCGCGTCCGGCGCCGACCTCGGGGTCGCCTTCGACGGCGACGCGGACCGCTGCCTCGCGGTCGACCACACCGGTGCCCTCGTGGACGGCGACCAGATCATGGGCGTGCTGGCGATCGCGATGCGCGACGCCGGGACGCTCGCCCACGACACCCTCGTGGCGACCGTGATGAGCAACCTCGGCCTGAAGATCGCGATGACGACGGCCGGCATCCGCATCCGGGAGACCGGCGTCGGGGACCGCTACGTGCTCGAGGAGATGCGGGCCGGCGGGTTCAGCCTCGGCGGCGAGCAGTCCGGCCACGTCATCATGGCGGCGCACGCCACGACCGGCGACGGCGTCCTCACCGCGCTCCAGCTCGCGTCCCGGGTCGCGGCCACCGGGCAGAAGCTGTCCGAGCTCGCCGGCGTCGTGCAGCGGCTGCCGCAGGTCCTGGTCAACGTCGCGGGCGTCGACAAGGACCGCGTCGTCGTCCGACGACGACGCTGCTCGCCGCCGTGGCGCCGCGCGGAGGCGCGAGCTCGGCGAGACCGGCCGCGTGCTGCTGCGCCCGTCCGGCACGGAGTCGCTCGTGCGCGTCATGGTCGAGGCCGCCAGCGAGGACGACGCCGAGCGCATCGCCGGCGGGCTCGCCGACGTCGTGCGCGACCGGCTCGCGCTCTGACCGCCCGGACCGGCCGCCGGCCCACGCCGCCGACGTGCCCACCCGGCTGCGCGCTGACCGGTCGTCGACCGGCTGCTCGGCGGCCCGGACGTCGGCCCCGATCGTCCAGGCGGGCCACCCGGTCCTGCGCCGGCCGGCGCTGCCGTACGAGGGCCAGCTCGACGACGTCGTCCTCGGCGAGCTGCTCGCCCTCATGCGCCGGACCATGCACGCCGCGCCCGGCGTCGGCCTCGCGGCGCCGCAGATCGGGATCCCGCTCGCGATCGCCGTCCTGGAGGACCCGGGAGCGCAGGACGCCGACGTCCGCGACCTGCGCGAGCGCCCGCCGCTGCCGTACCGGGTGCTCGTCAACCCGCGGTACGCCGCGGTCGGCGACGAGCGAGCCGCGTTCTACGAGGGCTGCCTGAGCGTGCGCGGCTGGCAGGCCGTCGTCGCCCGGCACCGCACCGTGCACCTCACCGGCCAGGACGAGACCGGGTCGCGAGCTCGACGAGGTCGTCACCGGCTGGCCGGCGCGGATCGTCCAGCACGAGACCGACCACCTGGACGGCACGCTGTACGTCGACCACGCCGTGATGCGGTCCCTGGTCGGCCGACTCCGGCCTCGGCGCCGCCCTGGCGGCCGAGTCCGCCCCGACGACGGCGGCCCGCGTGCTCGGCTTCCCGACCGCTGAGGCCGTCCCGCGGCGCGCTCCGGCCCTCGTCCTCGGGGACCACTGCGGTGCGCCCGATCGTCCACCCGCAGACGGATGACGCCCCCGGGCGGGTCGCGCCAGGATCGGCGACGTCCGGCCTCCGGACCGGGGGTGAACACTCGCGGTACCGGGGGTCGACCAGGGGAAACCCTGATGACTCGGGGCGGTCCGCCTCCCTAGGGTGGGACGAACGACGCGCGGGCCCCCCGCGTGCCGCCGGCGGCCACGGCCCCGACCACAGGAGCTGATGACACGTGCTGGAGGAGTGGATCCTCGCGCTCGCGGCCTCGCCCCTGGTCTACCTGGCGATGTACCTGTTCGCGACCATCGACGGCTTCTTCCCGCCGATGCCCAGCGAGTCCGTGGTCATCGCGCTCGCGGCCGTGGCGCATGTCGACCGGCGACGCCCGAACCTGTGGCTCGATCCTCGTGGTCGCCGCGGCGGGGGCGTTGACCGGCGACCAGATCGCCTACGCGATCGGCCGGCGCGTGCACGTGCGCAGCTCCTGGTTCCTGCGCGGCGAGCGGGCCCAGCGCACGCTCGACTGGGCCGAGCGCGCGCTCGCCCACCGCGGTGCCTCGTTCATCATCGGCGCCCGGTACATCCCGATCGGGCGCGTCGCGGTCAACATGACGGCGGGCGCGGTCGGCTTCCCGCGCGCGCCGGTTCGCCGGGCTCACCGCGATCGCCGCGGTGTCCTGGGCCGTTCTACTCCACCGCGATCGGCATCGGTGCCGGCGCCTGGCTCGCACGACCGGCCGGTGGTCGCGGTCGCGGTCGGCGTCGTGAGCGGCGCGGTCATCGGCCTCGGCGTCGACGCCGTGCTCGGCCGGATCCAGGGCCGGCCGCGGGCCCCACGCCTGGGCGCCGACCCGGTCCCGCACCCGCGGAGCCCGACGCCCGTCCGTCCCGTCCGCGCCCCTGCTGCACGACGTCGTCCCGGACGACGTCGTCCCGCAGGACGCCGGCGTGCCGCGCGAGCCGGCGGCCTCGACCGCTCGGCCGGGGTCCGAGCGCCCGTAGCCCCGGCCGGCCCGTGACCGGGCCAGGCGGCGTCGCCACGGCGTGCGCCGCTCCTGCGCGGGGTCAGAGCTTGCGCAGGCGCACCCGCTGGACGGCGTGGTCCGCGCCCTTCGTGAGCACGAGCGTCGCCCGGCTGCGGGTCGGCAGGATGTTCTGCACGAGGTTCGGCGCGTTGATGGAGTCCCAGATCTGCTCGGCCCGGGCGACCGCCTCGTCGTCGGAGAGATCGGCGTAGCGGCGGAAGTACGACTCGGGCCGCGCGAACGCCGTCCGGCGCAGCGACAGGAACCGGTCGACGTACCACTGCCGGACGTCGGACGTCCGCGCGTCGACGTAGATCGAGAAGTCGAAGAAGTCGCTCACCGCGAGGTCGGAGGCCGCCGGAGCCGGCGGCGCGGGCCGGCTGCAGCACGTTGAGGCCCTCGACGATGAGCACGTCCGGCCGGCGCACCACGACCTCGCCGCCGGGGACGATGTCGTAGGTGAGGTGGTCGTAGACCGGGGCGCGCGCACCTCGGGCCTGCCCGGCCTTGACCTTCGGAGAGGAACCGGATCAGCGCGCGCCGGTCGTAGGACTCCGGGAAGCCCTTGCGGGCCATGAGGCCGCGCCGCTCGAGCTCGGCGTTCGGGTAGCAGGAAGCCGTCGGTGGTGACCAGCTCGACGCGCGGGGTCTCGCGGCCAGCGGGCGAGCAGCTCGCGCAGGAGGCGCGCCGTCGTCGACTTGCCGACGGCGACCGACCCGGCGACCCCGATGACGTACGGCGTGCCGCCGGAGTCCTCGCGCAGGAAGGTCGACGACGCCTCGTGCAGGTGGTGCGTCGCCTCGACGTACAGGTTGAGCAGCCGGGACAGCGGCCGGTAGACCGCGTCCACCTCGGCGAGGTCGATCGGGTCGCCCGAGCCCGCGCAGGTGCTCGACGTCCGCGTCGGTCAGCGGCAGCGGGGTGGACCCGGACAGCCGGGTCCACGCCTCCCGGTCGAGCTCGACGTACGGGGGTGCGACGGCGGCGAGCTCGCACGTTCGTCGACGGCACGGGCGCCACGGAGCGGCACGGGGACGGGCACGGGCCAATCCTGCCCGATGGCGCGTGCCGCCGTGTCGCGGGCCCGGGGCGGCGCGACGGCCCGCCGGTAGACTCGCGCGCCATGTGCGGAATCGTCGGGATACGTCGGGACCCAGCAGGCCGAGCGACCGGCCGCTCGACGTCGTCCTCGAGGGGCTGCGCCGCCTGGAGTACCGCGGGTACGACTCGGCCGGCGTCGCGCTCGTCTCCCCGGACGGCTCCGGGCTGGCGACCGCCAAGAAGGCCGGCAAGCTCGCGAACCTCGTCGGCGAGCTCGAGGCGCACCCGCTGCCCGGCGGCGACCGCGGCGATCGGCCACACCCGCTGGGCGACCCACGGCGGCGCCGAACGACGTCAACGCCCACCCGCACGTCGCCGGCGCCGCTCGCCGTCATCCACAACGGGATCGTCGAGAACTTCGCGCGTGCTCAAGGCCGAGCTGCTCGCCGACGGCGTCGAGTTCCTGCTCCGAGACCGACACCGAGGTCGCCGCGCACCTGCTCGCCCGCGCGTACGCGACGACCGGCGACCTGACCGAGGCGATGCGCGCCGTCGCCCGCCGCCTCGAGGGCACGTTCACCCTGCTCGCGGTGCACGCCGACGCAGCCGGACGTCGTCGTCGGCGCGCGGCACGACTCGCCGCTCGTCGTCGGGCTCGGCGACGGGGAGAACTTCCTCGGCTGCGACGTCGCCGCGTTCATCGCGCACACCCGGGAGGCGCTCGAGCTCGGCCAGGACCAGGTCGTCACGCTCACCCCCGACGACGTCGACGGTCACCGACTTCGACGGCGCGCCCGCCGAGCGCCGCGCGGTACACCGTGGACTGGGACGCCGCCGCCGCGGAGAAGGGCGGCTTCGCGTCCTTCATGGACAAGGAGATCCACGACCAGCCGCAGGCGGTCGCGGACACCCTGCTCGGCCGGACGGACCTCGCCGGCGACCTCGTGCTGGACGACCTGCGCATCGAGGAGTCCGTGCTGCGCGTCGATCGACAAGATCGTCGTCGTCGCCTGCGGCACCGCCGCCTACGCCGGGCACGTGGCCAAGTACGCGATCGAGCACTGGTGCCGCATCCCGGTCGAGGTCGAGCTGGCGCACGAGTTCCGGTACCGCGACCCCGTCGTCGACCCGCGCACGCTGGTCGTCGCGATCTCGCAGTCCGGCGAGACCATGGACACGCTCATGGCGGTCCGGCACGCGCGCGAGCAGGGCGCGAAGGTGCTCGCGATCGTGCAACACCCACGGCTCGACCATCCCGCGCGAGTCCGACGCCGTCCTGTACACGCACGCCGGCCCCGAGATCGCGGTCGCCTCGACCAAGGCGTTCCTGTCGCAGATCACCGCGGCCTACCTGCTCGGGCCTGTACCTGGCGCAGCTGCGCGGCAACAAGTTCCCGGACGAGATCGTCGAGATCCTCGACCAGCTGCGCGCCATGCCGCGACAAGATCCAGACGGTCATCGACCGCGGCGAGCAGGTCCGCGCGACCGCCCGCTCGATGGTCGACGTCCCGTCGGTGCTGTTCCTCGGTCGGCACGTCGGCTTCCCGGTCGCGCTCGAGGGCGCGCTCAAGCTCAAGGAGCTCGCCTACATCCACGCCGAGGGCTTCGCCGCCGGCGAGCTCAAGCACGGCCCGATCGCGCTCATCGAGGAGGGCCAGCCGGTCTTCGTCATCGTGCCGTCGCCCGCGCGGCCGGGACTCGCTGCACTCCAAGGTCATCTCCAACATCCAGGAGATCCGGGCCCGCGGCGCGCGCACCCTGGTCATCGCCGAGGACGGCGACGACGCCGTCGTGCCGTTCGCCGACGTGGTCTTCCGGATCCCGCAGTCGCCCGACCCTGCTCTCGCCGCTGCTGGCCGTCGTGCCGCTGCAGATCTTCGCGTGCGAGCTCGCCACCGCCAAGGGCCTCGACGTCGACCAGCCGCGCAACCTCGCCAAGTCCGTCACGGTCGAGTGACCCCGACGACCGGACCCGGAGACGGGCTGGGACCGCGCGTGATCATCGGCGTGGGGATCGACGTCGTCGACATCGCCCGGTTCCTGGCGACGCTCGAGCGGGCGCCCGGGCTGCGGGCCGGCTCTTCACCGCCGGAGGAGCGCGACCTGCCGGCGTCCTCGCTCGCCGCGCGGTTCGCGGCCAAGGAGGCGATCGCCAAGGTGCTCGGTGCGCCCGTCGGCCTGAACTGGCAGCACGCGACCGTGCCGGCGCCCGGCTCGGCGCGCAGCCCGTGGTCGAGGTCATCGGGAGCGTCGCGGCCCGGGCCGACGAGCTCGGGATCGCGCGCTTCCACCTCTCGCTGTCCCACGACGCGGGCATCGCCTCCGCCGTCGCGATCGCGGAGGGCGACCCGGCGTAGGCGGGGCGGGGTCGAGCGCCCGCGCGATCGAGCACCTCGCCGGGGTGCCGGGAGTCCCCGCGTCCTCGGTCAGCCGGGAGAGCCGGTGCTCCTGCACGGCCTGGTGGGCCATCGCGGCGCGACGTCGCACGTGGGCGAGAGCCTCCTCGGGAACGCCCTCGCCTCGGCGCGCCCCGCTGATCGGGTGCGGGGCGCGCGGGGGAGGCTCAGCCGCCCAGCGCGGGGACGACCTCGCTCTCGAACAGCTCGATGCCGGAGCGGTCGTAGGCGGCCTCCGCGAAGTAGGTGATCGCGTAGGTCATGCCGAGGCCCTCCAGCTCGGTGAGCTTCTCGACGATCTGCTCGGGCGTGCCGACCAGCGGTCCGTTGCGCAGGTCGGCCAGCGTGCTGTCCGCCTTGGCCGGCACCGAGGCGCGCAGGTGGTCCTCGATCCAGGCGAACCGCTCGTCGACCTCGGCCTGGTCTGCGGCCGATCACCACGTTGTAGTTGGCCGACCGGACGATCTCGCCGAAGTCCCGGCCGAGGGTCTCGCAGTGCCCGCGCAGCACCTCGGACTTGTGCGCGAACCCCTCGGGGGTGCCGTCGAAGTTGGTGTACGCCGCGTGCTGCGCGGCGATCCGCAGCGTCTTCTTCTCGCCGCCGCCGGCGATCCACAGCGGCGGGCCGTCCTTCTGCAGCGGCAGCGGGCGACAGCTGGGCGCCGTCCACCAGGTAGTGCTTGCCCTGGAAGGTCGCGGTCCCGGTCCGCCAGAGCTGCTCGAAGATCTGCACGCCCTCGTCGAGCATCGCGAGCCGCTCACCGGCGGTCGGGAACCCGTACCCGAACGCGCGCCACTCGTGCTCGTACCAGCCCGCACCGATGCCCATCTCGACCCGGCCGCCGCTGATGACGTCGGCGGTCGCCGCGACCTTCGCGAGGTAGGCGGGGTTCCGGTAGGCCATGCAGGTGCACATCTGGCCGAGCCGCACCCGGGTGGTGCTGGCCGCGTAGCGCCGAGATGAGGCTCCAGGCCTCGTGCGTCGCCTCGCCGTTGGGCTCGGGGACCGCGTGGAAGTGGTCGTAGACCCAGATCGACTCGAAGGAGTCGCCGTCGTCGGCGTGCTTCGCGAGGCCGTGCATCACCGACCAGTGCTCGCTCGGGTCGATGCCGACGAGGTCCTGGCGCCAGCCCTGGGGGATGAAGAGTCCGAATCGCATGGGTCCGGAATCTACCCGCGGCCGCGCGTGCCCGCCCGTCGTCCCCGACCCCCCCGCCGCCCGTCCCGGGCACGGGCCGTCCCGCCCCGGCATGATGAGCGCGTGATCCTGGGGTACACCGCGGCGCAGGTCCGGGCCGCCGAGGAGCCGCTGCTCGCCGCGGGGCCGGAGGGCGCGCTCATGGAGCGCGCATCGTTCGCGCTCGCGGTCCGGGTCGCGCGGCTCCTGCGCGACCGGCGTGGTCGCGGTCCGCGGCGCGGGCGTCGTCGCCCTGGTCGGGCCGGGCTCGAACGGCGGTGACGCGCTGCACGCGGGCGCAGAGCTCGCCCTGCGCGGGGTGGCCGTCACGGCGGTGGCGACCGCCGCCGCCGTGCACCCCGCCGGCCTCGCCGCGCTGCGGGACGCGGGGGGACGCGTGCTCACCGTGGTCGACGACGGCCCGGGGCGCCGGGTCTGGGTCGGCGACGCGCTCGCGGAGTGCGTCGCCGCCGACGTCGTGCTGGACGGGCTGCTCGGCATCGGTGCGCGCGGTGCGCTGCGCGCCGAGGCGGCCGAGGTCGTCACCCTGCTGGCCGAGCTGCTGGCCGACGACGCCGCACCGGGCGTGCCCGACGTCGTCGCCGTCGACGTCCCGAGCGGGATCGGCGTCGACGACGGCGCCCGTGCCCGGGACCGGTGCTGCCCGCCGACCTCACGGTGACGTTCGGTGCGGTCAAGGCCGGGCTGCTGCTGCCGCCGGCGACCGGGCGCTCGCCGGCGACGGTGCGAGCTCGTCGACATCGGGCTGGACCTGCCGAGGCGGACGACCCGGTGGTCGCCCGGCTCGGGGGCGCGGACGCGGCGGACCTGTGGCCGGTCCCCGGCGCGGCCGCGCACAAGTACACCCGCGGCGTCGTCGGGGTGGTGGCCGGCACCGCGACGCTACCCGGGAGCCGCCGTCCTCGCGGTGAGCGGTGCCGTGCAGGCCGGTGCCGGGATGGTCCGGTACCTCGGGCCGGACCCGGTGACGCGGGCGCGTGCTCGCCACGCGGCCCGAGGCGGTGGCCGGGGACGGTCGCGTGCAGTCCTGGGTGCTCGGCCCGGGCGTCGACCCCGGCGACGACGAGCAGGCGGGTCGCGTCCGGGACGCGCTCGCGGCGGCGCTCGGCGAGGGGCTGCCGGCCGTCGTCGACGCCGGCGGCCTCACCCTGCTGCCCGACCACCTGCGGCCGTGGGTCGTCGTGACCCCGCACGCCGGCGAGCTCGCCGCGCTGCTCGCCGGCCGGGGGGAGCCCGTCGACCGGTCCGGCGTCGAGGCCGACCCGCTGCGGTGGGCCCGGCGCGCGCACGACCTCACCGGGGCGACCGTCCTCCTCAAGGGCCCGACGACGGTCGTGGCCGGGGCGGGCGGGTCGGTCTGGAGCCAGGCCGACGCGCCGGCCTGGCTCGCGACCGCGGGGGCCGGCGACGTGCTGGCCGGCCTGCTCGGCACGCTGCTCGCCGGCCGGTCCGCCGACGTCCTGGCCGACCCGCCGCTGGCCGCGGCCCTGGCCGCCGCGGCGGCGCTCGTGCACGGCCGGGCGGCGCACCGGGCGAGCCCCGGCGGTCCGGTGCACGCGCTCGCGGTGGCCGACGCCCTGCCGGGGACGGTGGCCGCGCTGCTGCGGTCGTGACCGGTGGGAGACTGGCCCGCGTGAGCACGTACCCCGCCCGGGCCGTCGTCGACCTCGCGGCCGTCCGCGCCAACGTCCGCGCCCTCGCCGCGCACGCGCCGACCGCCCAGGTGATGGCGGTGGTCAAGGCCGACGCCTACGGGCACGGTCTGCTGCCGTGCGCCCGCGCCGCCGTCGCGGGCGGGGCGACCTGGCTCGGCGCCGCCCAGCCCGACGAGGCCCTGGCCCTGCGGGCCGGCGGCCTGACCGCGCGGATCCTCACCTGGCTCTACGCACCCGGCGCACCCCTGGCGGACCTGCTGGACGCCGACGTCGACGTCTCGGTCGCCGCGCCCTGGGCCTTGGACGAGGTGGTCGCCGCGGCCCGCCGGACCGGCCGGACCGCGCGGGTCCACCTCGAGGTCGACACCGGGCTCGGTCGCAACGGCCTCATGCCGGCGGACCTGCCGGGCGTGCTCGACGCCGCCCTGCGCGCGCAGGCCGAGGGCGCCGTCCGGCTCACCGGGGTGTGGTCGCACTTCGCCTTCGCCGACGAGCCCGAGCACCCGACCGTCCGCCGGCAGGCGGAGGTCTTCGCCGAGGCGGTCCGGCTCGTCGAGGGTGCCGGCGCGACCCTCGAGGTGCGCCACCTCGCGAACTCGGCCGCGACCCTCACCAACCCGTCGGTGCACTACGACCTGGTGCGGCCGGGCCTCGCGGTCTGGGGGCTGTCCCCGGTCCCGGACCTCGCCGGTCCCGAGCGCTACGGGCTGACGCCCGCCATGACGCTCGAGGCGGAGCTCGCCACGGTCAAGCGGGTCCCCGCCGGGCACGGGGTCTCCTACGCGCACGCCTACACGACGACCGTGGACACCGTGCTGGGGGTCGTGCCGATCGGCTACGCCGACGGCGTCCCGCGCCACGCGTCCGGGTCGGACGGGCGCCTCGGGGGGCCGGTCGCCGTCGGGGGCCGGCGGCTCGGCGTCGCCGGGCGCGTGTGCATGGACCAGTTCGTCCTCGACCTGGGTCCGGACGCGTCGGACCGTCGCGGGGGACCGGGTCGTCCTGTTCGGGACCGGCGCCGGCGGCGAGCCGACCGCCGAGGACTGGGCGCGGGCCGCCGGCACGATCTCGTACGAGATCGTCACGCGGGTCGGTGCCCGGGTGCCGCGCCTGCACGTCGACTCCGAGGCGACGTCGGACGCGACGTCGTCGGAGGCGGCGTCCTCCGGCGCG
Organism: uncultured Actinomycetota bacterium; assembly: GCA_963795145.1. Classification (GTDB taxonomy): domain Bacteria; phylum Actinomycetota; class Actinomycetes; order Actinomycetales; family Cellulomonadaceae; genus Pengzhenrongella. Next base: position 120,930 of record CAWCGP010000006.1, on the reverse strand, counting down.
ACGACGGCTGGTGCGGCATCCTCCGGCGCGGCGGGCGGGGCCGACCGGGGCGAGGCCGCCCCGGACCTCGACGCGGTGCCGGCCGGGCGGGGTGCCGCGTGAGCCTCGACGTGCGGACCGCGACCCTGCACGACGCCGACGCGACCCGCGCGTTCGGCGCGGGCCTGGCCACGCTGCTGCGGCCGGGCGACCTGGTCGTCCTCACCGGCGACCTCGGCGCGGGCAAGACGACGCTGACCCAGGGCATCGGCGCCGGTCTCGGCGTCCGGGGGCAGGTCGCGTCGCCGACGTTCATCATCGCCCGCGTGCACCCGTCGCTCGTGAGCGGGCCGGACCTCGTGCACGTCGACGCCTACCGGCTCGGGTCGCTCGAGGAGCTCGACGCGCTCGACCTCGACACGAGCCTCGAGGACTCGGTGACCGTCGTCGAGTGGGGTGAGGGGCTGGTCGAGGCGCTCGCCGCGGACCGGCTGGAGGTGACCCTCCGTCGGCCGCGGGGCGACGTGTCCGACGACGAGGACGCCTCGGCGGGAGCCCGCGTGGTCGAGGTCCGCGCGGTCGGACCGCGCTGGGCCGACGTCGTCCTGCCGGTCGTAGGCTGACGCGCGTGCCCGTCCTCGCCCTCGACACCTCGGCCGCCGTCGCGGTCGCGCTGACCACCGACGCGGGCGAGCCGATCGCCGGCCGCCGCGTCACCGAGGAGCGCCGGCACGCCGAGCTGCTCGGCCCGATGATCACCGAGGTGCTGGCCGACGCCGGGCTCGACCGCCGCGCGGTCACCACCCTCGTCGTCGGCACGGGTCCGGCCCCGTTCACCGGGCTGCGCGTCGGGCTGGTCACCGCGCGGACGCTCGCGCTCGCGCTCGGCGTCCCGGTGCTCGGCGTGTGCAGCCTCGATGCGCTCGCGGCGCAGGCCGCCGCCGACCTCGGCCTGGCGCCCGGCACGGAGGTCGTCGTCGCGACCGACGCCCGACGCCGCGAGGTCTACTGGGCGCGCTACCGCGTCGCGCCGGACGATGACGTCGAGCTCCTCGGCGGGCCCGGGGTGGACCGGCCGGACCGGTTGGCCGCGGACGGCGTCGTGGGTGGCGCCGTCGTCGTCGGTCGGGGGACGGCGCTGTACCCGGAGGCGCTCCCGGCGGCGCCCGGCGGGCCTCTCGACCCGGAGCCGTCGGTGCTGGCCCGCCTCGCGCTCGTGCGCCGCGACCGCGGTCTCGCGTTGCCGACGGAGCCGCTCTACCTGCGCCGCCCCGACGTCATGGAGCCCGGTGCCCGCAAGCGGGCCACCGGATGAGCCGGCGGGCCGCCGACGAGGCGGCCGTCGAGCACCCGACGAGCACCCGATGAACGTCGTCCCGAGCGGGACGGCGGCCAGCCCGGGTCACGAGCTCCGGCCGCTCACCGCGGCCGACCTGCCCGTGCTGGTCCGTCTCGAGCGCGAGCTGTTCGGCGCGGCGGCGTGGTCGGCGGCGATGCTCGACGAGGAGCTGGCCGGCCCCGACCGCTGGTACGTCGCGGCCGTCGAGCGGGGACCGCTCGGCGGGACGAGCGTGGTCGGCTACGCAGGCCTGTGGTTCGACGGCGACGACGCGCAGGTCATGACGATCGGCGTCGCCGTCGCGCAGCAGGGCCGGGGGACCGGTGGGCTGCTGCTGGGTGCCCTCGTGGACCGGGCCCGGGAGCTCGGGGCGGGCTCCGTCCTGCTCGAGGTCCGGGTCGACAACGAGCCCGCGCTCGCGCTCTACCGGCGGTTCGGCTTCGTCACGCTGGCCCGCCGGCGTGGGTACTACCAGCCGGAGAACGCCGACGCCTGGACGATGCGGCTCGACCTGCGGCCGGCGCCGGCGCCGGCGCCGGCGCCGAGCCGCCGCCGGACCTCGTCCGGGACGAACGATGACCGCCGCCCCCGGCGCACCGGACCCGCGCGACCCCCGCGACCCCCGCGACCCGGACCCCCGCGACACGGTCCTCGTCGACGTCGCGGAGCTGCGGGCGACGATCGAGGCGGACGACCCGGTCGTCGTGCTCGACGTCCGGTGGGCGCTCGGGCGGACCGACGGCCGCGAGCAGCATGCCGCCGGGCACGTGCCGGGCGCCGTCTACGTCGACCTGGAGACCGAGCTCGCCGCGGCGCCGTCCCCGGCACGCGGCCGGCACCCCCTGCCCGAGCTCGCGGACCTGCAGCAGGCCGCCCGGCGCTGGGGCGTGACCGCCGGCGTGCCGGTGGTGGCCTACGACGCGGTCGGGGGGACGTCCGCCGCGCGCGCGTGGTGGCTCCTGCGGTGGGCGGGACTGACCGACGTCCGCCTGCTCGACGGCGGCCTCGCGGCCTGGGTCGCCGCCGGGGGCGCGCTGGAGGCCGGCGACGTGGTGCCCCCTGCGGGCGACGCCGTCCTGCGGGCCGGGGCGCTGCCCACCGTCGAGGCGGACGACGTCGCGGCACTCGCCGGGTCGGGTGCCGGGGTCGTGCTCGACGCCCGGGCCGCCGAGCGGTACCGCGGCGAGGTCGAGCCGGTCGACCCGCGGGCCGGGCACGTGCCGGGCGCCGTCAGCGCGCCGACCGCGGGCAACCTGACCGACGACGGGCGCTTCCTGGCGCCCGGGGCGCTGCGGGAGCGGTTCGTGGCTCTCGGGGTGACCCCGGACGCCCCGACCGCCGTGTACTGCGGGTCCGGCGTCACCGCGGCACACGACGTCGCCGCGCTCGCGGCCGTCGGCGTCACCGCGTCGCTGTACCCCGGCTCGTGGTCGCAGTGGTCCCATGACCCGCACCGGCCCGTGGCCGTCGGTCCCGACCCGGGCTGACCGACCGGGTGACCGGGCCGGTCCCGGCGGGCTCGGCCGGGCAGGCCGACGCGCGCCGGTCCCGGCCGACGCTCGCGCCGGTCAGACGACCGCGGCGACCTGGTCGAACTCGAGCCGCGGCGCGCGGGGACGGACGGACTCCGGGCCGGCCGGGGTGCCGACGTTGAGCACGAGGACCGTGCGCCAGCCGTTGTCGGCGAAGAGCTCGGCGTCGATGCCGGCGGCGTCCATGCCGCCCATCGGGCCCACGTGCAGCCCCGCGGCCCGCAGCCCCACGATGAGGTAGCCGGTCTGCAGCAGCGCCGACGAGCGGGCGATCGTCTCGCGGGCCTCGGCGTCGGCGAACTTGTCGCGCGCGTCCGGCAGGTGCGGGACCAGCACGTCGAGGTGCTCGTGGAAGTCGCGGTCCGCGGCGACGACGATCGTCAGCGGCGCCGCCAGCACGCGGTCGCGGTTGCCCGGGGCCATGTGCTCGGCGAGGCGCCCGCGGGCCTCGGGCGTGCGGACGAGCAGCATCCGCATCGGGACGGTGTTCATCATCGTCGGGCCCCAGCGGACGACGTCGTACACGGCGCGCACCTGCTCGTCGGTCACCTCGCCGTCGGCGAACGTGTTGACCGTCCGGGCCTCGCGGAACAGCAGGTCGGCGACCTCCTCGCCGACGGCCAGGCCGGTCGGCGTGAACTCGAGCTCGGCCAGGGAGAAGGTCTCGGTCGTCATGCCGGCAGAACGCGTCCCGGCGAGCCGGCGATGCCCGGGGAGGCGTGTGGCGTCCGTCACCCGCCGGGGGGACGTCCCGGCCGCGACTACCCTGACCGCATGGCTCTCCCGCTCGTCCTCGGCATCGAGACCTCGTGCGACGAGACGGGCGTCGCGCTCGTCCGTGGCGACGAGCTGCTGGTGGACGCCGTCGCCAGCTCGATGGACGAGCACGCGCGGTTCGGCGGGATCATCCCCGAGGTCGCCTCGCGGGCCCATCTCGAGGCCATGATCCCGACGCTGCGCCGGGCGCTGGAGACCGCGCAGGTCGAGCTGGGCGACGTCGACGCGATCGCGGTGACCGCCGGACCGGGCCTCGTCGGCCCGCTCACGGTCGGGGCCGCCGCCGCCAAGGCGCTCGCGATCGGGCTCGACGTCCCGCTGTACGGCGTCAACCACGTCATCGGGCACGCCGCGGTCGACGAGCTCGTGCACGGCCCCTTCCCGGAGCGCGTCATGGCCCTCGTCGTCTCCGGCGGCCACTCGTCGCTGCTGCTCGTCGACGACATCGCGACCGACGTCACCGAGCTCGGCTCCACGCTCGACGACGCCGCCGGGGAGGCCTTCGACAAGGTCGGCCGGCTCCTCGGGCTGCCCTACCCGGGCGGGCCGCACATCGACCGCCTTGCGCGCGAGGGCGACCCGACGGCCATCCGGTTCCCGCGCGGGCTCACCGCCGCCAAGGACCAGGCCCGGCACGCGGACGACTTCTCGTTCTCCGGCCTCAAGACGGCGGTCGCCCGCTGGGTCGAGGCGCTGCCAGGACGCCGGCCGGGCGGTCCCCGTGCCCGACGTCGCCGCGTCGTTCGCCTTCGCGGTCGCCGACGTCCTCACCGCCAAGACCATCGCGGCCTGCCGCCGGCACGACGTGACCACGCTCGTCGTCGGCGGGGGCTTCTCCGCCAACTCGCAGCTGCGCGACCTCATGGCGGTGCGGTGCGCGGAGGCGGGGATCGACCTGCGCATCCCGCCGATCCGCTACTGCACCGACAACGGCGCGATGATCGCCGCGCTCGGCGCGGCCGCCGTCCGGCGCGGGCTCGACCCGTCCCGGCTGGACCTGCCGGTGGACTCCTCGATGCCGCTGACCCGGGTCACCGTCTGACCCAGGTCACCGCCTGAGCGCTCACAGCGGCTTGCCGGCCCTCATCTCCGCGACCAGGGACGCCACGACGGCGTCGAGCTCGCCGCCGGCCAGCCGCGCGACGGCGCGCTGGCGCTGGTAGGAGGCGCCCCGCTCGAGGATCGTGTGGACGCCGTCGAGCTCCGTGGTGCAGCCGAGGCGCGTCGGCGGTCGGCTCGAGCTCGCGCACGCAGGCGCGGACGGCGTCGGTCACGAGCTCCTCGTCGCCGGCCTTGTCGAGGATGATGATCGCGTCCATGCCGTAGCGCGCCGAGCGCCACTTGTTCTCCTGGACGAACCACGGCGGCATGACCGGCAGCTCGCGGCCCTCGTCGAGCATCGTCGAGAAGTGCTCGACCAGGCAGTGCATGAGCGCGGCGAGCGCCATGCAGCTCGTGCTGGTTGGTCGCGCCGTCGCAGATCCGCATCTCCAGCGTCCCGAACCGGGGCGAGGGCCGCACGTCCCAGCGGATCTCGTCGAACTGGTCGATGACGCCGGTGTGCATCATGTCCGCGACGTACCCCTCGAGCTGCTCCCACCGCTCGAACTGGAACGGCAGCCCGGCGGTCGGCAGCTGCTGGAACATCAGCGCCCGGTTCGACGCGTACCCGGTGTCCTTGCCGCCCCAGAAGGGGCTCGACGCGGACAGCGACTGCAGGTACGGCAGGGCGGTGAGGATCGCGCGCGAGATCGGGCAGCACCTTGGCCCGGTCCTCGATGCCGACGTGGACGTGCACGCCGTAGATGAGCATCTGCCGGCCCCACCACTGGGTGCGGTCGATGAGCGTCGCGTAGCGCTCCTTGTCGGTGACCTTCTGGTGGGCCCACTGCGCGAACGGGTGCGTGCCCGCGCACATGAGCTCGACCCGCAGCGGGTCGGTGATCGTCCGGACCTCGTCGATCGCGCGCTGCAGGTCGGCGCCCGCCTCCCGCGACCGTCCGGCACACCGAGGACACGATCTCGACGGTGTTGAGCAGCAGCTCCTGCCGGACGTGGGGGTGCTCCCCGCCGTCGGCCGGTCGCAGCGCGTCCAGCACGGTCGCGGCGACCTGCCGGAGGTCGCCCGAGTCGGCGTCGACCAGCGCGAGCTCCCACTCGACGCCGACGCTGGACCGCTCGGAGTGCGCGAACGGGATCTGCACGGGGACCTCCTAGAGCACCGGGTCGACGACGAGCACCTGCTGGGTCCCGCCGACGCGGGTGAGGACGATGGTCGCCTCGACCGCGCCGCGCAGGTCGAGCTGCTTGCGGAGCTGCTCCGGCACGACCGCGGTCCCGCGCTTCTTGATGGTCAGCCGGCCGACCCCACGCTCGCGCAGGTAGGTGCGCAGCCGCTTGAGGCCGAAGGGCAGGACGTCCAGCACGCGGTACGCGGTCGCGAGCGGGGTCGGGTGCAGCGCGTCGGACGTCACGTAGGCGATGGTCGGGTCGACGAGCCGGCCGACGACGTCCGCGGCGACCTGGTCGACGAGCCCGGCGCGGATCACCGCGCCGTCCGGCTCGTAGAGGTACGCCCCGACGGGCCCCGACTCGGCGTGACCCAGGCCGGCGTCGTGCACGACGTGCGCCTCGCGGCCGCGCAGGACGAGCGCGCTGCGGCCGGAGCCACCGGGGTGCCCGGGATCGGGGTCGGTGCGCAGCGGACCGAACCACAGCCCCGCCTCGACGACGTCGCCGTCCACCGAGACCCACTGCGTCTCCGCGTCCGCCGGCAGCGCGGAGTGCGGGATGCCGGGACCCACCTTGATGCCGAGCGCGGGGACCTGCGCCGCGAGCGCGCGGACGGCGTCGAGCGGGGGCTCGTACGCGGCGGGTCGAAGACGCGGCGCCCGAGGAGACCCGGCGCGCGGGGTCGGCGTACAGCCGCGTCCACGCCCTCGGCCCGCAGGTCGAGCGCGAGGCCGTCGGCGTGGCGCACCTCGCGCCTCGGGGAACGCGCGCGAGGTTGACGGTGGCGCAGCGCCGCGGTGAGCTCGTCGGTGTCGATCGCGAGCACACGGAGCCCGACGCCGGCGAACGCGAGCGAGTCGGCGCCGATGCCGCAGGTGAGGTCGGCGACCGTGGTGACGCCGGCGGCGACGTAGCGACGCGCGTGGTGGGCGGCCACGACGAGCCGGGTCGCCTGCTCGAGTCCGGCCGGGGTGAACAGCATGGCGTCGGCGAACGAGTCGAACTTGGGGTGCGCCTTGGCGCGCAGGCGGGACTGGGTGAGGGCCGCCGCGACCAGGTCCGGGTCGACGCCGTCGCGCCGCAGCCGCTCCGAGAGGGCGATGGTCCGCCCCTCGTCGTACGGGGGCAGCGCGTCCAGCAGCGCCCAGCCCTCCGGGCTGAGCAGCTTGGCGAGCCCCGCGGCGTCCATGCGCCGATCCTGCCACGGTGGTCGCCGCCACCAGGGACGAGAAGTCCGCGGTTTAGCACTCGCCTTGACCGAGTGCTAACGCGTTCCTAGAGTGGCCGGTGGCGCTCCCGGTGGGGCGCCACCGCAACGGCAGTGCTCGGCCGACCCCCGCGACGGCGGTCGCGGCGCTGACGGTGCTCCATCGGACATCAGCAACTCACACGCGAAGGGGGAGGTCCGCAGTGTCGGTCTCCATCAAGCCGCTCGAGGACCGCATCGTCGTCAAGACGCTCGAGGCAGAGCAGACCACGGCTTCCGGCCTGGTCATCCCGGACAGCGCCAAGGAGAAGCCCCAGGAGGGCGAGGTCCTGGCCGTCGGCCCGGGTCGCATCGACGACAACGGCAACCGCGTCCCGCTGGACGTCGCCGTGGGCGACAAGGTCATCTACAGCAAGTACGGCGGCACCGAGGTCAAGTACTCCGGCGAGGAGTACCTCATCCTCTCCGCCCGCGACATCCTCGCGATCGTCGAGAAGTGACACCTGCCTGACCCTGGGTCCCCGGCGCTCCGCGCCGGTCGGCCACGACAGCGCCCCCGCACCCGGTTCCTCCGGTGGCGGGGGCGCTGTCGTTCCCCGGTGCTCCGGGGTGCTCCGCCGGCGTGCTGCCGGGGTGCGGGGTGTGGTCGGGGACTGGCCGCAGACGCGACCGCGCCCCCGGCCTCGGAGCGAGGACGGGGGCGCGGGAGCTGCGCAGGAGGCGGGGCCGAGGTCAGACGGCCGCGCGGGCCGAGGCAGGCTTGGCGAGGAGCGCGGCGCGCTCGTCCTCGGAGAGGCCACCCCACACGCCGTACGGCTCGCGGACCTTGAGCGACTGCTCGCGGCACTCCTTGATGACGGGGCACGTCGCGCAGATGGCCTTGGCGGCCTCGGCGCGGCGGCGGCGGGCGGAGCCTCGCTCGCCCTCGGGGTGGAAGAAGAGGGTGTCGTCGGCGTCACGGCAGGCGCCTTCGAACTGCCACTCCCACAGGTCCATCACCGGTCCGGGCAGACGCGAGATCTCGGTCACGGGGGGCCTCCTAGACGATGCACGGCCGGCCCCGTCCGGGGCTGCGGTCCGCCATGGTGCTGATGTCGGTACCAGCCGGTGCTGCGCTGGTGGTCGGAACGCTACAACCGCGCCAGAGGTTGTTCAAGCCCCTGTTCGCAACCAGTTCATCGGATCTCGACTCGGCGTTGTCGCAGGTCGCGCCGATCACCCGTCGGTGGACGCCCCGGAGGGAGCGCCCGAGGCGCCGGTGGTGATCGCGCCGTGGGGTCGGCACAATCGAGTCATGACCTCTGGCCGGGCGGGCGACGACGACGCCGCACGCTCCCGGCCGCTCCGCACCACGCCGGCCACGGACGCCCCCGCGCTGACCGTGGCCGCGGTCGCCCGCCGGCTCGGCGTGGCTCCGGCGACCCTGCGGACCTGGGACCGCCGCTACGGGCTGGGCCCGTCCGAGCACTCGGCCGGCTCCCACCGTCGCTACACCTCCGACGACGTCGGGCGCCTGCTCGTCATGCGCCGGCTCACGCTCGAAGGGGTCGCCCCGGCGGAGGCCGCCCGGGCCGCCCGGGACGCCGACCCCGCGCTCGCCGGCGACACCGGCGCCCGGATCCTGCCGTCCGCCGACCGGACCGACGGGCAGCCCGAGGTGGCCAGCCCCGCGGCGCTGGTCGAGGCGGCCCTGCGCGGCGACGAGGGCGGCTGCCGGACGCTCCTGCAGTCCTCCGACGGGGACGTCGGCACCTGGTGGACCGGGCTGGTCGAGCCGACGCGCGACGAACCTGGCGGCCCGGACCACCCTGGCGCGTGCCGGGCAGGACCCCGAGGCGGTGCTCGACGCGGCCGTGCTCGGGGTGCTGCGCGACCGCCGGGTGCCGCCCGAGGTGCTGGCCGCGGTCGGGAAGCGCGTCGTCCTGCTGCTCGCGCCGCCCGGCCACACGCGTCCGCTCGCGCTGCACGCCCTGGCCGGAGCCCTCACCGACCGCGGCGTGGACGCGCGGGTGCTGACCGGGCCGGTCGACCGGCACCGGGTGCTCGAGCTCGCCGCGATGGTCCAGCCCGTCGCGGTGGTGCTCGTCGGTGAGCAGGCGAGCCCGGACCTCTCGATCGTCGGCGAGCTGCACGCGGCCCAACCCGCCCTGCCGCTGTTCGTCGGTCTCGTCGACGACGAGGCGGCCGCCACGCTGCCGCTGGACCACTCGGTCCACCGGGCCCGGAGCTTCACCGGGCTGCTGCACGAGGTGCTGGCCGTCAGCAACGGCTGACCGCTCCACCCCGGGGCTCGGCGGCCGATGAGGTGTCGGCACGGACGCCCGGACCGGCCGCCGGCCGTGGTCCACAGGCCGGGCGGGCGGTGGCGACGGCCCTGCGGCGGTGTGTGACCCGAACGGCCGTATTCACCCGTCGACCACACTCATTCGGGGGACACCGGCGTCGATATTGGTCCTTGAACGAGTTGGCGCCGCTCCCGGCGCCGGCCCCTGTGCCCAGGACGGGCGCGGGCGTGACGGGAAGGAACGATGAGATGACAGGGGTCGTGGTGTGTCACGGCTCACCGGTCGTGCGAGAGCGACTGGTGGCAGCCGCTCAGGGCGTGCCCGCGCTGACGCCGGTGAGAGCAGCGGCGTCCGGCGAGGAGCTCTTGCTCCTGGCGCGCCGTCAGGTCCCGAGCGTGGTGCTGCTCGACGCGCACCTGCCGGGGACAGGACCGGTCGAAGCCATGCGACGACTCCGGCTCATGAACATCGGTGCCGCCGTCGTCATGCTCGCCCAGCCGGGTGACGAGATCGCGCTGGACCGGGCCGTCGCGCTCGGTGCCCGCGGGTTCGTCGCGCCGGACGTGGGCCGCGCGGAGCTCGCCGCGGTCGCCGCGCACGTGCTCGCCGCGCCGATGAGCCCCCGCTCCGGGTCTGCCGTCCCGGCTCCCCGCGGTGCCGGTCCCGGCCCGTGACGCGATGCGCCGGCCGATGGCCACGCTGCGCACTGTCGAGCCGGCCCGCGAGCGGGACCTCGAGCAGGCGACCGCCCAGGTGCCCAAGCCCGAGCTGACCAAGCGTGAGATCGAGGTGCTGACCGGCATGAGCAACGGCCGGTCCAACGCGCAGATCGGGGCGGACCTGTTCCTCTCCGAGGACACCGTCAAGACCCACGCCCGCCGGCTGTTCCGCAAGCTGGGGGCGTCCGACCGCGCGCAGGCCGTCGCGATCGGCCTCCGTCGGGGGCTCATCCGCTGAGCCGGTACCCGGCCGGGGTCGAGACCCCGGCCGGGTCCGTGCCAGGCGGTGGCCTCGGGAGCGCGGCGTAGAATCGGTGGATGACCGAGTTCGGCTCCCCCGAGCCCGCGCAGGCCCACGACCCCTTCGGCTTCATCGGCCTCACCTACGACGACGTCCTCCTCCTCCCGGGGGAGAGCGACGTCGTGCCGTCCGAGGTCGACACCACCGCCCGGCTGACCCGGAACATCGACGTCGCCGTCCCGCTGCTGTCCGCGGCGATGGACACGGTGACCGAGGCGCGGATGGCGATCGCCATGGCCCGCCAGGGCGGCATCGGCGTCCTGCACCGGAACCTGTCGATCGACGACCAGGCGCACCAGGTCGACCTGGTCAAGCGCTCGGAGTCCGGCATGATCACCGACCCGGTGACCGTCGGCCCGCACGCCACCCTCGCCGAGCTCGACGAGCTGTGCGGCAAGTACCGGGTCTCCGGCCTGCCCGTCGTGGACGCCGAGAACCGCCTGCTCGGCATCATCACCAACCGCGACCTGCGGTTCGTCGCGCCCGCGGACTTCGCCGTCCGCCGCGTGCACGAGGTCATGACCGCGATGCCGCTGGTGACTGCGCCCGTCGGCATCTCGCGCGAGGACGCCGCCGCGCTGCTGGCCAAGCACAAGATCGAGAAGCTGCCGATCGTCGATACCGAGGGTCGGCTGTCCGGGCTCATCACGGTCAAGGACTTCGTCAAGACCGAGCAGTACCCCCGGGCCACCAAGGACGACGAGGGACGCCTCCGCGTCGCCGCGGGTGTCGGGTTCTTCGGTGACGCCTGGACCCGGGCGATGGCCCTGGTCGACGCCGGCGTCGACATCATCGTCGTGGACACCGCGCACGGGCACGCCCAGGCGATGCTCTCGATGATCCACCGGCTCAAGACCGACCCGGCGGCGCAGGGCGTCGATGTCATCGGCGGCAACGTGGCGACCCGGGCGGGTGCCCAGGCGCTCGTCGACGCCGGGGCGGACGCGGTCAAGGTCGGGGTCGGTCCGGGCTCCATCTGCACCACGCGCGTGGTCGCCGGGGTAGGGGTCCCGCAGATCACCGCCATCTACGAGGCGGCCAAGGCCACCCGCCCCGCAGGCGTGCCGGTCATCGGCGACGGCGGCCTGCAGTACTCCGGCGACATCGCCAAGGCGCTCGTCGCCGGCGCGGACACCGTGATGCTCGGCTCCCTGCTCGCCGGCTGCGCCGAGAGCCCCGGCGACCTCGTGTTCGTCAACGGCAAGCAGTTCAAGAACTACCGCGGCATGGGCTCCCTCGGCGCCATGGCGTCGCGCGGCCGGGTGTCGTACTCCAAGGACCGCTACTTCCAGGCCGACGTCGCCAGCGACGAGAACATCGTCCCGGAGGGCATCGAGGGCCAGGTCCCGTACCGCGGGCCGCTGCGCGCCGTCGCCCACCAGCTCGTCGGCGGCCTGCACCAGTCGATGTTCTACGTCGGGGCACGGACCATCCCCGAGCTGCAGGCCCGCGGCCAGTTCGTCCGGATCACGGCGGCGGGGCTCAAGGAGTCCCACCCGCACGACATCCAGATGACCGTCGAGGCGCCCAACTACGGCAGCCGGTAGCCGCCCGGCTCCTCCTCACCCGACGCCGGCGAGCGACCGCACCGGCACGCCGGCACCGGCACCGGCACCGGCACCGGGCTCGCGGCCGTCGGCTGCGGCCAGGCCGGGTCGACGCCGGTCGGCGGCCGGCCCTCCTCCGCCCGCCGGGCGTCGTGGCCCTCCACCCACGCCCGGTGGGCGTTCTCCTGGTAGCCGTGGAGGGCCGCCAGGTCGAGGGTGCCCAGGTGCGGGAAGCGCGCCACGATCGCGGCGAGCACGTCGAGCGTCGCGACGACGTCGACGTCGGCCGTGTGGAGGCGGCCGGTGTCCACGCCGTAGACGCCGCAGAGGTCGACGAGCGTCCGGCGACCTTCGCGCGACGGGTCCTCGCAGCGGTCGAGCAGCAGCGGGTCGACGACGGGCGACACCTCGCTGCCGAGCCGGTCCCGGACGGTCGGCAGCCCGTGACGGCGCAGCTCCGCCTCGAGCAGGCCCAGGTCGAAGGCCGCGTTGTAGGCGACGAGCGGGACGCCGTCGCGCGCGGCTGCCGCGATCCCGGCCGCGATCTCGGCCAGCGCCTCGGCCGGTGGTCGCCCGAACCGCGCGGCGTGCTCGGTGGGCACCCCGTGGATCGCCGTCGCCACCGCGGGGATCTCGACGCCCGGCGCGACCAGCCAGGTACGCACGTGCGTGCCCGTGGCGTCCCGCCGGACGAGCGCGGCGGTGACGATCCGGTCGGTGCCGACGTCCACGCCCGTCGTCTCGGTGTCGAACCCCAGCAGGGGCCCGTCGATCCAGCTCATGTGTCCTCCTCGTGTGTGCTGGGACCACCCTCGCACCGGCCACCCACACGCCCGCCGACGGCCGCGCCTGCGGATGCGTCCGCGGAGTGGCCGGGTGAGGGTGGGGCCAGCGAACCCTGGCGGCCCCCACGCCGCCGCGCGAGACGAGGAGAGCCCTATGGCCACCCTGACCGGAACCACCGTCGCCTTCCTGACCAGCAACGCCGGCGTCGAGCAGCCCGAGCTGACCGAGCCGTGGCAGGCGGTCATCGACGCCGGCGGCACCCCCGTGCTCATCGCCCCGGAGGCCGGCGAGGTGCAGGCCGTCGTCGGGGACCTCAACCCCGCGAGCACGTTCCCGGTCGACCGCACGCTGGCCGAGGTCAGCGCCGCGGAGTTCGCCGGCCTCGTGCTGCCGGGCGGCACCGTGAACGCGGACACCCTGCGGACCGTCGTCGCGGCGCAGAACCTCATCCGGGCGTTCGTCGAGCAGCGCAAGCCGATCGCGGCGATCTGCCACGCGCCGTGGACCCTCATCGAGGCGGACGTCATCGCCGGCAAGACGACGACGTCGTACCCGAGCCTGGCGACCGACCTGCGCAACGCCCGGGCCACCTGGGTGGACGAGGAGGTCGTCGTCGACGACTCGCAGGAGTGGACCCTCATCACGTCCCGCAACCCCGACGACCTGCCGGCGTTCACGAAGGCGCTGGTCGCCGCGCTCTCCTGAGCGAACGTCCGGCCGACGCCCCCGGCTCCTCCGCGGGCGTCCCGCCCGGGTGCGCTGCGTCGCACCCGGGCGGTCGGGCATGGGCGGACGCGGACGGGGGGTGTCGGACGGCGCCGGTAGCCTGTGCCGGTGAGCAACGAGATCGAGATCGGTCGTGGCAAGCGCGGACGGCGCGCCTTCTCCTTCGACGACGTCGCCGTCGTGCCCTCCCGGCGGACGCGCGACCCGGAGGAGGTCTCGGTCGGCTGGCAGATCGACGCCTACCACTTCGACCTGCCGGTGCTCGCCGCTCCCATGGACTCGGTGGTGAGCCCCGCGACCGCGGTCGCGCTGGGCAAGATGGGCGGGGTCGGCGTGCTGGACCTCGAGGGTCTGTGGACCCGCTACGACGACCCCGAGCCCCTGCTCGCGGAGATCGCCGGCCTCGACGGGGCCGTCGCCACGGCGCGGATGCAGGAGCTCTACGGGGCTCCCGTCCGGGCCGACCTCATCACCCAGCGGCTGCGCGAGATCCGCAGCGCCGGGGTCACCGTGGCCGGCGCGCTGACGCCGCAGCGCACCCAGGAGTTCTCCTCCGTCGTGGTCGACGCCGGAGTCGACCTCTTCCTCATCCGCGGCACCACGGTCTCGGCCGAGCACGTCTCGGGTCGCGCCGAGCCGCTCAACCTCAAGCGGTTCATCTACGAGCTCGACGTGCCCGTCGTCGTGGGCGGCGCGTCGACCTACAGCGCAGCGCTGCACCTCATGCGGACCGGGGCGGCGGGCGTGCTCGTCGGCTTCGGTGGCGGCGCCGCGCACACGACCCGCGTCTCGCTCGGCATCCACGCGCCGATGGCCACCGCGGTGGCCGACGTCGCCGCGGCCCGCCGCGACTACCTGGACGAGTCCGGCGGCCGGTACGTGCACGTCATCGCCGACGGCGGTGTCGGTCGGTCGGGCGATCTGGTCAAGGCGATCGGCTGCGGCGCCGACGCCGTCATGCTCGGGGCGGCGCTCGCGCGGGCGTCCGAGGCCCCGGGCCGCGGATGGCACTGGGGTCCCGAGGCGCACCACCCGCAGCTGCCGCGCGGGGAGCGGGTCAGCGTCGGCACGGCCGGGACGCTCGAGGAGATCCTCTTCGGCCCGGGTCGGCGCGCCGACGGCACGCTCAACCTCATCGGTGCCCTCAAGCGGGCGATGGCGACGACCGGCTACTCCGACCTCAAGGAGTTCCAGCGGGTCGAGGTCGTCGTCTCGCCGTACCAGCCGCACTGAGCCACCCTCCTTCGCCGGCGGGACGGACCTAACCTGGACGCATGACCGACGACGCCGTGACCACCCCGGTCGTCGACCGGACGGGACCGGTGCGCCGGTCCCTGCCGCCGGGCCTCGCCGAGCGCCTGCTGCCCCGGGTGGTCGCCTCGTCGGCTGCGCTCGATGCTGACCCGCACGCCGGCACCGTGACGGTCGCCGCGCCGGCCACCGGGGAGGTCCTGGCGCGGGTGCCGGTGTCGACCGCTGCCGACGTCGGACGGGCCGCCTCCCGCGCCCGGGCCGCGCAGCCCGCCTGGGCTGGCACGCCGGTCGCCGAGCGGGCCGCGGTGCTGAGCCGGCTGCACGACCTCGTGCTCGACCGGCAGGGCCAGGCGCTCGACCTCATCCAGCTCGAGAGCGGCAAGTCGCGCGGGAGCGCCTTCGAGGAGGTCGCGGACGTCGCCCAGGTCGCCCGCCACTACGCACTCCGGGCGGCGCGGTACCTCGCCCCGCGGCGGGTGGCTCCCCTGGTGCCGGTGCTCTCGTCGACCGAGGTGCTGCGCCACCCGGTCGGTCTCGTCGGGGTGATCGCGCCGTTCAACTACCCGTTCACGCTCGCGGTCGGCGACGCGCTCCCCGCGCTCGTCGCCGGCAACGCGGTCCTGCTCAAGCCGGACAGCCGCACCGTGCTCACCGCGCTGTGGGGGGTCGAGCTGCTCGAGGCGGCCGGACTGCCGGCCGGACTGGTGCAGGTCGTCGTCGGCGACGGGCCGGAGGTGGGCGGCGCCGTCGTGGCCGCCGTCGACCACGTGTGCTTCACCGGGTCCACCCGCACCGGCCGGGAGGTGGCCGCCGCCGCGGGCCGCCGCCTGGTGGGGGTGACCCTCGAGCTCGGCGGGAAGAACCCGCTGTACGTGGCCGACGACGTCGACGTCGAGGTCGCCGCGGAGGGCGCCGTCCGGGCCTGCTTCTCCGGCACCGGGCAGCTGTGCGTGTCCGTCGAGCGGGTCTACGTGCACACCGCGGTCGCCGACGCCTTCACCGCCGCGTTCGTGCGCCGGACCCGGGCCCTGACCCTGGGTGCGGGCCTCGACTACGACGCCGACGTCGGCTCCCTCACGTCCGCCGCCCAGCTCGACCGCGTGACCGCGCACGTCGCGGACGCCGTCGGGCGCGGGGCGCGGGTCCTGGCGGGAGGCGGCGCCCGGCCGGACGTCGGACCGCTGTTCCACGACCCGACCGTGCTCACCGACGTCCCGGCCGACGCCGCCGTCGCGCGGGACGAGACGTTCGGCCCGGTCGTCGTGCTGTCCCGGGTCGGGTCGGACGACGCGGCGGTCGCGGCCATGAACGACACCGCGTTCGGGCTCAACGCGAGCATCTGGACGCGGTCCACCGCACGCGGGCGGGCGCTCGCGGCCCGCGTGCACGCGGGCTCGGTCAACGTCAACGACGGGTACGCGACCGCCTGGGGCAGCGTGGCGGCGCCGCAGGGCGGGTTCAAGGACTCGGGCCTCGGCGCCCGGCACGGGAACGAGAGCATCACCGCGGTGACCCGGGCCCAGACGGTCGGGGTCCAGCGGGCCGCGTACGCGCCCGCCTGGACCGGTCGGCTCGGCGCGGGCGGCTTCGGGATCGGCCGCCTGTACGCCATCGGCGGCGAACGGTCGTCGGCCGTCATGACCGGGCTGCTGCGGGCGATGAAGGCCGTCCGGCGGGCGTGAGGCGACACGGGAGGGGACGACGATGACCGACGGGACGGACAGCCGGACCGCGGGCACGGGCGAGGGCGCGGGAACGGCCACGGCCGCGGGCCCGAGCACGGGAACCGGGCCGGCGATCGGGGCGCTCGACGTGCGGGCGACCTTCGCCGGGACGACGAGCCACCGCGGCGTCGTCTACGCGAGCCTGCGCGGGTTCCGCCCGCTGCTGCTCGACGTGCACGTCCCCACCGGCGCGCCGGGGCCGGTGCCGTGCGTCGTCTGGGTGCACGGCGGCGGGTGGGAGTGGGGTGACCGGCGGTTCCCGCCCGCCGACTGGCCGCTCGACCTGCTGTTCGGCGAGCTCCTCGCGGCCGGGCTGGCGGTGGCGTCCGTGGACTACCGGCTCTCCGCCGAGGCGCACCACCCGGCCCAGCTGCACGACGTCAAGGCCGCCGTCCGGTTCGTCCGGTCGCGTGCCGCGGTGCTCGGCATCGACCCCGACCGGATCGGGGTCGCGGGCGAGAGTGCCGGCGGCCACCTCGCGGCGATGATCGCGCTCACGGGCGGGGTCGCCGAGCTGCGGGGCGACGTCGGGAGCGAGCTCGCCGACCCGGCGACCCCCGACGCCGTCGCGGCCGCGGCGATCCTCTACGGGGTCACCGACTTCGCCGCGCAGCTCGGCGAGGACCTGCCGCCCGAGCAGCTGCTCGACTCCCCGGAGGTCCGGCTGCTGGGTGCGACGCCGGAGCAGGCGCCGGCGATCGCCGCCGCGGCCTCCCCGGTGCACCACGCCAGCGCGGACGCCCCGCCGATGCTGCTCATCAGCGGCGACGCCGACACGGTCGTCGCCCTCGACCAGAGCGTGCGGCTGCGGGACGCGCTCGTGGCCGCCGGGGCGAGCGACGTCGTGCTCGAGGTCGTGGCCGGCGCGGACCACTGCTTCGACGGGGTGGACCCGGCCGGGCCGGTCGCGACCGTCACCCGCTT
This sequence comes from uncultured Actinomycetota bacterium, assembly GCA_963795145.1. Taxonomy (GTDB): domain Bacteria; phylum Actinomycetota; class Actinomycetes; order Actinomycetales; family Cellulomonadaceae; genus Pengzhenrongella. The sequence goes on along the minus strand of CAWCGP010000006.1, from coordinate 103,598 downwards.
CCTCGCCGACCGGTTGGGCGCACCTCCCGTCCGGTGACCCGCCTCGATCCGGCGCCGCCGCTGCCGATGGTGACGGTGTGCCCTACCGCCTCGAGCAGCAGCAGTCGACCCTGCAGTCGACCCTGCAGTCGACCCGGTACCCCGTCCCGGGCCTCCTGGAGACCCGGCGTCGTCCCCGCACGACGCTCGGCGAACGGGTCTGGTGGACCCTCACCGTTCTCGCCGTGGTGCTCGCCGCCTGGGTCTTCGCGGCCGGGTCCCCCGTGCGCGCGACGGTGCTCGCCACCGACGGCGCCGGGATCTGCCGCATGGCCTGGACCGTCGCCGGGGACGCACGGCCGGCCGAGGCCGAGGTCGACTGCACGTTCGACGCCGCGGTGGACGACGTCGTGCGGGTGCAGGCGCTCGCCTGGCCGGCGGTCGGCGAGGCGCTCGACCTCTGGATCACACCCTGGGCGCTCGGGGTGGCTCGTCGTCGTCCCGCTCGCGTGCGCGCTCGGCCTCGGGGCGGCTCGGCGCCGCCGGGCACGGGCGGCGGACGGCGGGCGCGGTGCGTCGGTCCGGTCGACGGTCGCTGTGGCCCCGGACGTCTGGCCCGCCCACCCGACGGCGCACCGGGACGCCCCGGCGCGCGGCGCACCTTCTGTGCCGGCGGCGACCGGTGGCCGACCGACCCGCGAGCGGCCGGTCGACGACCGGTTCGCACGACCGGACGTCCCCGACGCGCCCGGCGAGTGGGACGGCGAGGAGGTCGACGTCTACGTCGCCGTGCGCCGGCACCCGGGACTCGGCGACGACCCGGTGGGGGCCGTGCAGGCGGCGCTCGCGGACGCCGGGTTCGTCGGTGGGCTGATGGACGGCGCCGCCGTCGACGCGCCGGGCTGGATCATCGGCGTCACGACGGGGTTCGGGGACGGCACGCTCCTGCGCTGGGTCACCGGCGCCGGCGACCACGACGTCCCGCCCGACCACCTCGACGGTGTCGACGACGTCGACGTCGACGACGACTTCGGCGACGACGACTTCGGCGACGACGACGACCCGAGGTTCCCGGCGCTGAGTGCCGACGCGCGCTGGGACAGCGTCCGCCACGACCTGATCGGGCGGCTGGGCACCGAGGTGCACATCGGCCGGTACGTCCTGCTCGACACCGGACCCTTCCCGTCCCCGGCGGGCCAGGTGGGGCTCCCTGCGGTGGACACCGCGGCACACCGGCCGGTGTCGCGCGTGGTGGTGGGCCGCTGGCCGCGGCCCGACCTCCCGCTCATCGCGCGCGGGGTCGGGGTCCCGGTGGCTGCGGTGCGAGCCGAGGGCGTCGTGGTGCTGGCACCCGCGGCGGCGGACGGCGCCGGGTCGATGTTCGCGGCCGCGGCGTGGCCGGACCGCAGCCCGCGGCTCCTGCTGTGGTCGGTCGGGTCGCAGCACGGCTTCGTCGTCGTCCACCGCTCCGGGGTCGTGCTGCAGCACACCTGGCGCGAGCCGTGGGTCCTCGTCGACCCGTCCCGGACGCCGCCGGGCCGCACCCCCGACCCCGAGATCCGCGCGGCCCTGAGCTCCTTCGTCGTCGAGCCCGCACGGGCGGACGAGCTGGCAGCGCTCTTCGGCATCGACGACCCGCACCGAATCCGCGAGCTCGGCGCGCTGCTCGTCACCGACCGCCCCGCGTCGGCCGTCGCCCGGCTCCTCGCCGCACTCGGGCTGCCGGCGGTGGCCGCGGACGTCCTCGACGACCCGGTGCGGACCGTCGACGTCCCGGGGGCCTGGGTGCAGCGCCCGGTCGGTGCCCTGGAGGGCTGGTGGCGGGCCCTGACGGTCGCCGACTGGCCGGCCGCGGACGGGGCACCGCGACGTCGGCGGTGGTGGCAGTGGCCCGCCGGGTGGAGCCCGTGGATGCGCGCCGCGGCCATCGCGCCGACCAGCGGGGCGATGGCGGGCGTGGCGTTCGCCGACGGGCGTCCGGTGAACGGGTGGCTCGCCGTCGGCTTCGGCCTGGCGAGCATCGCGTGGGAGCTCCGCCCGGGGCGGCCCGGCCGCCTCCCCTGAGGCGGCCGTCGCCGGGTCCGCCCAGGACGCCGCGCTACCCCGTCACGACGACGTCGTCGTCGGCCTCCTCCGCGGGCGTGCCGATCGCCGCGAGCGACTGCCGGGCGATCGCGAGCTCCTCGTTGGTCGGCACGACCATGACCAGGGTGGACGTCCAGGCGGGGGAGATGATCGTCGGCTCGCGCTTCGGGCCCTCGTTGCGCTCGGGATCGATCGCGATGCCGAGTCCCTCGAGACCGGCGACGGCCGCCGCGCGGACGGTCGGGTCGTTCTCACCGACGCCGGCGGTGAAGGTGACGACGTCGACCCGGCCGAGCACGCGCGAGGTACGCGCCGATGTACTTGCGCAGCCGGTGCAGGTAGACGTCCATCGCGAGCCGGGCGCCGGCGTCGCCCTCGCCGATGAGCCGGCGGATCTCGCGGAAGTCGTTCTCGCCCGGACAGCCCCTTGACCCCGGACCGGCGGTTGAGCAGCTCGTCGATCTCGTCGACGACATCCCGGCGTTGCGGTACAGGTGGAAGACGACCGCCGGGTCGATGTCCCCGGTCCGCGTGCCCATGACGAGGCCCTCGAGCGGCGTCAGGCCCATCGACGTCTCGACCGCGACGCCGCCGCGCACCGCCGACGCCGACGCGCCGTTGCCCAGGTGCAGGACGATCTGGTTGAGGTCCTCCAGCCGGCGGCCGAGGACGCGCGCCGACCGTGCCGGACGACGTACTGGTGCGACGTGCCGTGGAACCCGTACCGGCGGATCGCGTGCCGCTCGGCGACCTCCCGGTCGAGCGCGTACGTCGACGCCGCCTCGGGCAGCGTGTGGAAGAACGCGGTGTCGAACACCGCGACGTGCGGCACGTCCGGCAGCAGCTGCGCGCGCGACCTCGATGCCGCGCAGGTTCGCCGGGTTGTGCAGCGGCGCGAGCGGCGACAGGTCCGCGATCGCCGCGCAGGACGTCGTCGTCGACCACGGCCGGGGCGGAGAACGCGTCGCCGCCGTGCACCACCCGGTGCCCGACGGCGACCACGCTGGGCCTCGGCGAGGTCCGGCCCGACCTCGCGCGAACAGCTCGAGCGCGGTGCGCAGCGCCTCGCCGTGGTCGGCGATCCGGCCGGTGCGCTCGCGTCGTCGTTGCCCGCGAAGCGTGTGCCGTGACGGACGCCGTCGGCCTCGCCGATCCGCTCGACCAGTCCCGGACGCGATCGCCTCGCCGCCGACCGGGTCGACCAGCTGGTACTTCAGCGACGACGAGCCGGAGTTGATGACCAGGACGCTGCCGTGCGCGCCGAGCGCGCTGTGCGCGCCGGGCCGGTCGCCGATCCCGGGGACGAGGCTCATGCGGTGACCTCCTGGTCGGTCGGGGTGACGGCGGCGTCGGACGCGCCGGCCGTCGCCCGGGCGAGCGCCTGGGCCTGGATCGCGGTGATCGCGACGGTGTTGACGATGTCCTGCGACGAGCGCGCCGCGGGACAGGTCGTTGACCGGCTTGCGCAGACCCTGCAGCACCGGGCCGACGGCGACCGCCCCCGCGGACCGCTGCACCGCCTTGTAGGTGTTGTTGCCGGTGTTGAGGTCGGGGAACACGAACACCGTGGCCCGCCCGGCGACCTCCGAGTCCGGCAGCTTGGTGCGCGCGACCGAGGCGTCGACGGCCGCGTCGTACTGGATGGGGCCCTCGACGTTGAGCTCGGGCCGGCGCTCGCGGACGAGCTCGGTCGCAGTGCGGACCTTGTCGACGTCGGCGCCGGTCCCCGACGCCCCGGTCGAGTACGAGAGCATCGCGATCCGCGGCTCGATCGCCGAACTGCGCGGCGGTGGCGGCCGACGAGATCGCGATGTCGGCGAGCTGCTCCGCGGTCGGGCTCCGGGTTGACCGCGCAGTCGCCGTAGACGAGCACCCGGTCGGCGAGGCACATGAGGAACACGCTCGAGACGATCGAGACCCCCGGGCACGGTCTTGATGATCTCGAACGACGGCTTGATGGTGTGCGCGGTGGTGTGCATCGCGCCGGACACCATCCCGTCGGCCAGGCCGAGGTGGACCATCATCGTGCCGAAGTACGACACCGACGACGACGATCTCCCGGGCCCGCTCGACGGTCATGCCCTTGTGGGCGCGCAGCGCGGGTGTACTCCTGCGGCGAACTGCTCGTGCAGCTCACCGGAGTCGCGGGGCGACGACGTGCGCGTCGTCGAGCGCGAGCCCGAGCTCGGTCGCCCGGGCGCGGATCGCGGTCTCGTCGCCGAGGATGGTCAGCTCGGCGACCCCGCGCTGGCAGGAGCGTGCTCGCGGCGCGCAGGATGCGGTCGTCGCCGCCCTCGGGCAGCACGATGTGCTTGCGGTCGCGCCCGGGCGCGGTCGAGCAGGTCGTACTCGAACATCAGCGGCGTGACGACCTCCGGCCGCGGCAGCTCGAGCCGGGCGAACAGGGCGTCGGGGTCGACGTGCTGCTCGAACAGCGCGAGCGCGGTGTCGATCTTGCGCTGGGAGTCGGTGGAGAGCCGCCCCCGGGTCGCGGCCGGCGGCGCTCGCGCTGCGGAACGTCCCGAGGTCGGTGCGGATGATCGGCACCCGCTGGCCGAGGCCCTCCACGAGCCGCCCGAGCGACCCCTCCGGGTAGTAGCCGCCGTTGAGGATGATCCCGGCCAGCGACGGGAAGCCGACGGCGGCGTGCGCGGTGAGCAGCCCGAGCAGGACGTCGATCCGGTCGCCCGGGGTGATGACGACGGCGCCGTCGGACAGCCGGTCCAGCAGGTGCTCGAACGACATCGCGCCGACCAGGACGTCGAGCGCCTCGCGGGCCAGGAGCTGCTCGTCGCCGACGACGAGCCGCCCGCCGACGGCCTCCATGAGCGCGCCCGACCGTGGGGGCGACGAGGAACGGGCACCTCCGGGAGCGTCCACGCGGGGACGTCGCCGTCGAGCGCCGCGCGCACCTCGTCGAGGTCGCCGGTGCACCGGTTCGCGACCACGCCGATCACCTGGGCGTGGTTGGTCCGCAGCTCGCCGATCGCGACCTCGGCCACCTGCCGGACCTCGGCCGGGCTGCGGCCGTTGCCGCTCACCACGAGCAGCGCCGGCGCCCCGAGGTTCGCGGCGATGCGGCGCGTTGAAGGCCAGCTCGGTCGGGCCGGCGACGTCGGTGTAGTCCGTCCCGACGACGACGACGACGTCGCACCGGCGCGCGACCTCGTGGTACCGGGCCACGATGTCGGCCAGGGCCTGCTCCGGGTCGGCGTGCATCTGCTCGTAGGTGACCCCGAGAGCCTGCTCGTAGGTCGAGGTCGACGCCGTCCTGCGCGAGCAGGAGCTCCAGGACGTAGTCCGGGTGGTCGGTGGACCGGGCGATCGGCCGGAACACCCCGACCCGCTGGGCACGCCGGGTGAGGAGGTCGAGCACGCCGAGCGCGACGGTGGACTTGCCGGTCTCGCCCTCGGGCGAGGTGACGTAGACGCTCCGGGTCGCGTGGTGGTCGCCGGGCTGGCCGTCGGGCTGGATGTCGCGCGCGGCGTCGGTCCCGCCGTCCGTCGCCGAGCCCGGCCCCGGGGTGGGCGCCGCGGGCGGGGTGGGCCGGGCCGGTGTCGGGCGGGACGCCTCCGGCAGGGTGGGGATCGGCTGGGTGGGCGTGCTCATTCGTTGTCGCCTCCCGTGGCGGCGGTCCCGCCCGTCTGGCCGGCGAACGCCGGACCTGCCGACTCGGTGCCGGTCTCCCCGGCGTCCGGCCACACCCAGTCGCGCACCTCGGGGATGTCCTCGCCGTGTCCGCGGGTCCAGTGCCCGCGCGCGGATCCGGGCGTCGTGCATGCGCTGGCGCAGACCCGCGGCCTTCGACCGCAGGTGCGGGACCCGGTCGATGACGTCGATGACGAGGTGGTACCGGTCGAGGTCGTTGAGCATGACCATGTCGAACGGCGTCGTCGTCGTGCCCTCCTCCTTGTAGCCGCGCACGTGGATGTTCGCGTGGCCCGTGCGGCGGTAGGTGAGGCGGTGGATGAGCCACGGGTAGCCGTGGTAGGCGAAGACGACCGGCCGGTCGGTGGTGAACAGGGTGTCGAACTCGCGGTCGGACAGGCCGTGCGGGTGCTCCGCTGGCGTCCTGCAGCCGCATCAGGTCGACGACGTTGACGACGCGGACCTTCAGGTCGGGCAGCTCGCGGCGCAGGATGTCCGCCGCGGCGAGCACCTCCAGCGTCGGGACGTCGCCGGCGCAGCCGAGCACGACGTCGGGGTCCTCGCCCGGCGTCTCGGTGCCGGCCCACTCCCAGATGCCGAGGCCGCGGGTGCAGTGCGCGACCGCCTGCTCCATGGTGAGGAAGTTCGGGGCGGGCTGCTTGCCGGCGACGACGACGTTGACGTAGTCGCCGGCTGCGCAGGCAGTGGTCGTAGGTCGACAGCAGCGTGTTCGCGTCCGGCGGCAGGTAGACCCGGACGATCTCGGCCTTCTTGTTGACGACGTGGTCGATGAAGCCGGGGTCCTGGTGGCTGAAGCCGTTGTGGTCCTGGCGCCAGACGTGGCTGGACAGCAGGTAGTTGAGCGACGCGATCGGGCGGCGCCACGGGATCTCGCCGGGTGACCTTCAGCCACTTGGCGTGCTGGTTGAACATCGAGTCGACGATGTGGATGAACGCCTCGTAGCAGTTGAACAGCCCGTGCCGCCCGGTCAGCAGGTAGCCCTCGAGCCAGCCCTGGCACTGGTGCTCGCGAGAGCATCTCCATGACCCGGCCGGCGCGGGCGAGGTGGTCGTCGACCTCCGGGCCGAGCAGCTCGGCGTTCCACTGCTTGTCGGTCGCGTCGAACACGGCCTGCAGGCGGTTCGACGCGGTCTCGTCCGGGCCGAAGATGCGGAAGTTGTCCGGGTTGAGCCGGATGACGTCGGTGAGCCACTGGCCGAGCACCCGGGTCGCCTCGCTGATCGATCCCGCCGGGCGCCGGCACGTCGACCGCGAAGTCGCGGAAGTCCGGCAGGCGCAGGTCCTTGAGCAGCAGGCCGCCGTTGGCGTGCGGGTTGGCGCTCATCCGCAGCTCGCCGTCCGGCGCGAGCGCGGCGATGTCCGGCCGCAGGCGCGCCGTCGTCGTCGAACAGCTCCTCGGGGCGGTAGGACCGCAGCCAGTCCTCGAGCACCCGCAGGTGCTCCTCGGTGTCGCGGGCGCTCGCGAGCGGCACCTGGTGCGCCCGCCAGGAGTCCTCGACCTGCTTGCCGTCGATGCTCGGCGGGCAGGTCCAGCCCTTGGGGGTGCGCGAGCACGATCATCGGCCAGCGCGGGTCGCTCGGTGTCGCCCGTCCGCCGCCCGCGCCTTGATCTCGGCGATCTCGTCGAGCACGGTGTCGAGCAGCTCGGCGAACCGGCGGTGGAACGTCGGCGGGGTCCTCGTCGTCGAAGCCGCCGGTGAAGAAGTACGGGCGTGTGCCCGTACCCGCGCATGAGGGTCGAGCAGCTCGTCCTCGGGGATGCGGGCGAGCACCGTCGGGTTGGCGATCTTGTAGCCGTTGAGGTGCAGGATCGGCAGCACGACGCCGTCCTGGGCGGGGTTGACGAACTTGTTCGAGTGCCAGCGCGTCGCCAGCGGCCCGGTCTCGGCCTCGCCGTCGCCGATCACCGCGGCGACGAGCAGGTCCGGGTTGTCGAACGCCGCGCCGTAGGCGTGCGACAGCGCGTAGCCCGAGCTCGCCGCCCTCGTGGATCGACCCGGGGGTCTCGGGCGCGACGTGGCTGGGGATGCCGCCGGGGAAGGAGAACTGCCGGAACAGCCGGCGCAGGCCCTCGGCGTCCGGGGTGATGTCCGAGTAGATCTCGGAGTAGGTGCCGTCGAGGTAGGCGTTCGCGACCAGGCCGGGGCCGCCGTGGCCGGGGCCGGTGACGTAGAGGGTCGACTGCTGCCGCTCGCGGATCGCGCGGTTGAGGTGCGCGTAGAGGAAGTTCAGCCCGGGCGTCGTGCCCCAGTGGCCGAGCAGGCGCGGCTTGACGTGGTCGCGTGGTCAGCGGCTCGCGCAGCAGCGGGTTGTCGAGCAGGTAGATCTGCCCGACCGACAGGTAGTTCGCGGCCCGCCACCAGGCGTCGACGCGGGCGAGCGTCTCATCGGTGAGCGGCTCGTCGGGCCGCCGGCTCCAGGCCACGGGGTCGGCGGCGGCGGTCGTCTGAGTGGTCATGGACACCCCTCGGGTCATGCGTCCACGGCGACGCGGTCGCGTCGCCGGCGCTCCGGCCCGGCGCGCGTGGATGGATCGGCTCCGGGCCCCGTCATTCTCATCACATCCGCGCGGGCCGCGCACAGGACCCGGTCGACCCGGTCGTCCCGGTCGTCGGGGGCGTCCGGGCGCGACGGGTAGCGTGCGAGGGGTGGAGCCGCGCCGACCGACCTCGCTGGTCCGCGCCGCCGTCCAGCCACGGATGCTGGTCCTGCTCGTGGTGCTCCTGGCGGCCGCGGCGGTGTGCGCGCGCCTCGGGGTGTGGCAGCTGGACCGGGCCCAGCTCCGCGGGGCGCTCGCCGAGGAGCGGGCGCTGTCCACCCGAGAGGCCGCACCGCCCGCCCCGATCGACGACGTCCTGGAGCCCCAGACCACGTTCGGCGGTGACCTGCTCGGCCGGCCGGTGACGGTGACCGGGACCTACGAGGCCGGCGGGCCAGCTCGTGGTGAGCGACCGGGCGCTCGACGGGCGCACCGGATCGCTCGTGCTGACGCCGTTGCGGGTCGCCGGCGGTGCGGGCGACGGCGCCGTCCTGCCGGTCGCCCGGGGCTGGGTCGCATCGCCCGACGACGCCGTCCCGCCACCGTCCGGCGAGGTCGTGCTCACCGGCTTCCTCCAGTCGTCCGAGGCCGCGGGTGCGCTGGACGAGGGCGCCGGGACCGCGGAGTCGATCAGCCCGGCACAGCTCGTCAACGTGTGGGGCGGGCCGATCTACACGGGCTACCTCGTGCTCACGACGTCGAACCCGGCACAGGAGGGTGCGCTGGCGCTCCTGCCCGCGCCGGAGGCGCGCGGCGGGGGTGGGCTGAACTTCCAGAACCTCGGGTACGCGCTGCAGTGGTGGATCTTCGGGGTGTTCGCGGTCGGGCTCTGGGTGCGGCTCGTGCGGGACGAGGCCGCGGGCGACCCCGAGCCGGACGCCGAGGACGCCTCGGACGGGACGGCGTCGGACACGACCGTGCGGACGGCACCGCGCCGGAGGCCACCGCGTCGACGGGACCGCGTCGGACGGGACCGCGTCGGACGGGACCGCGTCGGACGGCGCCACGTCGCCGCGTCAGGGAGCCGGCGGGCGGCGCATCTGCTTGACCGCGCGCCGCCGACGCTCCGCGTCGGCGCGACGGGTGCGGGACGCCCGGCTCGGACGGGACGGGCGGCGCGGTGCCGCCGGGGGCGCGAGCGCGTCGTCGAGCAGGGCGACCAGCCGCGTGAGGGCGGCCTGGCGGTTGCGCAGCTGGGAGCGGTGCTCGGACGCGGCGATCACCAGCACGCCGCGGGTGAGCCGCGCACCGAGCCGCTCGAGCACCCGGGCGCGCAGGTCCTCACCCAGGGCCGACGTCGTGGCGACGTCCCAGAGCAGCTCGACGCGCGAGTCCGCGGTGTTGACGGACTGACCGCCCGGTCCGCCGGAGCGGGAGAAGCGCCACTCCAGCTCGTCCCCGGGCACGACGACGCCCCCGCGCAGCATCACCGGTCGGACCACATCACCAGCCTGCGGCATACCCGGGCCGATGCCGCGGGCCTGACTCTGTGGTAGAGATCACACGTCTGCCGAGCGAAGGGGCTACTCATGGCTGACGGTGCGGTCGAGGTCGAGAGGTTCCACACCGGGCGCGTCGTCATGCTGGCGACCGTCGCCGCGCTCGGCGGTTTCCTGTTCGGGTTCGACACCGCCGTCATCAACGGCACGGTCACCGCCGATCCGCGACGCCTTCGGCATGGGAGCCGGGCTCACCGGGTTCGTCGTCTCCTCGGCCCTGCTCGGCTGCATCGCCGGTGCCTACCTCGCCGGTCGCCTGGCGGACCGGTGGGGCCGGATCCGGGTCATGGTGCTCGCCGCCGTCCTGTTCACTCGTCAGCGCCGATCGGGTCCGGGACTCGCGATCGGACCGGTCGACCTCATCGTCTGGCGCGTCGTGGGCGGCGTCGGGGTCGGTGCGGCCTCCGTCATCGCGCCCGCGTACATCGCCGAGATCTCCCCGGCCGCCGTGCGCGGTCGCCTCGGGTCCCTCCAGCAGCTCGCGATCGTCACCGGCATCTTCGTCGCCCTGCTCTCCGACGCGATGCTCGCCGCCATCGCCGGCGGTGCCGCCGAGGATCTCTGGTTCGGTCTCGAGGCCTGGCGGTGGATGTTCCTCGCCGAGGTCGTCCCGGCAGCTCGCCTACGGCTGTGCTGTCCCTGCAGATCCCGGAGTCGCCGCGGTACCTGGTCGCCAAGGGCGACGTCGGAGCGGCCCACCAGCGTCCTGGGCCAGGTGCTGATCACGGGAGTGCGCGAGCGGATCGAGGAGATCCGCCGCACGGTCAGGTCAGGAGGCCAGGACGTCGCTTCGCCGACCTGCGCAAGCCCGTCCGGCGGCCTGCTCCCGATCGTGTGGATCGGCATCGCCCTGTCGGTGTTCCAGCAGTTCGTCGGGATCAACGTCATCTTCTACTACTCCTCGACGCTGTGGCAGTCGGTCGGGTTCACCGAGGCCGACGCGCTCACGCAGACCGTCATCACCTCGGTGACGAACATCGTCGTGACGGTCGTGGCCATCTCGCTCATCGACAAGATCGGTCGCCGCAAGCTGCTCCTCATCGGGTCGGCCGGCATGTTCCTGACGCTCGGGATCCTCGCCGCGGTGTTCGGCACCGCCGACCTCGTCGAGAACGCCCAGGGCGTCCTCGAGCCGGTGCTGGGGGACACGCAGGGCCTGATCGCGCTGCGTCGCCGCGAACGGCTTCGTGGTGTTCTTCGGCGATGTCCTGGGGGCCGGCGGTGTGGGTGCTCCTCGGCGAGATGTTCAACAACCGCATCCGCGGCACCGCGCTGGGGCTGGCGGCTGCCGCGCAGTGGCTCGCGAACTTCCTCATCTCGACGTCGTTCCCCGCCATGGCCGAGATCGGCCTGTCCTTCGCCTACGGCTTCTACACCCTGTTCGCGCTTCCTCTCGTTCCTCTTCGTCGCGAAGTTCGTGCGCGAGACGAAGGGTCGTCAGCTCGAGGACATGGCCTGACCGGGCCGCTCGTGGTGAACCCGGTGAGGGGCAGGACGCGACGGTCCTGACGCGGCGGGCTGAGAACGGTGCGACTGCTCGTGGTGGGCAGGACCGGCTGGCTGGGAACGGCGCGACTGCTCGTGGCGGACCGGTGGTGGTGCCGGCGTGGCTGCGGGAGCAGCCGGAGGACCCGGTGCGCGACCCGGCCGCGCCCGCGGGACGGGCGCGGTCGGGCGTGCCCGACGACGTCGAGCAGGCGCTCCTGGCCTGACCCGCGACGGACCGGCGCTCAGTCCCGCTGCCAGGAGTGCCACAGCGCCGCGTACTCGCCGTCCGCCGCGACCAGCTCGTCGTGCGGGCCGATCTCGGAGATCCGGCCGGCGTCGACCACGGCGACCCGGTCGGCGTCGTGCGCGGTGTGCAGGCGGTGCGCGATCGCGACGACCGTGCGGCCCTCGAGCACCGCCGACAGCGACCGCTCGAGGTGCCGCGCCGCCCGCGGGTCGAGCAGCGACGTCGCCTCGTCGAGCACGAGCGTGTGCGGGTCGAGCAGCACGAGCCGGGCCAGCGCGAGCTGCTGCGCCTGCGCCGGGCTCAGCGGCACCCCGCCCGAGCCCGACCGCGGTGGCCAGCCCGTCCGGCAGCGCCGCGACCCACTCCCAGGCGTCGACGGCCTCGCAGCGCGTCAGCTCGAGCTCGGCGTCGTCGGCGCCCGACCGGGCCAGCCGCAGGTTGTCCGCGACCGTCCCGACGAACACGTGGTGCTCCTGGGTGACCAGGGCCACGTGGCCGCGCAGCTCGTCCAGCGGCAGGTCGACCAGCGGCACGCCGCCGACCGTCACCGTGCCGCCGGTGGGCGGGTGGATGCCCGCGAGCATGCGGCCGAGCGTCGACTTGCCGGCGCCGGACGGTCCGACGACGGCGAGTCGCTCGCCGACCCGCAGGTCGAGGTCGACGCCGTGCAGCACGTCGTGGCCCTCGCCGGTAGGCGTACCGGACGCCGCGGGCGACCACGGCCTCGTCGACCGGCCGGCCGGCGCGCGTCGACCCGGTCCGGGGCGACGTCCTGCACCCCGACGATGCGGGCGAGCGACGTGCCGCCGACCTGGATCTCGTCGAGCCAGAAGATCAGCTCGCCGATCACCGGGATGACCTGGAGCGCGTAGAGGGTCACGGTGGTCACCGCGCCGATCGTCGCGCTGCCGGTCGAGACGAGGTACGCGCCCCAGACGAGCACCGCGAGCACCGGCAGCAGGAACGCCGATGTCGACCGCCCGGGAACAGGACGGTGCGCAGCCGCAGGGTCGCCGTCTCCGCGTCGAACGCCTCGCGCAGGTCGTCGTCCACCCGGCGGCGGCGGCGCGGCGCCGAGCCCGAGCGCGTCGACGGTGCGGGCGCCCTCGACGGACTCGGTGATGGTCCCGTTGAGCGTCGAGTAGGCCGCCGACTCGCGCAGGTAGGCCGGGCGTCGCGCGCCGCAGGTACCAGCGGGTGACCGCGACGAGCAGCGGCACCCCGGCGAACAGGCCGAGCGCGACGCAGCGGGTGCGTGAGCGAGCGCGGCGACCACGGTGAGCACGACGGTCGCCGACGGTGACCAGCAGGCGCGGCACGCCGAAGCGGACCGTGTACTGCACCCGGTCGATGTCGTTGGTCATGCGGGCGAGCAGGTCCCCGGTGCCGGCCCGCTCCACGGTGGACAGCGGCAGGCGGGTCACCGTCGCGACGAACTCCTCGCGGAGCTGGGCGAACACCGTCTCGCCGAGCACCATCGCCGCGCGCCGGGCCGACCGCGTGAGCACGGCCTGGGCGAGCGACGGCGGTGACCAGCAGGCCGACCGCGCGGTCGATCGCCCCGACGGTCGTGCCGGTCGTGACGCCGTCGACCAGGGTGCCGAGCAGCCACGGGCCGGCCAGCCCGGCCAGGGCGGCGACGGCGTGCAGCACGACCGCCCGCGCCAGGCCGGCGCGGTGCTGGCCGCAGCAGCGCGCGGGTGTGCCGGCGCAGCTGCGGTGGCGTCAGCGACGGGAAGCGCACGGCTCTCCTCCTCGGACTCGGCGGCGGCGCGGGACACGACGACGCGGTAGCTGTGGGCGTCGTCGTCCACCCCGTCCATGAGGGCGCGGTGGGTCCCGGTGACGCGGACCTTCCCGCCCTCGACGAGGACGACCTCGTCGACGACGTCCAGCACCAGCGGGCTCGCGGTGACGAGCACGGTGGTGCGGCCGCGGCGGGCCTCGGCCAGCCGGGACGCGATGCGGGCCTCGGTGTGGGCGTCGACCGCGCTGGTCGGCTCGACCAGCACGAGCACCTCGGCCTCGGTGAGCAGCGCGCGGGCCAGGGCGACCCGCTGCCGCTGCCCGCCGGACAGCGAGCGGCCCTTCTCGGGCAGGTCGCCGTCGAGCCCGCCGGGCACGGAGTCGAGGACGTCCCCGGCGTCGGCGACGTGCATCGCGTGCTCGAGCTCGGCGCGGGACGCCCGGTCGCGCACGTCCAGCTCGTCCGCCAGCCGGCCGGTGAACAGGTGCGGCGTCGACTCCGCGACGACGACGCGCTCGCGCACCTCGGCCAGGCGCAGCTCGGCACAGCAGGGTCCGGCCCCAGCGCACGCCCCGCAGCCCCTCGGGCAGCACCGCGTCGCCGCCGAACCGTCCGAGGCGCGCGGCGATCCGGGCCGTCTCGTCCGGGTCCTCCGACACCAGCGCGACGAGAGCGCCGGGGCGCACGACGAGCCCGCTCTCGTCGTCGACGAGCGGCTCGCGACCGTCTGCGGTCGCGGGGTCGACCGGGTCCCCGGCCGACGTGGCCGGGATGCGCAGCACCTCGAGCATCTTGCGGGCGCCGACGACGGCGCGGGTGGTGATCCGCAGCGCTTCGGTGGCGGTCCACAGGGGCTCGGTGAGGAATGCGGCGAACCCGTAGAACGCGACGAGCTGGCCCGGCGTGATGTCCCCGGCGAGCGCGAGCCGGGCGCCGTACCAGACCACGGCGGCCAGGAAGAGGCCGGGCAGCAGCGTCTGGAGCGCGTCGAGCAGCGACTGGGTCTGGGCGACGCGGACGCCGGTGCGCCGCACGACCTGGGACTGCTCCCGGTACCGACCGGTGAACACCTCCTCGCCGCCGATGCCGCGCAGGATCCGCAGCCCGGACACCGTGTCGGCGCCGAGGGTGGTGAGCCGGCCGGACGCCTCGCGCTGCTCGGCCTGGCGGCCTCTCGCAGCGGCTTGACCAGCACCGACAGGATCCCGATGACGACCGGGAGCCCGACCAGGACGAGCGCCCCGAGCACGACCGACGTGTTCATGAGGACGACGGCGATCGTCGCGTACGCCGCGATACCGCCCAGGAACCGGGGGGCGATCGCGTACAGCTCGCCGGTGCGCAGCGCGTCGTTCGCGACGGTCGCCACGACCTCGCCGGTCGGCAGCTCGGCGGTCACCGCGTCCCCGGTCCGGGTGACGTGCCGGCCGATGAGCTGGGACGACACGAACGCCGACCGGATCCAGTTCTCCACCTCGAGCCGGTGCCCGACCACGTTCGCCAGCACCTGCACCAGCCCGACGCCGAGGAGCGCGGCGCACCCCGTGAGCAGGGCGGACGAGACGCCGTCGTCCAGGCCGCCGTCGACGATCCGGCCGATCACGTACGGCAGCAGCGCGCCGGCGATGCTGCCGAGCACGCCGACCACGATGGCAGCGACGAGCACCCCGGCCTGCTGGCGCCCGATCCACACGAGGAACGCGCGGGGCGAGCGGAGCGGCGGGGTACCGGGATCGGCGAGAGGAAGGGGGCGCACGAGAGGTCACGCTAGGCGCCGCCACCGACACGGGACGAACCCTTTTCGCAGGCCCGGGCGCCGGCGACCGGGCACGGGGGAGCCATGAGGGATGATCGAGGGCAGCGACCGGTGCTCCCACCGGCCACGCGACCCGACCCGACAGGACCGCTCGTGACCTCGCCTCGCCCGACCACCCCCGTCACGCCTGCCGCCCCCGGAGTGCGGGAGCCCGCCAAGGCCCGCTCCGCGCTCGGGCGGTACCGCGTGATGGCGTGGGTGACCGGTGTGATGCTGCTGGTGCTCGTCGTCGAGATGGTGCTCAAGTACGTGCTCGACGCGCCGGACTCGGTCGTGCGCTGGATCGAGTGGGTGCCGTTCGCCCACGGCTGGATCTACGTCGTCTACCTCGTCACGGTGCTCGACCTGTGGTCGAAGATGCGCTGGGGCGCCGGCCGGCTGGTCGCGATGGTGCTCGCCGGTGTCGTGCCCGTGATGTCCTTCGTCGTCGAGCGGCGGGTGCACGCCGACGCGGAGGCGCGGCTGCGCTGACCGGTCGGCGGGCGGGGTCGGAGGCCATCACCGGGCGCTCACTAGACTCGGCGGGTGACCGAGACCCCTGACGTCGTCGAGACCGTCGCGCCCGCGCAGCCCGCCGCCCCGCACGAGCACCGGCCCGTCCTCGTCGTGGACTTCGGCGCGCAGTACGCCCAGCTCATCGCGCGCCGCGTGCGCGAGGCCAACGTCTACTCCGAGATCGTCCCGCACACCACGTCGGTCGACGACCTGCTGCGCCGCAAGCCGGCGGCGATCATCCTGTCCGGCGGGCCCGCGAGCGTGTACGCCGAGGACGCCCCCGGCGTCGACCCCGCGCTGTTCGAGACCGGCGTGCCCGTGCTGGGCATCTGCTACGGCTTCCAGGCGATGGCCCAGGCCCTCGGCGGGACCGTGGCGAAGACGGGTCGCAGCGAGTTCGGCGGGACGTCCGTGGCGGTGTCGCACTCCGGTGACCTGCTCCAGGGCTCACCGGCGCAGCAGGCCGTGTGGATGAGCCACGGCGACGCCGTCCACGAGGCCCCCGAGGGCTTCGAGGTCCTCGCGACGTCGCCCGGCTCGCCGGTCGCCGCGTTCGAGGACCGCGAGCGGCGCCTGTACGGCCTGCAGTGGCACCCCGAGGTCAAGCACTCCCCGATGGGGCAGCGCGCGCTGGAGAACTTCCTGTACGACGGCGCGCGGCTGAAGCCCGACTGGAACCCCGGCAACGTCATCGCCGAGCAGGTCGCCGCGATCCGCGCCCAGGTGGGCGACGCGCGCGTCATCTGCGGGCTGTCCGGCGGGGTGGACTCCTCGGTCGCCGCGGCGCTCGTCCAGCAGGCCGTCGGGGACCAGCTCACCTGCGTCTTCGTCGACCACGGGCTGCTGCGGGCCGGCGAGGCCGAGCAGGTCGAGACCGACTTCGTCGCCGCGACCGGCGTGCAGCTCAAGGTGGTCGACGCGCGCGAGCGCTTCCTGGCGGCGCTCGCGGGCGTGTCGGACCCCGAGACCAAGCGCAAGATCATCGGCCGCGAGTTCATCCGCGTCTTCGAGGACGCCGCCCGGGAGGTCGTCGCCGACGCCGGCGCGCACGGCGAGGAGGTCAAGTTCCTCGTCCAGGGGACGCTGTACCCCGACGTCGTGGAGTCCGGCGGCGGCGAGGGCGCGGCCAGCATCAAGAGCCACCACAACGTCGGCGGCCTGCCGGACGACCTCCAGTTCAGCCTCGTCGAGCCGCTGCGGTCGCTGTTCAAGGACGAGGTGCGCGCGGTCGGGCTCGAGCTCGGCGTGCCGGAGCAGATCGTCTGGCGCCAGCCGTTCCCGGGCCCCGGCCTGGGCATCCGGATCGTCGGCGAGGTGACCGCCGAGCGCCTCGAGGTGCTGCGCGCCGCCGACGCCATCGCCCGCGAGGAGCTGACCCGCGCCGGGCTGGACCGCGAGATCTGGCAGTGCCCGGTCGTCCTGCTCGGCGACGTCCGCTCGGTCGGCGTCCAGGGCGACGGCCGGACCTACGGCCACCCGATCGTGCTGCGCCCGGTGTCCTCCGAGGACGCGATGACGGCCGACTGGACGCGCCTGCCCTACGAGGTGCTCGCGACCATCTCGACCCGCATCACCAACGAGGTCCGCGAGGTCAACCGCGTGGTCCTCGACGTGACGAGCAAGCCGCCGGGCACCATCGAGTGGGAGTGAGCCGGCGCTGAGGGGCACGGGTCGGGCGGCCGGTTCGTCGTGCTGACCGGGCTAGCCTGGCGCCCGTGATCGTCGCCCACGTGTCCGACTGCTACCCGCCCCGGACCGGCGGGATCGAGTCGCAGGTCAGCGACCTCGCCGCCCGCCAGGCCGCCGCAGGCGACACGGTCCACGTGCTCACCGCGACCCTCGGCGAGGGCGGCGAGCGGGGCGGCGTCGTCGACGTCGAGCGCGGCGTGCACGTGCACCGTCTCGGGGCCCGGATGCCGTTCGACCTGCCGGTGAACCCCGCTCGGGTCGCGGCTGCTGCGCCGCGCCCTGGCGGACGTCCGGCCGGACGTCGTCCACGTGCACGCGGGCGTCCTGTCCCCGTTCGCGTTCGACGGCGCCCGCGCCGCGCTCGCCGCGGGCCTGCCGCTGGCGATCACGTGGCACTGCATGCTCGACGGCGTCGTCCCGGTGCTGCGGACTCGGCGCCCGGCTCAGCGGCTGGCACGACGCGCCCGGTCGCGCTCAGCGCGGTCAGCGGGGTCGCGGCCGCCCGGGTCGCGGCGGTCTTCGGTGCGCCCGTCGCCGTCGTCCCCAACGGGCTCGAGCTCGACCGGTGGGCGCGACGGCGGCGGCCGCCCCGGACGTCGTCCACGGTCCGGACGCCCCGCTGCGGCTGGTGGCGACCATGCGGCTCGCCCCGCGCAAGCGCGCGGTCCCGCTCGTCGACCTCGTCGCCGACGCCGCGTCCCGGCTGCCGTCCGGCGCCGTCCGGCTGGACGTCGTCGGCGACGGCCCCGACCGTGGCCGGGCCGCCGCCCGGGTCGCGCGCCACGGGCTCACCGACGGCGGTCGACCCTGCGCGGCCGGCTCCCGCGCGCCGAGGTCCAGGCGGCCTACGCGCACGCCGACGTCTTCCTCGCCCCGGCCGAGCTCGAGGCGTTCGGGATCGCCGCGCTCGAGGCCCGCGCGGCCGGGCTCGTCGTCCTCGCCCGCACCGGGACCGGGATCGAGGAGTTCGTCACCGACGGCGTCGACGGCTTCCTCGTGCCCGACGACGCCGCCATGGCGGACTCGGTCGTCCGGCTGGCGCGCGAGCCCGAGCTGCTCGCGACGATGCGCGCCCACAACCGCTCGGTCCGGCCGGACCAGGGCTGGGACCGCGTGCTCACCGCGGCCCGGGCGCAGTACGACCGGGCCCGCGGCCTGCGGTCCGCGGCGACGGCACCGCGCGCCGGCTGACCGGCGCCGGCCGGCCCGGCGCCCGCACGCGGACGACGGGGCCGCACCCCCGGCCGTTGGCCGAGGATGCGCGCCCCGTCGGTGCCCGGACGGACCGCGGTCCGCCCGGACGCCGTGGCGACTACCGCTTGCGCCGCGTGGCGGTGACCACCGAGCCGACCACGAGGGCCACGCCCGGCGAGCGCGAGGAGGCCGATGCGGCGAGCTCGAAGTCGACGGTGGCGCCCGCGGCGATCGCGACGACGCCGGCTCCGATGATCGCGAGCACGAGGCCCCAGACCACCGTCCCGACCCGCAGGGTGCTGCTGATCCCCGCGCTCGGGGACAGGCGCGGCGGCTGGCGGCGGGTGCCGGAGGCTCGGCGGTCGCCGTGCCCGTGGCCAGCCCCGCGGACGGACCGGTCGCCGATCCCGGCACCGCGCCCATCGCGGGGCTCGGCATCGGGCTCGTGAGAGGACCCGTGCCTGGCGCGCCGGTCCCCGCCGGCGCGCTGGTCCGGACCGGCTCGGCGGCCGAGCTGCCCGCCGGCTTGTCGAGCCGCACGGGCTCGGTGGCCGGGAGCGTGCGTGGGGTGACGGCCGTGTCGTCGTCCCGGGGGCCGGCGGGGACGGCCGGACCCGGCTCGGCGGGAGCGGCGAACGTGTCGAACACCAGGGTGGGCTCCTCGGTCCGCCCGGACGGGGTCCGGGGGATGGGGGTGGTCGGCGGCTCGCCGGCCGGTACGGCCGACGGGGCGGCCGGGACGGGCTTCGTCTCGTCGTGCTCGGTGCTCATCGGTCCTCCTCCACGACGCGGACGTCGCCCGCGCCGGCTGTGATGCGGATGGCCAGCTCGACGTCGCCGTCGGCCGCCTCGTCGCTCTCGTAGAGCTCGGGTCCCCCGGCGCCGGTGACACCGGCCGACTGGCTGGTGCCGTCGACGTCCCACTCGGACCTGCCCGGCCTGCAGCGAGACCTCGCCGGTCACCGCGACGTCGTCGGGGACGACCACCTCGAGGTCGCCGGCGCCCATGCTGATCGGGACGTCGATCGGTCCGGACGTCGAGCGGGATGTCGGTGAGGTCGACGTTCACGTCGCCGACGCCGACCGACAGCCCGCGCTCGGCCTCCGCGACCGTGTCGGGCCGCCACACCTCGTCGCCGGAGGAGATCGTCGAACCGCTCGCCCACCGGTGACGAAGCCGAACCGGTCGTCCGACTCCGGGCCGAACGCCACCGGGAACGAGGCCAGGATGCCGACGACCGCGAGGAAGCCGAGGACGCCGCTGCGGCGGCCGCGGAGCCCGGACATCATGATCCCGAGGCCGGCGAGCACGATCCCGATGCCGAGTGCGGTGAGAGCGACCGGCTGGCCGAGCTCGCCCTCACGCTCGACGATCAAGCAGCGTCGCCAGGGCGAGCAGGGTCAGCCCCACCACGGTGCCGACGATGCCGACCCCGGGGCCGAGCACGCGCGGCCGCGGGGGCCGGGGCGGGACGGGCGGCTGGACGGGCGGCTGCGGCGCGCGGGACGGGGCGTCGCGAGCGCGGTCGGGGCGCCCAGCGCCGTGCCCGCTGTACCCGCCGTACCCGCCGTACCCGCCGGATCCGCTGGGCTGGTGCGCCGTAGCCACCGGGCGGCGGGCGGGACGGGCGACGTCGTGCCGGGCGCACTGCCCGCCCAGGCGGGCGCCGGCGCGGGGGACGCCAGCGGGACGGGCCCGTACCCCGGGTGCGGGAGCGGTGCGGCCGCCGCGGGGCGGCGGCGGTACGGCGGCCCAGGTCGCGGCCGGGTCCCCGGCGGCGACGGCGTGGCTGCGGCGACGGCCGGCGGCCGAGATGACGATCGCGACACGACCGCGATCACCACTCCGAGCCACAGCAGGCCCTCGACCCAGCCGAAGCCGTTGTCGTCCCACCAGCCGTTCCAGCCGGCGCCGCGGTTGGCGCCGATGAGCACGAACGCCAGCGCGCCGAGGATCGCCGCGTCGAACCGGCCGGAGACGGTCTCCTGGAGGTGGATGCGCCCGTCGACCTCCTCGGGCAGCAGCGCCCAGGCGACGCCGTAGACGACGAGGCCCGCGCCGCCGAGGAGCGACGGTCACGCCGAGGAGCCGCGGACGAGGAGCGGGTCGATGCCGAACCGGCGGGCGATGCCGCCGGCCACGCCGCCGATCCACCGGTCCTGGGTCCGCACGAGCCCGATCCGGCGGATCGAGTCGAAGAAGCCGTCGCTGCCCGCGGGGCCTGGGGGCTCCCGGGGTACGGCGAGGCCTGTGGCCCGGGTGCGACACCCGGGCGGGGGCCGGACGCGCCGGCCGGAGGGAGGGGCTGGTCGCCCGCCGGGGGAGGTGGTCTGTTCCATGTCTCGATCCTGGCGACGCCGGTCCGCGCGGCCCATCGGGTACCACCCTGAGCGCACCCTGAACCTGCTCGTCGGACACCCTGGCGGGACCCTGGCGCGACCCTGGTCCCGCCGGAGGCAGTCCCCGCAGCCGCGCCGGACGTGTGACGATCGGGGGGTGGAGACGACCGCCGAACCGGTGCTGCCCGGGCGTCCGACGGGCCCGACGGCCCGACCGGCCGTCGGCCGCGTCGAGCGCCGTCGGGCGACCGTCGGGCACGTCGGGCACGGCCGGCACGGCCGGCCGCTCGCCCGCCTGCCGCTGCGCCGGCCCCCGCACGGCCGATGGGTCGCGGGCGTCGCGGCCGGGGTCGCCGCGCACCTCGGCGTGCCGGTCGGCGTCGTGCGGCTGCTCCTCGCTCTGGGGACCGTCGCCGGTGGCGCCGGCCTCGCTGCTGTACGTGTTCCTGTGGGTGACCGTCCCCACCGGTGACCCGGCGGTCGCCGCGCAGGAGGAGCGCCCGGCCGCCCTCACCCGGCTCGCGCCGCGGCTGCGGGCACGGGACGGCGTCGTGCCGGTGACCGACATCGCCGTCGGGCCTGCTGCTGCTCGCGGGTGCCGGGCTGCTCGTCGCGGTGCGCGACCGGCGTCGACATCCAGCTCGTCCTGGGTCGTCCCCACGCTCATCCTCCTCGCCGGCACCGCGCTGGTGTGGAGCCAGCTCGACTCGGTGCAGCGCGAGCGCTGGCTGTCCCGCGCGGGCGGCCGCACGCCGGTGAGCCTCGTGCGGCTCGCCGGCGGCATCGCTGCTCGTCGGGATCGGCGATGCTGCTGCTCGTCGGCCGGGACGAGCCGGTCGGGGTCCTCGTGCGGTCGGGCGTCGCGGCGCTCGCGGTGCTCGCCGGTGCCGGCGCTCGTGCTCGCGCCGCTGGGGGCTGCGGCTGGTGCGCGAGCTCGGCGACGAGCGGGCGGCCCGGGCCCGCGAGGCCGAGCGCGCGGACATCGCCGCGCACCTGCACGACTCGGTCCTGCAGACCCTCGCGCTCATCCGGGCGCGCGCCGACGAGCCGGCGGAGGTCGCCCGGATGGCCCGTGCGCAGGAGCGCGAGCTGCGCGAGTGGCTCTACGACGACCGCTCCGCGCCCGGCACGTCGGTCGCGGCCGCGCTGCGGTCCGTCGTCGCCGAGGTCGAGGACGGGCGCGCGGTCGCGATCGACGCCGTCGTCGTCGGGGACCGCGTGCCGGACGCCGACACCGAGGCGCTGCTGCAGGCGACCCGCGAGGCGCTGGTCAACGCCGTCGTGCACGGGCGGCCGCCGGTGTCCCTGTACCTCGAGGTGGCCGACGACGCCGTCGAGGTCTTCGTCCGGGACCGCGGCGACGGGTTCGACCTCGCCGCCGTGCCGCCGGACCGGTTCGGGGTGCGCGAGTCCATCATGGGGCGGGTCCGCCGCCGCGGCGGGACGGCGACCGTGGTGTCGCGACCGGAGCGCGGCACGGAGGTGCACCTGCGGGTCCCGGTCCGCACCGCGACGACCGGCACGACGAACGGGCACCACGGGCACGACGCCGGGGGCAGCGGCCACGCGCCGTCCCGCGCCGAGCAGCGGAGGGACGAGGCATGAACGAGATCGGCAGGCCGGCGACGACGACGGCGGTGCGGCCGGGCGGTCCCGTGGACGTCGTCCTCGTCGACGACCACCTCATGTTCCGCACCGGCGTGCGGGCCGTCGCTCGACGGCCGCGTCCGGGTCGTGGGCGAGGCCGACGACGTCCCGTCCGCGATCGCCCAGGTCCGGGCCGCTGACCCCGCCCGTCGTGCTGCTCGACGTGCACCTGCCCGGCGGGCGACGGCGGCGGCGGCGCGGAGGTCATCAGCGCGTGCGCCGACCTGCTCGGTGTGACCCGCTTCCTCGCGCTCTCGGTGTCCGACGCGGCGGAGGACGTCGTCTCGGTCATCCGGGCCGGCGCGCGCGGCTACGTGACCAAGGCGATCTCGGGCGCCGACCTGTCCGACGCCGTCGGGCGTGTGGCCGACGGCGACGCCGTGTTCTCCCCACGGCTGGCCGGCTTCGTCCTCGACGCGTTCGGCACGGCGGCCGGCGACGTCGCGATCGCCGACGACGAGCTCGACCGGCTCTCGGCCCGCGAGCGCGAGGTCATGCGGCTCATCGCGCGCGGGTACAGCTACCGCGAGGTCGCCTCGGAGCTCTTCATCTCCATCAAGACCGTCGAGACCCACGTCTCGGCCGTGCTCCGCAAGCTGCAGCTGTCCTCGCGCCACGAGCTCACCCGCTGGGCGGCGGCCCGCCGGCTGCTCTGACGGTCCTCCCCTCCCGCCGAGCCCTCGCGCCCACCCCGCCCACGTGCCCACCTGCCGAGCGCGACCCTCCGCACCCGGTGCGGCGGTCCGACGGCGCGGGAGGTCGCGTTCGGCGGTGGGGGACGCGCCACCTACCCTGACCGCCATGCAGACGCCCGACGCCCGCGGCCCGTCCCCCCTCGCGCCCGCGCGACCGCCCGCACGACCGACCGCCCCGACCCTGGTGGCCCGGTGACCGGGCTCGGCGAGCTCCTCGTCGGGATCGCGCTCCTCGTCGGGCTGGTCGGCGTCGTCGTCCAGGTGCTGCCCGGCGCGCTGCTCGTCCTCGGCGCGGTGATCGTCTGGGCGGTGGTGGAGGGCACCGGGGTCGCCTGGGCGGTCGCGGCGCTCGCGCTGGTCGCGACCGTCGTCGCCGGCGTGGTCAAGTACCTCGTCGCGGGCAAGCACCTCCGGACGGCCGGGGTGCCGAACCGGACCCTCGTGTGGGGCGGGCTCGCGGGGATCGTCGGGTTCTTCGTCGTCCCGGTGGTGGGGCTCCCGCTCGGCTTCGTGCTGGCGGTCTACCTCGCCGAGCACGCCCGGCTCCGCGACCGCGGTCGGGCCTGGCGCGCGACGGTCGCCGCCCTGCAGGCGACCGGGATCACGATCCTCATCGAGCTCGCCGGCGCGCTGGTCGCGTGCGGCGCATGGCTGGTCGCCGTCCTGCTCACCTGAGGACGCGGCGCCGGGCGCCCGTCCCGGCGGCGCGCGTCGTCGTGTGTCGGTGGGCATGCCTACCCTGGTACCGCCATGACGTCGCTCTTCGAGAACCTGCCCCTGCCCGGCTTCGCCCCCGCCCCGGGCCGTGCCGAGCGCACCCCGGGGCGCGACGCCGGAGCCGCGGGCACCGCGCCGACCGCGCCGACCGCGGGGACCACGGGGACGGGCGACGACGCCGGGACGCGCCGGCCGCGGACCGCCGGCACCGCTGCCGACCGGGGCGCGGACCGGCCGACCGGCCGGCCCTCCATGCGGGACCCCGAGAGCCTGCTCACCGGCCTCAACCCCGAGCAGCGCGAAGCGGTGCTGCACAGCGGGAGCCCGCTGCTCATCGTCGCCGGGGCCGGCTCGGGCAAGACGCGGGTGCTCACCCACCGCATCGCGCACCTCATCGCGACCGGCCGGTCGCGGCCGGGCGAGATCCTCGCCATCACGTTCACCAACAAGGCCGCGGGCGAGATGCGGGAGCGGGTCGAGGCGCTCGTCGGGCCGTCCGCCCGCATGATGTGGGTCTCCACCTTCCACTCCGCGTGCGTGCGCATCCTGCGCAAGGAGGCCGCCACCCTCGGCCTGCGCACGACGTTCTCCATCTACGACGCCGCGGACTCCCAGCGGCTCATGACGATGGTGTGCCGCGAGCTGGACCTCGACCTGAAGCGGTACCCGCCCAAGGCGCTGTCAGCTCGCGGATCTCCACGCTCAAGGACGAGCTCGTCGACCCCGAGACCTTCGCCCGGGAGAGCGGTGCGTCGGCCGGCACCGCGAACGACTTCGACGCCGTCCTCGCCCAGGCCTACACCCGGTACCAGGAGCGGCTGCGGGCGGCGCACGCGCTGGACTTCGACGACCTCATCATGACGACGGTCAACCTCCTGCAGGCGTTCCCGGCCGTCGCCCAGCACTACCGGCGCCGGTTCCGGCACGTCCTCGTCGACGAGTACCAGGACACCAACCACGCCCAGTACACGCTGGTCCGCGAGCTGGCCGGCCACGACCCGGCGATGGACACCGACGAGACGGACGACCGGGCCGGCCTGCCCGACCCGGGCGACGTGCCGCCGGGCGAGCTGACCGTCGTCGGGGACGCCGACCAGTCCATCTACGCCTTCCGTGGCGCGACCATCCGGAACATCCTCGAGTTCGAGGCGGACTACCCCAGCGCCCGGACGATCCTGCTCGAGCAGAACTACCGGTCGACCCAGACGATCCTCTCCGCCGCCAACGCGGTCATCTCCCGCAACCCCGGTCGGCGGCCGAAGCGGCTGTGGACCGACTCCGGCGCCGGGCGCCCAGATCGTCGGCTACGTCGCGGACAACGAGCACGAGGAGGCGCGGTTCGTCGCCGAGGAGATCGACCGGCTGGCCGACTCCGACGGCGTGCGCCCCGGCGACGTCGCGATCTTCTACCGGGCCAACGCGCAGGCCCGGGCGCTGGAGGAGGTGCTCATCCGCGTCGGCCTGCCGTACAAGGTGGTCGGCGGGACGCGGTTCTACGAGCGCCGCGAGATCAAGGACGCCGTCGCCTACCTGCGGGCGGTCGACAACCCCGACGACGACGTCAACCTGCGGCGCATCCTCAACGTCCCCAAGCGCGGGCTCGGGGAGCGGTCGGAGTCGATGGTCGCGGCGTTCGCGGACCGCGAGCGGATCTCGTTCGGGGCGGCGCTCGACCGGATCGACGAGGTGCCCGGGCTGGCCACGCGGTCGGCGACCGGGCTGCGCGCGTTCGCCCAGATGATGGCCGACCTGCGCGACCTCGCCGAGAAGGGCGGCGGACCGGCCGAGGTCCTCGGGGCGGTGCTCGACCGCAGCGGCTACCTGGCCGAGCTCCGGGCGAGCGAGGACCCGCAGGACGCGTCCCGGGTGGAGAACCTCGCCGAGCTGCACGCCGTCGCGACCGAGTTCGAGCAGAGCGACCCCGAGGCGGACCTCGCCGACTTCCTCGAGCGCATCTCGCTCGTCGCGGACTCCGACCAGATCCCCAGCGCGGACGACGCCGACGGCGCGCCCAAGGTCGACCAGGGCGTCGTCACCCTCATGACCCTGCACACCGCCAAGGGCCTGGAGTTCCCCGTCGTGTTCCTCACCGGCCTCGAGGACGGCACGTTCCCGCACATGCGGTCCCTCGCCGACACCGACCAGCTCGCGGAGGAGCGGCGGCTGGCCTACGTCGGCGCTGACCCGGGCGCGGCAGCGGCTGTACATCTCCCGCGCAGCCGTCCGCACCTCCTGGGGCGTGCCGAACGAGTTCCCGGCGAGCCGGTTCCTCGACGACCTGCCCGAGGACCTGCTCGACTGGCGGCGGCGCGAGTCGAGCATGGCCGCCCTGCGGGCCGGCGTCGGCTACGGCACCGGGTTCGGCGGCAACGCCTACGGCGGTGTCTCGCCGCGCTCGAACTCCTTCAACCCGAGCCCGAAGCGCTCCGTGCCGCCGTCGCCCGACGCCCCGAAGTTCGGCTCGGCGACGCCGCGCCCGGCCGGCGACGTGCCGACCCTGCAGGTCGGGGACCGGGTCACGCACGACTCCTACGGCCTCGGGACCGTCGTCGTGCTCGAGGGCGCCGGACCGAACGCCGTCGCGAAGATCGACTTCGGGTCCGAGGGGACCAAGCGACTCCTGCTGCGCTACTCGCCGGTCACCAAGCTCTGAGCAGTGGCGCGGCCGTGGCATGTGCCCGCTCGGTGGCATCTGCCCGCCGTGTGGCGAGCCGGGCACGGACTCGATGTGAACTCGGCACAGCCCCGCGACTAGCATCGCCCCGGCGGCGTGGTCATCCCGAGACACGTCAGCGGCGACGGAAGGACCCACCCGGTGGACCTGTTCGAGTACCAGGCACGTGACATCTTCGAGAAGCACGGTGTCCCCGTGCTCGGCGGCATCGTGGCCACGACCCCCGAGGAGGCTCGCGCGGCAGCGGAGCAGCTCGGCGGCGGGACCGTGGTCGTCAAGGCTCAGGTGAAGACGGGTGGTCGAGGCAAGGCCGGCGGTGTCAAGCTCGCGCACAACCCGGACGAGGCGGCCGAGAAGGCCGGCGAGATCCTCGGGATGGACATCAAGGGCCACACGGTCCACCGCGTGATGATCGCCGCAGGCGCCAAGATCGCCGAGGAGTTCTACTTCTCGCTGCTGCTGGACCGCGCCGAGCGCCGCTACCTCGCGATGGCGTCCGTCGAGGGCGGCATGGACATCGAACAGCTCGCCGTCGAGCGTCCGGAGGCCCTCGCCCGCGTCGCCGTCGACCCGCAGGTCGGCATCGACGACGCGAAGGCGCACGAGATCGTCCAGGCCGCCGGCTTCCCGGCCGAGATCGCCGACGCCGTCGCCGACGTCTTCGTCAAGCTGTGGGGCGTCTACAAGAACGAGGACGCCACCCTCGTCGAGGTGAACCCGCTCGTGCGGACCGAGGACGGGAAGGTCGTCGCCCTCGACGGCAAGGTCACGCTGGACGAGAACGCCGAGTTCCGGCACACCGAGCACGGCGAGCTCGAGGACGCCTCCGCAGCGGACCCGCTCGAGGCGCGGGCCAAGGAGAAGGGCCTCAACTACGTCAAGCTCGACGGCGCGGTCGGCATCATCGGCAACGGCGCGGGCCTCGTCATGAGCACGCTCGACGTCGTCGCGTACGCCGGCGAGGCGCACGGCGGGGTCAAGCCGGCCAACTTCCTCGACATCGGCGGCGGCGCCTCGGCCGAGGTCATGGCCAACGGTCTCGAGATCATCCTGTCCGACCCCCAGGTCAAGTCCGTGTTCGTCAACGTCTTCGGTGGCATCACCGCCTGCGACGCGGTCGCGAACGGCATCGTGCAGGCGCTGGAGATGCTGGGCGACAAGGAGAACAAGCCGCTCGTCGTCCGGCTCGACGGCAACAACGTGCTCGAGGGTCGGGCGATCCTCACCGCGGCCGCGCACCCCCTGGTCACCCTGGCCGACACGATGGACGGCGCCGCGGCCAAGGCCGCCGAGCTGGCCAACGCCTGACCACCGGCTTTTCGACACAGAGACTGAGGGCACCATGGCAATCTTCCTGACCGAGAGCTCGAAGGTCATCGTCCAGGGCATGACCGGCTCCGAGGGCCAGAAGCACACGACCCGCATGCTCGCCTCGGGCACCGCCGTCGTCGGCGGCGTCAACCCGCGCAAGGCCGGCACGTCGGTCGACTTCACCACCACCGAGGGCACGCGCTCCGTCCCCGTCTTCGGGTCGGTCAAGGAGGCCGTCGCCGAGACCGGCGCCGACGTCTCCGTGATCTTCGTGCCGCCGGCCCACACGAAGGCCGCCGTCGTCGAGGCCGTCGACGCGGGCGTCCCGCTCGTCGTCATCATCACCGAGGGCGTCCCGGTCGCGGACACGGCGGAGTTCTTCTCCTACGCGCAGTCCAAGGGCGTACGGCTCATCGGCCCGAACTGCCCCGGCCTCATCAGCCCCGGGAAGTCGAACGTCGGCATCATCCCGGCGGACATCGCGGCCGCCGGCAAGATCGGCCTCGTGTCGAAGTCCGGCACGCTGACCTACCAGATGATGTACGAGCTGCGGGACTTCGGGTTCTCCACCGCGATCGGCATCGGCGGCGACCCGATCATCGGGACGACCCACATCGACGCCCTCGAGGCGTTCGAGGCCGACCCCGAGACCGCCGCGATCGTCATGATCGGCGAGATCGGCGGCGACGCCGAGGAACGCGCCGCGGCGTTCATCAAGGACAACGTCACGAAGCCGGTCGTCGGCTACGTCGCGGGCTTCACCGCCCCCGAGGGCAAGACGATGGGCCACGCCGGCGCGATCGTGTCGGGCTCGTCCGGCACCGCGCAGGCCAAGAAGGAGGCCCTCGAGGCCGCCGGGGTCAAGGTCGGCAAGACGCCGAGCGAGACCGCCGAGCTCATGCGGGCGATCCTCTCCGCCTGATCCAGGACGGCTCGCAGCCCCCGACGGCGTCGGTCCCCACCCCGGGGACCGGCGCCGTCGTCGTCCGGTCGCGCCGACCGCGGCGCGGTCCCGCGGGCCCGGCACGGCCTCGGCGGCGTCGTCGTCGTCCGGCACGTCACACGGCGTGATCGGCGCCCGACGGCGCGCCGGGGCGTCCCGGTCGCGCCCGGTCGGTGACCATGGCGGGGTGAGTGGCAGCAGCGGGGGACCTGGGGCGACCGAGACGCTGGCCCGGTGGGGGCACCGGCTCATCACCGCCGACGACGGCTCCCGGCGCAGCCTCACCGGATCCGTGGACGGCGCGCCCCGCTGGCTCGGCGGGCTCGCCGCCGGCGTGCAGGCGGCCCTGCTCTCGCTCGCGGTCGTCGTCGTGCCCACCGTCGCGTCCTACGTGGCGACGTCGGCCGACCCGTCCAACCAGGACGTCGGCTGGCTCCGGTCCGTCGGGGTCGGCGCGGGGCTGTGGCTCCTCGGCCACGGCGCACCGCTCGACGTCGACGGCGTGCGGGTGTCACTCGTCCCGCTGGGACTGACGATGCTCGCCCTGTTCTGCGGGTACGCCTCCGCCCGGCGGTCCGGACACCCGAGCCGGTCGGGGTGGGCGGTCGGCGTCGCCGGGTACGTGGCGGTCGCGCTGGTGGTCGCCGGGCTCTCCGGCGGGAGCGGCGTCGTCCGCGCGGGGATCGGCAGCGCGCTGGTCGCCGCGGCCGGGCTCGGCGCCGGACTCCTCGCCCACCCCGGCGCACCGTCGCTGCGCGAGCTGACCCACCCGGTGTGGCGCCGCCTGCCCGCTCCGGTCCGCGTCGGGGGCACGGCCGGGGTCATGGCCGCGGCGGCGCTCGTCTTCGTGGCGTGCGGCGTCGTGGTCGGCTGGCTGCTCGCGTGGCGCTCGAGCGTCGGCGGCGTGGTGACCAGCCTCGGTGTCGACGTGGTCGGCTGGACGACGCTCGCCCTCGCCCAGGTCGCGCTCGTGCCCGACGTCGTCGCGTGGGCCCTGGCCTTCATCGCCGGGCCGGGGTTCGCGGTCGGGTCCGGCACGCACTTCGCCGCCGCCGAGATCGTCTCCGGACCGCTGCCGGCGCTCCCGATCCTCGGCGCCATGCCCGCCCCCGGGTCGACGAACGCCCTCACCGCCTGGTGGCCGCTGGTGACCGTGGTCGCCGGGGCCGGGGCCGGGTGGTGGCTGCAGCGCCGGTCCCGGGCCGGCGCGTGGTGGCACCCGCTGGTGTCCTGCGTGACGGCGGCGGTCGTCGCGGGCGGGGTCACGGGGACCCTGGTCGCGCTCGCGAGCGGCTCGATCGGCCCGGGCCGGATGAGCGAGGTCGGCGGGTCCGGGGTGCTCGTCGGGACGGCGGTGGCCCTCGGGACCCTCGTGGGGTCCGCGCTCGCGGCGCTGCCGGCCCACCCCGAGGTGCGCAGCGAGGCGTCCCGGCACTGGCAGCGGATGCGGCCCGGCGGGTTCGTCGTCGTCCCGGACGACACCACCGCGGCCGGGGAGGTCCGCATCGACCGCGTCGGCTCGGACACCGAGGATGCGAGCGGCGACGACGGGTCGACCGCCGGCGAGGGCGACGCGGACCGGGCCGTCGGCGGGGCCGGCTGCGGGCCGGCCGACGACCGGGCGGGCGCGCCGGTCCGTCGCTGACCTTCTCCGACGTCTGTCAGGCGTCCGTCCGGGGCGCTCCGGGCGCGCTCGGCTCGGCGGGGTCAGTCCGCCCCAGGCGCTCGTCGACGGCGCGCCGGAAGTCCGCCTCGCAGGTGCGGTTCGCGGAGATCGTCACGGCACCCGCGAGGCACTCCTGGCGCTCGAGCTGCTGCGGCCAGAAGGCGAGCAGGCTGAGCATGCCCAGCCCGACGAAGCACGCGAGGGCGACGCCGACGCTGAGCATCGCGGCCAGCCCGCCGCGGACACCGCCCCGCCACGCGAGCACCAGGGCCCGCAGGCCGACGACGATGCCCACCACGACGAACACGAGCGAGGCGGCCTGCCACGGCAGCGGCAGCGCGCTGGTCACGACCGACGCCAGCAGGAACGCCAGGAAGTGCAGGACGCGCCGCGCCGTCGTGCGCACGATGGGCGAGTCCGGGGCGGGCTGCGCGGGGCGCTGCGAGGCGGGACCGCCCTGCGGGGGTGCGCCGTGCGGCGGTCGACCCTGCCCGGGGCCCGGGGACGGCCAGCCCTGCGGAGGCTGCGGGTACAGCGGGCCCGGGTAGCCCGAGCCGGCGCTCGGACCCTCGGGCGGGCGGGGCGGCCACGCGCCGGCGGGCGGCGGACCGCCCGCGGGCGGTCGCGTCGCGTCGGGCCCGTACCCGGGCGCGTCCGACCCGACCGACCCGACCGGCGCGTCCGGCCCGTTCGGCGCGTCCGGCCCGTTCGGCACGGTGGGCGGACCCTCCGGCGGGCGCTGGTTCTCGCCGGGCGGTGCGTACGGGTTGCCCACGGGTGATGGTCCTCCTCCGGTGCTCGGCCCCCGATCGGGACGCGGCGCTCCATTCTCGCGCACGCGGCTAGGGTCGGGCCGTGACCTCAGCGCACCGACCGGCAGCGCGCCGCACCGCTCCCCGCACCACCCCGCACGGCGAGCCGGTCCCGGCCACCTCGGCGCACCGGCTGGTCGTCCTCGTCTCGGGTGCGGGCACGAACCTCGGCGCCCTCCTCGCCGCGCATGCGGACGCCGCGTTCGGCGCGCGGGTCGTGGGGGTGGTGACGGACAACCCGGCCGCCGGGGGACTGGCTCTCGCGCGCGAGGCGGGGGTGCCGACCGCCGTCGTCGTGCCCGGCGACTTCCCCGACCGCGCCGCCTGGGACCGGGGACTCGCCGAGGCCGTCGCCGTCTTCGCGCCGGACCTCGTGGTGAGCGCCGGGTTCATGCGGATCCTCGGGGCCGCGTTCCTCGACCGGTTCCCGTCCCGCATCCTCAACACCCACCCGGCGCTCCTCCCGGCGTTCCCCGGTGCGCACGGCGTCCGGGACGCGCTCGCGTACGGCGTCCGCGTCACCGGGTGCACGCTCCACGTGGTCGACGCCGGCGTCGACACCGGCCCGATCATCGCCCAGGTCGCGGTCACGGTCGCGGACGACGACGACGAGCAGGCCCTGCACGAGCGGATCAAGGTCGCCGAGCGCGCCCTCCTGGTCGACTGGATCGGCCGGATCGCTCGCGGGTCGATGGAGGTCGACGGCCGCCGGGTCGTCGTCCGCGACCGGACCGACGAGCGCACGGCCTGACGGCGGGCCGCGGTCGGCGGGTACCCTGGACCCCGGCCGTGACTGGCGTACCTGAGGTGGGCACAACCACCGGGGAGCGGCCGGACGAACCCGCCGGTGCACCGAACGCCTGGGTGCCTGGGTCCATGAGCACACGAGCACATCGACTGCTGCACCGACCCAGGAGACGCCCATGACGCACGCCCGGCCCGCCCTCGACGCCGTCGCGGACCCCACTGCCACCGAGACCCGCCGGCCACTGCGCCGGGCGCTGGTCAGCGTCTACGACAAGACCGGCCTCACCGAGCTGGCCACCGCGCTGCACGAGGCCGGCGTCGAGATCGTGTCCACCGGCTCGACCGCTGCGACGATCGCCCGCGCCGGCGTCCCGGTCACCCCGGTCGAGGAGCTGACCGGGTTCCCGGAGTGCCTCGACGGACGGGTCAAGACGCTGCACCCGCGCGTGCACGCGGGGATCCTCGCCGACACGCGGCGTCCCGAGCACGTCGCGCAGCTCGTGGAGCTCGGCATCGCGGCGTTCGACCTCGTCGTGGTCAACCTCTACCCGTTCACGCAGACCGTCGCGTCCGGCGCGAGCCAGGACGAGTGCGTCGAGCAGATCGACATCGGCGGGCCGTCGATGGTGCGCGCCGCCGCGAAGAACCACCCGAGCGTGTCCGTCGTCGTCGACCCGGCCCGCTACGACGACGTCGTCGCCGCCACCCACGCCGGCGGCTTCACCCTCGCCGAGCGGCGCGCGCTCGCCGCGGCCGCCTTCGTGCAGACGGCGACGTACGACGTCCACGTCGCGAGCTGGATCGGGAACGTGCTCGCACCGGAGGGCAGCGCGCAGGGCCAGGAGCCGCCGACGCCGTTCCCGACCTGGATCGGCGCGACGTGGAACCGGCGCGCGGTGCTGCGCTACGGGGAGAACCCGCACCAGCCGGCGGCCCTCTACACCTCCGGCTTCGGCCCGGACGGGCTCGCGCAGGCCGAGCAGCTGCACGGCAAGGAGATGAGCTACAACAACTACGTCGACGCCGACGCCGCCTGGCGTGCGGCGCACGACCACCAGGGCCCCGCCGTCGCGATCATCAAGCACGCGAACCCGTGCGGGATCGCCGTCGGGGCGGACATCGCCGAGGCGCACGCCCGCGCCCACGCGTGCGACCCCCTGTCCGCGTTCGGCGGCGTGATCGCGGCGAACCAGGTGGTCACGGCCGCCATGGCGGAGCAGGTCGCGCCGGTGTTCACCGAGGTGGTCGTCGCGCCCGGGTTCGAGCCTGGCGCGCTGGAGATCCTCACCGCGAAGAAGAACATCCGGCTGCTGCAGGTGTCGGCGCCGCCCGCGGGCTCCGGTCGAGCTGCGGCCGCTGAGCGGCGGGCTGCTCATGCAGCACACGGACCGCATCGACGCGCCCGGCGACGACCCGACCACCTGGACGCTCGCCACGGGTGAGCCGGCCGACGAGGCGACGCTGGCCGACCTCGCGTTCGCGTGGCGTGCGGTGCGTGCGGTGAAGTCCAACGCGATCCTGCTCGCGTCCGGCGGCGCGTCGGTCGGCGTCGGGATGGGACAGGTCAACCGGGTCGACTCGTGCCGGCTCGCCGTCGAGCGGGCCGGGACCGGTCCGGACGGCCGGGCCCGTGGCTCGGTGGCGGCGTCGGACGCGTTCTTCCCGTTCCCCGACGGCCTGCAGGTCCTGCTCGACGCCGGCGTGCGCGCCGTCGTGCAGCCCGGCGGGTCGGTGCGGGACGACGAGGTCATCGCGGCCGCTGCCGCGGCCGGCGCGACGCTGTACCTGACAGGCACGCGGCACTTCGCCCACTGAGCGGGTCGCCGGGGGGCCGCTGCGCCGGCGGCTCCCCGGCTTCCCGGCTTCCCGGCGGATCGTCCGCCACCCGATCACGCCTGCTCCCCGCCCGCCCTCGATGTCCGCGTCTCCGGTCGTGGTCGAGGGCCGTCGGCTGCGTCCGATCCTGGCGTGGATCATCCACGACCGGGGGCCGCGTCCTCGGTGACCACCGCGTCCCTCAGCTGCCGGACAGTGTCGGCGGCCAGGGCGGGGTCGACCCGGGGGAGAGCCGTCCCGGTGAACAGGCGGCGGGCGGCGGCGACGTCGCGCGGCCGGTCGACGGCGAGCACGGCCGTCGAGACGCCGTCCGGGACCGGGCTCGGCGTCGGCGACGTCGACCGAGGGCGCCGCGAACCAGAGCGCCCCCCACCCGCCGCCGCCCGCCTCCGGGTCGCCGCGCAGCACGAGCTCGTCGCCGGCGCCCGGCTGCCCGTAGAGCGTCAGGTCGTGGCCGAGCTGGGTGGAGAAGACGTACGGCGCCGGGTCCTCGACACCGGGCCCGAGCCGGTCGGCCGCGTCGCGGGCGCCGTCCCGCACACCGCCCAGCAGCGCCGCGACCGCGGACGCCGGGACCGCGCAGCGCGCCGTCCCAGTGGCCGCCCGCGACCCAGCCGTGCCGCGGCGACCACCGCCGGGCGACGTCACCGACGGCCCGCACGTGCCCCGGCACGCCGAGCACCGCGTGCCCGGCGTCGACGCGCAGCGACCCGTCGGGGTCGCGGGGGAGCGTGCCGTCCAGCCACTCCGTGTCCGGCCGGGCCCCGATCGCGGCCAGCACGACGTCGGCCGGGAGGTGACGGCCGTCCGCGAGCCGGACGCCGTCGTCGTCGACGGTGGTGACCTCCGCGCCGGTGAGGAGGCGGACGCCCGCCGCGGCGTACCAGCCGGCAGTCAGGTCGCCGACCCGGGCCCGAGCGCGGCGCTCAGCGGGCGACGCCGTCGCCTCGACCACCGTGACGTCGACGCCGGCGGCTGCCGCGACTCCCGCGACCTCGGCGCCGATCCATCCCGCCCCGACGACGACGAGCCGGCGTCCCGCGCGCGAGGCGGGACCGCGCAGCCGGTCGGCGTCGTCGGCGGTGTGCAGCGTGACCGGCGGCGTCCCAGGCGGCCGGGCGGACGGCGTGGGCGCCGGTGGCCAGGACGACGGCGTCCGCCCGCAGAGTCCGGTCCCGGCGACGGTCACGTACCGCACCGCGGCCCTCGACGGTGAGCCGCTCCGCCGTCGTCCCGAGGTGGACGTCGTCCGCGAGGGCGTGCACGTCGACGCCGAGCTCGTCGGCGAGCCAGGCCGGCTCGGTGCGGTCGAGCAGGTGCTTGGACAGCGGCGGGCGGTCGTACGGCGGCGATCGGCTCCCGGCCGAGAGCGTCACGCGCCCGTCGAAACCCTGGGTCCGCGCAGCGCGGCGACGGTCTGGGTCCCCGGCGAGTCCGCGCGCCGACGACGAGCACGGAGCGGACGGGGTGGGCCGGCGGCGGAGCGGGGCGGGTCGAGGCGAGGGGGCGTCGTCGGGCACCCGGCCAACGGTAGTCTGGCCGGTCGGGAGGCCAGCCGATGCCGCAGAGGGACTGGCGCGCGAGCGGGACACGGCGCGTGCGACGACGGCGCCGAGCGCATCGTCCGCCGCCGGAGCCGTCGCGCCGGACGACGTCGCGCCGGACGACGTCGTGGCCGAGGTGCGGACGCCGGTCGGGAACCCGCCGGCCCCTCGCCGGGCCGCAGCCCGTGATCCCGTCGCCCGACCGCAGCCGCCGGTCCCCGCCGCGCCACCGGCCCCCGAGCCGCCCCTCGACGCCCGCGCCATCGCTCGGGCGAGCCTCGCCGCCGGACGCAGCCCGTCGCTGTGGTGGGCGTGCACCGGCATCGTCGTCGTCCCTCGTCGTGACGGTCGTCGTCGGCGCGACGCCCGGCGCGACCGTGCTCGCCGCGGTCTGCTCGCGGTCTCGGCCGTCGCGCGGGCCGTGCTGCGGCCGCGGCCGGTCGCGCTCACGGTCCGCTCCCGGGCGCTCGACTCGCTGGTCCTCGCCGGCCTCGCCGTGGGCGTCGGGCTGCTCGTCCCAGCTCATCCCGACCCGCTGACCCGCCCCGCCCACTCGCGGCGGCAGACCCCGGACAGCGCGACGGCCGCCCACCCGCGAGGTGGACGGCCGTCGGCGAGCGGCGGACGCGGGAGGTCAGCGGCGCTCGACCACGATGTCGTCGACGTCCTCGTCGAGCAGCGAGTCCTCGTCGACGAGCAGGTCGTCCTCCTCGAGGAGGTTCTCCTGGCCGGCGTCGGTCGCGAACGCGCGGTGGGCCAGCCCGGCGATCGCCGCGCCCAGCAGCGGGGCGACCCAGAACACCCAGAGCTGACCGAGCGCCCAGCCCTCGGAGAACAGCGCCGCGCCGGTCGAGCGCGCCGGGTTGAGGCCCGCGTTGGTGATCGGCAGCGCGAGCAGGGCGACGCGGTGTACGCCAGGCCCATCGCGACCGGCGCGACCGAGCGCGACACCCGGCGGCTGGTCGCGCCGAGGACGACGGCGACCAGGACGGCGGTCAGCGACGAGCTCGAGCAGCAGCGCGGGCAGCAGCTCGAAGGTGACCTGGCCCTGGGACTGCGTGAAGAGCGGCGAGTGGTCGGCGTAGCCGTTGGCCGTGGACGAGAACAGCCCGCGGCGGTCCTCCTGGCCGATGAGCGCGGGCAGCGCGTCCGGGATGGTGACGAACAGCGCGGCGGCCGCGAGCGCGCCGCCGACGAGCTGGGCGAGCCAGTAGGGGAGGAGGTCGCGGACCGGCGCGCGGCCGGCGACGACGGCGCCGAACGTGATCGCCGGGTTGAAGTGACCGCCCGAGACGTGGCCGAGCGCGACCGCGGCCGCGGCGAACGCGAAGCCGAGGCCGAGCGCGACCCCGAGCGAGCCGGCGCCGGACAGCGGCGTGTAGAGCAGGACGCCGGCGCCGACGAGCACGATCGCGAACGTGCCGAGCGCCTCGGCGCCGAGGCGGGCGGCGAGCGACGGACGGCTCGGCTCGAGGACCAGCGAGGTCGCCGCTGAGGTCCGTCGCGTCGCCGGCGAGAGGCCGGTCGCGGCATCGGGTGCCGGGTGTCGCGAGCGAGGTCGTCGCGCCGGTCGGCAGTCGAGACGCCGGCGGGCGCGGCGGTCGCGCCGGAGGGCCGGGGGCGGTCGGCGGCGGCGTCGCCGGCGGCGGTCGGGGTCAGGTCAGGGGTGTCCTGCGACATGGGTTTCCCGTCATCGTGGAGATCGGTGCGCGCCGTCGGGCGCGGGGCCGGCAGAGCGTGCCAGGCCGGGCGCCTGGGACGTCGCCTGGCAGTGCCCACCCAGCATGGCAGGCCGCCGCGCACCGGGGTTCCCAATACGCGGGCGCCGGAGACGGTCGCGAGCGATCTCTCGATGTCGAGTAATCTGGCCCGCGGTGGCCACGACGTGGCCGGAGGGGCGACGGTGCACCCGGCGCACCGCCGCCACGCACGCAGGCAGGCCAGCACGAGCAGGGCACACACGAGCAGCGCAGATCCCCAGACACAAGGAGTCCCGCATGGCCAAGATCAAGGTGGTCGGACCCGTCGTCGAGCTCGACGGCGACGAGATGACGCGGATCATCTGGCAGTTCATCAAGGACCGCCTCATCCACCCGTACCTCGACATCGACCTGCGGTACTACGACCTCTCGATCGAGAACCGCGACGCGACCGACGACCAGGTCACCATCGACGCCGCGAACGCCATCAAGGAGCACGGCGTCGGCGTCAAGTGCGCCACCATCACGCCCGACGAGGCCCGCGTCGAGGAGTTCGGCCTGAAGAAGATGTGGGTCTCGCCCAACGGGACGATCCGCAACATCCTCGGCGGCGTCGTCTTCCGCGAGCCGATCATCATCTCCAACATCCCGCGCCTGGTGCCGGGCTGGAACAAGCCGATCATCATCGGCCGTCACGCCCACGGCGACCAGTACAAGGCGACGAACTTCAAGGTCGCCGGCGCCGGCACCCTGACGCTCACCTTCACGCCCGCCGACGGCGGCGAGGAGATCAAGCAGACCGTCGTCACCTACCCCGACAACGGCGGCGTCGCGATGGGCATGTACAACTTCAACGACTCGATCCGCGACTTCGCGCGCGCGTCGTTCGCCTACGGCCTGCAGCGCGGCTACCCGGTCTACCTGTCGACGAAGAACACGATCCTCAAGGCCTACGACGGCGCCTTCAAGGACATCTTCCAGGAGGTGTTCGACGCCGAGTTCGCCGACCAGTTCGCCGCGGCCGGCCTCACCTACGAGCACCGCCTCATCGACGACATGGTCGCCGCGGCCATGAAGTGGGAGGGCGGCTACGTCTGGGCCTGCAAGAACTACGACGGCGACGTCCAGTCCGACACCGTCGCGCAGGGCTTCGGCTCGCTCGGCCTCATGACGTCGGTCCTCATGACCCCGGACGGCAAGACCGTCGAGGCCGAGGCCGCGCACGGCACCGTGACCCGGCACTACCGCCAGCACCAGCAGGGCAAGCCGACGTCGACCAACCCGATCGCGTCGATCTTCGCCTGGACCGGTGGCCTCAAGCACCGCGGCAAGCTGGACGGCACCCCCGAGGTCACGCAGTTCGCCGAGACGCTCGAGCAGGTCGTCATCGAGACGGTCGAGAGCGGCAAGATGACCAAGGACCTCGCGCCGCTCGTCGGGCCCGACCAGGCCTGGCAGACGACCGAGGAGTTCCTCGCCTCGCTCGACGAGAACCTCGCCGCCCGCCTCGGCTGACGCCGGACCCACCCAGGCCAGCTCCACCGATGGAGATCCCATGCCACCACCCCCGTCAACGTCACCGTCACCGGCGCCGCCGGCCAGATCGGCTACGCCCTGCTGTTCCGGATCGCGTCCGGCCAGCTGCTCGGCCCCGACACCCCCGTCCGGCTCCGCCTGCTCGAGATCCCGCAGGGGGTCAAGGCGGCCGAGGGCACCGCGATGGAGCTCGACGACTGCGCGTTCCCGCTGCTCGCCGGCATCGACATCTTCGACGAGCCGAACGCCGGCTTCGAGGGCGCGAACATCGCGCTGCTGGTCGGCGCGCGCCCGCGCACCGCGGGCATGGAGCGCGGTGACCTGCTCTCCGCGAACGGCGGCATCTTCAAGCCGCAGGGCGCGGCGATCAACGCGGGTGCCGCGGACGACATCCGCGTCCTCGTCGTCGGCAACCCGGCCAACACCAACGCGCTCATCGCGCAGCGCACGCGCCGGACGTCCCGGCCGAGCGGTTCACCGCGATGACCCGGCTGGACCACAACCGGGCGCTGTCGCAGCTGGCGCCAGAAGGCCGGCGTCCCGGTCTCCGAGATCACGAGGCTCACGATCTGGGGCAACCACTCGGCGACCCAGTACCCGGACATCTTCCACGCGCGAGATCGGCGGGCGGCCGGCGGCCGAGGTCGTCGTCGGACCAGGCCTGGCTCGAGGGCGACTTCATCCCGACCGTCGCCAAGCGTGGCGCCGCGATCATCGCGGCCCGCGGGGCGTCGTCGGCGGCCTCGGCGGCCAACGCGGCCGTCGACCACGTCTTCGACTGGGTCAACGGCACGCCGGACGGGCGACTGGACGTCGGCCGGCATCGTGTCGGACGGCTCCTACGGCGTCCCCGAGGGCCTCATCTCCTCCTTCCCGGTCCGCTCGACGGGTGGGAGCTGGGAGATCGTCCAGGGCCTCGAGATCGACGAGTTCTCCCGCGGCCGGATCGACGCCTCGGTCGCCGAGCTCGTCGAGGAGCGCGACGCGGTGAAGGAGCTCGGCCTCGTCTGAGCCCCGCTGCGCGTCCGGCGCGGCGGTCACGCCACGTCCCCCGCGGTGCCCGACGGCGCCGCACCCCACCCGGGGTGCGGCGCCGTCGTCGTGCGGGACGTCGCGCATCCCGCGGGGCGGCGCGCCATCGTGCCGGACGACGGCGCCGTGCCCCACGCGGGCCGCGGCCGGGGGACCCGGGGACGTGGCCGCCGCACGCCCGTGACGTGCCCGGATGTCGGCCCGGCATCGAGTGGGTCACCGGGAGGTCACGATCTGCCGGGGTGCTTGACACTCACCGGGACCCGTTGACTACGTTGTCAACCGCTGATGTGAACGCTATCAACGGAGATGGCATGACGGTCGGTGTGCAGCGGGTCGTGGGGCGGCAGCCCGTCATGGCCGACGTCGCGCGCGTCGCCGGAGTCTCGCAGAAGACCGTCTCCCGCGTCGTCAACGACGCCCCGAACGTCCGCGACGCCGTCCGGACCCGGGTGCTGCAGGCGGTCGCGGAGCTCGGCTACCGGCCCGAACGCGGCGGCGCGCGCCCTGGTCACCCAGCAGACCCGCGTCCTGGGCGTGGCGATGCCGGGCTCCACCGACTACGGGCCCGTCCGCCGCGCTCTTCGGCATCGAGACCGCCGCCTGGGACCTGGGCTACTCCGTCGTCGTGGCGTCCGCGCCGGCGTCCGCCGACGACTTCGCCGGCGCGGTCGGCGCCTGGTCGACCAGGGCGTCGACGGCCTCGTCCTCAACGACCCGTACGTCGACCACGGGCTGTCCGAGCAGGGGCTCCGCCACATCCCGCGGTCAACGTCGGCGAGGTGCTCGACCCCCGCGTCGGTCGGCCCGGCGGTGACCGTCGACCAGGAGGACGGCGCGCGGCAGGCGGTCGAGCACCTGCTGGGGCTCGGGCACCGCACGGTCCACCACCTCGCCGGACCGGCGAGCTGGGGCTCGGCGGTGCGCCGGGCCGCGGGCTGGCGGGAGGCGCTCGTCCGCGCCGGGGCCCCGGTCCCGGAGCCGCTCGCCGGGGACTGGTCGTCCCGCTCGGGCTACGAGCAGGCGCGGCGGTGGGTCGGCGACCCCAGGTGACCGCCGTCTTCGCCGCGCAACGACCAGATGGCGATCGGGGCGATGCGCGCCTTCATCGAGTCCGGCCGGGACGTCCCCGCCGAGGTCTCGGTCGTCGGCTTCGACGACACCCCCGATGCCGCCTACCAGGTCATCCCGCTGACGACGATCCGGCAGGACTTCGGTGCGGTCGCCCGCCGCGCGGTGGACGCGCTCGTCTCGACGATCGAGGGCCGGCCGGCTCCCGACGGCACCACCCGGTTCCCGGTGGAGCTCGTCGTCCGGTCGAGCACCGGCCCACCACCCGGCCGCACCGCCGGGCGGGCCGTCCCCGTACGGACGCCGCGCCGCCCTCCCCGACCACCATCCCTCCGACCCCTTCGACCCCCTCCCCACCGTGAAAGTTGGTCCGACGATGCATCGCTTCACCTCCAGGCCCGCCCTCCGGCTGTTCGCCACGGCCGCTGCCGGCGCGCTCCTGCTCACCGCCTGCCGGCGGTGGCGACGACGGCGGGTGGCGGTGGCGGCGGCGACGACGCGCCCGCCGCCGAGGAGATCTCGCAGGAAGAGATCGACGAGGCCCTGCCACCCCGACCGAGCTGACCTTCTGGACCTGGGTGCCCGACATCCAGAACCAGGTCGACCTGTTCATGGACGAGTACCCCGAGATCGACGTCGAGGTCGTCAACGTCGGCCAGGGTGCCGACCACTACCAGAAGCTGCGGACGCGCGCTCGAGTCCGGCTAGGGCGCGCCCGACGTCGCCCAGATCGAGTTCCAGCACATGTCCTCGTTCCACCTCACCGAGAACCTCCTGGACCTCGGCCCGTACGGTGCGGCCGAGCTCGAGGACTCCTACGCCGAGTGGATCTGGTCAGCAGGTGTCCGAGCGACGGCGGCGTGTACGGCATCCCGCAGGACGTCGGCCCGCTGGGCAACCTCTACCGGGAGGACCTGCTCACCGAGGCCGGCATCGAGCCGCCCGCCACCTGGGACGAGTACGTCGAGGCGGCCAGCGCGCCCTACCGCGCCGCCAAGCCCGACTCCTACCTGGCCAACCTGCCGGGCAACGAGGCCGGTCAGTTCACCGGCTTCCTGTGGCAGGCGGGCGCGCGCCCGTTCGACTTCGACGGCGCCGAGACCGTGACGATCGACCTCGACACCCCCGAGGTCGCCAAGGTGGTGGACCTCTGGAACACGCTGATCCAGGAGGACCTGGTCGCGGTCGACTCGGACTTCGAGCGACCCGTGGTACCAGGGCCTGTCCAGCCGGCAAGTACGCCTCCTGGCAGACGGCGGCCTGGGGCCCGGTCTTCCTCCAGGGCACCGCGGGCAACACCTCGGGGCTGTGGCGTGCGCGACGATGCCGCAGTGGGAGGCCGGGGACAACGTGTCGAGCAACTGGGGCGGCTCGACCGACGCCGTCCTGTCGACGTCCGAGAACCCGATCGCGGCCGCGGAGCTGGCCACCTGGATCAACACGGCCGACGAGCCGGCGCTCGCGTTCGCGACCGAGCAGTTCCTCTTCCCGGCGTACACCCCGGTGCTCGAGAACCCGGCCTTCCTGGACCAGGAGTCGGAGTTCTACGGCGGCGAGCAGGTCAACAAGCTGTTCTCGGAGATCTCGGAGACGGTCAGCACCGACTTCGGATGGCTGCCGTTCATGGACTACGTGTACTCGTCGTACAGCGAGACGGTCGG
This sequence comes from uncultured Actinomycetota bacterium, assembly GCA_963795145.1. Taxonomy (GTDB): domain Bacteria; phylum Actinomycetota; class Actinomycetes; order Actinomycetales; family Cellulomonadaceae; genus Pengzhenrongella. Next base: position 61,217 of record CAWCGP010000006.1, on the reverse strand, counting down.
CCAGGCGATCGCCGACCGCAGCGACCTGCAGGCGGGCGTCGACGGCCTGGCAGGAGGACCTCATCGCCTACGCCGAGGACCAGGGCTTCACCGTCGAGTGACTGCCGGCGGGCGGACCGGCGGGGCGACCACGCCGCCGGTCCGCCCACCCCTGACCCCGGACAGGAGGCGGACAGCGATGTCCTCCAGCACCACCACCGCGCCCCCGGGCGCCGTCTCGTCCCGCGGCGGCGCGACCCGGCCGGCCACCGGAAGTCCCTGCGGCGGCCCGAGATGATCGCTGCCTACCTGTTCGTGACGCCGTTCTTCCTCGTCTTCCTCGCCATGATCGTCACCCCGCTGGTCTACTCCGGCTACCTCTCGTTCTTCCGCGACCAGCTCATCGGCGGGACCGTCTTCGTCGGCCTCGAGAACTACACCGACGCCCTGCGGGACTCGGCCTTCATCAACGGCGTGCTGAGGATGCTGCGGTTCTTCCTGCATCCAGGTGCCGATCATGCTGATGCTCGCCGTGCTCTTCGCGCTCGTCCTGGACACCGGCCGGCTGCGCATGTCGCGGTTCATCAGGCTCGGCATCTTCGTCCCGTACGCGGTGCCCAGCGTGATCGCGGCGCTCATGTGGGGCTACCTCTACGGCCCGGACTTCGGTCCGTTCGCCCAGTTCGCCGAGACGCTGGGCGGGTCGGCGCCCCAGCTTCCTCTCCACACCTGGGCCCTGGCCTCCATCGCCAACATCGTGACCTGGGGCTTCGTCGGCTACAACATGATCATCCTGTACGCCGCACTGCGCTCGATCCCCACCGAGCTGTACGAGGCGGCCCGCATCGACGGTGCCGGCGAGGCGCGCATCGCCTGGTCGATCAAGCTGCCCGCGATCCGCCCGGCGCTCATCCTGACGTTGATCTTCTCGGTCATCGGCTCGTTCCAGCTGTTCAACGAGCCGAACCTGCTGCGCAGCCTCGCGCCGAACGTCATCGGCACCTCGTACACGCCGAACATCTACGCCTACAACCTGGCCTTCGTGAACCAGGAGATCAACTACGCCGCAGCGATCGCGTTCCTGCTCGGGTTCGTCATCATGATCGTGTCCTACGTGGTGCAGCTGAGCTCCCAGCGACGGGAGCGACGCTCATGACGAACCAGCCCACCTCACAGCCGTTGGCCGCGAATCCGACCGCGGGAGCCGACGTCGTCGGTCCGCCGGCCGCCCCGGCCGCCCGACGCGGCAAGCCGCAGGCCGACGTCCGGCCGCCCCAGCACCGTGCTGACGATCGCGATGCTCCTGTGCGTGGCCTACTTCCTGCTGCCGCTGGTGTGGATCGTCGTCGCGTCGACCAAGTCGAACGCCGACCTGTTCTCCACCTTCGGCCTGTGGTTCGCCGACGACTTCAACCTCCTGGCGAACCTCCAGGACGTCTTCACCGCGCAGGACGGCATCTACGCCTCCTGGCTGCGCAACAGCATCGTGTACGCCGTGGTCAGCGCCGTCGGCGCGGCGATCCTCGCCACCATGGCCGGGTACGCCTTCGCCAAGCTCCGGTTCCCGGGCGGCACGCCTGCTGTTCTCGATCATCCTCGGGCGCGATCATGATCCCGATGACCGCGCTGGCGATCCCGACCTATCTGCTGTTCTCGAAGGTGAACCTGGTCGACACCCCCTGGGCCGTCATCGTCCCGTCGCTGGTCAGCCCGTTCGGCGTGTACCTCATGCGGGTCTACGCCGAGGGAGCGGTCGACGACTCGCTGCTCGAGGCGGCCCGCGTCGACGGGGCCGGCGAGGGCCGGATCTTCCTCCGGGTCGTGCTGCGCCTGCTCGCTCCCGGGTTCGTCACCGTCCTGCTGTTCCAGCTCGTCGCGACCTGGAACAACTACTTCCTGCCGCTCATCATGCTCAACAGCGCCGACCTGTACCCGCTGACCGTCGGCCTGGCCCAGTGGCAGGCGACGTCCCAGGCGGGTCCGGGCGCGCAGGCCTTGTTCTCCACGGTGATCACCGGCTCGCTGGTCTCGATCATCCCGCTGGTCGTCGCGTTCCTGTTCCTGCAGAAGTACTGGCAGTCCGGCCTCACCGCCGGCGGCGTCAAGCAGTGACGCCGCCGGCGCGCTGACCCTCCTCGCCCACCCCTCGTCCCCGTCGAAAGGACCTCGGCACCTCATGCCCGACCTGCCCCGCCCCGTCCTCTTCGGAGCGGCGTACTACCACGAGTACCAGCCCACGCCGCGACTCGAGCAGGACCTCGACCTCATGGTCGAGGCCGGCTTCTCGGTCATCCGGGTCGGGGAGTCGACCTGGACGACCTGGGAGCCCGAGGACGGCCGCTTCGACCTCGACTGGCTGCAGCCCGTGATCGACGGCGCCCACGAGCGGGGCATCGCCACGATCCTCGGCACCCCGACGTACGCGGTGCCGCCGTGGCTCGCCCGCAAGTACCCCGAGATCGCCGGCGAGCGCGGGCACCGGCCGGCGGATCCCGTGGGGGGCGCGGCAGGAGGTCGACGTCACGCACCCGGCGTTCAAGTTCCACGCCGAGCGGGTCATCCGCAGGGTGGTCGGCCGGTACGCCGACCACCCCGGGGTGATCGGCTACCAGGTCGACAACGAGCCCGGCAACGAGATCCTGCTTCAACCGCGGCATCTTCGAGTCGTTCGTCGACCACCTGCGCCACACCTACGGCGACGTCGAGACCCTCAACGAGGCCTGGGGCCTCGTCTACTGGTCGCACCGGCTGTCCACCTGGAACGACCTGTGGACCCCGGACGGCAACACCGCCCCGCAGTACGACCTCGCCTGGCGCCGCTTCCAGGCGCAGCCTGATCAGCGAGTTCATCGCCTGGCAGGCCGACATCATGCGCGAGTACGCCCGGCCCGACCAGTTCGTCACGACCTGCCTGGCCTACGCGCGCCCGGCCGTCGACGACCCGGACCTCATGGCGCCGCTCGACGTCACCGCGGGCAACCCGTACTACGCGATGCAGGACGCCCTCGGCCCTGCCGTGGACGCCGGGTGGCCCGCAGGGCTGGACGACGTCGGGCACGTGGAGCGTGCTGCAGTCGCGCGGACCGGATGTACTCGTCCAAGCAGGCGCCGTTCCTCGTCACCGAGACGAACGCGGGCGCGATCGGCGGGCCGGCGGCCAACTTCCCGGCCTACGACGGCCAGTGGCGGCAGGTGGCCTGGGCGATGGTCGCCCGCGGCGCCCAGATGATCGAGTACTGGCACTGGCACACGCTGCACTTCGGCACCGAGACCTACTGGATCGGGATCCTGCCGCACGACCAGCAGCCGGGCCGCGTCTACGAGCAGCTCGCCGTGCTCGGCGGCGAGCTGCGGACCGCCGGTGACGTCGTCGCCGGCCTGACGCCCGACGCCGGGTCGGGCTGCTCTACTCGAACGCCTCGAAGTTGGGCTGACCTTCCAGCCGTCCCTGTCGCATCGGCGCCGAGCCCGACCTGCGCGTCCTACGAGCACATCGTCGAGGCGTTCTACCGCGGGGCGTTCGACGCCGGCGTCGGCGTGCGGATCCTGCACGACGTCCAGGTGACGGGGCGCAGGCTCCCGACGGCGGCCTCGACCCCGCCGACGTGGCCCGCGACCTGCCCGTGCTGCTGGTCCCGGCGCTGTACGTGGCCGACGACGCCCTGCTCGACTGGCTGCGCGGCGTACGCCGAGGCGGGCGGCCACCTCGTGCTCGGGCCGCGCACGGCGTACGCCGACCACGAGGCCCGCGCGCGGCTGGAGCCCAAGCCGGCGCGCCTGGCCGACGCCGCCGGCGTCGGGTACCAGGAGTTCACCAACCTCAGCGTCCCGGTGCCCGGTGCACGGCTCCGGGCGCGCGGCCTCGACCTGCCCGCCGGGCGCGACCGCGACCCAGTGGGCCGACCTGCTCGTCGCGGCCGGCGCGCAGGTCCTCGCCGAGCTACGAGCACCCGCACCTGGGCCGCTGGCCCGCGGTGACGTCCGCCGCCCACGGCGCCGGCCGGGTCACGACCGTCGGCACCGTGCCGGACGACGCCTTCGCCCGCGCCCTGCTGACCTGGCTCGTCCCGGTCGACGACGACTGGCGCCGCCTCGCGGTCCAGCCCGTCACGGTGCTGTCGGCGACCTCGGCGCGCGGGCCGGCGGCTGCGGTTCGTGCACAACTGGTCGTGGGAGCCGACGTCGGTCGCCGGTGCCGGTCGCGGTGACCGACGCGCTGATCCGGCGCCGCCGTCGCGCGCGGGCGGCGAGCGTCGCGCTCGGCGCCTGGGACGTCCGCGTCCTGGCCGAGGACTGAGCGGCCCCACCGGGCCCACGGCGACGCTCCGCACCTTCCCGAGCAGGGAGGGGGCGGAGCGTCGCCGTCGTCGGGGTCGGTCGACCCGTGCCCGTCGCGGGCGGCCGACGTCGGGTCAGCGGAAGACGATGGTCCGGTGGCGCGTTGAGCAGCACCCGGTGCTCGGCGTGCCAGCGCACGGCGCGGGCCAGCGCGCGCCGCTCGACGTCCTGCCCGAGCGCGACGAGGTCGTCCACGGTGCGGCTGTGGTCGACGCGCTCGACGTCCTGCTCGATGATCGGGCCCTCGTCGAGGTCGCCGGTCACGTAGTGCGCGGTCGCCCCGATGAGCTTGACGCCCGCGCTCGTGCGCCTGGGCGTACGGGCGGGCGCCCTTGAACGACGGCAGGAACGAGTGGTGGATGTTGATGATCCGTCCGGACAGCCGCCGGCACAGGTCGTCGGACAGGATCTGCATGTAGCGCGCGAGCACGACGAGCTCGACGTCGAGCTCCCCGACGAGCTCGAGCAGCCGGGCCTCGGCGTCGCGCCTTGGTGGCCCGGGTGACCGGCACGTGGTGGAACGGGATGCCGTAGAACGCGGCCAGGTCGGCCAGCGCGGTGTGGTTGGAGACCACCGCGACGATCTCGACCGGCAGGCTTCTCCGACCGCTGGCGGAAGGCGAGGTCGTTGAGGCAGTGCGCCGCCGTCGAGCCCATGACCAGCGTGCGGACCGGTCGGCCGGCCAGGTCCAGCTCCCACGTCATCGAGAAGCGGCCGGCGAGCTCGGCCAGCGCCTCGGTCAGCTCGGCGCGCGGCGAGGCGGACTCGACCTGGACCCGCATGAAGAACAGCCCCGAGAGCGGGTCGCCGAACTGCTGGGACTCGGTGATGTTCCCGCCGTGCTCGGCCAGCAGGCCGGCGACCGCGTGCACGATGCCGGGCCGGTCCGGGCAGGACAGCGTGAGCACCCAGTGCTGGGTCGCTGAGCCGTTCGGGGGGAGCCGGGTTCCGATGCGTGGGACACGGGGGTCCAGAGTAGTCGGGCCTCCGGAGGGCTGACACGATGAGGCCATGAGCGCACCGGAGGTCGACGATCCAGCCCGTCACCGACGACGAGGCCGGCGAGCTGCTCACGCTGCGGCGGGCGGCCTTCGTGAGCGAGGCGCAGGTCTACGGCGACCCCAACATCCCGCCGCTCACGCAGACGCTCGAGGAGCTCCGCGAGGACCTCGCCGCCGACGGCGTCGTCACGCTCGGCGCCCGGGCCGGGCACCGGCTCGTCGGGTCGATCCGGGTGAGCCTCGAGGAGCAGCGCGCGACCCTCGGCCGGCTCGCCGTCGCGCCCGACCTGCAGGGGCAGGGCATCGGCACCCAGCTGCTGTTCGCCGTCCTGCCGTACCTGCCCGAGGGCACGCAGGAGATCTGGGTCTTCACCGGCCAGGACTCGGCGCACAACATCGCGCTCTACGAGAAGCACGGCTACGAGCACCAGTACGACCGGACCGCGGGCGACCTCACCTACGCCTACCTGCGCAAGATCCTCGGCGACGGGGGCGACGACGAGGACGACGCCGAGGACGCGGCCGACGAGCCGCAGCCGGGCGGCACGACGACGCCACGTCGCCGCGCTGACCGACTGCCGGCCGATGCCGGCCGACGCCGGCCGCCGGCGACCGCGCCGGCCGGCGCCCCGCGGCCGCCCCGCAGGCTTGCTAGGCTGGGCGCGTCGCGACTGGCGCAGGTGGGTCACCACCAGGGAGCGACGAGCAGCAGCAGACCATGGGTCGTACGCCTGGGCCCGGCGGTCACCACACCCGCGTGTGCGTGCCCGGACCGACCCGGGATCCCCACCACACTGCTCAGCGCGAGGAGAACCATGCGCTCCGAGTCCGACGTCCTGCCCGACAACGTCCTGGACCAGTCGCTGTCCCAGGTCGACCCCGAGATCGCCGCCGTCCTGGAGGGTGAGCTGGCCCGTCAGCGCGACACCCTCGAGATGATCGCGAGCGAGAACTTCGTCCCGCGCGCCGTCCTGCAGGCGCAGGGCTCGGTCCTCACCAACAAGTACGCCGAGGGCTACCCGGGCAAGCGGTACTACGGCGGCTGCGAGCAGGTCGACATCGCCGAGACCCTCGCGATCACCCGCGCCAAGGAGCTGTTCGGCGCCGAGCACGCCAACGTCCAGCCGCACTCCGGGGCGACCGCCAACGCCGCCGTGCTGCACGCGCTCATCAACGCGGGCGACAAGATCATGGGCCTCGAGCTGGCGCACGGCGGCCACCTCACGCACGGCATGAAGATCAACTTCTCCGGCAAGCTCTACGACGTCGCCGCGTACGGCGTCGACCCCGAGACCTTCCTCGTGGACATGGACGTCGTCCGCGAGAAGGCGCTCGAGGAGCGGCCGGACGTCATCATCGCCGGCTGGTCGGCCTACCCGCGCCAGCTCGACTTCGCCGCCTTCCGCTCGATCGCCGACGAGGTCGGCGCCAAGCTCTGGGTCGACATGGCGCACTTCGCCGGCCTCGTCGCCGCCGGACCTGCACCCGACGCCCGGTGCCGCACGCCGACGTCGTCTCCTCGACCGTGCACAAGACCATCGGCGGACCGCGCTCCGGCTTCATCCTGTCGACGCAGGAGCACGCCCGGAAGATCGACTCCGCGGTGTTCCCGGGCCAGCAGGGCGGCCCGCTCATGCACGTCATCGCCGCCAAGGCCGTCTCGTTCAAGATCGCCGGCACGCGCGGACTTCGCCGCACGCCAGCAGCGCACGCTCGACGGCGCGCGGATCATCGCCGAGCGCCTCTCCGCGCCCGACGTCGCCGCGGCGGGCGTCTCCGTCCTCACCGGCGGCACCGACGTGCACCTCGTGCTCGTGGACCTGCGGCACTCGGCGCTCGACGGGCAGCAGGCCGAGGACCTCCTGCACGCCGCCGGCATCACGGTCAACCGCAACGCCGTCCCGTTCGACCCGCGCCCGCCGCGCGTCACCTCGGGCCTGCGGATCGGCACGCCGGCGCTCGCCACGCGCGGGTTCGGTGACGCCGAGTTCACCGAGGTCGCCGACATCATCGCGACCGCGCTCGTCGCCGGCGCCGTCGGCCGACCTCGAGTCCCTGCGCGCGCCGGGTGGCCAGCGCTCGCCGAGGCGTTCCCGCTCTACCCGGGCCTGCAGCAGTGATCGGCGAGCCACCGCGCCCGGGTCCTCGACGGGACGGCGACGGCGACGGCCATCAAGGCCGAGCTCGCCGAGCGGGTCGCCGCGCTGCGCGCGCGCGGCATCGTCCCGGGGCTCGGCACCGTGCTGGTCGGCGACGACCCGGGCAGCCGCGCCTACGTCGGCGGCAAGCACCGCGACTGCGCCGAGGTCGGCATCGCGTCGATCCGCGAGGACCTGCCGGCCGACGCGACCCAGGCCGACATCGAGGCGGCGGTCGCCGCGGCTCAACGCCGACCCCGCGTGCACGGGGTACATCGTCCAGCTGCCGCTGCCGAAGGGCATCGACACCAACCGGATCCTCGAGCTCGTCGACCCGGCCAAGGACGCCGACGGCCTCCACCCGACCAACCTCGGCCGACTCGTGCTGCGGGTCTACGAGCCGGTCAACTCGCCGCTGCCGTGCACCCCGCGCGGGATCATCGAGCTGCTCGTGCGGCACGGCATCGCGGCTCGCGGGCACGCACGTCGTCGTCGTCGGGCGCGGGACCACGGTCGGCCGCAGCATCGGCCTGCTGCTGACGCGGCGCGAGCACAACGCGACCGTCACGCTCACCCACACCGGGACGCGCGACCTCGCCGAGCACACCCGGCTCGCGGACGTCGTCGTGGCCGCGGCCGGGGTGCCCGGCATCGTCACGGCGGACATGGTCAAGCCCGGCGCGGTCGTGCTCGACGTCGGCGTCACCCGCGTGGTCGACGACGAGACCGGCAAGGCCCGCCTGCAGGGCGACGTCGACCCCGACGTCGCCGGAGGTCGCGGCGCTGGGTGTCGCCCAACCCCGGCGGGGTCGGGCCGATGACGCGCGCGATGCTGCTCGCGAACGTGGTCGACAGCGCGGAGGCCGCTGACCGGCCGATCGGCTGAGCGCCGGGTCCTTCGCCCTCGGCTGTGCGCGAGCGTCGGGGCGGTGTCCGCGGTCGGTCGGGGCAGGATCGGGGCATGGCTGCGCCCGATCCCGCCCCGCTCGACGTCTCCGCCGTGCCGGCCGGGCCGGCTGTGCCGGGGATGGCTGGACCGCTGCTGGACCACCTGACCCGGCTGGCCGAGGTGCAGGACGCGTTCCTGGCGACCATCCCGGACGTCGACCCGCGCGTGCCGGTGCCGTGGTGCGGACGGTGGCGGGTGCGCGACCTGGTCGTGCACCTCGCGCGCATCCACCACTGGGCGGCCGCGCAGGCGAGCGGGCGGCGGGAGACGTCGCTCGGGCGCGGCCCGTTCGACCTCGAGGTGCTCTACCGGGACTGCGCCGCCGAGCTGCGCGACACCCTGCGCGCGCTCGGGCCGGACGCCGTCGGCAGCACGCTGCTCGGTCGCGGGCCGGTCACGTTCTGGCACCGCCGCCAGCTGCACGAGACGCTCGTGCACCTGTGGGACCTGCGGACCGCGGGCGGGCTGCCGACCGACGTGGGCCCCGCCGTGTGGGCGGACACCGTCGACGAGGTCGTGACCGTCATGCAGCCCCGGCAGGTCGAGCCTGGAGCGCATGCTGCCACTGCCACGCCCGGTGGGGCTGGTCGCGACCGACGCCGGCCGCCGCTGGCACCTGGGCGACCCGGCTTCCGCGGACGTGCCGCCCGAGGTCGAGGTCCGTGGGCCGGCGGCCTCCCTCGCCCTGCTGCTGTGGGGTCGGGCGTCCGCCGACGACGCCGCACTCAGGGTGACCGGGGACCGCGCGGTGCTCGACACCGTCCTGGCCCAGCCGCTGACCCCCTGACCGTCCGGCCTGGCCCGGTGCCGGGTGCGGCAGGTCACGCGGCCGCGGGCCGGCGGCGTGGGCGGCGTGGGTGAGGATGGTGCGGTGCTGACGATCGCCACCGCCAACGTGAACGGGATCCGTGCCGCCGTACAAGCGCGGCATGGGGGACTGGGTGGACACCCGCAAGCCCGACGTGCTGCTGCTGCAGGAGGTCCGCGCGCCGGAGGCGCTGCTCCGCGAGATGCTCCCCGCCGGCCAGTGGGACCTCGCCCACTCCGAGAGCGAGTCCAAGGGCCGGTCCGGCGTCGCCATCGCGTCCCGGCTGCCGATGAGCGCGGTGCGGATCAACCTCGACCAGGGCGTCGAGACCGAACACCGGGCGCTGGGTCGAGGCCGACCTCGAGGTCGCCGCGACCGACGGCGCGCCGGCGCGCACCCTCACCGTCGTGTCCGCCTACCTGCACTCCGGCACGGTCGGGCACGCCGTCGATGGACGAGAAGTACGCGTTCCTCGAGCTGGTCACGGCGCGGATGGCCGCGCTCGTCGCCGACGGCCGGCTCGCGGTGGTGGCGGGCGACCTCAACATCGCCCACCGGAACGTGGACATCAAGAACTGGAAGGGCAACCTGAAGTCGGCCGGCTTCCTGCCCGAGGAGCGGGCGTACGTCGACCGCTGGCTCGACGAGCTCGGCTGGCACGACCTCGGTCGCGAGCTCGGCGGCGAGGGTCCCGGTCCGTACACGTGGTGGTCGTGGCGCGGCAAGGCGTTCGACAACGACTCCGGCTGGCGGATCGACTACCAGCTCGCGACGCCGGCGCTCGCCGGACCTCGCGAGGTCCGCCGTCGTCGAGCGCGCGGAGACCTACGACCGCGCGGTGGAGCGACCACGCACCGCTCGTGGTCGAGTACGACCTGTAGGCCGGATCGGGAGTCCGGGGCCCCGCCGGCGAGGCGCGGCTCCGGGGTCACGACGCCTTCTGGGACCGGTTCGGCACGCTGCACGGCAAGGCGTCGTCGCTCGAGGACCGTGCCCGCAAGCAGCTCGGCACGCTGCGGTGGCGGGAACCACTTCATCGAGCTGTGCACGGACGCCGACGACGTCGTGCGGCTCCAGCTGCACTCCGGGTCGCGGAACATCGGCACGGAGCTGGCCGAGCACCACGCGGGGATCGCCAAGCGGCTGAACCACGACCAGGGCCTGGTCGACCGGGACCTGGCGGTGTTCCTCGCCGGTACCCGCAGATGGACGACTACCTCGACGACCTGTGGTGGGCGCAGGAGTACGCGGCGCGGTCGCGCGCGGTGATGATGGCGCTCGTCGGCGTGCCCGCCGGACGCCGGGGCAAGGACGGCGTGCTCATCGCGGCGTTCCTCGAGGAGGTCGCCGAGGCGCCGCCGGAGTCCGTCGCCACCGGACGACCGGGCCTGCGGCTGGACGACGCCGCCCGACGCGCCCGGGCCGGCGGGCACCGCGACGGTTCAGTAGCGGATCGCGTCGATGACCTTCACGCGCACCGCGACGATCGCCGGGATGAGACCGGCCAGCGCGCCGACACCGGTCGCGCACGCCATGCCCGAGCACGGCCGCCTCGATCGGGAACGGCGGGGCGTCGTCGAGCGAGACGCCGAAGATCTGCTCGATCGGGATGTTCTTGATCACCGCCACTGCCGCCACGACGCCGACCACCCCGGCGACGGCCGTCGCCACGACCGACTCCATGAGCACGCCGAAGAACACCCGCCCCGACGTCGCCCCGAAGCTGCGCCGGATGCCGATCTCCCGGATCCGGTAGCGGACGGTCACCAGCGAGATGTTCACGAGCCCGAGCCCGCCCAGCAGCAGGGCGACCCCGCCGACGCCCGTGATGACCCAGCGGACCCCGCCCTCGAGCACGTCGAAGCCCGCCCGAGTTGGGGAAGACGTCGGTCTGGGTGCCGGGCATGGCCGCCTGCAGGTCCCGGCGGATCACCTCGGACAGCTCGTCGGCCATCTCGGGCGGGACCCACAGGCTCAGGGTCGGCACGGTCGGGCCGAACGCGGGATCGGGGTCGCCCAGCGGGTGTAGTGGTCGTAGAGGAGGAAGGTGGTCGGCTCCTCCTCGGGGAACCGGTTCTTCAGGACGCCGATCACGGTCGCCACCACCGGGTTCTCCCCGCCGAGCCGCACCGTCGGGTGCCCGGACAGGTCGGCGACCCCGAGGCGCGCGAGGAACGCCTCGTTCACCACCAGCGCGGGCGCGAGGCGATCGACGTCGGACGGCGCGAACCAGGAGCCGAGGACCGGCTGGACGCGGCGCATGAGGCCGTAGTCGACGTCGACCGCCTGGGCCTGCACCGAGGCGGCGCCGGTCGGGAACCGGATGACGAGCTGGGTGAAGAGCTCGCGGCTGGCGTACTCGATCCGGTACCGCTCGACGACGCGGGAGAACTCGGCGTCGAACGTCGCGGCCGGCGGCGACGTCGCCGCCCACCGGGAACGAGGAGACGCTGAGCGTGGTGGCCCGGCCGGCGTCGCGCTCGACCTGCTCGCGGACCACCTGGTTCATCATCTGCGCGGCCGCGGTGATGCCCGTGATCGCGCAGACCGCGACCGCGACGCCGATGAGCGCGAGCAGGACGCGCAGCTTGTGGATCCGCAGCTCGTCCCAGGCCTCGACGACGGCGCCGACGAGCCCGGTCACGCGCGCGTCCCGGGGGTGGGGAAGCCGACGCCCGCGGTCGGCGCGGTACGCGGGCCGTGCTCGTGCTCGTGCTCGTGCCGGATCCTGCGTCCGACGCGGTGTCGGTCCCGGTGCCTGCCGCTACGCCCGCTTCCGCGCCGGCGCCCAGGACCGGGACGCGGTCCGGTGCCGGCGCGGAGACCGGGCGGTCGCCGACCCACTCGGTGACCTGGCCGGGCGCGTTGAGCTCGAGGGGCACCAGGACGCCGTCGGCCAGGCGGTAGTGGCGCTGGGCGCGCGCGGCGACCGCGAGGTCGTGCGTGATCGCGATGAGGGCGGCGCCGGTGTCGGACGCGATCTGGTCGAGCAGGCGTCATCACCTCGCTGCCGGTGTCGACGTCGAGCGCGCCGGTGGGCTCGTCGGCGAGGATCACCCGCGGCCGACGGACCAGCGCGCGGGCGATCGCCACGCGCTGCTGCTCGCCGCCGGACAGCTTCTCCGGCATGGTGTCCAGCCGACGTCCCGAGCCCGACCCGGTCGAGCATGTCCGCCGCGAGCCGGAACCGGGACCAGAAGGCCTTGCCGCGCGCGTACATGAGCGGTGCGGCGACGTTCTCCAGGGCCGTGCCGCCCGGGCAGCAGGTTGAACTGCTGGAAGACGAAGCCGAAGTCGTCCCCGCGGCGGCGGGCCCGGGCCCGCCCGGACAGCCGCCCGATCGGCGTGCCGTCCAGCACGTACTCCCCGGACGTCGGCGTGTCGAGCAGGCCGAGGATGTTGAGCAGCGTCGACTTGCCGGTGCCCGAGCGACCGACGACCGACACGTGCTCGCCGGCGTCCACGGTCAGCGTGACGCCGGTGAGGATGTGCAGCATCGAGTCGTCGGGGAGCCGGACCGCACGGGTGACGTCGGTCAGCTCGAGCAGCGCCATCAGCCGCCGATCCCGGCCGGGCGAAGCCGAACTCGCCCAGGCTGGGGTCGACGACGTCGCCGATCGGGATGAACTCCAGGACCTGGTCGCCCTCCGCGAGGCCGTCGGTGATCTGCACCTGCGTGCCGTCGTTGAGCCCGAGGCCGACGGTCGCGCTCCTCCTGGGTGCCGTCCGGGCAGCACGACCCAGACCTTGCCGGTCTGGACCGAGCCCTGGACGGCGGTGACCGGCACGACGAGCGCGTCCTCGGCCGACCCGTTGGTGATCGCGATGTCCGCGCCGAGCCCGGCGAACGCGATGACCCCGGCGGGGACGGCGCAGGTGACCGACCCCGAGGCGGTGGTCGGCTGGCCGGTGGTCGGGTCGACCTGGTCGCCGGTGTCCCGACCCGCTCGGCGGCGGTCCGATGCGCAGCCCGGTGCAGACGAACGGCGCCGGGCCGCCCGTGAGGTCACCTCGGCCTCCGTCGGCGCGGTGAGGAGCCGGTACTGCTGGTCCGGGGTCAGCGTGCCGGTCACGGACAGCGTGCCGGGGGAGACCGAGCCGATCGGGTCGCCGACGGACACCACCTGGTCCGTGAGCGCGGTGAGCGTGAGCGTCCCGGCCACCGGCGCGGTGACCGTCTCGCGCTTGATCCTCGGCTTGTTCTCCCGGACGGTCTGCTCGCCGGTCTCCGGGTCGATCGTGACCGTCGGGCTCGACCGGCGTCTCGAGCGTGATCTCGAGGATCGGGCGCCGCGGCCGCGACCGCCGCGCCGTTCGGCGGCGACCAGCTTGGTGACGGTGCCGGCCAGCGTCGCCTTCGCGGGCACGGCCGGGTCGGCGACGACGGAGCCCTGCACGGTCACGGTGTTCGTGATCGTGCCGATCGGTCACGGCGCACGGTCGGCTCGATGATCTCGGCCGACGGCTGCAGCGGGTCGTCCGCGCCGGCGACGTCGGTGCCGGCGAACGCGATGCGCACGAGTGCGACCGCGATCACCGCCCAGATGAGGATCCGGATGATCGGGAAGACGATCCTGCGGGTGACGCCCACGGGCACTCCTCGACTCGACCGGGCCGCAGCGGTCCGGCGCGGCACCGCCGCGGCACGCCGCTCGCTGCCGGACGCACGTCCGGCGACCCGCGTGCCTGGCGGTCGCGCCGGCCGCCGTTCCCCCTGCAAGCGCTCTCACCGGCACGCTAGTCGAGGCCGTCCGCGGTCGAGGCGCATTCGGTGACGAGTCTGGGTCGATCCGACCCGCCGCGGTACCTCGAGCACGCCCGCGTCACCCCGAGCCGCCCCGAGCCGACGGGGCGGGGCGGGGCGGGGGGCCGACGCGCGGCGCTGCGGGTCAGGAGGTGCGCGACGCCGGGGCGGACGCCTCGGCGACGAGGAACGCCGGCGGCCGGAAGCCGGCCGTCGTCGAACGCGTCGGCGACCGACGCGGCCACGACGGCGTCGATCGAGCCGACGTCGACCAGCGCGATGGCGGAGCCGCCGAACCCGCCGCCGGTCATCCGGGCGCCGAGCGCGCCGGCCGAGCCGGGCCGCCTCGACGACGACGTCGAGCTCCGGGGCGCTCACCTCGTAGTCGTCGCGCAGCGACGCGTGCGAGGCGTCCATGAGCGGACCGACCTCGCGCACGCGGCCGGCGTCGAGCAGGCTCGACGAACTGCTCGACCCGCGCGATCTCGGTGACGACGTGCCGCACGCGCCGCCGGGTGACGTCGGCCGGGAGGTCGCCGTCGGTGATCCGGGCGAGCGCGTCGTCGAGGTCGGCCGGCGTCGATCTCGCGCAGGCTGGCGACCCCGAGCTGCCGCGCGGCCGCCTCGCACGCGGTGCGCCGGGCGGCGTACTGGCCGTCGGCGAGCTGGTGCTCGGCGCGGGTGTCGACCACGAGCAGCGCGAGCCCGGCGGCCGCGAGGTCGAACGGCACGTGCCGGACGGCGCCGTCACGGGTGTCGAGCAGCAGGGCGTGGCCCGGTCGGCGCCCGCAGCGAGGCGGACTGGTCCATCCCGCCGGTCGGGGCGCCGGCGACCTCGTTCTCGGCGCGGATGCAGGCCTCGGCCAGCCGGGTGCGGCCGGCGTCGTCTGCCGCGAGGCCGAGGTCGAAGACGTCGTCGAGCGCGACGGCGACCGCGCACTCCAGCGCCGCGGACGACGAGAGCCCGGCGCCGTACGGGACGCACGAGTCGACGGCGGCGTCGAAGCCGCCGACGCGGTGGCCGGCCTCGCCGAGCGCCCAGGCGACACCGGCGGCGTACGCGGGCCAGCCCTCGACGCGGCCCGGGACCACGTCGGCCAGCGGCGACGACCACACGCCCGCGCCCGTCTCCTGCGCCGAGGCCAGGCGGACGACGACGGCGTCCGACCCCTCGCCCTCGACGTGCCGGAGCGCGACGTAGGTCCGGTGCGGCAGGTCGATCGGCAGGCACAGACCGCCGTTGTAGTCGGTGTGCTCACCGATGAGGTTGACCCGGCCGGGGGCCGACCAGACGCCGTCCGGCTCGGCGTCGAAGCGGTCGCGGAAGGCGGCCGAGGCCCGCGGGCCGTCCTCGGCGGAGCCCAGGCGTCGAGCCAGGTGATGGTCTGGGCGGCGTGGCGGCTCATCGGACGGTCCTTCGCGGTCGGGGCACGGTGGACCACGATTCCACATGACGCCCGTCCGCGCGGTCGCCACCCGGCGGCAGTCGAGGTAGACAGGCTGAGTAGATAGCCGTACTGTCTACCTCGTGGACACGAGACCTCGCCCTGGCCGGGCGACTGGCTGCGCGGCGTGCTCGAGGTCTGCGTCCTGCGGGTCCTCGCCGACGGGCCGACCTACGGCTACGCCGATCGCCCAGAGCCTGTCCGACGCCGGCCTCGGGACGCTCAAGGGCGGCACGCTCTACCCGCTGCTCGCCCGGTTCGAGACCGCCGGGCTGGTCGCGGTCGAGTGGCGCGCGGGAGACGGTGGCCCGGGCCGCAAGTACTACGTCGCTCACCGACGAGGGCCGCCGCGTCTGGCGCGAGCAGGCGGCGCGCTGGGCGGCCTTCGCCCGCCTCACCAGCGGCGTCGCCACCCGCCCGACCACCACCGACCCGACCACCCTGGCCCGTCACCCCGGATCCGGCGCCCCGACCCACCGCACCCTCCGAGTCCCTCGACCGCCCCCCAGGACCGCAGGCGGTCCGGAACGGAGCACGACCATGACCGCAGAGGACCGCACCCGTCCTGCCGCGTCCGGAGGCGGCGACGGGCCACGCGCGCCGCCGTCCCGGCCGGGGTCGCGCCCGGCGTCGACCCCGCGTGGGCCGACGCCTTCCTCCTCGAGCTCCGGCTCGCCGACGTCCCGGGACGGCACATCGGCGACGCGCTGGCCGAGGTCGCGTCGCACTGCGCCGAGAGCGGCGAGAGCGCGCGGCCGAGGCGTTCGGTGACCCCGTCGAGTACGCGCGCAGCCTCGACCTGCCGGCCGACGCGGCGGCTGCCGCCGATGCCGACGGCGCACGCGCCGCGTCGCTCGGCCGTGCCCTGGACGGTGCAGACCGCTGGACTCCTGCTGCTCGGCCGTCGGCGCACGCCGCCGTCGCCACGGACGTGCCGGTCGTGGTCACCACCGGGCACCTGGTCGCGCGCTCGTCCTGCTGGTCGCGGCCCTCGCCGCCCTCGCCCGGTGGGGCGGCGCGCCCTCCGCGTGCGTCGTCGCGCCGCCCGGTGGTCGTCGTGGCTGGCCTGCATGGTCTACCTCGGCCTGCTCGTCGTCGCCTTCCTCCTGCTCGACGGCGTCGTCGCGCGGGTGCCCGGGCCGGTCGCCGTCGCGGCCGGCGCGGTCGCGATCGCTCGTCGGGACGCTGGCGGTGGTCGCGGGTGCTGCGTCGCGACGTCGTCGTACGACCCGGTGACCGCGCCGCTGGCACCGACCGGCCGCGCGGCGGCGCCGGCGACTGGGTCCTGCGCTACGGCCCGGCGCTGATGGCGCCGGTGGTGGCGGTCCTCCTGGTCGGCCGCGGGCCTGACCCTCGGCTGAGCGCCGTTCCACCGTCGGCCCGGGACCTCCGGGGACGTGCGGGCCGGCCTCGTGCGCGTGGGCTGGGCGCGGGGTCGGCGCGTGCCGGGAGGCCGGGTCAGCGCGCGGTGCCGACGGGGGAGAGACCCAGGGGCGGCCGGCGAGCCCCCGGGAGCGGGCGGCGAGGCCGCGGGCGACGTCGCGCAGGACGACGGCGCGCGGGCGAGTCCGGGTCGGCGAGCACGACCGGGGTGCCGGCGTCCCCGGCCTCGCGGAGCCGGACGTCGATCGGGACCTGCCCGAGGAGCGGCACGTCCGTCCCGGTCGCGCGCGTGAGGTTCGCCGCGACCGTCGCGCCGCCGCCCGCCCCGAAGATCTCCAGCCGCGAGCCGTCCGGCGCCTCGAGCCACGACATGTTCTCGACCACCCCGACGACGTCGCTGGCGGGTCTGCAGCGCGACCGACCCGGCCCGCTCGGCGACCTCGGCGGCCGCGACCTGCGGCGTCGTCACGACGACGATCTGCGAGGACGGCAGGAGCTGGGCGACCGAGATCGCGATGTCGCCGGTGCCCGGCGGCAGGTCGAGCAGCAGCACGTCGAGGTCGCCCCAGAACACGTCGGCGAGGAACTGCTGCAACGCGCGGTGCAGCATCGGGCCGCGCCACACGACCGGCTGGCCGGCCGGCACGAACATGCCGATCGAGACGACCTTGACGTCGTGCGCGAGGGGCGGCAGCAGCATGTCGTCGACGCGGGTCGGGCGGCCGGCTCACCCCGAGCATGCGGGGGATCGAGAAGCCGTAGACGTCGGCGTCGAGCACGCCGACCCGCAGGCCGTCCGCGGCCATCGCGACCGCGAGGTTGGCGGTGACGGACGACTTGCCGACCCCGCCCTTGCCGGACGCGATCGCGAACACCTTGGTCAGCGAGTGCGGCTGCGCGAACGGGATGACCGGCTCCGGGGAGCCGCCGCGCAGCATGGACCGCAGCTCGGTCCGCTGCTCCGGGCTCATCACGCCCATCGCCACGTGCACCGAGGTCACCCCGGCCACGCGGGACGCCGCCGCGGTGATGTCGCGGGTCAGGGTGTCCTTGAGCGGGCAGCCCGGCGTCGTCAGGTCGAGGCCGACGGTGACGAGCGTGCCGCCCGCCCCGTCCGGGCCGACGTCGACCGACCGCACCATGCCGAGGTCGGTGATCGGGCGGCGGATCTCCGGGTCGAGGACGCGGGCCAGCTCGGCGCGGACGGCATCGACCAGGAGGTCGGGATCGACGGGGGGCATGCCCCCATCGTAGGTGCGGCCCGCCCGGCCCCCGTCGTGCGCGGCGCCCGCGGGCGCCGCTCGCCGACCGTCCGGCTCAGTCGGCGGGCCGGCGGCCGGCGGCCTCGCGGCGCTCGCGGCCGTCGTGCCCCTCGCGCCCACCGTGCCGGGAGTCGTGCCGGACGTGGTGCCCCTCGCGCGACTCGCGGTCGTCGGCGTCGCGGTCCGCGGTCAGCTCCTCGAGCAGGTTGCGCAGCTCGGACCGGACGAAGTCGCGGGTCGCGACCTCGTTGAGGCCGATCCGCAGCGCCGCCATCTCGCGGGCGAGGTACTCGGTGTCGGCGAGGTTGCGCTCGGCCCGCTGTCGGTCCTGCTCGAGCGCCACGCGGTCGCGGTCGTCCTGCCGGTTCTGCGCCAGGAGGATCAGCGGGGCCGCGTAGGACGCCTGGGTCGAGAAGAACAGGTTGAGCAGGATGAACGGGTAGGGGTCCCACTGCAGCCCCCACAGGCCGACGACGTTGATCGTGATCCACACGATGACGAACGCCGTCATGTACAGCAGGAACCGGCCCGTCCCCATGAAGCGCGCGAAGGCCTCGGCGACCCGCCCGACGGCGTCGGGGTCGCGGTTGAACCGCGGGACCCAGCTGCGTCGGGTGGCCTTCGGGGTGTCGAGGCGCTCAGCCACGACCGGCCCCGGACGACCCGGTCGAGCCGACGTGGACGACGCCCTCGGCCGTGTCGTCGTCGACTCTCGCGCCAGTCCTCGGGCAGGAGGTGGTCGAGGACGTCGTCGACGCTCACCACGCCGAGGAGACGTCGCTCCTCGTCGAGCACGGGGACGGCGAGCAGGTCGTAGGTGGCCAGCAGGCGGGTGATCTGCATGCAGCGGCGCATCCGCGGTGACGCCGTCGATGCCTGAGTCGACCAGGGTGCCGATGGCCTCGTGCGGCGGCTCGCGCAGCATCCGCTGCAGGTGCACGACGCCGAGGAACCGTCCGGTCGGCGTCTCGGCCGGCGGCCGGGTGACGAACACCATCGACGCGAGCGCGGGCGTGAGGTCCTGCCGACGGACGTGCGCGAGGGCGGCGGCGATCGACGTCTCGGGCGGCAGCACCACGGGCTCGGTGGTCATGAGCCCGCCGGCGGTGTTCTCCTCGTACGCGAGCAGGCGGCGGACGTCCTTGGCCTCACCCGGCTCCATCAGCCCGAGCAGCTGGGCGGCCTGCTCCTGCGGCAGCTCACCGAGGAGGTCCGCGGCGTCGTCGGGGTCCATGGCCTCGAGGACGTCGGCGGCGCGTCCCTGCGCGAGCGCCGACAGGATCGCGACCTGGTCGTCCTCGGGGAGCTCCTCGAGGACGTCGGCGAGCCGCTCGTCGGTCAGCGCCGCGGCGACCTCCAGCCGGCGCTGCACCCCGAGGCCGTGCAGGACGTCGGCGAGGTCGGCCGGCTTGAGGTCCTGGTAGGCGGCGAGCAGCTGCTCCGCGCCCTGCGCGGCCGTGGCCCGGGCGAGCCCGGTCACCGCGGTCACCGGCACGACGAGCGTCTCGCCGCGACGGCGCAGCAGGCCGCCCTTGCCGCGCACGTGCCGCCGGACGAACAGCTGGGTCACGAGCCAGTCGCCGTTGCGCTGCCGCTCGATGGCCAGGTCCTCGACGGTCGCCGTCCCGGACCCGTCGGTCAGCTCGACCGCCCGGTCGAGCAGCTCGCCGACGGCCAGGGTCTCCATGGACCGCTGCTCGAAGCGCCGCATGTTGACCAGGCCGGTCGAGATGACCTGCCCACCGTCCATGCTGGTCACCCGGGTGAGCGGGAGGAACACGCGGCGACGGCCGGGGACCTCCACGACGAGTCCCACGGACCGCGGCAGGCCCTTGGGTCGCAGGAGGACGACGACGTCCCGCACGCGGCCGACCTGGTCGCCGAGCGGGTCGAAGACGATGGTCCCGGCGAGGCGCGCGACGTAGACACGGGTCCCGGCGCTGCTCACGGCGGCCAGCCTAATGCGCCCGGTCCTCCGGCGACCCCGGCGCCCGGCGATGCGGCGCCGGCGTCCTCTCGGGCCGCGACGACGGCCTCGCCCCCTGGTCGCTCGCAGCGAACACCCTGGTCGCGCACCGGTTCGTGGGAGAGGATCGGACCATGGCGTTCTCCAACCAGGCCCGCGTCCCCCGCACCCCGACGCTCCCGCAGGGCGAGCAGGTCGCCGCGTACGGCACCTACCTCGAGGCCCAGCGCGCCGTCGACCACCTCGCCGACAAGCAGTTCCCGGTGCAGATCGTGACGATCGTCGGCGGCGACCTGCGCATGGTCGAGCGCGTCACGGGGCGGCTCTCCTACCCGCGGGTCGCGCTCGCGGGGCTGGCGTCCGGTGCGTGGTTCGGCCTCTTCGTCGGGTTCCTGCTGCTCCTGTTCAGCTCCCCGGACGGCCAGACCGTCCCGCTCCTCGCGTCGATCCTCATCGGTGCGGCGTTCGGCATGCTCTTCTCGGTGGTCACGTACTCCTTCACCGGGCGGCAAGCGCGACTTCACGTCGCAGAGCCAGATCGTCGCGGCGTCCTACTCGGTGCTGTGCGCGGCGGAGCAGGCGCACAAGGCTCGAGCGCTGCTCCAGGAGATCGGCGGCACGACCTCGGGCTGGCCGACCCCGCCGCCGGCGCCGGTCCCGGCGCCCGTCCGGCCGTCCGACCCGACCGCCGCCTACCCGCCCGCCGGCCAGGTGACCCCGTCCGGGGCGCCGACGGCGCCGCCCGTGCCCCCGGCCCAGCCACCCGTGCACCCGGCCCAGCCGCCGGTGCAGCCCGGCCAGCCCGGGCAGACCGGCCAGCCACCGGCGCCGACCGTCTGACCGAGCCGGTCACGCCGCCGTTCGCCGCTGTGCGCGCTCAGGCGCCGCTCATGTGGCGTGCCCGACGGGCGGCTCAGTGCCGCCGTCCACCGGGACGGTCGGTGCCTCCCACCGCGCCCACCGGGCCATCGACCTCAGGGCGACCCCCGGCGGCACGAGCCCCATGACGGTGTTGCGAGCCGCGACGGCGACCGGGTGGCGCAGTGCCTGGCCGAACCGTCCCATCGCCAGCGCCGCCCGGGCGACCGCCTGGGCGCGCGGCCGGCGCGTCCGGTCGTAGGCGGCCAGCCCGGCGGCGACGTCGTCGTGCGGCCCGAGCATGGCGGCCAGGACGACCGCGTCCTCGATCGCCTGGCACGCGCCCTGCCCGAGGTTCGGGGTCATCGCGTGCGCCGCGTCGCCGAGGAGCGCGACCGGACCCCGGACGAACGTCGTCAGCGGCGTCCCCAGGTGGTCGAGGTCGGTCCGCAGGACCGCCGTGGGATCGGTGGCGTCGAGCACCGCGGCGATCGGGTCGTGCCAGCCGGCGAACCGGGCCCGGACCGCGGCCATCTCGTCGCCGCCGGGTGCGGGCCAGCCACGCGGGGCGGTCACCGCGGCCCACCAGTACACCCGCCCGCCGCCGATCGGCATCGTCCCGAACTCCGCCCCGCCGCCCCAGGTCACCGCGGTGAGCGCTTCGCCCGTCCACGGCTCGGCGGTCACCGCGCGCCATGCGGTCGCACCGGAGTAGACCGGCGACGGGACCTCCGGCCACAGCGCGGCTCGGACGCGGCTGCGGATCCCGTCGGCCCCGACGACGACCCGCGCGTCCAGCACGGACTCGCGTCCTTCGCGCCGGTACGTCACCCGGGGACGCGGTCCTGACGTCACGTCGAGCACCTCGGCACCCGTGAGCACGGTCGACGCCGGCAGGGCGTCCAGCAGCACGCGGTGGAGGTCGGCGCGATGGATGCCCAGCGCCGCCGTGCCGAGCAGACGGGTCGCCGCGTCGGCGTCCAGGCGCGCGAGCCATCGGCCGGACTCGGTCCGGGTGCCACCCGGAGCGCCCGCGTACCCGGCGGCGCGGACGGCGTCGCCGACCCCGACGGCGTCGAGCCCGGCCAGCCCGTTGGCGGTGAGGACGATGCCCGCGCCGACGACCCGGACCTGTGGGGCACGCTCGAGCACCGTGACGTCCCAGCCGCGGCGCCACAACCCGACGGCCGCTGTCAGCCCGCCGATGCCGCCGCCCACCACCACGACGCGACGCGCAGGGGCGGCTTCGTGGCCGTCGGCCTCGACCTGGGGCGACTCGAGCGACGGCAGGGGCGGGGCGGACCGCGGGCTCTCGGTCATGACGCGCTCCGGTCCTGCGTCGTCAGTCGCCGAGGATCGTCGCCATCCAGGCCTCGACGTCCTCCGGCCGGCGGGGGAGCGCGGCGGACAGGTTCTCGTAGCCGTCCGCGGTGACGAGCACGTCGTCCTCGATCCGCACGCCGATGCCGCGGTACTCCTCGGGGACGGCCAGGTCGTCCGACTTGAAGTACAGGCCCGGCTCGATGGTGAACACCATGCCCGGCTCGAGGACGGCGTCGAGGTACATCTCGCGCCGGGCGAGCGCGCAGTCGTGCACGTCGAGGCCCAGGTGGTGGCTCGTGCCATGCACCATCCAGCGACGGTGCCACTGCCCCTCCGGGTCCAGGGACTCCTCGACGGTCCCGGGCAGCAGGCCCCACTCACCGAGCCGCGCCGCGATGACCTCCATCGCGGCGGCGTGCACGTCGCGGAACCGCGACCCGGGGCGCGCGACGGCGAAGGCGGCGTCGGCCGCGTCGAGGACGGCGGTGTAGACCCGGCGCTGCACGTCGGTGAACGTGCCGTCGACCGGGAGCGTGCGCGTGACGTCGGCGGTGTACAGCGAGTCGGCCTCGACGCCCGCGTCGACGAGCACGAGGTCGCCCGCCCGGACCACGCCGTCGTTCTGCGTCCAGTGCAGGGTCGTGGCGTGCTCGCCGGCGGCCGCGATCGTCTCGTACCCGACCGCGTTGCCCTCGAGCCGGGCGTGCGCTCCGAACGTGCCCTCGATGACCCGCTCGCCGCGCGGGTGCTCGACGGCGACCGGCAGGTCCCGGACGATCTTGGCGAACCCGGCCACGGTCGAGTCGACCGCGACCCGCATCTGCTCGACCTCGTAGGCGTCCTTGACCAGCCGCAGCTCGGAGAGGACCTCCGCGAGGTGCGCGTCGCTCCTGGCCGGAGTCCTCGGCCGCGCGGATCTCCTCGACGACGGCCTCGACGGCCTCGTCGGCGCCGGGGAGGACGAGCAGCCGGACCCCGCCCTCGCCGACGTCCTTCGCGAGCTCGTCCCGCAGCGTGTCGAGGTGCGCGGTGCGGATGCCGGTGAGGGTCGCGAGGTCCTCGAGCGTCGGGCGGGCCCCGACCCAGAACTCCCCGTACCGGGAGTCGGAGTAGAACTCCTCGGTGTCGCGCCCGGCGAGGGGGCGCATGTAGAGCACGGCCTCGTGGCCGCCGCCCCCGCTGTCGCCGTCGACGGCGTCGTCGATCGCGGCGGCGCCGGACGGGTGGAGCACGAGCACGGCGTCGGGCTCCTGCTCGGTGCCCAGCCCGGTGAGGTGCGCGAACGCGGAGTGCGGCCGGAACCGGTAGTCGGTGTCGTTGCTGCGGACCTTGAAGCCGCCGGCCGGCACGACGACGCGGGCACCGGGGAACGCCGCGGACACGCGCGCGCGGCGCTCGGCGGTGAACGGCGCCGCGGGGCCGGGCTCGGTCCGGGTGTCGGCGCGCTCGCCCCAGCCCGAGGTGATGAACGCCTTGAAGGCGTCGGACGACGGGCGCTGCGACCGGTTGTCGCCGCGGGACTGCAGCGGCTGCTCGTCGGTACCGGCCTCGGGGGTGATCGACTCGCTCATGACTCCATGGTGGCACCGCGCACCCACACGTCCGGACGCGCGCGGCGTGCCCCGGGTGCGGGGTACCCGCGCGGGGCGGGGTGCCAGGGAGGCCCCCGCCGGGTCACGACCGGGCAGCCCCTACCCTGGGGTCCGTGCTGATCGACCTCCATGCCCACTCCACCGCGTCGGACGGGACCGACGCCCCGGCGGGCGTGGTGGCCGCGGCGGCCGCGGCCGGGCTCGACGTCGTCGCGCTGACCGACCACGACACCACGGCGGGCTGGGCGGAGGCGACGGCGGAGGCGATGCGCACCGGGGTGACCCTCGTGCCGGGCAGCGAGATCTCCGCGCGCTGGCAGGGCATCAGCGTCCACCTCCTCTCCTACCTGCAGGACCCGGCGCACCCGGCCCTCATCGCGGAGATCGAGCGGACCCGTGCCGCCCGCCTGAGCCGGGCGCGGACGATGGTCGAGCTGCTGGCGGCGGACTTCGACCTCACCTGGGACGACGTCATGGCGCACACCGGCGCGGACGCGACCGTGGGACGCCCGCACATCGCCGACGCGCTGGTCACGGCGGGCGTGGTGCCGGACCGCAGCGCCGCGTTCACGACCATGCTCGTGCCGTCGTCCCGTTACTACGTGCCGCACTACGCGCCCGACGCGCGCGACGCCGTCGTCGCCATCCGCGCCTCGGGCGGCGTCCCCGTCTTCGCCCACCCCGGCGCCGACCAGCGCGGACGCACCGTGCCCGACGCCGCCGTCGCGCAGCTCGCCGAGGCGGGGCTCGCCGGGCTCGAGGTGCACCACCGCGACCACAGCCCGGCGCAGGTGGCGCGCCTGACCGCGCTCGCGGACCGCCTCGGCCTGCTGGTCACCGGGTCGAGCGACTACCACGGCGACGGCAAGCCGAACCGGCTCGGCGAGCACACCACCGACCCCGACGTGCTGGACCGGATCGAGCACCAAGGGGTGACGGCGGTGATCCGGCCTTGAGCGACCTGCTCGACGTCCGGCTGTTCACCGAGGTCTTCATCACCCTGTTCGTGATCATGGACCCGCCCGGGACGGTCCCGATCTTCCTCGGTCTCACCGGGTCCATGACGGCCCGCCAGCGGGTCCGCGCCGCGCGGCAGGCCATCCTCGTGGCGTTCGGCGTCATCGTCGCGTTCGCGCTGTTCGGGCAGCAGCTGCTCGACTACATGCACATCTCGCTGCCCGCGCTGCAGGCGTCCGGTGGGCTGCTGCTGCTCGTCGTCGCCATGGAGCTGCTGACCGGGAAGATGGAGGAGCCGGCGCCGTCGGGCAACGCGGGGGTCAACGTCGCGCTCGTGCCGCTCGGCACGCCCCTGCTCGCCGGTCCCGGCGCGATCGTGGCCACCATGGTGTTCGTCTCCGGGTCGGACGAGACCGCCCCCGAGTGGCTGGCCATCGGGCTCGGCGTCGTCGCGGTGCACCTGTGCCTGTACCTGTCGATGCGGTTCGCGAACGTCATCCACCGCGTGCTGCGGGACAGCGGCGTCATCCTGGTCAGCCGGATCGCCGGCCTGCTGCTCGCGGCGATCGCGGTCCAGCTCGTGGCCGACGCCGTCCGGGCGTTCATCGAGTCCTGACGGGTCGCTCCGCACCCGTGTCGTCGGGCCGCCCCGGTCGGCCGACGTCGCACCTCACGCGCCGCGCGCCGCGATCGCACCTCCCACGCGGTTCGCACCAGGCACGACTCACCGAGGTCGTGGAGGTCGACGACGGCCAGGTGCTCCCCGGACCGCACCCCGGACCGGCGGAGTCGAGGCGGAACCCTCGTCGGTCCTGCTCGAGGAGTCGGCGCACCCCGGCCGACACGCGCCGGGGGTGCGCCGCTCAGCCGGTCGCTGCTCGGGGTCCGTGCCGTGCCGTGCCGTGCCGTGCCGTGTCCCCGGCGCTCAGCCGTCCGTGGGGCCGGACGTGCCGCCCGACGCCGCGGGCGCCGTCGAGGACTCCGGCGACCCACCGCGCGTACGACGGCGACTCCGGTTGCGACGGGGTCGGTCGCCCCGGCCCTCGCCGCCCGTCTCGCCGACGTCACCGGCAGCCGCAGCCGGAGCAGCGCCGGCGGGTGCGCCGTCCGTGGTCCGGATCTCGCGGGCGGGGTCGGCGTCCCGCGGGACCGACGACCCGCGGCCGGAGCCGCCGTCGCGGGCGCCGTCGCGGGGACCGGAGCCCGAGCCGCCGCGGCGCTCCGAGGAGCGACCGCCCTCACGCCGGCCGCCGTCCCGCGAGCCGCCGTCGCGCGAGCCGCCGTGGCCGCCGCCGTCCCGGCCGCCCCGGACGGCCGAGGTGTGCCGCTTGCCGGTCTCGCCCAGGTCCTCGAGCTGCTCGGCGTCCAGGCCCTCGCGGGTCCGCGCCGACCTTCGGCAGCGTGCCCTTCGTCCCGGCCGGGATGCCGAGGTCGGTGAACAGGTGCGGCGAGCTGGAGTACGTCTCGACCGGCTCGGGGATCCCGAGGCCGAGCGCGTTGTTGATCAGGCCCCAGCGGGGCATGTCGTCCCAGTCGACGAAGGTCACCGCGGTGCCCGTCTTGCCCGCGCGGCCCGTGCGGCCGGTGCGGTGCAGGTACGTCTTCTCGTCCTCGGGGCACTGGTAGTTGACGACGTGGGTGACGTCGTCGACGTCGATGCCGCGCGCGGCGACGTCGGTCGCGACCAGCACGTCGACCTTGCCGTTGCGGAACGCGCGCAGCGCCTGCTCGCGCGCACCCTGCCCGAGGTCGCCGTGGATCGCACCGGCGGCGAAGCCGCGCGCGACGAGGTCGTCGGCGACCTTGGCGGCCGTCCGCTTCGTGCGGGCGAAGACGATCGTCAGTCCCCGGCCCTCGGCCTGCAGCAGGCGGGCGAGCACCTCGACCTTGTCCAGCGCGTGCGCGCGGTAGACGACCTGCTTGGTGTTCTTGACCGTGGCGCCGGCGTCGTCGGGGTCGTTGGCGCGGATGTGCGTCGGCTGCGTCATGTAGCGGCGGGCCATCGCGACGACGGCGCCCGGCATGGTCGCCGAGAACAGCATGGTGTGGCGCGACGCGGGCGTGCGGGCGAGCAGCTTCTCGACGTCGGGCAGGAAGCCCAGGTCGAGCATCTCGTCCGCCTCGTCGAGCACGACGCAGCGCACCCGGGCGAGGTCGAGGTAGCCCTGGTTGAGCAGGTCGATCATGCGGCCGGGCGTGCCGACCACGACGTCCACGCCGGACTGCAGCGCGGCGACCTGCGGCTCGTAGGCGCGGCCCCCGTAGAGCTGCAGCACGCGGACCGAGCGCCGCGCGGACGCGGTCGCCAGGTCGCCGGCCACCTGGACGGCGAGCTCGCGCGTGGGGACGACGACGAGCGCCTGCGGCTTGCCCGGCTCGGGCAGGTCGTCGTAGCCCTCCTCGCCGGGGGAGACGACGCGGTGCAGCAGCGGGATGCCGAAGCCGAGCGTCTTGCCGGTCCCGGTCTTGGCCTGCCCGATGATGTCGTGGCCGGACAGCGCCACCGGCAGGGTCATCGCCTGGATCGGGAACGGGGAGCTGATCCCCGCGTCGGCGAGCGCCGCGACGATCTCGGGACGGACGTCGAAGTCCGCGAAGGTCGGGTCGTGCGCCTGGACGCTGCTGTGGTCGGACGGGCCTGCGGGTCCGTCGATGCTCGGGTCGGCCGGAGCTGTCGGCTGGTCGATGCTGGGGTCGGTCGTGGTCACGTCGTGCCTCACGTGCAAGTCAGCGAGGAGGCCGCGCGCTGCCGCAGACGGCGGGCGCAGCGTGCGCGAGCCGGGTCGGGAGCGGGCCTCATCGCTGAGGAGTGGCCGGCAGCCGATCGTGAATGTTCACTCACTCCAGCGCGGGCGCGCTGCGGGGCGATCGGTCGTGACGACCGGGCAACCGATGTACGCGGGCCATGCTATCGGACGGCCATCCGACGGGCGTCCCGAGCGGGGTTAGGCTCGTCGGATGACCGCTGCGACGACGTCGTCCCCCGCCCGCGCCGACCGCACGGACGTCCTCACGCTCCTCGGGCTGGTGGCCCACCTCGAGCTCGTCGCCTTCACGCGGCTCGCCGCCGACTCCGCGCTGGCCCCCACGCTCGACCAGCGGTTGCGGCTCATGCGCTTCTCGTCCGGCGCCGTCGACCGGCTGGACCGGATCTTCGCCCACATCGAGACCCTCGGCGGCTCGCCGGACCTGGAGCTCTCCCGGTTCACGCGGGCGCTGGACGACTTCGACGCCCGCACCGCGCCGAGCTCGTGGTGGGAGCGGATGCTCACGGCCTACGTCGGGTACGGCGTGGCGGACGACTTCTGCAAGGCCGCGGCGGCGGGCCTCGACGACGTGACCCGCGACCTGGTCATGGACGTGCTCGACGGCGCCAGCCACGCCGAGCTCACGGTCGCCAGCCTCGCGCAGGCCGCGCAGGGCGACGCCGTCCTGACGTCCCGGCTCGCGCTGTGGGGGCGGCGCCTGGTCGGCGAGGCGCTCGGCGTCGTGCAGACGCTGCTGGTGAGCCAGCCCGGCCTGTCGCGCCTGGCGCTGGACGCCGGCGACGAGCCGGGGCGCGGGCCGGCCGACCCCGAGGCGATGACCCGCCTGTTCGGGCGCCTGACCGCGGAGCACACCCGCCGGATGGGCCGGCTCGGTCTCACCGCGTAGGACGTCGTCGCGGGTCGGCGGTCCGGGTCACCGGACGGCCCGGGCGGGCCCGGCGAGCCGCCCGGTCCGGCGTCAGAGCGAGCCGAAGCCCACGCGCCCGGTCTTCTCGGAGCCGATCTCGACGTAGCCGATGGACGACGTCGGGACGAGGACCCGGCGGCCGCGCACGTCGCGCAGCTCGAGGTACTTCTCGCCGTCGAGCGCGGCCGAGACCTGACGCACGACGTCGTCCGACGACTGGTCCGACTCGACGACGAGCTCGCGGGCCAGGTTCTGCACGCCGATCGTGATGTCCACGGTGTCTCTCCCTCTCGTCTCCCGCACCCACGGGTCCCCGCGGGTCACGGTGCGCCGCCACTGGTGCGCGGGCCGGGGTCGATCCTAGGTGGTCGCGTCGTACTCGTAGTCCGGGCGGATGAGGCCGGTGACGCCGTGCCACGCGAGCCGGGCGACCAGGTCGACCGCCTCCTCGACCCCGACGCCCTCGTCGGCTCGGAACCGGCTGACCGCCGCGGTCTCCGCCATCCCGACCAGCGTCGCCGCGAGCAGCCGCGTCTGACCGGGCGGCAGGCCGGAGAACTCGCCGAGCACCCGGGCGATGCCGCGGGCCGCCTCGTCGCTCGCCTGCACCACGCGGGCCCGGACGGTCGGGTCCCGGGTGACGTCCGACTCGAAGAGCAGCGAGAACGACTCCCCGGCCGACTCGACGAACTCGAAGTACGCGCGCACGAGCGCGTGCACCACCGGACGCCCGTCCCCGGGGCGCACCGGGCCGTGCTCGACCGGCGCGAGGGCCGTCTCGACCGCGCGCAGCAGCTGCGCGCCGGACTCCTCGACGACGGCGAGGTACAGGTCGAGCTTGGACGGGAAGTGCCGGTAGAGGACGGGCTTGGACACCTCGGCGCGGTCGGCGATGTCGTCCATGGAGACGTGGTGGTAGCCGTCCCGCGCGAACAGCTCGCGGGCGACCGCCAGCACCTGGACCCGGCGCTCGTCGCGCGCCATCCGGGGTGTGCGCGGGCGGTCCGCCGCGGGGGTGGTCACCGGCCGATGGTAGCCAGCCGCCCCGGCCCGGGTGACCATGGGCGGGTGCCCCTCCGACGCCGGCCCGACGCCGCGATCGCGGACCGCCGCCCCCGTCGCCGGGCCGCCGGGCCGGGCGCGCCCGACGACGTCGGGCGCACTCGACCGCGCCGCGCGCGGCTCGCGACGGCGGTCCTGGTCGGAGGTCTGGCGGTGCTCGGCGGGGTGGATGGCGGCGCGGTGGCGCGGGTCCCGGGTGCGGGGGACGGACGTCCGCCTGCTGGCCGCGGGGACGAGCGTGGGCGACCGGAGGGACGACGTCGCCCCGCCGGTCGTCGTCCGGGCCCCCGGCTCCGGCGAGGGCGATGTCGGTGCGGGTGTCGGTGCGCCGGCTGGGTCCGTCGTGGCCGGCCGTGCGGTGGTGTGGGCGCTCGAGGTCGCCGCCGTGGGGCTGCGGCCGATCCCGCTGCCCCGCCTCGTCCCGCGCGACACCGTCGGCCCGCTCTGGCTGACGCCCCAGGACCGGGCGTCCGGGCTGCTCGCGCTGGACGTGCCGACGTCCGCGTCGGGCGTCCTCGACGTCGTGCCCGGCTCGGCCCCGGCGCCCGGGACGGTCGGGGTCCGGTCGGTGCGCGTCGAGGTGGAGCGGGGGCTGCCCGTGGACGGCGCCGCGTTCGCCGCGACGGTGATGGCGACGCTCAACGACCCCCGCGGCTGGGGGGCGCGCGGCGACGTGACGTTCGCGCGGACCGACGGGCCGGCGGACCTGCGGGTCGTGCTCGCCTCGCCGGTGCTCGTGGACGCGATGTGCGCACCGCTCGCGACCGGCGGCGAGGTCTCCTGCGGTCGCAACGGCCACGCCGCGATCAACTTCCGGCGCTGGGTGCTGGCCACGGGGGAGTTCCCCGACCGGTCCCGGTACCGCGAGTACGTGGTCAACCACGAGGTCGGGCACCTGCTCGGGCACCCGCACGAGCGCTGCCCCGGCGCCGGGCAGCCGGCTCCGCTCATGCAGCAGCAGTCGGTGCGGGTCGCGCCCTGCGTGCCGAACGGGTGGCCGTACCCGGCGGGCTGAGGGCTCGCGATCGTGGTCGGGCCGGGCGGATCGGTCCGGTCGGCCGCCGTGCCCGCCGGCCGGCCCGCCGGCGGGCCCGCTGGCCGGCGCGCGGTCGCGGTGCGTCGGGCAGCGGGTCGGCGGGCGTGTGGGTGGCCCGTGATGTGATCCTCCGGTGAGCCGCTCCACGACCCTCGATGCCCCCGCCGTCCGCCTCGTGCGGCCGTCGCTGGCGGCCGCCGGACCGGTCGCGCTCGACCGGGACCAGCAGGGCGTCGTCGACCGCGTGGCGGGGCCGGGCTCCGGGGCGCTGCTCGTGCTCGGCGCCCCCGGCACCGGCAGGACGACGACGGCGATCGAGGCCGTCGTCGCCGCGACGGACCGGCTCGGGCTGGCCAGCGACGACGTCCTCGTGCTCGTCCCGGGCCGGCGCGCCGCGGCCGACGTCCGCGACCGTCTCTCCGCCCGGCTGCAGCGGACCGCCGGGCAGCCCGTGGTGCGCACCGCGGCCTCCGCGGCCTTCGCGATCCTGCGGGCCCGGGCCGCCCACCTCGGCGAGCCCGCGCCCACCCTCATCTCCGGACCCGAGCAGGATCTCATCCTCGGTGAGCTGCTCGCGGGCCACGCCGCGGGCGAGGGCGTCCCGCTGGCATGGCCGGGCTCCGTCCCGGCCGACGTGCTGACGCTCCGCAGCTTCCGGGACGAGCTGCGGGACCTGCTCATGCGCGCCGCCGAGCGCGGGCTCACCCCGGACGACCTCGCGGCCCTCGGCCGCCGGCACGAGCGGGCCGAGTGGGTCGCCGCCGCGCAGCTGTACCGCGAGTACCTCGACGTCACGCGACTGCGCCAGGCCACGCCGGACGCGGGCGAGCGGTTCGACCCGGCCGTCGTCGTCGACGAGGCGGCCGAGGCGCTGCTCGCCTGGGACGACGAGGTGCCCCGGGCGCCCAGGCCCAGGTGGCGCCTCGTCGTGGTCGACGACCACCAGGAGAGCACCGCGGCGACCGCCCGGCTGCTGCGCGTCCTGGCCGACGACGGCGCGCGCGTCGTGCTGCTCGCGGACCCCGACGAGGCCGTGCAGACCTTCCGCGGCGCGACGCCCGCGCTGGTCGGCCGGGCCGGCGGGACCGGCCGTGGGCTCGGCGAGCTGGACGCGGAGACGCTCGTGCTCGGCACGGTGTGGCGGCAGGGGACGGCGCTGCGTGCGGTCACGACGGCCGTCACCCAGGAGATCGGCGCGGTCGCAGGCGTCCGGCACCGGCGGGCCGTCTCGACGACGTCGCCGGAGGTGCCGACGGGGCACGCGCGGGTGGCCATCCTGCCGAGCAGCGCCCAGGAGGCGGCGTACGTCGCCCACGCGCTGCGGGCCGCGCACCTCGAGCAGCGGGGTCCCGTGGGACCGGATGGCCGTCGTCGCGCGGTCCGGCGCGCAGGTCGCCGGTCTGCGGCGCGCACTCGCCGGGGCGTCGGTCCCGGTGTCCGTGGTGGGCAGCGACGTCCCGCTGCGCGAGGAGCCGGCCGTGCGGCCGCTGCTGCTCGCGCTGCGGTGCGCCCTGGACCCGTCGACCCTCGACGCCGAGGCGGCGACCGCGCTGCTGACGTCGCCGTACGGCGGTGCCGACGCGGTAGGGCTGCGCCGGGTGCGACGGGCGCTGCGTGCCGAGGAGCTGGC
Organism: uncultured Actinomycetota bacterium; assembly: GCA_963795145.1. Lineage (GTDB taxonomy): Bacteria > Actinomycetota > Actinomycetes > Actinomycetales > Cellulomonadaceae > Pengzhenrongella. The sequence continues at coordinate 29,070 of CAWCGP010000006.1, read as the reverse complement.
CGGCGGGGGCGGGCGCGCGAGCGACGCCCTGCTCGTGGAGATGCTCGGGGACCCGGCCCGCACCGCGACGCTGCCGGCCACGGTCCGGCGCGGGCCGCGGCGGCTCGCGACCCTGCTCGCCGCGGGCCGCCTGGCCGGGCTGGAGCCCGCCGCGACGGCGCAGACCGTCCTGTGGGCCCTGTGGTCGGCCGCCGGCCTGGCCGAGCCGTGGCGCCGGTCGGCGCTCGCGGGCGGGACGGCGGCCGCGCGGGCGGATCGCGACCTCGACGCGGTCCTCGCGCTCTTCCGGGCGGCCGAGACCTTCGTCGACCGGCTGCCGCAGGCGCCGCCGCTCGCGTTCGTCGACTACCTCGAGTCGCAGGACCTGCCGTCGGACAGCCTGGCGGCGCAGTGGGACCGGCGGGCCGACCGTGCCGGTGCTCACACCGGCCGGGGCCGCGGGCCGCGAGTGGGACGTCGTCGTGGTGGCCGGCGTCCAGGACGGCACCTGGCCGGACCTGCGGCTGCGCGACTCGCTGCTCGGGGCCCAGGCGCTGGTCGAGCTGCTGGCCGGGCGGGCCGCCGACGGCCAGGTGGCGGGCGCCGAGGCGCGGGCCGCGGTGCTCGCCGACGAGCTGCGCTCGTTCGCGGTCGCGACCTCCCGTGCCCGCCGGACGCTGCTGGTCACCGCCGTGGCGGACGCCGACCAGCAGCCGTCGCCGTTCGTCGACCTCGTCCAGCCGCCCGACGACCCGGACGTCGCAGCCGGCGACGACGCCGACCCCCGGCTCGCCACCGCGCCGGCCCCCCTGGACCTGCGCGGGCTGGTGGGTTCCCTGCGCGCCCGGCTCGAGGCGAGTGCGGCCGTTCCCGGCGGGCAGCGTGGACCGGGAGGCGGCGGCCCTCCTCGCCCGCCTCGCCCGCGAGGGTGTCGAGGGCGCGGACCCGGCCGGCTGGTACGGGCTGGCGCCGGTGACCACGAAGGCGCCGCTGTGGACCCCGGACGAGAAGGTCCCCGTCTCGCCGTCCAAGGCCGAGACCGTCACCACGTGCGCGCTGCGTTGGGCGCTCGAGGCGGCCGGCGGGACGGTCGCCGACGGCGCGAGCCAGACGCTGGGCACCCTCGTGCACGCCATCGCCGAGGCGCTGCCCCGCGGGACCGAGGCCGAGATGCTCGCCGAGCTCGACCGGCGCTGGCCCGAGCTCGGGCTGCGGCCCGGGTGGCCGGCGACCGCCGAGCGACGCCGGGCCGAGAAGATGATCGCCCGCCTGGCGGGGTACGTCGCCGCCGCCGGCGAGGCGGTCCTGCGGGAGGCGCCGTTCAGCGTCGAGCTCGACCGCGCCCTGCTGCGCGGGCGTGGTCGACCGGGTGGAGGACGTCGGCGACGGCGTCGTGCAGATCGTCGACCTCAAGACCGGCAAGCGTGCGCCGAGCACGTCCGACACGGACGCCAACCCGCAGCTCGGCAGCTACCAGCTGGCCGTCACCGAGGGGGCCGTTCGAGGGGCTGCCGCCGGGCACGCGGACGGCCGGCGCGCAGCTCGTCTTCGTCGCCCTCGGGCAGAAGGCCACGGTCCGGGCCCAGGGCGCCCTCGGGTCGCCGAGGACGGCGTCGAGCTGGGCCCGCACCATGGTCGACGGCGTCGCGACGACGATGGCCGCGTCCGCGTTCACCGCGTGCGCCAACGACCTGTGCGAGATGTGCCCGGTGCGGACGAGCTGCCCGGTCCGCGCCGAGGGCCGGCAGGTGGTCGAGTGACCACGCCCGCTCCCGCGACGGCCCTGTCCGCGTGGAGATCGCCCGGCTGCTCGAACGCGACCCGCCGACCGCCGAGCAGGTCGAGATCATCGAGGCGCCGCTGGAGCCGCTGCTCGTCGTGGCCGGTGCGGGGTCGGGCAAGACCGAGACGATGGCCGGCCGGGTGGTCTGGCTCATCGCCAACGGCCTGGTGGCGCCGCACGAGGTGCTCGGACTGACGTTCACGCGCAAGGCGGCGGGTGAGCTCGGTGACCGGGTCCGCCTGCGGCTGCGGCGGCTGCTGCGGGCCATGCCGGCGGCGGGCGTCCCGCTGCCGCCGGCGTTCCTGGCGGGCGACGGCCGGCGCGGGGACGGCGCACCGGGCGGCGGGCTCGACCTCGCCCGTCCGACGGTGTCCACCTACAACTCCTACGCGGCCTCCCTCGTGACCGACCACGCGCTGCGGCTGGGGATCGAGCCGACGTCGCGCCTGCTCGGCGAGGCGGGGCAGTGGCAGCTCGCGCACGAGGTGGTCGAGTCCTGGGCGGGTGACCTCGACACCGAGGCCGCGACGTCGACCGTGGTCGAAGCGGTCCTGTCGCTGTCCGGCGCGCTGGTCGAGCACCTGCGCACGCCGGCGCGAGGCCCGCGCGGCGATCGAGGACCTCGCTGCGGCGATCCTCGAGATCCCGGACGCCCCCCGGAAGAAGGGGCCGTACGCCGAGGTCGGCACGCTGGTCCGCTCGCTCGGGGAGCGCGCCCGGATGCTCGACGTCGTGGAGGCGTACCACCGGCGCAAGCGGCGTCGCCGACGCGATCGACTTCGGCGACCAGGTCGCGATCGCCGCGCGACTGGCCCGCGAGGTGGAGGCGGTGGGCCGCACGGAGCGCTCGCGGTACCGGGTCGTCCTGCTCGACGAGTACCAGGACACCTCGCACGCGCAGCTCGAGCTGCTCTCGTCGCTGTTCGGCGGCGGGCACCCGGTGACCGCCGTCGGCGACCCGCACCAGTCGATCTACGGGTGGCGGGGGGCGAGCGCGGGCGGCCTCGAGCGCTTCCCGGACCGGTTCCCGCGCGATGGTCGACGGGCGTGCGGCGCCGGCCCCGGTCCGCTACCTGTCGACGTCGTGGCGCAACGACCACGCGATCCTCGACGCCGCCAACCTCGTCGCCGGGCCGCTGCGTGCCGCCGGCGAGCGAGCGGTGTCCCGGGGGACCGGCCGGGTCGCGTGCCGCGGCTCGAGGCGGCCCCGCGCGCCGGAGCGGGCACGGTGCTCGCGACGTACCCGGCGACGGTCGAGGAGGAGGCGGCGGCGATCGCGCGGTTCGTCGGCGCGACGCGGTGGCGGTCCGGCGGCGGCCCGGGCGCCGGCCGGCGGTGCGCGGGTCGACCGCGGCCGTCCTGTGCCGCAAGCGGTCGCAGTTCGACGCGATCGAGGTCGCGCTGCGCGCCGCCGGCCTGCCGGTCGAGGTGGTCGGGCTCGGTGGTCTGCTGCACACGCCCGAGGTCGTCGACCTCGTGTCGGTCCTGCGGGCCGCGCACGACCCGTCGCGCGGTGACGCGCTCGTGCGGCTGCTCACCGGTGCCACGGGTCCGGCTCGGCATCGCCGACCTGCACGCGCTCGCGCAGTGGGCCGGCGAGCTCGCCGGCTCCCACGCCCGCAGACGCGCGCGCGGGCGGCCGGTGCCGGCAGCGGCCGCGGTGGCCGCGGCGCTCGACGACGACGCCACGGTGGTCGTCGAGGGCGACGTCGTGGACGAGCGCAGCATCGTCGACGCGCTCGACGACCTGCCGCCGCGCGGGTGGCGCAGCGGCACCGGACGGTACGCTGACCGACGTCGGACGGTCAGCGGCTGCGGCGACCTCGCGCGGCTGCTGCGCACGCTGCGGTCGCACACCTACCTCTCGCTGCCCGAGCTCGTCGGCGAGGCCGAGCGCCTGCTCGGGCTCGACATCGAGGTCGCGGCCGCGTCCCGGGCTGAGCCCGGGCCGGGCGCGGGCCCACCTGGACGCCTTCCGGGACGTCGCCGTCCAGTTCAGCGACGGCGCCGACGCCCCCACGCTCGGCGCCTTCCTCGCCTGGCTCGACGCCGCGGCCCGGGAGGAGCGCGGGCTCGAGCGGCCGGTCACCGAGCCGGACCCGGACGCCGTGCAGCTCATCACCGTGCACGCCGCGAAGGGTCTGGAGTGGGACGTCGTCGCGGTCGCCGGGCTGACGGACGGCGTCCTGCCGGCGACCGCGACGAGCGGGCCGGGCGGACCCGCCGCGAGCGGCTGGCTGACCGGCCTGGGCGTGCTGCCGTACCCGCTGCGCGGCGACGCCGACGAGCTGCCGGTGCTGGCCGTGGAGCAGCGCCGTCGACCAGAAGGAGATGGACGTCGCTGCGCAAGGAGTTCCGGCGGCACGTCGGCGCGCACGAGGTCGCCGAGGAGCGCCGGCTCGCCTACGTGGCGCTGACGCGGGCCCGGTCCGCCCTGCTTGCTCAGCGGCTCGTGGTGGCGCGACCGCAAGGAGCCGCAACCGCCGTCCCTGTTCCTCGAGGAGCTGGTGCGGGCCGGGCTGGTGACCCAGGACGACTGGACCGCCGGAGCCGGACGCCGGCGCGGCGAACCCGCGGACCGCGGAGCCGGTCACCCAGGACGTGGCCGATCGACCCGTTCGGCGCCGGACCGCGCCGCGCGCACGTCCCGGGCGCGCGCGGCGGGACGCGGTCCGCGACCGGCGCGTCGCGAGGCCGGCGCTCGGCGCGGCGACAGCGACAGCCCCGACGCGGGCCCCGCACGGCCGACGCCTCGACGTGGCGTCGGTCGTCGACCCGGGTGCTCGACCTGCTGCTCGCCGAGCGCGACCGCGTCACGCGCGCCGTCCGGCCGACGTCGCCCTGCCCGCCGCACCTGTCGGCCTCCGCCGTCGTCCGGCTGGCGGCCGACCGCGGACGCGTTCGCCGAGGCGCTGCGCCGACCGGTGCCGCTCGAGCCGTCGGTGCAGGCGCGCCGGGGGACGGAGTTCCACGCCTGGGTCGAGCGGTACTTCGGCGCCGCGTCGCTCGTCGACGTCGAGGCCCTGCCCGGCGCGGACGACGACTCGGTCGCCGTCGACGCCGACCAGGCCGAGCTGCGCGCCGCGTTCCTGGCCACGCCGTGGGCGGGACCGCCGCCCGCGTGCGGTCGAGGTCGACATCGAGACCCCGGTCGCCGGGCTACGTGCTGCGCTGCCGGGTCGACGCGGTGTTCGACGAGCCCGACGGCCGGGTCACGGTCGTGGACTGGAAGACCGGCCGCCCGCCGGCGGACGAGGCCGCCGCCCGTGCCCGCGAGGTGCAGCTCGCCGTGTACCGGCTGGCGTGGTCACGCTGGTCCGGGACGCCGCTGGAGCGGGTCGGGGCGGCGTTCTGCTACGTCGGCGCGGGCCTCGACCGTCGACCCCGGAGCGACTGCTCGACGAGGCCGAGATCGAGGACCTGCTGGCCGACGCGGCGACGGCCTGACCATCCCGGCGAGCGTGCGGGTGCGGCGCAGCGGCTGCTCGGCCCGGCGGCTGCGCGGGCCGGGCTGCTGCCCGGCGGCTCTGCGGCGGCTGGTCGGCGGCCTGCCGGACGGTCAGGCGATCGAGGCGCCTCGGCGCGGGCTCGCGCGTGTGGGCGTCGAGCTCCTCGAGCATCTGCACGGCGTCGGCGACGACGTCGGCGTTGCCGGACCGCACGCCGTAGAGCAGCCACCGGGCCAGCGCGAGCTCGCCGGCGAGCATCGCGCGGTCGAGCAGGTGCGGGTCGGTGAGCTCGGTGCGGCGCAGCTGGTACGCCTCGACGATCGACTCCACGGCGTCCTCGGGGGCGGCCACCACGAGCCAGGCGAGGTCGTCGGCGGGGTCGGCGACCTGGGTGTCGCCCCAGGCCAGGATCGCCGGTGACCTCGCGGCCGTCGGTGAGCACGTGCTCGGCGCTGAGGTCCCCGTGCACGACCGTCGGCTCGGAACCGCCACAGGGCGACGTCCTCGAGCCGCTCCTCCCACCGGCGCAGCAGGGCCGGCGGCACCTTGCCGGTGCGGGCGGCCTCGTCGACCTCGGCCAGCCGGCGGGCGCGGTAGGCGGCGGCGTCGTACGTCGGCAGGCCGGCGTTCTCGACGAGCTCGACCGGCAGCTCGTGCAGCGCGGCGATCGCCCGGCCGAGCGAGGCGGACAGTCCGGGTCCGGCGTCGAGGGCGTCGATCCGCAGCGGGCGGCCGGCCACCTCGCGGTGCACGACGGCGCGGCCACCCTCGGGCAGGTGCGCGAAGCCGGCGGGCCGGGGCGCCGCGAACGGCACCCTGCCGCGTGTCGACGTGCTCGGCGAGCAGCTCGAGCAGCGCCGTCTCGGCCTCGAGCGTGGCGCCGGCCGCGGGGTGCACGGGCGCGCGGACCACCCAGCGGCGACGCTGGGCGTCGATGACGACGGCGACGTCGTAGTCACCGCCCGCCTGGGCGGGGCGGCGGACGTCGTAGGCGTCCATCCCGGGGATGGCCACGGTCGCGAGGGCGGCGAGCGCGAGCGGAGAACGAGGCACGACCCGAGGGTAGGACGAACCCGAGCCCGATCCGTGGCCCGCACGCGGGCGTGTCCGGCCCGGGTTAGCGTGACCGGCGTGAACTGGACCGACCTGCCCCTGGCCCGCTCGACCGTCGACCGGGCCGCCGAGAGGCGGGCGGAGCCCGAGCTCGTCGACCGTCTGCGCGCCGACCCGCGCACCCGCGTGGTGCTGCTCCGGCAGGGCCTGGTCGCCACCGTGGACGACGGTGCACGGCTCGACCTGGTGAGCGGCGACGAGGCGGTCGCGCTCGGACCCGGCGGACGGCGACGACGGCTGGCTGTTCCTCGGCGCCGACGACGACCACGACTACCTCGCGCGGGTGCTCCCCGACCCGGCCCCGGACCCCGTGCCCGGTCCCGCAGCCGGAGCCCGGCCGCCCGACCCGAACGAGGGGGCTGCCTTCGAGCCGGCCCGACCCGGCACGGCGGCGCCGCGCGCCCGTCGCCCGCGAGTGGTCCCACATGCGCCAGGTGGGCAGCACGATGGCCGCCCGCGACGCCGGTCTCGGCGTGACCGCCGTCGCGCTCGCGGCCTGGCACCGCTCGCACCGCTGCTGCCCGCGCTGCGGCACGCCGACCGTCGTCGGGCACGCGGGCTGGGTGCGGCACTGCCCGACCGACGGCCGCGACCAGTACCCGCGGACGGACCCCGCGGTGATCATGGCCGTCGTCGACGACGACGACCGCCTCCTGCTCGGGCACGCCGCGACCTGGCCGGAGCGACGGTTCTCGACCCTGGCGGGGTACGTCGAGCCGGGGGAGGGGCTCGAGCAGGCGGTGCGCCGCGAGGTCGACGAGGAGGTCGGCGTGCGGATCGGCGAGGTGACCTACCGCGGCAGCCAGCCGTGGCCGTTCCCGGCGTCGATCATGCTCGCGTTCGTCGGCCGTGCGCGACCACGGAGATCCCGTCGACGGCGTCGAGGTCACCGAGGCGCGGTGGTTCACCCGCGAGGAGCTGCTCGCTGCGGCGTCGTCGGGCGAGGTGCTCCTGCCCTCCACGCGCGTCGATCGCGCGTGCGCTCATCGAGGAGTGGGCCGGGACGTCGCTGCCCGGCGCCTGACCCGCGCGGGCGCCTGACCCGCAGCCGGCGTGGGACGCCGGGTCAGGCGGGCGGGTCAGGCGCACGGGGTCAGTCGGGCGGGGTCGGGATCTCAGGCGGCGAGGCGCGCGCTGACCTCGGCCAGGGACGGGTTGGTGGCGGCGGACCCGTCCGGGAAGACGACGGTCGGCACGGTCTGGTTGCCGCCGTTGACCTGCTCGACGAACGAGGCGGCCTGCCGGGTCCTGCTCGATGTTGACCTCGGTGTAGCCGATCCCGGCGGAGTCGAGCTGCGTCTTGAGCCGGCGGCAGTACCCGCACCACGTGGTCGAGTACATCGTGATGGTGCCCTCGGCGGGTGCGGTGGTCGACATGGGTCCTCCGTGATCGGGCTCCGACGGGCCGTGGATGGGTCGGCGCGCGTTCGCGCGGTTCGTGCTCCGGCGCTCGTGCCCTGCGGCATCGTGCCTCCGGCGACGACGCCGTCGCCATCCACAACGACCGCCGCCGTCGACCACCATTCCGCCGGACGACCGCCTCGCGCGCGGCGTCCGCCACACCCGGGCCGCCCGGCCGACTCGGCGGCCGACCCGCCCGGCCCCCGGCCGGCCGCCCGCCCGCCCCACCGGGCGTCCCGGACGGACCGTCGTGTCGGTGCCGGCTGGGATGATCGAGCGCGATGTCAGCCGACGAGATCCTCGACGCCCTCGACCCCGACCAGCGCGCCGTCGCCCAGGCGCTGCGGGGACCGGTCTGCGTGCTCGCCGGGCGCGGGCACCGGCAAGACGCGGGCCATCACCCACCGCATCGCCTACGGCGTGCGGACCGGCGTCTACACCCCGACGACGGTCCTCGCCGTCACGTTCACCGCCCGCGCCGCGGGCGAGATGCGCACCCGTCTGCGGGACCTCGGCGTCGCGGGCGTGCAGGCCCGCACCTTCCACGCCGCGGCGCTGCGCCAGCTGAGCTTCTTCTGGCCCAAGGTCGTCGGCGGCGCCCCGCCGCGGATCCTCGAGCACAAGGCCCCCGCGGTCGCCGACGCCGCCGGGCCGGCTGTCGCTGTCGGTGGACCGGATCGCGATCCGCGACCTCGCGCGGCGAGGTCGAGTGGGCGAAGGTCTCGCTGGTCACCGCGGACGACTACGTGCGGGCGACGGCCGCCGTCGACCGGCCCGCGCCCGCCGGCTTCGACCGGCAGACGGTCGCGCGCCTCATCTCGGTCTACGAGGACGTCAAGACCGAGCGCGGCGTCATCGACTTCGAGGACGTCCTGCTCATGCTGGCCGACATGCTGAACACGCCGCCGGGACGTCGCCGAGACGGTCCGGGGGCAGTACCGGTGCTTCGTGGTCGACGAGTACCAGGACGTCTCGCCGCTGCAGCAGTTCCTGCTCGACCAGTGGCTCGGCGGGCGCGACGAGCTGTGCGTGGTCGGTGACCCCAGCCAGACCATCTACTCCTTCACCGGGGCGACCCCGCACCACCTCCTCACCTTCGCCGCCGCCCATCCCGGGCGCCGAGGTGATCCGGCTGGTGCGCGACTACCGCTCCACCCCGCAGGTCGTGGGCCTCGCGAACCGGCTCATCGCGCGGCGCAGCGCCGGCGCGGCACGCCCGGCGCTCGAGCTCGTCGCGCAGCGCCCGGCCGGTCCGCCGGTCGGCTTCACCGCCTACGACGACGACGAGTCCGAGGCGGCCGGGATCGCCGTCGCGGATCGGGCCGGCTCGTCGCGGCGGGCACCCGCGCGAGCGAGATCGCCGTGCTGTACCGGACCAACGCGCAGTCGGAGGCGTTCGAGCAGGCGCTCGCCGCCGCCGGGATCGGCTACCTCGTGCGCGGCGGCGAGCGGTTCTTCGCGCGCCGCGAGGTGCGCGAGGCGATCGTCCTGCTGCGCGGCGCCGGACGCGTCGGCCGACGCCGACACCCCGATGCCGGAGGTCGTGCGGGACGTCCTGCTCACGGCCGGCTGGTCGCCGCAGCCGCCCGGCGGCCCGCGGTGCGGCGCGGGAGCGGTGGGAGTCCATGCAGGCGCTGGTCGGCGCTCGCGGACGACCTCGCGGCCCGGCGCCAGGCGACCCTGGTCGGACCTGCTCGCCGAGCTCGACGAGCGCGCGTCGGCGCAGCACGCGCCGACCGTCGAGGGCGTCACCCTCGCGTCGCTGCACGCCGCCAAGGGCCTGGAGTGGGACGCCGTCTTCCTCGCCGGGCTCAGCGAGGGGCTCATGCCGATCTCGCTGGCCGAGACCGACGACGCGGTGGCCGAGGAGCGGCGGCTGCTCTACGTCGGGATCACCCGCGCCCGCGAGCACCTGGAGCTGTCCTACGCGCGGTCGCGGAACCCGCGGCGGCCGGGCCTCGCGGAAGCGCACCGCGGTTCCTCGACGGGCTCTGGCCCGAGGACGGGCCCGGCCACCGGCGCGGGTCTGGGCACCGGCTCGCGGCCGCTGCTCACCGGCGAGTACGACGAGCGCGCTCTTCGAGCGGCTCAAGGCCTGGCGCGCCGAGGTCGCCGTCGAGACGGACAAGCCCGCCTACACGGTGCTCGTCGACTCGGCGCTGGCGGCGATCGCGGAGACCCGGCCGACCTCGATGGCCGACCTCGCCCGGGTCAAGGGGATCGGCCCGGCCAAGCTCGACCGGTTCGGTCCGGCGCTGCTCGCGGTGGTGTCCGGCGCATGGACGCCGGGCCGGTCCGGACGACAGGCCGGGACGCCGCGCGGAGATCCGCCGCGCGATGACCGGACTCGTGCGAACCGTCCGTTAATCGGTTGTGCCCCTACCGTCTAGGTGGTCACTGTTCTTGCTGAGAGCCCGCGTCACCGACGCGGACGGACAGGTCGACTGGAGGTGCCGAGATGACGATCACCGCGAACACCGCGTCACCGCTCTCGCCCCCGTCGTCGACCGTGCGCGGCGCGCCACTCGCGCCCACCGGCTCCCCGGTGCGGGGCGGAGCTGTGTCCGTCGACGGCTTCTCCCACGCACACGACTCCGCTCTCACCGAGATCCTCATGGTCTGACCCAGACCAGATCTCAGGCCGCGGAGTCCGTCTCGGACCCGCGGCCTTCTCTTTTGTCCGGATGTCCTCCGGTGCGGGAGGGGTCGTCGGACCGGGACCGGACCCGACACCCCACCGCAAGCGTGCGCGCAAGGACATCAGGAGGACATCGTGCGGCAGACCATGCTGCTCGACGCAGTGAACCAGGGCGGGTCCGGGCAGTGGCCGACGGCACCGGCCGTCACGACGACCGACGACCGACGCGACTTCGACCAGATGGTCGCGGCGCTCATGCCCGTGCCGCAACAACGACCCCGAGCTGTGGTTCGCCGAGCAGACCGCTCGCGTCGAGCAGGCCAAGGCCCTGTGCCGGGAGTGCCCGCTCGTCGAGTCGTGCCTCGCCGGCGCGCTCGAGCGCCAGGAGCCGTGGGGCGTGTGGGGCGGCGAGGTGTTCGTGGCGGGCGTGGTCGTCGCCACGAAGCGTGGCCGCGGACGTCCGCGCAAGGACGCCTCCGTGGCGTAGCGCGGACGACAGCGCGCGCGGGTCAGCGGCCCGCGCCGCTGGCGGACCGGCCCGCCGCGGTGCCCACGCCGAGCACCCGGCAGGCCGGTGCACCCGCACTCCGGATGCACCGTCCCAGCGCGCAGCCGGGGGACGAGGTCGGGCAGGGCGATCTCGAGGCAGGCGCCGACGGTCGTCGGGCGCCGGCCGTCGAGATGGGCGACCACCTGCCCGGCGGCGAGGGCGCCGCCCAGCGCGGCGAGCACCGACTCCTCGACCGGTCGACGGGCCGCCGGCATCGCCGCGAGCTGCGCCGCCACCGCCGCCCACCGCGGGTCGGCGTCCGCCCGGTGCAGGTCGAGGCACCGCAGGCACGGCGACCTGCCCGGACGCACCATCGGCCCGACCAGGACGTCCGCCTCCCGCACGACGACCGACAGGTGGGTGACCTCGGCCGCCATCATCAGCCGCGCCCGTGCGGCGTCGGCCACGCCGTGCTCGACGGTGACCACCACGTCGGGCCGGGTGCCCGGCGCGGCCGCGGTCCGCACGTCGGGGGCGAGGTCGCGGAGCAGGCGAGCTCCGGCCGAGGCCCGGGGTGGAGCCGACGTCCCGGGCCGTGAAGCCGCCGACCCCGAGGTCGCGGGTCGTGACCGGGCCGGGGTCGTCGAGCAGGACGGTGCCCACCCCTGCCGAGGCCAGGACCGTCGCCGTGGTGAGGGCCAGGCGGCCGGCACCGAGGAGCCCCACCACGCGGTCGGACCGCGCGCGCACCAGGCCCGCCCCGTCGCCGTCGTCGAGCACGAGCGACCACGCGGCGGCGTCGGCCGCGGTCCCGGAGGGCAGGGCGGCCGTCGTCGTGGGAGCCCGGCGGGTCGGGGAGGGGACCGTGAGTCGCGCCTCGTCCAGCGCCGCGCGGACCTCGCGGTCGCGGTCGGCGGAGGCCACCCCGACCTCCCCGTCGCCGCCCGCGGGCTCGGCGGCCGGGTCCGGGACGTCGGCGGCGTCGGTCGGGCGGGCAGGCGCGGCGCCGTCGAGCCGCGGCAGGGCGGCGCCGTCGGCGAGGGACGTCAGCGCGCGGACGTCCGCGGGCGTCAGGCCGGTCAGCCGCACGCTCCAGCGCGGGTCGGTGCCGATCTGGACCTCGTCGGGGCCGCGCCACAGCACGGCCAGTCCCGGTCGTAGCCGCACGTGCCCACCTCCCCGGCGGGTGTCACCCCGCACGGGCACCGCCGCGACCCAGCCTGGCAGGGGGCCGTGCCCGGACGCGGTCGTCCACAGGGGCGACCCGTGGTGGCTCCCCAGGGCCCGCACGGCGCCGGGAGGGCGCCGCCCCCGGGGACAGCAGAGGGGCGGCCCATCGCGCCGTGATCGACGCGCGGGCCGCCCCTTCTGACGGGTGAGCGGGTCAGGCCTTGCCGAGGATCCGGTTCAGCTTGGTGCCGCACACGGGGCAGATGCCCTTGGCCATCTTGCGGCCGGACTCCGAGACGACGACGTTGCCCTCGGTCTCCCGCTTCTCCTTGCACTTCACGCAGTAGAACTCGCCCTTGTACGTCTCATCGGCCATGGGATGTGTCTCCGTTCGGATGTCTGTCACGCCGTCGCGCATGCGGCGGTCGGCGGCAGGGTCGATCCGCCGGGTCGGCGGCCCGTCCCCCTGCACGGCCACAGTAGTGGCCGGTCGGGCCCCGCACGCGCCGCACGGCCCGCGTGCCGTGCCGGCCCTGTCCGGCCGTCCTCCGGTCGGCTCCGGGGCCACGTCCGGGGGACACCGGTGTCGGCGCGCCCTCGCCGGCGGGGGCGACCGCTACCGTCGAGCCGTGCCGAACTCCGACGCGCCCGGACGCATCGAGGTCCGCCGCAGCCGCAAGCGGGTGCGGACCGTGACCGCCTTCCGTGACGGTGACACGACGGTGGTGTCCATCCCGGCGCGCTTCACCCGTGCTCAGGAGCGCGAGTGGGTGCACCGCATGGTGACCCGGCTGGCCGCCCAGGAGCGCCGGCGTCGACCCTCGGACGAGGGGCTCGCCGCGCGCGCCGCGGAGCTCTCGGAGCGGTACCTGGGAGGGCGCGCGCGGCCGACGAGCGTCGCGTGGTCGTCGCGGCAGGGGCGGCGCTGGGGGTCGTGCACCCCGGTCGACGGGACGATCCGCATCTCGACGCGGGTGCGGGGGATGCCGCGCTGGGTCATCGACTACGTGCTCCTGCACGAGCTCACCCACCTGCTGCACTCCGGGCACGGGCCGGAGTTCTGGGCCGTGCTGGAGGCCTACCCGCGCACCGAGCGCGCGCGCGGGTTCCTCGAGGGGGTCTCGTACCGCGAGGAGCGTGGCGGCGGCGACGGCGCGGACCGGCCGGACGCGGACGACGACCTCGAGGGGCCGGACGTGGTCGACGACGTCGACGATGCGGACGACGTCGACGTGCCGGAGGTCGCGCCGGCCGCGCCGGCCGCGCCGGCCGCGCCGTCGACGGTGCGCTGACCCGACGTCAGCCCCGTGGGTCCCGCCCCGGGGCGCGCTCGTCGCCGTCGCCGTCGCCTCCCTCCCGGTCGTCCCCGGCGGACGTGCCCGGTGACCGGCCGAGGATCTCGTCCAGCGCACGGTCGACGTCGGCGTGCGCGTCCTCGCTCTGCGTGCGGCGCGCGGCGTAGCCGGTCGGGTCGTCGAGGTCCTCGGCGGTGGGCAGCAGGTCGGGGTGGTCCCAGACGGCGTCGCGGGCGCTGGCCCCGCCGTCCCGGGTGATCTGCGCCCACAGCGCGGCGGCGTCACGCGAGCGACGCGGGCGCAGCTCGAGCCCGACGAGCGTGGCGAACGTCTGCTCGGCCGGGCCGCCGGCGGCGCGTCGGCGCCGGATCATCTCGCGCAGCGCGACGGCGTGCGGCAGGTGCGGCAGGGCGGCGGCCGCGCGTCACCTCGTCCACCCAGCCCTCGACCAGTGCGAGCGCCGTCTCCAGCCGCCCCAGCGCGGCGGTCTGCTCGGGCGTGGTGTGCGGTGCGAACACGCCCCCGGACAGCGCCGCCTGGAGGGCGGCCGGGTCGGTCGGGTCGATCGAGCGCACCGCCTCCTCCAGGCTGTCGACGTCGATCGTGATGCCGCGCGCGTACGCGCCGACGATGCCCAGCAGGTGCCCGCGCAGCCAGGTGACGTGCGTGAACAGGCGCGCGTGGGCGGCCTCGCGCAGCGCGAGGAACAGGCGGACCTCCTCGGGCGGGGCGTCGAGCCCCTCGGCGAACGCCGCGACGTTGGTGGGCAGCAGCACCGTCGCCGGCTCGCGCAGCAGCGGCAGCCCGATGTCGGTCGCGCCGAACGCCTCGCGCGAGAGCGTCCCCGCGGCCTGCCCGACCTGCATGCCGAACACCGCGGAGCCGAGCTGGCGCAGCAGCTGGGCGGGATCGATGCCGCCGAGACCGCCGGGCAGCCCGAGACCCCGGGCAGCCCGAGCCCGCCGGGCAGCCCCGCACCGCCACCACCGTCGTCGCCGAGGCCGTCGGTGAGCTGGCTGCCGATCGCGGTCGCCAGCGCCTCCGCGAGCGAGCCGGCGACCGGCTCGGCGAGCGTGCGCCAGGTCGGCAGGGTGTGCTCCACCCACTCCGAGCGGCTCCACGCCTTCGCGCCGCCGCCCGCGGGCGGCAGGTCGGTCGCCGCGTCGAGCCACAGCTCGGCGACCGACAGCGCCTCGGTCACGGCCCGCACCTGGGAGCGCGTCAGGGACGGGTCGCCCTCCATCGCGGCGGCCTGTCGGGCGACGTCGTGCGCGACGTCCCAGTTGACCGGGCCGTCACCGGATGCCGCGAGCAGCCGCTGCACCTGGGCGAGCACGTGCCCGAGCGAGGCCGGGTCGGCGGGCAGGCCGGCGGCGGCCGCCATCGCGGCCGGGTCCATGCCGCGGGCGCGCAGCTCGCGCATCGCCTCGTCGGCGTCGGCGCCGAACATCGACCGCAGCAGCTCCTCCCACTGCGGGGGCTCGCCACCTGCTCCGGCGGGGGGTTCGCTGGTCATGGTGCCTCCAGGGGCTCGGGCCGGCGGGTCCCTCACGGTAACCACATCGACCTGCGGACCGGGGTGGGCGGGAGCCGGGTGTCGGCGGCGGTTCGCTCACGGCGCAGCGGCGGGCGTCGCGGGTGGCAGCCCCGCCCGCCCGGCCCGCCGTCGCCCGCTCGGCGCGCGCCCGCCCGGGCGCCGATGGCGCCCCGGGCGCCGGCGTCCACGCGCGGTCGGGTGGGTGGGGGATGATCGTGCGGTGCTCGAGCCGCGGAAGCCCCCCCGGACGCTCGTACCCCACGACGGCGGTGCGGGTGCGGACGCCACCGTGCCATCGACCGGGCCGACCGGGCCACCGGGCCGACGACCGGGCCGACCGGGCCGCAGCCGCGCGCCGACGCCGCGGCGCAGTCGCCGCGCGCCGTGACGACCGGCCTCGCCATGCTCGTCACCCTGGTGATCCTCACGGTGCTCGTCTTCCTGCGGGTCCCGTACGCGGTCAGCTCACCCGGACCGACCCGGGACACCCTCGGCGAGCAGGACGGCCGACCGCTCATCGAGGTCGACCGGCACGCCCACCTACGCCTCCACCGGCGAGCTGCGCCTGACCACGGTCTCCGTCGCCGGGGGGCCCGGCTTCCCGGTGACCCTGCCGCAGGCGGTGGCGGGCTGGCTCTCCGGCTCGCGCACCGTGCGGCCGGCGGAGGTCGTCTTCCCGCCGGACGTCACCCAGGACCAGCTCGAGCAGCAGAACCAGGCGGCGATGACGTCGTCGCAGGAGAACGCGACGGTCGCCGCCCTCGAGGAGCTCGGCTACGACGTGCCCGCCGACCTCCTGGTCGCGGGCACCGTCGAGGGGACCGGTGCCGAGGGCGTCGTCGAGGAGGACGACGTCCTGGTGACGTTCCAGGGTGCGCCGGTCGGCTCCTACACCGAGCTGGTCGCCGACCTCGCGCGGACCGAGCCGGGTACCGTCGTCACGCTCGGCGTGCTGCGCGACGGTGACCCGCTCGACGTCGAGGTGACCACCGGCGAGCGCCCCGACGGCGGCAGCCAGCTCGGGGTCTTCATCGACCCGGACTTCGACCTGCCCGTCGACGTGGCCATCCGGATCGAGGACATCGGCGGACCCAGCGCCGGCCTCATGTTCGCGCTGGGGATCGTCGACCGGCTGACGCCCGAGGACGAGGTCGCCGGGGAGGTCGTCGCCGGCACCGGGACGATGGACGTCGACGGCCAGGTCGGCGCGATCGGCGGCATCCGGCAGAAGCTGGCCGGCGCGGAGCGCGACGGGGCGCGGTGGTTCCTGGCCCCGGCCGACAACTGCCCCGAGGTGGTCGGGCACGTGCCCGACGGCCTGCGCGTGGTCCGGGTCGCCACCCTGGCCGAGGGTCGGGAGGCGATCGAGGCGATCGGGGCGGGCGCGGCCGACGGCCTGGCGGGCTGCACCGGCTGACGCCCGCGCGCCCGCAGCCGGGGCGTCGACGCGCCGGGGCCGCAGCGCACCCGCCGCCAGGGTCCCGGGCCGTCAGTCGAACGTCGCGCGCAGCGCCTCGAGGAGGCCCGGCACGAGGTCCGGGCCGCCCGCGACGTCGTCGTCGGCGTCGTGGGCGCGCATGCGCAGCGCCGACCACGTCTCGCCCGAGCGCAGCACGCCGACCGCGAGCCGCACGTCCTGCCGGTCCGGGTGCGCCATGAGGTAGGCGAGGGCGGCGTCGTCGTCGGCGGGCAGGCCCTCCTCCGCGGCCGGCGGCAGGACGACCCGCTCGACGACGACCGCGGCGCCGTCCACCGTGGGCGGCCACGACAGCGCGCCGAGGAGCTCCTCGAGGTCCGCCGCGGGCGGCAGCCCCTCCTGCTCCACCGACGTCAGGTGCGTGGGGTCGGCGCGCGCCGCGGTGACCACCTCGGGCGGCAGCTGGCCGGCGAGCTCGGGGGACGCCTCGAGCGCCGCGCCGGTGCGGACGAGGGCGAAGACGCGCACGGGGCCGTCCCAGCCGGCGTCGGCGACGTGACGCTCGATCTCGCGGACCGCGCCGGCGAGCGCGGCGTGCACGGGGGACGAGCAGCGTGGTGATCGCGGGCGGGACGGGGGCAGGGGCGGGCGCGTGTGGTCTCGTCGGTCATGGGCTTCATGCTCGCACCGTGTGGGAACCTGGGTCCCGCCCGGGGCGTTCACCCGGTACCCGGGTCGATCCCACCCGGACCGCTGCCGTCGACGACGAGGACCTCCACGCCGTGAGCTTCACCGCACCACCACGCCGGCCCGCCGGCCGACCCGCCCCGGGCCGCCGCCGCGGCCCGCTCGTGCCCACCCTCGTCGTGCTGGCCGGCCTCGCCGTGCTGCTGATGTTCCTCGCCCAGATCTGGACCGAGGTGCTCTGGTACGACCAGCTCGGGTTCGTCGCAGGTGCTGCGGACCGAGTGGTTCACGCGGGCCGGGCTGTTCGTCGGCGGGTTCGCGCTCATGGCGGCCGCCGTCGCGGTGTCGCTGCGCGTCGCCTACCAGCTCGCGCCCGGTCTACGCGCCGACCACGCCCGAGCAGGCCAGCCTCGACCAGTACCGCGAGGCGGTCGAGCCGCTGCGCAAGGTCGTCATGGTCGCCGCGCCCGCGCTGCTCGGCTTCTTCGCCGGCGCCGCGGCCTCCGCGCAGTGGTCGACCGTCCAGCTGTGGATGAACGGCGTCGAGTTCGGGCGCGAACGACCCGCAGTACGGCATGGACCTGTCCTTCTTCGTCTTCACGCTGCCCGGCCTGCGGTTCGTCGTGTCGTTCCTCATGGCGGTCGTCGTGCTCAGCCACGATCGGCGCCCTGGCCACGCACTACCTCTACGGCGGCATCCGGATCGGTGGTCCCGGGCCGCACACCACCCGCGGCCGCGCGCGTGCAGCTCGTCCGTCCTCGCCGCGCTGCTGCTGCTGCTCATCGCGGCCAACTACTGGCTCGACCGCTACTCGCTGCTGACGCAGTCCGGGTCGAGCGACCGGTTCCAGGGCGCGTCCTACGCCGACGTCAACGCGGTGATCCCGTCCAAGGCGATCCTCGCCGCGATCGCCGTGTTCGTCGCGCTGCTGTTCGTCGTCAACGCGGTCCGCGGCAACTGGCGCATCCCCGCGATCGGCGTCGGCCTCATGGTCGTCGCGGCGATCGCCATCGGCGGGATCTACCCGCCGTCGTCCAGCGGTTCCAGGTGGAGCCGAACGCGCAGGAGCTCGAGAGCGAGTACATCCAGCGCAACATCGACGCGACGCAAGACGGCGTTCGGCCTCGACGACGTCGAGGTCACGCCGTACTCCGCGACGCACCGACGCCGAGCCCGGCGCGCTGCGCGCGGACGCCGAGACGGCCGCGAGCATCCGCCTGCTCGACCCGACGATCGTCAGCCCGTCGTTCCGCCAGCTGCAGCAGAACAAGCAGTACTACGCCTTCCCGGACACGCTCGCCGTGGACCGCTACGACGTCGACGGCGAGAGCCGGGACACCGTGATCGCGGTCCGCGAGCTCAACCTCGACGGGCATCGGCGCAGGGCCAGCGGACCTGGGTCAACGACCACACCGTCTACACCCACGGCTTCGGCGTCGTCGCCGCGTACGGCAACACCACCAGCGACGACGGGCAGCCGGCGTTCTACGAGGGCGGCATCCCGCCGGTCGGCGAGCTCGGCGACTACGAGCCGCGGATCTACTTCGGCCAGGAGTCGCCCGACACTACTCGATCGTCGGCGCGCCCGAGGAGACGAACCCGTGGGAGCTCGACTACCCGGACGACGCGGCGGGCGGCCAGGTCAACAACTCCTTCCCGACCGACGAGGTCGACGCCGGCCCGAGCGTCGGCAACATCTTCAACAAGCTGCTGTACGCGCTGAAGTTCGGCGACGAGGAGCTGCTGTTCTCCGACCGCGTCACCGACGGAGTCGCAGATCCTGTACGACCGCGACCCGCGCGACCGCGTCGAGAAGGTCGCCCCGTACCTGACGCTCGACGGGCGCGTGTACCCGGCCGTCGTCGACGGCAAGGTGGTCTGGATCGTCGACGGCTACACGACGAGCGACGCCTACCCGTACTCGACGCTCGTCCCGGCTCGACGACGCGACGGCGGACACGCTGACCGCGCCGGGGCGCCGTCGCGGCCTGCTGCCGCAGGAGGCGAACTACATCCGCAACTCGGTCAAGGCGACGGTCGACGCCTACAACGGCGAGGTCACCCTCTACGCGTGGGACTCCGAGGACCCGCTGCTGCAGGCCTGGCAGGAGAGTCTTCCCGAACACGGTCCGGCCGATCGCCGACATCAGCGGCGAGCTCATGAGCCACGTGCGGTACCCGGAGGACCTGTTCAAGGTCCAGCGCACCCTGCTCGCCCGGTACCACGTCGAGGACGCCGGCGACTTCTACACCGGCCAGGACTTCTGGACGTCGCCGAACGACCCGACGCAGAACACCCCGATCGCGCAGCCGCCGTACTACCTGACGCTGCAGATGCCGGGGCAGGAGGAGCCGTCGTTCTCCCTGACCTCGACGTTCATCCCGCAGGGCGGCGGCGCGCGAGGTGCTCACCGGGTTCCTCGCGGTCGACGCCGAGGCCGGCGACCAGGACGGTCAGCCGTCCGAGGGCTACGGCCGGCTGCGGCTGCTGGAGCTGCCGCGGAACTCGACGGTGTCCGGGCCGGGTCAGGTGCAGAACCAGTTCAACTCCGACCCGACCGTCTCCCGTGAGCTCAACCTGCTGCGGCAGGGTGACTCGACGGTCCTCAACGGCAACCTGCTGACGCTGCCGGTCGGTGGCGGTCTGCTCTACGTGCAGCCGGTCTACGTCCAGTCGTCGACGGGCACGCAGTACCCGCTGCTGCGGAAGGTGCTCGTGGCCTTCGGTGACACGGTCGGCTTCGCGGACACCCTGGGCGAGGCGCTCGACCAGGTCTTCGGCGGGGACTCCGGCGCGGACGTCGGGGAGGAGCCGGTCGGCGTCGGCCCGACCGCGCCGACGACGGGACCGCGGTGGACCCGGGCACCGAGCCGCGCGAGCCCACGACCGAGCCGACCACGCCGACGCCGAGCCCGAGGACGCCGGCGCCGCCCGGTCGCCCCGGACGCCGCCACGGCGCGGCAGCAGCTCGACCAGGCGCTGGCCGACGCGGACGCGGCCTTCGCCGCCGGTCAGGCGGCCCTGGCGGCCGGCGACTTCGCCGCCTACGGCGAGGCGCAGGAGCGGCTGCAGACGGCGATCCAGGCGGCGCTCGCGGCCGAGGCAGGCGATCGGCCAGTAGCCGACGCCGTCGCGCCGGGCGTCCGGCCTGAACGACGCCGGACGTGACCGGACTCACGCCGGGGTCGGGCCCCTCGATTTGGAGGGGTCCCGGCCCGGCGCGTAGAGTGGTGATCACCGACGCGGGGTGGAGCAGCTCGGTAGCTCGCTGGGCTCATAACCCAGAGGTCGCAGGTTCAAATCCTGCCCCCGCTACACAGTGAGTGCAGGTCAGAGGCCCTCCCGCTCAGCAGAGCGAGAGGGCCTCCGTCGTTCTCGTCAGCAGGTCGTCAGCACCGGACGCCGAGGGACGACGCCGAGGGACTCGCCCGGACATCGGCGGGTGCCGGTGGCCGCCACCGCTCACGACGGTCCAGCGGGGTGCCGAGCGGGTGTGAGATCTCGTGGGCAGCAGTGCGCGCACGGAATCGCTCAGGCGGCCGGCGTCGGTCAGAGACCGCTGCGGGAGTGGCATCCCAACGTCGGTCACGGGTGCTGCACCTCATCGTGTGTTGCGACGGGGGCTTCAGCCATGCCGGGTCACGCGCGACCCAGAGCCGCTCCGCAGCCTCACCGTTGAGCGCCGCTGCCAGGAAGGCATCGACGAGGGCGGCCGCGTCAGCGAGGGACCTGACGCCGGCGACGGCGGGCACCCTCCGCGCCGGTGACGGGTACAGGCGCTCCCGCGCAGGGGGCGGCGCGAACACCGGCTCGCCCGGCAGGCCGCGGTGCCTCCACTCACTGCGCGACGGCAGTGATGAGAGCGGACCCGTCGACATCCTGTGAGCGGGCGAGCACGACGAGATCCACCAGGTCGCGCACACGACTGGACGCGCGGTCGCCGTCACGGTCCTGGCCGCGTGTCCTCGCGTCTCGCGGGCTTGCGGAGGTACATGTCGCCGTCGGCGTGGGCCACGAGCTCGTTGCCGGTGGAACCATCTGCCGGGTATCGCGCCCGGCCGATGGTGACGGACGGGCGGTGCAGCGTCCCGTCGAGCCTGAACGGCTTGTTCAGCGCCGAGCGCAGGTGCTCGACGATCGACGCCAGGGCGTCGACTCCCTCCCCGTCGGGCGGGAGGTCGGTGAGCAGCACCGTGAACTCGTCGCCACCGTGACGTGCCGCGAGGTCGACGCCACGCAGCTGCTCCCGCAGAGTGGTGGCGACATGCAGCAGATACTGATCGCCGACGGGGTGACCATACGCGTCGTTGACCTGCTTGAAGCCGTCCACGTCGAGGAACAACACCCCGGCGGCACGATCGTGGCGGTGAGCCCGCACGAGTTCGCGCTCCATCGCAGCGGCGAAGGTCGTCCTGTTCATGAGCCGTGTCAGGGGGTCGAGGGTCGCGGCACGGGTGATCTTGTCGAGAAGAGCCATGTCGTCGGTGACATCGTGCTGCACGGCGATGTAGCGGGTGATCTGGCCGTCAGGGTCGCGGACGACGGAGATGTGCAGCTCGCACCAGAAGGCCGAGCTGTCGGCGCGATAGTTGAGGAGCCGGTCCCGCACGGACTGCCCTTCACGCAGCCGGCGACCGATCGACATGATGGTGTCCGGGTCGCTCCCCGGGCCCTGCAGCAGTCGGCAGTTGCGCCCGAGAATGTCCTCGGCACGGTAGCCCGTGAGCGCCTCGAAGGCCGCGTTGACGTAGATGATGGGGAAGTCGTCGACGGCCTCCGAGATGACGATCGACGTGTCCGACGCGCGCACAGACTCGATGATCGTCTGCGCCATGTCGGCGTCGATGTGCACTGGACGGTCACCTCGTCGGTTCATGGACACGGGCTTGCCAGGTTAGGCGGACTGCGCGCACCGAGCAGGGCGAAGAGGGGGCGCCACGGATCCGGCGGGGAGCCACGGCGGAAGGGCCGGTCCGGCCACGGTCTTGATCGGCGCTTCGATGAGGGCAGGGCAGGGCACCTGCGGGCTCGTGAAGGTCGCACACTCGTGCGCCTTCCCCAGGAGCGCAGGCCCCGGGGCCGGGCCCGCGGTTCCCGGTCGTTCCACCGCCTGTGGTGGGTCACCGCAGGGCGACCGATCCGTCGATGTCGACGGGTCGCCGTTCGACGGTGCGGTGCGTCCGCCAGCGGTCCTTTCCGCTCGTCCGCTCAGCAGAGCGGGAGGGCCGCTGTCGGGCCCGCCAGCGGTCGTCAGCAGCGGGCGACGCGCTCAGCAGCCCTCAGCAGCCCTCAGAGCGCGGTCCCGGTCTCCTCCGCCAGCGCGCGCAGCAGCCGGTCCTGGAGGGCGGGGTCGGCGACCGCCCGATGGGGCCGCCGCTGCTCACGGTGGTACCAGTAGGCGCCCGTCGTCCGGGCCTCGGGGTCGTCGCTCGTGGCCAGCCACTCCTGCGTCCGGTGTCCGAGCTCGAGGTCGTCGGGTGCGCCCGGGCCGCCCATCTTCGTGGGTACCCACCCCGGGTCGACGGCGTTGCTCCGGACCTCGGGGCGCAGGCGCGCCACGGCCGCGGCGAGCGCGGTGACGAACAGCTTGCTGTCGGAGTACGAGCCCGGGGTGTCGCCGCGCCAGTCGACGCCGTCGAGTGAGGGCCGTCCACCGAAGTGCGAGCCGCTGCTCAGGTACACCAGACGGCGCGGGGCGTGGACGAGCGCCGTCAGCAGGTACGGCGCGACCACGTTGACCGGCATGACGGCCTGCCCCCGCCACACCCCGGCGTTGTGGATGACGGCGTCGAGGGGCTCAGCGTGGTCCAGCTCGGCGGCCAGGCGCAGGACGGCGGCACGCTCGGCGAGGTCGCTCACGACGAGTCGCGCACCGCGGTCGACCAGCGGGTCGAGGGCCCTCGCCCGGTCCGCGTCGCGGGCGTGCACCACGACGTCGTGCCCGGCTGCGAGCAGGGAGTCCGCCGCCGCGCGTCCGAGACCGTCGGCCGACCCGGTGACGAGGATCCGGCTCATCCCCACACCGTAGGTCGGACCTTCGTGCCCCCGTGTCGATCGCCTGCCGGGGGGCCGGTCTGCCGGGTGAAGCCGCGGGTGAAAGGCCTGCTCAGGCCTTCCCGACCGGCCCCTCGAGCGGTCTGCTGAGGGGGTACGCACGACGAGCACCTCCGGCTCCGGCCGAGGATGTCGCGGTCCACGTCACGCCATGCGGAGGCGTGCCGGGACCCGTCGGGACGAGCGCCTGTCGAGGCGCGGCCCCTCCAAGGATCCCCCCACACGCGACCCCGGAGTCTGCGATGTCCTTCTCGATCGTCCGCCGCCCCTCTCGTGCCGCCCTGCTCGCGACCGGCCTCGCCGCCCTCCTCGGCGGCCTCGCCGTCGTCGGTGCCGGACCGGCTGCCGGCCAGGGTGGCGACCGTGTGCCGCGCCCCGGGTCGCCCCAGGTCCTGGCGACCGGCCTCGGCCGGGTCACGAGCCTGGCCGTCCGCGACCGCCACACGGCCGCCGTCACCTCCTCCGGCCCGGTGCGGCTGGTGTCGCACGGCACCGTGAGCACGCTCGTGCCGGAGTTCACCACGGACGACTGGTTCTGGTTCGGCCACTTCGGCGGGCTCTCGTACGACGGCGACCGCCTGTACCTCACCGCGCACGGGCAGGCCCGCGAGACGTCGCTCTCCGTCGTGTACGTCCGCACCCCGGACGGCGCCCTCGCCCTCGCGGCCGATGCCGGGGAACAGGGCCACGAGGACCAGTTCAACCCCGACGGCATCAACACCTACGGGTACCTCGGGGGCCTGCCCGAGGACTGCTCCGCGCAGTTCTTCTGGGACAACCCGTGGCACCAGTACGGGATCGTCTACCAGGGCATCGGCCACTCGAGCGGGGTCACGACCGCCGCGCGGCGGGGCGCGCTCTACCTCGCCGACGCCGGCGCCAACGACGTGCTCGTCCGCGAGGGCCTCGCGCTCCGCACCCTCACGGTGTTCCCGCCCGTCGTCGCGACGATGACCGCCGAGGCCCCGGGGACGCAGGAGGTCACCCCGGAGTGCGCCCTCGGGCACCCCTACGCGTACGAGGCGCGGCCGACCGACCTCGAGATCGGGCGGGACGGGCGCCTGTACGTCACCGCGCTGGCCCCGGCCCGGGGCGACGGGCGGCCGCAGGGCGCGGTCTACCGCATCAACCCCCGGACCGGCGCCTTCGCGGTCCGGGCAGCGGGCCTCGACTCGATCCGCGAGCTGGCCGTCGGGCCGCGCGGGGAGATCTACGTCGCCGAGAGCTCGCGCGTCGCGGTGGTGCCTCGCGGGACGTCGACGCCCCGGACGTTCCTCGACCTGGCCGGCGTGACCACGCTCGAGGTCGAGGGCAGGGCGTTGTACCTCACCACGGCCGACGGCGACCTCCTGCGGGTCCCGCTGCGGCGCTGACCTCGGGCGGGCCGGCCCTCACACGCCGAGCCCGTCGCGGACGAGCCGGTCGAAGCGTCGCCACGCCGGCGAGGAGTGCACGCTCGCCTGCCACCAGTGCGGGGACGTCGGACGGGACCGCCTGGCCGGGCAGGTCGCCGGTGCCGTAGCGGTGGCGGGTCGCCGCCACGGCGCGTCGCGCCGGGTCCCGCAGCCGACGCTGGGTCCGGCGCAGGCCCCGGATGCGGGCGGTGAGGGCGGCGTCGGCCCGCCGCAGGATGCGCTCCGCGTCGTCGGGGGGTGGCGTCCTGCGGATACGCGCGAGCGGCAGCCCGGCCTCGGCGAGGGTGCGGATCGTGATCAGGTCGATGGCGTGCTGCGCCGTGTCGCGGCGGTACCCCGAGGAGTCCCGCTCGGGCTCGGGCAGCAGTCCCTTCGCGTGGTCGACCCGCACGGCCTTGACCGACACCCCGGCGTAGGCGGGCGAGCCGGCCGATCGCGAGCATCGTCCATGGTCCGCCCTGACCTTGCCCCAGGGTCAGGGCCGCATCCTGGGTCGCATGACGGAGCTCACGGTGGATCGTCAGGTCCTGCGGGCTGTGGCGGACCAGGGCGACGAGGTCGCGCTGGACCGACTGGTCGACCTGGCCGACGGCCGCGGCGACCTGGACGAGCTCGCCGAGCTGCTGGACGAGGGCAGCACGCACGCCGGGCGGCTGCTCACCCGGCGTGCGGTCGCCCGGGGGACCTGGTCCAGCTGCAGCAGCCGTGGGATGCCGGCTCGGACGACGCCGGGCACGAGCTGACCCGGCTGCTGACCCGCCACGACCCGGACCGACCGAGCCGGGCGGTGCCGGCACCCGGGTCACCGCCCCCGGACGGTGAACGTGAGGTCGCCGGACGTCTGGGCGCTCCAGGGGTTGGTCACCCGCAGCCGGACGGTCGAGGTGCCGGCAGCGGTCGGGGTCCCGCTCACCGTGCCGGTCGTCCGGTGGAGCGTGAGGCCGGCCGGGAGCGTCCCGGACGCGACGGTGAAGGCCAGGGGCGGTGTGCCGGCCGCCGTGGCGCGGTAGGTGTACGGCGTGCCGACGGTCGCCGCGGCGCGGTGCCGGTGCCGTCAGGCGCGGCGCGGAACCGGCCGTGACGGTCAGCGTCTCCAGGCTCGCCGACGTCCCGAACGGGCTGGTCGCGCGCACCGTGAACGTCGCGGTCCCCGCGACCGTCGGCGTGCCGGACAGCACCCCGGTCGGGTCGAGCGACAGGCCGGCGGGCAACACCCCGTACGACGACGGCGTACGTGGTCGGGCCGGGTCCGACGGCGGCGTACACGTGCCGGTACCGGACGCGGGTGAGCGCCGGGGGCGGCGGGTCGCTGACGATGAAGGGCGTGGGACCGTAGGTGAACGCACCCGAGAACCGCAGGCCGGGCCCGGGTGACCCGTCCGGACGGATCGTCCGGACCGCGACGTCGACCGTGGCGGAGGCGTGCGGCGGTGTGCAGGACGGTGACCGTCCCGTCCTGCGCTCGCCGACCACCCGCGCCGGGCGGGAGTCGAAGGTCACCGTGCCCACCCGGAACGGCGGGCGGGCGACCACGGGGGAGTCGCGGCGGACTCGCGTGCCGTCGCCGAGCTCCCCGTCGTCGTTGGCGCCCCAGCCCCACACCCGGCCGGTGGACGTCAGCGCGAGCCCGCGCCGCCCGCCCGTGGTCACGCCGACCACCCGGTCGCCGATCGGCGCCACCACCGCCACCGGCGACTCGAGGATGCCCTCGTCGCCGAACAGGCCGCAGTCGCTGACGATCCCGTCACCGACGCAGTCGAACCGGCCCCAGCGGTGCACCACACCGTCGGACGTCGCCGCCACCCCGACGTCCGAGCTGATCGCGGCGTCCCGCACGGTCACCCCGGCCGGCAGCGTGAGCGGCACCCGGCCGAAGCGCCAGGGGAACTCGAGCCGGCCGGACTGCCGGACCGCGTTGTCGCCCCAGGACCACAGCGACCCGTCCCGGGCGATCGCGAGCACGGTGGCCGGGCCCGCGACGACGCGGTCCGCGGTGAAGCCGGCGGGTGTGGCCAGCCGGGTCGGGCGGCGCGTGCACGACCGTCGGGCACCACTCGAACTGCGAGCACGCCTCCCAGACGTCGACCCCCCAGCTCCAGATCCCGCCGGCGGAGTCGACGGCGAGGGACGACGCCCCCGCGGCGCTGAGGTCGGTGACCGCGACGCCGGCCGGGAAGGGCACCCGCACCGGGCCGCCGCGGCGCGTCGTCGTGCCGTCACCGAGCTGGCCCTGGTCGTTCGCCCCCCAGGCCCACACCGAGCCGTCCGTCGCGCAGCGCGAGCCGGTGGCCGTACCCGCCCGCGACCTCGGCGATGCGGACGCCCGCGCCCAGCGGGATCGTCACGCGCTCCGACCGGACGCCGACCAGGGCCGCGGGGTCGGCGAGGAGGCGCCACACCGCGCCGTCGGTGGCCAGGAAGGTGTTCGGCGTGCCGGGTGCGAGGTGGGCGACCCGGACGCCCGGCGGGAGGACGAGGCCGACCCGCGTGGGCAGGAGGGGGTCGACGTCGGTCCCGCGCTCGGCCAGGAGGGGTGGCGCGCCGACGCCCCACGCCCAGACGTACCCGTCCGCCGTGAGCCCCAGCGTCGCGGACCTCCCGAACCGGTCGGGGAACCCCGTGGTGACCTCGACGAACCGCGGCGACGGCGTGCTCACCGCCACGCGGGTCCCGCCGTCCTGGTCCGCCGGCCGGCGGGGGTGACCGGTGGCGTCAGACCCGGCCCGACCGACCCGGACGACGACGTCCGCCACCTCGAGCGCGAACGCGTTCCGGGCGCCGACGACGACGTCGAACCGCCCGGTGACCGTCGGCGTGCCCGACAGCACGCCGGTCGCCGCGTCGAGCGCCAGCCCGGGCGGCAGGGACCCGGAGGTCAGCCCGTAGCGGACGTCGGTGCCCTCAGCGACGAACCGGTAGGTGTACGGCGTGCCGACCGTCCCGGACGGCGGCGAGGCCGTCGTCAGCCGCGGCGGGATCGCCGACCGTGAGCACGTAGGCCCGGCTGTGCGACGCACCGCGGACGTCCGCACGCAGGGTGAACGCGGTACGTCCCCGCGGTCGTGGGCGTCCCGGCGAGCTCCACCCCTGGCCGCCCGGCGACCGGGACACGCTGCGCACGGCGATCGCCGTCCGGGAGTCGGCCCTCGGTCACCGTGACCACGGGCTCGGCCACGAAGGACTCGCGATCCCGACCACCTCGCGGTAGCCGCGGCCCACGGCTGCCGGGGCCAGGTCCTTGGCCTCCAGCGTCGGGACGATCGCCGCGACGAGCGAGGTGCGCAGCTCCGTGGTGCCGTGCGGGTTCGTCGCCGTGAACACCATGTCCTCGTCGGCCGGCTCGGTCGCGGTGCCGGACAGCACCCCCGTGGCCGCGTCGAGCCGGATGCCGGCGGGCAGGGTCCCGAGCCGGATGTCCCACGTGACCGGCCCCGGACCGCGGATGGCGAGCCGGTGCGCGTAGGGCGTCCCGACGACGATCGGCGGGACCGCCGCGACCGTGAACTCCGGTGCCGGCGTCGTCGTGTAGGTGAAGCCCCCGACCGCCGTCGCGATGGGGCCGGGGGTGCCGTCCGCGGCATCGGTGCCGAGGGCGACGTCGACCCTGCCGGCGGCGTGCGTTGGCGCGACGACGGTCAGCCGGTCGGGAGCGGTGCGCACGAGGTCCGTCGCGAGGGTGCCGCCGATGCGCACCGTGCGCGGCGCGAGCGGGGCCCGCACGGCCACGGCGTTCCGGGCGGGCCGTCGTCGTGCCGTCCCCGAGCTGGCCGGCGTCGTTGGCGCCCCAGGCCGTGGCGGAGCCGTCCTCCGCCAGGACGGCGGTGACCCGGGCGCCGGCGGAGAGGATCGGGCCGCCGAAGACGTTCACGGCCGCGCCCGTCCCGGCGACCGCCATCTCGGGCTCGGCCGAGGTCGTCCCGACCGGTCGGCCGAGCCGGCCGTCCGCGGTTGTCGCCCCACGTCCACACCGACCCGTCCCGCAGGAGCGCGACGGTGTGGGCGCTGCCGACCGCGATCGCCCACGGCACCGATGCCGCCGGCGGAAGGTGACGGTCGTCGGACCGGCGGACCGGGTGACCGTCCCGATCCCGAGCTGACCGCGGTCGTTGCGCCCGAAGGCGACGGTGTCCCCGTCGCTCGTCACGACGAACGTCGAGTCGCCCCCGGCCGCGACGACCATGTACGCACCGCGCGGGCTCCCGGAGAGCACGCTTCGGGCGCTCGTCAGCCGGGGCTCGGTGACGTTCGGCCCGAGCTGGCCGTAGCCGTTGTCACCCCAGCCGTAGACGGCGTAGGGCTCGGAGAAGGCGAGCACGTGCCGCGACCCGGCGGCGAGCGAGGAGACCGCTCTGGGTCGGCTCGCCGGTCACGGCGACGGGCGTGGCGCGGTCCGTCAGGGTGCCGTCCCCGAGCTGGCCGGCGTCGTTCGCTCCCCACGACCGCACCTCGTCCCCGATCACGGCCAGCGCGAAGTGGTCGCCGGCGGCGACGAGGCGTGCCTCGGCGAGTCCCGGGACGGGCTGCGGTGTCGCTGACGCGGTCGTCGTCCCCACGCCGAGCTGCCCGCGGCCGTTGCCGCCCCAGGTCCACACCGTGCCGTCGGTGGCCAGCGCGACGGAGAAGTCGGCCCCAGTGGCCAC